>NZ_DATJJC010000007.1:0-469636 GCF_035492695.1 Mucilaginibacter sp. | reverse complement strand
TGTTGGAGAGACTGAAAAGCTATTCCGTTTGCTAATTGAGCTTAGCGAAAAATATAAAGACGTATTGTTGCCCGGCTACACCCATTTGCAGGTTGCCATGCCCTCGTCATTCGGTTTATGGTTTGGAGCTTATGCGGAAAGCCTTGCAGATGATTTGGAACTCGTATTGGCAGCTTATAAAATCACCAATAAGAACCCGCTGGGTTCTGCCGCTGGTTATGGCTCATCGTTCCCACTGAATAGAACACTTACTACAAGTCTACTGGGTTTTGACAGCTTAAATTATAATGTGGTTTATGCCCAAATGGGCCGTGGAAAAACCGAAAGGATAATCGCACAGGCTTTATCATCGATTGCTGCAACACTTGCTAAAATGGCCATGGACCAGGCGATGTATTTGAGCCAGAACTTTGCTTTTGTAAGCTATCCCGATACGCTCACAACCGGCAGCAGTATTATGCCCCACAAAAAGAACCCGGACGTTTGGGAAATTATGCGCGGCAAATGCAACCGCCTGCAGGCCCTGCCGAATGACGTGGCCATGATGACCACCAATTTACCTTCGGGCTATCACCGCGAATTGCAGTTGCTGAAGGAATTGTTGTTTCCTGCCTTTGGTGAGCTTAAGCATTGTCTTAACATGGCTGCCTTTATGTTGCAGCATATTGAGGTTAAGGCTGATATACTAAACGACCCTAAATATGCGTACCTGTTCAGCGTGGATGAAGTGAATAAACTGGTGCTGGAGGGCATGCCGTTCCGCGATGCTTATAAAAAAGTGGGGGCGGACATCGAACAAGGCAATTTCAACCCGGATAAAAAAGCGAACCATACCCACGAAGGCAGCATCGGCAATTTGAACAATGCTGAAATAGCTGCGGCGATGGGTAAGGTGCTGCAAAGTTTCGACTTTGAGAAGGTGAAAACAGCAGTGGAAAGATTAGTTTAATTAATCACATTTAGCTTAATAGTTATACATTTATTATATTTGTATTATGCAGGTTAAAAATATTGACAACAACAAACTTACGATAACCATATCTTCTGCGGTTGACAGTTTTGGCTTGCAACGCCTTATCGATTATGCCAATTATCTTGAAGTAACCTCCAAATCAAGAGCAAAGCAATCAGATATTGACGAGCTTGCTGATGAGGTAAATGCTGACTGGTGGGAAAAGAACAAATCACGTTTTATTAAGTGAAAATATTAGTTGACGCTAATATTGTTTTCAGCGGCATCCTAAATTCAAACGGAAAGATTGGGGATTTGCTCGTCAATTCTTCTAAATACTACACTTTCATTGCGCCTGATTTCTTAAGGCATGAGATAAGAAATAAATATCAGCGATTGCAAAAGATTTCGGGGATGAGTACAGAACAAATCACAGAAGCTGAATATCAAATTTGCAAGCAAATTACTTTCATTTCGGAAGAGCAAATCACTGAAAAATATTGGGTAGAGGCCCTAAGGTTAGTTCAGGATGTCGACCCTAAAGACATTCATTATATAGCTTACGCAAAACAATTTAAGTGTAAGCTTTGGTCGGGAGACAAAAAACTTGTGCAAGGGTTACAACGTAAGGGCTTCACGAATTTTTTAACTACGGATGAACTATTCACGCTAAGGCAAAGGAAAAAAAAGTAATCATGAACGGTCAAAACCGAAACGACATATACCCCGGCCTTGAGGTTGACATCATTCTGAAAAAAGATCAGCGAAGCGGCAGGCGGACAAGGGGAATTGTGAAAGATCTGCTAACCAGTTCAGCTTTCCATTCGCGCGGCATAAAAGTAAGGCTGGAAGACGGGCAGGTTGGCCGGGTGATAGAGACTTTTGAGTAGAAGTCCTGAAGTCGGAAAGTCCGCATACCTGCCGGCAGGCAGGCGGGAGTCCGAAAGTTTGTAAAAAGTATTAAATTGCGTGATCGTCTTTCGGACTTTCCGACTTGCGGTCTTTCCGACAAAAAAAAATGCCTAAAACAATCAAATCAAACCGCGCTTTAATCTTCAGGCTGGATGCTAAATATCGCTTACTGATAGCTTTGTTATTCGGTGTCGTCGCTTATTTTGCTTTCGGGCATGTCGCCTCGCCGCCCGCACAGGTTCTTACGATCTGGATAGTTGTTGCATTAACCATCATTATACTCGACTGGCTCATCATTTTATGGGCGCACCCAATGGAGATACATAAAATAGCCAAATTGGAGGATTCAAGCCGCACGCTTATTTTTTTGTTTGTGATCTTGGCATCCATCGTTAGCCTGGGCGCTATTTTATGGTTACTGATGACCACCAAAAAGCATTCCACGGCTGATGTTTCCGAACATATCCTGCTTACGCTGGCATCGGTCTCGGTATCGTGGTGGCTGGTACATACTGTGTTTGCGATGCGGTACGCACGGCTTTACTATACACCAGACGCAGATGACGGCAAACCAGGCGGATTACAGTTCCCCGAAGAGCCTGAGCCCGATTACCTGGATTTTGTTTATTTCTCGTTCGTTATCGGCATGACCTTCCAGGTGTCGGATGTTGAAATATCCTCGCGCCCCATTCGCCGCCTTGCCTGGCTGCATGGCATTATCGCCTTCGTATTTAATACGGCCATTGTAGCGCTTAGTATCAACATCATATCTGGCTTAATATCAGGCTAAAACAAAAATATCTCCTATATCGTTCGGCTTAATTCCTGCGCGATTTTTACAACTTAAACTGTAAGGCAATCGTATAAAGCACTTTCAGTGAACAATTTGAAAATGAAGAAGCTTTTTTTCGCGGTATCGGCTATTATCCTGCTGGCTTTGGGCTGCAAAAAGGACAACCCAAAAGGCGCCATTGACATCGACCTGTCGAAAGGGCTGCATGTACAGGTAACCGGCGGTAATTTCCAGCGCGATACGGTGGGCAATTTGTTGAAGGATTCGATAGTTGTTAAAGTAACCGATAACGGCTCTCCGGTTGAAGGATATATCGTTCAATTCAAAAGATCGGGCTGCGAGGATATTGTTGTAACCGAAGCAACCACAACAGCAGCCGGCCGTGCGTCGTTTGCGTGGTACCTGAGCGGTGAAACGGGCGACCAGTCGGCCAACATCGTATTGATGGATGCTAACCGTAATAAAAAAGATTCGACCTCGGCCGGAGCGACCGGCGTGGCTGCTCAAAAAGGCTGGCATAAAGGCGGCTGCGTGCAAAACTTCCCTATCAACAATGTAAAAGCACTTGCATCGGGCAGAATTTTGGCCTCGCAAAACGAGACTGGTTATGTTTATTATTCTGATGACAACGCTGTAAGCTGGCATCCCCTTAAATCGTTTTCGAAAAACTACTTTGTAAGCAAGATCGTCACATCAGGAAGTGATACTTACCTGGCCACACAAAACGACGGCGTGTTCTACTCGTCCGATAACGGCCAAACCTGGGCCAATATAAGCGGCGGTATTTTAAGCGTACTCAATTTTTCAGACCTGGCTTATACCCGCGGCGGGCACCTGGTGTATACCAACAGTTATGGTGTATTTGTGTCGGATGACAAAGGCCAGAACTGGAACGAAGAAGATTACGGTTTGCCGATGGGTGCATGCACCTACCCCTGCGAAAATGGGAATGGCGACCTGTTTATCATTGGGTCTGACGCAACAGTATATAAATTAGCCCTGCATACCAGCACATGGGATAATATCGGCTCGATGGGCAATTATCTTTTATCCAGTGTCGAATCGCTTTATATCGACGATAAGGACCACATGTTCATCGGCAGTCCGCATAACAGTATAGGCGGAACGGGTTATGTTCAGCAGTCAAATGACGGCGGCAGTTCCTGGACCCAGGTATTCAGTCAAAATCAATTTGGGTCGGTTTATCCCAATATAACCGACATCAGCCAGGTGAACGGTCAATATTATTTTTCATTTGCAGGCCTGGGGATATTCCAGACAGCAAACTTTAGTAATTTCAGCAACATCACCGAAAAGGCCTGGGATACCGGCTTGCTGACTTATACCGTTTCGCCAAAAACTTCAACATTTGTGCTGGGTAGCCCAGGGTTTGGAGTGTTTTATAAGGTTCCTTAATTGATTCGCTGTTTTGCCTCACCCCGGCCCTCTCCAAAGGAGAGGGAGTTTGGGCTGGGTTTTAATATTCTATTTTGGAGTTTCTTGGTATCTGATATCACCAAACGTTCCTATGGAACGTAGAACCACTTTTCTATAATCCTACCGACGAGACGTCCCTACGGGACGAGGATTGAAGATATATTCGTCGCGTAGGGAGGCCTGGTCGGTAGAAAAAATGGACATTTAAAGACACGTTCCATAGGAACGATTGGTGAATTTCGATTCTTGTTGGTAAACCTAAATTAAAGAGAAGGAGATTCCAATTACTTCCTAATCTTCTATTTTCGAATGCTTCCGGGTATCCGGCATAACGAAGTAGGCCACCATAGACAAAGCAATACAACCACTTACGTACCAGTAAAACCATTGCGCGTGATGGTGCTGTTTGAATGATAAGGCCAACGCTTCGGCTGTGCCGCCAAATACCGATACCGCTATGGCGTAAGGAAGACCAACACCCAGGGCCCGCACGCCTACCGGAAACAGTTCGGCTTTTACCACCGCATTAATGGAAGTGTACGCGCTGGTTATCAGCAGCGCACACATTATCAATAGAAATGCCGGTAACACGTCGTGCGTTTTTCCAAGGGCTGTCATGATAGGAACTGTAGCCAGCGTTCCCAAAATACCAAAACTTATGAGCAATGGCTTACGTCCTATACGATCGGACAAGGCGCCGAATGCAGGCTGCAGAAGCATGAATACGACCAGCGTCAGGGTTGATATCATTGTCGCATCGGCATTGTTGAAATCGGCGGTGTTCACCAGGAATTTTTGCATGTAGGTAGTGAACGTATAGAAC
Organism: Mucilaginibacter sp.; assembly: GCF_035492695.1. GTDB lineage: Bacteria > Bacteroidota > Bacteroidia > Sphingobacteriales > Sphingobacteriaceae > Mucilaginibacter. The sequence continues at coordinate 464,719 of NZ_DATJJC010000007.1, read as the reverse complement.
GCCACTGTGCCGCCAACCGTTAAGCCGATAACGGTAAATACAGCTTTGGGATGTTTCGCCAATGCTTTTAACGTTCCCCGGTCTTTCTCCGTGTTTTTTGTAAATGACTCCGGCTCGTGCAGGCTTCGCCGCAGGTACATTACCGTAATGGCCAATATCGCCCCGATAACGAAAGGGATGCGCCAGCCCCAGGCATGTAGTTCCTGTTCGGTTAAAAATACTTTTTGCAGCAGCACCAACACGCCTGCGGCGGTTAGCTGCCCCATAATTAGTGTTACGTACTGGAAGCTCGAATAAAATCCGCGGTGCTTTTTGGTCGCCATTTCGCTCAGGTAGGTGGCACTTGTGCCATACTCCCCTCCTACGCTTAAGCCCTGTATAATTCGCGCCAGCAAAAGCAATACGGGCGCCGCAATGCCTATCTGTTTATAACCGGGTGCGACGGCGATGATGAGCGAGCCAGCGCTCATCAGCAATACCGAGTAGGTAAGCGCCGTTTTACGGCCTTTGCGGTCGGCGAAGGTGCCCATTAACCAGCCGCCTATCGGTCGCATCAGGAAACCGATGGCGAATATGCCGGCAGTATTCAGCAATTGTGCTGTCTGATCAGCCTTAGGGAAGAATGAACCGGCAAAATACAAGGACAGAAAGGAGTAGATGTACCAGTCGTACCATTCCACCAGGTTACCCAGCGAGCCGCCGATAATGGATTTGATGCGATCGAGGGTGGTGAGTTGGGACAAAATTTAATTTTCTATTTTTAAATACTTTTTACAGCTTTTGCAGGCACTCCCGCTACGATTGTGTTTGCAGCAACATCTTTTGTTACAACAGCTCCTGCTGCGACGATAGCATTTTCTCCAACTGTAACACCGGGCAATATGGTTGCAGCCGCGCCAACCCAGGCGTTGCGCTTGATCACAATAGGACGGCAAACCAATGACTTTCTATTTTCCGGTTCCATTGGATGGTTTTCGGTGATGAGGTTGACTTTTGGCCCAATAAGGACATTATCTTCCAGGGTGATTCCGCCCATATCCAGGAACGTACAGGCATGGTTTATAAATACACCTTTGCCTATTTTAATAAATCTGCCGAAATTGGTATAGAATGGAGCAAAAACAGTGGTCGACTCGTCTATTTCCGCACCAATCACAACGCTTAATCGGTTACGGACCTGGGCGACGTTGTTTGAAGAAGCATTAAGTTCGGCAATTAAACTTATCGTCCTGGAAACCACTTCCTGTACTTTGTGGTATTGCAAATCATCAAGGCTTACCGGGTTACCACCCCTTAACCGTTCGAAAATATCTTTATTAATACTCATGGTTCGCCTAAGTTATCCATTTAAGTTAAATCTTTGAGTTGGGGCGTGACGGGTGAAAGATAAAAATTAAATGTGGTTTAGGGGCGTTTGGAACGCGCTTCGCATCTCCTGCGGTGGACTCACCCCGACGACGCTGCGCTGGTCGACCCTCTCTTTGCTACGCAAAAAGAGGGTGGTTTTAAATTTTAAAAAAACGTCTTTATATACTGATAAGCGGATAAGGATGAGTTGGATTTTTGTTTTCAAAGCCCTCTTTGCGCCAAGGGCGGAGAGAGGGCCGACGAGCGGCTTAGCGATGTCGGGGTGAGTCCATTGCCGACCGTAGCGCTAAGTAGTGTACCGAAAATAAAACACCTTCTCTCAAGTTGTTGCCAAAACCCAATACACAAAGCCATTAAACCCGGCGAAAAAGCTCCCCAAACCGGCCTAAAGTTGATTTTTGTTGACCGAAATAGAATATTGGCGATTTTATAGTGTACTTGTTAGCGTAAACCGCTTTAAACCATTCGTGCCTAACTAACTGTATATGAACACATAATAAGCCATGTTCACACAAACATAAAAAATTGCCCGATTTTAACCCTTAGTGTAAAATACAATATGCTTATTATCACCACATCCAACAGCCACAATGCGTGGCAAACGCCTGCGCGTGAACACTTGGTGTACCCGTTTTTATGATCAGCAATTTGTGGCCCTATACCGCAGGCAGTTTTCAATAATTTGCCTATTTTAGTTCGATGTTTTTCACCGAAGACTTTATCCATTATATCTGGAAATTTCGCCTGTTCGACCGCGATAACCTACAAACCACGGGTGGCGAAAGCATTGAAGTTTTTTCTGCGGGGTTACCTAATACCGATTCGGGTCCGGATTTTCATAATGCGCGATTGCGTATTGGCGATACTACTTGGGCGGGCAACGTGGAACTGCATATCAACTCGAGCGACTGGCATAAGCACAAACATACCAACGACAACGCCTATAAAAATGTGATCCTGCATGTGGTGTACCGGGATGACGAGCCGATCACTTTACCTGACGGCCGCCGGCTGGCGACTTTGGAACTGAAGGACCGGATTTCGCCTGATCTGTACAACCGTTATCACAATCTCGTGTTCGGCAACCAGCAATTTATACCCTGCGAGGGTACCGTCAGGCATGTGGATGATATCACCCTGCGCAACTGGCTGACAAGGGTTTTGGTAGAGCGCCTGGAGAAACGTTCGACGGCTGTCATGGCTTCGCTGGAAAAAAACAGAGGAGATTGGGAAGAAACTTTTTACCAATTTTTAGCGGCGCAGTTTGGCTTTAAAACCAATGCCCTCCCTTTCGAACTGATGGCAAAATCGTTACCACAGCTCACATTGGCCAAGCATAAGAATAACCCATTGCAGATTGAGGCGCTAATATTCGGCCAAGCCGGGTTCCTGGAGGAAGAATTTAAAGATGATTATCCCAAAATACTGAAAGAGGAATACGCTTTCCTGCGAAAGAAATATAACCTCGGGCCTATCGAAAAGCACCTGTGGAAATTTATGCGGATGCGCCCGCAGAATTTCCCGACCATCCGGCTGGCGCAGTTTGCGGCGTTGATCGTCAAATCCAATCATTTGTTTTCCAAAATGATCGAGATAAAGGATGTCGCTTATCTGCGTAAGCTGTTCACCGACCTGGGAGTTAATCCTTATTGGGAAACGCACTACCGTTTTGATGCAGAATCGAAGCCGTCGTCAAAAAGTTTGGGCGAATCTTCCATAGATATTCTCTTATTAAATACATTTGTGCTATTTTTATTCAGTTACGGCAAACGCAACCAGCAGGAGTATTTTATTAACCGCAGCCTGAAATTGTTGGAAAAATTACCCGCTGAGGAAAATAATATTGTAACAAATTTCGGTTTGCTGGGTATAAAGGTTAATACCGCGTTTGATTCGCAGGCTTTGCTGGAGCTGAAAAACAATTACTGCAGTTATAAGAAATGCCTGCAATGCGGCGTTGGAAATAAGATACTAAAAATGGTTTGACATGTTGCAACGGATAATTACATTTTTTGAAAGGTACTCTTTTGGTGTTTGCACCTACCTGGGCGAACGCTTTAATATCTCTATCTCTAAAATAAGGTTGTTTTTTATCTACTCTTCCTTTTTGGCTGTCGGTTTCCCGCTGATATTTTACTTCTTCGCGGGTATTGTGCTTGATTTTCGCAAGTATATTAAACGGAAGCATACCAGGGTTACGGATCTGTTTTGAACCCACTTCTTGTCATTCTGAGCGCAGCGAAGAATCTATTGAATATTATTGATCGGAGGCGGCCATTCCATCAAATCACCATTTAAAAAGCGCCAGTTAGGATTTTCTTCCGCGACCAATTTGTTTTTCTTTTCGCGCGTCCAGCCCTTTATTTCTTTTTCCCGATCTATAGCATGGTCTATATATTGATGCCGCTCATACCAAACGAGATAAAAACATTTGTATTTCTTTGTAAAAGCCTTCTTATGATCAGTTCCAAAGTAATGTTCTGATAAGCGACGTTCTAAATCATTTGTTACACCCACATATAATACGGTTTGCTTAAAATTAGTCAGCATGTAGGTGTAGAAATTATATTGACGCATTTAACTCCGTTAAGGGATAAAATTATGCTCAATTTAGGAATTGTCAATAGATTCTTCGCTGCGCTCAGAATGACAATTAATATAAAAATTGCTCTTCTGAACAAAGTGAAGCATATATTTGAAATTCAATTCTGTGCTCCGGATCAATTCACAATAAATTCTTCGCTACGCTCAGAATGACAAAAAATATTACTTCGCTTTATACACCCGCATCACCTGCCCGCCCCCCGCAACAAGTTTTGTATCGATAACACTTTGATTAGTTACCTGCCTGATCACTTTAACCAAATGATCCGGGGTTGTACCGGCGTCAGGGGCATCGCTGTAAATTTCGGCGATATAATTTCCTGCGGGAAGGAAGGACAACGATGTTTTGATATCATGGGCTGTATTATTACTGATGGTGCCGATGTACCATTCATCTCCTTTGCGGCGGGCGACGGTGACATAATCACTTACTTTGGCGTTCAGCACTTTGGTTTCGTCCCACGTTAGGGGCACTTGCTGCAAAAACTCAAAGCCCTGCTGACCGATGTAGGCATCGGGATAATCGCATACCATGCCCTGCTCGTTTTCCAGTACCACATACATACCCAGCATGTGGCAGCGCGTACCCAGCACCATCGGGGCGGTGTAATGCTGTTTAAAAGTTTTCAGGTTTGCTGCGCGAAATCCACCCAAATGATAATCGGTCGACCCGGCAAGTAAACGGGTAAAGGCGATATTCACATCGGCATCCGGGGTTACAATGGTGTTCCATTTATCATTTTCATAGTTCAGGGTGCCCTCGCGGGTAAATTCATTGGGATAAGTACGGGCGGTGCCGGTAGGTTTATACGCCCCATGAAACTGGATATGCAGGTGGTGCTGTGCAGCTTTTTCTAATATCTCCGTCTGCATGTTTACCATTTCCTGGTCGTCGCGGTCCATAAAATCACACATCAGGCCTTTTATGCCCCATTTTTCGTATTGAGCGAAGGTTTCGTCGAGTTTGGGGTACAATGCATAAAAATGCACCCAAACCCGTATGCCCACACCTATTTTCTTAGCCGAATCACACAACTGCTGCATATCCAAACCCGGTACGGCTTTGGACGGGTCGGCATGCGGACCGGGCTGAAAACCTTCGCCGTCATTTACATACCATTCATGCAATCCGTATTCTACAACGGTATGATAGCCCAACCCATATTTAGCGCAGAAGTTGGTATAGTACATATTAAAATCATAGTTATTCCCCGGCGCCCAGGAAGTATCCGGCGACACATTGCCGTTCCACCAGGGGAAGGTAGTTTTGCCGGGTTTTATCCAGCCCAGGTCTTTTATGCGGCAAGGCTCGCTCAGGTTGGTCAGGATATTCGATTCGATGAACGCCCCTGCCCTGTCACTTATCATCATTACCCGCCACGGACTGTTGTGCGGCAATGTGGCTATTACCTTCAGTTCCTTTTGATGCGGCAATGGCGAGAGCGCACTTTGCACAACGCCATTATGTTTTATAAGGTACATACCCGCATAATCCAGCAGGTTAGCTTCGGTAATAGCCATGTAAACACCATTGGCATATTCAAACAAAGCCGGCATATCCATCAGCGTATCCGGCTTGATCTTGCTCACGGGCAGGCGGTCGTACAGGCCCTCGTGCGAAGTGGTGTAGTTTTCCCTGAAAAGTGTGAGCGCGATTGGGTCGCCCGTAAAATTAAATTGATCGGTCTCATCGGTTATCTCTACTTTATCCCAGCCCGCTTTTGCAGGCATCACATAGCGGAAAGCCGCACCGTCGTTAAAAATCCTTATCTCGATATTTAGTTGCCGCTTAAGTCCGCCGGCTTCTGTCAGGGGAATCATGACGTCGTTGCTCAGGCTGTGCACATGGCTCGAACGACCAATGATAAGATCGTAAGTTTCTTCCATCTTTTGGAACACCGGTTTGCCAAGTGTTACATTTTTGCCAAACTCACCGCCATTTTTGAAGCTGATGCTTAAGCGCGAATTGTCGATCAAAACCTTTCCCTTATAGCTTACGCGATAGACAAGACCATCCTGTCCCGCTTCCAAACGGAATACAATATTCTTATCGGGTGAAGTAACGGATACATTCTTCGCTGCGAACGCTGATGGGGCAGCTATAATGAAAAGGAAAAAAACAATACGGTGGTATATAGTCATAATTTGGTTTGCTGGAAACGATAAATGTAGAAAATTTTCGGCGCGATAACTACCCCGCACCCGGGATAGAAGCGAATACCGGCCCTGTGACTAACGCCCGTGACGTATAAGCGGATAGCCCGAAAAGGTGCCCCCAAATAAAAAAAAGCGTCCCGTATCTCACCCCGGAACGCGATTACCAACTAAACCTCATATCCCACAGATACAAGCTCTTCTATTACTAATAATTACAATGCCAATAATTAACTAATTTATTATCAGCAAATTATAGTTAGAGTCAAATGCCCTATTGCATCAAAAGCGAACATCGCTGTCCGCTTTTGCTCATTTACAGATCAGTTATATATTATTCGGAACGGAGGTTTTTTACGGGATTGGCCACGGCTGTTTTGAAAGCCTCATAACTCAATGTAAACAAAGCAATTGCCAATGACGCTATCCCGGCTGCCACAAATATCCACCACGACAGGTCGATCTTATATGCAAAATCCTGCAGCCAGCGGCTCATGGCATACCAGCCCAGCGGGGCGGCCACTAAAAAGGCGACAAAAACCAGCTTCAGAAAATCAGAAGCAAACAGGGCCATCAGCTGGTTAAGCGATGCCCCTAATACTTTGCGTACGCCAAACTCCTTGATGCGCTGTTCTGCCGAGAACATCACCAGGCCAAGCAAACCAAGGCAGGAAATGAGGATAGCCACCACAGCAAACACGATAGATAATTGCGAAATAATAAGTTCGCTGCTATATAGCTTTTTGTATTCCTCGTCGACAAACTGGTAGGAAAACGGATATTTGGGGTTGATATCCTTATACACTTTAGCCATGCTTGCTATGGCTTCGCGCGTTTTTCCAGGCTGTGTGCGTACGACGATCACGCCAAAGTATTCGCCCTCTTTAATATCCAGCAGGATGGGCTTAATCGGCTCATGCAGCGACTGGGTATGAAAGTCCTTCAGCACACCTATGATATGCCCCTTCTTCGCCCAGGCTTGTACCGATTTGCCGATCGCATCCTTCCAGCCCATTTCTCTAACGGCTTCTTCGTTAACCAAAAAGGCGTCGGTGGAGTCGGTTGGATTCGTCGGGGAGAAATCCCTGCCCGCTGCCATTTGCAGCTTCATGATCTTGACAAAGTCGAACCCTACCGAGGCGGGTTTTACACCGACATTGAAGTTGTTTTGCTTGCCCTCCCACGTTATCTCGTTGTCGTATACCACAAAATTCATGGCCTGTGGCACCTCGGTGGTACGGTCGACCATAGCCACGCCGGGCATTTTCAATGCTTCCTGTTTAAACAGCAGGTATTTGTTCTTTTTTGAAAGCTCGCCTTCGATACGGGTGTATATCATGTTCTCCTTATCATAGCCCAGATGAGCGCTTTGCACATAACTGGTTTGCCGGGTGATAACGATGGTAGCGATCAATAACCATATGGCTAACACGAACTGAAAAATCGTGAGCCCTTTGCGGAACCAGACAGCGCCACGGGTAAAATGCAGCGTGCCCTTTAATATCAATACCGGTTTAAGTGATGAAAGATACAGCGCCGGATAGCTGCCCGCCACCAAACCGGTGATCAATGCCAAACTGATTAGTGATACCCAAAATGACAGGTGGACTAACGGAAAACCAAATTGTTTACCTGTAAAACTATTGAAGGCTGGCAATAACACAACCAGTAATATAATGGACAATATCATGGCCAGGAATGAAAACAGCAGCGATTCGCCAAAAAACTGGCCGACAAGGTTACTCCGGCTGGAGCCGACTACCTTCCGTACACCTACTTCTTTCGCCCGTTTTACAGAGCGGGCAGTGGCCAGGTTCATGAAATTAATGCAGGCAATGATGAGTATAAATACCGCCACTTCGCTGAATATCTGTACATATTCAATACGGCCGCCCGAAGGCTTTCCGTTGACGAAAATGTTGTGCAGGTACCGGTCGCCAAAACGTTGCAGGCCAACGTGGTAGTTTGAGCCTTTTGATATTGCGGGATATATAAAGCCACCGGAAAAAATCAGCCGGTTGCGCAGGGATTGGTTCAGGGCCATTTCTACCTGCTTCGGGTCGGCGCCCTCAGCCAATTGGATATAGGTGTCATAATTATTCGACGACCATTCCAGCATGCTATCCTGCAGCTCCCAGCTGATAACAAAATCAAATTTCAGGGAACTGTTCTCAGGAACATCCTCAAAAACACTGCTGACGATGAAACTGTACTTATTTTCGTACCGGATACTTTTGCCGATGGCATTGGCAGGCGTGCCGAAAAAGACCTCGGCTGTGTGGCGCGATATCGCCATGTTACCCCTGTTGCTGAGTGCAGTAGCTGCATTATTGCCGGCAATAATGGGGAAACTGAACATCTTAAAAAATTCGGAGCCAACCCGGGAGCCATTCATTTTTACGATTTTCCCGCCCACCTCCAAAGTTTCAGGATGCCCCCAGGGAAGGTCGTACCCTGTGGCATAAGCGGCATATCCTGCTATACCCGGTATAGTAGTTTTTGCATCCTCCACCAGGTAACTTCGTTTATAGGGCCTGGTGGTGGTGTCGAACTTCATAGACATGTTATAACTGGCGGAAACCTGGCCCTGGGCGGTAGTTGTTTCATACAAAACATACAGGTTTTTGCCGTTCTGATGGAAGTTATCGGTCCCCCGCTCATCCTGAACCCAAAGGAAAATAAACAGGCAGCAGGTGATACCCATGGCGAGGCCGGCTACATTGATGGCTGCATGAGACTTGTGGCGGATAACATTGCGCCAGGCTATTTTGAGGAAATTTCTGAGCATGACTTCAATAGGTTTTAATGACAAGATTCTTATAAGCGCATTCCAAATTGTTGCCGAACCAGAAGCCAACAAAGCCGGACTTTAATTCGGGATCAAGGTCGTTGTAAACCATAGCAGGCTTATCGTGGTGGTTAACGTACACCGTCAATTGCCTGCCTTTGACTACCGCTTTAACATGGAACCAGGTTTTGGCAGGCAAAGTGGTTTTCGCCTGGTGTTTGGCGTCCTCAAAATCCCACCAGTTGAACTCACTCTTCTTTTCGGGCATGTATTGTATGGCATTGATAGTACCCGACGATGCCGGTCTGAAATAAACCGTTTCGTAATGATGAGCGTCTTTGATCCTGAAAGCAAATCCCAGGTATTCGGTACCGGTTGTTGAGGCTAAATCGAGCTCGATCTCGCCATCAGTAAAAGTCAGTCCTTTCGGGTAGGCAACAGCGCCGAATTTGTAGTTACCGAAATTCTTTTTGATCAATAGCGCCTCTGAGCCTTCATATGCTCCAAGCCTGTAACTTACCCCGCCTGAGTTTGGGATGATCCACTCATCGGGTTTGACAACTGAATAATTGTGCGTCCCTTTGTTTTGCCGGGCGCAGGATATACCGGTTATGGTAAGGAGCAGGGCCACGAATAAAGTTTTCATGTTACTCTTCTTTTTTTATTGATAGATTGGCAAAGTCGGCGGTTGTCAGGTCGGCCCATAAACCCACCTGCCCGTGAGCCCTGTTTTGCAGATTTTTAGTTACCAGCGATGGCCTATTCATCCCGTTTACATAAACCCTAATACTGTCCCGGCTCACGACAATTCGTGCGTGTATCCAGTCTTCCGGTTTGGGGTTTGGCAGTATCTCGTTTTCAAACTGACCTGTATTTTCTTTTCTTAGACGATCGTAAGGATACTCCGGCAGACTCATATACTGCACCGACCACTTACGACGTGAAGTATCGGCATGCTGAAAATTGAAAGGCCGGAAGTATACCACGTCGTAATTTTTCGAGGTATCGGCGGCGTGAAATGCTATTCCGGGGAAGCTATGCAGAAATTCGTTACGTCCCTTAATATCTGCTTCGATCGTTCCATAACTAAAATCGACACCGGTAAGCCACATATTATTTTTGATGGTAATGCCTTTCTTGTTACCATTTTGCGTAGGCTGTGCATCGTTTCCAGGTACTCCGGCCAGCTTGCGTTGCGCGAGCATTTTTTGCAGATCGAATTTTTGGCTAAAGGCCTTGCCTGCACATATAAGCATTGCCAATAAAAAGATGGACCTTTTCATGATCTTAGTTCTTTAAATTTTCTTTTTTTAATCTGGTAAGCAGGCGATCGAACCGCACCCACACAATGCGGCAATCTTTAGGGCTGTGGCCGGTTGAGTAGAACAGGTATTTACCATCAGGTGATACATATTCGCCCCAGCGATGCGCCGGGCCATTATTGATCAGCGGGCCAAGGCTTACCGGCTTTGTCCAGGTTTTACCACGCTTGTGAAAGCTGATCCACAGTTCACATTCAAAATCCTTTGTCTCTTTTGCACTTACAATGATGTAAGATTCATCTTTAGCTACGAAAAAGTCGCCGTCGAAACCGGGCGTATTGATTGGCGGACCAAGGCTTTTGATAACAGTATCCTTTCCCAACATGGTTAGCGAACTTATATCATAATCACTGAAATCGCCCATTTTACCTTTATGCACATTGCTGCCAACGTAACAAACACCGCTGCTGGTCGGCATAAAATCATACAAGCCATAATCCTTTTTCAAATAGACGGCGGGTTGTGTCCAGCCGCCGCCCGGTTTCCGGTGCACTTGCGACACAAACGAATGCTTACCATCTTTCACACCGCCCAATAAATAGAGCGTGTTGCCGTCGGGCGAAAAGGTGGGCGCATAATACAGGGGCAGGAATACGTAAGGGCCGTTCCATTTCCCGTTTTCGAATTTCAGATATCTTATTTTACTTGGTTTGCTATCGAACCAGGTATTGCTGCTGGGGTAATAAAATTCGCGGCCATCAGCCGAGAAAGCTACCCTGTCGAAAGGGAAAGTGTCCCGCTTCATTAATATTTTTTCGGCAAACACCCTTGGTGTATCACCTGGCGGCTTTTGGCCCAGGTAGGCATCTTTGGTATTCCAGATACCTTTTTGCGCGTGCAGACAGGTACACGCAAGTAAACAAACTACTGCTATAAATAATGTTTTCATCTTTTTGATCGAATTTGATTTAAGCCGCAGGGCTGCTTTTAACTCAAACTTAGGTTTTGGGAAAAACCGGGGCAATTCATTTTGAGTTCAAGTTTTTTCAAGTTGCATCAGCTTGAAATAAAATGAATTAGTATAGTTGAAAATATCTTGTCACAAATGCCCCGTCTTGCACGTCTGATTGGATAACTGTATCTTGACAAGTCATCTCCGTTACATGGAAAGTTCAGCTGTAAAACAACTATTGTCCATTATTGAGCAGCAGCTTGACTGGGGCGACTCGTCGCGCTGGCAAGGGAAGGATTTTGAGTTGCTGAACCAGCTTATTTTAGACAAGACCAAAGTTTCGCTAAGCGCCAGTACCTTACGGCGGCTTTGGGGACGTGTTGAATATAATCATTTACCCAGTGGCACTACCTTGGATACTTTGGCCCGGTTTGCCGGGTTTGAGAACTGGAGGGCCTTCGGACGGAGCGTTAATCCCTTACGGGCCAACCCTCCAACTGCTATCGTCAAAAACAAAAAACACCGGGGTATGTGGCGAACCGCCGCATTGCTAATAACGGCGGTTGCGATGATTGGCCTGGTAGCCATGTATGTACGAAAGCCCGCCCCGGTTCCTAAGGGCGCGTTTTCTTTCACCAGCAGACCTGTTACACGAGGCATACCCAATTCTGTTATTTTTGACTACGACGCCAAAGTAAGGCCGTCAGATTCGGTTTTTATACAGCAATCGTGGGACCCTACTACCCGGTCGGTTGTAGATAAGGCACGACATACATTCACTTCAGTTTATTATCGCCCGGGCTTTTATCATGCTAAACTGCTGGTAAATAATAAAATAGTAAAAGAGCATACACTGATGATACCAACCGATGGCTGGCTCGGGCTGATCGCAAACAAACCTATCCCGGTGTACCTGGATACCAATGAATTCATCAGCGGTAATATGATAAACATTTTACCTGCTACCATCATCAAAAAAAACATTCCACTCGGCCCCCAGCCACCAGTTACCGAACTTTATAATGTTGGCAATTTCGCTCCTGTTCCGCTAAAGAATTTTTCATTCAGTGTTAAGGTAAAAAATGATTTTCATGAGGGTGCGGCTGCCTGCCAATTCATCAACATTATGCTGTTTACTGATAACAGCCCGGTTATTATTCCTTTATCAGCGAAAGGCTGCATATCCGACCTGGCCCTTCTTAACGGGCGTTATTTTGAGTCGGGCAAAGACCATGATCTTTCAGGTTTTGGGGCCGACCTGTCTCAATGGGTAAAAGTGGATTGCCGCAGTGCGAAAGATAAAATACAATACTACGTGAACGACAAATTGGTTTATCAATCGCAATTACCACCTTACGAAGAAAATATCGTAGGCATGGGCTATACTTTCCAGGGTACCGGTTCCGTTAAAAATATCAGTTTGAAACTGGGCGACAAGGTGATATTCCAGGCATATTAAACAATAAAATAATTTCCTTTATACTATTATGACCAAATACATCATCCTGGTACGCGAACCCGACGGCCGCGCCAACCAGCCTACTGAAGAACAACAATCGGCACATCGTGCCAACTGGAACAAATGGTTTGAAAAACATGGTCCCACCGGAAATTTTTTAGGCGGAAGCGCACTTTCGCTTAATGGTAAAATGATAAAAGGTCCGGATGCCCAGGTGGTGCACGATATACATAGGACAGGGACAGAAATTGTTGGCGGCTACCTGCTGATACAAGCCGAAAACATGGACAAAGCGGTGGAAATGGCCCGCGAGATACCTGTATTTGAGGTTGATGGCTATTTGGAAGTGCGCGAATTGATGGTAACGGGATAGTTTCACTCGCTCTTCCCGGAGGAAGAGCAAGCGAAACCCCGCTATTGATAACTATTGATGTGTTAAAGACATGGAACGAAGCAACCCCAAACCGGAAGGTATCTGGAATTTGAAAGCTGACCCCGCCGATAGAGGTTACTCCGTTCCCTGCCCGGGGCATAAAGGCCAGGGTTCTTAATTTTTATTCGAGCCGCCCGCTTTTGACAGCCTGCTGTAAGTTATAAACCCTGAATTTTGGGGTATATAACCGGTTTGCCAGTTTTTTAACCCAAGGCGACTGATAGCCAAAAACCCGCCTGATCACTTCGACCGTTGGTGAGCCTTTTGGATAGCCATATTTATACCATGTGAACCTTGAATCATCGATACGGAACGTGTCGGTAAATTCGGCCAGGAAAAGGTCCATTTCAATATCTACAATATCCAGGTCAAGATCGATACTTGTATCCACCGTCAACGCTTCAGGATCGATCCTTGCGATCCGGTACCTTTCGCAGTAGCCGGCAATAAATTCCTTTAATTCGGGCAGTACTTCTTCCATCTCAGACGCATTTGGTGGTGATCAGCTGGTTATAAGACAAGCCTTTTTCCAAACAGGTTGCATCATTATCGAAAAAAAGAAAAAAAAACCGGGTAGCTTTTGAAGAATAGTACTCCGGGGTGTAATTAATTGAAAACTGCATTGGTAAACCTACCTGGCTGTTTTTATACCTACCATGTGATCGGTAAAATCGAGCATATACTCGTTTTCGATAAAAAAATCAAGGCCGAATACCGAAATACCTGTTCCCGAAGTTGCAGGGTTTTCGACAAGTGTAAGGTTTTGGTGATCGCTAACATCATATCCGTAATTAAAACCGGTACTAGTGGAAATAGAAACGCGATTATTGGTAACAAGCGTGAAGATTTGTCCGGGCGGCGCGTTGGGTTCCATAATAAAACTGTAGGGAGAAGTGCCCGTATCAAACAGCATTTCCGCAGCGATATTGTCATTCGAAACGCCTATAAGCCCGGGCATAACAGGTATATAACCATCCCCGTTCAGGTATAGTAACTGCACCACGCTGAAGCCTGAGTTAATATCAGCATTGGTTAACCCCAGGGTTAGTGCGGGTACATAAGTACCGGCATCGGAGAAATGAGACAAACCAAGGGCAGCCATTTTAAATCCTCTTAACAAACCTTTGCCCGGATCGTAATAACTGAAAGGGCTGGTGATATACTCGCCGCTGGTAAAAGTGATATCATATTCCGAGGAAACACCCAATACATCAAACGAATGCGCCCCAAACTGGAACCCTTTATTATTTATGGCTTTGTAGTAAAGGAAAAACGGCATGTGTTTAACTACGATGTTACCATTGGCATCGCCAACGGTAACATCGGCATAGGCCAGGTTGCCGTAAACAGTATCCATGGTATTGTTATCGTCGCCATAAACAACTTGTGAAGTTTGCTTGGTTACCGTGATACCGTTGACCACGGTCGAATCTCCGGAAAAGGTAAAGCCATCAGCAGTGATCATCGATGCCGGTAAAATGCCGTTCGCATCAATTACCATCCCGCCCGAGCCGGTGTCGAACACCAATTTGTAGCCCATAGACTGACTGCCGATCTTTGATACGGCCATCATTAATATACGATGCGAATTGACATTAGTCTCGTAAAAACCAAGCGTTTTCGGCTTTGCAATCTCATCGCCAGGAGTTACCTGTGTTTTACTATCTTTTTTGCAGGAAGTTATAGCAAACAACAATGAACCAGCCGCGATAAGGAGTAAGTTTTTGAGAGCGTAATTTTTTATCATTTTGTTAATAAGTTTAGGATAGTGCAATATAAGCATCTTTTTTCTAATAATTATTGGCTCTAAAGAGAAATTCTTGCCCATCAAAAACCTATTATTGCATCAATTTTAATACGATGACGAATATTAAAGTAATTGCTTTTGATGCCGACGATACACTGTGGGTGAATGAGCCTTATTTCCAGGAGACTGAAAAGAAATTTTGCACGCTGATGGAGGATTTTATGCCGCAGCATACCTTATCGCGCGAGCTTCTAAAGATCGAAATTGAAAACCTTGCCCTTTACGGCTACGGTATTAAAGGCTATATCCTGTCGATGATAGAAGCGGCGTTAAAAGTGTCCGGAAATACTATCAGCGTAAGTGCCATTGAGAAGATCATCGGTTTTGGAAAGGAGTTATTGAACGAGCCCATCGAACTACTGGACAACGTAAAAGAGGTACTTGAGGCCCTCAAGGGCCATTACCGGATTGTCGTGGCCACCAAGGGCGACTTGCTGGACCAGGAAAGGAAATTAAAAAAGTCGGGGTTGAGCCATTACTTTCACCACATCGAAGTGATGTCGGAAAAGGGCGAAGCCGATTACCGCAAACTGATACGTCACCTGGATATTCCACCGTCTGAATTTATGATGATAGGAAATTCCTTAAAATCGGATGTGATCCCCGTACTCAATATCGGCGGCCATGCTATCCATGTCCCATACCATACCACCTGGGCGCACGAGCATGTAGAAACCAACCTGGAACATGCCAATTTCAGGCACGTGGAACACCTGGAAGAAGTGCTGCCGCTCCTGTTAAAATAGCCGCAACAAACAACGCCCTTCATTTGTCGGCCAGATCACCTTCTGACGTGATTTCCATCATTTTTTTGCGGAAAAGAGCGGCCTACTTTTGTAGCAGCAAGCTATTACGATTGACCGGCTTTCACTATGCTCAATTAAAGCACGCCTGCTTTTAAAAATAATTCAAAACTATACTAAACCTGGAACCAATAACATGAAAACGATTAACGGGGCGGCAGAAGCAAAACAAGAGCTGGAGGAAATCCAAAGTAAATATGATATATTTTTCAGAGTAACGGACAAACATATTTTAGACTTTTTTGAGCTGAAGTTCACCCCACAGGCTACACTAAAATTAAAAGAAGACTGCAAAGTGCCTTTTACGTTAATTAATGACCTGAAAAAGGCTTTTGTTTTTATTGAGAATTAGCGCCCGGCTACCTGCTCTATTAAACTTCCTTCTCCAGCACCATCAATTCAATGTGAGCTTTCGGCACCCCAAAGCGCGTACCATCGTGAAAGGGCTCCCGCTTACCTGTATCGACATATCCCCTTCTCTTGTACCAGTCTATCAACTCGGTGCGTGTCGTGATAACAGTCATAAAAATAACCTCGCAATTAAGTTTGTGGCACCATATCTCAGCCTCGTGCAGTAACTGCCGCCCAATGCCGCCAGCCTGCAAGGTTGGCGATACGCTAAGCATACCCAGGTACAGGCGTTTGTTACTTTTAGGCTCCAGGTAAACGCAGGCGATTATCTTTTCTTCGCTGTTGCAATATTTTAAAATGGTGATGCCATCAGACAGCAGGTAACCCCTCATGGTTTCCTCGTCGATGCGAATGCCATCAAGTAAATGAGCTTCGGTGGTCCATCCCGCCTGCGACGAATGCCCGCGGTAGGCGCTGTTAACAAGTGTGGTTAGTTCAGTTATATCGGCAATTGTAGCTTTAGTAATTGGCATGGCGCAAACCTAATTGTTTGCAGGGAATAGAGCAAATTTTGCCGGAAGCCTGCTTTGCTGCGAAGCCCCTCCTTTCGGGAGGGACTTTTTTAAAATAAACTCACAACGAAGTTACCTGCTCGTCCGCTTTATTGGCTTGCAGCGACACATGCAAACGAATATCCTTATAGATAAAAGTATTGTACTTGATATTATCGGTGGCGATATTAAAATCCTTGCGGTTCAGGGCAATGTCAGCCAGGCCGGAGAAATTCTCGTAGTTACTTTTGACAACATCAGCAGTAAAAACAATTTGTTTGGTAACGCCATGCAGGGTGATATTACCGAGAACAGTGATGAAATGATGCACCTTTTCCGATCCGTGATCCACGGAAACTATCTCGAGCTTTGCCTCAGGGAACTTTCCAGTATCGAAGAAATTATCGCCCCTCAAATTATTTTCAAGCTTTTGCTTGTCGGGCGACGACAGGTCGGTTACTGCCAGCGCGCTCATATCGATCAGCACTGTTCCTTTAGCAAGCTGTCCGCAATACATAGTGAGTGTGCCAGACTTTATCGCGACTGTTCCGGTATGGGCGCCGGTAGTCTTTTCTGCCTTCCAGCTAACAGCGCTTGATGCAGGATCGACCTTTAATACGCTTATACCGCCGGCTACCGCTACAGGATTGATCGGTTTGCTACCCAAGGCTCCGCCGAGGATAAGCAGGGAAATAAATAATGTTTTCATGATCTTTTGTTTTAAAATTCCATGACAAGATTAGGCAGCCCCGGCAACTACAGAAAATAAAGTAGACCAAAGCCTGAATTAATAGATGTATATTGAGGTGTGAAATGGGCCGGCAACGTTTGTCTATTAAATGTGGTGTTGGTCTATTCAATTAACCGTTTGTCTGTTTTATACTGATCATTGCAGAAAACATTCTCCCATGAACTTAAAATTGCCGACTACCAAAAAATTGCTGCACCTGGCATTCTGGATCGTCATTACCACAATATTCCTGTATGACCGGCGCTACCTGATATTAAAAGCAGGGCTCGGCCACTTTGCTGAATGTACTATAGTAAGGCTGGCGCTTATTATATCGCTATCGTATTTCCATATCTTTTACTTGATACCCAAATATTTTTCGGCACGCAGGTATCCGGCCTATTTCGGCTTACTACTATTATCGCTTTGCGCCTATGTAGGGTTGCAAAGCCTGTATGATTTTTACTTATACGGCATGGTGCTGAGTTGGAGAGTGTATAAGAATTTTTGGGCATCCGTGCCTTTTA
This sequence comes from Mucilaginibacter sp., assembly GCF_035492695.1. Lineage (GTDB taxonomy): Bacteria > Bacteroidota > Bacteroidia > Sphingobacteriales > Sphingobacteriaceae > Mucilaginibacter. Next base: position 446,930 of record NZ_DATJJC010000007.1, on the reverse strand, counting down.
ATCTGCTTACCACTGCCTGGTATTTGGCTGTTACCGTCGCCTTTAAGCTTAGTCTTGATTGGTACCAGCAACGGCAGGAATTAAAACAACTACAGGAAGAGTTGAAACGCGACGCCTCCATCATGGTCACAAGCCATACAGAAACGGATTATATCTTCCTGAAATCGGGCACCAAAAAGATCAAAACCCCGCTCGATTCTATTTATTATATACAAGGGCTGAAGGACTACTCAATCATTTATACCACCGAAGGAAAGATCATTGTAAAAGGTTCGCTAAAAATTGTGGAAGATATATTCCCGCCCAAACATTTTGTACGTGCGCATAAATCCTACATGGTGGCCAATAGCAAGATAAAACACCTGCAGGGCAATAAACTGGTGCTTACTAATAATGAAACAATACCTATCGGGCGCAGTTACCGGCATATGCTGGCGAGTTAACTTCATTCCAACCCCTCTCCATGAGTTTATGAAAATGCATCGAATAGGACCAGGGGGCATTATAGGCGATTACATTTTACCCAGCAATATCATCGTCAGCATAAAAACATCGTAGGCAATATGGAAGAAGATGGCATACCACAGGTTGCTTTTAAAGTGGCGGTAAACCGCTGTGATCACGAGTGCGAACAGGAATATCGCCACCACTGCTCCCCAGCCCTCCTGTATGTGATACAATGCAAACAGGGCTGCGGATAAAATGCCGCTGGCGGAAAGTACCGTTCCTTTATCGCCGATTATCGTTTTCAGGCGGTTCAGTACGAAACCGCGGAAGGCAATTTCTTCATAAGGTATCACCAAAAATGCGGCAAGCAATATCAATAACAGGTATTTAACTACATTATGCTTCAGGTAAGCGAAATCGGTAAGGTTTGGGTGCCTGAACCCTAAATGGATTAGAAAAGGGCCCAGCAAATAAAAATGAAAAATAGCGTAAACCACCCCTATAGCTCCGCCGATGTAAAAGGTGCGCCATTTCAGATCGGCAAAGCGAAAACCTATACTTGCATAGCTTTCGCCGTTAAAATTAAGGTATACCCATATCATCCCTAACACTACAAACGGATACGCATACATGGGCAGGTGCCCGTAATGCGGGAATAGCATTACAAAAGCGATGAGAACTATATCCAGGATGATACGCAGGCTATTATTCTTACCCTTCATAATATATTAAAGGCAAAAGTGTATCAGTTTATTTATAATATTTTGCTTTGGATGTGGTTTGCATCTTCCCAAACACACAAAATACGGTTGCCCGGAAGGGTAAGGGTTTTCAGATAGGCTCCCTTGCCTACTGTTGTTTCCTTATTTGTTTGCACGTTCCTGTATTCTATAACATCACCGCTGGTCAGGGCTATGATCGGTCCGTTCTTGTCCGGGGCGATGCTACAGTCTCTTCCCTTGCCTATCTCCTTCTCGTTGCCACCAGGTTTGCAAAAGTAAACCATCCCCTGCCGTTGCCAGGTGGTGTTAATGGTATTGTCAGTATTAAAGGTCAACCCTCCGCCATCCATGGGGCAGGCGTTAAGCGGCCAGGTGCCATTGCCGAGTTTTGACGCGTCACCAAACACCTGGCCCTTATTTTTAGAGGTAATCAAATAAAGATCGCGGGAGCCGTTGAGCCAATTCCTGAACATGATAGCGACATTCGCCCCTTTTACTGCTATCGATGGTCTGCAGCATTCACAAACGTGCCCATCTGGCGATTGATAAACAAGCTTATTTTTGAACCATGAGCCCTTCCCTGCCGCCATTGCAGAGAAAAAGATATTATTCTTTCTCCCAACCCGCAGGTCGAGCCAGGTGGCATAAAAGTTATCCTGGTTGTCGCAGGCTATATTCATTAAGCCTTCGGGAGCCGACGACCTGGCATCGTTAACAAACCCTTTATCCTGCCATTTTCCTTTTTGATGATCGAGTATAAAATAATGGATATCGCCCAGCTTATCCATAGCAGTAATTACACTGTACCGCGCCGAACTTGCGAGTTGTGGCCCGCGCGCCATGCCCAGGTGCATTTGCGGGACATGGCCGACAAGTACCGGGACCGAAAAGGATGTACCTCTATCGGCAGAGGCGGAGCAAAATATACTATCGTTTCGGCCAAATACAATACGGATAACACCCTGAACACTGGTACTTACCTGGGGCTGACTCCCCTGCCCGATCACTTTTGTAACGGGCTGGGCATTTGCTCTAACTGACAGAGCTATTACAAGCAAAAGCAGCAGGATATATCTTAGTTTTACAGGCACAGCCGTCGCAACAATTCTCAATTGGTTCAGCATGGCCTTACAATTTGCGGTAATCCTCGCGTACGGGACTGAAAACATCCAGCAGCTTACAATCGGTTACCGCAATGCCGCTATGGTATGCTTCGGAAGGTATAAGCGCATACATGCCGGGGTCGAGCACCTGGGGAACATCGTTCACCGTTAGCTCAAACTGACCCTCCAATACAAAAGTATATTGCTGATGGATGTGCTTGTGGCGTGGCACAGCGCGGCCCGCTGCTACCTCGATGAAGTTGATAGTGTTAGTCTCGGTGTGAATCAATTTGGAAAAATATCCGGGCGCTACTTCTTTAACCGCGATATCGGCGAAATATTTGAAAATATTGGTGTCCATAAACAGGCTTTGAATGAGCGGTAAATATACGATTGAAAGAATGCCGCGTTAAACGATTTTCTAAAATTTAAACTAAATGCTATATTAGTACTAATGAAACTTATCTTATCACTCCTTTGCCTTACCCTCGGGGCATCCACCTCGTATGGTCAAAAAACGATTATCTATTATGATATGAATCTCCATGTTGTGGCCGATTCAAACCAGGCCGCCTCCAAGGTGATATTGAGTAAGTATAAAGATGACACTACTTTGTGGGCTGCCATACAGTACACGATCGAGGGCAAGTTGATGGTAGAGGGCGTGTATAAAGACCGCGAATTAACCACGCCAAGCGGGCAATTCAATTATTATTATAATGATGAGAACCAGCACTACCTGAAACGATCGGGCGTGTTTTTTAACGGCTTGAAAAATGGCCAGTGGATAGACTATTTTGGTAATGGCAAAATAATGCAATTAATAACATTCCGGGGCGATGTGTTGAATGGTCTTTACGAACAGTTCGACGGAGACGATAATACTCCGGTCATAAAAGGGAATTATTTGAACGGCAAAAAAAATGGCGAGTGGATTAGCGGCGACCAGATAACCACGTATGATGAAGGGATTTTTATAAGATCGGTCACCAATTATGCCTACAGGCGTAAAGAAGCCAGATGGAGCAATCTGCTGGACAGTATAGCAGCATCAAAACATATTGTTAACGCTATACAGCCGCCCAACTTTAAAGATTATATGTGGCAAAAGCTGTCTGCTTATTTTAACACACATGGAAATTGGGAAAGTATTACATCAATAGCGATCCAATTTACGATAGACGAAAAAGGCAAACTTAGCAATGGAAAGGCCCTGGCTGAAGTTGACAGCGAATTACAGGCAAGAATAGCCAAAGTTATTGATATGGCGCCTGCCTGGACTCCCGCCAAACAAAACGGCAAACCGGTAAGCCAACTTTTTACCTATACTTTTTCATTGCACCGTAGCGTCTTCGCCCCACAATAGCATTCAACAAAAAAGGCCGTCCGCAATTGCGGACAGCCCTTAACACTATGTAAACCTAAACCTATTATGAAAAAACTTTATTCGAGGCCGGCCAAAGCAACCTTGCCTGCCTGGTCCACAATTTTGTTCTCGGTGTTGTGAGCTACCGAAAGGCCGTTATTAATAACCATCGCACCTAAAGTACGGTTCACGCCAAATTCTTCAACGGCGCCGCTTAATTCGATAGTGGCGCTATCCCTCAGCGTAACGTTGGCGCTGTAGGCATCAAAATCCAATTTGGCAGATGCATTATCGTGCAGGTCGATATTAAATTCGATCTTCGAAACCTTGCCGAACGATTTTACCTCAGCGTTGTCAAATGCTGATATAGCATGTAAACTTTCAGAGCTAACCCATACGATCAATTTTTCAGGGCTGTAAGAAGATATGCGCAGAACGCCATTTTTGCTTTGCACCAAAGCAGTCTCGGCGTAGTATTTGTTGTAAACAGTCACCTTTTCGTCGGCATTATCTGAAATAAACAGCTGAACGTTTCCGCGAACTTCGATCTTATTAATGGCTTTGATATCATTCAAAACAGTGTAGTTACTGCCGGCTGAAGCAGCGGCGTAAGTGTTTTTGGTAAATCCTGCTAATGCAACGAGTAACAGGGTTAAGGATAAAATTTTGGTTTTCATTTCCTTTTGTATCTTAATTATTTCTATATAAACCGATTGGTATTTTTATCCGGTTTAATATGCCGCAAAGGTGAGATTTTATTCGACACGATTTATCATAATAGTGTCACAAACACACTAAGATAAAAATAGTGATTATTTATTATAATTAGCTAATAATCAACAAATTATTACACGCTATTTTAAGCAAATCAGATAAAAATCAAACAAGCTTTTCATCGTTTAGCAAAAAAATACCGCGCGTTTTGATTCGTACAGCGAAAATTTTTATACTATACCTAACCGATAAACGGGATATTTTAACCCCGTTATTAAAAGTGATCTGCATCATATTCAGGTTTACCCGATAAGTGCTAATTTTATACCTGCAAAAACTTATATCGACCCAACAGGTTAAACAGCTATTATGGCCTTTATTGATTATTACAAGATACTTGGCATTGACAAAAGCGCGTCTGAAAAAGATATTAAATCGGCTTATCGTAAGCTGGCGCGGCAGTACCACCCCGATCTGAACCCGAACGACACCGAGTCTAACAAAAAATTTCAGCAGATAAACGAAGCCAACGAGGTTTTAAGCGACCCCGAAAAACGCAAGAAGTACGATAAGTACGGAGAAAACTGGCAGCACGGCGAAGAATATGAAAAATACTCGCAGCAGCAACAAGCACAAGGCGGGCAGCAGTACAGGGGCTTCGGTGGAGGCGGCGGACAGGGTTTCGAGAACTATGAAGATTTTGGCGGCAGCGGTTTTTCCGATTTCTTTGAGCAGATGTTTGGCGGTGCCGGCGGACGCAGTAGCGGCAGGCAAGCCAAATACCGGGGCCAGGATTACAATGCCGAACTAAAACTAACGCTGAAGGATGTTAGCGAAACCCACAAGCAAACACTCGCTGTTAACGGAAAGAATATACGCATTACTATACCCGCAGGTGTCGAGAACGGGCAGATCATCAAAATAGCCGGACATGGCGGGCCGGGTGTAAATGGTGGCCCCGCGGGCGATCTGTACATTACCTTCCTGGTGGCAGCAGACCCAAACTTTAAGCGTGACGGTGCTAATCTTTACACTACAGCCAAACTTGATCTTTATACAGCGGTGCTGGGCGGTGAGGTAACGATTGATACCTTAAGCGGCAAGGTGAAGATCAAAGTAAAACCCGAAACGCAGAACAACAGTACCATCAGGCTTAAAGGCAAGGGGCTGCCGGTGTACAAACACGAAGGGCATTCAGGTGACCTGCTGGTAACTTATGATATACAGATGCCCGTTAACCTGACCGAAAAGCAAAAAGAGTTGTTTACCGAACTATCAAAATCCAAATAGCATGGCAACGAAAGGATTAATAGAAGCTAAGGAATTTTGCACCTATCATCACGTCGAGTATACATTTATCGATTCGTTAAGTCAGGCGGGTTTAATAGAGATAAGGGCAACAAGTGAAGGAACCTATATTCCCGAAACTGAATTGCAAAAACTCGAACGCATGGCAAGGCTGCATACCGAACTTGAGATAAACCTGGCGGGCATTGAGGCGATAACCCATTTACTGCGACGGGTGGAGAGTATACAGGAAGAAACGCGAAACTTACGCAACCGTTTAAGGCGGTACGAAGAAGATTAAATAGCCCATGCCCGGCCTGAACCTGACCCAACTGCGGCTGCGAAACCAGCATTTAAACGAACCCGGGTTTACCAAACCTGCCGAAGTAGTAAAATGGCTTGGTGCCGTACAGGCGCAGGACTATGCCGGTGCAAAATGGGCTATTGGTCAACGGCTTATGAATGGTTCCGACAAAATAATTGAGAAGGCTTTCAACGATGGTGAGATCCTGCGGACGCATGTAATGCGCCCCACCTGGCATTTTGTTGCGCCCCAGGATATACGCTGGATGCTGGACCTAACAGCAGCGCGTGTGCGGGCTATTGCAGCCACCAGGCACCGGCAATTGCAACTGGATGAAAAGGTTTTCTCCAAATGCACCAACACGTTAACCAGGGTATTAGAGGGCGGTAAACAACTGGCGCGTACACAACTTATTGATACATTAAGAAATGCCGGAATAAAAATAGAAGAACAGCGCTTTGTTCATATTATGATGGAGATGGAATTGCGCCAATTAATTTGCAGCGGTGGCACAGAGGGAAAACAACTAACCTATACACTACTTGACGACCGCGTGCCGAAGACAGCGGCAATAAGTCGTGATGAAGCGTTGGCAACAATGGCCGGCCGTTATTTCGCATCCCACGGGCCCGCTACTCTACAGGACTTTGCATGGTGGAGCGGACTGACGGTTGCCGACTGCAAAGCCGGGCTTGAAATGATAAAAAGCAACCTTGTAAATAAAGATGGTTATTGGTTTGCCGATCCTGAGATCGGCACAGTGAAGCAGAACAGAGCCTATTTGTTGCCTAATTACGACGAATATATTGTCAGTTACAAAGACCGCAGCGCCACCATCCTTGAAAAGAACATCGATAAAGCCGATCCGCGGGGCACGATATTTAATCACACCGTTATAGTCAATGGTAAAATAGAAGGTATCTGGAAACGGGAACTTAAAAAAGAAACGGTAATTATTGATATTACGCCATTTAAGTTATTAAGCAAGCAGGCCAATGCTGCTATTGACAGCGCAGCCAAAAGATACGCCAAATTCCTTGAACTAAAGGAGGCCGTGGTAAAAGTGCACTATTTCAGAATTTGAAATACTGGTTTTGTATAGCATACAACACCAGTCCGGTACGCGACTTCAGATTTAATTTCAGGAACAGCGCTTCCCGATAATTGTCCACCGTGCGGGGGCTTACGAACATTTTATCGGCTATCTCCTTATAAGTAAGTTCGGAACAGCAATATTTAAGGAATTCCATTTCCTTTTTTGAGATATCTGTACCAATATCCCCATCGGCCACGGAGCGGACCAGTTTACCGGAAACCATATCATTGATATAGACTCCTTTAGCGTGGATCGTTTTTATAGCCTCGAGCAGATCCCGTGGCTTCGATTCTTTCAGCACATAACCGCATGCCCCGCATTTGATCATTTTTATAACCGCCTGATCGTCCTCGAACATACTCAATGCTAAAACTTTTACAGCAGGGTGATTTTTTTTTAGCCATGCCGTGGCTTCATACCCATCCATCACAGGCATATTAATATCCATTAACATAACATTTGGAGCCGGGTATTTTGCCAGGGCCTCCTGCATTTGCAAGCCGTTTTCTGCTTCAAACACAACCTGCAGGTCATCAACAAACTCGCCCATCAGGCTGGCCACACCATTCCTGAACAGCGTATGATCGTCCACTATAGCAATATTTATTTTTTCAGCTTCCATTTTTTTAAGGATAAGGAATAAATATGTCAATGCAGGTGCCTTCGCCACGTTGGGATTGTATAAATACCGTACCGCCAACTATCTCCGCGCGTTTCTGGATATTTTTTAAGCCCATACCCTTTTGTTCTTCGGGCAACTGATCAATTTCGAAACCTTCGCCGTTATCAATCACCTGCAGCCGGATTCCGCCCTCCGGATAGTCCAGTTTAATGGTGATCTCGCCTGCGCCGGAATGCTTGATGATATTATTTAATATTTCCTGCATAATGCGGAACAAGATCAGGTCCTTATCCGCATTACTGGTCAAACATTTCTCACCGCAAACATTATAGCTTATCGCAAACCGGCCCGACTTTTCTATCCAGTTGATCTCGCTGCGAATGGCTTCTTCCAGCCCTTGCTTTAACAGCTGCTCGCCATGCAGTAATTTACCCAGCTGGCGCATTTCTTTGATCGACTTTAAATTCAGTTCGATAGCAGCATCAACCTTTTGTCGGGCTTTATCCGGGTTGTCCAGTTCGATAGAATTAAGTGTGAGGGACGTTAAACTCAGCAACTGGCCGATGTTATCATGCAGATCGGTACCGATAGTTTGGAGGGTTTGTTCCTGGATCTCGAATTGGGTTTGCAATAGAATGTTTTGGAAGCTGGCTAGGTCTTCTTTATGACTTCGTCTTTTATTATAATATAAAATCGCCGTAATAATAATAATGGCAATTAACAGGATAAAAAATATACTGATCAACTCTACACCATTAAATATTTCTTGTTTCTGATTCCCCATATGACCCCTATGATTATTGAGTTGTAAAATATATAGTTTAAGATTTGGAGTATCTTGCCGTATTCACTTAAAGCCCTCACACTGTCCTGTTCAAGAATGATCGGTAGCAGACCTATAAAAACAAAAGCCCCCCCAAAAAAAATCATGACCCCAATAGCGATCCAAAAGTCTGCATGCATATAAATAGATTTATTGTCATCTATTTCAAGGTTGTAAAGTAAATGAGTGTAAATTATAAGTAACAAAAATCCTTCTAAATCAATATTAAGAACGGGAACTTCTCTAAATTGATAAATAAAGACAGAGGTATAGGCTCCAAAAATGATAAACAGCGGTATTGATAATTTAACCCATTTTTTTAGCATTATGTTACGGCAACTTATTATAAAGTAAATAGAAAATAAGGTATATTCAAGGAGGTTGAATATATCTGTGATCAGAAAAGATAGCTTATAATTCTCCCTTGGAAGTTGGCTTGTAATGAGCTCCTTTACTAATGTTATTGCCAGTAAAATAGCCAGCGCAATAAATTGCTTTTTCCCCTTTTTAAATAACAAAAAGGCTAACACCGTCCCGGTTGTTAATAGGCTATAATAATATATTTCAAGTATATTCATTGTCAAGCAGGTGGAAATAAGGTTTCATCAGCGATAAATTACGCTTTTAATTCCGTTTTACTCCACGCTTGCTTAATTTACATCCAAATTTCAAGACCGAATTTTTTGTTGCTGCTATTGCCCGGTTCCTGGTGAGCCAGATGGCGGGCTTGTCTGAAAGTTCTGTTCGATCTTTTTGTTTTCAGCTTTTTCATCTGAATTGTTGCCGCTTGGCTTGCCATATTTTGCGATATTGAGTAAAACAAATCGGTCAAAAAATTTACTACGAGTTTTCGCATTCTCGACCCTCTGTTCCGCCATCTGTGTACTCCCATTTGTAAAGTTATAAGGCGGTGGCGGCATATATTCAAGTGTCAATGATTCGGTATTGACATCTTGACCTGATGGCATGTTGGCGTTAGGTGTTGCAGATCCTGCATTGTAATTAAGATCATACCCCTCATCGTCTACCCCCACAGCTATTAGCGAAACATGCATGTATGGATCATTGAACTCGGGAGCTGTGCGGGCGCATAGATAAAACCGCAGACCTTCACAGCCAGGCTGACTAAGAGTTTTCAATATCATATCTTTTTCAAGAGTAATTCCGTATTTTAAGTTTAATAACGCACCATGTCTTTTCTTTGCACGACTGTGGAACTGTCTAAAATGCGCTAGTAATTTATCTGAATTCTCAATGGTAGCGGCAAGCTTTTCCGCTTTTTCAAGAGCTTCTTCATCGTCTTTAAAAAAAGTAATTTCGAAATGATTTAAAAAATTTTTAATAAAATGTATAGCCAAGTTTGCATCGACGGGCCTTCCCGCATGTCCTGTCAGGCCAGGAAGGTTAATACTTTGGCCCATTGAATTTACTTCCATTGATTTAATCTTTGGGATATCAGGCGTGGTTGTTTCGGTATTAAAACATGCCGTATCAACAGTCCATTTGAAATTATTGGCTTTCATATCGTTTTGGTTTTAAGGTGAACTAATTTAATTAATTAACCCCACTAAATTCCTAAATAACAGTCTTTTAGCCACCGTTTTTTCACCCGTTTTTATACCGTGAAAACACCCTGCCAGAAAAGCTATTTCTGCGGTAAAACATTAACAATGCAGTTCTGAGATTTGGTTGTTATTCAACAACCGGGAAAGCCGAAAACGGATTCAGAGTAAGCAATCATCTGCGTATCATGAAAAAAATCATACTGGGAATTGTCCTGATCTCCATTATTAATACAGCTTTTGGGCAAACCGTTGACTTAAATGGAGTGACATTTGGTTTTGGAGCGGGTTACAGCCACACATTTGACAAAACTTATGATTATTCCCTGACGCCTGACGCAAATCACAATTTAAAACTACAGCCTTTAAGTAAGGATGGGTTTGTTATATCGTCTGTTATAATGGTCAAACTAGGGAAGATTGCAGTTAACCAGGATAACAACAGTTTTGTAAAAAGTGCAAGCAAAGGTACTAAAGCTAATTTTTGGGAACACATGTCTATCAACCTTGCCTTAAATCTGGTAAATGTGGCACCAGATATATCATTTAACAAGAATATTGATGGTGGTTTAGGATTAGGATACTTCATTTCGGACAATTTGCAGGTTGCGGTGTTTTACGACGTTTCTAGAGTACGCCAACTTAGAGACTATGTTATAAGTACCTATCAGGATAAATCAATCCCAAATGGGACTGATGGAAATTACAATTCATTGGATGCTAACGACAATAACTTATTCTACAATAAAACCGTTAGTGGGTGGTCGGTTAAGCTAATCTTTTCAATAGCCAATAAAAAGGCCGATTGACTATCGCGTCCCGTTAATGCAATCAGTTTACCCTCAATTACAAAATAGTGATAATCACCCTAAATATCACCACCCGGAAGCTCTTCTCCTGCCGGGCTTTTTTTATACATTATGGGCTGCTGCTTCTTTGGCCATCTCGTGGATGATCTCATCAAGCCTGTCAACTTCGGCTTGCAGGTGGGCGAGCACTTCCGCGTCTGTCGGGTGATCCTTTAACATTTTGGCCAGCGCCTGCAGGTTAGCCACCGGACTGCGTATCAGGTGCGATTGCTTCCAGGCCATGCCTTTGATGCTTTCGATATGGTTTTGGATGCTGTCGTAGGCCTCCTGTAAATTTTGTTCGTACGCCTTTCTTTCGGTAATGTCATAAAGAGCCATCAGGGTACCCAACACCTCATTTTGCTTGTTGGTGATGGGCGATAGCCTGACGTCGTACCATACTCTGCCGCCCGATTTTTCAGGATAATCGCTTTCATAATTGATGTGCTGCCCCTGCGACACCCGCTTCAGGAATTCGGTAAATTGTGGTAATCGTTCCCGGCGGAAAAAATCGGCCAGGTTATCTCCTTTTTCCGGCACATGATTGTATTGCGCAATAACAAATTCTATAGCTTTCTGATTAAATGCCAGCACCTTCAACTGCGTGTCGAACATGGCATAAGCGGTATCGGTAGTATTCAGGATAGTTTGCAGGTTAGCCTCTGATGTTTTCAACGCTTCTTCGGCCAGTAATTTTTCGGTTATATCATTTGTGAGCGAAAGCCGCACGGGCCGGCCATCAAATATGATATCGTGAGCCGTTATCTGCACATACATCAAAGTCCCGTCTTTTTTCAAATGCCGGATAACGCGTCCATCAGCCGAACTTTTTAGTTCTTCCCTATAGCCTTCAAGCTGCTTGTCCCTGTCCTCTTCGGCACGCAAAGCTTTCACGTTCATTGTCAATAATTCGTCCCTGGTGTAACCATACAACCGGGCGGCAGCTTCATTAACGGCAATGACAGACAGATCGTCCTTAGCTATCATCCAAAGCGGAAGGGGGTTACTCTCAAAAAGCAATTTGTATTTCTGTTCCGATGTTTTGAGCTCTTCTTCGGCTTGCTTACGTTCGGTTCCATCAACCATCGATCCGATGATGGTTGGTACTCCGCCCAAGGTTGCCCTGGTACCATAAAATTCCACCCAATTGGTTGTGCCGTCCTTTTTCAGACCCATCACCTCGTAGTGCACACTTTCTGCCTCTCCCTCCATTCTCCGCCTTACATTTTCAGTTGTAATGTGCCTGTGGCTTTTGTGTATTATAGCCTCTACAGGTACTGTGTTGGTCAGTTCGGCAGGCTCGTAGCCAAATATCCCCGCAAAACGTGGGTTTACATAAATGAATTTTCCATTTTGCACAATGTATACGCCCACTATCGACCTTTCGGCTATCGTTCTGAATTTCAGTTCGGCTTCCTTTAATTCGCTTTCTATGCGTTTTCGTTCCGAAATATCGCGCGCCATAACCAATATCCTGTTGTCCAAAAATTTTTTGACATTGATCTCAACGGTAAAAACCGATCTGTCCTTGCGCATAAACCTTCGTTCGCGAACAATTGACTGGCCCGCTATATCCGGTGATGTGGTCAGCGGGTCCGTTTTCAATTCTTCGGGATCGATAATGGCAACAACGTTCATTTGCAGCAGTTCTTCCCGCGTGTAGCCCGTCATTTTACACATGCTGGCATTTACTTCGGTAAAGTTCATACCAAAATCAAGCACGTAAATAGCGTCTGAGGCCTGTTCGATAAGCGACCGGTACTTTTCCTCACTCCTTATAATTTCGGCCGAGCGCTCGGCTACCCTTTGCTCCAGTCCGGCGTTCATTAATTTCACTTCAGCCTCAGCGTCCGAACGTTTGGTGTCGATCTTGTTCAGCCAGTTGGCCGTGCTCCATAAAATAATCATGCTGACCAGCAGGAAACAGACAGCCAGCAACGAAATGCCTAAATCCAATGCAAATATTCGATAGTGTTGAGTTTGAACCCTTAAAGAACCAAACACAAGCACCATTATGATTATCATACTGAAAAGCCTGCGGGCCAGCTGGTTACCTATCTGTTTACCAGTAAATAACCGGGCAATACCCAACGATGGATTTAACATAGCCGCGGCAATTGATAAAATAAGGAATAGGATGGCTGTATGTGTGGCCATGGAACTTACATACAGCAGCGTATTAAACAGCGACACGCCGTATAAATAACCTATCAGAGCAATGGCGGAAAGTATGCTGACCGCATGAAAGAAATATTGGGCAAGTAAATTGGAAATTCTTCCCTTTGCCGAGAGCAGCAAAAAACCAATGCCAAGCAGCGTAAAATTGACAGCCGCGTTATAGGCCATGCGACCGGGATACAGGTGGTTAGCCGATATTTTCTCCGGATCGTTTATAAATAGTTCATCGATGCCTGAATTAAAGTGAAAAAGGAATTGCAGCAGGGTTATTATCCCCACCAGCGCACCGGCTGCCGATGAAATAAAAAAAACCGTTTTACTGCTGGTTACCCTGGTGCTTTGCCGGGCAAGTAAGGCCCCGCCAAAGAAAACGAAGCACAATGCGGCGTTAAATACCATTGGCACAAATCCAGGTACAATTTCCTTAAGTACCGGCACATGAAATATCCACCCGGACATCACAATAACGCCGGCAATTATCGTAACTACGCTAATTATAGTTATTACTCCATTTTTATGAGGATCGGACATTAATCGGCGTGTAAGTTTTTTTACTTTATAACGATATAAACCCGGTGGGGTTTCATTTCAATTTTACTATAAAGAAACAAGATATTAAATCTACAGTTAAAGACAAAACAAGCCTGCAGATCGGTAGAAAGCAGGTAACGATTATTTCATCGCTTCCCGGTAAGGAAGTTATTTAGCGCTTGCTGTGTAAACTCCGAAAGCACCAGTTCGCCGCTGATAGCCGCACGTTCAGCAAGTACTTGGTCCCAGTCTTCAGTGCCCTCCCATAATATTTCTTTCAAGCCGGCAAGCGCATCGGGATGGTATGAGGCCAACCTGGCCGCTAAAGCATCTACCGCCTCATCAAGAGCGGGGATATCCGCATATACTTCATTATAAAGCCCTTTCTCCTTTGCCCATTGCGCCGTTTGAAAATCGGCCGCACGAATGGTAAGTTGTGAAAATGCGGGCAGGCCAATTTTACGAATTACTGCGGGAGAAATAACAAACGGACCTATCCCTATGGCCAGTTCGCTCAATTTGACAGAAGCAGCTTCAGTAGCTATGCAATAATCAGCGGCGGCGGCTAAACCCACTCCCCCGCCAACAGCTTTTCCCTGTACACGGGCGATAATAATCTTTTCAGATTTACGGCAGGCATTAATAACATTAACGAAGCCGGAAAAGAATTGCGTACCTGATTCCTTATCCCTTATTTGTAAAAGCTCATCGAAACTTGCACCTGCGCAAAAAGTACGCTCGCCTTCACTTTTAAGTACTATAACACGTGTATCCGGACTTTTTCCGGACTTTTCAATTTCTGAAGCTAACCGGCTCAACAGATCAGCCGGCAACGAGTTCTGTGCGGGATGAAAAAAAGAAATGGTAGTTACCCCGTCAGTGGTTTGTGAAGTAACGTTTCCGTTAGGTGATTCAGACATGCCCGGCTATTTATGTTCGAAAAATACGATACAAATATCAACAGATTTTAGTTATCAATCAAAGTCCGCGGCGTTACCTATTGGTTAATGACGCCTGTTCATGACTGCAACAAAAATAATTCAGAATTAATCCAAAATTGCTTTCATATCTTTATTGAAAATATATTAGAAATGTGTATTTTTAGTTTCTAATATAAATTTTTAATCAAGAGGAAACTATTGAGAATTTTAGTGATCGAAGATAACCTGGACATCAAAGAGGTGCTGGATTATATTTTACAGGATGAAGGACATGAGGCAATACCTTGCTCAGATGGGTCGTCCTTGTCAGCACTTGATACCATAAAGCCCGACCTTATATTAATGGACGAGCTATTACTTGGCGTACGGGGCAGCGACCTGATAATAAAACTAAAGGCGGATAAAACAACCCGTGATATCCCGGTAGTCCTAATTTCCGCTGTGCCTCATTTAAAAGGTCTTGCAGAAAAATGCGGCGCCAACGCTTATCTCGAAAAACCTTTTAATATAGATGCGCTAACCGATATTTTAAAAAGATATTCTTAAATACATCCTATTGTTCAGATAACTATTTTTATAAAAAATATGACTGAACATGTTCCACATTCAAAACGCCTGGTTATTTTTCACCGTTACACTATTAGTTAACATTACACCCGGCAACGACGTCCTGTTCGTTGCCTCGCGGAGTATTTCGAAAGGTGTAAAGGCAGGCATGATATCGGCTTTGGGAATATTCTGCGGTTGTTTTGTTCATATCTCGGCAGCGGTTTTTGGCTTGTCGCTTATCATTGCAAAATCAGCGTACCTGTTCAGTTTGATCAAATTTGCAGGAGCGGCATATTTGATCTTTCTCGGCGTAAAAGCGTTAATCACCAAACCGGATACTGATACTAAGATCACGCCCCGGGGCAGCAGCAACTGGAAGCATTTTAAACAGGGCTTTATTACCGATGCGCTGAATCCTAAAGTGGCCATTTTTTTCCTGTCCTTCCTGCCTCAATTTATTGATCCGGCGTCGCATTACTTTAAATTTCAGCTGGGCATGCTTGGTTTATGGTTCAACGTGCAGGGTACGCTGGTGCTATTCCTGCTTGCTTTTATTTTAGGACGGACCGGCGACTTTTTTAAACGAAATCCAAAAGTTTGGCTGATACAGGAAAAAGTAACGGGACTAATGTTCATTGGTCTTGGTATAAAAATGGCGTTGACCTCAAAAAAATAAGCAATGGTTAATATCGAACAAGCCAGCGAGATAGCACTTTCCCAACCCAACGCGGAAGAGTTCGACCACTTTGGCCGACCGGCATTCAGGATAAAAAAGAAGCGGGTGTTTGCAACGTTGTGGCCCGCTGAAAACCGCATGATGGTAAAGCTTACGCCGATAGACCAGTCGGTTTTCCAATCGTTCGATCCTGCTATATTTTATCCTGTGCCTAATAAATGGGGATTGGGCGGAGCCACCTTTGTAGAACTAAGTAAAGTACGGCGGGACATGCTGGAGGATGCTATCCACACTGCATGGGAAACTGCTAACACAAAACCAACGAAAAACAGTAAATAATGAAACGGATAACCTTTACTTTTGTGGTGCTTTTTATATCGGCAAGCGCTTTCTCTCAGACAAAAAACGACGTCTACAATGTCAAAACATTTGGCGCTATAGGCGACGGTAAAAATCTCGACTCCAAAGCCATTAACAAGGCCATCGATGCGGCAGCAAGTAATGGCGGTGGTACGGTTTATTTGCCGGCCGGAAATTACTTGAGCGGATCTATCCATCTGAAAAGCAATATCAGCCTTTACATTGACCAGGGCGCGACCATTATAGCCAGTGATGCGGATGTTTACGACCACGAGGAACAAACGGTGAATACCACCTACCAGGATTACGGGCACAGCCATTTTCATAACTCGCTGATTTGGGGTGAGGATGTGCATGATGTTTCCATACTCGGGCCCGGCACCATCTATGGCAAGGGCCTGCTGAGGGACTATAAAAAGGACAGCCCGATAGCCAATAAGGCGCTTACGCTTTACAAATGCCGCAATATTATTATCCGGGATGTAATCTTTGCGCACGGCGGCTGGTTTGCGATACTGGCAACAGGTGTTGATAACCTGACCGTTGACAACCTTAAAATGGATACCAACCGCGATGGGATGGACATTGATTGCTGCCGCAATGTACATGTTTCCAATTGCAGTGTTAACTCGCCTTATGACGATGGCATCTGCCTGAAAAGCACCTTTGCTTTGGGTTTTGCCAGGGCTACGGAAAATGTGACCATCACTAATTGCCAGGTAAGCGGTTACGATGAAGGCTCGTTTTTGGACGGCACTTACAAACGTACTTCGCAGCCCGAATATGGCCTGCATCCGACGGGGCGCATTAAGTTCGGCACCGAATCGAACGGTGGCTTTAAAAATGTGGTGATCTCCAACTGCACATTCGATTACTGCCGTGGCCTTGCGCTGGAAACGGTAGACGGCGCTTTGCTGGAAGATGTATCCATCAGCAATATCACTATGCGCGATATTGTGAACTCCCCTATTTTCCTGCGGCTTGGTGCCCGTATGCGCGGTCCGCAGAGCACTCCGGTCGGCGAACTGCGCCGGGTGACTATCAGTAACGTCCGGGTTTTCAATGCCGACCCGGATTTCGGCTGCCAGATAACCGGCATACCGCGGCACGACATTAAAGAGATAGATCTCAATAATATCCGCATCTACTATAAAGGCGGCGGCAAGGCCTATGATAAACCTGTACCAGAGCAGGAAAAGAATTACCCCGAGCCGGGTATGTTCGGCCCGATACCTGCATATGGTTTTTATATACGCCACGTATCGGGTATCAAGTTAAGAGATGTTGAGGTTAGCTATTTGGATGAGGATGCCCGCCCGGCTTTCATTTTAGACGATGTAAAAAGGGCTGACATCCATAACATCAAAGGGCAAACCGCGAAGGGAGTTGAGGAGGTGAAAAGAGTTAACGCTAAATAACCTGTTATTGTAACCTGCTTAAGTTTAGCGTAGTCACAACTACACCAAAACTTATAGCATGAGAACAAGACTTTACGGAGCCGCGCTTATTTTGGCACCGCTTTTTTATGGACTTTCCAGCTTTTTCTGGCATACAACCGGGCAATACACTGAATATACGGTTACCTCGGGCATCCTGCTTATTGTTGGCAGCGTATTTTGGGTGTTCGCCTTTGCGGCCTTGTTCGATCTGTTAAAAGACAAAACGCCCCGTTATGCCGTTTGGGGATTCTTTATCGCCGTGTACGGATGCCTTTGCGGCGGGGCAGGTTTTGCTTTACGCGATATTTTCACGCTTACGTTCCATATCCCGCATAAACAAATGCTGGAAACATTTGCGGATTACCCAGTGTTTGACAATGTTGTTTTCTGGATTGGCGGACCGGCATTTCCGGTCAGTTTACTGGTGGTGGGTATCGTATTGACTGCAACGAAAAAGGCGCCCACATGGGTTGGAATAATGATCGCGTTAAGCGGTGTATTGTTCCCGGCTTCACGCATTACACGTACCGAAATGATAGCCCATGCTGCTGACTTGTGTATGGCGCTGCCGATGTTTTATTTGGGGTGGCGGCAAATCACTAATAAACTTGTCATCGAACGATAGAGAGAAATCTTAGCCGATGTGCAGGCGGACGTGTCTCTTTTATAAGATTTCTCCTCGTTCTTCGTCGAAATGACAATGGTTTCTATTAGCGCACTATCTGCCCCAAAACCTCTTCCCTCAAATACTTGCTCATCGGTACTTTGTAATCGCGGATATGCAGGGTATTGCCTTCTATAGTGCCTATCTTATCGATAGCCACGACGTACGATTTATGCGTTTGAATAAATTGTTTAGCGGGCAATTTCTCAAGCAGAGATTTGATCGTAGTGTGCGTGACTATTTTTTTATTATCGACATAAATGGCCACGTAATTTTCCATACCCTCGATGAACAGTATCTCATCAAAATTTATCTTCTCCAGCTTGCCGTTGGATTTTACAAAAATATAGGGTGCTGCATTATCCGGCTGTTCGCGCAAAGCGAAATAATCCCGTGCTTTCCAGGCCGCTTTCAGGAAACGTTCGTAAGGGATGGGTTTCAGCAAATAGTCCATCACATCCAGCTCAAAGCCTTCAATGGCATATTGCGTATAAGCTGTGGTGAAAATAACTTTAGGCGGATTTTTGATAGCACGCAGGAACTCGACCCCGGTAATATGCGGCATCTGTATGTCGAGAAAAAGCAGGTCGACCGGCTGCTTTTGCAATACATCTCCCAATTGCAGGGCGTCTTCACAAACGCCCTGCAGGTCAAAAAAGCCGATCTTTTCTATATAACCTTGTAAGCCCTTGCGTGCAAATGGTTCGTCGTCGGTAATGATGCAGCTTATCTTAGTGCTCATATTGTATTTTCATTTCGGCCTTAAAACTACCATTCCCATTTTCTATTACCAGTGAATGCTTACCGGGGTATAGCAGGTCGAGCCGGCGCCTTAAATTCTCCAATCCTATGCCGCTTGTTTGTGTTGCTGCTGGTTTAATATTCGGGACCGAATTTTCAACCCTGAACCTGATATTTTCGCCCTCAACTTTGGCTTCTATATCCAGATGATAATCCCCGCCTACATATTTGAAAGCATTTTCGACTAAAGGGAGGAATAATAAGGGGTAAACCAATTGCCCGTTCAGTCCTGTTCCAAAATCAACATTGAGTTTTAATTTATCTGTGCTGCGTATTTTTTGCAGTTCAATAAAAGTTTGCAGGTATTCTATCTCCTGCATTACCGGTACCTGTTGCTGCTGGTCGTACAATTGATAGCGCAGCAGCTCCGAAAACTTCTCGATGCTGCGCTTGGCGCCTTCATGGTCCTCGTCCATCTGGAAATAAATGGTATTGAGAGCATTGAACAGGAAATGAGGGTGATATTGTGCCTTCAAAAATTTCAGTTCGGTTTGCAGGTGCTCATTGGTTATTTTTTCCAGTTGCACTTTATTATCTACATAGGCCCGCAGGTAAGTGCTTGTACGCGCTATGCCATAATAAACTATTACATAAAGCGTGGGCACTACATTGATATCTACGATATCCGCCAGGGAAAGCCCGTCGTCTGTAAAAGCCGCCATGGGCGTAAGTATCGCATTCACCAGCAGCAGGTTGACCCCCACCATGATCAGCAACTCGCGCACTACACCCTGGTAACAAAACTGCACCGGCCAGCGCCTGTCGTAAAACCTGAAGAGCCAGTCGAAAAGGGCTATTCCCAGGTAGCCCACCACTATGCTGCAGGCCATTTCAAATTCGTTCAATGCCCAGTCGCGCTTCCAAAACCGCTCGCCTATAACCGTGTCGTGCAGCACCCTTACCGTAAAGTAGATCAGCAGGCCATACAGGGCGGGGAAGATATATTTTCTGAAGAATTTCATTAATAGTACAAATATGATTAAAAACGCCGTTTATTTTACCCCCACCCCACCCTCTCCCTAAATTTAGGGACAGGTGCCGACGAAGGAGCCAGAGTGGTTAAAACTTATGCCGATAGCACCACTACCGTTTTTATTTCTTCCGGTTCAACATGCATTACCGGCTTTGGCTTATCCTTAGGTTTCATACCGAACAGGAACCGCATCAATGCATACGGACGGATAAGCAGGTGATAAATGAGCACCGAAACGAAGAAGGTAGCCGCCGCCAGGAAAATGTATTTAGACAAGATGCTTTCGTTAGGCGCCTGTACCACATAATAAGCTATTATAACCATAGCGGTTTGATGCAGGATGTAGAAAGGGTACACAGCCTGGTTAAGGTAATTGAGCACCTTGTGCTTGTAGTTTAGATAGTGTTTGCCGTAACCAACCAATGCAAGCACCCATCCCCAGCCGATAACGGCCCGCATACCCCTGAAAGTGGCATAAGCAAACTCACTGGTGAAATGCCAGTTTATATTATCTGGTTCAATTTTGTTCCATCGCAAGTAGTTCATCAGCATAAAGCTTAAGAAACCTATGGTTAGCGCAAAACGGCGGTTACGCTCAAGGCTGTCCATCAGTTTAGGCTGAAGGATGCAGAAGAAACCAACCAGTACAAATAAAAGCCAGTAAACAAAATAGCAGCCATCGTGCGCCAGGTCGTTGGTTTCAGGCAGTTTCCAGCTTAAAAGTGCATACCAGATAATGCCGGGCAGGGCCAGCAGGTAAACCAGTTTTCCGCTGGCCAATACGGCAAGTTTGTTTCTGAAACCTTCGCTTGTAGGCGATACCAGCCAGGCAAATACCGGCGCAAACACCAGGTCGTAGATAAACAGGTAAGCGATGAACCACAGGTGGTGCCAGCTAAAGCTGCCTTTGGGGTAAGGCACAAAATTGAATACGCTTGGGTAAAAATCCCAAAAACTACCTTTGAAACCATTGGCCACACGCTCCATATATATCTGCGGTGGTACTACGATGAACATTCCGACCAGCAGCGGGATAAACAGCCGGCGAAACCGCAAGCCGATAAAGTTTAGGCTGCTGCGTTTTTGCATCATGTAATAACTTACCGTGCCTGATATAAAGAACAGCAGGGGCATACGCACCAAATGCATAAAAAATACTACCTCGCTCATCAGGTTGCTGGTTTCCTTGTTTTTGATGTGCCACCAATCGCCGGTATCAAAAGGCATTGCCGAATGAAAGAATAGTACACCCAGTATGGACAGTATCCTAAGCCAGTCCAGGTATGTTTGTCGTTGTGTAGTTTCCATTGTCGTGATTTTTTATTTAAAGGAACCACAATGGCCGCATCGGGTAAACAATTTTTGACCACCGGTAGATTCCTGTTGACCAACGGACGGATTTGCCCAGGTGATTTAGGTTTGATATTGATAAATACATCAAATGTTATAGTTAACTTTGAGTTGAGCCGACTTTCCTAAAAGGCAAACCTATGCTTAAAACAATTTCATTGCTTTGCATGCTATTGGTTTTCACCGGGACCAAACGGGATACTACTAACCCGATACAGGCCACCGAGGCAACTATTAATATGCTGCCTGCAAACCCAATTATTGAGCACGACCAGTACGGGCAGTACCTGAACTTTGATATCAGCATTAAAAATACAGGTACCCATACGCTCGAGCTGGCGGCTATCGAAATGTCGGTAGTAGATGCTTCGGTTAAGACGGTCGTAAAAAAGACGATCAACAGCAACGGACAATCGCCGGGAATAAAAACGCTTGGTAACACCATTATCAAACCGGGAGCAACCATCAGTATTTTTAACCCCTTTTATACACTGACGCCGGATATAAAGATCACCTTCCTGCGGTACGAGTTCTTTTTCAATTATTCGGATTCGCCGCAGCAAGCGGAAAACAACAAGCACAGGATACCGATGGATGTTGATGTTTCGATTGAAAAGATCGTAACTCCGCGGTTGTATATTCCAAAAACAAATTTTACCCTGCCGGCGAAAGGTAAGTTACTGGTTTGGGACGGGCACGACTTTTACTCGCATCACCGCCGCTTCCGCGTAGTGTTACCCGAAAGGCTGGAAAAAGGCACCACCGCCAATTCGAACCGTTACGCGTGCGACCTGGTGAATATTGACGAAAAGGGAAATATGTACCAAAGCGATCCATTCAAAAAAGAGAACTGGTATGTTTTTGGCAAACCTGTGTTTGCGCCGGCGGGGGGTATTATTATTGAGGCGCAAAATGATATTCCGGACAATGAATTTAATAGGAAGGCCGTCAAATCGCCCAATATCCCGGCTGATGCCGATCCGCTTGGCATGGGCAACCACGTGATCATCGATCACGGAAACGGCGAGTACAGCGTTTTGCTGCATCTTGAAAAAGGAAGCGTGACCGTTAGGAATGGCGAACAGGTAAGGCCGGGGCAAAAAATAGGCAACATTGGTTTTTCGGGCGACGCGATATTCCCTCACCTGCATTATGCCGTGATGGACGGCCCCAAGGAGCAGGTTTCGGAAGGTCTACCCTGCTATTTTAATGATTTTAAATTATATCGGGGCAGCGTTTATATCGCCGTCAAAAAAGGCCGCACAGACAGCGGAGATATTATCGAATCGGAAAAATAATTACTTCGGGACCCTGCTGTTTTTTTGTAACCTTTCCATAACTTTAATAGTCCCAATCCAAACCCCGTAACAGTGAAAAATAAAACTTTTCTGTGGGTACTATTTGCCCTGTGTGCGCTTGGCGTTGGCTTTTATCCTGCGATTTATTACCTGGTAGATATGCACGGTAACGGCCTATGGGCAAGCAAATCACCTGAACTGTTATCGAGTGCCGTATGGCATACAGCATTTTACATGCACATCACGTTCGGCGGCATTGCGATGCTTACCGGCTGGACGCAGTTCAGCCAAAAACTTCGCAACCGGTATTTGAGTGCGCACCGGCTGATTGGAAAAATATATGTAGCATCGGTGATGCTAAGCAGTATCGCAGGGTTTTACATCGCTATGTTCGCGTCTGGCGGCATAACCTGTGTGCTGGGTTTTAGCGGCCTGGCGCTTAGCTGGTTGTTTACGGATATTATGGCCTATACCAGTATTATTAAGCGCAGATTTAAAGATCACGAGAACTGGATGATCCGCAATTACGCCCTCACTTTTGCAGCGGTTACCCTTCGCATCTACCTGCCGCTATCGCAAATTGCCCATATCGAGTTTATCACGGCATACCGCGTAATATCATGGATATGCTGGGTTCCAAACCTGCTTATCGCCGAAATGATCATCAGCAAAAGGGCGCAGATACCAGTGCAAACAGCGCTCGTTCAAGCCGACTAAAACTTATACGTCAATCCAGCGCCGAATATCTGTTTTACCTGCAGCAGGGAATGTTCAGCCGTTACACCATTCTCGGTAACCGGTATTTTTGCGTTTGGATCGGATATCAGTTCGACCCCAAAATTGACAGTCACCAGTTTGTTCACCTTCATAAAAATATTGCCGGCATAGTCGGCATAAATATTACCCGGTTGCTTCAGGTAGTTGGAATACAGTTTAAGGATATTCTCAAAGGAAATATTTGGTGCAAGGTTGAACTTCAGATAACCATCCAGCGAAGCACCAAACTCAAACAGCGATTTATCACCCGGGGTTACGCCGAATGATCCTGCATTTGAAAGCGAATCGTTGCTTACCATAGTAATACGTGCAGCAAGCGGCGAAATGTTCACCCTGAAATTATCCGACTTTTTATAGGCAAAACCCGGACCGAAAGTAAGGTAAGCCGGTGCAAACGGAGCGGATATAAGTGTGCGGGTATCGTCGGCATTGTAGTTATAACCTTTAGTAAACTGGGTTTGGAAGTTGGCATAAAAAGTATACAGCCAATATTGTGCTGCCTTGTATCCTAATAAACTGTTCAGGATAATGCGGTCATCATTTTTGCGCCAGCCTGTACCAGCCTGTTTGCTCAATCCATAACCTACGATTACTTTGTTGTCCCAACTCCATTTATCTTTTTTGTAATTGAAATCGTAATCAAAAACCAAGTTGGCGGCAAAGGCATTGGCGCCGCCAGCTGCCCAGTGGGTAAACGAACTTTGGTTGAGAAGGAATGTATTTTGCCCATGAATCTTCCATGCAGTATCTTTTTTCGCGGTGTCTTTAACAGCCGTTTGTGAAAAACCTGCAAGGCTTGCGGTTAGTAATGTTACTAATAGTAAGATGCGTTTCATAAGTGGTTATTTAACAGGGTATCTGAATAGTTAATTAATGCGAAAATAAAGGTTATGGCAACCTAAACCAAATCAATGCACTATTTTGGGATACTTGTTATATGATATTCCTGTATCAAAGGCGGGTTCTCCGGCGTCAAAGTAAAGCTTATTTTGATGTCACCATGTTCGCCTTTCATAATAAAATAACCTCTTAACTGGTTTTCGGGCACTACCTCTCCTACCGATGTTATGTTGCCCGCTTTTTCGAAAACGGCGACCGCTTCTGCTCTCAGTTTATCTGGGAAATAATCCATAAAGAAATTCATGGCGAATATGCCGCTGGCTTTGGCGTTATCCCAGCCGGGCAGCAGTTTAACTAATTGATCGCGCCGTTTGGTTAAGATATCGGAAGGCGGTAACTGGCGCATTTTTATGCCGGAGAGTCTTATCAGGGTATCGGCCACCTGCAGGTTCACGTTCCCGGCATTGGCGTAAGTAAGGTTAGCAAAGCAAATAACGCCAATGCCGTATTCGGGGTAAATGGTCCATTCGCTACCGAAGCCGGGCAAACCACCGGTATGGCCCACTGCTGTCATACCATCGATATATTTACGCCAGCGAAGGCCATAGCAATAGGCCGAGGCAAAAGGATAGCTTCTGCCTGTAGCCGTTTTATAATTTGCGTTAAATCCATTTATATCCCAGGGGTATTGCATTTCGCGCACCGAACTTCTTTTGACAGGCCCTTTCTCCACATCATCACGCGGCGGCCAGGCTGAAAGATGAAAGGCTACGTACTTGCTGAAATCCTCCATCGTAGTGATCATCCCTCCCATAGCGCCATAAGAACCATCGTGCAGCATGGGTTGTTCAACCCATTTGCCGTCCAGCCAGCGGTAGCCATGAGCAAGCAGTTCCGCAGGCACTTTGGTATATTCATAATAAGTATGGTTCATCCCCAAAGGCTTAAGGATATTTTCTGTGATATATTGCTCATACGTTTTACCCGATACTTTTTTGATGATATAGCCCAGTGTGGCAAAGCCCAGGTTGCTGTACTCGTACTCCTGCCCTGGATCGTGGGAGAATGGGATTCCTTTTCTATAGAGTTCTATCAATTGCTGATCGGTATTGGCCAGTTGGCGGTCGCCCCAGGGGTTATCTTCAGGATAGCCGGCCGTGTGGGTAAGCAGGTGGCGAATAGTTATAGCCGGAGCATCTTTGGTAAGACGCTTCATATTTTTTGCTTCGGGGATATATAGGGAAATGGGATCGTCCAGCCGCAGCCTGCCTTCATCGCGCAGCTTCAGAATGGCCATTGCTGTAAAGCTTTTGCTCATAGATGCTATCCTAAAAGCTGATTTTGAAGTTGCTTCAGTTTTATCAGTGATCCTGCTGTAGCCAACACCGCCCGTATGTACCAGTTTACCATCGGTTACGATACCGTACACCAGGCCCGGAAAATGATTTTGTTCCGCATAATCCTTGTAGATCTTATCGATAACCGAGAACGTTTCCTCTATCTTTTTGAGGCGGCCGGCATCGGTAAAAACAGGCGGCTTGTAGGTTTGGGCACCGGCCGGGTAAACCGATACAAAAAATACGAAAGTTAAAAAGACAAAAGAGGCCTGACGTTTCATAGCGTAAATATTGTTAAATACATATTTACTAAAACATCGTGAAATGTAAAGTATGGGAAAGCTTATTTTTCCAGCGGTAACTCAAAATAGAATGTCGACCCTTTGCCTGGTTCACTTTCTACACCGATAGTTCCCTTATGGGTATCCATTATCTGTGATGAGATATAAAGCCCCATACCCAGGCCGCTGGTCATGTATTTTTTATCTTCGATACGGTAAAAACGTTCAAATATCTTTTTCTTCTGGTCCTCATTAAGGCCAATGCCGAAGTCGGTCACAGAAACGCGCACCTTATCGCCGTTCTTTTGAGTTTTGATAATAATCCGTTTATCTTTCTTTGAATATTTCACCGCATTATTAACCAGGTTGGTAATAACCTGTTCCAAGCGTTCGGGGTTTGCCTTTACTAAGTAGTCTTCTCCGTTATCTATTTCAAATTCAAAGCCATTATAGACATGTACCGAACTATCAGCGCATTCGTCTACAATTGTTCTCAGGTTTACGGTATCCATCCTGTAATCAAGCCTGCCGGCGTTTATTTTGCTTACATCAAGCAGGTCGTCTACCAGGTGC
Source organism: Mucilaginibacter sp. (assembly GCF_035492695.1). Lineage (GTDB taxonomy): Bacteria > Bacteroidota > Bacteroidia > Sphingobacteriales > Sphingobacteriaceae > Mucilaginibacter. The sequence continues at coordinate 420,468 of NZ_DATJJC010000007.1, read as the reverse complement.
TGCAGCTTATTTGCAACAGCGTTTGCTTTATCAAGATACGTAGGAAATGCCGGCGGAAAATTGTCTTTTACCTGCATTTTCATTAACTGAAGGTAACCTTTTAAACTTGTTAAAGGTGTTTTCAACTCATGGCTGGCTACGCCGATAAATTCATCCTTTTTTTCCAGTTCTTTTTTCTGGTCTTCAATATCCGTTGCTGTGCCTATCCAGAAAACAATTTCGTTATTCTCGTCGCGCTGGGGAAGTGCCCGATTTAAATGCCAGCGGTACGAACCGTCGTACCGCTTATAACGATTTTCCGCTTCGAATATCTCCCCGGTTTTTAACGACGTTAAATACTTTTCCATCGTATTAGGCAGATCATCAGGGTGCACTACCGCTTTCCATCCCCATTGCTTAGTTTCTTCAAAACTCAAACCGGTGTAAGCATACCAACGATTGTTGTAAAAATTCACCTCACCATTTGGCAGGTTGGTCCAGGCCATTTGAGTAACGTTGTTGGCCAGCAGTTTAAAATGCTCCCTGCTGTTGTGCAGGTCGGCGGTACGCACCTTAACCGTTTCCTCCAGTTGGTCGTTCATGCGCTTGGTTTCATCGCGGGCAGCTTCTAACTGTCTGTTCTGAGATTTCAGCTGCTGCTGTATCTCTTTTTGCTGGGTAAGGTCGGTAATGATCAGGCTGAGGGCCACCACCCCGTCGTCCATTTCGAGCACATTGCATGAGAAAAGGCATGGCGTGGGGCCATTATTGTAGTTTACAAGCGTAAGTTCATGCTTTATATCATCCTTCCAGCCTTTTTTAATAAGCGCCAGGTAATCATTCCAGGCTTCTTTAGGTATAAAGGTATCGAAGGCAACCCCTATCACCTTCTCTAAAGGCAGGCCTATCATTGCAGCAAAACGGGTGTTGCTATAAATAATGGTCCCCGCCCTGTCAATGGTAACCGCGCCTTCGCTCATCTTCTCTATAAAAACCCGGTAGGTATGATCGGCTGTCTTTAAAGAGTATACTTTGTGCCCGGCAGGGCCGTTTACTACAATAGCGTCGACCTGCCCGGTACGAATAGCTTCGATGGTATCATTAGCTTCCTCCAGTTTGAAACTAAGCTCCCGATTTTCATCCAGTAATTGCTCGTATGACTTTGTCGTTTCCATTTAAACGCCTGTCTCTTTTATTCCTAATCCTTTTAAAACCTTTTTAGTGTCCGACATATCGCCTATCAGCCTTCTTTCCATCCCCGGCGACTCCTTAAGCAGCATAGGGAGTGCGATAAGCTGGCGGTCTCCGGCCTTTTGAACCTGCTGATGAACGTCGATAATTTCCAGTTCATAATTTCCCTCAAGGTACTTTTCGCAGATGGCTTTTAAATTAGTTATGGCCCGCACAGAATTCGGCGACGAACCTGCCACATACAAGCGTAACACAAAAGGTCGTTCTTCTTCTTTTCCCCAATCAGACTCAGTGGCAGCTTTCTTCATCAGATTGTATAAGCGTTAAGCTGGGATAATGTTTAACCCGACCAGTACTTTTTCCTCGTTCGAAAGGTCGCCTATTATTTTCCGGATCGGTTCCGGAACTTTTCGTACCAGCGTAGGCACAGCAAGTATCTGGTCGCCCTCTGCCAGTTGTGGTTTTTCCAGCAGATCGACCACTTCAATTTTATACTGGCCCTTAAGGTGTTCCTCGCAATATTTTTGCAGGTTACGGAGGGCTGTTACCGAACGTTCCGTTTTACCGGCGACATACAGCCTCAGTTCCCACTTTTTTTCACTTTTCATTTTTTATTCTTCGGAGTTTTAGGTGCAGCCCCATTTTCATCTCCCCGCCTCATCCTGGTCATCTGTTCGCGCGTTTTTTCCAGCACCTGTTTACGCAATAATTCTTCGTTATATATCCGGTTCAACTGCTCTTCGGTCGATTCAAATTCATTTTTCAGGCTCGAAATTTTTGCTTCTAATGTTTTACGCTGCCTGTTTATTTCCCTGTCTTTAGCATTAACGGCATAATCGCGCAACGCGAACCCGGTTTGCTCTTCAATTTTCCTGGCTTCGCGCGCCGAACCTATCAATACGCCGTCAGGACCGAGGTAGACGTCAACCAGGTCGAGGCCGTTATCCGTAATAATAAATTCACGGACCTGGTTGGAATGTTTCATTCCGCGCGACTTTATCACGTATAACCCGCGGTTCCGTTCGCCATTTGATTCAATATCCCTAACCAGCAACCAGGTGTCCACCAGCGATGAAACACCTTCGTCTGTCTGATCGCTTACTGCCGGATTTAAAGTGAGTGCGGTAAACATTACCGTTATCTGTTCATCCTGTAAAAAGTCGATCAGCCTTATCAGCATGGATTTCACTTCGCTCATGGCGCCGATGGTGATCAGGTTAGTTATCGGGTCGAGTATCACCACATCAGGCTTAAATGCCTTAATAGCCTTATAAATAGATACCAGGTGCATCTCCAGCCCGTATAATGTAGGTCGTGACGCGCTAAACTGTAACAACCCTTTATTGATATGCTTTTCGAGGTTAAGATTGATCGACTTCATATTACGTATGATCTGCCGTGGCGATTCCTCAAAAGCGAAATAGATGCATTTTTTCCCTTCGTTACATACCTGGTTAGCAAAGTAAGCGGCGATACTGGTTTTGCCGGTGCCCGCGGTACCCGATACCAGCACGCTGCCACCCTTATAAAAACCCTTGCCACCCATCATTTTGTCCAATGCAGGAATGCCCGACGACACTCTTTCCGACGATACCTGTTTATTCAGGCTGAGCGAGGTAATAGGCAAAACCGATATACCGTCCTCGTCGATAAGGAAGGGGTATTCGTTGGTGCCATGTACCGACCCGCGATATTTTACGATACGCAGGCGCCGTGTAGATACCTGGTCTATGATCCGGTGATCGAGAAAGATAACGCAATCCGACACATATTCTTCAAGCCCCTGGCGGGTAAACATGCCGTTGCCTTTTTCGCCGGTTATCAATGCGGTAACGCCTTTTTCCTTCAGCCATCCAAATAACCTGCGCAACTCTGACCGCACTATGCTTTCATTCTCTAATCCCGAGAAAAGGTTTTCAATGGTGTCGAGTACCACACGCTTAGCGCCAATGCTGTCTATTGCATAACCCAGGCGGATAAATATTCCGTCAAGGTTGTACTCCCCGGTTTCTTCTATTTCTTCGCGCTCGATACGGACATGATCTACTTTTATCTTATTATCCTTTTGCAGTCGCTCGATGTCAAAACCCAGCGAAGCCACATTCATAGCCAGGTCTTCACGGCTCTCTTCAAACGCCATAAATACTCCCGGCTCGTTATACAACGTCGCGCCTTTTACAATAAACTCTACGCACATAAGGGTTTTACCGCACCCGGCGTCGCCACAAATTAATGTTGGACGTCCCTTTGGGAAACCGCCCATGGTTATTTCGTCAAGGCCTGATATTCCGGACGGTACTTTTGGTAACGTTTTGTAACTCGTGTCTGTGTTTTTAATTTTTCTTTCCCTGGTCATTGCGAACAATAATTAAGGTTGATCGTTTTTTCGGCTGATATTCAAATTTTTCGGCTGAACTATGAGGCTTTAACAGCAACAAAGTAAATATGTTTTGGCACACTTACATGTTTCATACTAATATATATTTTTTATTAAAACGATAACCAAAAGCAATTGAGCCCGTTAAAAGAAAATACGGGGGTACTAAAAAAGGCTCTAGTGGCTACCCACTTTTAATTATAAAAACAAGTTTTCGTTACCGATTAAAATTATTTACTTTGATTTAGATTTTCGCACCAATATCATGGCCGATACCTCTACCGACAACCTTAACGAAGGTCTCTTTCAACTGTTATTTGAAAAATCGCCGGGATCGCTTTTGGTTAAGGCCGATGCGCCCCGCTTTACTATTGCTGCGGTTAGCGACGCTTATTTGCAGATCACTTCAGTACAGCGTGAAGATGTTGTCGGAAACGGTTTTTTTGAAGTTTTTCCTGATACTGGCGACGACCCGAATGATGAAAATACTGCCCGGAAAGTATTCACTAAAGTTATAGAAACGGGCGTAAAGATCGACGTGCCGGTTTACCGGTTCGATATACAGGACACGGTAACAAAAAAATTGTCTGAACATTACTGGTCGTGTTCCAACATACCAATACACTGTTCGGAAGGCAAGGTTGCTTATATACTGAATACCGTTGTTGATATTACCGGCGAAGTAAAAGCAAAACAGGCCGCCATCGAAAGCGAGAACCGGTTATTGATGGCAGCCGACGCTACCGGCATTGCTTTTTGGGTGCTTGATATTAAAACAGCCGATTTCTCTTTTTCGCCGCAGATGGTGACTATTTTCGGGCATCAGCCCAATGCGGAGATATCTCTCTCCTATATACGCAACCAGGTACACCCAGACGATATGCAAAATATTGTTTTAACTGCATATAACCGCGCGCTGGTAAGCGGTCAATACGAATACGAAGTACGCATTTTTTGGCCGGATGAATCTATGCGATGGATACGCACCAAGGGCATGGTGCTGTTCAACGATAAGAACCAGCCCGAAAGAATGCTGGGTACCATTGTAGATGTAACGGAAAGCAAGCGCGACGAGGAAAGGAAAAATGATTTTATAGCTATGGCAAGCCACGAGCTAAAAACCCCGCTTACCTCGCTTAAAGCTTACATTCAATTGTTGGAGGTCAAGCTGTCCGCATCGCCTGACCCGTTTGTCGCCAGTTCGTTAACCAAAGCGCTGAACCAGGTAAATAAAATGACTACCCTTATACACGGTTTCCTCGATCTTTCGAAAATTGAACCTGGTAAGCTTCATCTGAAAAAAAACATATTTGATATCAACAAATTGGTGCAGGATGTGATTGCCGAGAACCGGGTGATTGCGGGGACACATTCACTGAAATTTACACCACATTGCGAGGTTAAAGTAAACGCCGACCGCGAAAAGATAGGGCAGGTTATCAGTAATTATATCAGCAATGCTATCAAATATTCGCCAAAAGGCAGCACGATAGCTTTAACGACTGAAATTATCGAAAACCATGTGAGTGTTTCGGTAGCTGACCAGGGCATTGGGATAAAACCCAAAGACCAGGAAAAGATATTCCAGCGTTTCTATCGTGTCGAAGATGATGATATGAAACACATTGCCGGTTTTGGCATAGGCCTGTATCTTTCAAGCGAGATCATCCACCGGCACAAAGGCCAAATAAGCGTACAAAGCGAAGAAGGCAAGGGTTCGGTTTTCAGTTTTACCCTGCCGCTTGCCTGAATGGTTTACAGGCCCATAAAGTAGTTTGTCAAATCAGTGAAGTTATCAAACCGAACGTCGTGATCGTTTGTATTGCCAAAACCATAACTTACGAATACAAACGGGATGCCTGCCAGCCTGCTTTGTTCTCCGTCGCCTTCGGTATCGCCAACATAAACGGGGGTTTTAAGATGATGACGCTCGATAAGTTGTTTAATATTGTAATGTTTGGGCATGTAATTGGTACCATACGCTATCTCATCTACAATATTTTCGCTTATACCGGCCCAATCCATAAATAAACGAATAATACCTACTGCGCAATTGCTAACAATATACAGCTGGTACTTTCCGGCGAGCTGCTTTAATCCGTCTTTTACACCTCCGTACAATACACCGCCATTTTTCGGCAACAGCTCGCGGCGTAATTCATTCACCTTTGCATAAATACCCTGTCGTTTTTCTTCGTCAAAGTCGGGCATAAGTACCGCATGTACCTTTTTGCCCTCCCATCCTACCATCTTTGCAAGGTCGTCGCGCCTCACAAACATGTCTATTCCAAGTTGTTGAAACACAATGTTCCACGATTCGGCGTAAGTATCCACAGCGTCCCAAAGTGTGCCATCCATATCAAAAATGAGGCTGTCCGGTTTATTTATTAACATTCGGTTACGTTTTTGTAAATATGTGAATTATTTCCGCATAGATTTTTGAAAAAATTTCATCCGTTATTCATAAAAATTTCACAAATTTGCAACGATAAGGTTTAGGTTTGGTCCGAATTAGCGAGTAAGACGGACCACTATATCCCCCGCCTCCCGGCGGGGGATTATTTTTTTAAAGGCATTTTCTTCCATATTTCATAACAATCAGTAAAAAGTACCATTAAGGACACGATAAATACTACGTGCGGTTGTACTTTACGTTTACCTTTGTGTAGCAAAGATGAAAAGCACATTCCCTGTATATGACATTTGCAAACTGTCTGATTTTCAGCAGGAAGACATGCTCGTAAGCCGTTTTGGCACCTACCTGGAAAAACACACCGATCTTCACTTTCCTCATAAACACAGTTTTTACCATTTGGTGTTATTTACCAAAGGCGGCGGCACTCATGCTATCGACTTTAAATGGTTTAAAGTTGAGCCACACCAGATCTATTTTATGGTGCCCGGGCAGGTGCATTCCTGGACCTTTGAAGGCGATGTTGACGGCTACGTGGTCCATTTTTCCGAAGCCTTTTTTCAATCGTTCCTGCTGCTCAATGATTACCTGCAGCACTTCGCATTTTTTAGCGGAAATGCCGACGACCAGGTAATTGAACTGACGGACGATATCCGCCCGCAAGTAATCTGTTTATTTGAAAATATCATTGCCGAAAGTGAACATCCTGCCGCTATGGGTGTGGATATGATCAGGACCCTGCTGTTACAGGTATTTATCCTTATAAACAGGAAGAATGCAGCACCTGAGCAAAAACAGCCATCGGCCTATAATTATACCCTGCTCAAAAATTTCAGGCTGCTGATAGAAGAAAACTTTGCCACGCTGCGACTGCCAAAGGATTATGCTCAATTGTTATATATAACTCCCAATCATTTGAACGCCCTTTGTAACGACATGCTTGGTATGCCGGCAGGCGATGTTATCCGTAACAGGGTATTACTGGAGATAAAAAGGCTGCTGATCAACCTCGACCTGACGGCTGCCGAAATAGGCTACCGCCTTAACTTTAACGACAACTCTTATTTCACCAAATTCTTCAAAAAATATACGGGCCTGACACCCGAAGATTTCAGAAAAAATACTTTAAAAAACCCAAAGCCATGACAACGCCTGACACCGAAAAAACCATAACGCCCATCTCAGAATTTAGCGCGGCATTACATGCCAAATGCCCGAAATGCCGCAAAGGGGACATGTTTGTAAACACCGGCCTCGGCTTCGTAGGCCAAAAATCACATGCGAACTGCCCGTACTGCAACTTCCAGTTCGAGATAGAGCCGGGATATTTTTACGTCGCCATGTTTGTAAGCTACGGCATGATCGTAGCTGAAATGGTGACGCTGGCCGTAAGCACTTTCCTTTTGACAGGCTCCGAATCGCCATGGCTTTATATTGGTATATTGCTGGGGGTAACCCTGGTGCTGTCACCCTTCAATTACCGGTACTCCAGGGTAATATTACTGTACTGGCTTACACCAAACCTGCATTACGACCCGGAACGGGCAAAGAAGCCGTATTATGAAAAATAAGACCGGCTATACACCGATCTTATACAAGAAAAACCCCGTCCCTGGTTCCTTCTTTTCAAAACCAACGGCCTCGTACAGCCGTTGCGCAGTGTAATTATCTGCAGCAGTTTCCAGTTGCACATAAGTTGCGCCATCATTTTTGGCAAAAGTCATTGCTGCGTGAATAAGTGCCTCGCCGATCCCTTTTTTGCGAAATGGTGCATCGACATAAAGGTCGTTCAATATCCAGTTTTTACATGCCCTTACCGATGAATAGGTGGGGTACAACTGGGTAAACCCCGCGGGCGTACCATTGGCAATGGCGACAAAAATGACCGATTCGTTGTTTGCAAGACGCTGGCTGATATAATGCCCGGCAAGTTCCGGGTCGGCTGGTTGCTTGTAAAATTGGCGGTAACGGTCAAACAAACCGGTTACTATTCCCGCTTCGGATATCTCTATTCTCCTTATTTCCATGGCTATAAAAATAAAATAGCGATGAGTATAAACCCATCGCTATTTTTATAAAGTTGATATTGGCTTATTGCCCGCTGCCCATCAGCGACTTAAACTTGCCTTCGTAGTCCTTCACCTGCGCCGATAGTTTTTTGCCCAGGGCATCCTGGTGTTTCTCTTTCGCCAGCTCACCCATCTGATTCAAAATATACATACCGAGCTGAATAGCACGCGGGTCGACATTGTCCGGGTTACTCTGCATCTGGTTATAGTTATAATTCAACTGATCGACCAGGTAATTATCGATACTATTAGCATACCGGGTAGCCAGCGGAATATCACCCAGGTCGAACGCCTGAGTAACTAAAAAGAATTTGCTGCGCGCAATATCGATGTACGGATAAATATCAGGCATCTCCTGGTCATATTTATTCAGCACTTTGATGGCCTTGTCATGTTCGCCCCTGGCTCTCAGGTTCTGTACCAGGTCGAGAACGGTGGAGGTAAGTACCGGGTAGAACATGGTTGTCGATTCCGGATCGAGGTAGGTGGCTTTTTTAAAGTTCCCCCATTTAAACTTGTTCATGATGTTATCATACATCGTATCCGTATTGGTTTTACCCAATTGGTCGCGGGTGGTGGTATCCGGCTTGAACGGTATCAAATGATAGGTGAAGCCCTCCTTGTATAAATAAGGCTGCAGGCCTGCCATATTTTCCTGGCCCACCGTTATAGTGAAACAGATCGGCCTTTTCCAGTTATTGTGCGCCAGTATATCTATAAACGCCAGGTTGTCTTTGGTTACAAAATTGGAGGTATATTTCCATTTCATGGTATCGGCAAGCCTGCCTTTTTGAGCCGGCGATATAACTCCGTTTTTCACCAGTTCGTCGGCATTAATAGGTATTGCAAAGTTTTTAGTCGGCAGGTAATTTACCCATTGGCCGCTTTGCAGCTGGGCCATGGTGCTGGTATCGTCCGATGTAATAAAATCAAAAACCTCTTTAACATTCACAAAGCCGGCTACTTTTTTATCGTAATACTGTATAGCATCCCTTACGCCTTCCTTGTATTTGCTATAAGGCATGGTTATAGGCAATGGTTCCGACTCGTTCATCTTCTTCTGCATCTGCCTGATGTACCAGTCGCCGCTGAATAAGCTCAGGTTAACGATGCGAACATCGGGGCGTATGCCTTCCACTTCCTGGTCGTACCAAAGCGAGTAAGTATCATTATCACCATAAGTGAAGAGGATAGCATTCGGCGGACACGAAATAAGGTAGTTATAAGCCATGTCATGCGGCGTCATTTTGGTCGAACGGTTGTGCGCGCGCCATTCCTTGCTGGCTACCAGAACGGGTACCAGCAGGCATATTGCCGTTGCGCCAATGGCCGCTGTCCGCCCGTCGATCCATTTTTTGAGGAAGTCACCGATGGCTATCGCCCCGATGCCTATCCATATCGCAAATGCATAGAATGAACCCACATAGGAGTAATCCCTTTCGCGGGGCTGTATGCTTGGTTGATTGACATAAATTACGATAGCCAGCCCGGTAAAGAACCACAATAAACCAACTATCAGGGCATCCTGCTGCTTGCGCTGCGAATGATAAACCAAACCGATCAAACCCAGTATCAGCGGCAATGCATATAATGGGGTATAAGCATTCGCAGCCGACATAGGCGTATTTGGCGCAACTGTTGTCAGGCTGGCCGGCAGGTTTCTGGCTCCATCAAAAATACCGCTGGTCCAGTCACCGTCAACATAGCCTTTAAAGCCCCCCATTTGCTGCTGACCGTCGAGTTGGTTGGTGCGACCGACAAAGTTCCACATAAAATAACGGCCGTACATCTGCCACATTTGCCAGCTGAACATCCATTTCAGGTTGTCGCTGAAAGTTGGCGCATCGCTGTCGCCCATGTGCAGCCACTGACGGTAAAACTGTGCATCCTGCGCAAAAGAACCGTCGGTATTTTCGGTATTGTACATACGTGGCAAAATGGTGGTATGGTCGTAAACCGTATTCAATTTTCTGCCTGCGTTTTCATATTTCTTATCGCCTTTGCGGTAAATGATGCTGCCTTCGGTCTGGTCTATAGCTTTTGCGTCGAAGTAGGGACCGGTTAGCAAAGGCGTTTCGCCGTACTGGATACGGTTAAGATAACCGTATAAAGTGAAGGCGTTATCGGGATGCGAATTATTCAGATCGGGATTAGCCGTGGCGCGAATAGGAATGTAGGCGAACGAACTGTACCCGAAATAAATAAAGGCCACGCACAGAAATGCCAGGTTTAAAGCGGGCTTTTTGTATTTGATGCTTAGCCATATACCCAATACGATAAGACCTATCAGTAATACAAAGAAAAACATGGCGCCGGTGCCGAAGCCCATGCCCAGGGTATTGACAAAGAAAAGATCGAAATAAGCCGAGAACTTTACGGTGTAGCCCCTGATACCATATTGCACCAAACCAAGGATGACAATGCTGGCTATAAAAGCCAGGAGGGCGCCCCTGCCCGAAACTGCCCTTGTTCTCCGGAAATAATAAACCAGAACGATAGCAGGAATGGTCAATAAATTCAACAGGTGGATACCGATGGACAAACCGATAACATAAGCAATAAAAACGATCCATTTATCGGCGCCCGGCTCATCAGCGTGGGCATCCCATTTCAATATCGCCCAGAAAACAAGCGAAGTGCACAGCATAGACAATGCAAATACGATGGTTTCAACAGCCGAGAACCAGAAGGTATCGGTAAACGTGAAAGTCAGAGCCCCTACCAGGCCACCGCCCATAATCAGTATCAGCTTGGTATTATCGGCTTCTTCGCCTTTATTCAACAGCAATTTTTTAGCCAGGGCAGTGATGGTCCAAAAGAGGAACATGATGGTTGCGCCACTTGCCAGGGCCGAGCCCATGTTAGTAAAGAATGGCACCTTTGCTTTATCGCCCATGGATGCCAGGGAGAAAAACTTGCCCAGCATAGCAAAAAGCGGGTAACCCGGCTGGTGGGCCACCTGCAGGCGGTAAGCGCAGGAAATAAACTCGCCGCAATCCCAAAAGCTTACGGAAGGTTCCAAAGTACTGATATAAGTTAGCGAGGCGATGACAAAGCATAGCCATCCTAATAAATTATTGATCTTTTTGTATTGCATGGATCGTGTTTAGTAATTGTTTTATGCGCGGGCAAATATCCGCATTTTTATAAATCTTTTTAATAAATAACAAATGGGTTAACATCTTTTAACAAAACGATTCCGAAATTATAAAAATAAATTGAAATGGGAGGCGAGTGTCGCGCGGCGAGTGGCACGAGACGGAGAAAGAAAAACTAACAATAATGTCATTCCGAACGATAGAGAGAAATCTTAGACACCACGCCGGGCGGCTATACAAAACGTACAAGATTTCTCCCCGCTACGCTCGTTCGAAATGACATCGGTTGTATGGGTTACCGCTGCATAATCCCCGAAAACTTCTTAGTGTAATTATCCAGCTGCGCCTGTAATTTGCCGGATAGTTTGGGGTCATCATGCTCTTTGGCCAGGTCGGTAATGCCGTTGAGCACCGATACTTCGAACTGCACCGTCTGTCCGTCTACATCGGCCGGACTATCCTGCATCAGGTTGTAGTGATAATCGAGTTGGTCGGTGAGGTAGCTGTCCAGGCTGGCCATGTATTTATTAGCGGTGCTTTTATCGTGAAGCTTGTAGGCAGTATCGATGATAAAATATTTGCTTTGAGCGATACCTGCATAAGGATAAATATCGGGCATTTCCTTATCGTATTTATGCAGAGCGTTCAGGGCGAGATCGCTGCGGCCTTCCTGCATCAGGTTTTGCGTCAATTCCAAATAGGTCGAAGTAATAAATGGATAAAACAGGTTGGTCGATTGTTCATCCAAATATTTGGCATGCTTAAAATTGCCGTATTTGAATTTGTTTACTACGTTTTCGTACATCACTTTAGTATTCACCTTAGCTTGCCGCTGGTTCTGGTCGCCGGGTTTGAATGGTATCAGGTGATAAACAAAGCCCTCCTTATACAGGTACGACTGCAAACCGTTTAAATCCTTGTTGCTCATGGTAGCTGTAAAGCATATCGGCCGTTTCCAGTTATTATGCACCAGGATGTCCATCATGGCAATGTTATCCTTGGTGAGGTAATTGCCGGTAAATTTCCATTCCATCTTGTCGGCTAATCTTGATTTTTGGTCGGGTGTTATTACGCCGTTTTTCACTACATCATCCGGGTTAATGGTTAATTTGAAGTTTTTAGTCGGCAGATAATTCACCACCTCGCCATCCTGCATTTCCACTTTGGCTTGCGGGTTGTCGGACGTGATGAAATCAAAAACCTCCTTCAATTCTATCGAATCGGGCAGCTTGGCATCCGAGTAAGGCACAAAATCACGCGTGCCCGACCGGTACTGGTCGTACCGCATGGTGATAGGCAAAGGGTCCGATTCGTTCATTTTCCGCTGCATCTGATGGATGTACCAGTCGCCGCTAAACAGCGTGGTTATACAAATGCGCACATCCGGACGTATGCCTTCCACTTCCTGCGCGTACCATAACGAATAGGTATCATTATCAGCACCCGTAAACAGGATGGCATTTTTCGGGCACGACATTAAATAATTATAGGCCATGTCATGTGCCGTTCTTTTAGTCGAGCGGTCATGCGCCTTCCACTCTTGTTTAGCCATCAGTATGGGTGCTATCAGCATACACAGTCCGATGGTAGCAAAGCTTGCTACGCGGGTATTCACCCTGCGGCGCATAAATTCGGCGATACCAATTACGCCCATCCCAATCCATATCGCGAAAGCATAAAACGAACAGACATAGGAATAATCGCGCTCGCGCGGCTGCAGCGGCTGGTTCACATAAAATACGATTGCAAGCCCCGTAAACAGCCAAAGCATGGTGATAACCACGGCGTCGCGCTTGCCATGTTTATAATGATAAAACAAGCCGATCAACCCCAATATCAGCGGCAGGGCATACAAAGGGGTGTAAGTCCTGTCATTCAGCACTGAGTTTGGCAAGTGTTTGCTGTGGTCGAATATCCCGGTTGTCCAGTCGCCATCGGTATAGCCATGGAAGCCGCCCATCTGCTGCTGCCCGTCCTGCTGGTTATAGCGACCTGCAAAGTTCCACAGGAAATACCTGAAATACATTTGCCCTATCTGCCAGCTGAACATAAATTTAAGGTTATCGCTAAAGGTGGGCACATCGGTGTCGCCCAGGCGCAGCCACTGGCGGTAAAACTGCGGGTCGTTGCTGTCCGAGCTGTGTATACGGGGCAATATGGTGGTATGATCGTAAGTATTTTCGAGCGCATGCCCGGCAATTTCGTACTTGTTTTTGCCTTTCTGATAGAAAGGGCTGCCGAAGGTTTGGTCGGTAACTTTTGCATCGAAATAGGGTCCGCTAAGCAATGGCATCTGCGGGTATTGGATTCGGTTAAGGTAGCCGTACAGGGTAAAAGCGTTATCCGGGTGCGAGTTGTTCAGATCTGTATTGGCCGTGGCGCGGATGGGGATATACATGAAAGAGCCATAGCCGAAATAAATAAACACAACACACAGGAAAGCGAGGTTAAGCATTGGTTTGCGTTTGCGGATGCTGTAACGTATGCCGAAAACAAGCAAACCTGTCAATAATATAAAGAATGCCAGCGCCCCGCTGCCAAAGCCCATGCCGAGTTTGTTCACAAAAAACAGGTCGGAGTAAGCAGCCAGCATCACCGTATATCCTCTTACACCAAACTGCACAAAGGCCAGGATGAATATGCTGATGAGTAAGGCCACCAGCCCGCTTTTGAAATTGATATTTTTATACCTGCGGAAATAGTAAACCAGCGCCACAGCCGGTATGGTCAATAAATTGAGCAGGTGTATGCCGATGGACAGGCCGATCATATAGGCGATGAACACGATCCATTTATCAGCGCCGGGCTCATCTGCATGGGCATCCCATTTCAATATCGCCCAAAAAACTATAGCCGTACATAAGGCCGACATCGCAAAAACGATGGTTTCAACCGCCGAGAACCAGAACGTATCGCTGAAAGCAAAAGCCAGAGCACCTACCAGGCCGGCGCCCCATATCAGTATATGCTTCTGCGTGGTCAATTCGCCACAGCGACTGAGCATCATTTTTTTGGCAATAAGGGTTATCGTCCAGAAAAGGAACATGATGGTGGCCGCACTGGCCAGCGCACAGGCCATATTGGTAAAATACGCCACTTTGGTATTGTCGCCCAGGGACGCCAATGAGAATACCTTACATATCATGGCGAACAAAGGATAACCCGGCTGGTGCGATACCTGCAAACGGTACGCGCAGGCGATGAATTCGCCGCAATCCCAAAAGCTTACCGATGGTTCGAGCGTTAAAATGTAGGTACAGGCGGCAACAAGGAAACACAGCCAGCCCAAAAGGTTGTTGATGCGGTTATACTGCATAGGTTTTAGTGTAAAGTTTTATCAATACCTAAATATCCATGCTTTTTATAAGCTATTCACCATCAGCAGCTTCGGTTTAACATCTTTTAACAATATTTAACTATTGGCGGATAATGCTGCGATGATCTCGCCTACTGTACGTTGTTCATCCACGCTCAGGCACCTGGTTGCGCTTAAATAGCTAAATGCGCTAAGCAGTTTAGTGCGATCATTTGCCGTACCAAGATTACCCACATAAGCAGGCAGTATCATCGACAATGGCCTTAGCTCTTTATGTTCGCACCAGGCATTAACAAGCGCCTCTACTTGTATATCCATTGGGTTCGCTTTACCCACCCGCTTCAAACCTGCGGCAATGCCCGAACGTATCATATCCGTATACCCCCCAACAGGCAGGTATTCGCTGCTTTCGGCAGCTTTTTGGTAGAAATGTGCCGCCTGCCCGTGATCGCCCAGCGTTTCATAAGATTTTGCTACATTTAAATAGAGCGAGGGATAATGACCATTCATCCCGTCCTGCTCCAAAGTATCGGCCAGGCGCAGAGCCTCCAGGTTCCATTTTAATTCAATATTGATGTCCTGCTGGTTGCGGGCAAGGTAATGCGCGGCGGTAAAAGCTTCGAAATTATTGGTAGCCGTATCCCAGGCTTGCTGAAAAAGCTGTTTGGCTTCTTCAATTTTGCCTTCGCCTTCGGCGGTCATTCCTTTTACGCAAAGCTGCACTACGGCATTGTTTTGATCAAATTCCATTGATTCTGTTTTCTTCAAAAGTAACCGGCTTTATTTGCCGAAACATTGATCCACGTCAAAAAAAATCATCTCGACTTTAAACGGCTCAATGTTTCCTGCGAAATATCGAGATAGGTGGCCAGGATATGGTTGGGCAGCCGCATTACGTATTCGGGATGGTTTTTCATCACCTCGTCAAAACGTTCCTTTGCCGTAAGCGCTACCAGGCTTTCTATCCGGCGGTTTTGATAAGTGTAAGCCTGCTCCAGCAATTTGCGGTAAAAAGCGGCCCAGTCTGCTTTCTCATCAACCAGCTTATAAAAATTGCTGCGATTGATAGCCAGCAACTGACACGGCTCCACCGCTTCCACAAATTCAAAAGATGGCGTTTGGTTGATGAAACTATCCAACGCGGTGGCTATGATGCCGTCGAGAGCAATATATCTTGTCCGTTCTTTCCCATGTTCGTTTAGATAAAAGGTACGGATACATCCATTATTGATGAAGTAGAGTTCGCTGCAAGTTTCACCGGCAGCTAACAGCGTGGTTTTCTTTTTAACTGTTTTGGTTTTAAACAGGCTGGCATGCTCATCATGCAATTCCGCAATACTATTGGCAGCAAGATATCTTTTTAGCAAACCGTACATCGCTATAAATATAATATAGAACAGTGAAAAAGAGCAGCGCTGATCGGTATCACCATTCCCTATTCCTGTTACGCTGGCGGATGCCCGAAACAGTAAGTACCAGCGCTATGGCTACAAGGAAACCGATGTATTTATCCTCAGTAGCGATACCTATAAAAAGCCCGGTTAGGATGGCCAGCAAATAATAAGTTTTAAAATTGGGTCTTTGCTTCACAAGGCGCCAAATATAGAGTTTTCGGACAAACCACTTTGCCTGCTTATATCATAAGTGTTAACAAATTTTAACAGCTCCGGTAAAATACATTAAACCCATCGGGCGTTATTGCATCATATAAAGAATGATCATCACCCGGTATCTAAAATGCTTTTATGATGGAAATTTACTTAATCACCCCAATTAAATTATCAAACAACAATACTTATGTTAAACCGGATTTTAGTACTTGATGACAACCAGGACCTGCTGAACATTGTGGAAGAGACGCTTTCGTACGAAAACTACCAGGTGCTGGTAACTTCGGACAGCCACAACCTGATAGAAATTGCCAAAATATTCCGCCCCGATCTTTTTATCCTCGATTATAAAGTAACCGGCATGAAAAGCGAAGAGATATGCCGCCAGATAAAATGGCACCCGCAGTTTGGGAGCATACCTGTTATACTTTCATCGGCTTATTTTCATAAAGATATCAACTACGAAACCATGGGCTGCGACGATGTGATCGCCAAGCCCTTCGGACTGGATGAGCTGGTGGGCAAGGTGAGTAATCTGGTGTCGGCGAGGGCGTAGATCAGTGATTAGTTGACTTGTGATTAGGTTGTTTGCGGACAAAACGTCTGTTTGACTCACCCGACCGGCGCTTCGCTGGGTCACCCTCTCTACCGCAAGCGGTAAAGAGGGCTTTGTTTTTTCCTTTATTTTAAATACGTTTCTATTTGCCTGTAAAACGGAGAGATTGTGCAAAAGAATACTCAACCTTCTTTGCGCCGCAGGCGGAGAGAGGGTCGACAAGCGCAGCGATGTCGGGATGAGTCTACGGTGAAGCGCCGGAGCGATTTACCCTGTTCTTCACACTATCACTAAAGAAGGACGAAAACCAGTGTTCACGAAAACATCAAAATTAGGGCACTTTTTACCGTGCCAACCAAATAAATAAGCTGACAATCAGACAATTACACAATTACAACTTGGCAAAGGGAGGATGCGTGAACACGCATTGTATTGACCATGAGCTATTTAGCCATGTTTTTCCTGATCACTTCGTTCATTTTACTCAATCGGCCTGAGTAACACCCACTTTATCAGCGATTAAAGAAGGCAATAATTAAACCTTTCCGATAAAGCTTAGTCTATTATAAAAACAACCTCACAAATCATTATCATGACAAAGCGTATCCTTATCCTGGACGAAGGCCAGGAGCCCCCGAGTTGCGGCTGGGGCGAGTTTAACTACAAACAATTCCGGGTGCTTCTCACTTCTGACGGAAAAAATCTTATCCATATCGCAAAGAAATTTAATCCCGACCTGTTCATTCTCGACTTTAGCATGGCGGGCCATAACAGCGAGGACATTTGCCGGCAAATAGAATGGCGGCGTGAGTTTAAGCACGTGCCCACCATTCTATCTACAGCTTACCTGTATGACGCCATAGATTATGAATCGCTGGGTTGCGATGATATTCTTTTTAAGCCTTACAGCCTGGAGGAAGTCATCGAAAAAGCCAGTGGGCTGGTTATGCAGTGACCTTATTCTTTTTCAACGTAATTACCGTTATCTCGGGCCATATACCCACCCTTCCGGAAAATGCCAGGAACCCGAACCCGCGATTTACATACAGCTTTCGGCCGTTTTGTTCGGCAAGGCCGGCCCAGTCGAGGTAGCGGTATTGTACCGGGCTCCAGCGCAGGCCGGCGGTTTCCACACCAAACTGGGCGCCATGGGTGTGGCCGGCTAAAGTGAGGTGTATTTTTGTTTCGTGATATCGCACTTTTTCTTCCCAATGAGTTGGGTCATGCGATAATAGTATCTTAAATGCGTCTTTATCCACGCCTTTCAGCGCTTTGTCCAGGTCGCCGATCTGAATGAATCCCCTGCCCCAGTTTTGTACGCCGATGAGGTTTATCTTTTGCCCGTTTTTTTCCAGTTCGACATTTTCATCCAGCATCAGGCGGTAATCCAGCTTGGTGTGTTGTCCTTTAAGTTCCTCCAGGTTGGCGGCCTTCTCTTCAGGGCTGTTCCATTGGATATAATCGCCGTAATCGTGATTACCTAAAATGGAAAATTGTCCGAAAGGTGCTTTCAGTTGCTTAAAATGCCCGATATAGGGTTCTATTTCCCATGCGGCATTGTTCACCAGGTCGCCGGTAAAGACGAACAGGTCACTTTTCTGAGCTTTTGCCATATCAATACCCCGCTGCACGGCTGCGCTGTTATCGAAACTACCGGAATGAATGTCCGATATCTGCGTAATGGTGAACCCGTCAAATGCTTCTGGCAAATCGTCAAAATAAAGCGTCTCGCGGTGCAGCTTATAATCGTATTTCCCTTTGAACATGCCATAAAGCAAGCTTATAAATGGCACGGCCGCTACCAGCACAGCTATTTCGCTGATGAATTTTCTGCGTGAGGGAAAATAGGGTATGTTCTCCTTTTTACCATGATTGATAATATTATCGCCGACGCCGTACAATAACCGCCCTGTATCGCCAATGAGCAATACCAGCGAGAAAATAATTTTGGTAATGAAAAAAGTGAGAAAAAAACTAAGTATCCACTCGTGGTATGGAGTCATACCCCTGGCCGTACTAAAACTTCCCAGGCCAATAAGAAACAAAACAGTAACCCCAATTGACAGGACCAGGTAGCCCCAAAGCAGCACCTGTTTCCATCTTAGGGAAGACCACCCTTTTGTTAATGTTCGCAGGCCGTTGTAAACATACCAGTCGAGCAGCAGGGTTAAACCTGTTATCACCAGGAAAATGATCAAAAAGCCTCCTCTGTGCATAAAAAACGCTGAATATCAACACGCAATTTATAAAAGCATTGGTAATTAAAATGTAAAATAGCTGTTGTTATTAGTAATTTTCGTATCTTTTCACATTCAAAAACCAATTAGGGAGCAAACCTGCCAGGTGTAGATATGAGAAAAATGCTGCTTTGCTGCCTTGTGCCGGCGATAGTTGCCCTTACCGGCTGTAAAAAAAATAGCCAAAGCGGCCCTGTTTATCTTTTGCAGCAACAGATAACTGACGACCGCGCCGACGGATACCCGCTTGATACAGCTAATTACAGTTACGACTATAAAAACCGGATCGCTGAAATAACTGATGGTACAGGCACCGACAAAATAAAGTATGTTATTGATTACGACAACAAAGACAGGGTGACAAGCGCCCGCAAATACAATAGCACGGGCGGACTTATCATTACTTTTGATTTCTTCTACAACAACAGTGAAACCGGCTATTATTTTTACGGCCCGGGCGACAATCATTTAGCTGATACGGCTTATTTCACATTCAACGGGAACCATCAGCTTACTAAAATAACCACAAAGCATTCAGGCGCGCAGGCATTTACTTATGACGGAATGGGAAACGTGGCCACCACCCAAGCCTTCAAAAACGACGGCTCATCAGATTTCAGTAGCCAGACCTCGTTTACATACGATGATAAAAAGAATCCCTGGTCGCAGTCGTACCCCAATAATTACTTTTACATGTATGTGGTAAGAATTGGCAACCCGAGCACCTTGTTACACAATGTAACAGTCAGAAATTCAGACCGGTTTACTTACACTTACAACGATAATGGCTATCCTACCGGTGTCATCATCTACACTGCATTAACCAAAGTATTCATCGACTATAAATACATCACCAAATAACCAAAATGAGGACTATTTTACTATTATCCGGGTTAGCCCTTTTTACGACAACAGCCTGTTTCGCTCAAAAGCAGAAAAAATCCGATACCATTTTTTTTGAAGATTTTAATGGCCCTAAACTCGACCGCAGCAAATGGAATGTGGAAGTAACCGGCACCACGGTCAACGACGAGCAGCAGGCTTATGTCGACTCATCCTCGGTGCTTTATTTCGTACATGGCAAAGCGGCCGAAGGCGCAAGAAATGGCGCATTAGTTATCAGGGCGATCTATCATCCGGGCTACACAAGTAAAGAAAATAAAAAATACGATTTCCTTTCCGGAAGGATCAACGGCCAGCATAAAAGGGAATTCACCTATGGCACATTTTCAGCCAGGATGAAAATGGCGTCAGGAGCGGGTTTATGGCCGGCGTTCTGGGCATTGGGCAATGGCGACTGGCCCGGTTGCGGCGAGATAGATATGATGGAAACCGTTGGCGATTCGAGTTGGATAAGCAATGCCCTGCACGGGCCAAATTATTTCGGCAACACGCCCCTTGCCTACCGTTATTTTTTGCCAAAACATGAAACGGTAGATCAATGGCATATTTATTCGGTGGACTGGACGCCGGACAAACTTGTTTTTAAAACCGATGGCATGGTTACCTATACCGTTACTAAGGCTATGGTTGAAAAATACGGCAAATGGGCATTTGACAACTCAAAATTCATTATCCTCAACTTTGCCCTCGGCGGGGGTTACCCGGGCGGTGTAAACAAGGTTACCAAGCCTTATTATGGCATATCGCAGGCTACTGTTGACAAGATAAAAGCCGGGAAGGCGAAAGTATTGGTAGATTGGGTACTGGTGACGAAAGGCAAATAGCAAACAAAAGCCCCGTTTAAAAACGGGGCCTTCTTTGGGATCATTTAATGATGATCATGGTCATCGTGGTCATGATCACGGGCGTGGTGGTCATGATCATAATGATGACCGTGACGTTCCCGGTATTCAATAGAACAGCTTGATACAGTTGCCGACACGAATATCAGCAATGCCAGAAGCCTGAAAATTTGCTTTTTCATAACTCATAATATTAGTAGATGAGTGTATAACCACCAGTTATTCAAATTGTTTAATTGAACTTAAGCCGGGCCGCGATAGTTGGATAGACCTGCAGCAGGTTCTCGTTGCTGAGTACATGATAATACATATTTATCTTTGAACCAAGTGCAAAACCACTGTGTATTTTGAACCACACTTGAGGTTCGCCAAAAAAGGAAAGCCTTTTGCCATGCAGGTGACCGGTGTAAGCATCGCCCAGGTTCTTATTCAATGTATAAAGTTCAATATCGCCGCTGAATTCAAATTTATAATTCCAGAAACCCCTCCCCCAGTACAACGAATAAAGGAGATCGTGGCTCGGCTTTTTAAAAGAATTATAGGTGTACGACAGGGCTGTACTGAACCATGCGCCCTTCCACCGGAAAGGATAAACCATACCCGCAGAAAAAGCATTGGTAATGTAATAGCCGTATGCTCCGGGCTCTGCTATCCCCATACCCCCGCTGTATTGCAGCTGTATATATACTTTTGGTTTCCAGAACTTAAATGATTGTGATACCTGCATATAAAACTTACCGGTGTTATCATCGGCGCCGTTGAGGTCGCTTTCCATTTTCAATAAGAAAGCCCCTGAAGTGTCCTTTGATCTGAAGTACTCGAAATAGATAGTTGGGAAATTTTTGGCGTTGTGTGACGGGTCTAGCGTATGCCGCAGGTCGTAATGCAATTGCAGCACCTGGGCCGGCGACGTCATCCCCCAAAATATCATCAAAAGAAATAAAATAGTTTTCATGCCATAAAATTTATGTGTACCGTAAACCGGCTTATCTTACTTCCGGCTTTTGTAAATATCTTTAGGCAAAAAAATGGCGGGCGGAAATGCGGCGGAAATGTCGCGTAATTCTGATATTGCATTTTTAACAACCTGGCGTAAAGCAATTTATGAACGAATCAGACAGCCTTATTTTTGCATCTTTACTCGGCGAGGCCTATCATAAATGCTTTGGACATACCCTTGACGGACCGGTAAGTGAAACTGAAAGCAAGCTATTTTGCAACAAGGTGCTTGATGTTACAGGCCTTTCCATCGGCTGGAAAAGCGTAAAAAATTATTCCATCTTCATCACGGGCAATAAATCGCTGAAAGAGGAAAACCCTTCTGTTGCCACGCTGGACACGTTGGCGCGATACGTTTTAGGCGCGCCCTACACCACCGAGATCAAAAGAAAAACGGACGAGAGCCATTATCCCTATTGGTTTTTGTACAAGGAAAAGGCTGGGCGGTCAATTACTCTTCCGCGATCAGTTAAATGGCGGCATAATCTGCTAATGACTATCGGTATTGTAGCCGTGTCGGCCACTTTTATCTTTTGGCTTAATATCAAACTAAAAAGGCCAGGTGAGTTTACTGATAATTTCGCACAGGTATCGGGCAATGCACTGACAAAAAGAGGATGGTTTTTACAAGATACGGACACTAACTACTGGAGCAAAAGAGCCGATATTCCAGGGCAACTGTCGCTGTACACTTTAAATGGCGACAATTGGCCGGGTACATCGGAAAAACAGGGGATTGAAAACTTATTAATGAGGCCTGTGCCTTATGATTGCTTTACCGCCGAAGTACATCTGAACAACTTCGTGCCGCGCGCGGAATGGCAGCAGGCAGGTATACTTTTGCTGGAAGACACAACACTTACAGGCAAAAGCATCCGGTTATCAATAGCTTATAACGACAATTTTGGTGGTTACAAAAAACCGGCGGAGGTGATTATTCAAGCTATAACGTGTCTCGGTAACGGCTTTGGCAAACCCGAAGAAATAGCACATCAACCTATATTATTTCCTGATAGCGCCAAAGCAAATCCAGCCTTGTTAGCGACCATGCGACACTCGGCCCTTCGGATAGAAAAGCTGGGGAACCGTTTCCGGTTTCTTTATGCCGGTGGCGAAGCCGAGAACGGAGCGTTCAAAGAGGTAGTGAGCCGGGAGTTTGAAATGCATCCAAAATACATCGGCATATTTGCTTTGAAAGGATTTAAAGACAGCACGGTCATTATTCCCGCGCGGTTTACATTCTTCAGGATAGCGGGCAGCCCGTGCCAATAGATCCCTTCAAAAGCCTTGAAAAGCAACGCTACTGAAATTTATTTCGTAACTTTAATACCCGGTTGTAAACTTATTTATCCTGCATGGTTTATCGCTACCCGTTAAAATTATTCGTAATTATAATTGGCCTTATTGTGTGGAATGGGTTTACTACTGCCCTTGCCCAGGCACCGGATATCACGTATCAAACGCCGCAGAATTACATTGTAAATACGCCTGTAGTCCCGTTGATACCGGATAACCGGGGCGGGACGGTACCCGCAATACCAGGATCGGTGATAACCTTTGCCGGCAACGGAACAACTGCGGCAACAGACGGAACAGGAATCGCCGCAAGTTTTTCGGCCCCGCAGCTACTCAGGTTCGATCCCGCATCCGGAAATTTTTACGTGGTTGATGCCCCGAATCTGATCAGGAAGATAACGCCGGCTGGCGTCGTAACAACCTTCACAACTAATTTTGGCAAAATACAAGGTTTGGCCATTGATGCTTCGGGTAATTTATTTATTGCCGATGTGGATAATAACGTGATCTGGAAAATGACCCCTGCGGGAACCGCGACAAAATATGCAGGCGGTACGCCGGGCTTTGCTAATGGCTTGTTGAGTAATGCTCAATTCGACGGCATTTTTGGGCTGGCATTTGATAGTAAAGGAAACCTGTTCGTATCAGACTATAACAACAGGGTTATCAGAAAAATTGACCCTGCCGGAAATGTAACGACCTTCGCGGGAACGCAGGGCATATCTGCCGCACTTGATGGAACAGGTACGGGCGCGCAATTTGTGGCTCCTAACGCTTTGACGATTGATAAAGACGACAACCTGTGGGTTGCCGACGACAATACGGTCATTCGTAAAATAACAACGCAAGGCGATGTAAGTACAATAGCCGGTGGCGGAACAAATTTAGGCACTGCCCAGGGCAAATCGGCAAAGTTCGATGGTATTTTCGATCTTACAACTGATAAAGCCGGCAACATTTATGTAATTGATAATTACTACGCCCTGGTGAAAAAGATAACTCCTGCGGGGTTGGTGACGGTTATTGCCGGTGCATTACCGCCGGGATATAATGATGGCCCGCTCCTTTCGTCAAATTTCTCAGGGCCTTTCGGGATCACCTTTGATGCCTCCGGCAAATTATTTATTGCCGACGACAATAACAGGCGAATACGAGAGGTAAGTTTGAGCGGATATATTATTGATAAACAATTACCGGCGGGCTTAATTTTCGATAATAAAACAGGTGCTATCAGCGGCACACCATCAGTTGCCTCTCCCTCAACCGATTATACGGTAACGGCTTTTAATGCGGACGGCAGCAGTTCGTTTACGGTAAATATCACGGTTAAAAATGCAGTGTTGCCTGTTTCGGCACCTAACATAAGCTATCAAACCCCGCAGAATTACATAGTAGCCAAAACCATCACCCCGCTTTCGCCCGCTAACACCGGCGGCGCCATACCTGCCGATGCTTATGGAGTGAGCACGTTTGCCGGAAGCACAGGATCAAGCGGCACTTTTTCAGCTCCTTATGGATTAAGATCCGATGGCTCGGGAAGCCTGTACGTAAGCGATGCTTCACAACGCATCATGAAGGTAACTCCCGACGGAATACTCACGGTAATTGCAGGCAGTAAAGACGTAGCCGGTAACAAAAACGGGCAAGGCTCAGCCGCGCTTTTTAACAACCCGGGCCAGATAGCCACCGATTTGCAGGGCAATATTTATGTTGCCGATATTAACAATAACGAGATAAGAAAGATCACCCCGGCCGGGCAGGTTACTACCTACGCTGGTACAGGCGCGGCTGGCTCAAAAAACGGCAGCGCTGCGACGGCAACTTTCTTTCATCCTACAGGCGTGGCGGTTGATGCCGGAGGGAATGTTTATGTGGCCGACCACGATAATAGCATCATCCGAAAAATTGCTGCGGAAGGTACCGTAAGTGCTTTTGCCGGACTGGCCGGTACACCGGGCGCAGCCAATGGGAACGGAACATCGGCGCGTTTCTCGGGTCCGACTTACCTGGCCATTGATGCGCTCGGGAATATCTATGTTGCAGACAACAATAACCAAATGGTTCGCAAAATAACGCCGGCGGGCGATGTGACCACGCTGGCCGGTAACGGCACAACAGGTTTTAACAACGGTGCAGGCACGAGTGCAACATTTAACGGGCTTGGCGGCCTGACTGTGGACGATATCGGCAATGTTTACGTAGTGGACAAAGGAAATTACGTGGTACGTAAGATCACACCCGCAGGCGTGGTGAGTACCTTTGCCGGCTCAGGCGTGCGGGGTGCCGTTAACGGAGATCCATTGACTGCAAAATTCGCCGGCTCGACAGACATAACTATTGATATTAAGGGTAATTTATATTTGGCCGATGGCGGGCAAGTGCGGAAAATTGTAACAGGGGGATACACTATCGACAAATCATTGCCGCTGGGTTTAACTTTTGATAAAACCACCGGCATTATCAGCGGAACACCCGCTGCCGCCACGCCGCTCACCAATTATACCATATCTGCTTACAACATTAGCGGGAGCAGCTCATTCACGATACAGATCACGGTGGATCCGGCCGATGCGAATGCTGTTCAACCGCCGGATATATCCTATGCCACTCCACAGGTTTACAAAGCGACTAAAACCATACAGCCGCTTAGTCCGACCAATAATGGCGGTGCGGTACCGCGGACGGTTTATAGCCAGGTAAGTACCTTTGCGGGCAGCGGGGTGCCGGGGGCGGCTGACGGCCTTGGGAAAGCTGCGAGTTTCTCCTATCCCATCGCCATAGCCACAGACGCCTCAGGAAATTTTTATGTAACAGAAACTGTTAACTCGCTGGTAAGGCAAATAACACCCGGCGCGGTGGTAAGTACCTTTGCCGGAAAAGCAGGAAAAACGGGCTATGCCGACGGACAGGGGTCAGCTGCATTATTTGCCAGCCCAAGCGGGGTAGCAGTAGATGGCGCTGGAAACCTTTATATAGCTGATGCGCTGAATAACCGTATCCGCAAAATAAGTCCCGGCGGCTTAGTAAGCACATACGCCGGCAACGGTACCGCGGGGAGCACAAACGGCCCCGCGTTACAGGCAAGTTTTAACAATCCAACCGGTTTGGCTATCGACGCATCGGGTAATCTGTATGTGGTCGATCAAAAAAACAACATGATCCGCCTGGTATCTGCATCGGGTATTGTAAGCACATTTGCAGGCAATGGCTTACCCGGCAATGCCAACGGGCCTGCCCTACAGGCAAGCTTTAACCAGCCACAGGGTATAGCGGTCGACGCATCGGGCAATGTATATGTTTCCGATCAGAACTACATACGTAAAATAAGCTTAGGTATGGTGAGCACGTTCGCGGGAAGCGGGGCGCAGGGCTTTGCAGATGGGCCCGGCGCTGCTGCAAGCTTTAATCATCCTTATGGCATCGCTATCGACGCCGAAGGCAATTTATTTATTGCTGACACCGGCAACGACCTGGTGCGAAAGATAACGCCGCAAGGCCAGGTTACAACTGCAGCGGGCGACCTGCAGGATCCGAATAATACCGATAAGAATTTCAACCAGCCTACCGGCATCGTAATAGATGCTGTTGGCAACGCCTATATTACTGAATTTTGGGGAGGGCTTGCCAATAACAACAACCAGGGCAATGTGATCACCAAGCTAACGCTTACAGGCTATGTTATAGATAAACCCCTGCCGGCGGGCCTGGTCTTCGATTCACCAACCGGTACGATAAGCGGTACGCCTACGGCAGTATCCCCAGGCACAGATTATACGGTTACAGCCTATAACGGCGGAGGCAGCAGTTCGACCATTGTAAACATCACGGTGCTTGAAAACATACTTTTACCTGCCGAGATCACGCTCGCTCCCGTGGCTTTCAAGACGTATGGCGATGGCGATTTTGACCCGGGCGCGACAAGCACTAATACAGAAGTCCCGATCAGCTATCAAACCGACAATCCCGCCGTTGCGGCCATAGTGAATGGCCTGTTGCATATTACCGGCGCTGGAACGACAACTATTACCGCATCGCAGGATGCGAACACCGATTATCTGGCTGCAAGCCCAGTGACACAAATATTAACGGTCAACCCGGCATCGCTCGTGATAGCAGCGGACGATCAGCAAAAATACCAGGGCAATCCTAATCCGGCGCTTACAGCCACCTATTACGGGTTCGTATATAACGAGGATCAATCGGTATTCACCACGCCGCTCTCCATAAGTACCACGGCAACTGCCGATTCGCCGGTGGGGCAATACCCAATTGCTGTTGGTGGCGCGGTAGCGGCTAATTATATAATTACCTTTTTGCCCGGCACACTCACCATTAACCTGTCGCCGCTTTCTATCCTAGTACCAAACGCCTTTACCCCAAATGGCGACGGCGTAAATGATCTTTGGAACATAGATAAGCTTACCGAATCGTTTCCGCAATGTATGGTGTCAGTTTACGCCCGCAACGGCAGCCTGGTGTTTCAGTCGCGTGGGTACCACATTCCCTGGGACGGCACTTACAAAGGCACCCTTGTATCGGCCGGAACCTATTACTATGTAATAGACCCTGAACCAGGCGCCCCAAAACTAGCCGGCTATGTGGCTGTTTTGCGGTAGTAACCCGTTTATATGAATATTATGTTTATTTTTAGCAGCACCAAACATTGGTGATCATAAAAGTTTCAATCGTTACTTATCACAGCTATCAGTACGGGAAATAGTGCCGACAGAACCTAAACTTATGAAGAGATACTTAGGGCGTATAAGTGTTATAATTTTTCTTCTTTTCATAAGATTGTCCGCTGGCGCACAAACCGATCAAACCGTTAACAACGGGGGCAGCACTACGGCAATTACCTTTACCTCCACCCAATGTCAGTACAATTGGGTTAACAACACGCCCGGTATTGGCCTGGCCACGAGCGGCACCGGTAATGTTCCGTCCTTCACTGCTATAAATAAAGGCCCCACTGCTATCACGGCCACAATAACAGCGACACCCGAAGCCGTACCGCTGGCTTATGTGGCCAGTTATACAAATGGCCTTGTTTATGTGTTAAATACCGCTACTAATACGGTTATAAAAACAATACAAGCGGGCACCAATCCTTTTAGCGTCGCAGCCAGCGCCGATGGTACACGGGTTTATGTTGCCAACCAGGGTTCGGGCGACATATCCGTAATTAATACAACTAATAATGTCGTCATAGCTACTATACCTGCGGGTCCGGTACCTCTTACGGGTATGGCTATTAGTCCGGATGGAACCCGGCTTTATGTGGTAAATCAGACTGCGAAAACCGTTTCGGTCATCAACACTACAGCAAGCTCCATATCAGCCACTATTCCTGTGGGTGCCGGCCCTATCAGTATCCAGGTAAGTCCCGACGGCACCAAGGTATATGTTGGCAATTATGATGATGGAACCGTAAGTGTTATAAACGCGGCCGCCAACACGGTTATTACAACTATTCCCACAGGAGCCGGGGCAACAGGCTTGTCCCTTAGTTTAGACGGCACACGGCTATATGTAGCAAATGAGCTTCTGGATAATATTTCTGTCATCAGTACAGGTAATAATGGGATACTTGCTACTGTTCCGGTAGGCATGGGTCCTTACAATACGGCAATTAGCCCTGACGGCAAGCGATTATACGTTGTTAATAATATAGCAAATACCGTTTCCGTTGTCAATGTCTCAACCCGTTCCGTTATAAATACTATCCAGGTAAGTTCGGGCCCGTATGGTATCTCCCTTACCCCGGACGGAAAACTTGCATATATCTCGACCGTATCCGGGAATAATGTATCTGTACTAAATACGACAACCAACAAGATCACAGGTAACGTATCCGCGGGCCCCGGCCTCTATTCAGCAGGCAATTTTATTAGCCCTGGCATTTGCGTATCACCGACGGCTACTTTCAATATTACAATAAAAAGTTCGTTACCTGCTTCGCCGGATATAAGCTATCAGACACCTCAGAACTACAAAGTAAATTCGGCGATCACACCGCTGACACCTAAAAATATCGGCGGTACTGTGCCGCCTAATATATACGGACAAGTAACAACGTTTGCAGGAGGAGGCGCCATGGTGAGCATTGACGGTACTGGAATCAATGCCAGTTTCAGCAGTCCTTCGGGCATTACCATCGATCAAAAGGGCATTTTATACGTATCGGATTATTTGGGCGGGGCCATCCGAAAAGTTACTCCGGCAGGTGTAGTGAGTACCATCAACCAATCACAGAGTCCCGCATGCCTTGTAATAGACGATCTGAACAATCTATATGTAACCGAATTTGAAGCCAGTTATATTGCGAAGATCGACGCGGCCAGGGTAAAAACCAGGTACGCGGGCGTAGGTGGACAAGGTGCTGCCAACGGGCCCGCAGCATTTGCAACTTTTAACAATCCCGGCGGGATCACGATAGACCCATCTGGGAATATTTTTGTTGCTGATCAGCAGAATAACATGATCAGGGAAATTTCCGCAGCAGGTATAGTAACCACTTTTGCCGGTAATAAAAATCCGGGAAAAGCAAATGGAACCGGGGTAAGTGCAAGCTTCAATAATCCCGATGGCATTGTTATTGACCTGCAGGGGAACTTATATGTTGCGGATACTAAAAACAACCTGATCAGAAAAATAACGCCTGCGGGAGTGGTAACAACCTTAGCCGGAAGCGGTGCAGTCGGGCATGGCGATGGAGCAGGCCTGGCGGCGACGTTTAATTATCCAACAGGTATCGCCGTTGATATCTCAGGAAATTTGTATGTAGCAGATTTCAAAAATAATATGATCCGCATTATAAGCCCGGCGGGCACGGTAACCACGTTAGCGGGCGATGTTATACATGGCAACGCCGATGGCACAGGCAAAGCCGCACGCTTTTACGGACCTTTACAATTGGTTACGGATAATAAAGGTTATTTGTATGTAACAGATCAATTGAACAACCTGATCAGGAAAATTGCGTTAACCGGGTATACCATTGACAAACCGCTGCCGGCAGGCATGACTTTCGATCCAACAACGGGAAAAATCAGTGGTACACCAACCGTTTTGTCGCCTTCTACTGATTATACTGTAACGGCATATAATGCGGGGGGCAGCAGCGTTACGGTGGTCAACATCGCTGTAACAAATGATATTCCAACTATTATCGCCGGCACTCCATCCGGCAACATATCTGCCTGCTTCGGCTCGGCTTCCGCAACGCCGAACATCCAGCAGTTTACTGTTTCGGGAGACGGATTAACGGGTAATATCACTGTGACAGCTCCGCCAGGTTTTGAAATATCCCTCGCTCCAAACTCCGGCTACGCAAAAACCGTTACCATTACTCAATCGGCTGGTGCCGTTAATAACAAGATCCTTTACGTACGGTCTGCGGCTGCCGATCCGACGGGAAATATTTCCGGCAATGTAACACTGTCGTCGCCTGGTGCACTGGGGCAAAACGTAGCCGTTAGCGGGGTCGTCAATGCGATACCCGTCGTGAACCCGGTAACAAGTCAAATGGTAAATGAGGGTGAAAATACAACGGCTATAAATTTCACGGGGACAGGCAATACTTATTCCTGGACCAATAATACACCAGGTATTGGATTGCCTGCAAGCGGTATGGGGGATATCACCGCTTTTACCGCGGTAAATAATAGCACAAGTCCGGTAACCGCTACCATTACCGTCACGCCACACACAGCCGGGTACGCTTATATTGCGAACTATGGGAGCAACACAATATCTGTCGTCAATACGGCAAATAATACCGTGGTAGCAACCATCCCGGTAGGTACAAGTCCCTGGGGGGTTTCGGTAAGCCGCGATGGCACCCGTGTTTATGTTAGTAACCAGGGCTCAAATAATGTCTCGGTAATTAACACTGCAGGCAATGCAGTCATCGCTACTATACCCGTTGGAACCATGCCCGAAGGGATAGTTGTTAGCCCTGATGGAACGCGGGTATATGTTACCACCCTAACCGGAAGTGGTATCACTGTGATCAATGCCACCAACAACACCGTTGTTAACGGAACTATTCCTACCGGGTCGAACCCGCAAGGCATAACGTTGAGCCCTGATGGACGCAAACTTTACGTAGTAAATGCCGGGGACAATACGGTTTCGATAGTAAACACTAACAACAACGCCATTGTTGCAACCATCCCGGTTGGCTCGGCGCCTTCAAACGCTGTAGTTACACCCGATGGCCGTTTTGTTTATGTAACTAACCGGGGGGCGAGCACAATTTCTGTCATTAATACCACGACAAATGCAGTGATTGCGACTATTCCGGTTGGCAATAACCCTACCGGCATTGCGGTAAGTCCCGACGGTACCAAAGTTTACAGTTCTGATTCAAATTCGAGTTCGGTGTCGGTCATCAATACCGCTACAAATATGGTGGTATCAACGATCACAGCGAATTATACACCGGATGGTATATCCGTCAGTGCCGATGGCACGACCCTGTACGTCGCAGGCTTTAGTGTCGACCAGTTGTTGATCATCAACGCAGCCACAGGCGCGCTCTTGTCGACCGTCGACGTTGGCCGAAACCCCGGTTCAGCCGGAAACTTTCTTGCCACCGGCACTCTTTGTCCGGGTGCGCCTGTTACTTTTACTATCACCGTTGCCCCAACGCCTATCCCGGTCATCACAGCTACAGGTTCCATAAATGCGTTAACCACAACCTACGGCACTCCATCAGCCTCCGCAAGTTTCAATGTCTCGGGAGCCGGAATGACCGCCGGAATCCTGGTTACTCCGCCGCCCGGGTTCGAAGTCAGTACTGACAGGATAAATTTTAGCCCGACGGCTACTGTAGGGGCTGCGGGTACTATTGCGCCGACAACGGTTTATATAAGGCTATCCCAAACAACCAATGCAGGGAGTTATTCGGGAAATATAGTTTTGAGCAGCAATGGCGCGACCAGTGTCAATGTGGCTACAGCAAATAGTACCGTTAATCCTGCGCTGCTAACCATTACAGCCAACAACGTTGATAAGCCTTTTGGCACGGCGCTTACCGGCGGCCCCGGCTCGACAGCATTTTCCCCTTTCGGCCTGCAAAACAATGAGACCATAGGCAGCGTGACCATAACTTATGGTGCAGGCGCAGCAGCAACAGACCCGCGTGGTTTTTACCCGGGTGCCGTAACTGCCAGTAACGCAACCGGTGGTATCTTTAACCCGGCCAATTACATTATTTCTTACGTACGCGGTGGTATTACAGTTATTGTACCTTCGGCGATAACGGCTACGGGCACGCCAAGCGGACTAAATACCATTTATGGCACGCCTTCGTCACCCGGCAGTTTCAGCTTATCCGGCTCAAACCTCAATTCGGCAATTACAGTTACACCTCCGACTGGCTTCGAGGTAAGTAACAATAATATAAACTTCAGCAGTACTATTACTGTCGGAGGATCGGGCAATGTGCCAAATACGACTATTTATCTTCGGCTGGCTGCAACCACACCTGTCGGTACTTATTCGGGAAATATTGTAATGAGCAGCGACGGCGTACCTGACGTGGATGTTGCCATACCCAATAGCACGGTTGATCCGGCTTCGCTGGTTATAGCCGCCGACGACCAAGAAAAATACCAGGGCCAGCCCAACCCTGCGTTAACGGTTACTTACTACGGTTTTGTAAATAACGAGGGACCGGCTGTTTTTACCAAACCGTTAACAATAAGTACTACGACAACTTTAAACTCGCCGGTTGGGTTATACCCCATTGTAACAGGCAACGCTGAAGCAGCAAATTACACCATAACCTTTTTGCCAGGCACATTGACGGTAAAACTATCTCCTCTTTCTGTCCAGATACCAAACGCTTTCACCCCGAACGGGGATGGTGTTAACGATGTTTGGAACATCGAAAGTTTGGCTGCTTATCCGCATTGCCGGGTATCGATATACAGTCGTTACGGCAATATGGTTTTCCAGTCGAGGGGGTACGCAAAGCCATGGGACGGCACCGTTAACGGTGTTTCGGCACCCGTCGGAGCCTATTATTACATCATCTACCCGGATGAAAATAATATACAGGTATTGTCTGGTTATGTGGCTGTTATTCGATAAAGGATAACTGTTCGGCAGTATTATGACAACCTCTTTTGGCCTTTTTACGTATTAATTAATATTATTATGCGTGGCTATATCCTTATTCCTGAATCTGTTTCGTGCAATGTGTGTAAATATTGCGGCGCACGCCCAATTATCGTCCTGGCGGATGCAGCGGAATATGTGATAAAATGTCCGAACAGCGACTCGCATTATCACACTGAACCTGGTTTGATCGATATAGAAGACTGGAACCTGCATAATCTGCCCTCGGCAAACGACCAGGTAGATGTAGCACCCAACAAAGCAGTGCTCGACCACTTCTTCTATCTTAACGGCGCCATTATTTCGCTCGCCAACGCCGACTAAAGCGATTTTTTGTTTTTCTGTAAGCCAGATCATTACTACAAACTGAAAAATTACACTTTGCAGACCAATTTTATAGATGTTTAAACATTTAATTTGAGAAAGACGTTTTATATTTGCGGCATAAAAAACAAAAACTCGAATTCAATCAAAATGAAAAAGACATTTTTATTAATTGCCGCAGTATTATTCACTACGGCAACATTTGCACAAAGCACCTGGAAGGCTGACAAGGCACATTCGCATTTAACCTTCACCATTACCCACCTGGCAGTATCTGATGTAGACGGTACATTTAAGGATTTTGATGCTACCATCACTGCATCAAAGCCTGATTTCAGCGATGCCAAAGTTTCGTTCACAGCTAATACCGCTTCAGTAAACACGGGCGTCGATCAGCGTGACGGTCATCTAAAAAGCCCTGACTTTTTCGATGTGGCAAAATACCCGACCCTGACATTTACAAGCACATCCATCAAACCGGCAGCTGCCAATCATTATACAGTTACAGGTAACCTGACTTTGGGAGCGGTTACCAAACCGGTTACTGTCGACCTTTGGTACCGAGGTACAATTACCAACCCGATGAGCAAAGCGCCTGACGCCGGTTTTTCGGTTACCGGAACCCTTAAACGTTCTGATTTTAACTTCGGCAGTAAATTTGGCTCGCCTATGCTGAGCGATGAAGTGGCATTCAAAGCTTCGGGAGAATTTGCCAAAGCCAATTAAGCTGATTGAGCGGAAAGCTTAAAGCAGAAAGCGAAATGCTTATAATAATAATATGAAACGCCCGGAATAATCCGGGCGTTTTTAATATCTGCTTAAAATAAATCCGAAATTGCACATTCGATATTTGAAATCATAGCCTTCTAAAGGTCATTGTCTTTCCAAAAATCTTTAGGTGCCAATACCCTTTTACCCTTAAAATACCTTGTTTATCGATATATGCCGAGGCGTTGTATTCCTTTCCGGTTTTAGCCTCATAGATCATACCATCTTCCCACACATCATCTTTCGGATCGTATTTCAGGTCGCGCAGCACATCCATACCTAATATCTTCCGGCTGCGCAAAGCTGGATCAGGATTATGCTTGTCGGTCCATTCGTCCATAGCCTTTGCCGGGTCGTCTTTGTACCAGGTGATCTTCCCCCTAAACCTGTCCCCGCTTTTATATACCTGGACAACCAGGTTCTTTTCCGACGACACCCACTTACCCAGTATACGGTCGCCATTTGGAGGCGTGGCCCCGTTCGACAGCAGGCAGGAAAAGATCAGAAGTATTATAACGAGGCCTTTAAACATGGTAGCGTAACAACAAGCGAAAATAGCTTAATGTTAACATCACGGAAATAAAATGTTTAAATTATCTTCTCACCGCCTGTTCGCAGATATCTATCCACTGCATTACGGTAAGTTTTGAAGCCAGTTCGCCAATAAGGGCGTAAGGTATGTCGTCCATTTTTTTAAAACGGATGCAGGCCTTACCCATATCCAGTTTTGTTTTGCAGTGTTTGGGATATTCGTTCGCAAACCATTCGTGCAGTTTGCTATTGCCGTAAACGCACATAGCATGTAGTGCAATAAAATTTTTCTGCGACCCAAGGTTCATATAAGGCAAGGGCACTTTCGGATCGCAATGGTAGCCTTTGGGATATATGGAATGCGGCACAACATAGCCCAGCATGCCGTACCCCATAGTTTCTTCGAAACCCTCCGGAAGATTTTTCAATATCGCTTCGCGAATTTTACTGACAGCCTCCTTTCGTTCGGGCGGAAGGGAAGCAATATACTCGTCCGGTGTTTCAGCAGGCGATTGCATAGTAATTTCGGTTTACTTGAGATGAATATAGCTAAATTCTTAGATTAACGAATGTTAATTTTCTCTGCATGATCAAAATTTGTAATTTACGCAGATAAACCTTAACCAGGAAAATGCCTTTTCGACCCCAAACGATCAGCAATGATGATGTGCAGCTTGCCAGGCGCAGGGACGTGCTTACCCGTGTAAGCCGCTTCTTGACCATGTCGGTGGGCATAATGGGTATGCTGGTTCTATCAGGCTGGTTTTTCAATATCGAATTTTTAAAGCGCCCCCTGCCTAAACTGGTTGCCATGAACCCGTTAACGGCGATGTGTTTTATTTTGTCTTCCTTTTCCCTTTTTTTATTGACACATCCTGCGTCAATAAAACGGCGAATAAATGCCGCGCTGGGTATTACGTCTGTTGTGATTGCAATAAGTATGACCAAGCTATTAAGTTTAACTTTAGGCTTAGGCATACATATCGATGAGTGGCTATTCCATAACAAGCTGGAAAAAGATGTTGTAGGCAATATAAGCAACCGCATGGCGCCTAATACTGCTGTCGCATTTCTGCTTACCGGGATAGCATTGCTGCTGCTGGACAAGCAAACCGCCAGGGGCAGGGTGCCCTCACAGTATTTAGCATTGGTAATAAGTATGCTGGGGATGTTATCTGTACTTGGCTACCTGTACAGGGTGCAGTCTTTTTACGGCGTTTTGACCTATATACCGATGGCTATTCATACGGCTGTTTGTTTTTTGCTCATAGCAATTGCAATTTTGTTCGCACACCCCGAAAAAGGTTTGATGGCCGTTTTTACCGGTACCGAAGCCGGGGCCACTAACGCCCGCATAATGATACCGGCTGCTATTATAATTCCCCAGGTGCTTGGCTTTTTCAGGCTTTATAGTTCGTGGGCCGGGCTATTCTCGCTTGAATTTGGCACTGCTCTGCTCATATTGTGCACTATGGTGATCTTTTTGACCGTTGTGTGGCTAACTATACGGGAACTGAACAGAAAAGAGGCTTTAAAATTGGCCGCACAGGAACAATTACGCGCAACAAATAAAGAGTTGGAGGCGTTCTCCTATTCTGTTTCGCACGATCTTCGCGCACCGCTCAGGGCCATCCAGGGTTACACCCAAATGCTGAATGAGGACTATGGAACCTTGTTGGACGAGGAAGGTAAACGGATTATAGGTGTGGTAAAAAACAATACCACGCAAATGGGCAAACTTATCGACAGCCTGCTTGCCTTTTCACATCTCGGCAGGAAAGAGATACAAAAGACGAGGATCGACATGAATGGCCTTATCAATAATGTATTGGTTGAGATAGACCGGTCGGTTACCCATAATGCAAAAATAATAATTGATGATTTGCATGGTGCAAATGGTGATTATAATTTGGTACACCAGGTAATGTTTAACCTGATCTCAAACGCGATTAAGTATTCGTCAAAAAAAGAGCAACCGGTTGTCAAAATATCTTCCGAAAAAAAGGGCAGCGAGGTAACATTCTCTGTAACGGACAACGGAGCCGGTTTCGATATGCAATTTGCTAACAAGCTGTTCGGTGTTTTTCAGCGCCTGCACACCGAAAACGAATTTGAGGGAACGGGTATAGGCCTGGCTATCATCCACCGCATCATCGCAAAGCACGGCGGACAGGTTTGGGCCGAAGGCAAAGTAGATGAAGGCGCCACCTTTTATTTTACACTGCCCGAAAATTAATTCACCTTATAGCAGGGATAAAATTCGAAATTGAACATCCGAATTTCGAAATCAAACTTATATTTGAAGCAAACCTATATTTCTTCTTCCATGAAAAAGCTACTGCTACTGCTGTTACTATTACCCTTGTTGTCCTTTGCCCAGCAAAAAAACATCTACCACAAAGGCTGGATCGATTTTAACAAGAACGGCAAAATGGATGTGTTTGAAGACCCTTCGCAAACAGTTGAAAAACGCATTGCCGACCTGCTGAGCCAGATGACCGTGGAAGAGAAAACCTGCCAGCTGGCTACGTTGTATGGCTATAAACGGGTTTTAAAAGAGGAAATGCCGGCGGAGTCGTGGAAGAACGAAGTATGGAAGGACGGCATAGCCAATATAGACGAGGAACTGAACAACCTGACATCGCATACCGATGCTGCGCCAACGCAATACTCCTACCCTTACAGTAAACATGCCGCTGCCATTAATACCATACAAAAATGGTTTGTGGAGGAAACACGCATAGGCGTTCCTGTTGATTTTACGAATGAAGGCATACATGGATTGAACCATGACCGGGCTACCTCGCTGCCGGCGCCTATCGGTATCGGAAGCACCTGGGATAAGCCTCTGGTTCGCCTTGCGGGTGACGTTGTTGGGCGCGAAGCAAAAGCTTTAGGATACACCAATGTATATGCACCGATACTCGATCCTGCCCGCGACCAGCGCTGGGGCCGGGTGGTGGAATGTTATGGCGAAGATCCCTTTCTGATAGCCGAACTGGGTAAACAAATGACCCTCGGGATACAGGAACAGGGGGTTGCGTCAACGCTCAAACACTTCGCGGTGTACAGCGTGCCAAAAGGCGGGCGCGACGGCGCGGCACGTACCGATCCGCATGTGGCTCCGCGCGAAATGTACCAGTTGTACCTTTACCCGTTTCGCCGGGTGATACAGGAGGCGCATGCCATGGGCGTGATGAGCAGCTATAACGACTGGAACGGCGAACCTATAACCGGCAGTTATTACTTCCTGACCGAACTGCTGCGGCAAAAGTTTGGCTTTAAAGGTTATGTGGTATCGGACAGCGAAGCCGTTGAGTTTCTTTACTCCAAGCATCACGTTGCAGGGGATATTAAAGAAGCTGTCCGCCAGGCCATTGAGGCGGGGCTAAATGTCCGGACCAATTTTACCATGCCGCAAACTTATATTATGCCGCTGCGCGAATTGGTTAAAGAGGGCAAAGTATCAATGAAAACCCTGGACAGCCGTGTAGCGGATGTATTAAGGGTAAAATTTGAACTGGGGCTTTTTGATCATCCTTATGTGCAGGACACCAAAGCGGCCGATAAGATCGTCCACAATGCTGAGGCAAGCCAGATGGGTTTACAGATGAACAGGAAGAGCATGGTACTGCTTAAAAACGAGCACAACTTATTACCATTAAATAAACCGGCCTTAAAAAACATACTGGTTACTGGTCCGCTTGCGGCGGCCACCAGCTATGCAACCAGCCGCTACGGCCCGTCGCACAACCCAACTACGAGTGTTTTGGAAGGTATAAGAAATTATGTGGGCAGCAGCACAAAAGTGAGCTATGCAAAAGGCTGCGATATTGTGGACGCGACCTGGCCTGAAAGCGAGATAATTGAGACGCCGCTGACAGCGCAGGAACAGGCAAGTATCGATTCTGCCGTAAATCTTGCCAAACAATCCGACGTGGTTATAGCAGTTGTGGGCGAAGATGAGAACCGCGTGGGTGAAAGCCTGTCGCGTACCGGGCTTAATTTGCCCGGCAGGCAGCTAAAACTGATTCAGGCATTACAGGCTACAGGCAAACCGGTGGTGATGGTGATGATAAACGGGCAGCCACTTACTATTAACTGGGAAAACAAATATGTACCTGCGATACTGGAAGCGTGGTTCCCCGGCCCCGAAAGCGGCCGCGTGATAGCTGAGACCTTATTTGGCGATAACAATCCCGGCGGAAAATTATCCATCACTTTCCCAAAAACGGTTGGGCAGATAGAGTTCAACTTTCCTTTCAAGCCATCGTCGCAAGCCGGGCAGGGCGGGCCAAACAGTTGGGGGCACACCAGCGTGAATGGCGCGCTGTACCCTTTTGGGTATGGATTAAGCTATACGTCGTTTGATTATAGTAACCTACAGGTATCGCCCGAAAAAGAAAAGCAACAGGGTGACGTAAAAGTGACTGTGGATGTAACCAATACCGGGCAGCGAAAAGGCGATGACGTGGTGGAATTGTACCTGAAACAGGAACTGAGCGATGTAACTGTTTATGATTACGACCTGCGCGGTTTCGAACGCATAAGCCTGGAACCAGGTGAAAAGAAAACGGTGGAATTTACCCTGCACCCGGATGACCTTGCCATATTGGACAAAAACATGAGCTGGATGGTAGAGCCCGGCAAGTTCCAGGTGATGATAGGGGCGTCGTCGGAAGATATTAAGTTGAAACAGGAGTTTGAGGTGGAGAAATAGTCCTCGATACGGGCTTACGAAGTTTTGAAACCTTCGCAACTTTGAATAATCTTTACTCGCCCGCGTAAGGATCTTTTATTTTTTTATTCGAGTAGCTGACCTCCGAAAAAGTGACTTTATTACTCTTACCCGTCGGCGATTGCGCCATAAAACCAAGCTTCAGCGGCCCTTTTGCATTAAACTGCAAGTGCCGTACCAGGAACCATTTTTTATTGTCAGTTGAATAGTATAGCGTTATTACATTACCGGCCTTTGCTATTTTGTAGTAAACTTT
This sequence comes from Mucilaginibacter sp., assembly GCF_035492695.1. Classification (GTDB taxonomy): domain Bacteria; phylum Bacteroidota; class Bacteroidia; order Sphingobacteriales; family Sphingobacteriaceae; genus Mucilaginibacter. The sequence continues at coordinate 380,840 of NZ_DATJJC010000007.1, read as the reverse complement.
ATCGCCGTTAATGGCTACCGAGTTGCAATCGTCGGAAATGTTATTGGTTACCACGCTAACTACACGGTGCTGTCCGGTATAATCCTTTTCAAAGCAGAACTTTATCCAGTTCAGGTTATCTGCTTTCAGTACTATTGCGCCGCCATCCCATTTATTCCGAAAATGATGTTCGATACAGGCAGTTAGCACAAAGTTATCGTCCGGTTTAAAAAAAAGCTTTGGGGCATTATCAGTATTGTAAGTTACGTTCGGGTCGCGGAACATATCCGTTTTTTCGCCAGCCTCAACGGTGATCGAATTGACACCGGCCGAATAACTCAATGGTTTATTTTCCCAGGTAAGCAAGTAAGGTATCTTTAAGAACTTTAAAGGTCTCTGCGCATCGCAATTAACCGAGACCAAGGCAGTGAAAAACAATGCCATGCTGTAATTATATGCTCTCATTTATTGTGGTTTAGCGGTTTTTACATAAATGTAAATACTTTCGGAAACTTTATTGTTGTCCTTGTACTTTATGTCATATTTATTACTTTTATAAATAATTTAAAAAGTGCTTGCCGGAAACCCCGATTACGGCCAAACCTGAATTGTTTGAATGGAAATTAAACCTAAAAGTGTAATAAAAGGTTCTCAACTAAAGAACATGATCATCAAGCGGCTTTATTTTGACAAAGCCATGTCGTGCGCCGAATTAAGCGACCTTTTTGATAAAAGTATCCCTTCCATAGCCAAAGCTATTAACGAGCTGATAGACGAAGGTTTTGTTGTTGAACAGGGCTATGCCCCGTCAAGCGGCGGGCGGCGCCCCCTGCTCTACTCCATTAAGCCCGATGCCATGTACATACTGGCCATTGCGATGGACCAGCTTTCGACCCGTATCCAGTTACTCGACCTGTTCAATCACCCGGTAGCCGATGCGTTGTCGATAGACCTTAGGCTGCAAAATAACCCGGATGCACTCGGCATTTTGATAAAAAACATCAACGAATATATCAGTAAAGCGCCGGTGCATAAAGACAAGATAGCCGGTATCGGGATAGGAATGCCCGGGTTTGTAAATGTACTCGAAGGTGTTAATTATACTTACCTGGATAGCGGCGGCACAAGTTTGTCCCAGTATCTTACCAACCAAACAGGCTTGCCTGCACATATTGATAACGACTCCAGCCTTATAGCGCTAGCTGAACAAAAATTTGGCACTGCCAAATCGCAAAAAGATGTAATGGTGATCAACCTGGGCTGGGGCATCGGGTTGGGTATGATCGTAAAGGGCGAAATATACCGGGGGCATAACGGGCTTGCAGGGGAATTGAGCCATATCCCGCTTTCAGATGACGATACCTTATGTGCCTGCGGCAAACGCGGGTGCCTTGAGTCGGCAGCGTCCATGCTTGTAGTTTCTGAGAAAGCAATAGAGGGTATCCGGAGCGGAAGGGTTACGAGTTTAAAAAATTCGGGCACATCGCCAACAAAGGCGTTGGGCGATGCCATTATGGAAGCCGCCACCAATGGCGACCAGTTTGCTATTGAATTACTTACCGATGCCGGTTACAAAATAGGCAAGGCACTTGCCATCCTAATCCATATCATGAACCCCAAAACCATTGTATTAAGTGGCAGGGGCGCACGTGCCGGCAAGATATTGATGGCGCCCATCCAGCAGTCGCTTCATAAATATTGTATCCCGAGGCTTGCCGAAAGCACCGAATTGCTGATATCAGACCTGGGCTTTGATGCCGAACTGATTGGCGCCGCTGTGTTGATGATGGAGAATTTTGACCGGGACCACAAAGTTTTAATACACGCCTGATACTTTAGCCGATGCATATCCTCGTATTAGGCGGTACAGGCCGGACAGGCAGACTGGTGATAGACGAGGCGTTGAAACGGGGATATAAGGTTAGTGTGGTAGTAAGCCACGAATACAGGTTAAAACACGACCCCAAACTTCTCGACGTACACGAAGGGACACCTTTGAATAAATACACCCTGGCTGAAGCTATGAAGGGTTGTGATGCGATCATCAGTACGCTGAATATTTCGAGGATGTCCGATTTTCCCTGGGCAGCACTGCGCACCAGCGAGGATTTTCTGTCCGTATCGATGAAAAATATACTTGAGGCCGCTGCTGAAAAACAAGTGAAGCGCATTATTATAACAAGCGCCTGGGGAGTAGCTGAAACCTGGAAGGATATTCCATTTTGGTTCAGGTGGCTGGTTCACTACAGCAATATCCATTATGCTTATTACGAGCACGAACGCCAGGAAGAATTGCTAAAAAATTCGGATACTGAATGGACCGCTGTACGTCCCGCCGGCCTTACCGATTCGCTGAAAGAAAAGGAAATAAAAGTATCGTTAAATAATTCGCCTAAGCCCTCGCTTACCATCAGCAGGCTTAATACAGCAAAATTTATGCTGGATGTTTTGGAACAGGGCCTTTATATCAGGCAGTGCCCGGTAATATCGGAAAAGTAAATATTTTATAACAACTCCTTCAGTTCTTCAAACGAATCAATCGTCGCCACCATTCCTTCTCCTACCTTGCCAAACCCGTATGATGCAAAGATGAAAGGCACTCCTGCCTTAGCAGCCGAATCGCGGTCGCCGTTGGTATCGCCAATGTAAACCGGCGCCTGCAGGTTATGATCGTTTACAATATCCCTGATATTTTCGGCTTTGGGCTGCCCTTTGGTGCCGTAGCATTGATGGGCTAAAAAATGATCCGCTACCGGGCAATGGTCCAGGAACGTTTCGATATAGCCGCTTTGACAATTGCTTACGATATACAGCTTATACTTACCTGCAAGATATTTAATAGTGTTCGCCAGGTCGGGATAAAGGTCGCCGCCCATCTCCTCCAGGATATCTATTTCACTTTGTGCGCAAACCGATTTAAAATAATTCCGCCGTTCAACTTCCATGTCGGGCAGCAAAACTTCAAATATCACGTCGTAAGCCATTCCGGTTATCGAGCGTACGCGTTCGCGGGTAATACTGTCCACTTCTTCATAACCCACCTGCAGCCTTGCCTTTTCCCAGGCCAGGGCCACATTGCCGGTCGAGTCCCAAAGGGTACCGTCGAGATCAAAAATTATGCTGTCGAATTTATTTTTCAATGAAGCGGCTCCTGTTTGCATGGCCGCAAAAATAAAAGATTTTACAATTATTTAAGCGCCTGTTTTATCGCTTCAAAATCGACGATATAAATATCCGACAGGCCGTTGTTTGCAGATTGCAGTTTGCGGTTCAGCCGCTGCATGTTGTCCGCATGTGCCGGGGTAGCCGGATCGGTACTGCGGGTGCTGCCGAAATAGAACCATTTCCCATCGCGTGTTACTTTGGGCGACCAGTCTATCGAATTTGAGCTGATAGGCTCCGGCAGCTTTTTCGCCTTTGTCCACATACCGTTTTGCTTATAACTTATGTAGAAATCGAGGTTCTTTAAACCATTTGGCCGGCTCGAATTGTAGATCAGGTAAGACTCATCGGGTGCTATAAACGCCTCATAATCGTGGTAAGGCGTATTGATGGCATCGCCAAGGTTTTCGGCTGGCTGGTATTTACCATCCTTATACTTGCAGCACCAAATATCGCTGCCGCCTTTGCCGCCCGCTCTTGTCGACCCGAAATAAATATTGCCGTTATCCGCCAGCGTAGGATAGTATTCATCCTTTTCGCTGTTGATGGGCGCATTAAGCCTGACAGGCGCGCCCCAGCCATTTTTAGTCATCCTCACCATCCAGATATCGGTGTCATCCTTTGCCGGGTCGCCGTCCCTTAGCGGGCGGTTCGACATAAAATACAACGATCGTCCGTCCTTTGCTACAAATGGGTCGGCATCCATATATTTGCCCGAAAAGGAAGCTACGGCGGGCTCGGTCCACTTGCCATTGCGCTTGTACGACACACAAATAGCGGATATTTTCAGGTCGTAACTGCATTTGATAAAATAAAGGGTGTCTCCGCTTGGTGTGAACGTCCCATGGGACTCGTAATCCCCTTTGCTTATCACTCCGGGCTGAAATACCTGCGGAACCAAATTTTTACTATTTTGCGCCTGGCCAATTACCGCGGAACCAAGCAAAGCAATTACGGCAACTATTTTTTTCATTTGTACTTTAGTTTATACCAAAGCTATGCTGCGCGAAGCAAACGGCCCTTTCGATCCTGAATATTTTGGGCGATTTAACTTTGCATTTTAAGTTTTTTTATGAATAAAAATTTGAATTATAAACCTTTGGACGATCTGAGTGCCCATATACTGGAAGAACTGCAGTTAGATGCACGCTTATCTGTCACCGAGATCGGGCGGCGAGTGGGACTTTCCGCTCCTGCCGTGGCCGAACGTATCAAACGCATGGAAGATGAGGGCATCATTACCGGCTACCGCGCCATGATAGATCACGATAAGATCGGCCTAACCGTTAACGCTATCATCACGCTAAAAGCAAATATGACACATGCAGCGGCGGCCAAACGCATAAGCGAGATACCTGAAATAATAGAATGTTATAATATTACCGGTTATAATTGTGTTATTATGAAGGTGGCAACGCCGACAACAAAACGGCTCGAGGCTATTATAGGGCAGCTTCAAATGATAGGCGAAACCAACACATCCATTATACTTTCGCCTACCTTTGAACCTAAAATAATCCGCCGCAATTAATTTGTAATTTTGAATAAAACTGAACGAAATGAAGACCATAAAGTACATTGCCATTGTCCTGCTATTTATTTCCGCGGGCCGGTTGCGGGCCGAAACCACCGACTTTAATTCATCCATTAATGCTGCTGTAAAAAGCTACCTGGAGATCAAGAATGCTTTGGCAAGCGATAACAGCAAAGCGGCAAATGACGCCGCCAAAAAATTCACCAACGATCTGAAGGGTATTTCTGCCGACCAATTAGATGCAAAGCAGAAAGCAATATGGCAGAAGTATGCAGAGAAGCTTCGTTTTGACGGGGACCATATCGGCGAAAGTACCGATATCAAACACCAGCGCGAACACTTTGGCAGCCTTTCGGCAAATATGTTTGCCGTTTTAAAAGCGCTCAAGGGTAACGAAATGATGCTTTACGAACAATATTGTCCTATGGCCAAAAAAACTTGGCTAAATGAGACCGCCGCTATAAAAAACCCTTATTTAGGTAAAGAAATGCCTTCTTGCGGTGTTGTTAAGGAAACGTTGAAAGCCACAAAGTATCCAAATAAATAAGGCCCCGTTGCCGGGGCCTTATGGTTAAGGGGCAAATATTAATTACACCTGCCTTTGCAACTGTTCATATCAGAACAGGTTGCTTTATCCTTGCAGGTGCCGGTTTTAATATTTTTGGCACATTGGCCTGTGCATTCCTTTTTTACAACTTTAGTATCAGGTTTAACAGCAGTACCACTTGCAAATACGGTTGCGCCGGCCAATAACATAGCCACTACGCCTAAGCTTATTTTTTTCATTTTAATAAATTTTAATGTTAATAAATTATCCTTATCGTTTCAGAGTGAGGGCGATTGTTCAGGATAATAGCTTAGGCGGTCGCCAGCAGTCAGATAAATAGTTCGAAACAATATCGTCGTTGGTTGCTGGTGTCAAATTAACAGTAAGTTCCCGTATCACGTCTTTAAAACTGTGAACAGGCTTTGTTGCCGGCATCGAAGTGCCGCAGGGAACAAAAGGGTTGCAAAAATCGCGGTTGCACCCGCCATTATGATCTTTTCCCGGCGCCTCGTCCTGGTGTCTTGCTTTCTCTTTGCAACACATGTCATTGGAGCGGCAATTACCCGGCTTGTTAGTCACCTTTAAACCCATATTGACAAACGGCTGCCCCATAAGCAAACCGAAATACATGATCAATATAGACGCAGCGATCTTCACAATCCAAATGTAAAAAACCTTTATAAAAAACAATATGATCTAAAGCATTTTAACATTTTTTTACTATATTTATATATAACCTTATAAACCTATGCAAAGTACCCCAGAGTTATTTGACGCAATCCGTTCTATTTTAGGTCCGCTGAGTCAACCACAGGTTGATACCGTAAATGCGATACTGCAATCATGCGAGAACCATGGCGTAACCGATCACCGGCAAATTGCCTACATTATCGCTACCGGTATCCATGAATGCGGGCTGAAACCCATACCTGAGTCGTTGGGGTCGAGAAAAGGACGAAGATATAACAACCCCGATCCGGTTACCGGGCAAACTTATTACGGCCGCGGCATAGTACAACTAACCTGGAAAGACAATTATCAAACCTTTGCTAATCTTTTACATATCGACCTGGTTCATAATCCTGACCTGGCGTTACAGATTCCCACAGCAGCGGAAATAGCGGTTATTGGCATGAAGGGCGGTATGTTTACCGGGGTTAGCTTGTCAAAGTATTTTAATGATACCATTACCGATGCTATAAATTGCCGCAAAGTGATCAATGGTTTGGATCAGGCCAACCTGATAGCAGGCTATTACGGGAAAGTATTCAATGCAACTGCCTGACTGACCGGGTGTTTGATACATTAAACAATTTTCTCCTTTTTGCCCGAATCCAGGCTGCGATAAATCGCATCAACCACTTTCATGTCCTTTAGCCCTTCTTCACCGGGTACGCGCGACCGTTTATTTTGACGTACACATTCGGCAAAGTCGTCCATTTGCATAGCCTGATGTATTACCTGCGGAATGTGCATAGGCCCGGCGGGTGTATAGCCTTCTACGCTGCCATAGCCATAGGCGGGTTCTAAACCAAACTTACCCTTTTCTGCCTCGACATGCAGGTAGCCCCAATTATGATTATAACTTGATTTACCCGTGGCCACAAAGCCGCCCGGGAATTCCAGTTCCCAGTAAACGGTTTCGTCCACTTCATTAAAAAATTCGGGGCGCGTTTTCTCCTGCCGCGCTTTTACCGCTACCGGCTCCTGCCCAAGCGTATAACGCGAACCCTGTATGGAATAAATGCCCATATCCATCAACCCGCCGCCACCGGCCATTGCTTTTTTCAAACGCCAGGCACTGTTGTCGGTGCCACCATAAACAAAGCCGTTACCCGTATCTATCGCAGTCACCTTGCCATAAACCTGCTTTTGCCCCAACCGCATGATCTCCATATTATGCGGCTCGAAATGCAGCCGGTAGCCGATGGATAACAGACGGTTTGCCTTTTTGCAGGCGGTTATCATCTCTTCACATTCTTTTGCATTCAGCGCCATCGGCTTTTCGCAGATGACATGCTTGCCTGCCTGCGCCGCACGGATGGTATATTCCTTATGCATGGATACCGGCAGCACCACGTAAATGATATCAATGTCTGGGTTATCTTTTATTTTGTCGAAAGTCTCGTAATTGTAAATGTTCTTATCCGGAATGTTATATTGCTTTTTCCAGGCCTCAGCTTTGGCCGGATGGCCTGTAACAATACCGGCGAGGTAACAGTTTTTAGTATGCAGCAGCGCGGGGCCAAGCTGCCCGTAACTGTAGTAACCCAAACCAACCAGCGCTATACCCAATTTTTTGCCATCCTTTGGCGAGAAGGACATTAACGTTTCGCCCAGAGCAAACGCACCAACGCCTAAGGAGCTTACTCGAAGGAAATCGCGTCGGGAAAATGGATGATTTTTCATAGCGGGAAGATTTTAGATAAAATTAGCTTTTTCGCCAATAACATCGTAATAGTAAATTACCAAAATATTCATGCGGTAACAGATAAATTGCGTAATTTGGTTACAGACATCCTTCATCACACCGTCATGAAACTCCACAGCTCCGCCCTGTCCATCGTTTTGATGCTAATTATTTTCGTGTTTGCTCAGTGGCCGCAGAATAGTCCTGTTAAACAAGAGATTGCGTCGACACAAACTTATTTCAAGGCGTTCCCGGTTAAGGCCACCCTTTGCGTTCCGCTTATAGATAGCACGGCTGATATTCCAGCGTTGACTGGTTGGGGAAATTATAAATGGAAAATCTCTAATGCAAGCGATAGCGCCCAGTTCTACTTTAACCAGGGAATCAGCATGTACTATGGGTTCCATTCTATAGAGGCAATAGCTTCGTTTACCAAAGTCACGCACCTCGATCCTAAATGCGCCATGGCGTGGTACGGAAAAGCGCTGGCCGAAGGGCCTACCATTAATTACCCTAACGGGTATCGCCCACCCTCAGATGCTTTGGAGGCCGCGGTGAAAAGCCGGGAGCTTTCGGGCAATTGTACGCCCGTTGAAAAAGACCTGATCAATGCTATTCAACAGCGTTACAGTGCCGATACTACAATCGCCGTCATAGACCTGAGGAAGAAATATGCCGATGCCATGCGATCGGTTTATGAAAAACACAAGGCCAACGCCGATGTGGTTACCCTATATGCCGATGCATTGCTGTTATTGCATCCCTGGGACCTTTACGCGCACGACTTTACACCAAAACCATGGACACCCAAAATACGTGCATTACTGGAACAGGCGATGGCCCTGTCACCTAAAAACCCCGGAGCCAACCATTATTATATCCACACTATGGAGGCATCAGCAACGCCGGGGCTGGCCCTTAAAAGTGCCCACATACTTGATACGCTTATGCCCGGCGTTTCGCATGTTACCCACATGCCATCGCATATTTATATCCGCACAGGCGACTATAAGCGTGGGATAGGGAATAATGAACGCGCCGTAGCCGGTTACAATAATTACCTGAAACAGTATGCCCCTGTACAAAACAATTTTCCTTTATATGCGCTCCATAATACGCACATGCGGATAAATTGCGCGCAAATGGCCGGTAACTATAACACGGCTATGTCAGGAGCCACTGAATTACAAAATTCGATCCCCACGGATTACCTTGCTTTGAAAAGCGCCGATGGTAATTATATTCAGTACCTGTACATGCAGCCCCTTTTAACAAATCTGCGTTTTGGTAAATGGGACGATATCCTGAAGTCGAACATTGCCGACAGCCTTGTTTACTGTGGTGTTTTGCAACATTTTGCCAAGGGAGTTGCTTACAGCCGCAAGGGCGATGTTGCTTCGGCACGAAAAGAGCTTCATCTGCTCGAAAAACAAATGCAGGATAAAGTACTTAATGAAGCGCTGGATAACTTCAGCCCTTTTCGCGAACCGGCCACCGTTGCGGAATTGATACTGGAAGGTGTCATCGCTGAGGATCAGAAACAATATGGTATGGCCATAAACTATCTGCAGCAGGCAGTGAAAGCCGAGGATCATATTATTTATGACGAACCGCGCGATTGGGCCATACCTGCCAGGCAGTACCTGGGCAATGTATTACTTAAAGCAGGAAAGTATGACGAGGCAATTGCCGTGCTGAAACACGACCTGGTGATCAACCCCAAAAATGGCTGGTCGTTGACGGGCTTAAAGACCGCTTACACCCATAAAAGAAATAGTAAGGCATTAGCTGATGTAAACGCACAGTTGAAGGACGCTTTCAGCATCAGCGATACGGACATACAAAAGGTTGTGTTCTGATTTAGTTCTTCTGCTGCTCGATATCTTTTTTATATTTCTTTATCGCCCTGATCAGGGATTGCACGATCTCGGCCTGCCCTTCTGCCGAGTTAAGGTAGGCTTCATCCTTGCGGTTATTGATAAAGCCGGTTTCCACCAACACTGCAGGCATAGCGCTTTGCTGCAGCACCAATACACCCTGTTCCTTTACCCCATGACTGTGACGGCCATCCACACTTTTAAATTCGTGATTAATAAGGTCGGCAAAACGGATGCATTGTCTCCGATATTTTTGCTGGTAGGCGCTTAACAAGATGGCGTTCACAGCACTGTTAGGTCCATAACCCTTATATTTTTTTTGATAATCCTTTTCCAGGAATACCGAAGCGTTCTCCCGTATAGCTTCCATTTGCTCGCCTTTGCGATGATAACCGTAAACCAGCAACACAACCCCATTTTCGGCAGTCGGGTTTTCGGGGTTTGAATTGCAATGAATGGAGATAAACAGGTCGCCTTTGTTCTCGCTGGCAATATCATCGCGACGGTGCAGTTCAACAAAGTTGTCCGTGGTGCGCGTCATCACCACATTAAGTGCGGGTATTTGTTCGGTTATGGCGGTACGGAGTTTTTTAGCTATGGCAAGGGTTACATTTTTTTCCTTCGAATACCTTCCATGGGCGCCCGGGTCTTTGCCGCCATGCCCGGCATCTATGATCACTGTCCTGAACCTGAAAACAGGCGCCGAGGGTTTTTTTGCGACTGTCTTTTTGGTGGCTGTCTTTTTGGTTGTGTGCTTTTTTTTAGTTTGCTGCGCAAAGACATTTTGATCATTCGACAGGACCGATAACAGGATAACGAGAGGAAGTATTTTAATACAAGTCAGATTTTTTAGAACCATAGGCTGCGGCAAAGTTAAATCGAAAATGGCACCCTGCAATCGTTTCCTACAAAAAATTTACTGTTAAATAAATTTCTTAAGACACGGGCAACTGCCGTAACCATCGGGCCGTAACTGTGTAAAATACTTGTTACAAATTAAACCCCCATATGAAAACACTAAAAATCAGCACAATGGCCACTGTTGCACTTATGGCCATCGCACTGGGAGCATGCAAAAAAAATGATGGCGCCCCTGCATCAACCGCCCCTCAAATGGCATTTCAATTAAAAGCAGTTAACTCTTCGGCCGGGCTTGCATCCGTGAACGGACTGGTTACCCAGTCGACCGCAAGCGCTTCGGTTACGTGGACGAGCGGCACCGCTAACATCACCCGCTTTAAATTAGAGGCGAAAAAAAATGGCACCGAGATCGAGCTTACTTCAAGGAATCTCTCAAACGTCGACCTTTTTTCTATTTCACCATCCGTTACAAGTATTACGCTTAACCCGGGTACGTTTACCGAGATCGAGATCAAAATTATGTTCACCCACTCTGCAGATCCGGCTTCTATGCCGCTGATCCTGAAAGGTACTTACAATAGCGGCACTGGCGATATTCCCATCGAGTTCGACCTCAACGACGACGCAACTATAAAGGCAGAAGCTGAAAACGTAACAGTTGCCGCCGGCATGGACTATACCAGCATTATTCAAATGCACCTGGATAAATTGCTTAAAGGTATCTCAACAGCTGACCTGGATGGAGCTGCACAAACAGGCGGCACTATTGTTATCAGCCAGGCATCAAATACAGCGCTATACGACGCTATCAGGCTGAACCTTGGTACAAGCTGCGACAACCAATTTGAAGAACACCATCATGGCGAAGGTAACGATGACAATGGCAATCATGGTAATGACGATGGCAGCAATCACAATTGATTGATTGCAAGCAGCCAGATCATTCATAGGTACCGGCCCGGGTTTGAAATATGTTTCCCTGTTTTTCGTATTTCCGCCCGGCCGGTTTTTTTTACACGATTTCTATCACTATATCCCCTGCCGGCTCTTTCAACAGACCGAATGATTTAATACTATTTTCCGGAACACCATTCTCGTGCAGAAAAACTTCAAACTGTTCTTCAAACCCGGATTCGACGGCAACTAAAAGCCCGCCGCTTGTTTGGGGGTCGGCAAGTATGTGCTTTTGCCTTTCAGTTATTTCGCCTATCTTATTCCCATAACTTGCCCAGTTGCGGTTTGTACCACCGGGAATGCTGCCTTGGTCGAGATATTCGTCAATACCTTCTATCTTCGGTACTTTATCAAAGTCGATAACGGCCTGCAGCCCGCTTCCTTCGCACATTTCGGCCAGGTGTCCCAGTAACCCGAACCCGGTAACATCGGTCATTGCCTTTACATAGTCCAGCCGGCCTATTTTCTCGCCGATCTTGTTCAGTTTCACCATGCTTTCAAATGCTACCGAAGCGTGCCCGGGCTTTAATATTCCCTTCTTTTGCGCAGTCGTCAGTATACCCACACCAAGCGCTTTGGTCAGGTACAAACTGCAGCCGGGGATCCCCGTCGAATTCTGCTTCAGATTTTCGATATCTACAATACCATTTACAGCTAATCCAAATACGGGCTCGGGGCAATCTATGCTGTGCCCGCCTGCCAGCGTTATGCCTGCTTCGGCACATACGGCGCGTGCACCTTCCAGTACTTTTTGTGCTGTTTCGGGCGGCAGTTTATCAACCGGCCACCCCAATATAGCGATGGCCAGTACAGGTTTACCGCCCATGGCATAAACGTCGCTTATGGCATTGGCCGAAGCCACCCTGCCAAAATCATAGGCATCATCTACTATCGGCATAAAAAAATCGGTTGTAGATATCAACGCGGTTCCATTGCCCAGGTCGTAAACAGCCGCATCGTCACGCTTGTCATTTCCCACCAGCAATCGCGCATCCGGCTGATATTGCACGGGACTATGCAGCATTTTGTCCAATATCGCCGGACTTATCTTGCAGCCGCAGCCCGCACCATGCGAGTATTGTGTCAGTTTTATTTCTTCAGCAATCATTCTAATTGTTTTGTCAGGCCAGGTGCTTCAATTTGTTCACGTTGGCAAGGATATTTTTCGCGTTCGCCGCGGCATTGTTATCCGCACAGTCCAATGTATAAATATCTTCCGACGACCGTTTGCTCAGGCCAGCACGGTATGTCTTGTCGTAATAAACCAAAACTATCTTTATAAAGTCGGCCATGCGGCCATCATTAATAGCCAGTATCGCATTTTTTGTTTGTTCGGGTCCCAATCGTTTCCATATCCGTTGAGTGCATTCTATTAAAAAGTCTTTATCGAGTTTGCCATACTCTTCCACCAAAAATTCTACCCGGTCATTCGACGGGACTTTGACATCTACCAGTTGCGCCACCCGCATCTGGTGCCACAAGCTATTTGGAATAGATCGCTTACCAATGGTGATACTTTCGTCTTCCAGCCATAGTGGTCGTGTTTTGTCGATTCGGGCGAGGTGCCACGCAAGGTTATTCTCAAATTGCTCCTGCGTAGGTTGTACCAATTTATTCATAGTGCCGTAGGATGAACCCTGATGTTGGGCCAGGTCTTCCAGGTCTATTACCTGCTCATTTGCTTTCCGCATTTCGTGCAGGATGCGGGTTTTTCCCGAGCCTGTCATACCGCCTAATATCAGCAGATCATACTTTTCATCAAACCGGTCTAATACCCAGCGACGGTATTTCTTATAGCCGCCTTCAAGCAGATAAACATTGAACCCATATAAATTCAGAGCCCAGGCCATGGCGCCGCTACGCATGCCGCCGCGCCAGCAATGTACCCCTATCTTCTTTTCGGGCGAAATCTCCAACGCCTGTTTGATAAACCCGGACCATTTGGAACCCGTCAGATCAAAACCAAGCAAGATAGCTTCTTCGCGGCCCTGTTGTTTATAAGTAGTACCAACCTGAACCCGTTCCTCGTTACTAAATAAAGGAATATTATAGGCGCCCGGTATGTGCCCCTGTGTAAATTCGGCCGGTGTGCGCACATCCGCAACAGGGATATCAAGTTGAATAAAATCTTCAATCCGAAGGTTTTTGATCATCAGCAATCAGTGATATGTTGTCCGAACAAAAATAGCTTATTTGCAGTTGGATTAGTGATGCCGTAATATTTAATAGCGCGAACACTAAAATAGCATGGTATGAACGAAGTATTTTTGAAGCTTAAAAACTCCTTAACGGGAAAATGGCAGGGCGAAGGGTTCGCCCAATATCCCACTATCGACAATACTAAATATACTGAGCGGCTTGCATTTACACCAGATGAATTTAAAGATGTGGTACATTTTGAGCAAAAAACGCTGTATCGAAACAATACTGAAAAGAATGGCCAAACCGTATTTTGGGACACCGGCTTTATTCTTCTTAAGGACAATAAAATACTGATGGTCAGTTCGCAGCTCAGCGGCAGGCAGGAGACTTATGAACTCGTCCGAAATGAACTGAACAGCTTCATATTTGAAAGCATTCATATTGAAAACGACATCAAGGGCACGATCAGATCACAACGGGTATTTACGATGTCCGAAGGCGCTTTGGCTTACGAACTAAACATGGCCTCGCGCGGACTCAGTTTCCAAAATCATTTGTCGGCAACCCTGCAACGGGTAGGCTGATCTATTTTTTAGCCTTCGTCAGCATAAAATCTAATCCGCCTTTGCCGGGTACCTTTTCGGCTTTAGAAGTGACGTCGAACACCATTACCTTATTGTCCGCAGTATTGTACTTTGGCCATTGCGGCAGGCCTTTACCGTTAGGGTTACCTGTTTTGATAAAGTTTACCCAATAATCCGACATCATGTCGGCCAGTTCATAGTCGGCCTTTTCCAGCGGGCGGTTTTGCAGAAACTTCAGGTCATTCATTACATAAGGCACCTCGGCCGTATGAAAAGCTCCGAATTTTGCATACTCGGCAGTGGCGGGTACCTTGCGGTTAAAATTGTAAACATATACCGGCGAATTGGAATATTGGCTCTGCATATTGGCCCAGTTATAGCCCGACAAGGCAAATATCTGGTTACGGCTGATCTCGACCTGCGAACGGGCCGCCTGCTCATCCGTTTCGGCGGGGAAATATTTCAGGAATTCCGCAGCTTCTGCACCGTATTGCTGCTCCACCTGTTTCTTATAATCATCCTTATTTTTAAAACCCGCTATAAACGATTCATCAGCATTCCAGCCGGTTATCAGGCCCACATGATTTTGTTTGTTAGCTGCAAATATATCCGGTATGCTTTCGGGAAGAACGAAACCATCAACGATAGGCGAATAACGGCCTTGCACTTTCTTCATCACATCCTCGGCTGACATGGCACGCAGATCGGCCAACGATTTCGCGCCTGCCTTTTCAGCCGATTTAACACCCTCTTCTTCCGCTACCTGTAACGTGGCAGCCGGCAGCACCGGGTTTTTTATGGTTAGTGAGCCGCTTTCGGCAATAGCCTTTTTGAATAATCCTTTTGCCTGCGGCGATGCAACTAAAGCATTCACGCTCATCGAACCGGCCGACTGACCGCAAATGGTCACATTAGCCGGGTCGCCGCCAAAGGCCACAATATTTTTCTCAACCCATTGCAACGCCGCTATCTGGTCGAGCAAACCGTAGTTGCCTGATGCTTTGTTTGGTGATTCGCTGGTGAGTTCGGGATGAGCAAAAAAGCCGAACACCCCAACACGGTAATTAACGGATACAAATACAACCCCTTTTTTTGCCAGCGCCTCGCCATTATAAATATCACAGGCGCTGCCTCCGCTTGTAAACCCGCCGCCATAGATATATACAAAAACAGCACGTTTTTCGGCTTTACTTTTGGCGCCGGTCCATACATTCAGGTAAAGGCAATCCTCGCTGATAGGTTTTTCAGGAATCAAAAACTCCGACGTATATACCATAAATGGCGTGGGCTTGGCCTGCATCGGGCTTGCGCCAAACGCATCGCATTTACGTACGCCTGTCCAATGTTTTGCAGGTTGCGGCGCTTTCCACCGCAGATCGCCAACCGGGGGCGCAGCAAAGGGTATCCCTTTGAAGGCCGTAATGTCTCCGGCTTCATTCTTGACGCCTGAAACGGTACCTGCGTCCGTCTGTGCAACGGACATCGAAACTAACCTGCCGGTTTTTATAATAAACGAGTAAAAGAATACAGGCGCCGCCAGCATCAGGGCGCAAAAAACCAGCTTGGTTTGCTTTCTCATGATCAAAAAAAACGGCGTTAATGTGTCGGTTTGACGCAATGTAATATTTGTATTTCAATATTACAAATAAGATAAAGGTATTTAAACAGGTTTTATAAATTTAACCTTTGTTTCATTTATCAGCATATGAAAATTAATAATTTATTGCTTTGCGGTGTCGTGTTCATATTTTTTGTAACAGCGTGCAGCAAGGACCCCGTTGCGTATATTGATAAGAGCAGGAAAGCCATCGTATCGGGCAACGGTTCCGCTTTTAAAAGGGTGATGGTGAATGGCGCCGGTAAACAGGTGGTGTTTGATAGTTTTAGCGCCGACAGGCAAAATTCCATCATTTATTTTAACCGGGTAAACCCAGGCTTTGTGGTTGCAGAAGGCTTTGGGCTAAATAAAAATTACATCTTAAGGCTGGAGCCTGGCAAAAAATATACGGTTTATATCTACACAAACCCAAAGGACGATGCGGCGGTCCCGGTTTATTTCCGTACGGATTATAACAGCAATATTGTGCTTGAGGGCGACGAGGATAAATAAGCCGGTTAGCTCTTCGATTTAAATACTACCTTAAAAGTGCTGCCCTGGTTCGGTTCGCTGTCAACCAGGATATGGCCGCCCTGAGATTCGATCTGAGTTTTAGTGAGGAACAGGCCTACGCCGTGCGAGTTCTTCCCTTCGTGAAAGGTTTTATATAAGCCGAACAACTTTTTGCCGTGTATTTCAAGATCTATACCAAGGCCGTTATCCTGGCATTCAAAAACCACGCAATCGTTATGGTCGGTATAAGTGCGCAGATTTATGACCGGCGGCACATCGGGTTTACGGTATTTAATGGCATTGGTAAGCAGGTTCATCACAATGCTTTCGAGGTATAAACGGGGAAATTGCACCTTTTCGGTCCACAGTTCGCGCTTTATGGCAACTTCGTTAGCCTGCAGGTCAGACTCCAGCACAGCCAACACACTGTCTATCACTTCCGAAAAGTTCAGGTTATCGGCAATGAGTTCAGTTTCCTGTACTTTGATCGCCTCGGCCAGGTCGTCGAGGGTTGCGCTTAGCCCCTGCGATACCTTCTCTATTTTCTGAAGCATATCCGCATTATCCTCGTCAAGCGTACTGTCGTCCATCAGCGAGGTAAGCATGGCAATATTATTGGCATGGTTGCGGATATTATGGGACAGCAAATGGGTGAAGTTTTTTAGCTGAAGGTTGTTTTGTGTGATCAACTCAATAGAAGTGTTCAGGGCTATCTCATTGGTCTTGTATTTTTCAATGTCCATGAAAACGCCTCTCAACTTGATGATCTCGCCTTTCGCGTCAAAAACGGGCTCGCCGTAAGAACGAACCCATATCACTTTACCTGTTCCTGTCAGCAACTGCAATTCCAGGTCCCAGATAATACCATGACTTACGGTTTGCTCCACCGCTTTTTTCAGGGTCTCATCGTACGGTGGCAGGAAATAAGTGTAAGGGTTATCAAAAGCAAGATCATGGTCGTACGGCAGCTCGTAAATATCATATACCGTTTTCGACCAAACATTCTCCTTCCGGGCAATATCGAATTCCCACCCCCCCATCCGGGCCAGGCGGCCGGCTTCCGATAGCAGGTATTCGTTCAGCGCAAGCTTATTTTCAAGCACTTTACGCTCGTTAATATCCATATTACACCCGGCCATACGCACCGGTTTGCCGTTTTCAAATATGGCTTTACCTGTACATTCAAAATATTTATAGCCATTATCCTTCGTACGTAACCGCGCCTCAACCCGGTAAGGCGCTTTATACTTAAGGTGAGCATTAAGCGCCTTGGTTACAAGTACTTTATCCTCGGCATGCAGCAGATCGTAAAATGTTTCTATTTTCGCGGGTATTTCGCCGGGTGTGTAACCTAAAAGGCCGTAAAAATTCTCGGACCAGAAGACCTCACCGGTTTCAAAATCCCAATCCCATATTCCGGCATTAGTGCCTTCAATGATCAATTTTAATATTTCGGCAGATTCGGTTAGCTCCACAAGCGGATAAATGTTATCAATTAACCAGGCGTTTCTATTTCAGACTTTTACGTAACATGCCGGAAAAAGTTAAGCCCATCCGTTTTAACAATCACGCTCGAACACGGTTTTCCCATTACGCTATTTTTCTAATATCCTTAGGTAGTTTATTTTGGATATTAAACAATTTGTTATGTTTGGATATGAAAACTTCTCAACTGGACAGATCGGCCTCGGTTACATTGAAATACATGCTGCATTTTCTCAGCGTTGCGCTATTTTACGGTTTTATGTTGTATACGACGATCGAATTCTGGATGCCCTTTCTTATCCATAGGTTCAGCAAAGTCTATTACGCTCCTGCGTCCTCCCCAATCAATAAAGTGTTCGTGATAATGCTTATCGCCTATTCGCTGTTCTGCTATTTTGCCAATAACTTCGTACTTAATCTTTACCAGAAAGGAAAAACCGGGCAACTTATCATTTCAATTATACTGGATGCATTGATATTGCCCTTAAGCATAATCATTGTAATTGTGTATAATAATATAGCACCCAAAACCTCTATCCCGGTGATAGCGGATATCTATAATGTTTACCTGATAACTGCATTGCTGGTAATAAAGGTGTTCATCGCGTCGAAATTATTTTCAAAAAAAGCGGCAAACAGGTAATAACACCGCAGCCACACTATTCATTTAAGTTTTAAAATTTAAAAAAATATTTGGAATTGATAAATTAATCGTAATATTGCGATTGATTATGGGTTTAACGAAAACGGAAATATTTACTGAAGAACAAAACAGGCTCGCGGGGATGCTTAAGGCACTGGCGCACCCTGCCCGGATTGCCATTTTGCAGCAAATGATCAAAGCCAATGCCTGCATCTGCGGCGATTTGGTAGACGATCTGGGACTCGCACAGGCTACTATCTCTCAGCACCTGAAGGAATTGAAGAACGCGGGATTGATACAAGGCACAATTGAGGGCGTGAGCACCTGCTATTGTATTGAACCAAAAGCCTGGAAGTTGCTGCAGGACGAACTCGGTTTATTTATGAGGTCGTACTGCGACCCGGGAAAATGCTGTTAAAAAAAATTTGAAACGATTAATCGTAATATTACAATTAATATCATGAAAACAGATAGCGAAATAAAAGAAGAAGTAAAGCAAAAATATAGCGAAATAGCTTTACAGGACAAAGCGACCAACCAATCAAGCTGTTGCGGATCAGGCTGCTGCTCCACGGAAGTCTATAATATTATGAGTGATGACTATTCGGCACTCGGAGGTTACACAGCTGATGCCGACCTTGGCCTTGGATGTGGATTACCAACGCAGTATGCCCTGATAAACAAAGGTGACGTAGTTATTGACCTGGGCTCAGGCGCAGGAAACGACTGCTTCGTAGCTCGTAATGAAACCGGTGAAACCGGTAAGGTGATCGGCATTGATTTTACAGAAGCGATGATCAGCAAAGCGCGGGTTAATGCCGAAAAACTGGGCCTTCATAATGTAGAGTTCCGCATGGGCGATATCGAAAAGATGCCCGTTACGTCAAATGCTGCCAATGTGGTTATCAGTAACTGCGTGCTTAACCTGGTGCCCGATAAGGACGCGGTATTCAAGGAAATTTTCCGGGTTTTAAAGCCAAAGGGGCATTTCAGTATTTCCGACGTAGTTTTGGTAGGTAACCTTCCAGCCAAACTAAAAGATGACGCCGAAATGTATGCGGGCTGTATTTCAGGTGCCATACAAAAAGAACTTTACCTTGAATTGATCAAGTCAAATGGCTTTAAAAATATAACTGTACAGAAAGAGAAGCCAGTGATCATACCGGATGACATTCTTTCAAAATATTTAAACGAACCCGAATTGGCAGCATTTAAAGGTGGGCAAACAGGAATATTCAGCGTGACGGTATATGCGGAAAAACCTGAAGAGACTGCTTGTTGTGCGCCCGGATGCTGTAATTGAATCTGATGGAAATTGTAGAAGCGAAAAATTATAGGGAAAGCATTGCGGCAATGCTTGAAACGGAAAAGCTACCTGCAAGCGATCTGCCGGCAGTCCTGGAGAATTTCATCGTGGCTAAACAAAACGACGAAGTTATTGGTGCAATTGGCATTGAGCGTTATGGGAATTACAGCCTGTTGCGTTCAATGGTTGTGAAGCACGATTTCAGGGGGCAAGGCATAGCCAGTAAATTAGTTAAGCAGATCGAAGACCTGGCTTTAGAACAGGGTTCCGGCACCATTTTCCTGCTAACCGAGACTGCCCCCGGTTACTTTAGCCGGAAAGGGTACAAAAAGATCGGCCGGGCCGATGTACCTGCCGAAATACAGCAATCATCCGAATTTAGTTTTGTGTGCCCGCAATCGGCCGTTGTGATGATGAAAACTTTATCTGCTTAAAAAAATGAAGAATATACTAGTACTATGCACCGGCAATAGTTGCCGCAGCCAGTTAGCCGAAGGTTATTTGCGGTATTTTGCAGGCGATAAAGCGAAAGTATACAGCGCAGGCATCGAAACGCATGGCGTAAATCCCAAGGCTATACAGGTAATGGCCGACGATGGCATCGATATAACGCAACACACATCAAATAATGTTGATGAATACCTGAGCATACCTTTCGACTACCTGATAACCGTTTGTGACAATGCGAATGAAAACTGCCCCTACTTTCCGGGCAAAATGGAGCGCTTTCATCACAATTTTCCTGATCCCGCAAAAGCGCAGGGTACGCCTGAAGAAATTATGAATGAATTCAGGCGGGTGCGGGATATGATCAAAAGGTATTGCGAGGATTTTGTAAAAAGACACATATTATAAAAGACCATTAAAAAACAGCAGTATGATACAGCGCGATGTTTTATTTGTGTGCATACACAATTCGGCCCGCAGCCAAATGGCCGAAGCCTTTTTGAACCAATACGGTGGAGACGCATTCCATGCAGAAAGCGCAGGGATGGAGCCAGGCAAACTGAATACCAACGTCATAAAAGTGATGCAGGAAGTCGGTATTGACATAAGCAAAAATGCGACGAAAAGCGTTTTTGATCTATTTAAACAAGGGAAACGTTATAATGCTGTAGTTACGGTTTGCGATGCAGCAAGTGCCGAATCGTGCCCGATATTTCCTGGTGTGGTTAAAAGACTGGGGTGGTCGTTCGCTGACCCGTCCGGTTTTTCCGGTACGGCAGAATACGTTTTAGAGGAAACCAGGAAGGTGAGAGACCAGGTAAAAGAAACTGTTCTTTCATTTATCGAACAGGCAAAAGGCGTTGAATTTTGGGTCGGCAAAAATCAGGATGAGAAAGTACCTGGCTGAGCTCCTGGGCACCTACGCACTGGTTTTCGCCGGTACGGGGGCCATTGTTATCGACCAGCAAACGCAGGGCAGCATTACTCATGTCGGCGTGGCTATTACTTTCGGATTGATCGTAATGAGCATGATCTACGCATTCGGCGATATTTCCGGCGCGCACTTAAATCCCGCAGTAAGTATTGCGTTTACTGTTGCCGGGAGATTTCCGGCCAGGGAACTAATGCCATTTATCCTTAGCCAGTTGACGGGCGCAGTGCTTGCAAGCCTCACCCTTAAATTGCTATTTCCCGCCAATCAATTTCTAGGCGCTACTATACCCGCCGGCAGCGATATGCAATCGTTTATTCTTGAATTCATACTTACTTTTTTCCTTATGCTGGTCATCATCAACGTAGCTAAGGGCAGCAAAGAACAGGGCATGTTTGCGGGTATTGCCATAGGCAGTATGGTTGCGCTCGAAGCTATGTTTGCCGGGCCTGTTTGCGGCGCTTCCATGAACCCGGCAAGGTCATTCGCCCCCGCTGTTATTTCCGGCCATACCGAACATTTGTGGATATACCTTGCGGCTACAACCTTGGGTGCAGTTTCAGCAATACCGGCATGGAAGTTACTTAGTACACCCGCCCAGCAATAAAGACCGTATATTTGAGGCGGCATGAATTTCAAAAAGATCACCTGGTCGCAAATATCTACCGTATTAATGGTAATTTTCCTGGCGGTGTATTTATACAGCGCACGCATGAAAAGCTGGTTGATAATGGGATTGATGATGATCGGCTTTTTTAAACCGGATATTCCAAAGTCCAAACCAGGCGATAAGCCAGAGCCCGCTCCGGCCATGCTGGTACAAAACACCAATGGCAAAACCATTAACCTGCAACAGCAAAAAGGCAAAGTGGTTTTCATCAATTTTTGGGCCACCTGGTGCCCGCCCTGCCTTGCCGAACTGCCGTCGATCAATTCGCTTTATGAAAAAGTGAAAGCCGATACTAATATCGTTTTTGTGATGGTTGATGTGGATAATAACCTGGTCAAATCAAGTCAATTTCTGAAAGACAAAGGTTATACATTCCCTGTATATGGAGGCGACGAAAGTCATGTACCTAATAGCCTTTTCGGCGAAGGCATTCCTACAACGCTTGTGGTCAATAAACAGGGCAACGTTGTTTTCAGGCACCTTAATCGTGCTGAATACAATGATGAAAAATTCGTACGGTATATAACCAACCTGGCTGCGCAAAAATAACGGTATTAATAATAATGTCCTTTTCGCTGTGAGTCCTCGAAAAAATAAGAAAGATAAATTTTCTGCTCTGTACGTACCGAATAAATCGGTGGCCCTTGCTTCAAGAAGCGGTCGTCATAATATTCAAAATGTTCAAAGCCTACACTCAGGTTTTTGTATAACCGGACATTGATTCGCGGCCTTAAAATAGCTATATAATTATTACCTGCCGGCCCCACAACGGTGTGAAGGATATAGTAATAAAACGCAACCCCGGTATTGACATATTTGCCGAAATTTAGTGTTGTTTCAAACTTGGCTTCCAGGCCATCATTGTAAGTGTAATCACGTACCTCGGAAGTACCAGGGCCATACCTGGTACTGTTGCCCGCCAACGGTATAGCTGAAACATGGAAGTTGGTATAAAGGTCGAGCGTTTTGCTGATATTATATCTGGTTATCACACCGCCCCCAAATCCAATGGCCCCTAATTCAAATGTTTTATTATCCCAGTAATCGTAATACTGAAAAGCGCCGTATAGTACCGATAACTTATCCCATTTTACAGTATTGCCGAATAATATTCCATAGCCGATAATATTATCCAGTATTTTTCTACCGGCGCCCACACTAAGCTCGGTACGCAACCTGAAGATATCAAAAGGTTTACGCCTGATCTCTTCGAACGGATTACCATAATCAAATTGAACTGTTAAAAGCTGATTGGTTGGGCCACTGCTAAAAATGGTCTTATTATCGGTGTTTATCTGGTGTATACCCCCATAAATTGTAATATTGAGTGGTTCTTTCTGATATACTTCAGTCAAGGTATGCCTGAAAGATTTACCTTGTAGTAAACGATTCAACCCGCGAACGGGGTTCACAAGACCGGCAACCAACTCTCTGAAAAACCTTTCATTCCCCCTTGTCCTGTCATCAAGGACGTTGGAACTAAGCCGGTAAAATATCTCCCCTAAAAATGCTCCGTTTACGGGCGTGTTTATAATATCATTATAGGATGGCCGCGTATTTTCGCCGAGGTATTCCCACATTAAACTTCCGCCAACAGCATAGGGCACCGATTGCAGATAACTGTACCCCTGTGATCGCGCAGCATTGAAATACATCGATCCGGTATAAGGGTGGCCAATGAAATTAATACCGAAACGGTCCGAATCCCACTCCCAGCCTTGGTTAATATTATAATTCCAGGTCGATGGCCCAATGTGTGAAAAAGGTTCGTTAAAAACAAAACGATCCATCGTCCAGGTAAACAGGTTAACGCCAAATACGTTAACAGCAGGTTTCCACCAAGGATATTTTTTATTATACTTAATATCGTCATTCAGCAGGTCGCCGTAATGATTATGCGTGGTTGTATCTACAAGCGGGCTCTTTGCTGGTTGTCCGCCGATCGAATCTGTAAGAAGCTGCTTTTTTATCGCTTTAGATTCTTTTATCTGTTGTTTAGGCGTTCCCTTACCCGGAACAATGGTATCGAGTTTGGTGGGTGTTTGGCCGAGCGCAACTGTTACCGTAAAAATCAGAATGCTTAGGCTAAGGATTTTCCTGCAACGCAAAAGAAAAAGCGGCCGCATAAATGCCAGCACCGCGTAGAACATGCTTGTCATCAGTAGGGTCATAATTGGTATACACTATAACTAATAAATCACTTAAGTGTTTGCACCCCTGGCTGTTCTGTTTAGCAGCGCTTATTCAATGTTTTCGTCTTTAACTCTTCCATTAAATTGCCTAATTTTAACCCATGTTAGAATGCACACCTGCTTTATTGAAAACTTTTGAGGCGCTGAAAGAAGTGCCTGACGAACAGTTGCAATGGATAATTGACCGCAGCGCTTGCCGCGAATTGGCGGATGGCGATCTTATATTTCAACCCGGACAAACCATAGATTTTACAAACTTTATTATAGGCGGTAAACTGCGCATGTATTTTTATATGGGGGGCGTTAAGCGCGAGGCGGGTGAATATGAAGCCGGCGTGATAACCGGATACCTGCCCTATTCGCGTGGAAAAGTAAGCAGCGGCTATGGAATAGCCGTTGGCGGCCTGCAGGTGATGACTTTTCCAAAAGAGAAAATGGAGGAGATGATCAGAACTCAGTTTGAGCTTACCCAGGCCCTGGTGCATGTGATGACCAACCGGGTACGCGAGTTTACGGCCTTTCAGCAGCAAAACGAGAAGATGATGGCGCTGGGTAAACTGTCGGCCGGTTTGGCGCACGAGTTGAATAACCCGGCGTCGGCAATCGTTCGCGACTCGGAATCCCTGCTTAAACATTTGCAACTGGAACCGGAAAGTTTTAAGTCGGTGATAGCGATCCGCATGGAACCAGAGCACGTAGATGTGGTTACTAAAAAACTGTTCAGGGTTATTTCTGAAAAAAGAGAAGTTAACCTTACGCTTCGCGAAAGAACGGCAAAGGAAGGTGAACTGGCAGATCTTTTTGATGACATGGGCATTGCCAACAGCGACGAAATAGCCGAGAATTTTGTGGAGTTTGGTTTTGAAACAGCTGATATCGACCTGTTCAGAAGCCATATACCCGAGGAATACTTTTCGCCGATCTTCAACTGGATAAATAGCTTGCTGGTTACCGACCGGATGGTGCAGGACATCAGGGAATCGTCCAAGCGAATTGCAGAACTGGTTGTATCAGTTAAAACCTTTACCCATATGGATCGCGGTCAGGATAAGCAATATGCGGATATCCACATCGGGATACATAACACGCTTACCATGTTGGGTTACCGGTTAAAAAAGCAAAACATTACCAAAATCAAAGATTTTGATAAAACATTGCCGCCCGTAAAGGCTTTAATAGGTGAAATGAACCAGGTTTGGACCAACCTGATAGATAATGCCCTGGATGCTATGGAAGGGGTCGAAAACCCGACGCTTACCATAAAAACCGAAAGGGACCGGGAATTTGTGCAGGTGAGTATAATTGATAACGGCCCCGGCATTCCCGATGATGTGCGTTCGCATATTTTCGAACCATTTTTTACCACCAAAGAAATGGGTAAAGGGACCGGCATGGGATTGGAAATGGTGCACCGAATTGTAGTGGACCAGCACAACGGCTCCATTAAAGTAACATCAGAACCGGGGCGGACAGCTTTCGTTGTTTGCTTCCCTATCGACGGATAATTTTTGTATTACCTGGTAACGAAACCCGATTATCCGGGTCTTAATACCAATACCGTAAAAATGAAAACACCCTATGAACAAACCAATCATATTTTCAGTAGACGATGACCCGCAGGTGCTGCGCGCCATAAGCCGCGACCTGAGAACACAATACAACACCGAATACAAGATCATCAGCACCACATCGGCCAGGGAGGCTTTGGAGGCGCTTACTGATATCAAAAACAGCGGCGACACTGTTGCCATGTTTTTGGTCGATCAGCGCATGCCTGAAATGGAGGGCGTTGATTTTCTGCAAAAAGCCATAAAAATATATCCTGATGCCAAGCGCGTGCTGCTTACCGCATATTCTGACACCGAAGCTGCTATAAAAGCCATTAATGTTGTGCAGCTGGATTATTACCTTACCAAACCATGGAACCCGCCCGAGGAAAAACTTTACCCGGTTATTACCGACCTGCTTGACGACTGGCAGAGCCATTACACGCCTGATTTTAAAGGCATCAAACTGGTAGGTTACCAATTTTCGCCAAAATCGCATGAGATAAAGGATTATCTTGCGGGTAACCTAATCCCCTATCGTTGGTTTGACATTGAAACAAATCCGGATGCGAAGACCCTGGTGGAAGTGAACAATTTGGGCACCGGCGACCTGCCGATGATAATTTTTGAAAACGGAGATTGCGCCTGTAAACCCACTATCCGCCAGATAGCGGAAAAAACCGGGCTAAGTCCGCAGATCACCAACGAGATATACGATGTGGTGATCATCGGCGCAGGTCCGGCCGGGCTGGCAGCTGCGGTTTATGGCTCGTCCGAAGGATTAAAAACACTTTTGATTGAACGCCGCGCACCCGGTGGACAGGCAGGCACCAGTTCGCGCATAGAAAATTATTTGGGCTTTCCCGCCGGACTTAGCGGCGCGGATCTGACACGCCGGGCCATCAGCCAAGCCACCAGGCTGGGAGCTGAATTCCTTTCGCCGCACTCGGTCAAAGAAATCAGGCAAAAGGACGGTTATAAAATGATCGTACTGGACGACGGACCCGAGATCGTGAGCCGCTCGGTAGTAATTACTACCGGTGTCGATTACCGCAAACTGGAGGTTAAGGGCGTTGAGAATTTCACAGGCGCTGGTGTTTATTATGGTGCCGCAACTACCGAGGCCAGCGCGTGCCGCGGCCAGGATGTGTTTGTAATAGGCGGAGGCAATTCAGCCGGGCAGGCAGCAATGTACCTGTCCAAATTCGCCAATAAGGTGAACATTATTATACGCCGCGACGATTTGACGGCTACCATGTCGGCCTATCTCATCAACCAGATCGGCCAGACACCGAATATCGAAGTGCTGCCGAATACCGAGATCATTGAAGCCAAAGGGAATAACTACCTGGAACAATTGGTGGTGCTTAACGTCAAAACCAAGGAAGAGAAAACCTGCAGTGCAAGCGCGTTGTATATCTTTATTGGCGCCAAGCCTTATACCGATTGGATACACCTTGATATCATAAAAAACGAAAAGGAATTCATAGAAACCGGGCGCGACCTGCAGACCTATGAATCGTTTAGGAAAATATGGAAATCAAAACGCGACCCCTTCCTGCTCGAAACAAGCTGCGCCGGCATCTTCGCCGCCGGCGATGTACGCGCAGGGGCGATGAACCGTGTGGCTTCTGCCGTCGGCGAAGGCTCGATGGCCATAAGTTTTGTACATAAATATTTGGCTGAAGTTTAATTTTAATTGTCATGGACGATCAGATCTGCAAACACTTAAGCGCTATAAAAAAGCTAAAGCAACCCGAATATTATTTATGCGATGAATGCATGAAGCACGGTGGCAGTTGGGTACACCTGCGTACCTGCCAGGAGTGCGGCGTTACGCTCTGCTGCGACAGTTCCCCATCAAAACACGCCTCAAAACATGCGCGCGAAACAGGGCACCCCGTAGTGATATCTGCCGAGCCCGGCGAACGCTGGCTATGGTGCTATGTGGATGAGGAAATGGCGGAGTACTAAAAAACCCCGTCCCGTCCGGCAAGATCATCCCACCGGGCGGAAGGGCTTCCCTCATGTTCATGTTTTGTATAGGCAGATCAGTGGCTTACACTCGGTACAGCCATCTCAGTCATAATGTACTGCATCTGTATCGAGCTTTCAAGATCGTCAAAGGTGGAGGCGTCGGGCCCGGTGTGCAACCACGTTTCACCGTCCGCTTCGCCATATTCCACCTTCGCGCCGTATCGCCACTGTATTAAATGATAGTTCCACGTTATGGTAGTTATTTTCGCACCCTCATCCAGCAGTCTCACAACTTCGTCTTTACTGATCTTAACACCTTTCCCAAATCCGTTGGTAGCGGTGTGCAGAAATACGTCTGTTATGCACTCATTGCCACTTATTTTTTCCTTCCAGATACCTGATATGTAATAATCCCAATTTTCCATACTGCACATTTTTTTTAGATGTACAGCTAAGTTAGAACATTACAAAGCACAAAAACACCGTGAAAAACACGGTATTTTTATGTAGGTATTCACCCTTTTTTTAGGCAACAGCAGCGGCGGTTTCAAACACGTTTTCGTCTGCACTTGGACCGTAACTACCTGGTATGGGCACGTTTAATAGGCGCAGGAATACCCCCAGCTGCGCCCGGTGGTGCACGATCTGGCAAAACGACATCCTGATCACTTCCGCCTTTGTATCTACACTATATACCTGGTCGCCATTTCGCAGCGTCCACAACTTCTCAAGTTCGGCCTCTGTAGCGGCTTCTAAAGCTGCGCGGCCTTCGGCCAGGTTTTTCTCGAAATAAGCGAGCAGGTCGGTAGTGTTCGTGATTTCCACAGGCTGATATTTACCAGATGCAAAATCAAGTTCGCTTGTCTCGAGCACCATTTTTACCCACCCGGGCAGTTCGGCAACGTGCGCGGCAAGGCGGCTAACCGTCATACTTTTAGGGTGCGGCTGCCAGTCGTATTTTTCGTTGGGTACTACTGCCAGCATTTTGCGGGTAGTTACCGCTTCCTGGTCCATTTCTTTCAAAAGCATTTTAATGATGTCCATCATGTTGTGTTTTTAAGTTTGTAATCCAAAGTAACAAACCGGTAATGACAGCCCTATGTCAGCAGGGTTCTGAAAATATTTTTGATCGGTCCAGGTGCTGCCTTTTGAAGGCTGAATATTGGAATAGGCTCAAAATGGGAAATGAGATATTTACCCATAAAGCCGATAAGTAAGGTAGTATTAAAATAATATTGTAACTTTATAGGGCGCTTTATCGTTTCGGTGAGTAATTGTTAAGTTTACACCAAGTCCTTTAATATCATGCGTTTATCAGGGTTAAAACAAGCCGTCAGTTCGATCGTTGAAAGTCTCAAAGCATTTGCATTTAACTTGCAGCGACGCAGACCTGCACCCCAGCCGGTGTTTTTGACTTTGAGGCGACGGAGATAACAGGCGCATTATTTACCTTGTGAGCAATTACCCCGAAAGCAACCAATTAAGTGCGATAGATATGGATAAAGAATTTTATCAGCACATTTTAAACAAACAGCAGATCACCGGTGCGGTGCCATCCAATAAAGAAATAGCGGGATGGGCGCTACAGGTTATCCGTTTGCTTTATCCCGAACAATCCAAAAAGCTTTACACTTTCGTACACCAGCTGGAAGCTGAATTTATAAAGCTGGAAAGCGAACTTTGTGAACTGCTTGATGCCACCCGGGGAAAACAACACGACGAGAACCAGGAAATAGCCAGGAAATTCTTCAATGGTATACCCGAACTATACCGGCTGCTTAATACGGACATCCAGGCCACGTTTGCCGGCGACCCGGCAGCCAAAAGCGAATTTGAGGTGATAAGAGCCTATCCCGGCTTTTATGCCATATCATTTTACAGGCTGGCACATTTACTTTACCAATTAAATGTACCGCTGATACCGCGTATTCTTACCGAGTATGCGCATTCCAAAACGGGTATAGACATACACCCTGCCGCCGAAATAAACGATCATTTTCATATTGACCACGGTACAGGTGTGGTAATAGGCGAAACGTGCAAAATTGGCCGCCACGTTAAAATATTCCAGGGTGTAACGCTGGGTGCATTAAGCGTAAGTAAGAACCCGGCCCATGCCCAGCGCCATCCTACGGTAGAGGATCATGCAGTGATCTACGCGGGAGCAACCATTTTAGGGGGCAGAACGGTGATAGGCGAAGGCAGCATCATTGGCGGTAATGTATGGCTCACCAAAAGCGTTCCGCCTTATTCCAAGGTATATCATACGCACGAGGTTAGCCTGCTAAAAGAAAAAATAAAAGAGTAGTTTAATAGTTGATCAAGTTAAAAATCCATCAACTTATTCAACTCGATCAACCCAGTCAACTTAACAAAAACATGCCCGGCATAATCGACCTTATAGGCAACACTCCCATGGTGGAGCTGAAAAAACTTAATCCCAACCCCAACGTAACCATATACGCCAAACAGGAAGGCAATAACCCCGGCGGCAGCGTAAAGGACCGCGCGGCGTTGAATATGATACGGAGCGCCATGGAACGCGGCGACATTAAAGCGGGCACAAAACTGATAGAGGCCACCAGTGGTAACACGGGCATAGCGCTGGCTATGATTGCGTGTTTATACGACCTGGAAATAGAACTGGCGCTTCCCTCAAACTCGACCCGCGAACGCACATTGGCCATGGAAGCCTTCGGCGCTAAGGTGACGCTGCTGGATGGAATTGAGGCTTGCCGCGACTACGCCGAGGAAAAAGCCGCGACAGGCGAATATTTTATCCTGAACCAATTCTCGAACCCTGACAATTATGCGGCCCACGTTAAAACCACCGGCCCGGAGATATGGCGCGATACTGATGGTAAGATCACCCATTTTGTAAGTGCTATGGGCACCACAGGCACTATTATGGGCTGTTCAAGATATTTCAAAGAAGTGAATCCCGGCATTCGCATTGTAGGCTGCCAGCCTACTGAAGGGTCATCAATACCCGGTATAAGGCGCTGGCCCGAGGCTTACCTGCCAAAAATATTCGACCCGGCGCGGGTGGATGAGGTGAGGGACGTTACGCAGGATGAAGCAACTGCAATGGCACGCTTGCTGGCAAAAAAAGAAGGCATATTTGCCGGCATGAGCAGCGGCGGCGCGGCGGTGGCTGCCATAAAGCTTGCCGCCGAGTTAAAAGAGGGTGTCATTGTGTTTATCTGCTGCGACCGGGGCGATCGTTATTTAAGCAGCAGCCTCTTCGGATAACGAAGTTATTAACATTCTATTAGCCGATACTGGCTTTTTTTATCAATATGTTGAAAAAAAATAATAAAAAATAATAAAAAAATATTAGTCTGGTAACCCGATAGATTTTATATTTGTAACAGATTCATTATTATCAATCTAAAACACACACTCCGTTCTTTATGGTTTAATTATGAGTTCAGTTAATTATTGAGAAGAAGAGAGAAAGCCCCAAACTTTCTCTTTTTCATTTATTTAACCTAAATATTATTCACAATAATACCCTTCTGTGCGTTGTGTGCGCAAACACAATAATCAGCTTATTTTACCAAATTCAATTTTAATCCAAATTTCTTACCCGATTCCTACAGATTAGTTAGCGATACTTGGATAAACCAGGGAAAAACAACTATGAAAAGGACAACATTACTATTCGCCGCAATGGCAACCTGTGCTTATTCAGTTAACGCCCAGGACCTGAAATCAAAAGATGTTCCGGCGCCTGTGAAAGAAACATTGGCAAAAAAATACCCGAAAGCGGCTAAAGTAAGCTGGGAAAAAGAGAAAGGCAATTACGAAGCCAACTGGGGAGGGAGATCAGGCGAGGATACTTCTGTGTTATTTACACCTAACGGTGCATTTGTAGAAGAAGCAGATGCAATACCGGTGAGCCGCCTGCCGGCAAATATCCCTCATTTTGTGAAAGCCTATTACAAGGGCGCCAAAATAAACGAGGCGGGTATAGTGACCGATGCCGCCGGGAAAAAGATGTTTGAAGCAGAAATAAAAGGAAAGGACCTGTTGTTTGATGAAAGCGGTAAGTTTATAAAGCAGGATTGATTTATCTGCGGAGCTTAGTTTCTATCAACCGTTCCAATTGATCCAGGCTTTGACCAGCATAACTCCTGTCGCCGGATATTTTTGACAGGGTAAAACCGCCTTCTATCATTGCGATCATCAGTGAGGCAAACCCGGCAGAGTTGGCGCTTTCCCGGAATTCGCCCTGCATTTTTCCCTGCTGTACGATGGCCGAGATGCTTTTATGCCACCTGCCAAGCGCGTCGTTCACCCGTTCCTTTAATTTTGGATGGGTGTCGTCGGCCTCAGAACCTGCATTGACTATCGGGCATCCATTCGAAAGCACAGGCGACTGCAATCCATCCCGGTAAACATCTATAAATGCTTTAAGCTTGCCGGTTGCGGTCCGTTCCGATGCCTGCCTTATCCGCACCTGTTCTATCAGCGCCGACATGTTATAATCAAAAGCAGCAAGCGCAACTTCGTCCTTGTCGGAAAAATTGCCATAAATAGAACCCTTTGTCAGGCCGGTGGCATCCGTCATATCGGTAAGCGAAGTGCCCGCATAACCTTTTTGATTAAACAGCGGGGCCGTTTTTTCCGTGATAAATCTCCTGGTACGCTCAGCTTTTCCCATACCCCAAATATAATGAAAATACCTTTCGGTATTTTAGTTAAATTCGCCGGTGAAATTAGCCCGGCAACTTATTTATCCGCCTGCAGTTTTTCCAGCTTCTTTTTTGTATCCGCATTGTCTTTCAACTCCAGCGACCTTTTATAACTTGCTATCGCTTTATCCTTATCTTTCTGTGCGCTGTAATAATCGCCCATACTGTCGTAGGCATTGGCGCTTTCCGGGTAGTTATGGATATTTAGCGAAAACATGGAGAGCGCCTTATCCTTCATCCCTTGCTGCATATAATAGTAACCCATTTCATTAACCATACCTTCCGGCGGCAACATGGCGTAACCCATCCGGCGCGACACATTTTGGTAATGCGCTGTCAGCGCTGGTACCGGGTCAATTTTACCGTGTATATCGCTTAATTGCGACTTCAGCTCATCCGGCATGTTATAAAAACCAAAAAGGAAATGGAAGGCATCGTATTCTGTAATTAAAGGCACCGAACCATGGTCGTCGTCCTTATAATACTTGTACGAAAATTCCAGGCCGTTAGCCGGGTTGTCCTTTATGATATCCTTCAGGGTTATTATCGAACGTATATGATTGGTGCGGCCCGATGTATCAAGCCTCACCTGTAAGGTATCCATTCCAGGGGGCATTGTATTGGCTATGCCAAGAAATAGCGATTTCCCGTCAAACTTCCTTTCTTTGAACACGTCTTTAGCCTGCGTTAACAGTTTCCTTTTATCCCACCACATGCTGGGATCAATAGCGACGTACGAATTGAACATGGCCGGATGATTGATAACGATATTCATAACCGTCAATCCGCCAAAAGAATGACCGACCAGCACTTTATATGGGGCCACGGGGTAGGTTGATTCGATATGAGGCATCAGCTCGCTACTAATGAAAGACACAAATTTTTCGCCTCCGCCGGATGTTTTAAAATCTTTTTCAATATCGCCATCAGGGCCTAAAAGTGATCTCGTCGGTGTCAGGTCGCGCGTGCGGTCGGTATTTGGTATGCCTACCACAATCATTTCCGGGCAAACTGTATTTCCGTTTACACTGCTCAACTGCTGTATCATGCCTACCACGCTCGAAAAATGAGCATCCCCGTCGAGCAGGTACAGCACCGGGTATTTCTTTTTAGAATCGCTGGCGCCAGCAGGTACATATACCCATACCTTCCGGCTTTCGCCCAGTATTTTGGAATAAATGCTATCCGTTTTACCAATCGATATCTCATCCACTTTCGACGGGCGGCTGCACGAAACAAGTATCAGCAACAGAAACAAAGGTACGATGGGATAAAACTTCATAAAGGGTTTGTTTGGTTATGCTTAAAATTACTTAAATAAATAACAAAAGAAAAGAAACTGTTTTTTGCTTTAAATTATGATGTGTACAACAAAATATTGCCTGCCGTTGTTAACCTTAAAAACAAACAAGTAATTATGGGTAGTTTAGGGAAAATGGTATCAACCATCAGGCTGGATCTGGACAATTTGTCACAGGATGGGTTTCGCAAACTTTTTACCAACGTGGACCAGGTGAGCGTAAAGAAAAGTGTTGACCGCCAGGGCATCGATAAATTCATAGAACACTGTGCCCGCATGGCAGCAGTTAGCGGGGCTATATCAGGCGGCGGCGGTATATTTACCGTTGCAGTGGGCATTCCGCTGGACCTGGTAAACCTTGTTACCCAGCAGATAAGGGTTACATTAGGCATAATTTATTATACGAGGGGAGCCTACGAGATAACGTTTGATGAATTTTTATCGTACATGGCCGCTGCATTGCAGGTTGAAGCAGGTATAGCCATCACAAAAACCATCCTGGAACGTGGCTCAGAGAAAATGCTGCTCCGCATGGGAACCAAAACCGCCACACGGCTTATCCCGGTTATAGGAGGCGCTATAGGCGGCACAACCAATTACCTGTTCATCAAGCGTATGGCGGATAGAGTGAAACGCCTGCAGCCACAATTTCAGCCGCTAAGTGTACATGTAGAGGAATTTTGAACCGGCGGACTAACGGGTGCTCCATTTAAACCATTTGATACCTAATGTGGCGAAAATAATAGTGTACCCGATGGTGACCAAGAGCGCCATTGATGTATGATTTGTCCATTTTGCCGGTTCCAGTCCATTGGCCAATATTTCTCTCACGGTGCCATAGGGCGTCCATACAACAGCTTTTTTAAATTCGGGCCCAAAGGCATCGAACTGCCCAAACATGCCAACCATAATAAAAGCAAAATAAATGAGCCGGACGGATGAATTAACTGTTTCGGGATTTTGGATACGCCCGACTATAGCCTGGCCCAAAGCAAGGTAGACCGCGCCGCCAACAATTGAAACAAGAAAAGTTATGGCATAGCCAGACGCCGGCATCGTGATATGATCGAACTGGTAGCCCGAAATAAACACGACGATGGTAAGCACCAGGATGAGTGTTAACTGCACCAATAACCTGCTTGCCATAATCGTCCATAATGGCAGGGGCGAAACACGTAAGCGCTGGAAAACACCTTTCTCGCGGTCACGTGCAATAGAATTGGTGTATCCCATCAAACCGATGGCTACCAATCCTAATGTTATTGCGTTCGACAAAACAAATGCCCCACCGAACATAGGCATAGATGCCATGCTTTTCCACGAAAATACAATGATCATGGGAACGATCAACACCATGATAGTGGCCCGGCGATTGCGCCACAGCGTAGTATAATCGGCCTTTAATAAGGCCTTCATCACCTCTGAGGTTTTAGGAATATTAATTTCCATATAAATTTTTTGTTGTTTATGAACGGATAGCCTCGCCGGTAAGTGCAATGAATACATCCTCCAGTGTTATCTTTCCCCGTCGTGATACGGCTATTACTTCCGGGTCGTTGCGGTGTTTGTCTATCAGTGATTGCGGTGTTCCCGTAGCTATCACCCTGCCATGGTCGATAATGCTGATACGATCGCACACGGCTTCGGCCTCCTCCATCGAATGGGTGGTAAGCACCACGCCGTGGCCTTTTTCACGAATAGCCTCGATACGCGCCCATAACTGCCGGCGCGATTGCGGGTCGAGCCCGGATGTTGGTTCATCGAGCAATACCAGTTTAGGATCGTGAATAGTTGTTATGGCAAGCGATACACGCTGTTGCTGACCGCCTGATAGCTGACCAAATTTTTTTCCCTCGGCGTCGGCCAGGTTTATCTCTTTCAGTAATGCCGTTAATTTGTCCTGTGTCAGTTTCATTCCGTATATGCTGGCGTAAAGCTGCAATATTTCCGACACGTTTAATTCGGGCTGGAAGCTGGTCGACTGTAATTGCACTCCCATAGCCGCACGGGCATACAGTGGTTTTTGCAGCGTATCGTACCCGGCAACCGAAACCGTACCCGACTGTTGTTTGATAAGTCCTTCGATGGCGCTCAGGGTACTGGTTTTGCCGGCGCCGTTCGGGCCGAGCAAACCGAATATTTCGCCGTCCATTACATGAAATGAAACATCCTTTACAGCCTGAAATGTCCCGTAAAAAACGTTTAAATTATCTACTTGTAAAATATTGCTTTTTTTTGCCTCCATTGATACATATTTGGTCTCAAATTGACTCAAGATTAACCCAAATGTTACCGGTTTGCAAATAATTGTGACAAATTGTGCGATTCCCGTTACGAAATAATGAGGTCATTTAAAACGGAAGGTTCAGTCTTTGCTTCGTGAGGAAGCAAGCAGAATAATACCACCAATAAATAATATACCTCCCGGATACAGCAACCAATCTAACGACTGGCGCTTATCCGCCGACACCTGAAGCGGGCCAAAGTCAACTACCTTTTCCTTCTTCTTGTAAGTAACAACTGATAAAATGAGCATTGCCGCTCCTACTATTGTCAAGATGGCGCCAAGTTTCCTGTTCATTAGGCTATATGGTTAAAAAGTTCATTACTAATATCTTATTAAAGATGCATAAATGAAATTTTTGGCGCAAGACATTTTTCGCCTATCAAGAATTAATAAGGTAAATAAACCTAGTACACTATGGCCAGTCAAAAACGTGCAAAACACTTGAAAAATACCGTGAAAACACGGGTTTTTTTATTGTTTTTTATAATTTATGTTTGAGGAACAAAACACTAAACCCATGACTACTTTCATACCCCGCACAAACAGGCACTCCATGAAGGCATCTGAATACTTTATAAAACTGTCTGCCGAACTCGATATGGAAAAGTATAAATTGCAGAAATACAAGGAGTTGTTTATGCTTGCCAGCTTCCAGGTAATGCATGACTCCGACCTGGCTTACAACGATATTTATATTAAGTGTTCTCAAAATGCTTCATCAAAAGATAGTTTGTTAAGTTGCCTAGACCAGGAAGAACAGCTTTCTTACAAACACCCCGATTGTTTTGATAATAACACCTACAGGCAAAACCTTTTGAAAGTATCTTCCGAAATAAAGCACCAGCTTGCCTCCGGGTCACTTGATTTTTTATTTTTGTAACCTTCCGTCCTATCGCTGTCATCAACACAGTTGCCGCCCTTGTTAATAAATTGTTACAATATTTTTCACAGGACACCGCAAACAAATTAAGCGTTAATATTATTATGATATAAATCTAACTTATTAACCTATGGATAAATACCTACTCATGAAAAAGCTTGTTATTATTGACGATGATCCGATCGATCATTTTGTGATGAAACATGCCCTTAGAGGTAAGAATTATTTCGATACCACAACCTATACCATTTATGGTTCCCTCATCCTTGATTACATCGAAGAGAACCGCGCAAAACCTGAAAAGTTACCAGATGTGATCATCCTTGACCTGAACATGCCAGTGTTCAGCGGTTGGGATTTCCTTGAACGGTTTCAGCAAATGCAGGCGGGCATTCAAAAAAATATAAAAGTGCATGTCCTTTCCTCATCCATCAGGCCAAGCGATAAGGAAAATGCCGAAAAGTACCCATTTGTGAGGTCATTTATATCTAAGCCTTTAGAATCCGGTATGATCGATAACATCGCCCATAAACAATATGCAGATTAAGAACTCATCGCCTGATATATTAAAAAAAACCTTCCATGTACCAATGGAAGGTTAAAAGTCTTTTACCATTTGATCACTTTGTTCTTGATGCAATACATAAATCGTTTGCTGTGGCTTCTAAACGCAGGTCATCGGCACGTTCTTTTGCACGCCTTATTTCCGGGTTTTTTACAACGTCTTTCGTACCCTTATCTTTACGGTATTTGCTTAGATTGATCAATAACACGCTGATCAGGATAACCATGAGGCCGCTTATCTGCATCAGGCTGATGTGTTCATGGGCGAACAACACCCCGAGGGCTACAGCGATAACCGGGTTTACATAAGCGTAAGTACTCACCTGTGTTGCCGGGCGGACCTGCAGCAGCCACACATAAGCGCTGAATGCCGCTATCGATCCAAATACGATAAGATAAACCAGCGCCAGCCAGGATTGTACCGGCACCTGCGACAAGTTGAGCCCCGAAAATTCATGATTTAAAAGGCTTCCGGGTAAAAACACGATACCTGCTATGATCATTTGCCAGGCTACATTCACTGCCGCCGATCCTTCGCTCGGATGGTGTTTTGAATAGATCGATCCCCCCGACCATGAAATTGAGCCGAAAATAAGAAGCACCATCGAAAATATCTTTATGCCGGAATTACTACTTCCAAACATGCCACCCAGTTGTTCGCCAAATAGCAACAACACCCCGATAAAGCCAACGATAAGACCAATGATGGTGGATCTGTTCCTGAAATTGACGCCCCAGTTTTGCTTATCGAGCAGCACAAACCATATCGGGGCGGCTGACACCAATATGGCAACCATAGCGCTTGGCAGCGTTTGTTCTACCCATATTACAACCCCATTGCCCCCACCGAGCAATAACAAACCCACGATAGCCGAGGTTACAAGGCTGCTGCGGATGAATATTTTCTCTCCCTTTATAATGCACCAGGCAAGCAGGATGATACCGGCCGTAAAAAATCGCATAGCCCCCATTAACAGCGGTGGCAGCCCTTGTATGGCCATGCGTATAAAAAAGTAGGTCGATCCCCAAACCAGGTACACCGTAGCAAATGCGATGATGACCATTAAAGTTGAGGCCGGCTTGGTTTTGTTGAGTGTCATAACTTTTTATTCTTCAGGTATAACTAATTGTTGTTGTTCTTTAACTGTCTCCAGCACTATAGTGGTACGCGTACTTAGCAGATTGGGTATCTTACTGAATTTGCCCCGCATCAGGCTCATCAGCGTCGATGAGTCATAAGTGCGCACCTTAACCAGGTAGCAATCTTCACCGGCTATGTGATGAACTTCCTGCACTTCGGGTATTTCAGCAAGCATCTTTGCCGTATCGTTGCATCCCGGGCCGTCAGCAGCCTTCATAAAAATAAAGGCCAGCATTTTTTGTCGCAGCGCATCCGGGTTAATGTGTGCCGTGTATTGCTGTATCACCCCTTTTTGCTCAAGCTTTTTAACGCGCTCCAGCACGCCCGACGGCGCCATGCCCAATTCGCGGGCCAATTCAGCGTTGCTGATACGGGCGTTTTCCTGCATCAAACGCAAAATGTGCAGGTCTACTTTGTCAAGTGCAATTTCCGTCTCTGTTATCATACAGTAAATGTAAGCTTATATAGAATATAGTTCATAATAATATTATAAAAAATGAATTTAATTCGACAAAACTCGCTATTACGTGTTTAAACGCCTATCCGTAGCTTCCGACCTGTTTTCAATCTTCCGGTATTTTCGAACCAAAATTGAACAATTTAGCGGCCTGTTTATTCACTTTTCAATGATGATTATTTGTTAACTTTGAATACTTATGAAAATAAAATTGTCGCTCTTCGCTTTGCTGACCGTTAGCCTATTAAACGGCTGCCTGAAGGATAGTCAACAGCCGGTAACCCATAGTAATGACGTAAATGTTAGCCTGACAGGTACCTGGACAGCAGTTTCAGGAAGGGTCACTTATTACGATGCAACAGGTAATGTTGCATTTAACGCTATAGTGACACCAAATAGCCTCGAGTTTGACGGCAGTTCGTCGGTTAAGGAAACGGATGCGGAGGGCTCTTTAACACCGGGCGCCTACAACATCAGCACGACAGGCAATATTGATTATATAACTATCCAGAACACCACAGGTAGTGACAAATACGCTATCGTCAGCCTGCAGCCGCGAAAGTTGACTTTATCCGAAACTATTTCGTACCCGGACGGCAATACCCTGCAAGCCGGAGAAATAACGATTACTTATTACTCATCGGTACAGGTAAATACTTATACAAAAAATGATTTGCCGCGGAATTGAGATCATTCCTTAATAGGCCATTAAACAGCTTTACGCCCCTCGCCTTCGAGGCTTTCGCGTAATTCCTTCATTTCTATTTCATACACACGCATACGCGCTTGCAGTATATCTACTTCCGTACGGAGCATTTGGATCTCGGTGATAAGTTTGGCAGAATCGGGCTTATCGAGTTTCTTTTCCCCTGTGCCAACAATAAGCCATTCCGGCGAATATTTGAGCTGGAAACAAAGTTTACGGATAAGGTAATAGCTTACTTCCTGCTTCCGATTGATCACTTTGCTGATAAACCCCTGGTCGACACCAATAGCATTGGCCAATGCCAATTGACCGCCGTGGTCCTTTACAATGATCTTTAACCTTTTTACTATTGCGTCGTCGGTCATACCGCTCTTTTTCTGCAATAATAGTCAAAGCCTTTATAAAACCAAATATTAAATAAAAACCCGGCAGGTATGGGCCGGGCAACTTAAAAAAAGCGTGTTATGTCAGGTCAGGACACCTCAACTCCGTCAGATACGCCCCTTAGTTCGTTTATTTTAATAAGTAACGCTCCAAGCCGGGTATAGTAAATTGCGAGGGTTATTTCGCGGTTCTTGTAATCATCCATTAACTGGTCAAACTGTGCTTTTACTTCTTTCGCTCCCTGCTGATCAACCAACTCTATTGCCGGGTTACTCAGTGCTGCTTTGATAGCATTTACCTTTAATTCGGCCGACCTGAGCATAAAAAGCGGCGGCACATTTTTATTGGCCCTTAAGATCACATCAACTTTATCAGCGTTTTGCTTATCGTAACGGGCGATCAGGTAAATGACCGCGAAACCAACAACCAGGAAAAGTATAACAATATTCATAAACCGTAATAAATAAGTTAAAAGAATTGCACGGGCGAAAAAAAAGCCTCCTCTGCCATTCTTCTACGTGAACACAGTCAATAGGTTACAGAATTTTTTGGAATTTTCTTAACAACGGTCCAACCCGGCGTTTTACGGCACCATCCAGCCTGTGGTGGTCTTTATCTCTTCATAATCATAGCCGATATTGCCGGCCATTGGTATGCCATTATAGAAGGCGTAAAATGAAGTTTTGGTATAGTCGCCACCAACGTCAATTGAAAGCTGGTCGCCGGGTTTACCTACAAATTCGTAGGTAAATGTGCCTTTCATATCTGCCCTGTTGCTTAGTATGACTGAAGTATCGGCAGGGGCTGTTGATGCGGCATGGCGCACAGCAACGATAACACTGTACGTAGCGGATGAATCGCTTTGAACCACTACTCTTACAATATTCCCGTTAACATCTGCACCGGTTTGTTTTTTCAACAAAATATTTGATATGCTTTGCGCAGATACCGGCTCGCTGTTTGAATAATAAATATAGGGTTCGCTTGCTATAAGTTTCAGTGTTTGTCCATCTGCAAATAGCACCTGGTAGTTTATATCGGTGCCATCCGGCTCCGTAACATCCAGGTATACAAATCCATTAGTGGTGCTAAGCGTGTAGGAACCTTCGATCTTAGTTTGAATATCCTGGAAAATGGTTACGTGAGAAAACCCATCGAACTGCAGCGCGGGCGAAGCAACAAACTGTAAAGGCGCAAGGGTTTTGCCTGTGGCGTCCACTATCTTTTGGCTTTCCATAGGGAATAGCCAAATACCTTTAAGCTGGGCGTTGATATGGGAAAGGTCGGCAGGCGTGATATTCACAACCGTACTTGTATCCTTTTTGCAGCTAGCAAAAATGGCCGCCGCAAACAAAACGTATAAAAACTTTTTCAACTTGCTGAATATTAACTTACACTAAAGTATTTATACGCTGTTGCGGCGGTATTGTTACAGGTTTTACTAATAAGTAATGAGCGATAGATGTTATAACTGGCGTATTTTAACATTCCGGAACGAAATGTGATGCCCATGGTCCTGCAAGGCTATATGGCCTTTATGATAGGCAGCAAAGCCTTTCCAGTTTTTGAATTTGCTTTTGGCTACAAGCGCCGGCCAGTTAGCATCCCATAAATGTGTTTTTACAGTTTGCGTACCGTTGAGCCAGAACGTAAGTTCGCCGTTTTTCATACGTATTACGGTATGGTTCCACTCGCCGGCTGGATTTTCAACTTCCTTTGCCGGGGCTATGATATCATAAAGTGACCCGGCCAGGTGATTTTGCTGTTTGTTATCTTCAGCCTTTTTATCGTCGAGCAACTGGTATTCCGGTCCGGTAAGGTAGGTGGCATCATATTGCTTATCTTCATTCACCAAAAAAATGATCCCGCTATTTCCTTCTTCGGATATGTTCCAGTCTATCGAAAGCTCAAAATTTTCATACTCCCCATCGGTAACAATATCGCCCCTATCGTCTTTAACTGCCGGATCCAGCTGTAGTACGCCATCGTTCACTGTCCACCCTGGCCCTGCTGTTGTTTTGTGAAAAGTATGCCAGCCCGTGGTGGTTTTTCCATCGAATAGTAAGTGCCATCCCTGCTTCTTTTCTTTAGCGGTCAATTCATTATTGGTTTGTGCCAGCAGGCTGCTGCATGCAACAAGCATTGCAGGAACGATAAGTAGTTTTTTCATAAGTAAATGTTTTGCGGTTATCTGGTAAAAATAGAAAAACCGGAATGATTTACCTGTCTGAAGAACAATAATTTTACATCCGAGGCAACGAGGCACAAACCTTTCATTTACATACAAGTGAAAAGGTCATACCCTTAGACCGAACTCAAAACCGGCTATTTATTTGTAACATTTTTGTTATTGAAATTCAGCAATTTAAATCCCTAAACAAAAAATTTCTCTGATTGAAATTAAATTTCTCAAAACATTAATAAAATTATCGTGTTGCTTTTTTAATTGTCTAATTGATTAACTTAATAAAACACTATGAAAAAGTTATTTGCAGCGTTGATTTTATCAACATTTACTTTAGGGGCATTTGCGGCGACCGGACCTGTTATGAAACAGGACACCAGTAAGCACAAAATGAAAAAAGACACCACGATGAAGAAGGACACTTCGAAAAAACCACCAAAGAAATAAGGTAAATTTAATTTCATCGGAAGCCCGGCACTGCAACAGTCCGGGTTTTCGGTTTTTAACGGGGTTTCACTTGTTTATGACTATTTTTTGCTTCCTGTACCCGTTTAATATATTGATAACTTTCCGCACATTACCCACCTCGAAAAGATGGATGATCCAAATAGTAAATCGGGCAAACCCTTTTGTCAGTACCAGGCTTTCGGCGAGCTTTTTGATAGTTTCATCGCGCTGCACTATAAATTGTTCCCGCTCACTTCCTGTTTTTTGTGAAAGATCTTCGGCAAAACACCAGGCGCCATCGCGGGCATTGTCAATACTAAACTGGATAAGCGTAAAATTACTGTTGGAGGCATGCAGCCCAAGTAACGAGAGCAACGGCGAGACCTGCCCAAGTTCATTTAACACCTGGTTAGTTAACGATGCGATAATAAGATTAATGGCGTCAAAGTCCGATTTTAAAATAGCTATTGGCTTGTCGCTGCAAAGATCAGCAGCCGCTATGCCAAGATCGAGGTTGATATGTGCATTCATGCCAAGCAGCAATTGCTGTAATACCAATACCGACGAGCGTTCGGCCTGCTTAAAAGCTACTACCCACGAATTTGTGGGCAGCTGGCCCTTTTGCCATTTGCAATATGCGTCAAGGTAGCGATTGGCAAACATTACATCGAGTTCGCCAAGTTGCCTGCCATCATTAAACTGGCCTGCCTCTATCCCTTCCTTTACAGCCTTGGTTACCTTCAGGTATAACGCAGCGAAATAGCCCAGCCTGCTTTTATTATTAATGCTTTCAGCTATAATATCTTCCAGTGTGGCTATTACCTCGTCGATTGTTTTGGCGGGGCTTATTTGCTTAGGCTCCATTATCTCAAAGGGTTAGATGAAATGCAACTAAAGCTATCGTAATATTCTCAATAAACCAACACGTGTTTTAACGTTACTTACAAAAGGGTATTTAGCCTCTTTTCATAACAATAGAATCTTAGTCCCGGCCGAAAGCCCAAACCTATCTCGCCGGCAAAAACATAACCCAGCTTCGGGAAAAGGCGCTGTGTTGCAGCATTGGCCACATTTGTATCTACCCTCAGGTTTTTGATGCCGCGCTTTAGGGCTTCTTCTTCGGCTTGCTGCATAAGTTTCGCGGCTACACCCTGCCCCTGGTAACGGGTGCTCACCGCAAGGCGGTGTGTAACAATGGCAATTTCATTTATATCCCAGCCAACTTCTGCATATTCGGGCTCCTGCTCGGTGGTGATGGCAGATACCCCTGCTATGTCGCCTTCAGCATCGGCAACCCAAAGCCGCTCAAGTTTAATATCTTTTTCAAATACAGCGGCATTAGGGTAAGTGCTGTCCCACTGAAAATTGCCAGCGGCATTCATAACGGGCACCACTTCGGCTATCAATTTCATTATACCGGAGACATCGGCTAATGTGGCTGGGCGAATGTTCATGAAGCTAAATTATATAAATGAGCTTCGATTGAAAACCGGGTTTATAAAAATATCCGATTATGACATTAGGATGCCCGAAATTGCGCCTGTTGCAAACACAGAAAGGTTAATAAAGAATACAAATCTATAGTCAGCGCCTTTAATTATGAGCTTAG
This sequence comes from Mucilaginibacter sp., assembly GCF_035492695.1. GTDB lineage: Bacteria > Bacteroidota > Bacteroidia > Sphingobacteriales > Sphingobacteriaceae > Mucilaginibacter. The sequence goes on along the minus strand of NZ_DATJJC010000007.1, from coordinate 336,825 downwards.
CGGCACTTATGAAGATTAATACGATATTAACTATAAATAACGGGCAACAATATATAAGGAATACGATACCTGCATTGCAGGGGCCGCCACCTTTCAAACCGCCGGAGAAAGACAAAAACAATATAAGGGAAAGAGTAAGTATATGATATACTGCGTGACGCCATGCGTGGCGGGCACGGAGGTAATTTATGAGATCGGTCATAATATGTTAAGGTTTATGTTTTAGAGCTGGCGAAAGCCCTGCTATTACAATATCTGATCATTTGTTACTTAATGGTGACGTGACTGGTTACTCATTTAATACAAAAAGTTATCTCGCATCCGGCAATTTTTTATTCTTAAAAATTTCTCTTGCTTTGTTCAGTTTTTCTTCTTTACTTTGAATATCAAAGTACTTTTATAAAACACCATAGCTATGGTTCAAGTCATCAGAAAAACTGCCCCTGTACTCAAAAGCTGGTTTGCTTATGCGGCAGCCATATCGCTTGTATGCGTTATCATTTACATTACCGTGCAGCAGGGTTACCGCCAGTCGGCCAACGATCCGCAGTTTGCGCTGGCGGAAGATGCGGCTAATGCCATTAGCAAAGGCATTGATCCTAAAACAGTGATCGGCTCTACCCCTGTTATCGAACTTTCACAAACTCTTTCGCCCTTCCTTGCCATTTATGGTACCGATGGCGGCCTGGCGGCCAGCAACGCAACGCTGGATGGGCGGGCGCTGAAAGTCCCCCGGGGTCTGCTTGACAACGCCCGCTTTAATGGCATGACAGCAGTAACCTGGCAACCCCGGTCCGGTATCAGGCAGGCAACGGTGTCTTTACATGCAAAAGGTTACATAGTAGTTGCCGGCCGGTCGCTCCGCATTACCGAGGAACGTATAAGTATGCTGGGGCGGCAGGTAGCTTTTGGCTGGCTATTGTCGATGGTTGGAATGGCAGTTGTCCTGTACGTGCAAAGCGCAATCAGCAGTAAACCTGAATTAGCCTGAAAAGAAAGGTTTAATATAGTTGGTTGTATTTAGAATGGTCCGGCGGAACTTTTGTTAAAAAGTTTTGGTCGGACCTACTTGTTATACCGCCACGCATTCTTCATTTCTGTTCAAATTTTCTACAAAAGATTTTTTAGATCGACTTTTAACTTTTACTAAAATTTTTAGTAAATTTGATCCTCTAAACCGGCTCATCAATTAAATAATTTAATTTTTTCGAAGATGACCGAACATAATACACTGATCGCGTTAAGCGCATTTGCCGGGCTTGCAGGCGCTATACTGTCACAACTGATGACGGGCTTATTCAGCTTTGTTAATGATCGCCGGAAGCACCAGCATGAATTGCGCCAGAAATTTCGTACCCGAAAAACTGAAGTGGGTGAAAATTTCTATTTCATGACCGGAGAACGCATGACCCTAATTCAAAATACCGTAAGGTACTGGAAGAACTGGAACGACACACGAAGCGAAAGCAGCCTTTCATTTCTTAACCAGGAAATGGTCAAGCTTTCTAAAACGATGGAAGAACTGAATAGTGAAAACTGGAAATACAACCTTGCGGGGTTATATTTCAATATTGGGTTCACGTACCGGGATATACTGGCAGCCAATGCAATCTCCCACAGGCATTACCTAAAAGTGCTGGACATGGGCGACAAGCTAAAAAAATGTAATGATTCAGAAAAAGAACAACTACAAGGGGCCTATGCCTGCGCTGTTTTTGATATGTGCGCCCATTATGAGCAGGTATATGCCCGCATGGAACAGGACATGAATAAAGTGAAAGAGGAGCTATTGCTTGATTATGCTTTGCACTAAGGAGCTTGCCACAGCCACTTAGTTGAGTTTCAGTTTCACTTTTCCAGCAATTTTTGGGCAAGGAGTATCAGGATAATAGCGATGAAAACCATGGCAACTATCGGCATCCTTTTACTAACAACGGTCTGATGAGGCTTTACTTTTTCATATCCCGACTTAAATGCCAGTATTACGCCGCCAATAAGCAAAAAGGCAATGGTGCTTTCAAGCAGTTTATTTGTTGAGGTGAGCATTGTTAACAGCAAAGCAATAAACAGAAAGATAGTTACATAGCTATACTTTTGATAAATAGAATACGGTCCCGCAATGGTTACGGGCGACTTTTCTGAGATCACCTTTTCCAGTTCGTCATACCCGTCTATCTCATAAGGTATTACAATAACCGTTTTCTTTGAGTCATAAACAAACAGACTCCCTCTGTATGTTTTTATGGCATGCATGATCTGCTTAAATTCTATTATCTTGTTTTCGTTTCTGTAATTAGTTTTGCCTATAACTTTGTCATTCATCATTACAATGTACCCTTTATATTTAGAGCCGACAGTGAAATAGATAATAACAATAGAGATAACACACAGCAGTAAAACTGCGAAGAAGTTTATCCATGGAACTAGAGCTGGCGAAACATCCTTGTCTTTTACCTGATTCAAGCTATCAGTTAAAGTGCCAAGTAAATATAAAAACGCCCAAATAACAATTACCAGCACTACGGACTTCAGTTTAATGCTGCGTACAAATTTTGGGTGGAGTTTATATTGGTGCAGCCCTTCGGATTCAGATATCATAAAAAAGATTTAGCTCGTTGCAATTTAGGCTTTTTCTAGATATTCAGTGTAAGCGGTATGTTAAAGGCATTTTTTCAAACTTACCAGATCCAATTATTGAACCGTCGCTTACAACACCTGGTTAAACTCCAGCCTTTCCCCATCCGGACCGAGGATATTAAAATACCGGCAACCTTTTTTCCAGAACGCCAGGAACACTGGCGCAGGCTCACGGATATCGAATCCTGCATTTTTGAGTACGGCGTAAGTTTGCTCAATATCATCCACATCAAATGCAATATGGTCGATATGTCCGTTTTTCCGGCTGCGGATCTCAGGCAGCTCTATTTCTGGCAGCTGATATAGCTCGATGGTGATGTCTTTCAACCGCATCATTATACATTTACCCCGGTGGCCATTATAATCGAACCCAGCCGTCATAACATCAGCAAAACCCAGCCGTTTATAAAACGCCACCGATACCTTCAGATCGGTAACCGGTATACCGATATGCTGCAGGCGGTTGATCTTCAAATTAATAGTTCTCAACTTTAGGGGATTCACTTATATAAATATAATATTTGTTTGCGAGAAATGATGCTAATTAATTGTACTTCCAATAATCTCTGATCGCCAATTAACTAAGCGCCCACTTAATGATTATGTTTTTTATGAATGTCCTTTACCAGGCATAATTTCTTTATCTCTTCCAGTTTAATTACAAAGGGCGCGTACTTAAGACGGTTGCCTATCATTTCGGTAACATTATCGCTATGGGCTATCACTTCATCCTCGTTATCGCCGGCAAGCAATCGTTTATACATACGATAGTCGCCCCATTCAATATAGTACACCTCGCCCGGTAATATCTTTCTGTCGTGTATCACCTTCAGGGCTACCCAGCAGCCGTTCTCCAGGTAGGGGTACATGCTATGCCCCCAAACGGGCAATGCAAAATCACAATCCTCGATACCCGGGAAATTCATGTGCCCGATGGGCGTGGTATCGTTAATATCTTTATAAACCTCCACACCGGATGCTGTTGCAACTACCTCATACATAGGTATGCCTTCAAAAGCGCTCGCCGTTTGGTTTATAACAGGAGTCTTTTTGACAGCGATAAATTCTTTATATTTTTCTTTAAAAATCTGTAGCTTATCGGGGTCAATGTTTTGCCTGCTCTTTATTATTTCCGTAATAGATGCCGGCGAATTAAAACCAAGCACCTCGGCAAGTTCCGTATTCCCTTTAAAAGCCCTCCCCCGCAGCTGGTTGTAAAGAATTATAAACTCCAGTGTTTCAGGCCGAACCCGTTTTACTTTGTTTGATTTGGCTTGTTCTTCCATAATGTGGATAACTTTTTTACTATATTTTCTTACAATAATACAGATATATCTTTATATTTGTTTTGTAATTCACTACGAAAGTAAAACATTTTTAAATAAAAGCAAGGATGGCGACTAAAGAATTTACAGAGAACGGAATTTTATACTGCTAAATATTTAAAATCGCCTTGAACACTATTACTTATTAACAGGAAATAAAAGAGAACCTAAACCTTATCTACTAATACCTTATCAAAATGCACCTGATCTATTCTGCTCTGCGGACGCAACCGGGCATGTCCGAAAGCCGCCCAAACAATAACGAAAAATCACTGAGATACCAGGCTTACCTGGCCGCCTGCGCCAAGCATCGAGACTATATCACTGAGATACAAAAGCATTTTCCTAATTGGGTGCCCCGCTTCAGATAATACCCCGTCTTCAACAATGAACAAGTAAACTAATAAATCAATAATGATAAAACTAACTCAAAAACTCAAAGACGAGCTATGGTGGCTCGTTATGTCTGTCGACTACGATTATAGCCGAATCAGCATCGCCGACCACGAGATCAATGGCGATTTCCTAACCCTTTGGCTGGAAGACAAACAGGACTTTAAAAACTCACTCGACGATTGCCTGCAATTGGACATCAGCCTGAAAAACTTTGCGAAGATGATCCGAGCGGATGGACTTAACAGCTATGAAGGAACAAAAATGCATCCTAAAAAAGGCTTCGTTTACAAAACACGTATCGAAATAAACGAGCCCATTAAGTGGTACCGCGAGGATGCCGGCGCATCCGAACAACAGTGGGCGCGCGAAGCTGCGCTTAAAAATGTGCTAACGCAGCTGGTAGAAAGTGAGGTATATGACGGACGATGACAGAAAAAAATTTCCGCCGGAATATGCTGAATAGCATATTTAACATAGAAGCCTGCTGCTGTAAAGCCCGCCTATTTTGCCTGCATCAAGCTATTTTGAAAATAAATTGGATAATTATTCAGAGTCAGGTTATTGGGATCGCTGCTGCGCGCACCTGAATTGTAAAAGTAAATAAACTTCGAGTCGAGCATAGAAGTATCACTGTTGTTCTTCTTCGCAAAATCGTAAAGGGTATTGCTGTTCACCTTTTGTAACCCCGCCACAGTATTAATGCTGTATTTATTGGTCCATGTAGCAACGGCCAGATCAGCCGAAGTTTTCACATTGGCAATATTGAGCGCATAAGTTTTTTCGCCAGTAACCTGCCCGGTTTTAGGGTCAAAGTCAGCTACCTCAAAAGAAGGATTATTACCATAATTCGGGCTGACAGATGACACAACGCGCGTGTATGCAACCGGAGTCCCCGCGACATTGCTAAATACCAGGAAACTATTGCGATGGGTGTGCCCCGCTATACCAAATGCGATATGACTACTATTAACGGCCATAATACTATCAAATGTGGTGGTGTATCCTGCGCTCCACATCAGAGTATCGGTCCGTCGCTTGTCAGCTGGCTTAGATTGGTTGGCTACGATCTTATAAGTATCATCACCGGGCGGCATATGATAAATGATCCATGATTTTTTGGTTGAGTCCCTGGAAAGGGAACTATTGAGCCATTGAAGCATAGAAACTCCATCCTTATAAGTAACCAGGGAGTCCTTACCTTTATAACGATGCGAATTATCGCTGACCAGCGTGCTGTTCAGCGCGATGAAATTCATGTTAGGGAAGTTGTCCCCTTTGATAGAAGTGGCATAATATCCGCCTGTTTTTACGAACTCAGCGGTATCTACACCGATAGTACTTAAATTCCACGACCGCGCAAAGGCGCTTAAAAAAGCGGGCGATTGTTTTACGTAATCACCACCATCGCTGTCGTTATTGCCGAACACCGGTATGATGGGTATTTTACTATCAAAGGTTGCATGAAATACCTGGGCAACTTTGTCAATAATTGCTGCCTTCTGCCCGTCATGCACTTCGTGCCCGACAAAATCGCCTGCGATGATGATGAACTTAGGTGCGGGCAATACCTCATGCATCTTTTTTACCACGGCTTGCACAAGGCCCAGGCTAGGGTCTTTGCTATAGCCGGTAGAATCATTATCCAACTGTAAATGAATATCCGATACGATGAGGCATTTTTCGTAACCGCAGCCGCAATTTTTACAGGCCCAAAGCAGCGTGGCGCAAAGCAATAACGCTATGCACGGCACCAAATTTTTTTTAAGGTTTATCATGGCAATAAGAACTGTATATGCTGAACAGAGAAGGCTTTTTACCCTTTGATAAAATTAGCACACTTCCGGTCAGCAATCAAAGGGTGAAAACACGGTATTTTAAGCCCGATCGAAATCGTTTAGGGAAGCAATTTCCATTTTTGGAATTCGCTCTTTATCGTCCCGATGATCTTATCCGACAATTTACCATTGATAACGACTTTAGCCCCTATCCAAAGCAGCCCCCTGGTAAGCCAGTTAAATTCGGTTATATTAAGCACCGCAGCCTGTATCCGTCCTTTTATTGCCGATCTGTATTTATCAATATCGCTTTCTTTTAAAGTAGGCCAGTTAGTTCCGGAACTGAATTTAAAATCGGGGAAAGTATAGTTCGTCGCATCTGCGAAAATCGGGATGATCTGGTAGCTGTCATCCTTTGTCGATTTAAAATCGTCTTTATTGGCGTTTGCATAGCCTGTTGCAAATATTGGGTTCTTATCCAGGTTTTCAGCAGGGATGGTAAAATAATCGCGAAGGAATATCTTGCAGTTATATCGCCCCAGGAAATAATCATGCACCCTAAACTCTTTATTAATAAAGCCGCCGAAACCGCCAAGCGCTCCGCAGGCTATTGCCAGGTCACCCGCCAATTCAACCTCTTTGCCATCCGGGCCTTTAACTATCCGTGCCGGGGTGATAAGGTATTGACCGGCACAATCGTCGTCCATCGCATTTTCCAGGTTTATTGGTTTTGCACGCATCTGTTTAAGCATGGTGCCCAGCGTATTACTGATAACATTCGGCAATGCTGTCGAAAGGGCTATGATTGGTGGCGCCGATGTGGGGAACGGCTCTATCATCAACACCGTGGATTGAAATTTATTAAAGTTATTGTAGTCATCCGGACTGTCCTGCCCGGTCACATCACTCAGTACATCGCGCACTTTGTCAAAGGGTTCGTTGTTTATAAGGCCGCCGTCTACATTCAATGTCTGATATTTGCCGTCGGGCAGCAGGTTTTGTTTAAGATACCCCTTTAGCCATTGGTTATTATTGACATACTGTGCATCGCGCGTTACGATACGCGATTGCAGTCCCACCGGGAATGCGCCGGTAGCCATAGCTGCAGCCGCTGCTATGTCTGTATTGGTTTTATTTTTCAGGTTGAGCGGTATCCAGCCACCATTCGGGCCGTCGATGTTGCCTTCAGTCAATTGGAAGCAAGCATAATCGTTATGGATGGCCATAATGTACTTGCTTTTGCCGGTACTGTTGGCCGATTTAAATGGGATATTATAATCAAAGCCCTGCAGATTGCTCAATGTAGTAAACACTTTCAATCCCGGTGTGATAAAAGCAGGCAAAGGCTGCCATTTTGCGGGATCAGCATCAACAACACGCTTAGCGATGGGGTCTATAAAACTCGAATTAAGTGCCGAAAGCACGCCGCCAGGCTTAATGTCCGAAGTATCCAGCATTTTAGCGAACATATCCACACCTGTAAGGTCGACCCAGGAATGATATAACTTATTTTCCGGGTGCTCCGCAAGCAGGTCGGCAGCAGGCTTGTCTATTGGCGTTAACGGGTTGTTCATTGCCGATGCTCCCATCACGCTGGTCATGCCGCCGGCCGATGCTCCGCCCATTACCGGTATCTGCACTTTATGAGTAGGTACGCCCGGTTGTCCGCGGCGTTTTTCCCATTCGGTAAGCGCCTCAATCAGGTAGTCCATTACGCCTGCTGTATAGGCCCCTGCCGATACAGCACCCGCCATACACAGCCCTACATAAAATGTGTCTTGCTTAGTTGTTGGATCTGTTGCCATAGATTTTAGGTTTTATCATATAAATATCCATATAAATAATTATGGATACCTACGTTAAAACACGGTATTTTATATAGTGTAAATACGCAATGTTGCCCTAATACTAGCCTAATCCGTTCAAAAGCCCGAACGCGCTGTATAAAAAAACAGACACCTTAAATAAAGAGAATAGCGTTTTTATCAAAATTTGCAGGGATGGGGACAATGGCACAATATTTTCAATAGGCTATACAACTAAACAACTAAAACCATGAAAAATTCAACACAAACCACCGTAACAATAAAGTCTCTGGATATCGAACTCAAAGCATTGCTCGAACAAGATTTGAAAAACTTCAGGTCAGCACAAAACAAGAATAACCAGGCAACCAGCAAACAATTAATGGCTGCCTGACCATCATATATTATCTGCCTTTGTGAACCAAGCCGCTTGAAAGTTATTTCAGGCGGCTTTTTTATCAAGGATTTTTTAACGGCTAATCAGCAAGCAAAGCATCTTCCATGACTTCATCAGCTTCGTCATAGGCTAACGGGACACCCTTAGAGGTAGTAATTAGTGGCGTCGACAGGTTCCTTTCGTCAGTCTGGGTGTTAACAACTCTTGTTGTTGCACGATAGCATTTGGTGCACCGGATTTTGTTCCCCTCTTCGATCCAATGGTGGTCGCACGGAACTTTTGCATTGAGTTTAGCTGTGAATAAGGCAATAAGAATAACCAAAAGGCTAAAAGAAATCAGGATTAGCAGTAGCATTGTTATAAGTTTAACATTTCACTTGCATAACAAAAAATAGCTACTGTTGGTTTTTATTTGTAATCGTACAGATAATTTTTTTCTTTAAACTATTGTTAATAAGCATGTTTGATTGCATCAATGTTGATACAACAAGAGGCCATACGGTACCTTCGGGTCTATCCATGTCGATTTTGGCGGCAAAATCTCGCCGACATCCGCCACGTGGATCAGCTGACCGATACTTAAAGGACAAAGTGTGAAGGCAACAGCGCCGGCGTTATCGTGCAATAATGCTTTAATTTCGGTTAGCGCCCCGGCTCCCCCTACACACTTAAGCCGCTTATCGTTTACCGGATCCGAAATTCCAAATACTGGCGACAGCAATTGATGCTGTAATATCGACGCATCAAGCCGCGAGGCGAAATTACCGTCCGGTACATTTTTCGGTGTAAGCTGAAACCATTCATCCCCTGTCCACATACCTATCCGGTTAAACTCACGGAGCAGTACCGGCTCTTCCAAACCGATGACCTCAAAGCCTTTCCCTATTTTTTCAAGTAAATGGGCCTTATTTATTGGGTGGTCCGAAAAAACAACCCTGTCAAACTCCTGAATTCGTAGTTGGTCGGTAGCCATATAAAGTGTACCTATGGTACCCCATACGGTTTCGTTATTTGCGCGCTGCTCATTTGCCAATTGGTAAGCAGATTCGAGTCTGTGGTGCCCGTCTGCCAGGTACACCTTTTCTACTTTGGCAAATGCCGAAACCAATTCATGCAATATTGCCTCATCCTCTATCCGCCACAACGTATGTACTACTTCGTGATTACTTATTGATGTTTTGTTATGTCCGGCGGCCATCGTCTCTGCTATGATGCGGTTAATGGTGACACCCGGCGCATAAGTCATTAATATCGGGCTGCCTTCAAGGCCTGTATTTTTCCGGTAATTTTTGATACGGCGCACACTATCAGCGAAAGTAAGCTCATGAGTTTTAATAGTCCCATTGGTGTAATCTTCAAGGGCAGTCAGTGCCCATATTGCGGTTTGGCGATAGGTTTTATGTGTCACCTCGTAAACATACAAGGCAGGTTTTTCATTTGGTTGCAGCAGGCCTTGCTTCACAAGTTCAATCAACGAATGCCTGATATCCTCGTAAGCCCTCGCCTGCCCTTCCGGTGTTTCGGGGCGGTGACGGGCCCCTATTTCTAAGGCTATTTTCAACACCGGCAAGCCGTCGGCGTCGTGCGAATCGCCTGCTACGGATTGCACCTGCGGAGACGTTTGTATCAAGCTGGTTGCGTACAGCGGGTTGGGCCTTATTGCCCTGAATGGTTTGATTGATGCCATAGAATATACCTGGTGCGAAAATAGATAAATTAATACACTTTGCTATCGCTATTCCACAGAACCTCAGGTGACCAATTAAACGAATTTTAAGTATTTTAGTTAGTTTTTTGACTGAAAATGTTTGCACCATATATTGTATCTGATACACTAAGTAACATACTTATTAAGCCTTCCGACGCCAGGATTAACGAACTATTTGATGGTGAGCCGCACCCCTGCCGCCACACGGATGGTAAAAATAATGAGCCATATTGCCCTGGCAAACATCGCCATTCGCTCAAGTAACCCGGCATAGGCGCCGTTATTGTTGATGGAATACCCAAACATGATGACCAGGATCATAACAACGAGTCCGGTAATGAGTGAAAAAGTGGACCAGCCCTTCCAACGGGCATCTCCTTTGAATCGCTGCGCGAACAGGAAGAAGCTGGCGATCATGGATATGAAAATCACGATACTTGCAATGCGATGCATGGGATCATGAACAAACACGCCTGCAATCATCAGCGCCAAGGCAGTAATCTCATGCATTAACGGCAGCATGGCCGAGGCGGCGCCGCCACCCAGTTCGCGTCGCAAGCCGATAGCAAAGGCCCACATAAACAAACCGAAAATTATAAAATCAACTGATTGTATCCAGCCGTTGCGCAGTAATTCCAGGTCGCCGATTGGCTGACGCACAATAATATAATCCGGATGAAAAGCCGAAAATGAGAAATTTATAAGACCGAAAAGCGCGGACCCGATTATAGCACAGCAAAGCAAAAAAGTATTAAAAGATGGTCGCTCTTCTTCGGCACGGTAGGGCATAGCGGGCAGTTTCACGTTAGGTTGAACCTCCCAAAAATAGTTAATTAATAGGCAAGGGCAAAGTATCGCTATACGAAAGCACTTTTTCGCAGCCTGCATAGTTAACGCAGGATCGTAATATTAGGGCTGTGCCTAATCGCTGGCATGACTACACATGAGCCGGCAAAGCATAAACCAATGATTGGGGTACTCTGTCGGTTTCAGGCTTTCTTAAGCTTCGTAAATCCAATTTCAATCAATCGGGTAATTTTGCTGTCCTGCATCAACCTGTTTGGTTGCACTACGCGTCTAAGGCCCGTCGGCCATCATAGCCCTGATACTTCGCTCCAGTTGTTCGTCCTCGAAATTGGGCGCCTGGTGGCCCAGGTCATTGTTGAGCACTACCAGCTTCGCCGATACGAATTTGGCAAAAGCCATAGCCGGGACAGGATTTACAAAATGATCCTGCCGCGAAACGATGATGAGCATCCTCGCATTGATGTGATCGGCTGCCTTCTTTAGCGAACCATCGTAATCGCGTGCGATGTCATGACCGATAATGGCATTCATTTGGTAGTAGGTATCGTTCCAGTCAGGCTCGGCCGAGGTATCCACTTTGTGCTGCCATACAGCAAAACTGTCGCGGGAGATGGCGCGCGTTTTATAATCGGGCGTCGTCAGGAAAAACTCTAGCATCATAGATGCCGCCGGGATTACAGGGTTCACTTTGTATTTTCCGCGGCGAAAACCGGTATCGGCCTCAATTACCCTTCGGAATATATTATATCCCATCAGGTCGTAACTGGTAGGCTGCGGCGAACCGACGACAGGTATCAGGCGCTCCGAAAAATTTGGATAACTTATGCCCCATTGAAAAGTTTGCGTACCGCCCATAGATATGCCCATAACTGCCTGCAAATGCTTTATCCCCATCTTTTTTACCAGCATTTCGTGTTCGCTATCTACCATATCCCTTATACTGAAAGCCGGGAAATCGGCGCCGTGCTGTAATTCGCTGTTTGACGGCGAAGAGGAGACACCATTGCCCAGCGCATCAGCTATGATCAGGTAAAAGCGGTTGGTATCGATAACGTGCCACGGCGGTGCATACTCTTCTATGTTTTGGGAGGTGCCGCCAAACCAGGTCAAAAACAACACACCGTTATCCTTCTTTTTGTTCAGCTTGCCATAAGTGCGGTAGCCGATGTGGCAATCCTTTATTTTCGTGCCCGACTCGAGCTTGAAATCGCCGATATTTGCAAATTGCTGCCGGTCGGGTTCATCATCCGGGTCTTTGCTTTGTGCCCGGCACAGCACTGCACTTAGTATAAATAAAGCGGAAAGGATATATCTCATCCAATGGAAAATTTAACCGAATGACTTTGATGTTGTGGTCCGGGGCGATAATCGGCAGCTAAATATATTGAAATTGAATTAAATGCTGAAAGATTTTGGATACCAGGCATCTTATCCGTATCCATTTGAAAAAAGATCAGTTAATTTGTTTAGTTATGAAAAACATGGATGATATGCTGCTGCTCGGCGACCCGCGCCTTTACGAAACCTGTGAACCTGTGTTACGTGAAGAGCTTCCATTGGTAAAAGATTGGGTGGCTGACATGGATAACGTGATGAAACAAATAAGGGAACGCTATCACTTTGGCCGGGCCATCGCTGCGCCTCAGCTGGGTATTATGAAACGGTTGATCTATATGAATATTGACAAGCCTGTTGTGTTCATCAATCCTGAGTTGGACGATTTAAGCGACGAGAAGTTTGAGCTTTGGGACGATTGCATGAGCTTTCCGAACCTACTGGTGAAGGTATCGCGTCACCGTTCGCTTACTATAACTTACCTGGACGAAAACTGGCAGCGGCAGCAATGGCGCATGACGGATGACCTGTCGGAATTGCTTCAGCATGAATACGACCATCTCGACGGCATCCTGTGCACCATGCGTGCCATAGATGAAAAATCATTTAAATGGAGGCCCTGATATTTTCATTTCTTCAATAAGTGCGTTGCCAGTTCCAGGCTGATCAGATCGATGAGAAAATGCACCACGATCAAAATTTTGATATTACGGTACTTCAAATAAAACAGCCCGAATACAGCCCCAATAAGAAAGGCGAATATAAATTCCTGCAAGCTTTGAAAACTATAATGGAGCGCTGAAAAAAGCACAGCTGAAACGATAATTGCCAGGTAGGGGTTTCGGATAAGCAGCGCCAGCCGCGTCATAATATAACCTCTGACAATGAGCTCTTCGGTAACTCCTGCCGTTAACGACATGAAAATGATCAGGCCATCGTGCCCGGTCAATATCTTCCGAACCAGCTTTATCACTGCATCACTTTCATGAAATCCCAGCAACCGGGGTATAGCCGATACAATTCCACATGCAAAGCTTATAAGGTACAATACAAAAACAGCAATGATGAAAAAGCTCGCATCAGAATTCTTTTTCTCCCATATCAGTAAAGGCTGCTTTTCTACCTTAACAGCATAAAAGAACAGGAACACCGCAACGCCCCAAAAAATAAATCTGGAGTAAAACAGCCGTTCCAAAAGCGAAAGCGGCAAATACCGAAAACCGATTGATAAAACAAACAGCGCGGCAATTGCGATAGCAATGCCGGTAATAAATATGGCCTTCCGCCTTTTTGTAAGGGCCAATGTAAGGTCAAGGTCATCACTCATTAATAGTATCGAAATTAAATTACCAGCAATATAATAATAGACATCTAAAGGCTGACGAAGTTTCGAAAACTTCGTCAGCCTAAAACAAATTCAGTTATTTTAGCAAACTATAATATTACGGTTTAGTGGAAACTGCAACAGCCCCCGCCATATCGCCCCGGAAGATCCGGATAGCCAACGCATTTTTCTTTTTTGTATCGGGCTTTGGCTATACTACCTGGACATCGCGCATCGTCTATATCCAGCAATCGCTCCACCTTAACGAAAGGCTGCTCGGCACTGCTCTTTTGGCCCTTCCTGCAGGCTTAATGCTTACCATGCCTATAACGGGCCGCATGCTTTCCACCATCAGCAGCAGCCGCATAATGCTTATTGGCGCCCTCGCGTTTAACCTGATGCTTGGCTTGCTGGGCTTTACCAGCCAATACTGGCAATTCATCGTGATATTGTTTTTTTTCGGGTCCTCCCGCAACATCCTCAACCTCAGCATCAACACGCAATCGGTAAGCGTGCAAAAGTTGTATAAAAAAAGCATCATCACCACTTTCCATGGTATATGGAGCTTCGCCGGGCTTGCAGGATCTGTTTTGGGGCTCATCATGGCTTATTTTAAAGTTCCGCCAACCTGGCATTTGCTGATAGTGAGCATAGGCCTTTGCATAGTGGCCCTGGTGGCCTGGCCCAATACCCTGCACCAAAAACCTGAACCGCCCGAAAAGAAACCTATCTTTTCACTGCCGGACAAGGCCCTGCTGAAATTTGCGCTCATCTGCTTTTCGTCTATGGCCTGCGAAAACGTGATGTACGACTGGAGCGGGGTTTACTTTTACAAAGCCGTGCACGCTTCAAAAGTTACCGCCACTGCCGGGTTTGTGATCTTTATGATAGCCGTTACCATAGGCCGCTTTTCCGGCGATCACCTCGTAAATAAATGGGGAATAAAACGAGTGATACAAAACAGCGCCATTCTTATCGTAGCCGGCTTTGCGGTAGTGGTTGGGTTGCCTTACAACATACCTGTACTGTTGGGGTATGCGCTTATAGGTTTTGGTGTATCCTGCATGGTCCCGCTGGTGCTTAGCGCGGCAGGCAGGTCAAAATCAATGAGCGGCGGGCCGGCCATTGCCGCGGTATCGACCGTTGGCTACCTTGGTTTTTTGCTGGTGCCACCGGTAGTTGGTTTTATAGCACAAGCTGCCAACCTGCGCTGGGCGTTTGCAGCCATATCACTTTTAGGACTTGTTATTTTGTGGATGACCACCAAGATGCACGATGATGAATAAAAAAAGCGGCAGGAATTGCCCGCCGCCTTCTTTTAATATCATCAATTGTCCCTATTTTACTTTTAGCTCAAAGCTTCCGTCTACAACGCTAAAGTCCGAACCTGTTTTTTTGTCGGTGGCCAGGTAAGTATGAAACGATCCTTTCGCCAGCAGCCCATCCTGGTTGTATTTATCCATTAACAAGGCACCATAATCCTGCGGTTTGGCGTTTTGGGTAAGGGTATACTCCGTGCTGGTCTTTTCGTTGGGGTGCAGCAAAAACTGGCAGCCCGAAATATCACCCGCCATTTCGGCTATTGGCGCTCCGGGCGAACTGATCCCAAAACTAACCGTGTGTTCCTTATTTATAGCTGTAATGCCATAGTATTCCTTACCATCCAGTTCAAGGTTCACAAAAACAATAGAATCGCGGGTGGCATCGAATACGTAAGTCGAATCTTTCAACTTTACCTCTAAGGTTCCCTGGATCGCCAGGTAGTTGCCCGGGATGGGTGCAGCATTTATTTTTTGCGAGCTATCTGTCAGCAATTGTACCGATGTGTCCTTTGCAGCCGAAACGTTCTCATCTTTCTGGCACGACGACAACACTGCCATTATTAGCAAAGCAACACTCACAAATCCGGTAAACAGCCTCCTCATAAACATCGTATAAAAGGTCACCTAAATTTACATAAATAATTACGTTTCAAAAGCACAAACAGGTTGCTTTTAATATAGATTTAACAATTTTTAACTTTTTAGTTTTGAAAATGATATGGCAATGATGGGGCGAGGCTAAAACAGCTCCCCTATCTTTAAAAATAATCCTCTTGATCCCTCATGGCCAAAGCCGTAATCGAGCGCGATATTGGTTTTAGAAACCTTGTTAAGTTTTATACGCAAGCCCGGCCCGTACCCCGGCTGTATTGCCTGGAAATGCGTGCCCGGCGCAGCCGAAAAAGATTGGCCATTAATAAAAAGCACACCCCCGATAAGCCCGTTCGCTGTTATGCCATAGCGGTATTCCGCTTCACCGTACACCATCTGGGCGCCGCGAAATCGCCCCTGTATGTACCCGCGGCCTGTATTGTTGCTATCCCAAAAAGTTGAAGGCATATCAAGGTAAGGCGGCTTTCCGCTAAGGGTAAGCACATTGTACGACCAAAATGCAAGCACGTTGGTTGAACTGGCGGGGAAACGGAAATATTTACGCACGTCGAGGGTGACTGAGTTCCATGCCGCGGTACTGCCTAATGCCGTGAGGTTTTGACGAAACTGCGACATGGCATAAAAGCCGTGCGACGGATTAACCGAGTTATCCCTCGAATCGAACAAAGCATTAAGTGTAAGCCCTGACGACACGGTATGGTTGGCCGCTCCATATGCTGAGAAATCAGATACATCAGCATCTCCGTCGGCCTTTTGATGAATGCTCCAGTGGTTATCCATCACATAGCCCGCTCCCGCGTAAAAGTTACCGGCAACCCGGCGGAACGCTACCCCCGAAAAGCGGAGGTAATTATAATTCAGTTGGTCGCGGTCATGCGTTGTCGAACTGCTGCCCAGCCCGAAAGTGCTTTGCGGATAGCTATAGAATTTAAGTTCGCCGGTAAAATTATAAGCATTGGCCCTATTCCAGATGTTCCATTTAATGGGCAAAGTAAATTGTGCGTTCTGATTATACGATGTACCAAAATCAACCAGCGATATACGTGATGCCGCACCCGCTCGAAAAGCGATGTTACCCTTTAATAAAACCGACATGCGCGATTGCGTGCTGTAACTAACCAACGGGATAAGGGATAATAGCGGTTTTGCACCAACCTGGGTGCGATGAGATCCGGGCAGCACCCCCGACCGAAACAACCCATGCATTACATCTGCCAGGTCAATTTGTTTAGTTGAATCCTTATGGGTTACGGGTAATTTCTGCTTGCTGGTATCGCGACGGGTATTTGCAAAAACTGGTAATGATAACAAGCTGCCCAATACTACTAATAAGATCGTCGTCACATGCTTCGTTGTATTCATTTACCCGTTTAAAAAGCTTCGTTTAGCGTTACTTTTTTTACGTTCGGATGACATAGTTTGTTGTAGCAGACACCCCCTTTTTGCCCGCGAGTTTTCAACAATCAGTTAAGTGATATAACCGATTATACAACAGAAAGTTACGCTCAGAATATTTCCCC
This sequence comes from Mucilaginibacter sp., assembly GCF_035492695.1. Classification (GTDB taxonomy): domain Bacteria; phylum Bacteroidota; class Bacteroidia; order Sphingobacteriales; family Sphingobacteriaceae; genus Mucilaginibacter. The sequence goes on along the minus strand of NZ_DATJJC010000007.1, from coordinate 319,862 downwards.
AACGTTGACAAAAAGCCCATGCGAGCCTTGCGTACCGAACCCATAATCGACGCTTATATTGGTTCGCGAAACCTTATTTAGCTTTATCCGCACACCGGGGCCAAAGCCGGGTTGCACCGCCTGCAGCCTGGTACCCGGCACTGCCGAAAACGTTTGTGCGTTCAAAAACACCACGCCGCCAATAAGGCCGTTCCGGGTAATGCGGTACCTGTATTCAGCTTCGGCATATATCATCTGCGCGCCGCGGTACCGCCCTTGTATGTAGCCCCTGCCGGCATTGGTAGATGCATCCCATAATGTCGAGGGCAGATCGAGGTAAGGCGGTGTCCCGCTCAAAGTCAGCCAGTCGTACGACCACAGCGCCAGCACGTTTTTTGACCCTGCGGGAAAATTCACGTACTTTCTTACGTCCAGTATAAGCGAACTCCAGGTTGATGTGCTTCCCAAAATACCTAAATTTTGCCGCAGTTCAAAAGCGGCATAAATACCGGTAAAGGGGTTAATTGGAGAATCGCGGGTATCATATTGGCCGTTGAGCGTTAAACCCGACGAGGTGGTGTGGGTTTTAGCATCATAATTGAGGTAATCGGGCACGGTGCCATTTTCCGTTGGCTCTATGGTTATGTTAGTGTGATAGTCTATTATGTACCCGGCCCCCAGGTAAAAATTGCCACTTATTTTACGCAGGGCTATCTCCGAAAAACGCAGGTAGTCATAATTCATTGGCGCTTCGCTCTCAATGTCCGAACTGCTGCCGAGGCCGAAGGTGCTTTGCGGATAATGGTACAGGCGTATCTCGCCTACAAAATCATAATGATTGTTATGGCTCCAGATACTCGATTGGATCGGGAGCGTTACCTGCTTGTTTTGCGTATAGGCTAAGCTGGAAACAATGGTTGAAACCTTTGATTGCGGCGCCGTACGGAAGATGGCGTTTCCTGCCAGTAAGACTGCCAGTCGTGATTGAAGCGAATACCCCAGCGCAGGTACAACGGATATTTCGGGCTGTGCCCCAACGGTGTCCTTTTTTTTAGCTGCGGGCGTAAGGTGGAAAGCCGAATGCAGTATATCCCCCATATCAGCTTCTGCCACACTATCCCGCAATGAGCGTTGGGTTGCCGGGTTGCGCAGCGGGATATATTTTCTGCGTTGGGCGCTTAACGGCCCGGCGGCTAAAAGCCCCGGCAGCATCAGCATGAAAATTTTCTGAAAAGTGCGCGTCATGCCGTGTGTTGATCGGGTATATGTATTTTTTCGTGCTTTTGACGGGTGTATCACTGCCAAGTCTAACGCAAGTTATCAGCCTAATATTACCAAATTGCTTAGTTGGCTTTAACATCTGCATTATCCCGATATTTTTACACAAAACCCCGCATCGGCCGACTTGTTATTAAATCCATATGCCCACGGGAAAGTTCTTATATTAGGTGCACCAACCAATATGTACCAATTTCCCTAAAATGAAAAAGCACCTGGTAGCTCATCTCATTACAACAGCAATGCTTGTAACCCTTTTGTCGTGGAGCGCGGCTGCACAGCAGCAAAGCATTAACCGCAAATGGTGGAAAGAAGCGGTGGTGTACCAGATATATCCCCGCAGCTTTATGGACAGCAATGGCGACGGCATTGGCGACCTGCAGGGTATCATTTCAAAGCTTGATTATATCAAAAGTTTGGGGGTAAATGTAGTATGGCTTAACCCGATATATAGTTCGCCCAATGATGACAACGGCTATGATGTGAGCGATTACCGCAACATTATGAAGGATTTTGGCACGATGGCCGATTTTGATGAATTATTAAAGGGACTGCATCAGCGGGGCATTAAACTGGTGATGGACCTGGTGGTTAACCACAGCAGCGACGAGCATGAATGGTTTAAGCAAAGCCGGAGTTCGCGCACAAGTCCGTATCGCGATTATTACCATTGGTGGAATGCCGAACGCGGCAAACCTACACCGCGTTATAGCTTGTTTGATGTGAACCACGATGCCTGGCGGTACGATTCGCTTACTAACGCTTATTACCTGCACTATTTTTCGAGAAAGCAGCCCGATCTTAACTGGGAAAATCCGAAGCTGAGGGAAGAGGTTTACAATATGATGAAGTTTTGGGCCGATAAGGGGATAGACGGTTTCAGGCTGGACGCATTCCAGTTTGCGGCCAAGGATACCACATGGCCAAAATTTCCGGATGGTTACGAAAAGAATTTTTCAAAATATTATGCGATAGGGCCGCATTTGCATGATTACCTTAGGGAAATGAATAAAGAGGTGCTAAGTAAATACAACGTGATGAGCGTTGCTGAAGGCGCGGGCAATTCAATGAAGGATGCACATAATTTGGTCGACGCTGACCGGCACGAATTGAACATGGCCTATGCTTTTGACGGGGTTGATATAGCCAAACCCGAAGGTTACAGCTTACTGCATTTCAAACAGGTGTTTTCCAAATGGGATAGCGCCTTTGCCCAAAAGGGCTGGTTATCCATCTTCCTGGCTAATCACGACCAGGCGCGAATGGTGAGCCGCTTCGGTAACGACGGGCCTGATTTCAGGTCTGCGTCATCAAAAATGCTCACCACTTTTATCATGACCATGCGCGGAACGCCTTATTATTACAATGGAGACGAACTGGGTATGACCAACGCCGGTTTCGACAAAATAGAAGATTACCGCGATGTGGCAACCCTGAACGAATACAAGCATCAGCAGAACATTGGCGGTGATATGAAGGCATATATGAAACGCATAGCTTTTGAATGCCGCGATAACGGCCGTACCCCTTTTCAATGGAACAGCAGCGAAAATGCAGGCTTTACCGCCGGCACGCCGTGTATAGGTGTTAACCGCAATTACAAAACAATAAACGAAGCTGCCCAGGATAAGGACCCAAATTCAATTTTGAACTACTTCAGAAAAATGGTGGAGCTGCGCCGGCAAAACCTGGTGCTGGTTTATGGCAAATACACCCTGCTGGATAAAACCAATCCTGATGTATATGCTTATACCAGGCAGTTGAATGGCAAAAAGCTTTTGGTACTGCTCAATTTTAAAAGCACATCGGCCTCCGTAAAAATTAGCTATGACCTGGAAAAAGCAAAGGTTTTGATCTGCAATTATCCGCAAGACTCAAAAGACGGAACATTAAAACCTTACGAGGCGGTTGTGTATGAATTGTAAGATGCTTTCCGTCCCGTACCCTGCTTAAAAGACTTCACCTACCGTTAGGAAAAGGCCGTTCGAACCCTGCTGTCCAAAGCCATAGTCGATATCAAGATTGGTTTTTGAAGCTTTGCTGAGTTTGATACGAAGCCCCGGCCCGTACCCTGGCTGTATCTTTTCCAGTTTCGACCCCGGCACCGAGGAGAAGGTTTGGCCGTTCAGGAACACCACCCCTCCTATCAAGCCGTTGCGTGTCAGTTTAAAGCGGTACTCGGTCTCGAGGTATAACATTTGCGCACCCCTGAAACGGCTTTGAATATACCCGCGCCCCGTAGTTGAATAGGTATCCCACGACGTGCTGGGCAAGTCGAGATAAGGCGGCCGGCCCCTAAGCACCACCCAATCGTACGACCAAAAAGCGATCACGTTATCCGACCCTTCCGGGAATTTGTAATATTTCCGCAGATCGATCACAAGCGACTGCCAGTTGCTGTTGCTGCCCAAGGCCTTGTTATAGTTATAATATTCGATCGCCCCATAAAAGCCCTTCGAAGCATTCACCGAAATATCGCGGCTATCGAACAAAGCATTCAGGCTAAAACCGGAAGAAGCGGTGGAAACATCGTTCTCATAGTGCTCATAGTCCGAAGGGGCGCCGTTCAGTGGCTCCTCGTGCGATATGTTCCAGTGCTTTTGCAGCTTATATCCCACGCCTAAAAAGAAATTACCCGACACGCGTTTGAACGCTATCTCGGACACCCTGAGAAAGTTATAACGCATGGGCTGCTCGCCGGCGATATTGGAATTGCTGCCCAGTCCGTAGGTACTTTGGGGATATACATAAAACCGGGTATCGCCCATAAAAAGCCAGCTGTTATCAAACGCCCAGATGATGGACACAATGGGCAGGGTAAACTGCCGTCGTTGTGTAAACCCCATGCTGGTTGTAATGGCCGATACCCTCGAATTTGGCGTCGACCTGAAAACGATGTTGCCCGTAAACGTAGCTGCTGTTTTTGTTTGCAGCGAATAGCCCACAGCGGGCACAAACGATATGATAGGTTTGGGGCCGATGGTGTCTGCCTTTTCAGGCTTATAGTTTTTGGTAAATATCGATTGCAATACGTCGTTAAAATCCTTCTGCTCGGTCGTGTCGGTCTCAGCTTTACTCGACGTATCCTTCACTTTTTTCGCCGGGTACCGGGTAATCGGGATAAGCTTTTTATCCTGCGCATGCACATCCGTCGCCACAAACACCACTGATATCAAAGTTATAAGAGCGAAAAAACGCTTCATTTACGGGGTATATAGATAAAAGTTTACAATTGGACAGTGGTTAGCAATAATAAGCCTTTTTGCGACAATTATGAAAATTTCAGCGGTTTTGTCCCCGGGAAAATCGTCCATGTGCTTGCACCTATCGTCCATTCTCCCGAACCCGCGAACAGCGCAATTTTGTACTGTTAATCAATCACGCCGAAAGGCATAAAAAAAATAAAGATCATGAAAACATTTTCAGTACCAACCCGCGAACAGGTTTCACCGGCAAACCAGGCCATTTTCGATAATTTACAAAAGGCTATCGGCATGGTGCCAAACCTATATGCTGCCATGGCGCATTCCGAACACGGGCTTGGTAATTACATTGCTTTTCAAAGCGGCAAAAGCTCACTGCGCGCTAAAGAAAGGGAGATCATTAACCTCGTGGTGAGCCAGGTGAACGGCTGTATCTATTGTTTAAGTGCACATACTGTATTGGGTAAAATGAACGGGCTGACCGATGAGCAGCTTATCGAAATACGCAAAGGCAGCGCTCTGTTCGACACCAGGCTTGATGCCCTTGTAAAATTGGTGAAAAGCATAACCGAAAATAAAGGCCGTGTAGATTCGGCCCTGGTTGATAATTTTTATGCAGCCGGTTACAACGAAGGTAACCTGGTTGATGCGATCATCATCATCGGTGACAAAACCATCATGAACTACCTGCACAACCTTACTGGCATCCCGGTGGATTTTCCATTGGCACCATCCCTGTAATAATTTGACGTTAAAAAAACCGGCAGCCAAACCCCAACACCTATATTTGTTGGGGTTGCTTTGCCGGTACCCACCCGCTGCCTGTGTCCTCACAGGCAGAAAACCGGGACTATCCTACACAAAGTTCGAAAACAGAAAACAATGGAAAAAAGATACCCGCTGCCACCATTCAATATGGAAACAGCACTGCAAAAGGTCCAGGCTGCCGAAGATGCCTGGAATACCCGCGATCCCGAACGTGTATCCCTGGCTTATACTGTCGATACCGAATGGCGCAACCGTACCGAGTTTGTCAATGGACGCGACAAGGTGGTAGCTTTCCTGAAACGTAAATGGACCAAAGAGCTCGACTATAAACTTAAGAAGGAACTATGGGGCTTCAGCGAAAACCGCATGGCCGTTCGTTTCGAATACGAATGGCACGATGAATCGGGCCAATGGTACCGAAGTTATGGTAACGAGCTTTGGGAATTTGACGAAGATGGCTATATGCAAAAGCGCTATGCCAGCATTAACGACCTGCCTATACACGAAAGCGAAAGAAAACTTAAATAAGATGAGCAATACAAAAGCGCTTACCATGGTGAATCCCAAAACAGGGAACCTGGCCTTCAAGATATTTTCTTTTGATGACGGAAGCAGTTTCGACCATATCCAACGGAACAATTACTATACGATGGTGATGGTGCGTTCGGGCAGCGGGACCATCAGGGCCGATTTTTCGAACTACGATTTTTCCGACGGGACGCTGATGAGCTTTGCCCCTTACCAGCCTTTTATGATAAGCGCCAACGGCGGCCTGAGCGGCATTGCCATCAATTTTCATCCCGATTTTTTCTGCATCCACCAGCATCATAAAGAGGTGGCCTGCCATGGCGTACTCTTCAATAATATCTATCAGCCGCCGTTTATTACATTTCAGCCAAAAGATGCAGAGACCTTTAGTTTGCTGATAGAACAAATGCGGGCCGAAATGCAAAATGCAGCCCTGGCGCAGTACGAGTTACTGATATCTTATCTTAAGATATTCCTTATCCATGCATCACGTCTCCGGGTCGATCAAACCCCGGCGTTACAACAGCATAGCGAAGCTGAAAAAGAGCCTTTTGTACTGCAAAACCTCAAAGATGCTATAGAAAGCAACTTCAAAACAAAACATTCGGCCAGCGATTATGCCGGCATGTTAAATATTTCGACAAAGGCCCTTGCAAAGATCACGCGCAGCCACTTTAATAAGACGCTTACCAATATGATAGCCGAGCGTATCGTGATAGAGGCCAAACGCGAATTGTACCTTACATCGAAACCAGTTAAGGCAATTGCCTACGAATTGGGTTTTAACGACGAGTTTTACTTCAGCCGCTTTTTCAAAAACAATGCTGACGTATCACCGCAATTATACCGCGAAACCGTGGGCTTCGCCCGGGCCGAAGCCTGAAAAAACGGATAACTTTAGGTGAATTTAACCCAGCACCGAAAGTGTCAGGTTTATGATATCATTAAATACTCTTCGGTCGGCTGTGGATCGCGCGGTTACACGCACGCCTTTGACATTATTTAGGATGAATTGGGCCAGCACCTTTGCATCCTGTTTATTGATTATCTCCCCGCTTTCCTGTCCTTGCTTAATAATATCAAAAAAATAGCCTTCCACTTGCCGGTCGTTCTCGCAAAGCATGGTGTTTACCTCCTTATCCTGCGAGGCCATTTCCACCCCGGCATTCACCAGGAAACATCCCTTATGCTCCTTATCGCTTACCAGTTCGCTGATAATATATTCCAGCATCCGCCTGATCTTTTCTTTTGCCGAGGGTATGCCCTGAATCATCTTACCCATCTTTTCGGCCGTCCCCATTTTATAATGATCAAGCGACCTAAGGAAAAGTGTATGCTTATCAACATAAGTATCATATAAACTCGACCGGCTGATACCAAGTCCATCTACAAGGTCCTGCATCGAGGTACCGTTGTATCCCTTCAGCCAAAAAAGGTTCATCGCCTTTTCAAGCACTTCATCTTCATCAAAATCTTTCGTCCTTGCCATAGCAAAAAAGCCTTGCCTGTTTCAAGGCAAAGCTATTCATTTTATCCTAATTTGTTTAAAAGACCCTTTAAAGCCCTCTCCTTTGGAAAGGGTTGGGTGAGGCTTTACCTTATACCACCACTGGCAAGCAAAGTTTCGCCTGTTAGCCAGCGCGAATCATCAGATGCCAGGAATACCACAAGTGGTGCTATATCGTCGGGCTGACCGATACGGCCCAGTGGAGTTGTCTTTTCGGTTTCCTTCTGAAAATCGCTGCCTATAAACCCGGCAGTATGCGTGCCTTCTGTTTCAACCATACCCGGGTTAATGGAGTTTACGCGGATCTTTTTAGGACCAAGTTCCTTAGCAAGCACCTGGGTAATGGAATCAACTGCGCCTTTGGTTGCTGTATAGATGGAACTTCCCGGAGGCGTTATCCTGGTTACAACCGAACCGATATTGATCACGCTGCCGCCGTTTTCACCAAAACCCTTAACAGCTGCTTTTGTGGCTAACAACAGCCCTAATACATTGGTATTGAACTGGCGGTGAAACTCTTCTTCATCCACTTCTTCAATGCCAACAAATTTATATACGCCTGCATTGTTCACCAGGATATCGACGCCGCCAAATGCCTGCTTTGCTTCTGCGAATAATTTTTCAACATCAGCTGAGCTCGATACGTTACCCTGTACGGCAACGGCTTTACCGCCATTACTGATGATTTCGGCTACTACCTTTTCAGCGCCCTCTTTTGCCGATGCATAGTTAACTACAACTGATGCGCCTGCTGCGGCCAGGTCTTTTGCTATACCGGCGCCAATGCCTTTTGAGGCACCTGTTACCACTGCAACTTTATTTTCTAGCTTTTTCATTTTATGTGTGATTATTATAAATGTGTGATTTTCTATTATAAGGTCTTAAATCCGCCGTCAAGCAAAAGTTCTGCTCCCAGCATATAGGACGAATCGTCCGATGCCAGGTAAACATAGCCTTTGGCCATTTCCTGTACGGTGCCCAAACGTTTCAATGGGGTTATTGATGCCATGTAATTTTTCGAACCGTCTATTTCTTCCTGTGTCCCGCCGGCCTTACCGAATATTGGTGTTTCAATGGGGCCCGGAGACAACACGTTTACGCGTATTCTTCTATCAAGCAATTCTGCCGAAAACGTCTTTGCCAGTGAAGTTACTGCAGCTTTAGTAGCGGCGTAGGCCGAGCCGGTAGGCATAGCCTTTTCGTTTACTGTCGACGCAGTGATAATAACCGACGCGCCATCGTTCAAATAGCTCAATGCTTTCTGAACCGAAAAGAAAGCGCCTTTCAGGTTGATGTCAACTATCTCGTCATATAATTCTTCGGTAAAATCAGCAAGCAGTGCTCCCTTAAACACACCTGCATTCACCACAAGCACATCAAACTTGCCGAATTTATCCGAAGCTTCTTTATAAAACCTGTCTATATCAGCCAGGTTAGCTACATCAGCTTTCACACCGATAGCATCATGTCCTATCTCATTAACCGCTAAATTCAACGTTTCCTGGTTGCGGCCCGATATGGCCACCTTTGCTCCTTCCAGCGCAAATTCTTTAGCAGTCTCTAAGCCTATACCACTATTACCACCGGTAATAACAGCAACTTTGTTTTCTAATTTTTTCATTTTTGTGAGTGACTATTTATATATTTGGAACAATCGTTCCGCAAATATAAGCACATATCGGAACGATTGTTCCAATAAAGTTCAAAGATTATTTCGGAATGACAATTCCAGTATAGATTGAGTATTTGATGACAAAAGCGCGAATTGACGGGGTTGCAGACTTATTGGACCTTCAATCTTTTATCGAAGGAGAACGGTCTTACCTCCAGTATTTTGATCTTATTGAATTCAGGGTGTGCTGGGTTAAACAGGAAGTTATATTCAAGGTCTATGATGGCCGATGGCACTTTCAGTACAGCCGTATCCCGCCGCTGCAGCCAGTTGTCCCCTATCGCTTGTGTCAGCGGATAGTTAAGCACACTATACCATTCCGCATTTTGTTTTTGAAGTTGATTTAAAGTGATCTCCGTGATCCTGAGCTTTTCCGGTAACTGGTAAATAGTTACCGAAAAGTTCCCGGCATATAATGATGTCCCTGAGGTGTGGGCAAGCTTCTCCAGGCACGATAAAGCAAGCGAGCCGCCAGTATAGATAACATACTGCCCGGCAGAGTTCCACCGCCCATCCACTCCCGACCCTTTGCGGTCATTCGCATATTTTGTTTGGCCTATCCGGTAAACCTGCATTGATAACTCAATAATTCAATAACCCGATAATTAAGTAATTGATTAAGCCGTAGCACCGTAATCGATACGGATGAGTTCATTCATGATAATCCCTATACCGGTAATGGTATCCAGTATTTCAAAAGGTACGGCATCAATACCTATGTTATAGCTTTTCAGCCAGTGCTTAAATTCGGTAAGCGAGCCAAAGGTATCGAGACCTTTGTTAAAAAGCTCGAACAGTTGTATAATGTGCTCGCTTATACCCAAATTCAACTCCTTTGTATTTTGGATATGCTTGCGCAAAGTAGGCTCAGTGATATCAAGCCAGCGCGATACATCGGTTTGGGTAGCGCCGGTAACCACTATCAGGTCATTTATGGCATTTGGCTGCAAGCCTTTTCGTATGGCATCAAGCTTTGCTATCGGCGATTTAAAATAACTGGTGTATGGCACAAGCACGTCCGAAAGGTAAATATCTTTGTTAATAGCATCTGTATCATACATTTTATAGCGTTTACCATCCTCATAAAAATAGCCTGATGCCCCCGCGCCGGTCTCCTTATTTTTCTTCTCCATACCCAAAGATAATATTTTTCTTTTTAAAACGAAACTTTTTTCTATTTTATTTAACCCTGGTAATGAACCATTTCAAAAAAAATTCAAAATTATTTGCACAAAGCTAAAATTATTAGTATCTTTGATTATTCCATTATGCCAATCGGCATTTGAATCACAATTTCATCAATGAGCTATAAACGACCTTTCAAATCGGCCAGGGAATTAGATGACCTGATCCTTTGTTACTTCAGCTATGCCGGTGGCAGCCCGTCGGCAGAAGAAAAGAAAGCAAACCATAATACCATTGCACCATCCGGCCCGCCAACATTATCAGGCCTGGCATTCTACCTTGGCTTTAACAGCCTCGCAGAATTTGAAGCCCGCGAAGCCAAAGGCAAGTTTGCCTCGCGTCTAAAACGTGCCCGCTTATATATCGAGGCCATCTACGAGTCAAGGCTGCACTCGTCCACCGGCGCCATATATGCACTGAAAGCCATGGGGCATAGCGAAAAGAGCGCCGGAAAATCGCAGGACAAAACTGACGACACGCTTAAAATAGAGATTTTTGAGAATGGCCCCAAACTTGCCGCCTCAGAAAAAGACATAGTCCTGTAATAAAATTACTTGTTGTAGCTATAATCGCCTATGGTTTTATAGGTCTGCACTACGTTGTTAGTCGTTAACGTATAAACAACTTCGATATGTAATTTTAGGCTGTTGGCTGTCAGCTCATTTATCACTACCGAGTTTGATACAGCAGCATAGGTTGGAATAGCCACATTGCCTGTAAAACCGTAGGAACCGGCTGTCCCGTCTGCCAACCCGGTGACATAGGGCGCCGACATCTGAAACGAGTTATTACTGAAGCTGTAAGTACCATGCGTAGTTGCCGATTCACTGGTAAGCCCGGCACCAAGGTTTGTTGACGGATCTGATGTATAAGCGCTCGCGCTGGCAAAGGTGCCGTCTTTGTTGAACTGCACGGTGGCTACATTGTTAGCCGATGTATTTATCGTAACATTCTGTCGCTCAATCGCATCAATAAATTGCACATATTTCTCTTGTTGAAGAGTCCACTTGCCTACAATAAGGTTTGTCTGCGACGGGCCGGGTGTGGCATTCTTCCCGCACGAAGCCATGCAGATCGGAACTGATATTGCCAGGAATAGAAAATAAAATTTACGTATCATCTAATTAAAGATTGTTGGCGTAATAAAATTAGTTAAATCAAATAATAAAATCAATATGCACCTGGGATGGAAGGCCTCTGCAGTATTTATCGAAAACTATTATACCGGCGCACATACTATTGTTAACCAGGGTGGTACCAACTCGGGCAAAACCTATGCTATTCTGCAGGTACTTTTTTGCCTGGCCGCTCAACGATCCAACCAGGTGATCACCATAACCGGGCAGGATATCCCTCATCTTAAATCGGGTGTGCTGCGCGATGCGCTTGGCATTTATTCGGGTTCGGTTCAACTGGCAAAAAAAATACGGGCTTATAATAAATCCGATCGCATATTTAAGTTTTATAACGGCACCATAATCGAATTTAAAAGCTACGCCGACGCCCAGGACGCCAAATCAGGTAAACGCGACTACCTTTTTGTGAATGAAGCAAATGGTATAAACTGGGAAATATACAGCGAACTGGCATTGCGCACCAGGAAACGGATATACATCGATTACAACCCTAATTCAGCATTTTGGGTACACGACAATTTGCTGGGCGGCCCGGGCGTTCAGCTCATTATTTCTGATCATCGCCATAATCCTTTTATCGGGCAAACGGTAAGGGACAAGATCGAATCGCTGAAAGAAAAAGATGAAAAGCGCTGGCGCGTATATGCCCGTGGCATGACGGGCCGGGTTAAGGGGCTGGTATTTGACAACTGGCACATTTGCGAAACCATACCCACGGGCGCCAGGTTTATCGCCGCGGGGCTTGACTTTGGTTTCTCCAACGACGAAACAGGCTGCATAGAGGTGTATAAGCAAAATGGCGAACTATGGATAAACGAGCTTTTATATGAAAAAGGGCTTACCAATACCGATATTGCTAAGAAACTTACTGAAACCGGACTTAGAAAAAGTGCAGATATCATAGCAGATAGTGCTGAACCGAAATCGATAGAAGAATTAAGGCGGCTGGGCTGGCATATATCGCCGGCCAGGAAGGGCCGCGACAGCGTAAAAAACTCCATTGATATACTAAGGAGATACAAACTGAACATCACCCGGGGAAGCACTAATCTTCGCAACGAATTAAGCAGGTATAAATGGAAAACCGAGCACTCCGGCCGCGTTATTAACGAACCAGTTGATACCTGCAACCATTTAATTGATCCGTTACGATATATTGCATTAAATAAATTAAAAATCAGTAACTTGGGTCGGTCTAAAACCATATTGCCGTCTGTATCTCCGTCTTCCGCAGGCAACATGATCAAAGACATGCTAACCACGTAACTAAACAAACCATTATACTTTAAAACCTCCCTTTGGGGAAGGGGGCTTTATGATAGAAAAAACACTCAAAACCACCGATGGTAAAATATTGGTGCGCATACCTACTGTGCTCAACGAACTGACACTGGGTCAAATGATGGCCATGCAGGAAAAGCATTATCTGGACGACCTGGATGCCATAAGTATTCTTTCGGGCGTGGCGAAGGAAGAACTCAATTCTGTAAGGAACTTTGAAGACTTCCTTGTATTTGGCAACTATGTGATGGCATTATCCAACCAGATAAAATATTTGTATGACAGCGATCTTATCCCGTCAAGAATAACCTTTACTATCGACCAGAAAAAGGTAGTTGTAAATGTTATCCGTAATCTTTCTGTCGAGCCCGCAGGCGCATTCCTGGCTGCACGTGATATTATTGCCGACGAAATAAACGAGCACATTAGTCTTTACGGCGACGAAGACTGGCGGGAACATTTTCAACCCTCGCTGAAAGCATGCTGCTCTGTGCTGGCGCATTATTTCTTTTGCCGCGTTACCGGCAAAAGATATGACGAATACGAGGCCGAAGAATTTTGTGAGGAAGTAAAAAAACTAAGGGTCACGGAGGCGCTGCCCATAGCCCGCCATTTTTTTACCTCTTATCCCAACTTATTGAAACAGAAGATCGCCTTCTCGCAACGGTTCCGACTGTACTGGAGAAAAAAGCAGGTATCCAGGCGTTTGAAAAGTTTAAATACATAAACACTGTCAATTCCCTCGCCGGTGGCGATGTGACTAAATGGGCGGATATTCTAAACCTGCCTTACGAGCGCATGTTCACCAAACTGCTGTTAAATAAAACCGAAGCCGAATACCAGCGCAGGTACACCGACTTGCTCAACGCACAGAAATAGTTTCTTTCGTTGCTTTTTATATAACCCTGAAATGTCCGGGCCGGGAGTGTTTTTTCTATAAACCACTTTTTAATACCCCGACCTCTGATAACCAATCAACTAATCACCAGTCACAAATCACTAATCACCACCCATGCCCATCCGTAACCAAATTGAAGCAATAACACAATTGCTTAGCGAACAACCTACCTTTATTTACGGTACTGTCAACGAGATCAACCAACTTGCCGACGACGCCTCATTTCCTTGCGTTTTTATGTACCCCCTGCAGCCTATCGAGATTTCACCGCAAATAAACGGTTCGGTAGACAATAGTTTCTCAATTTACCTGGAATTCCTGTACAAAACAGACTTCGATCAGTATACCTCTGATAATGAGATATATGTAAATCAAGCACTCCGTATGTCCAATGAATTCATCGTCAAAGCCTCCACCTACCGTGAAGCTGATGGCCGTTATTTCAAAATAAAAGCGGGCGACAAGGCCAAATGCCTGCCTGTTTACAACAAATTCGATGTTAACTCTACGGGCGTAAACCTCACCATTACTTTATCTACCATGTACTATGAGTCTTTTTAAAGATAGTAGTTAGCCTTAAGCCAACATACTAATAACCTAATGCCAGATACCCTATGACCAATGACCTAACCGCTCTTCTCGAATCTCTAAAAGCCGACATCATCCACGCCATGCAGGCAAAAGGGAGATATGCAACAGGGCAAACTTCGCAACAGATTACAATAACGAGTGATGGAAATGGATCTCAACTAAATCTGCCAGCTTACATAGAAGCTTTGGAGACGGGGCGCCGGCCAACCGGCACTAATGCCGCTACAGGCGATCCACCCATGATCGAACGTATCAAACAATGGTGCCAGGCCAAAGGTATTCCCAACAAAGCAGCATGGGCCATTAAAAAGTCAATCGACAAACACGGCTTTAAAGGCGTTCCCGGCTTACTATCCGAACCATTAAGTGACGAGAACATCAACCTGCGTCTAACGCCGGTAGCCGAAAATATCGCCGATACGCTCGCTCAACTAATTGCAGAAGCAGTTGACCTTGACTAAATAAATACAACCGATCCAACATAATCTAATCCAATCAAAAGAATTAACAAATATACCCAATGCCCATTTTAGCAAGAATAGCATACGGCCCCGCAACTGTCACCGGCACACAGGTAAGTGGCCCCGTCTTTATTGAACTCCGGGATGCTGCAACCGGTCAACTTGTCAACGGCAACAACGTTACCGTGGCCTATGATATGAATATCAACGGAACGGTCACCGAAAATTCCGTCAGCATTGCCGGTCAGTCCCAATTAATTTATTACGGTGAATTGAGCGACAGCGACCCGTTCTTTTTTACTAAGTTCCAGGCGGGCACGGTAAGAGCTGCTCCCGACCCCGATCCGCCGGTCAACCGGTGCGACCTCGTACTGGATTATATTTCAGTAGACAAGCCCGAATCATCACCGGGCTCGCTCGATGCGCAAGTGACACTTACCGCCACATCCAGTTACCTCCCCATTCAATACAGTAGCGATGCCGGCGCCACCTGGCAGTTATCGCCGACATTTGGCGGCTTAACCGGCGGGTTGCATCAATTCGATGTAAAAGACGCCAATACAGCAGGCTGCACGGCTACCCGTTCAGTTACTATTCCCGTGTTGAGCAATCTGCTGGTGTCGGACCCATCCGTTGACCCTGGCAATGGAAACATATCGAGATGGAACGCGGCCTTTAATCCAATTTTCTTCACTTATCAACGCAAAGATTTTGAAGTGAACAACGTTTCGCCCGATACCCCGAGTGGTAAGGCGCTCGTATCGGTCAATGCGGCCCTGTCCGATCCGGCAACTGGCTATACCCTATCACCGGGCGATATGGTATATATAAACGCTGGCGGCTACCAGGGCATTTTTAAAGTCAACAGTATTTCCGGTAACAATAGTTTGCTGATCGATGCGGCTTTTACCGGCGATGCCACAGGCTTCATCAATATTAACCGACTCCGCCCTTATTACAAGGTCACCACCAAAATAACCTATTACGATGCATTTTCTGGCCAGCAGCAAACAATCACCGCCACCAACCGGCCCGACAATACGGGCCTGGTAAAGGCTGACTTTTCGAACTTTTTGCAAAGCCTGCTGCGACCAAAAGACGACAGCGACTATACCCAGGTCAATTATCGCGACAGCAATTTAAGCGCAAGCTTCCAAATTCAATATGCCGAAGGCTGGGACGATGGTACGACAGACGGATATACATCCGATTTTATAACTATTGCCGATCCGTACTACGTGGTATACGCAGCCAAACAATTGGGACAAAAATATGGCGGAAACCTGGCAGCTTATGTCCCGTTTGGTACTGTGACGGAAGGTTCCTCATTGGCAAAATGGATAACCGATTTCGAAGAGCCCGCGCTTTCCGCCGGTTACCCCTTTGACATAGGGTTTATTTATAGCGAATATCTGCTAGGCCGCGATGTGTATTGCGAGATCATCCCGCTGGATATTAACCGGAACCCGCTTACCGGCGATGCACAGTCAACTGATTTACTGAACGAAGATGGATCGTGGCTGCTCAACCAGGACGGTAGTAAATTTATTATCGCCGGGCAACTACAGTCCGATACCACACTGCCTGCACAACTTGGACTTAACAGGCTATTGATCAATTCGTCATTTCCGCCAGAGGCTTTTTACTTTACAATTATCTTGAAATATAACGATGAAGATGATATCGCCCACGCCATTACCCAAACGCAAACCATTCGCATTGATGACGCTGTAGACGAAAATTCGGTTTACCTGCGCTGGATTGGACTAACCGGATCATGGAATTACTATCGTTTTGTTTACAACCAGGAAGTTTCGCTCGATGTACAAAATGCCACCATCATCAAAAACTTCGTTTCCGACTGGGAAAGCCAACAGGGCATTGAGGAAGTAATAGGAAAAGATGCCGGGCAAAAAATAAAAGTAATGGCCGAGGACCTATCTGTCAGTGATATCAAAGGCCTGCAATCAATAAAGTACTCACCCAAAGTTCAAATGCTCGTCAACAAAAATCCGGTAAAATGGCAAACCATCGTCATCAACACAGCCACCTATAGCGAGTACGAAACGTTAAACGGGCAAGCACCTTTCAGCATTACTTTCAATATGCCATCCATCAATATACAAACGCAGTGATTTTTATAGGTCCAACTAATTGGCATCATAAGTTTTTGCCCGCTGATGCTAATGACCAATGAACCAATGACGAACCATGAACCAACTCCAACTATATATCAACGATCAGCTCGTCGACCTGAACGACGATGCCCCTATCGCGCTAACCTTCCAGATCAACAACCTGGCCGAGGTACAAAATCAGCAGGGCAACACCAGTAACCAGTTCAAATTACCGCTAACTCAGCGTAACAGGCGAATATTGGGTTTTCCAGACGACATTGCTTTCACAACTGACGCCCCTTATCAACAATACCCGGCCAAATTAATACAAGACGGTTTAGAGATCATTCCTTATGGCCTGGCCGAACTCACCAATATCGAACAGAATAATGCAAACATTACTCTGTTATCCGGCAATGTCGATTTTTTCGACGCTATTGATGGCAAATTGTACGATATGGGCGATAGCACCAGTCAATGGACAAATTATGGCAAAACACTGGCCTGGCAGCCTTACGACCATATATGGAATGTGCATAACATGGCAACATCCCAAACAAAAACCGATGGCTGGATATGGCCGGTAGTTGATTATGGCCTCATCAGCAACTCTGATTATGCCACGCCTATCGATGTGCAGTATCAGCGCCCTGGCTTTTTTATAAAAACAGCAATCGGCCTGCTGCTTAAATCCGCCGGATACAAAGGATCGGGTTCACTGTTACAGGACCCCATATATCCCAAACTAATATGCCAGTTCGCTAATGATTCGTTCGACCACGGCACGGATGTTCAAAACAACGTAACCTATAAAAGTGTAACGGTACAAACCGGGCAGAATTTCAGCAGGTCGCACCCAACTACAGCTAACAATATTGGCGCTATCCCCTTCAGCCTTATCGTTTCAGATACCAGCCATTATTACGATGCCGCTCATAACGGATACTTTGTTTCCGAAATCACCAGTGTAACAGCTTCTGTTGCTTTCGGAATTTCTTTATCGGCCACAAATCCATCCCGAAGTCATGACTATTCGTCTAAAATAGCCATACAGATACGTTTATATAACAACACCGGAATGTCCGATTCTGAAGGCGAGAAGCTTGCCGAAACAATAGTCGACTATGCCGATCGGGGCAATTTAACCACCATCGTTCTCAATAATCAAACGGTTTCATTCGACCAGGTTCTGCAGCCGGGTCAGGGAATCCGGATAACCTACGAATTTTTGGGCTACACCGGCGCTACATTTACCCTGCACAGCGGTGCTACATTCAACATTCAAAATAAGGCCCAGGGCGTGCAATACGGGCAACAAATTCAGTGCGAACGTATTTTTCCGGATATTTCACAAAAGGACCTGCTAAAAGACATTTTGCAAAAGTTCGGAGTTATCTGCCAAACCGATAACGCCAACCGCACAATACATTTCAATTCGTTACGTGACATAGTTAATAATATCCCATTAGCCAAAGACTGGACAGCCAAATGTGTCGACCAGGGCAAACAGGTATCCTTTAAATTGGGAAACTACGCCCAGGTCAACAATATGAAGTATAAGGATGATGATGGTGTACTGCCAAAAGGCTTTGCCGATTCGCAGATCAGCATTGGTGATACCACGTTACCCGCTTCGACCGATCTGTTCCAAAGCCAGTTTGCCGCCACGCTGAACAGGCCATTTTATGGCGGTTCAATAGGCCAGATACTGAAGAAGGACCCCAAAAGCGATGAGAACGATTTTTCATTAAGTACTCAACCGCGCATCCTGGTCGATCAGAAATTCAACCTGATGAGCATCGGCAAATCCGTAACATTTACCGATGGCAACCAGGCAAATAACATCGTTGTCAACGACTGGATATCCACTCCTTACTTTTACAAACCTGATGGCGAATTCAATTTGTGTTTTGGCGACATGCGGTCTGCAAACGGTCAGAAACTACCCGGTCTAAAAACAAAGTATTATCCCGAACTGGAAAAAGTATTAAAACAAACCAAAAAGGTGATCAGATATATTATGCTGGCACCCCGCGACATTTTAGAACTGGATTTGATGATACCCGTATACCTGCAGCAAGATGGTGCATATTACTATATTAACAAGATCGACGCCTGGCGGAAGGGCCAGCCATGCAAAGTGGAATTGGTGAAGCTGGGATAAGTCTAAAGTCGTTGCCTTTGGCCCGAATCTAAGTGCGTGTAAATAACTTCATTGAGGGGTTGGATTAACGAAGCTTAGATAAAAATCAAAAAAATTTGCAAGCAATCATTTTAATTTTTATTTTTACTAAAAAAATTAGCAACCTAAATCCTAACCAAATGAAAAGAAGATTATTTACCACATTATTATTTTTATTACCACTACTCGGTTTCACACAAACCATTAAGCCAATTGACGGTGCAATAGGAATAAAGTTTGGCGATGTTGGCTTAAAAGCTAAAAATATAATAACTGCAAGGGGTGGAAAATTCGATATTGCTGGTAGTAATTACCCTAAATCATTACATTTTACAAATGTAAGATTTGAACATTTTACGTCTGAACTGGCTGCGGTAAAGCTGTTTCACGGAAAAGTTTATGAAATAGGTTTCATTTTTCGTGTTGACACCGGAGCAAAAACCATTTCCTATTATAACGATATTGTAAATAGCCTGAATAAAGTTTACGGAGAAGGTAAATCTACACGGGATTTTAAGTCACCTTATACCGATGGTGACGGAAATGAGGCTGAAGCGATAAGAACCGGCAATGCCGATGTTGAAACTCTTTGGGTCGACAAAAGTAACGCTATTCAAATCAAAATCGTACCTGATGCATATGTTATCATGCTTACGTTTCAGGATAGTAATGTAGCGGAACAGGCCAACGCTCCTCAATAAATTTGATCCGTATACTAAATCTATTTCTCTTACTGAGTTCGATTGTCTTAACTGCTAAACCAAAATCAAATATCTTTTTGGGTGCTTAATTTTGCACTGTCGGCATCAATTTTTCCCTTTTTATTAAGTGATTGCTCCACAGGCATATTGATGTAACTTACAATAGTACCTTCAACATTTTTGTGTTGATAAATATGTAAATTATTTTTTATCCAGTGATATTGCATGTCACTTGTATTTATCAGATCAGGTTCCCTGAAAATATCAAAACCCGTATATTTTTTCATATACAAAAGAGCCGTTTGCTGATAAACCAGTTCTTCGGTTGTAATATTATCAGCCGGAGCGACAATTAAGGTCAACTTATATAGCTTATTGTTTTGGAATTCAGGAGCAATACTGGCATAAGCTTTCGTCAAACCTAATGCAAGCAGATATTCATATCGCTGATCTTCTTCATTGAAAACTAACTTTTTCTCTTTTATTAGATGGTTAAAATGCGCCATCATCTCCTTTTTTGTCATATTAAAAGTAAACCCAAGAAAAATAGTATCGATTAAAGGCTGCTTTCGAATATTGGCATTAATGATTGATTGCAACGTATCTTCTGATCTTACAGCTTCTTTAACAGCTTCATTTGATATGCTTTCAGTAGATTTTTCTTCAGGCTTCGGATGACTACATCCAATCGCTGTTAATAATGATAGAAACAAAGCGATCTTTTTCATAAGGCTGTCAGTTGTTTTAATTTGTGTTGCATGTAAAACTGGCTAATATTTTTCACATGCCCAAAAAAATGAACAATTAGGCCGGTTAGCATATAAACATCTATTTACACTCCTTTTTCCAAAAAACAGAATCACTTCAAATCAACAATCAAATTAAATTATGGCATACGACATATCTAAAAAAATATCCATAGATGTACAGGTAAACACCGATGCACAACGGCAAGTCGACCAATATAAAGTATCGTTTGATAACTTGCGTACATCCATTACGAACCTGGGCAAACCTATTGGTGATCTTTCAAAAAATATCAATTCCCTTGATAAGGAGATATCAAAATACACAGATTCAATCGTTGACTTAACTAAGCAAAATAAGGAATTTAGCTCAACCGGTGAAAAGAATAAAAAGCAAGTGGTGGAACTGGCGGAGACTTTTTCAACACTAAATGAAGCCGTCGAAGCTACAGAACTTGTCACCGGGGGATGGGTAACAGCTATTGCTGCAGCGTTATCGGTAATAGTAACGTATGGTTCAGCAATAGCAGACTGGATTGGAAAGCTTATCCAGGGCGAAACGACGCTTTCTGCTTTTAATAAAACTCTTAAAGACAACAAAATTATAATGGAAGCGGTAAACCACGCAAAGGACGAAGGAAATGCCAATGCACAAGAAGAGTTGGTTCACCTCAAAATCCTTTACACGGCCACACAAGATCAGAATTTATCATTGCGGCAGCGGAAAGCAATAGTTTCTGAACTAAAAACCCAATATCCGGATTACTTTAAAAACTTATCCGATGAGAGCATAATGACTGGAAAGGCTTCAAATGCATATAATAATTTGGCTGCATCAATTATAGCTTCGTCCAGGGCCCGCGCTGCCGAAAATATTATGGTAAAAAACAGTCAGCGGCAATTAGGTAATGACACCACTACCACTAAAGTTACCGCGCAATTAAAAGAATATCAGCGGGAACTTGATCTGACACAGGCAGCATATAAAAAATATCTGAAGGACCGTGGTAGTTACGATGGATCCGGGCGTGACGGTATTGACAATAACGTAGTTGAATATACGAGCAACCTCGATAACATAAAAAGTAAAATAGGTGAACTAAACAAACAAATAGCTGACATTAAAACTGATTCAAAACTCCTCGACGGTCAAAACGCCGCATTAGTAAAAAATATCATCAAAGATACCGAGAAATACGGTGCAAAAATTGTCGGTGTTACCCGGAACGCAAGTTCCCACCAAATTAAGGCCATCGGCATTGTTACAAAAAAACAGCAGGAAGCTTTAATAAAGCGGTTGCAAGCAACGAATGATGCCTATGCAAAACAAGCAGTTGAGGAGAATCAACATTACAACGATGAAAAACAAAGATTAGATAAACTATT
The DNA here is from genome assembly GCF_035492695.1 of Mucilaginibacter sp. Taxonomy (GTDB): domain Bacteria; phylum Bacteroidota; class Bacteroidia; order Sphingobacteriales; family Sphingobacteriaceae; genus Mucilaginibacter. Next base: position 298,243 of record NZ_DATJJC010000007.1, on the reverse strand, counting down.
AAATGATAAATATATCAGCCTGGAACAATATCATGCCGAGGTTGAAAAACTTGAATCTGAACATCGATCTAATATTTCAAATATCATCGATTCCTATGTAAAACAAGATGCCACAAAAACGCAGGAAGCACAAAAAGAGTTGGTCGCAAGTTCAATGGGCATAAAAGACATCGAAAACAAGCTTGCGGAAATCCCTGTTGTAGCTAAGGATATTGTAACTCCTTACATCAAACAACGAACGGCCGAAGAAATAAAAGCTATACAGGATCGCGCCGACTTCGAGATCCAAACTACCCAAAAAGTTTCGGATACGGCATTTTCGATACTAAGTAAGGGCCTGCAGTCGCGTAGCGATGCAAAGATAAAATCGTTGGAAAGCGACAAAGCGAAGGAACTAAGTAACACCAGCCTTACCTCTGTACAAAAACAAGCTATCGAAGCTAAATATAAAAAGCAGGAGGACGCTGTAAAACTAAAGGCTTTTAAAGCCGAACAAAAAGCATCTATAGCTCAAGCTATTATCAACGGGGCAATTGCGATTACTAAAGCCGAGGCTCAAACAGGTGTATTAGGTGCGCTGGTAATACCAGGCATAATCGCACAAACCGCCGTACAGATAGCCACAATTGCAAAGCAAAAGCCGCCGGCTATGGCCAAAGGTGGATATTTCCAGTCCGATGGTAAAGGCGCCGTACTGCCCGGTTATAGCCGCACGGATAATACGAATGCTTACCTGCGTTCGGGTGAAGCCGTAGTTGTTTCCGAAGCCATGCGCGACCCATGGGCACGCAACCTCGTCAGTGCCATCAATGTAGCCTACGGGGGCCGCGACTTTTCCATATCAAATCCATCACGTGGTTACGCTATCGGCGGCATTTTTACTGACGGCGGCAACGCTAACCGCTATTACAACCAACCTGTTACCGATCAAAAAAACCTGGCTAACACTATTGCCTACCAGATGATCAACAATTTTCCGCCTGTATATGTCGACGTAAAGGACATCAACAACCAACAGAATATCCTTGCCCAAACGGTAAACAGGGTCAATTTATAATATTTCAATACCGTTCACAGTCGACAAAAAACGTAATCAATCCCTATCAAATTATCTATATGACTATCGAACTCGCAAATACGCTGTTTGACAACGGCATATTCTCTGCTATGTATAAAGGCGGTTTTATTACCAATAAAATCTTCATCTATCGCGAAATGTATTTATGGGTGCATGCTCAAATAAAAACCCGTTCCATCACCAAGCACCAGGCAGTACTCGAAGCCGCCGGTAAATTCAACCGCGATGAGCGGACGGTGTGGCGGGCGTTAAATTGTTTTGAGGAATAAAATAGATTTGTGTCATTTTGATACGACTGCACTATCCCATACTTTTAATTTCACTATCAAATCATCGTACCACTCTGCGTACTCCCCGTCAAGGCCCCCAAAATGCTTATAAAAATCCTTGAAATAAGCCCTGGCTTGTTTGCTGCCGGATAAAGCGCTCATAAACAGTCTGTCGGCCATCTCCATGTTTATATTATTAACCGTGGTCGGCTTCACCGTTTTTTTTATAGCTTTTCGGTATTCATTAAGGACAGCTTGTATCTGCTGTTCATTATATTTCGGAATTTGCCTGTTAACCCTTAAATCCTTTGTTGCCTTGCCGTTCCTGAAAAAAATGCGCTCAACTGTCCAAACGGTCCATTTATATTGCATATTTTTCCCGGTGGGAAGGCTGTCAATAGTTTCAACAAGCAAAGTATCGCTATGAACCCTTAATTGGCATTCAAGCGTGGCGCCCCAAAATTTGATAGCACTCTTTTCACCGCAAACAGTCAGCACAAATTCCGAATAATACGTCCTGCCTTCAGCTACCTGCGTATCCTTATAACCGCACAAAGCAATCGATTTTCCGTTTGATAGACGAAAAACTGTATCAGCTTTCCCCGGACTCGAAAAACCAAGATCGTTCGGGCAATTACAGTCTTGGGCTTGGGTGTCAGAAAAATTAAAAACAAATAAAAACAACAACAATAATGAAATGACTTTCATACGATTTAGGTTGTATTACGAAGTTAAAACTTTTGAACTATAAAAAATTTACCTCCCTGACAAAATACTGCCACCACTTCTATAAAACACAATCGCGATATTTGAATATGCCAATCATCATAACAATCATTTACCTTTCAGCATTACTCAACTGGTACCTACGTGAGCAATCAGTGGAATCCGAATAAAATCGGTGCAATCAAAACAATGCACTGACAAAACACTGTCACCACTTTAACAAACAATTCTCCCGATATTTGAATATACCAAATCGGCAACCCGGATCAAACAACTTCGAGTCCAAAAATCTTCCTGACCCCGGGATATAATACCCACCAAAAATCAATACAAATCCATCGGTGTGATCAATATTACAATCGGTGCAATCAACAAAAACATGAGCTACAAAATCTATCTATACGATACCGATACCGACTGCATCGGATCCGGAACCTTATCATTAGTTGAAATACAAAACCAGTTGGAAGCAGCAGCCGGGCAGGATGTGGAAGTGCATATCAGCTCGGCAGGCGGCAGCGCTTTTGATGCCATTGCCATATACGATTTGCTAAAAAAATATCCCGGCAATGTTACTACTTATATCGACGCGCTTGCCGCCTCCGCAGCTTCCATTGTCGCTATGGCAGGCGAAAATATCATCATGAGTAAATATGCCTTGTTAATGATACATAAACCGATGGTCGGCTCGGGAGGTAACGCCGACGAATTACTTAAAGATGTGCAAATGCTGAATGTGGTACAATCGCGCCTGGCCCAGATATATATGGATAAAACCCGGTTGGACGAAGTCACTATAAACAGCTTAATAAACTCCGTCACCTGGATGACAGCCGACCAGGCCCTTGACCTTGGTTTTATCGACCTGGTTGAAAATTACCAGGAACCCGTCATAAATAGCGCCATTATCAAAAAGTACACAAGCACCGCCCCTGCTATCTATCAACGCTGCATTAACAATATCTTAAACATAAATACGAACATGAACATTGAAAACAAGGAACTTATCGAAAGGACAACGTCTGTCCTCGATAAGATTATGAACTTCTTTAAGAAGGTTGTCAACAAACAAACCATTACCGACAAAGGCACATTACACCACGCCGGCGAACTGGACAAAGGCGCTGAAGTTTATCAGGACGAAGACATGAGCATCCCAGCAGCAAGCGACTGCTACACTACACCCTCCGGTCAAAAGCTTACCGTAAAAAGCGGGACGGTACAGAAGATGGACCCGCCTACTGTCGATCCTGGTGCCGACGACGATGATGACGACCTGCCCGAAAGCCTTTTCGGTTCAAAAAAGAAAACTGATGTGCAAAACAGGGTCAGGGCGATCAAAGCAAAACTGCACGCCCAAAACGCCCTACTTGCAGAGGCAAAGGCCGCGCTGGAAGCAGCAAATATGCGCCTTGATAAAACGCGCGAAGAAGTGAAAAACGAGATCCGTTCCGATTTCTCACCCGAAAGCTCACGCCGCAGCAGCAAAGCAAAAACCGAAACAACCCCGTTTTTCGCCCCGCAAACTACGCTTGCAAAAAACGCAGTTAAAAAAGCGATCTCTAAATAGTTGAACCGTTGTAAGGTTGCAATGCTGTAAAGCGCATGCTTCCTCGTTTCAACCTTAGACAATCTAACATTCAACTTTAAAACTTTCCAACATTACAACAAACAAAACATGGCTCAATTTACATTTACAAACAACACTTATGCCGGCGAAGCGCTGGCCGGGTTTATGGCCAGCACGCTCCTCGAAGCCGATTCGGTGAAACGTGGCCTGCTGACTGTTATTAACGACATCAAATCGCGCAAGGTAATTCTTGACGTCGACGACGACGTAGTTCTTCAGGACCCTTCCGGCATATTTGCCGACCAGGGCACTACCGCCTTACAAAACGAAAGCTACCTGGACCCGGTAGTGTACGAATTTATGAAGCAGGAACAATGGGACAAACTCGTTCAATCATGGGAGGCCCAAAGTTTAAAACCAGGTGCCTTTATGGACTATGAAGGCGTTGTCGACCTGTCTGATTTTATGGTTCAGCGATACCTGACCAAGATACAGATCGCCAACGAGCGCCTATACTGGCTGGGCAAATCGGCCACCAAAGAAGCTGCCTTCACAGCATCGTTTACGGGTCTGCTCCCAACAATATCTGCAGCGTCCGGCGTTTATAAAGTTGGCCTGGGCAAAGCAGCAACATCTATGGCGGCAACTGCTATCAGCGCTTCAGGCGTAGTCACCGTGTCCGACACGACTACCCTATCCGACGGCGATGTGGTGTCCATCACTGCCGTAACCGGCACCAGCAAAGACACCACCAACGGTTCAAGCGGCGCGCCTGATGTGCAGGGACAATCATACTTCATCCAGGTATTAGGTGGAACTACCTTCAAATTGGTGCGGAATTATAACGAAGTAAATACACGCAAGCCTGCAACCTTTACCGGTACATCAACTGCGGCGACGGTAAGCTATATCAATGCCAGCAACGTTTTGGGTGTATTAAGTGGCGTTTACTCGCAGCTCGATCCTGCCGACCGCAGCCAGGAAGATTTCAACCTGCAGATACCTTTCCACGTAGGCTATGCTTATGCACAAGCTCAGGCCAACAAAGCCACCAACGTGCTAAATGCTTTCACCGATCCTAAAAAGATGGATTACCTGGGCGTACCGTTACAATTAATGAATCACTGGCAGGCTAACACCATTCTTGGCGCCCGCTCGTCAAACTTATTCCTTGGTGTCGATCTTTTAGGCGATGCTTCAGAACTCTCGACTGTATACATGAAGCCTTACACCAACGACGATGTCGTACGCATGAAAGCCCGCATGAAAGCAGCCGTAAACTTCAAATTTGCCAACGAGATATTCTACCTGAGCGCATAAGCGCAATAACTGAGTTATTGACTTATTGATTTATTGAATTCAAACGATTCATAATCCAATAATTCGATAACCAAACAATCAATAATTCAATAATTATTTAAATCAACAATCAATCCATGTCAATCTACAATAAAATAGCCGCAGGCTTCAGCCTGGGCACCGGCAGTCCTGTTACTGCGGGCATCGAGGATGTTATTTACATCTTTAACCAGGATGATATCACCCTAACTTACGATCCCACCAATCCCCTTATCATCACAAGCCTCACTGCTGTAAGCAGCGCCAAAGTTTACAAGTTCGAAGGCACTAACAACAGCTTCAACACCATGTCGAAACTGGCAAAAACACAGGTTGGCCCGCGTTACACCGAGGAGATCGACTTTAATATCGCCGGTTTCTCTGTCGATATCAAAGCGCAACTGATGGCCATGGGATACGGTCGCGTAAGAGCGATCGCGATCAATAACTATAATTCCAGCGATTCGGCGGTCGAACTGTTCGGCGCCGTAAACGGCCTGATCCTTACCGATGCTGAGCGCAATGCAGCTGACGAAACGCTGGACGGCGGGTACAAATTAAAATTAACCAATCCTGATAAACTGAGGGAGCCCTATCCCCCGCGCGCGGTCTCTATCGCACCTGAAAGCGGTTCGGCTACTTATACCAGCACTATTGCGGCCCTGGAAGCACTGGTAGCATAATCATTAGTCAAAAGGTCATTAGTCATTAAAGGGCTAATGATCAATTAAAAAACAAAAATCAATGACCAAATGACTAATGACCAATGACTAACAAAAAGAAATACATTCTTAAACCTGGCAAACACCAGTTCGCGCCAAAATCACCTGCGGTACATACCGACGAAAACCTGACCGATGCTGAAGCCGAATGGTACCTGGATAGATATCCTCACATCAAAAGCCTGTTTATCCGGTGCCGTCAGCCTTTCCAATCATCAACCGCACAAGGTAACCCACCCTCTGAATCGGTGAAATCACCGGCAGAAATCGGTGTAATCACAAACAACCAAATCGGTGAAATCAGCCAAAAAGAAACCGGTGTAACCAAAGAAAATAATAATGAAGACCTATCTGCCACAAATTGAACGCCGCATTTTAGTACGTCCTAACCAAACCTTCGGAATACTAAACTATGATATGGATAATGCCTACCCGCAGCGCATGCTCGAACTGGTATCATCATCGCCAACGGCAAAAGACTGCTGGAACAAAAGGGCAAAATTCATAGGTGGCAATGGTTTTGAACACGAGGAATTGGGCAAACAAATAATTAATGCCCACGGACTCACATTAGCAAAATTACTGAAAGCTATAGCAACCGATAAGGCGCTGTTTACCGGGTTCGGCATCCATATCAATTATAATGCTAACTACAGGGTTGCATCAGTTAATTATGTCAGGTTCGAGGACATCCGCCTGGGCGATACGGACAGCCCGGATACTGCCGGCAAATTTGCGCTTTATCCGGATTGGGGCCGCAAAACCTGGAAAAACATCACGCGCAGCAAGATCATTTTTTTGGATAAGTACAACCCAGACCCTGCCGCAATTAAGCAACAGGTAATTGATGCGGGCGGTTGGGAAAAGTACAAGGGCCAGCTATATTATTTCAATCCCGAAGTTGGTGATTACCCGCTGATAGAAGCTGACAGCGTTTGGGAAGATTTTGAGACCGAAGCCGGCATCAAGATATTCAACAACCGCGAGGTGACAACCGGATTCCTTCCTTCGACGATGCTTTTTATGCAAAGCCGCCGGGAAGAAGCTGATAACAGCAGGCCGGACAGCGACGAGCAGCATTACTCCAATATACCATCCCAACTGGAGCGCGACCTGGGGATTTTCCAGGGAGCGAAAAGCGCTCAAAAGATCATCGTAATAGAGTATGATGATGAAAACTCCAAACCGCAGTTTCAGCCTTATTCTATCCAAAACAACGATAAGCTTTTTGAAACTACCGAAAGATCAGTCGAAGCTCGTATTATAAAAGGCTTTTCCATACCCAAGGAGCTGATCAACGCTGAAAGGTCATCCGGGCTAAGTAACGGCGGCGAAAAGAAGGAGGCCATTCGGGAATTTAACGATAACACCGCCCCTGACAGGCTGGAACTATCTGAAGCCTTTGCGGAAATATTTGGCAATTTTTATATCAGCCTAAACCCCTCAGGAAACTGGGCCATTCAACCCGTTCCAACAACCGTCGCGGATGATAACGCGGGAATGACCGCAGGCAATAGCATCAATCAATTATTGCTGTCCAACATGCCACCGGCCAGCAAGATTGCCACCCTGGTACACGCCTACGGCTTTAAACAAACCGAAGCGGAAGCGATGGCGGCTAGCAAATAGCCGATAGCTCATGCCAGCCTGCCGCAGGCTGGGTTCATAGCAAATCAGGTTGTGAACCATCTGTCTGCTATGAACTATGATCCATCAACCATTAACTAACATACAATGAACACGCCATACCTGATCGACCAGATCACATTCCAAAATTATGAGGACCTGTCCGTAAACGTTAAGTCCGACCGGATCAAATTCTTTGTCAAAAAAGCGCAGGAACTCGACCTGAAACCATTTCTGGGCCACGCGCTTTATTATGACTTTATCCAGTATTTCAATACCGACGGCTCGCTGAAGGACGAAACGCCGCAACCTTATAAGGACCTGCTGAACGGCAGCGAATATCTCGACCGCTACGGCCACGTTATCCTGTATGAAGGCATCCTGCCCATGCTGGTATATTTCACCTTTGCCCGTTTTATCGAAGCCGATGCGGTACATTATACAGCCACAGGGCCGGTGATCAAACACCATGATAACGCCGATGCCCTTTCACCGCAGGATGTAGCCAAACTGGTTCAGCAGCACCGAAGCGTAGCCAACGCCCATGCCAACGAGGTGGAGAAATTTCTGCGCGACAACAAGGCCGACTTCCCTTTATGGAATTACAACCCCAAAAACAGGGGCAGCCGTCAGGCAGGGCCGCGCATTCGCAGCGTAGATAAAACTGCCTTCAACTATCCCGGCGATGATTACGCCGGCAATTATTTACCACTCGACCAATTATTAAATTAATGCCGACAGATAAAAAAATAAGCGAATTACCGGTAGCATCAACCCTCAGCGGGTCCGATCTTTCAGTACTGGTTAGCGGGGGCAGCGATTACCAGTACGCCTTATCAACCTTGCTGGAATTTATTGGCTCCAACCTGGATATGGGCGCGCACGTTTCTTTTGGTGGCACCCTGCCGCAAAATACGGTTGGCAAAAACGGCGATGTATTTGTTAATACTTCGGCAGGCAGTTTTGCACAAAAAGTTTCCGGCGCCTGGGCGGTAGCTTATGCCCTGCCTGCTTCAGGCGGCACGGCCGATGGCACCGTATTGTACGGTTTAGGCGTACCTTCATCATCGAGCGGCAGTAATAACGATACCTATATTAACACCGGCACGGGTATCTTTTACCAAAAAACAGGTGGTGCGTGGAGCCAGGTATTTTCCATGCAAACGGGCCCGCAGGGCCCTCCCGGAACAAATGGCGCCAATGGCACAAACGGTGCCGATGGTAAAACTGTGCTGCATGGCACAACCAATCCTTCTAACCTGTCAACCGGTACCGATGGCGATTTCTATATCAATACCAATACCTTCACATTCTTCGGCCCAAAAGCCGGGGGCGTTTGGCCGGCAGGCGTAAGTATGGTTGGCGCAGATGGCGCCACGGGTCCTGCCGGCCCGAAGGGAGACACAGGTGATGACGGTCCTGCCGGCGACGCGGGTTCCGCCGGACCTGGAGTAGCTACAGGCGGCACTGCAGGACAGGTACTATCCAAGCAAAGCGGCGCCGACTTTGATACTGAATGGATAGACCCGCCGGCAACCGGTGCAATAGCTCCGGATGGCATCATAACAGGGCTCAGCGTTTCTATCACCGATTTATCGGTAAGCGTAACAGCGGGGCAGTGGCGCATTGCCGGCGTAAGCTATCAAACCACATCCGCCACCAGCCTTACGCTGGATACCGCTGATATTACCGATGCCCGCATAGACCTGATATATGCCGATGATGCAAACACCGTTTCGGCGCTTACCGGAACAGCCTCGCCTAACCCGGTAAAACCATCATTGCCTGCCAATTCCATCGAGATAGGGTTTGCGCTTGTAACACCCACCGGCAGTTCGGTAAGCGGGGCGCCCGGCGCCGACTATGTTACCCAGGCAGTTTTTGTGGATGTGGTTGGCGATAAAACCGCGTTGCTTACCGGTAACAAAAACAACCTGGTAGGCGCCATTAACGAGGTTTCCGAAAACGTGGCTGCCCTTAACCAGGATAACGTCATCCTCAAAATATTTAAGAAAACTAATTATTCTTAACCGTCTTCCGAAGTCCGCGGACTGAAATTCAATAATTCAACCAATCAATAATTCAATAATTATTCCCCCATGTCTGATTATAATCAAATAGTCGCCTTTACAAAAGGCGTCGGTGTGCGCCCGGTATCCTTCACCAATACCGACAGTACTACCGCAAAACAGATCTATGCCCCGGCCGACCCGGCCAGCCGCATCAATTTCATGGCTGTTTCGTCTACGGCGGCCACGCAGCACTACGTTTTGCTGCAGTTGCACAATTCCGTCAGCGGCGAAATTGCACCGCTGGGTGTTATCACTGTTCCGGCAGGTGCCGGAACTAACGGGTCTGTTGCAATAGTATCCGGCTTGAACAGGGGTAACCTGCCCTGGCTGCAGATAGACAGCGACGGCAATCCTTTCATCGACCTTAACCTGAACATGAACCTGGAAATGGCTATGCTATCGGCACTTTCATCAGGCGAAACCATTACCGTAACCACATCGGGCGGATCATACGCAGCATAATTATGGCATCACGAAACGGCTTAAACCCCAAAATACGAAGCCCCAAAGGCGTGGGCCACGGCAGGGCGCTGCCTGCACCGTTTGGGTTTGATAACGGCATATTTCCCGACGGAGTGGACGATTACCTGACCGTACCAGGACTGATAGGCAAACCCATCCCCGACCAGTTCACCGTCGAATTCTGGGTCAAATTTCCCGACCCGGTGAATGATTTAGGCGGGATATTTAGATTAGCAACTGTCGGTGGACAAAATATTATGATTTCAAGGTCGAATTCTCCATTGACAATTAGCTCTGATATAGCCGATCAAGGTGCGGGATTAGCATATACTTTATCGTCCGACACAAGACTAGGAGCTATAGCGCACTCATTTAATATGGCGACTGGTGACACTTCTTTCTATAGCCCCAGCGCCATACCCAGTTACATTAATAAATCAAACCTACTTTCATCAACTGGAGCAAATATTCAATTATTTGAGTTTTTTACTCCAGGGACTTATACCACCCAGAATAGTAATGCGGCAATCGATGAGTTTAGATTATATAACAAAATCATAACCAATGAACAATTTCTCACCAATTATAATGCAGGAATAGGAAATAATCCATTTGAGACAGAAAGTCTATTGGTTTGGCTAAAATTCGAGAAATTCGAAATGTTAGATTTTTCGGCTCTACAAGATGGAAGCGATCTTCGCCTTGGCATTAGAGATTTTAGCGGACTAAATCATCATGCATTGCCATTTAATATGGATACGAATCCAGCCTCAGGCAACTACGTTTTAAAATCATTTTGATATTTTCAGATCAAGGCGTCTAAAGAAAAGTCGTTTGATTTTTGGCTGTAATTTTTTCTCTAAAGTCCATGATATAAGAAAAGTTGAAGAAATATAGAGAATTACTTTAGCTGCATAGCTAAATGGACCATTCCCCAAAAAACTTAATTGACCAAATAAAATTAAAAGCGGAAAATGGATGATATAAATCCCGTAAGAAATGTTTCCTAACCACATCCCTATTTTTTTAATAACCCACTCATCCGATTTAATAAATAAAGCGATAATACTTATTGCATAAAAAATAATTCCTAAATAAAACCGCGTTTCAAAATTGCCATTTTTAACATATACGTAAAGTAGATAAATTGGTAAAAACTGTAGAAATAAAAAGAAAATTCTTTTATACTTTAAATCTCTGCCTGCAAAAAAAAGAACACAAAAAAAGCAATAAGGGAGGAGTAATAAGTCATTTGCATTAACAATTATTTGCGACCAAAACTTCCCATTTAACATTATTGGAGATCTAAATCGTTCTAATAATAAAATAATGTAGCCGCGATATGGCAACGTGTATCCTATGCCGAGAATATAAAATAACATCGGGGACAAATGACGTTGTTTTACAGGCCCGTTTAAATTCCACGCGACATATAAGCCTGCCAACCAAAAGCAATACCCGAAACAGTAAGCGCTTACTATTTGGCTTACTGGGAAGTAAGTATTGAAAATGCCAATAATCAAAAAGAAAAAAAAAGCTAAAGCAGGTTTGATTTTAAAATAAGAAATAGGGATGAATAATAAATAAAATAAGGCTTCATAGTTTAAAGACCAAGCTGGATTATTTTCCCAAATCACCGGATACGCTATATTTTGGGTAAGCGTTAAATTCGAAAAAACTATTGGAACAGGAATTTTATTAGTAGCCACGCAAAGAGTCAAAATAATAGCTACCAGATAAATTGGGTAAATTCTAACGAATCTTTTTTTTAAATAGAGAACTATACTCGATACTACTAAAGGTTCTTTGTGATTAATTCCAATAACGTATCCGGACAATAGAAAAAAAATTAACACTGCGAAATGAGCCGGCGAATCGAACCCCTGTAAACCAGATATCGGGAAGTAAGTAGGATTAAAATAATTATTATGAAATATTATGTGGCTGATCAAGACAATTAATGCAGCAAACCCTCTTAGAATTTCAATATTTTGATTAAAAATTCTCGGCGCTTGCATCAAGTGAAAATGACTATGTGGCTAATTGTTAAAAAAAGCATCTCGCCAAAATAAATGCCTTACAGGGCCGATATAATGTCTAGCAAGACCGCTTGGTGGAAAAGAAGGCCTAATATCAAATTGATCTGAATAAAATAGCAGATATTTTTCTTCTGACATCTTTGATAAGCCCGTGAGTTTTTGTAAGTAAGCAAATATAGTTTGTTCAGTCAAATGACCTGACTCCAAAATAGCCACTGGCAAAATTTCATTAATTGCCGTTTTTTGATCTTCAGTCAAATAATTAATAAGCATTATACCAGCACAATAATATGGCTGATTAAGTACTATGTCTAATTTGGCTTTTTCAATTAAGTTTAGGTCATAGCCTGCTTGATAATCAAAAGACATATTAATATTTAGTTCGTTTTCAATTAATGAATTGATATCATTGATTGGGTTTTTTAACCATAAAACATCTGTGTCTGTATACAGCACCGGCAATCCCAAATCCAAGACCTGCATTACCGCCGCCATTTTTAATCCCATAGGATTTTTAGAAGCAAATTCCTTTATAAGAGCGTTACCTTTTTTTTGATAATACTGCAAACATTCTTCCGCAGAGATTATTGTCAACTTTTCCGCGGGGTAAATGGCTTTTATGTCTAGTAATTTGCTATCTGGAAATCCAAAATCAGTAAAAACATAGAGATGGGGAATTAATTCAAAATGCTTTTGGATTGATCCTAACACTTGCTTCAAAAAAGGGTAATGCCTTGACCCACACAAGATCACATAATTAAATGATGCTAAAGGTTTGTTAATTGGGTTGACCGACGAAAAATAAGTTAACAAATTTTTGTAAAACAAAACAGGAAATCTAAAGGCAAAACTGTTGCGAAGTCTTTTGAACATACGGCTAATATATAAAACGAAATCTAATAAGCATCTTCTTTTCCACATCAGCTTTAAGTAAGGTTATCCTTAATCACTACCCATCATGACAACCATCGAACACCGTGAGCTCAAAGGCATCACGCTCAAAAACATCATCGTTACCGTCGTAAGCACAGCCAGTATCGTAGCATCGGTAATGACAACCTATTTCCAGCTAAGGAGTGATCTTCACGACATCCGCCAAAAACAGGAAGCTGACGCACGGGTAAACGATCTGCGGCTGAAAGTTTTGGAAAGTGAGGTTTCAATTCTTCAGCAACAGGTAGATGAGATCAAAAGCGAAAGAACAGTTGCGTTCCGCCAAAAAAACTGATCAAAATTCAATTACATACTGCAAGTCAACCATTCAATAAATCAATAATTCCATAAATCATTAACTAAACAACATGAGCTTAAAATCATTTCTATCAAAAATCTGGGCTGAAGTAAAGAGACTATTTGAAGGTATCCCTTCCGAACTAAAAACCGCCATAAAAATAGGTGTATTGGTAACCGAGAATATCAAAAAATTCACTGATTCGCCTGCGGCAGATGTTTTAACGGCCATCATCCCGGGCGACATTGACGACAGGGTGAAGGACCTGCTTCGCGCCAAACTGCCCGCTATCCTGGCCGAACTTAAACTGGCCGACAGTTGCGCCGGTTTAACCGATCCCGCGGATATTACATCGTGCGCCATAAAGGTGCTGCAGGGTATCGGAGGCGATCCACAGAGCGCCTTTCTGCATAACCTGGCCATACTCGTAGCCGAAGTTGCTGCCGATGGCAAATTGTCGTGGGGCGATGGGGTATATCTGTTAGAATGGTATTACAAGCATGAATACAAACCGGCAGCATAAACCAGCGGCACGCTGTGATTTTTAATTTTAACAATTTACGCGAAAAACATATATTTGCAGCCTCGAAACCAGGAGCCGATCATTTCGGCTTTTGGTTTCATAGGCCCGGATGGCGAAATTGGTAAACGTTGCGGTCTCAGAAGCCGTTGAGAATTGTCTCTTGAGAGTTCGAGTCTCTCTTCGGGCACATCCATTACAGAAATGAACTATATCCTATAGTTCATTTCTGTTAAAAAAGCCCGGGTGGCGAAATTGGTAGACGCACCATCTTGAGGGGGTGGCATTCGTAAGGATGTACGAGTTCGAATCTCGTTCCGGGCACTCCCTGATTCTTCTCATCTTCCGGCTCTTTGTTTGAATAGTTGTAAAGGTTAACTTCGTTAAACCAATTGATAAGCGAAATGATAAAAAATTGCTGCTTAATAATGCTGATGGCTGTTATTTCCTTTACCGCCGCGGCTCAAACTGCCGACGCAATATTGGGCTCGTGGGCCAACCCAAACGGCCAGGATCATATCCTGATCTATAAAAAAGGCAACAAATATTATGGGAAGCTCGACTGGATAAAATATCCTAATGACGAACAGGGCAAACCCAAGACGGATAAAAACAATCCGGATCCTGCGCTGCGTTCGCGGCCCGATCTTGGCCTCGAGCTATTGAAGGATTTTGTTTACGACGGTGACAATGTATATAACGATGGCACCGTGTACGACCCCAAAAACGGCAAAACTTATAGTTGCAAGATGACATTGGACGGCAATAACCTTAAGATACGGGGATACATAGGCATCTCGCTATTCGGACGATCGGAAATATGGGCGCGGGTAAAATGAAAAAGCTATTCTATTATACCGGGTTATTTTTGCTGTGCGTAACGCCGTCGTTATTAAAGGCACAGCACGTTGAAACCCTGCAGCAGGGCAAACCGGCCAGTTTTCGGGGTTTATCCGTGGTCGACGACAACATAGCCTGGGCAAGTGGCAGCCGGGGTACTATTGCAGTAACAGCCGACGGTGGCAAAACCTGGGACTGGAAGCAGGTAAAGGGATTTGAAAAATCCGATTTCAGGGATATCGAGGCTTTTTCGGGTAAAGAGGCTATTATCATGAGTTCGGGCACCCCCGCGCTTATCCTCAAAACCACCGATGGCGGCAACAACTGGCAGGTAAAATATGAGAATACTGATACTGCTTATTTTTTTGATGCGATGGATTTTGACAGGCCAAAACATGGCCTGGTTTTAGGCGATCCGATTGGCGGAAAGTTTGTGATGATGGAAACGAATGATGGAGGGGAAAACTGGCATCCGTTCAAAAATCCACCCAATGCGTTACCTGGTGAAGCGGCTTTTGCGGCGAGCGGTACATGCCTTCGTATTTCGTGCGGCCTCACTTACATTACCACGGGCGGCAGCGCAGCCAGGTTACTGGCTTATCATGGGAAGAAATCGTGGGACTATCAAAATGCTCCCCTTCCGCATAGCAAACCAAGCCAGGGGGGCTTTTCCTTTGTATGTGGTAGCGACAAGGGGATAATGGTTGGGGGCGACTATGCGAAAGACAAAAGGACCGATTCCGTTTCGGCCACCCTACTTACGTCTAGCATTTTTACACTTTCCGAAAAAGGTCCGGCGGGATTTCAGTCTTGTGTCGAATATATTTCAGGCAATACTTTCCTTTCCACCGGCACCCCAGGCAGCAATATCACCACCGATAGTGGTAAAACGTGGGGTAAAATAGATGATGTCAGTTATAACGTTTGCCGTAAAGCAAAACACGGCAGCCTGGTACTTTTAGCAGGAGACAAGGGCCACATAGGTATTTTTAAACCGTAGTTTATTGGTATTTAGGTGTTTATTTTACACTTGAAAAATATTTTAAAAACAGGTTGCGGGCTATGCGAATAAACTCTATATTTGCACCACTTTTAACGGAAACGTTATTAGGATTCCGTAGCTCAGCCGGTAGAGCATAACACTGTTAATGTTGGGGTCCTGGGTTCGAGTCCCAGCGGGATCACAAAACCTCAAAGCCTGTAAGTTAAATACTTACAGGCTATTTTGTTTTAATAGCTTTTGGCGTAACGTTTCGGTGCAACATGCCCCGGATTTATAAAAGTATGCTGCCTGATTTATTTAATTACCAATGTTTTGTCGATATTGAATATAGCCAAAACTTCAGCAGCAGATAATGGTTCCTTGTATATTTTAACATTTGCTATATATCCCTGGAATTCCCTTTCCGACGGAAACTCGTCGTTTCTCCCCAATACCCATTTATTATTAACTGAAAGGCCCGTTGATTGATCGGTTGTGGTGCTTCCTTTTAATATGCCGTCAATATATACATGAAGTACCATACCTTCGCAGACTCCTGCTATATGATGCCAGTGGTTGAGCCAGTCGGGCGGAAGGTCGACAGTGCAATCACCTCTGCCCCAGCCTCCGGCAAAGAAAGTAAGCGATTTGCCCCCTGCCACTTGTAAAACATTAGTGTCACCTTTTGTAAAAATGTCTGTCAATCCATTGTTCGAACCGGTTGGATAAACCCAGGCCATCATCGTGATAGTTCGCCCAAGCTCATCCAGGCTTGGCGATGAAAGTAATTCGACAAAGCAGCTTTTGCCAAACAGTAATTTATTCTCAGGGGTTTTAGTGTGATCGGCCAAAAATACAATATGCCCGTTATTGCCAAAGCCGGACTTATCGCTCACCAGCGTATCATTGTGATTATTTACAGGCGAAAGGTCCAGCAATAGTGATTCTATGTTATTCTCATAAACCTTGTAAGCAATATTAGCATTGCCGATCGTAATATGTTGAAATCCTGGTTTAGTAGCAAGCATATTATGCATAACGCTCTTTTTCTCGCCCGGAGCAAGCATTACTTTGTCATTGAAAACGAGATGATCATCGGCTATTACCCCGATAGTAAAAACATGCCTTATTCCCCCGATATTCCGGACGGTATAGTCTACGCGCTGCCTGTTATGCAGTTTCACCATGGGGGTTGCTGTATATGCAGATATTTTATAACATTGAGCTATCGGGCGCTCTGAACTTTTGATCCTGACTTTGATCGGCGCCATTGTCCCGATTTTGAGCATGGCGTCTCCTGTAGCGTACAGCCGGCATGGGATGGAATCACATATGGTTTGCCCTGAAGCTACCAGGCAATTTGTATAAGTATAAAGCTTGCCGTTTACCACCAGGTCAATTGTTTTTGTGCCGGTGCCACCTGTATTTGAAACGGAGAATTTCACAAAAAACAATTCATCCGGTTCAATGATCTTTTTTGTTACCGAAAACCCTGAAATTTTAAATGCCGGGTAGTTCTTTGTTTCCGAAAGTTCAGCCGGATTTTTGTCCACAAACCACTCGCCGGCCTTACTGCTCATATTAAAAACCATTTTTCCGCCTGCTTTCAGCATAGCATGAGATAGGGTCGATTGCTGCCATGGCCTTCCGTTAATATCTATTGATCGTACAAATGGAGTCTTTGCAGACGAATTTGTGCTATTAATGACAAACTTTTTACCATTCGGGAGGTTCAGCGTTACCAATTCAAATAGCGGCGATCCAATTGCATACACCGGCCTGCCGGGACAAACCGGGTAAATTCCCATCGCACTAAAAACGTACCAGCTTGATGTCGAACCCAGGTCGTCATTACCAGGCAGGCCACCCGGTGTGGCGCTAAACCGTTCCTGCATAATTTTTCTGACCCACTTTTGTGTCAATGCAGCTTTCCCAGCCTGGTTAAACAAGTACGGTAAATGAAACACCGTTTCATTGTCGAACAAAATAACATCGTGGGTAAGAGCTGAATCGAGCCTTGCCGCAAATTGGTCATTACCGCCCAGCAAGTTGATAAGATCCCTTGTATTATGGGGCACAAAATAAGTGTACACCCATTGATCACCTTCTTTGTAACCCGACATACCGGGCTGCAGTTTAAACTCATTTTTATTCCGCGGAAGCAAAAACAATTCATCGGCGTTCAAAAGGTTGCGGTAGCTAAAGCTACGGTTAAGCAAAAGTTTATAGTCGTCGTCGCTATGGACCACCAGTTTAGCATATTGCGACAGCGCCCAGTCATCGTAGGCATATTCGACCGTCCGGGTTACTGATTCGGAACGGGTAAAAGGGATATAACCGTTTTTGTGATACACATCCATATCATTTTGCAAAAAGGGGGTATCGGCGACGTTGCTTTTCATCGCTTTGTAAGCCAACTCCTTATCAAACTTATCCACCCCTTTTAGGTAGCTATCAACAATGATCGGGATGGCGTGATTGCCGGTCATCGATTCCGTTGGCAAATGACCCGTTTGCTTGTAAACATCAAGCATTGACGATATAATATCGTTTTCCTTATCCGGGTAAAGCAAGGTAAGCAGTGGATTAAGCGACCGGAAAGTATCCCAGGGAGAAAACCCGCCATATTGATTTCGGCCGCTCTTTTGGCGCACTTGCCCATCGGCCCCCGTGTAACGGCCATCAGCATCATCAATTACCCAGGGCACCAGCAGGGAGTGATAAAGCGCGGTATAAAAAATTGTTTTATTGTGCCCGTTGTGGTCCGAAATGTCTACAAGGCTAAGTTCTTTGATCCATTCGTCCCGCGTTTGCCGACGGACTCGGTCAAAGTCCCTGTCACCTATTTCCTGGTCGATATTTTTTTGTGCGCCGGTAACATCAATAGTTGAAGTACTTATTTTTAGGGTGATAATCTTTTGATTTGCAAATGTGGCGACGCACCCGCCGGGAACTTTTTGCAAATTGATACAGTCAGCATTAAAATTGATGATTGTATTGCTACGCGAAAATTGCAATACTCTTTTAGACTGCTGCCTGATATCACCTGCATCGCCAATGAATATGCGTGGCGTAACGTTAGCCGGAAACGTGAAACGAAACATACCTGTGCGTGGCGTAGCTGTCGCTTCTGCGAGAGTATGGTCGTCATCAAACAACACCCGGTAATAACCCGGCGAGGCCACCTCATTCTTGTGCGAAAAATGCCTGCTATATTTTCCGGGTTCCAGATTGTTCGCGGTGCTAACCGGCATCACCTGGAATTGTCCGGCTGACCCTCCCGGAAAACCACTGAAATGCCCGTAGCAACTAAAATAACAGATGATGCTATCGGTGTAATCATAACCCTTTGCCGCTTTTGTTTCGGGGCTTAGTTGAATAGCTCCCGAAGGCGCCACCGCGCCGGGGTAGGTTCCGCCCTCATTGCCCCATTTGGTGGGCACATTGCTTTTTGCGGTACCGATAAAAGGATTTACAAAACCGGTGTTGTCGCGATCCTGGGCAAGACAGTTGAAGTTGAAACTCACCAACAGCCCACAAACAAAAAAAAATCGAGAAAATTTTCTTGCCGGCATCGTTATATTTTGATGTATATCTTCTTTTTATCCAACAAGTAAGCTACCAACCAACACAACAGCATGTAGCACAGTGCAAACATAAGTGTACCCAGCGGGCCAGGAAATACACGCTGATAAAACACCTTGTTTATCCAATCGTAGAAACTTAACTGCGGTCGTACCCATATCAGTTGCAGTGTGGTCAATAACAATTCGGATAGCAGGTAAATAACGAGCGGGTTTTTACCAAAAGCAAGAAAGAACCTGGTCCCGAATTTTATATTTTCAATTTCGATGGCATAAACCAGCAGCGCCAGTATTGCCAGGTCGATACCTATGGTCAGCAACGTAAAAGAGCTTGTCCACAGTTTCTTGGCAAGTGGGAAAAACTGGCCCAAAAACAATGCAAGGATAATAAGTAAGCCTCCGCAGATAAATAACTTAGCAACGGACTCGTAATTTTTGCCCTTCTTCTGAATAAAGATACCCGCCAGGTAACCACCGATCACGTTAACGATAGCGGGCAGGGTGCTTAATAAACCTTCAGGATCGAATGCGATAGGACCGCCTTTGTCATGGTATAGATGCGCATTGCCCATGATCAGGATGTCCAGCTTTGTACCCGCGTTGCCCAGCATCGTAAATTCTTTACCAGGCTCGCCCAGCAAAAATAAAAATGCCCAATACCCCGCCAGTAATAAGGCAGAAATAATGACAGCAGCTTTTTGCGAACAATAATGAACGATTAAGGCCCCAAAGAAATAGCAAAGGGCAATGCGCTGCAGTACACCCATTATACGCGTATTTGCCAGCGCATTAAACGCCCACGTATCCTCTGCCCGGTGAAAGAACGGGAACCAATACATAAGGTAACCAAGCATGAATATAATGACGGCTCGTTTAAATATCTTACCGATAAATGCCGAATCACTATGAAATTTATTTTTGGAGAAACTAAGTGCATTACCAACTGCAAACAGGAAAGAAGGGAACACCAGGTCGGTGGGTGTAAAGCCAAACCAGTACGCATGGTCCAAAGGTGTCCATACGCCGGCCCCTGAACCGGGCGCGTTCACAATGATCATGAAACATATTGTCATTCCGCGGAAAACATCGAGCGCAGTAAACCTTTCCTGTTTTGTTAACATATTTTGGAGTAAGCTTATTTGATATTTGCTGTTAAGATAACGGTTGTCCGTCCTGCAGCAGGTTCAGCTATGACGTTTAGCCCGTTGGCCGATTTTCCGTCCTCGTCATAGATCAGCAGTTCATTAGCGCCATCCCTTAGCCAGCATTCGGGAATATATACTCCCGGTGCATCGACTTTTTCGGGATACCGCCCAAGATTATGCCCGTTTACCCAAACAGAACCATGCCCCATGTTTTTAGTGTCGACCCGCCAGATGAAAGTATGCGAAGCAGAAAAATGGACCGTAAATTTGGTATGATAAAAATAAGGGCCAGCATGGTCTTCAGCAGAAAGGGCTACCCATTTTTTTGCCGCCGGCGAATTGTCAATGCCGCCTTTCATCGCCCAGTCATTTATCATCGCAGCATCGCCAATTGTATTTACTTTTACGGGCTGATCGATACCTCCTTCGTTTGAATAATTTTCGACAAAGACATTTAGCCTTAAAGGCGCCTTCAATGCCTCAGGGTCACTAACTGTTACTTCAAACGGATCGTTCCAGCCGTCATGATGATAAACTTGTTTACCGTTTATAAATACTGTAGCACTTTCATCTACACTCCTGAACGAAAGGATGATTTTTGATGTCCCGGCAGGCGGCTGAGCGATAGTTGTTTCAAACCAGCCGTACCCTTCGCGCTTATTAAAAACATCATCGCCTATCTTATACTTTTTGTAATGTGTTGTATCAAACTTCGGAGGTCCTGATCTGGCATCGTCCTTATGGTCCGCACTGACAAAATACCAGTTGTTCAACCGGCTGATAAAAGGGCCGCCCTGCTTTATGAAGGCTGTACCAAAAATCCCTTTATTATCAACATTTACAATGGGGCCAATATAACCGGCAAGTTTGTCCCTGCCATCGTGAGCTGTAAAAACAGCCAGCGCGTGCCTGCCTTTTTTTAGATTAAGCGACACTTCTCCATCATCCAGTTTCCATTTCGCAGCAGGCTTTCCGTCAATATAGGCTTGTCCCCGTCCGCTGCCTTTTACCTGCATGGTGTAGTTACCTGTAGCGGGTACAGTAACCATCGTTCTGTACCACGCATCCGGTGAAAGGTCGCCGTCAGCGCCCATCTGTAGCGGAGTTTTGCTATGCAGCCAATTCCCGACACTAAACCCGGGCAAAGCCGGGGCGGAGGCGTCGCTCTGCATCCACTCCGTTAATTTAAGTTTTTGAGGCTGACTAACTCTTGCCCCATCACCCTTACCCAAACGCAATGCTTTATTTGCTGTATAAAGCCAAACCGGGCCTGCATGATCTCCCGGTAAAGGGGTTTCTGTTTCAATCCGGATATTTTGGTCCTTAACAATTATGCCGCCGACATAAGAGGCCCCGCTAATGATATAATTTTCTCCTGCATTACCGGTTATCGAGGTTTTGTCCGTGCCCTGCCTATCCATTGCCAGTACGCGGATGGTTTGCGTTCCTGCTGTGAACGCATACTCGGAGGGCCTATCACTATCTTGCATTGCTGCGTCTAAATCCACCTTATTCCCGGTTATTTTTATTCCGGGCGACCCTGACTTCGGCATCATTCCTGCTACGACAGTAAAATGCAGGGACAAATCCGCCCCCTTTTCGCAATCGGTTATGATGGTTGTTGTATTGCGTTGTTTTACTATGGCAAATATCCGGGTGTATGCCCAATCGAGCGTGATTCCCGAGCCGATCCTGAAATTGTGAACCAGTGGGTATATCTCGCCCGAAGCTACGTTTATTGTCACACCGCTTTGCTGCAGTTTGGCGTTAACCAGGTTTTTTCCGGGGTTGTCCAGGAAAACAATATCGCCAGATGGGCTTGTCCGTGCACTTACCTTTATGGCTGTATCCGGGGTCATTTTGCTATATGCTGGTGTTGCATCGGTGCTGTTCTCCAAAATATCCTGGAAGCTGCGGGCAAACCATGCTGCGCGTTTAAAAGTATAATAGATCGGCCTCAGATCGCCGGCCTGCCCAATTGCTGCGCCATAGTCGTATGATGCGGCATCCTCGTCGTTATTGGTATAACCAAAATTGGAGCCTCCGTGAGCCATGTAGTAGTTATAGCCGTTACCGCCATGCGCTATGATCTTCCATGTGCGGCGATCATATATGCCTGCGTCCTCTGGTTTCGGGCCATATTGCGAATACCATACACTCCAAAATTCGGTACTAAACCAGGGGTTTGGTCTTTTTGGATCATCCGGTTTGCCATCAGCTGCGGGATCGCTGGAATGATGCAATCCGCTAAAGAAATAGGGAACCTGCAAACCCAGGCTTAAGGCTTTAGCCTGCAAGTGCTTGAAATAACCATTGGGGATAACAGTGCCCCAGCCTTGTGTATGTTCATTTTCCAGCTGCACCAAAATAACGGCCCCACCCCTATTGACCTGGTTTTTAAATACGATGGGCAGTAGCTTGTCGAAAAAGCGATCGACATAATATTCGAAAACTTTGTTATCCTCACGCACGCCCAACCCTTTTTTAAATTTAAGCCATAACGGATAACCCCCGTTGTCCCATTCGGCGCAATAGTATGGGCCCACACGGACAATGACATACATGCCTAATTTTTTTACCGTGGCGAGAAACAGACCGAGGTCGTGGTCCCCCGTAAAATCAAATTGACCTTCCCTGGGTTCATGAAAATTCCAAAAGGTATATATCTCCACGCAATTAAACCCTGCACGCTTTATCCGCAACAACCTGTCGTACCAAAGCTGGTGCGGGACGCGGGCATATTCCATCCCGGCGGAAACAATAAAAGTGCGCTTACCATGTATTAAAAAGCCTTTACTATCAAAATCAATACCCGATTTTGCGGCAGGGGCGGCCGGAAATATATGGTCGTTACTACTTTGGCCACGAACAGCAGAAGCCAATAATATTAGTGTTAAAAGGGACAACCAGAACCGCTTATTCATGTGGATAGGATAACTTTCAGAAAGATTGCTTTATAATATTATGATACTTTTCGAACAGTTGTTTTGATTTTTCTACCGCATCACCTTTTATCTCACCCGGATAGGCGTTATCGTGCGTATTAACCCATTTCCATTCCCAGTCCTTTACCTGTTTGTCAAATTCTTTTGGATTAAAAGATACTCCGGTGGCTAACGCTTTATCCATTTGTTTAAAGAATAACGCCCAGCGCTGCTTATAATAACCTTTGATCAACCCCGCCCATTGCCTGTTCGAATATTCGCTAAGGCCACTTTCTTTATCTCCCCAAAGGGTCACAATGTCCCTAGCATTAAATTCATACAGGTTTTTTTCCTGATCTGTTATACCGTTTGCCCGCGCTTCATTGATCCATTTGCCCAATAAGAAGTCTCTCCGCGTACTCAGCAGATCGTCCATATCATCCATCAACTCCAAAAAAGCAGCGCTATATTTTTTGGATAGTTCTTTGTCGCGATCATTATAGGCTGCTGCCATCTTTTGCTGTAAGGGCGACGCATAATTTGCCAGCACCTGCCGGGTTATATCCACCAGGTCGTACTGAAAGCCATCACTTCGCTTTAGACTATCCGATGCATTTACCATCAGATCCCAGGCTTCAAATAATTGCCCGGGGTCATAATCCAATTTGGTTAATACCCTGTCCACAGCCTTTTTCAGTGTAGGCCTTGCCACAATGATCGATTCGGGTCCGCCTTCGGTAAGCCCGCTGCTGTAAACGGTATTCAACAGGATATGCCAGGCCCGTTCAGCTGATCGATTGCTTTCGCCATAACGCCTGCGGGCATAATCTTTTATCCATGCATCGGCGTCAATAGGGGTATCTCGCCAAACGTTTTCAAGCATCAGTTCAAACAGGGCCGGGTTTTGTTCTATCCCTTCCGGTGTGACGCCTATCCCGGTCATGCTTTTTGACTCAGGGTCGTGCAGGGCTATAGCCGGGTCGACGGCTACGTGGCGCATACGGCCAAACAGGCTGATGTTACCGCCAAAGTTCTGCAGCATGCTCCATATCCAGGGCTTGCCATAGTAAGCTTCGGTACGGTTCCATACCGGGTGCGATTCGCTATAAAGATCCAAAATTACCATTTGATCGTTTGGTATCGCATTCAGCAAAGCTTTTATCTGCTGAGGCTGCCAAAACTTGCTGTTATAATGGAACATCCAACCCTGCATTACCCAAACGGCTTTAGGGTCGGCTATGGTCATGGAATGGAACACTTTTTTGCTCATTCCATCCAGATAGGTGGAATCATTGGTTGGCGGGTCGTTCTCGTTAAATGTATCGGCCGAATACAAATGGTCCGTTCCAAATTCGGCATTTTGAGCCTCGATATACTTTTTTCCTATCATTTCGAACATCGGGTCGTCCGGGTCAAGGATGTAGACGTCGGGGAAACCTGCGCCCCAATTAGTTTTTTTGACTTTCGCTGAAGGGAACCTGTCTTTAAATGACGGCGGCACATGCCCGGTAAATGACGACAAGACCGGC
This sequence comes from Mucilaginibacter sp., assembly GCF_035492695.1. Lineage (GTDB taxonomy): Bacteria > Bacteroidota > Bacteroidia > Sphingobacteriales > Sphingobacteriaceae > Mucilaginibacter. The sequence goes on along the minus strand of NZ_DATJJC010000007.1, from coordinate 273,586 downwards.
GTCATGCCGAATGAACGTTCACGCTCCAATATCTTTTTTTGCAGTGCTTTATGAGTGTCCATCCAGTGTTGGGGCAGCGGGCCTCCCCAGGCATCCAGGTTGCCCATCCAAAACCAGGAAAAATAGGCCGGTCCACAAAAAAAAGCATCCAGTTGTTTGTTTGTAAAGCCCATACTCTTATAAACATCCTGCCAAATTGCTTCTTCACCGGTGATGGCCAGCGGCATATTTATACCGTTCAACGCCATCCAGTCTATTTCTTTTTGCCAGCGGTCCCAATCCCACCACGACATGGAATAATTAAACGTGCAATAATTCAGGTAGTAGCGATAAGTATAGGGCGTAGTTTTATGTACCCTGGTTTTCACAGGGGGCAGTACGACGGGTATATTAAGATTTGTGCCGTTCCAACCTATATCGCAAAAGCAATAGTTTTTGAGGTAGTAATTTAATGCCGATGCAATTGACAGCACATTATTGCCCCGCAATATTATTTTGCTGCCATCTCCGTCCAGTTCAAATACATCCCTGCCATTTTCCTGCGGAATGCTTTCTATCAAAAATGAACCTGCCCTGCCGGGGATCACCCGTTCGATAAACGCCTTTGAATCGGCCTGGCTTACCTGGGCATTGGAGTAATAACTTAACGTAAGAATAATTAACGTAAACAGGTATTTTTTCATGAGGATAATATCGGAATTCCTCCGTTAGTAAAGTGCGACACCCCCGCCTTCAGGGATGCCACCGGTTGCCCGGTAACATCCCAGGGGCCTGCTTAGCAGTGTGCGATGATATATTTATAATTTAACCGTCGAAGGCAAGTATTTTGCGATCAGGTCCTCGTAATACGGCTTCAGTTCGGACACGACCGGTGCTACTGGACTTTTTGAATAAAGATCATAAGGGTTGAATTTATCTACCCATTTAAACATCTCCTGGTCATGTGCATTCAACAGGTGATCATATGCGCGCTCACGGTGTTGTGAATAAAAGGAGTGATAGCGGATCATGTACAAGGCTGGCTCGGGCAGGTAATCCTTTACCAAATGGTACAGGTACTCATCGTGCCCCCACGACATGTGTACATTATCCAAACCGCATTGGTGCGAGTACACTCCGTACGGTGTATTAAAACGCTCATCCTGTATGTCAGGATTTGCGGCAAAAAACTCCGGGTAAACAATCTTATCCGAAAACTTGCAGCCAACAGGGAACGAATCGCCTACCACATTCCATTGCGGTTCGCCAAAAAGGCAAAGCACTTTTCCGAGATCATGTATGAAACCGGTGAGTATGAACCAATCTGGATAACCGTCGGCCCTGATGGCTTCGGCGGTTTGCAGCAAATGCTGTAACTGATCGAGCTGGGTATCGGGGTCCGAATCATCTATCAGGGTGTTCAGGTATTCCATAGCCGACCACCAGGGCATTTCTTTTTTATCGAACTGCAAAAAGTTTGCTTTTTTGGCCAACACATTATCATAGGTTTGATATTTGTGGTTAAGGCGATAAAATTCGCGTACACCATCAATTTCGGGGCTATCGTAATTCCGGTATTCCTCCTTGCTTTTTGCCGGCTTGCCGGGTTCAGGATATCTTTTCAATACATCGTCGTCCCAATCTTCAAGTGACGACATGGGCGACATCTCATCTTGATTTTGATTTTTCATAGTTATTTTGTTATATCATTGGTTAAAAAGCTCTTTAAGAAAAAATTAATGGGCTCCTTGCGGATCACCCATTAATCAATCAACTAATCTCAGAATTAATAGTACAGACCCTGTTAATAATTAGGGTTTTGCTTGATAACTCCTTTACTTTCATCAATTATTTTTTGAGGTATTGGCATAAAATAATCCTTCGGCCTTTGGAAGGTTCTCGCCGGCACAATAACGGCACCGTTGTAAGGCGGCAGCGGCGATGCTTTCTTTGGCTTGCCTACAATGGTATCCAAATTCACTATCTGGTCCTTATCCCAACGCAGCAAATCCTGCCAGCGTACATTTTCGCCACCTAATTCGACTCTTTTTTCATGGATGAGTTGTTTCATCCCGGCTCCGGCTACCGGATCAAGGCCTGCTCTTACCCGTACTGCATTAATTTCCGCATCGCCGCTGCCAGCGCCTGATTGCCTGATCTTGGCTTCGGCTACTATCAGGTATATCTCAGCCGTTCTCAGCAGGGGCTGCTTCAGGTCAAAATTCAGGTTTCCGTCGCCGCTTGGCATGTAGGCCGTATATTTCCGGATGTAGTAACCGGTGGTCGACATACTCGGCAGCATCCTGCCTGTTGATTGCCCGGCTTTCCCGGCAAACATTTGCACAGCGTCCTCTGCCGATATGGTCGACAGGTTGGTTTGATAAGGGATAGAATCGCCGACTGCTAAAACCGTAGTCTTTTCCCTTTTATCACCGGCTTCAAATTCGTCTACGAAGTTTTGTGTCGGGTGGTGAAAGCCCCATCCCTGCCATGGCCGGGGAGAAAAGTAGATAGCCATGGGAGACTGCACCGATCCTGAAATTTCGCCGTTTTGATTCCACACGGCAAATAATAACTCGTTGCTGGTAGTTTGCTGGATACCCGGCGTAAAGTTATCGTCGTAGTTTGGGGCCAACGAGTAATTGGCATCATTAATAACCGCGGTACCATATTGAATAGATTTAGCAAAATCGTCTTCAAACAGGTACAGTTTACTCAGCAATCCTTCGGCCGCGCCTTTACTTACCCGCCCTTTATCAGCAGCATCATAGGTTTCGGGGAGCAGGTTTATCGCTTTCAAAAGATCCGATTCAACCTGTGCCCGCACCTGGTCCAATGTTGCTTTCGGAACATTGTAGTTACTTGCCTGTACGTTCGCTTCGGTTATTATCGGCACTTCACCATATATCTGGCTTAGTAAAAAATAAGCATAAGCCCTAAGGAAATAAGCTTCGCCCATCGAGCGGTTACGGATCGCATCGTCCATCACCGGAACTTTGGGGATATAAAATATAGCATTATTTGCCCTGCCTATCTGTTCGTACGCAAAAGGCCACGTATAATAAATCACTTGCAAAGAAGGGTCCGCATTCAGGTTACCAACCGCCTGGAAGTCGGAGTGGTCGCCCGCCACATAAATATCGTCCGACTGGTCGTCGTAAGTATATAGCGCGTGCCCTACCCAATCTTCGACATAGAGGACATTATATATCCCCAAAACATTGGCAATAACATCATTCTGGTTACGCCAGTAGGTAGCCGTAGTGTACGAGCCCGTCGGTTTCTGATCGAGAGGCTTTTTAATACAGCTTTCCATACATATCATGCTAATACATAATATGCTTAATAATTTGTATCTGTTTGAATTCATAATTCTTTGCTCTAATAAGTTAAAAATTAGCTGTCACTCCAAAGGTTACGTTTCGCGCGCTTGGGTATTGAGCAACGTCGACCCCTTTTTGCGAGTTTGCAGGGTTATTGCCCGAACTGGTGTAGCCCAACTCAGGTGTATATCCTTTATATCCCGTGATCGTGAAAACATTATATGAACTAACATATACCCGTATATCAGGCAACTGTACATCGGCTATACTCTTCTTTGCAAAAGTGTACCCGAGTGAAACGCTCTTTAAAGCTATGTAGGTCCCGTTTTCAACCCACATATCTGATGAGCGGTAGTTGTTATTCAAATTTGAATTGGACAGGCGCGGAATTGTATTGCTGGTCCCCTGCCCGTGCCATCTCCCCTCCTGTTCGGCATACCAATTGAAAACCTGTGTCCCGTCTAAACCTGCAAGGCGATCGGCATTGTATAATTTAAAGCCCGCTTCGCCGGCAAAGTTGAAGGCAAAATCAAAATTCTTATAGGCGAGTGAGCCATGAACGCCGAATACAACCTTAGGGTTAGGATTGCCGAGATTGGTACGGTCCTTATCATCAACTACCCCATCTCCGTTCAGGTCCAAAAACCTTACATCGCCTGGCTTTATGTTGCCTTTGTTTGGGTCATTTTTGATATTAGGATCATTATCGATATCCGCCTGCGTCTGGTAAAGTCCGTTTGTTTTAAATCCATAAAACGATGCAATTGACTGTCCCTCGTAAGTACGCGAGATATCAACATTCTCCCGACCATAAGACGTGGAACCGATATAGTTGGACTGCCCGTAGAGTTTTGTTACTTTATTCTTTAGAAAGGACGCGTTCGCGCCGAACGAGTATTTCAATTTCCCTGCGTTGTTGTGATAGTTGAGATCTATCTCGATACCGTGGTTATTCATTTCACCAATGTTTTGATTTGGCAAAGTGATGTTTCCGGGATCGTCCGGCAAATTAGTTTGGGCGCCGAAAGTCTCTACAAGCTGGTACGGGATCAGCATGTCGGTGGTGTTCTTATTAAAATAGGTAACAGAACCTGTTAAGTGCTCTTTCAAAGCCGAAAACTCTAACGCGATGTTGGTCTCGCTGGCCCTTTCCCAGGTAATGTTAGGATTAGCCAAGCCGGTTATAAAAGCACCGCTTTGTAAAACCGTGCCTGTTCCCAAAGCATATCCATAGTTGGTGGCATAGCCCAGCGTGCTGAGGTATTGAAAATTTCCGATGTTTTGATTGCCTAACTGCCCCCAGCCGCCGGTAAGTTTTAACGAGCTGAAGATATTTTTGAGACCATCGCCATAAAAATTTTCGTCCGAGATGCGCCAACCGGCAGAAAAGGCCGGGAAATAGCCCCATTGTTTACCGGGTGCAAATTTGCTCGAACCGTCGGCACGCATGGTTACGGTGAGCAAATACTTACTATTATAAGCGTAATTACCCCTTACGAAATACGACTGCAAGCCTTCGGTTGGGTTATTGTTGCCGCTGTTGTTGGCGCTATTGCCAAGGTTCAGCACACGCTGATCGGGGTCTATATCCGTAAAGCCCGAACGGGAAGCATTTACATAATTACCCTTGATCAATTGTGCGGAGTAACCACCTGTCAGCGTAACTTCGTGCACGTTGTTAAATATTTTGTTGTAGGTTAGGAAATACTCTTCCAACAACGACGAGCCTTTGCTGTAACCCTGGTTAAGGGACGCGATGGAAGGCCCACGGGTTTGATCGGGCATTGGCACCTGGAAATTATAATAGTCTGAGTAATTATTGTCATAGGCATAGTTGGCTTTTATTTTTAATCCTTCTACTATCTCAACTTCGGCATACCCATTGGCAAGCAGCCTGTTCACCTTGTTATAGGCATCGGTTAGTCGTGCTGTCGCAACCGGGTTATTGATGTCGCCAAGCTGGTTATCGGCCTGTGACGAGCCGTATGAGCCGTCGGGATTCATGACCGGTATGGCCGGATTGAAACGAATGGCGCTCCAAACTAATCCCGCCTGGGTCGACCGTGTATCCGGCGATGTATTGTTGGAGTTGGAGTAAAGTATATTTTCGCCAACTTTTATTCTCGAAGTAACCTTATGTTCGGAGTTAACCCTAAAATTATAACGGGTAAACAGCGAATTGGGGATCATACCTGTTTCGTTATAATAGTTACCCGAAAAGCTGTAAACCGAACTGGTGTTACCTCCCCTTACAGCAAAATCAGCATTCTGCACATGGCCCGTACCCATCAGGGCACGCTGCCAGTCGGTCCGCTGAACTGAATAATACGGGTTGGCCCAAATTGTCGGCGGGGTAAGATCATCGTTGGTATACGATTCGATCTTAAGTTTCGCCAACTCCGGAGCCGTTAGCATCTTAATAAATTTAACAGGGCTGTTCTCACCTGCATACAGGTTCACACTGGTTTTCAGCTTTTCATTAAAGTTGCCCTTTTTGGTGGTGATAATTACAACGCCGTTGGCCGCCCTTGAACCATAGATAGCTGATGCGGATGCATCCTTTAATATATCGATGGTGGCAATATCATTGGCATTTACATCGTTCAGCCCTCCGGCCGGTACACCGTCAATGATCACAAGCGGATCGGCATTATTGATGGTACCGGTACCCCTGATACGAATACTTGGTGTACCACCCGGTGCGCCGTCATTCCTGACAATGTCCACACCCGAAGCACGGCCCTGTAACGCATCAGCAGGGTTACTAACCGGAAGGTTTTTCAGGTCCTCACCTTTTACACTGACAATGGAGCCGGTAACATTTCTCTTTGACTGCGAGCCGTATCCAACAACTACAACTTCATTAAGAACGCCGACAGCCGCGGGAAGTACGATGAAAATGTCGGCTGGGGTGCTGTCGCCTACAATGATGTGTTTGGTAACCGGTTTCATCCCAATGTACGAAACGTACAGGTCATACTCGCCCGGCGGTACATTCAACTGAAACCTTCCGTTAACATCGGTAGTGCCCGCTACGCCGATCTTTTTAATAGCGACGGTAGCGCCGGGTACCGGGGCGTTGCTTTCATCAAGGACTACGCCTTTGATGATCGTCCCTGCAGATACCGCAGGGCTCTTTAGATACGTTGGAATTCCGCCTGCGGTAATTCCACCTGCCCTTGTTTGTACGATCAAGATCGCGACAAAAAAGAGAGTAAGCACACCCGGCTTTACTAAAGATCTCTGATAAAATCTTCTCTCAACAAGGAACTTTTCTTTTAAAATTTGAATCATGGAGTTTGGTTTTATTTCAAAAGGTTGTTAATAATTAATTAGTGAATATGTGGTTGGATAGTTATTTCAACATGCTGTGTAATTGAATTTATATGTTACTCCTAATGATCGCGCCGCCAAACCTGCACGGCATCGTTACTTTTGGCTGCAATCAGCCAATACCCGCCTTTAGCATCGTTAACCCGTACCAGGTTTCTCACGTCGCCACTTATATCAAGCCCCGTTTCCGTATATCCGAGAGATGAAAAGCCCCCTTTCCCGTCTGTCTTTAGAATAGTCCCGATACCGGCATCCAGCGGACCGAATTGTACCCGGAAGGGGTAAAAATTACCGGCAAGGATGAGGTATTTTTCCCCGTTTGGCCCGATATCACCCGGCACAATGCCATTCACCATACTTGTTTGCGCCGGAGACGGTAATTTCTTTATAGTAAGATGCCGATGGCCCGAATTTTTAAGCTCGGCCGACTCGAGCATATTGACCTTCACGGTTGTGGCCGCAGCTAGTTTTTCGGGCGGAAAAAGATCCGATAACCGGGCATCTGCGAAGTCGGCATAGCGCCCGAACTTCTTCTGTAACCAGGGCATCTGGTCCATCAGCTCATCCCTTGTGTAATAGGGATAACTTTTGCCCTGTATATAATAACACAAAACCGGCAGCATTTGCCCGTCATTATTGAAATCGGAGCAAGTGATCGTAACGGGCTCGTCCGGCGACGCTTTAAGCTGGGTGTTCAATCCCAAATTACCGGCAATCAGGTCGGTATTGCCATCGCCGTCCAGATCGGCAGCAGCTATCCTGCTCCACCAGCCATTGGTACCGGCAAGGCCATATTCTTTAGTTTGGTTAATAAGCGATCCCTTTTGATTTTCAAAGACCGTAACGGGCATAAACTGGCCCACTACAACCAGGTCCATCCATCCGTCTTTATTTAGGTCAACCCAAACGGCGTCTGTCACCATACCGGGGTTACGTAGCGTGGTATCTTTTTGCGAATGATCTTCTTCGAACTGAATTTTCCCCTTACTGCTGACGTTTTTAAGTATATAGCTGGGCGGCGCCATAGGGAACATCCCCGGTTTATACCTGCCCCCGATGAAAAGATCAATTTTCCCGTCGTGATCAATATCCGCTGCCCGGGCACAACTCGCGCTGATGAATTCTTTGGGCAGGGCATTTAAAACCTGTTTAAAATTGCCTTTCCCGTCATTTTCAAAAAGACGATCCTGGTAGTTTTCATTGCCTGATGGATATTCAGCACCGCCACTTACAAGGTACATGTCCAAATCCCCGTCGCCGTCCGCATCAAAAAACAAGGCGTCAGCATTGAAAGGAAGCGTATTGCTGTTCCATGGCTGGGACGGAGCAAGCACAAAATGACCATCCCGCGTTTGAAGATATAGCTGGCTGGACTGACCTATGCCTGCACCAATAAATACATCTTCCAAGCCGTCCCCATTTACATCGGCCTTAGCGATGCAGGGCCCCATTTTTGAAACCTGGTAAGGTAGTAACGGAGAGATTTTAAAGTCGACGTAGGATGATGCCTTATCAGTAAAGTTAATTCCCGAGGTTGCAGTTACATCTTTAAACAGTGGCTTTGTATTTTCTTTGTCAGGGATATTTTTTAGCGGCGCGGCATTCTTTTGTTCAATTACAATTAACCTGTCTGCCTTAATATTCTTCAACTCCGATACTTCCCCTGTCGGCCAAACTACTTTTAAAGACCGGATAATGCTGTCGTGTCCAAGGCCGAAATGCAGCACCGGGTCGACCGAGGACTGAAAGCCCCTGTTGAAATATTGCTCCTGGAATTGGCTGTTGTGTTCAGTTGTCACATAAACCTTTGCCCCTATGCCTGATGTGTTTTTGTTAGCTCCCTTAAGTTGCAATCTTAGAAAATTAGATTTATGCGATCGCTCTGAAGTGTTATTCCGGTAAACGGTTGCTACACCATCTAACTGATTGATGACCAGGTCCAGGTCGCCATCGCCATCCAAATCAGCGTAAACAGCGCCATTACTTACCCCCAGTTTTGTCAGCCCCCAATTTGCAGTTACATTGGCAAATGTTAAATCGCCGTTGTTTTTGAACAGGTAGTTGGTAAGCATGGTGGTTGGCATTTTTTTAACAAGCTCCCATATTTCGCTTTTATCCTGTTTCTCTTTAATGTATTGGGGCGAATACCCTGACGAATACTTCACAAAGTCGAGGTTTGTCATATCCTTCAGGATACCGTTGGTAACGAACAGATCCTTCCAGCCATCGTTGTCAAGGTCGGCGAAAAGCGGCGCCCAGCTCCAGTCGGTGTTTGATACGCCCGCCATCTGGCCAATTTCGGACAACATCGGCGTGCCATCGGCACTATTCCCGTTATTGAGCTGCAGGGAATTCCGCATCAACTGCTTATGGAATCCATGTTCGACCAGTAACTGAAATTTATCATAATTATCGGCCCCGCGCAGCAGCTTTTGCCGGTGATTGTCTTCGGGCAGCATGTCCAATTCCACAACATCCGGGCGGTTGTCGTTGTTGAAGTCCGCTATATCGCTGCCCATGGCAAATTCCGAAATATGTTTCGTCGCTTTGGTCAGCACCTCCCTAAAGGTGCCGTCATGGTTATTTAAGTATAAAAAATCACGTTCGTCGTAATCATTGGTCACGTAAATATCGGGCCATCCGTCGCCGTTAATATCACTTACCGAGGCGCTTAGGCTAAAATTGAGTCCGCTGCCATCAATATGCGCCTGATCGCTGATATCGGTAAAATGCCCGTTATCATTACGGTACAGCCTGTTCCCAAATTTGGCGTTCCTTGTTTTTCGCAGCTTTTCAGTATTAAAAAAGGGATTGAAGAATTCGTTAGCATGATCGACCAGGAACATATCCAGGTCGCCATCGTTATCCATATCAAAAAAAACAGCCGAGGTTGAAAAAGTGCCTGTTGCATCAAGACCGTAGGTCTTGGCACTTTCGGTAAAGGTTGGGATGCCGTTTTTGCTTCCGTTGTTGATATATAATTCATTTGCCCTTGCTGAATCGCTGCCCACGCCCGAGTAGCAAACATAAATATCAAGCAAGCCATCGCCATTCACATCGGCCATAACCACACCGGTTTTCCACCTGTCGCGCCCCTTAACACCGGCTTGCTCCGTTATATCTTCAAATTTGAAGTTGCCTTTATTGAGATAAAGCTTATTTGGCGACATGTTGCCGGTGAAAAAGACATCCGGCAGCCCATCGTTGTTCAAATCGCCAACGGCAACGCCGCCGCCATTGTATAAATACTCGTAGGTAAGGATATTTTGCTCTTTTGTTTCTTCAATATCATTTCTGAAAATAATATTTGAATAAGAAGGTTCGATCTCGGTGAATACCGTATCCGGCTTGCGTGTGCACGCAAACACCGACAGGCAATAAAGAATAAGAAATAATTTTAGTAGAGATTTCATTACATGTCAGAGCAACACTTATTGTAAATTATACACTAATTCTTTATTTATTCTTGCGGCTCAACTATTTACGATCCGCTGGTTTTGCTACACGAATGTAATTTTTGATAAGACAATTGCGTCGCGAGTAAGCGAATTTATTTACGAAACCGGTTGCGTTTATGTCTTATTTTTTAAAAAGATGAAAATCTTTTTAAAAATGCAAATAAAGTAAGACCTTAGGAGCCTAACTATTGTTTTTCAATATTATTTTGATAACTTGTTATACTTTTATAACTCCTTCCGAGCCTAATGAGTGGTTTTCAAAGCAATACTTCCATTAAACTCCTTGCTGAAAAGCTTGGTTTATCAAAAGGTACTGTCTCCAAAGCACTGAAGGATAGCCATGAGATCAGCGCCGCAACCAAGGCGAAAGTGTTAGCCGCGGCGCAGGAGCTGAACTATATACCTAATCATTTTGCGAGCGGGCTAAAGAGCAGGAAAAGCAGAACCGTCGCCGTTATTGTTCCGGAAATTGTAGATAGTTTCTTTTCATTAGCCATAAAGGGGATCGAAGCGGTAACCCAGGAAAAAGGGTATCACATTAATGTTTATATAACAAATGACCTCAGGTCGAAAGAAGAAGATATCATTAAAGTATTATCGGATGGACGGGTAGACGGAGTTTTGATATCGGTGTGCAGAGAGGCTACCGACAACTGTCATCTGAAAAAGCTGGCCGATCATGGTATCCCCCTGGTTTTTTTTGACAGAGTGGCAGATGATATTGAGGCCGGCAAAGTTGTAACCGATGATTTTGAAGGCGGTTATATTGCCGCCCGGCACCTGGCAGAGCAAGGCTGTAAAAAGATCTATTTCCTTTCTATATCAGAGGGGCTTTCAATCCTTCGAAAAAGAATGGATGGATTTATCAGGGCACTTCACGAAAACAACATTGAAGACCCTACGAAAAATGTTTACCAGATCCCCACGGATAAAACCAAAAGTGAGGAGGCAATTAAAATCCTTCTATCAAGCCCGCATCATCGTCCCGACGGTATCGTTGCCTCCGTTGAGTTGCTAACCATTCCCATATATAATGCCTGCAAGCAACAGCGCATTGCGATACCCGATCAATTGAAAGTGGTTTGTTTTTCGAATCTTTTGTATGCCTCTATTTTGTCGCCATCTTTAAGTACCATTACACAGCCTGCCTTCGAGATTGGTCAACAAGCCGCCCGCCTCATCTGCAATTCCATTGAAAGAGATACTTTTATCAAGAATGAAAGAATTATCTGCCCTTCAAAGCTCGACGTTAGGGAATCAACATCCACATCGGTGCTATCTAACTGAGCAGGCACAATAGAAAAGGGGATAAGCTTGCGTTCATCCCCATCTCGTTTTAAATGTTCAGGTTTACAATTTCACAAAGGTCGTCTCGCCTATAAGATAGTTATTGTTATCTACTACCTGCAGGATATATGTGCCAGGCAGCAATCTGCTTACATCATTTTGCCAATTGGTTTGGGTAGTTGTCGCTGTTTTCATTAAGGCGCCTGTTGAACTTACTATCCGGATATTGTAAACGGCTGTGACCGGCGAGGCGGCAAGGCTTGTCATGCCGATACCCGTCTGGCTTATCTTTTGGCCCGAACCAAAAGCCGGATTAATGGTCAGGTTGATGGAGCTTTTTGCAGGATTCGGATAGAGTGAAATATTACTTTTGGCCAGGCCGTTCACATTGTCGGTATACATCAATGTAACCACATTTGAATAGGTAATATTACCATTAAGGTCCTCCATCTTTAAGCGATACATGTCTTTGGAAGCCGGTGCGGTATCCCACAGGTTATATATCCCTGTCGCATTGGAAGGTGTGCCGCCAAGTACATTGAAAGTGGCGCCTCCATCTGTGCTTCTTTCAACCGTAAAACGGGTATAGTTTTGTTCATTTTCCGTGACCCATGATACTTTTGCGCCCTGCGTAACTTTAGCCGCAGTGAAGTTTAGCAAATGCACCATTAATGCAGGGTCTTCGCGCAACACCAGCTTAAACCGGTTTTTGCCAAATGTTGTCGTATCGCCGGTAATATTAAATGCGTACGTCTGGTTGTGACGCATATCTGATGAGTCCTTTTTATAATTGTCCATCAGCCAAACCTGGTAAATTTGCGGTATCGCCTCCAGTTCGGTCATGTTAAGCGAATAAACTCCGGGCGTGCGCGCTGTTACGTTCAACGGAATTTCCGTTTGCCTGGCTGTTGCAGGCAAAGGCAGCCTGTTAATAGCAAGGTTAATGCCATCGCTCGAAATACTTGACAAGCCCACTTTCCCACTTCCCTGCCTGTACGGTGCATCTTCGTTGCTGATAAACTTCTCAGTTGCAGCAGAGTTAAACCCGATATAAATATCATCGGTATTTATGGTATCCATGGCCAATTGCAAACGCAGATGCTGATCGATCATATTATTGTTCAAAGCAGCAAGGTTATCCTTTGACGACATAAAAAGATTGAGCCCTGTATTTTGTGCTGTTGATTTGGATGTCTCGTTAAATATAAGCTGGGCGCTGCTATTGCTCGCAACTACAAAAAAGCCTTCCCCGCTTACAATATACCGGCGCCCGTGGTTGGTGTAAACGCCGCCTTTCTGATAGGTATCAAAATTGCTTGTTAAAGGGTTTAATTCGTATACCGTAGTACCGACATTACTGCCATATATGCCGCTTGTGGTAGTGGTTGTGTTAAACGATTCCCAGTCGATAGTACTTGCATAAGGATTACCAACCAAATTGAACCCACGAACAAGGGCATTTGTGCCTGCACCTGAACCGGTGTAATTTAATGTCGAAGAGGCGGCATTGTTCCACGGATGCACTATAACCTGGCCCTGGTTTAGTGTGCCGGAGGCGGTAAGTGCAACTGAACCCGGGGTGTAGGTGGTAACGGTTTCATTGGCTACCGTTGTTGCGGCCCTGTTTCCACGGTAGAAGAACAAATAGCCATTACCTACCGGAATATTATAACCGGTTGAACCGCTATTAAGATAATAGGTGTAAGCGGGCGAATTATTGATCTTGCTGATGCCCCACCAATTGCCGCTGATATACGTGGCATTTGAAGGTGTTATATCCTCGCGATACAAGTATAAAGTCGGATTGCCTGTTTTGTCGAATCCGCCGCCTGCGTCGCCGGTGAGATAAATACTGTTTTGCAAATAGTTAATGCTGTAAACCTTGTTTGAGCTTACAGTGCCGGCATATACCGGAGACGATGTAAGCCGGTAACTGCGGTAACCAGACCCGCCTGTTATATAACGTTGCACGTTTACCGTACCTGTAATACTTGGCCCGGTAGGTATGGCAGCAATCGACGCTGAACCTGACGAGACTGAAAGCAATGTCAGATTGCCATTGGCAGCTAAGATAGTGGAGCTGCTACTACCCTGCATTGTCAAAACGCCCGATTTTGAGATATAAAACATACCGCTGCTCATGGTTTTGGTCCCATTTCCACTGAAGTTAACATTGGTAAATGTTGTGCCATTGCCCGATCCGGCGCTTAAGGTCTGGGTCGTTCCATTGAAACTTACCGTCGCGCCGGTAAAATTCGGGTAGTTTGAAGCATCATTGGTCATGTTATTGGTAAAATTACCCGCGATATTCAAATTACCCGACGCAGTCTTTATACCTGTGCCCGAGAAAGCAATATTCTGGTAACTAACACCCGAGGACAGACCGGTAATGCCTGATGCCGTGTAGACCGTTTGGGCCGCGCCGGAATATTCAACAGTGCCGTTAGTATTATTGAAAGTAATAACGTTCGTTCCTGTAGCTGATAAACCGGACAACGCTGTTGCGTTAGCCAACTTCAATGTAGTCGCGGCTGTAGGGACCAATGCAAAAGTTGATGTGGCGCCGGTCGCATTTGTAGTTTGGACAGCACCTGTTAGAACAGTCGTACCACCTGTAAGATTAAATGCTGAATTAAAAGTAGTGGCGCCCGAAGCCGTCGATGTTAACGAAACATTCGTAGTGATATTCAGGTTTGTAACGGATGAGGTCATTGTACTGGTGTATGAACTTCCGAGCGTTGTATTTGAAATAACGCTTATGCTGTTCGCAGTTATTATTCCTGAACCGGTCAATGTTGCGTTGTACCCCAGGCCCGAGCTTGCATCGCTTTGGTAAGTAATAGCGCCCACCACGTTTAATGTGGCTCCGCTATTTACATTAACACCGGGCCACTGGCTGCCAACGTTGCCAAATTGTATCGAACCCACATTCACCGTACCCGACGCTGTCAATACGTTCGGAAAATAATTAAATGACTCGTTAACACCTATCAGGGCGGATTGCGAATTATTGGGCACTACGCCACTTCGCCAGTTAGACGCAGTATTCCAATCGGTACTCGTAACCCCAATCCAATCATTCGACTGGACGCATGATAAAGTAACCGTGGTAGAGCCGCTTCCCGTTATGTTATAAGCAGTAATAGTATACGTTATTGGCCCGAACGTAACAGCAGGCGTTCCACTGATCTCGCCTGTCGAGGTATCAAAACTCAAGCCCAATGGAAGGGGCGAACTAATGCGATACCCGCCATTAGCCGCAAATTCCTTGACTGTATTATTAGTGAAATCCGAAACGTAAAGGTTACCGTTTCCATCGGCCACAAAGCCTTCTACATCGTTAAAGCCGTTGATGGTATTAAGCAGCACTCCGTTTGAGCTGTATATCTTCACCTGGTTATTATGCGAGTCGGCCACAAATACGTTTCCTGAAGGATCGCAGGAAATAGCTAAAGGATCTTCATAACCACTGCTGAATACGCCCTGATAGGTACCTGCTGAATTATATTTTGTTACGTAGCCTTTGTTGGTACCGGCCTGATCCTGGGCACGGTTCAATACGTAAATATTTCCTGAACCGTCTACTGCAACACCATCCGCCTGGTCCATTTGCGAATTATTCAGGGTCATGAGCAATGTTCCCGATGTATTATATTTCGTTACCGAGCTGGTATAAGGCGACGTATAAACATAGGTCGCGATATATAAGTTATCGGAGGGATCGATGCTAATACCCAGCGGGTGGTTCAACCCGGAAATAATGGTTGATTGATAGACCCCTGACGAATTGAATTTATAAATGGCACCTGCGCCGGTGTCTTCTACATAACAATTGCCCGCCGAGTCGAAAACTATACCTTCAGGATTGGTGAAAGTCTTACCCGTTGTGTAGGTACCTACATACACATTGCTGGAATTATATTTACTTATGGTCTTATTATTATAGTTCGCCACATAAATATTTCCCGATGCATCAATGGTCATCAAACTTGGCCCGCTTAAGGATGCACCGGTAAGTGACGTACCAGATGAAACATAGCTGTATCCTGTAACTGCCCCCCCAGTATTAACTGGGTCTAAATTAGGTATGGTTGCATTAAGGCGGTAGACATTGGTTGAAGGCGTATAACTAATAACCGGGGCATGCGGACTAACCGTGATGATCAGGTTCGTGCTCGAGTTGCCGGATGAGTTTGTTGCCTTGATGGTAAACGTAGTTGTCGGAAATACTGCAGTCGGCGTACCAGATATAACACCTGTGCTGGTATTCAACGATAACCCTGATGGCAACGAGCCTCCGGCTGTAATAGCCCAGGTTGATGCTGCACCGCCCGAGTTGGTTGGTGAAGCAGGCGTTATCGTGGTACCTACCGAGTAGGTAACCGTTCCGGGAGAGTAGCTGATATTCGGAGCGTTATTATTGACGCTAATAGTGATAGTTGTGCTTCCGCTGCCTGTAGCATTCGTAGCCGTTATGGTATAAGTTGTGGATGCCTTTGTAGCCGTTGGCGTACCAGATATCACACCTGTAGATGTATTAAATGACAGACCCGATGGCAATGATCCCCCGGCTGTAATGGCCCAGCTTGTTGCAGCTCCGCCTGTATTGGCAGGAGTTAGCGAACTTATTGTGGCCCCTACAGAATAGGTGTTTGTTGACGGCGTGTAACTAATAACCGGAGCCTGGGGGTTGACGGTTAAGGTTATGGTGGTACTTGCGCTGCCGGCGGCATTCGTGGCGGTTACAGTGTATGTAGTGGCTGACGATGTAGCAGTAGGTGTACCGGTTATGGCGCCCGTACTTGTATTGAATGATAAGCCGGCCGGCAATGATGTATTGATAGACCAGCTGGTTGCCGCGCCGCCTGAATTAGTCGGTGTCCAGGTTGTAATAGCCGTGCCCACCACTGCGGTTTTGGCAGACGGGCTATAACTAATATTAGGCACCGACGGGTTATTGCAAGTTATCGTAACAGATGTCGTACTTGTACCAGAGTCATTGTCGGCGGAAATTACATAGGTCGTCGCCGGGGAAGTTGTAGTAGGTGTACCTGAAATCACACCCGTCGTTGTGTTGAACGACAACCCCGCAGGCAATGAAGGACCTATCGAATAAGTATCGGCAGGGCCGCCTGTATTAGTAGGCGATAACGGGGTGATCGCTGTACCTACGGTATAAGTAACTGTAGACGGCGAGTAGCTGACTATCGGCGCTTTAGGGAGCACTGTTATGTTTATCGTTGCAGTCCCGCTGCCGCCTGCATTGGTTGCTGTAATTGTGAAGGCTGCTGTATCAGTAACTGTCGGAGTACCTGTAATCACACCGGTGGTAGCATTAAGGGTCAGACCAGCTGGCAACGACGGGCTTGCAGACCAGCTTGTGGCTGCGCCGCCGGTATTTACGGGCGCCCATGAGCTTATTGCAGTTCCTACGGTATACGTGTTTGAAGATGGCGTATAACTTATGACGGGTGGAGCAGGTAATATAGTGATAGTTATACTTGTACTGCCACTGCCGGCGACGTTAGTTGCTGTTACAGTATATGTTGTTGCAGAAGATAAAGTTGTTGGTGTCCCGGTTATATCGCCGGTACTGGCATTAAGCGACAAGCCGGCAGGTAAGCCGGGGCTTACAGACCAGCTCGCTGCGGCGCCTCCAATATTTACCGGCGACCATGTGCCTATAGCCGTACCGGACGGATAGCTCATTGTTGCAGGCGTATAGCTAATATTCGGCGGTCCCAGGTTTACTTTAATGTTTATTGTCGTACTCGCAGTTACACCTGCAAGGTAGTTTGCAGTTATGGCGTAGTTAGTTGCTGCCGAGGTTGTAGTCGGCGTACCCGAGATAACACCGGTGGATGTGTTGAAAGACAAACCGGCCGGCAACGCAGTACCTATCGAATAACTCGATGGGCTTCCCGTTACTATTGGCGTTAATGACGAAATGGTTACTCCTGTTAAATAAGTATACGGCGACCCTGCATAACCTATAGTCGGCGACAACACGGCAATATTAACCGTAGTATTGCCGCTGCCGCTGGCGTTTGTTGCGGTAATGGTATAGGTTGTAGCCGACGATGATGCAGTAGGTGTTCCCGAAATGATACCGGTCGAGGTATCGAATGACAGACCAGCCGGAAGGGCGGGGCTTATTGAATAACTTGTGGGGTTATTCGTTACCGTGGGTGTTAAAGACGATATTGTTTGACCGGCATAATAGCTAAAAGGCGACCCCGTATAACTAATGGTTGGTACACCTCCGTCAACGGTCAGATCTAAGCCGCTGCTTGTCCATGGGCCGCCGCCGCCATTATTATCAGTAAATTGCAACGTAAAAGGGTATGTGCCCGCTGGAGTTGAATTTGAAGTTGTGACAGTAAAAGTAATGGTGGTGCTACTTCCATTTGGTGTAAATGTAGGCGTTGTGGTCGTTACACCGCCGCCCATAGTCTGGCTGGATGAAAACAACCAGGTTACACCAGTGGGCGTTCCACTGGCCCATGTAAGCAATATATCATCAGCGGAAGTTGTACCGAAAGCGGTGCTTCCCTCAGTAACCGTTATGGTATATGTAACCGAGGTGCCGGTTCCGGCTGTAGCGGTGCCTGTTTGGGTGCCGTAACTTATATTAGTAACTCTTTTCCGTGCGAAAGCCGTCCCGCCAAAAAACAGGGAACCAATGGTTAAAAAAATAATACTAAAAAGTAAACTTCTTTTCATACTCACCACCTTAAATAAGTTAAAGAACAGTTTACGGTATCGGTTTGGGGCTTATTGAAGAGCCAGCACATTTGCATGTTGCCGGATTCAGTATATTTTATACAAAATCGGATCAGGTGTACTTTTTTAAAAAACTCAAAATCAGCAAGTTGTGAAAATATTTTATGAAGAATTTTTGAGCGTGCCTTCTTGTTACCTTGAGATGGGATGTTTAGCCGGGTGTAAAAAGCGTAAACCAGAATGTGTAAAATGGGCAATACGCCGCTCATATTCATTTTTAAATTAACCGTTGTGCTTTTCGCGGGGAAAAACAGGTACTATACGGAGGCCATAAAAAAAATGTTTCGTCCCAAAAAAAATGTGCAAAAATTATGTTACAAAATAAACTATTGGGAAATTTTTTAACCACAAACGCCCTGTCACCCGCCCCACGCTCCCTCATACGGCCGACGCATTACATGCCTTGCAGACGTACTCGTATTTATGGATTAGCCTAATTTGGTTATATAACCTTTTAGCGATAAATTGTCCTTCTATTATTAACCTGGATAAACTTCTGCAAGAAATTCGTTTAATGTCAAAGTGGCTGATCGTATTATTTGTTGCCTTATTGACGGTTGGCTGTAAAAAGGCGTTTGAACCTAAAGATGCCCTGGCAAGCGCCAACCGTTATTTGGTTGTCGAAGGCACAATCAACACCGGTGCCGATTCGACATTTATTACGCTGAGCCGGACAAAAAAATATGGCCCGGGCGTTCAGATCGACAGGGAAACTAACGCGCAGTTAATCGTGCAGAGCGATGCCGGCAACACTTACTCATTATATGAAGTAAGGCCGGGCGTTTATTCGGCTGCCCCGCTGAACCTGGATAATACACACAAATACCGGCTGCATATCAAAACGGCAGGCGGCAAGGAATATCTTTCCGACTATGTAGAGGTGAAAGACTCGCCCTCAATTGATAGCGTCGGCTTTGCTGCGCAAACTAACGGGGTGCAAGTTTATGTAAATACGCATGACGATGCTAATGCGACAAAATATTACCGCTGGGAGTATAGTGAAACATGGCAATTTCAAAGCTTTTTTGAATCCTACATGCTGGGCGATGAACCGCGCCATGTTTGCTACGCAACCGACACTTCGACCGCTGTGCTGCTGGCAAACTCCAATAAGCTTTCGGGCGACCTGATATACCAGGCTCCCTTAGCGTTCATCCAGGGGACATCCGAAAAAATAGAAACCAAATATACCATACTCGTCAAGCAATACGCTTTAACCACCGATGCTTATAATTTCTGGCTGGGCCTGCAAAAAAACACCGACAGGCTGGGCAGCATATTTGACGCGCAGCCTACCGTAAATCAAAGTAATTATCACTGTGTCACTGATCCGCAGGAATTTGTTGTCGGCTATTTGAGCGCAGGGCGCGTGGCAACAAAAAGGATATTTATACTAGCCAGCCAGCTACCGGGCAGCTATAAAGTAAAATACCCGGTTGGTTGTATACTCGATAGTGCCTTTTATTATCATGAACCTTTTTATACCGACCCTAAAGTACTCGGCCCCGAAGCCGGTACTACCCCTGTTGAGCCGTTTTATATAGCGCCGCTTGGTCCGTTTGGCGCGCCTAATTTTATAACATACTCTACTACAACTTGTGTGGATTGTACCATCCGTGGTAAAACCAACCCGCCACCCTACTGGAGGTAGGCTATTTTTTTACTTCGAAATAAAAATACTTATAACCAGTTTCACCGCCAGGCGCTATTCCTTCGATAATACCGATATATTTCCCGGCCCTGTCGCCAGTATAAAAATTTAACCTGGCATTGCCGTTATCTTCCGTCAAAATACTGGGATTCCAATAAAGTGTGCTCCGAAAATCGGGGACCGTGCTGCTACGCGACGTTTCGTTTCCATATACCGGCGAATAAAATTTCCTTTCCAGTTGCAGCCCGTCAAAATCAAGTACCATGGCGCGTGGATCTAATTCGGTATTAATGCTGGCGCCGTTATAGCTGCTAAAGTTTAATATGCCGTTTAATGTTGCGGGGCCATAAACATAGTTATTGGTCACAACATCAAGCGCCTTTACTTTAAGGGGATCTATATTTAACACCCTGGCAGCATCAAATATAGGCCTGGAGTCGAGCATGGCCAACGGCTGCCCTGACAGGGCTTTCTTATCACTTATCATTTCAAAACCGGTTCTGCCGTCCTGCCGGGTCATTCGCACCAGCCTCACGTATTCATGTATCACATCTTCCATCCTGGGGAAACGGGTATAATCATCAAGCTCATAATTATAACTGGGTTCACCGTAAAATTCCGGGTCTTCCTTAGGTGCAGCGTCAAATTTTATTTGTTTTGCTGAAAAGATATTTTGCACCTGCATGTCAATATAACGTCCTGTCAACAAATTCTTCATGCCGTCAGCCATATAGAGCGGCGGCAGTATGGTTTGGTCATATTCTTCACTAAAGGCATTTGAAATGGCTATGTGATAGGTGGTATCCTGTGCCCAGTTGGTTTGAACTACGATCTCGCGTGGGCCAAAAAAATTGCGGGTGCTGAATAATA
The DNA here is from genome assembly GCF_035492695.1 of Mucilaginibacter sp. Taxonomy (GTDB): domain Bacteria; phylum Bacteroidota; class Bacteroidia; order Sphingobacteriales; family Sphingobacteriaceae; genus Mucilaginibacter. Next base: position 252,902 of record NZ_DATJJC010000007.1, on the reverse strand, counting down.
ACCTGCCGCCTGTGTCGCTTTTAGAAATATACAGGTGATGCTGCAAACCGGTTATTGTAAGGTAGGCCATGATATTTGACGCCGGCTTATTGGAAGCCGTATTTACCAGGTTCCCGGTGATTACCGGGCCGTTGTATTCAGGTAAAAAGGCGATATGCGGTTTATCTGCGGATAATATCTTAGTCCAGTCAAATTGTGTCCATCCCTGCGAAAGCAGCAGGTTATCCAGCGCCTGGTTGCTTTCCTTATTATCATTTTCGAGATAGTAATCCGGCGATTCAATGCACCCCTTCACTCCGGCGCTAAGCAAAAGGTATCCCGTTATATTTGCCGCCGGATCCTTTCGCAATGAATCAATGCGAAAAACGGATAATGATAAATTGGCTGTTATCGCTTTGTTATTATCATCAAGCGTGGCAATGTCTATATCAACTTTCTTCCTGGTATTATAGGTTTGGGCATCAGTATTCGCGTTAACTACAAGCTTTCGGGCGGGCCGTTTAAATATCAGCCGTTCACATAAAGGATTGCGGCGCTCATCAAAAACAGTTATGTAACTCAAACTCTCGTCCAGTTTCGCTTTTTCGATGGTAAAATGCGCGGCTCCGTCCACAATTTTTGTTTGAGCAGCAACTTCTATACGATGCCTGTTATGCACCAACAGGTACAAATTGCCCATGCTTTCAACCCCGGCTGCGGTAATTGTTGCGTCCCAAAAGTTCCCGTTATCGGTTACTTCCATTACAAATCCTACGGCGCTTATTTCTGGAAGTGGCAGCGTAATTACTGCATTTTTTATTTTGACGACCGCCCGGTATCCTGTTTGGGACGACGGGGTAAAAGCAAAACTCCCGATCCCAAATTTTGTTGTTTGAAATTTTGCGACCGTATCACTTTGAGGGCCCAGGATAACTCCGGAACCATTACGGCCTTTTCCGTCGGGCGCCGTTATTTTAAACGCTACTTTGCTTTGCAGGCCCTTAACCAAATGCCCGCCTTCGGCAAAGAATTGAACGTCATATCTCGCCGAATCAGCGACTGGTGAAAGCGGCAAAGTTTTGGTTGTGTTGATGACGGCGACCTCCTTGCTGAAATAATAGGCAGGGTCGAAATTTTTCATCCAATTGGTGTAGGCGCGCAATTGATAATTCCCGCTTGCAACAGAAAACGGCAGGTAGAATGACCCGCTGGCCATCCCTTTTTCCATGGCGATCTTAGCCTGCAAAACCGGGTTATGTTTACTGTCAAGCAGTTCAATGTACGCCACTTTGCTTATATCAAGCGGTTTATTGTTACTGCCATCGGCGCAGTAAATTTTAAACCATAGCAGCTCTCCTGTCAAATAAGTTTCTTTATCGGTGTGAACAAATATCTTTTCCTGTAGTTGAGTGGCCTGGTAAGCGGCAAATTTGTTTTTTAACGCAGGCAGCACCTGGGAATAGCCGCGCGACACCAAACATGCCATAATGATCATAGCGGGAGCAAATGCATTTATAAGACGATATATTCTTCGCTTCTCCATCAAAATCTGATATTATAATTGACAAAAGGTATCGGCCTGGCAAATATCGAAAGCTGGTAACCGTTAATAACCCCACCCTGCTGCGCAAAGTAAGTTGAATAGGCATTGGCCCTGCCGGTTAGGTTATATACGCCAAAGGTCCATGAGTTATGGAACCGCTGATGTATTTTGTGGTTACCTTCAATATTCATTGAAAAATCAGATCTGAAGTAATCAGGTATCCTGAAGGCATTCCTATCCGAATAAAGTACCCGTACCGAGCCACCATAATAATATTCGGTTATTGGGTAAGTAATGGGCCTGCCGGTGCTATAGATAACATTTAACGATATGCTGAAACGGCGGCTAAAACGGTAGTTGCCGGTAAAATTAAAATTGTTCGGCTTATCATAATTAGCGGGATAAAACTCACCACGGTTGATCGATTCGCCTGCGTTCGGGTCGTCCTGTTTCAAAAAGGTACGCGAAAAGGTGTAGCTTACCCAGCCATTCAGATCTCCTTCGGTTTTGCGCACGAGGAATTCGACGCCGTATGCCTTCCCCTGGGTATTGATAACATCGCGTTCGATATGCGGATTTAGTAATAGCACGGCGCCGCTTTTGTAATCGAGGTAGTTGCTGATCTTTTTGTAATAAACCTCCACCGATGTTTCGATACTATTCTGCTTGATATTTTTGTATAAACCCAACGATACCTGCTGGCCAAACTGTGGCCTGATATTCGGGTCGCTTAATTTATAAACGTCGGTAGGCGATATAGCAGTAGTATTTGATAAGAGGTGAATATACTGGCGTAGCGTATTATACGATGCCTTGACGGACATATCATCATTTATGCTATACCGTGCTGAAATCCTGATCTCGGGGCCACCATAGGTATTGATGACCTGGTTATTCCGGTACGAGGTGCTATCCTGTACATTAGCTGCGTTTTTTGGTGCGTTGGGAAGATAGCTATCCACTGTTTGCGGACCGAGGTATGCGTAAAGGGAATACCGCAGGCCTGCGCTAACAGAAAAATCGGGGGTTATATCATACTTATCTCCTATATACAGGGCACTTTCAAGCGCCTTTTCCACGGGTACCTGGAATGGCGTAACCTGCGACTGTGTACTATTGGGTTCGTTATCGCCCGGGTTCAGGTTGTAATATATCGAGCTGATGCCAAAGTCAAGTGTATTCTTAGGGTTAAGAAAGTAGCTAAAATCTGCTTTCAGGTTGGTTTGCTTTACCGAAAAGTTAAGCTTGTAGGCATTCACCGGGTTGGATGTGCTGGCAATGCTGTATTGGTAATCATCAATGCCGGTAGTGAATGTGCCGAAGAGCTTCTGGCTGAAATTGTGCTTCCACTTGATATTCGCGTTGCGGTTGCTGTAGCCGTAGGCGGTATCGCTGTTCAACCTGAATTTGTCATTGCTAAAGTAACCCGTCAGGTAAAGGTTATCATTTTTACCTAACTGGTGGCTTATATTTAAATTCAGATCGTAAAACGAGGCGGAGCTATTTTTGTACTCCTGGGGCAACGACTTCAGCAGCCAGTCGGAATAAGTGGTGCGCGCACCGAAAATAAAAGAGGTTTTATCTTTTACTATAGGCCCTTCAATATTCATCCTGCTGGTAATAATGCCTATCCCCGCCGAGCCGGTGTATTTTTTTTTATTCCCTTCGCGGTCGGTAACATCCAGTACAGATGACAGGCGTCCTCCAAATTTTTCAGGAATAGTGCTTTTGTACAATTCGATATTGCTAACGATATCGGGGTCGAATGCAGAAAAGAAGCCAAAAAAATGTGATGGATTATAAATAGTCGCATCATTCAACAGGATAAGATTCTGATCGGCCGAACCGCCCCGGACATTAAAACCGGTTGTAGCTTCGCCTACACTTTGCACACCCGGCAGAGTCAAAACTACCCGTAATACATCGGCCTCGCCAAATGCCGACGGTATTTGTTTGATACTGCGGATATCCAGCTTATTTACCCCCATTTCCGTAGCACGAACATTAGCCTGCTTCGCTGCAGAAACTGTAACCTCTTTTAGCGATGTTACTTTCTCCTGCATATCAATATTCAATTTTCCGCCCGAATAAAGTATAACCCGCCGGCGGGTATCCTGCATCCCCAGCCCCTTAATTAAAAGCGTTTGCTGCCCGCGTGGTAACGAAAGGGAATAATAACCATTCTTGTCGGTCGCCATGCCGGTTTTGGTGGCGGGGTCATAAATACTTGCCCCATTTATTCCCTCCCCCGTTTTCTGGCTGCGTATGTATCCCGACAGGGTAACATTACCGGGTTTTATCTTATTGGTGCGTGCACCTATCTCGTATATCTTATTTTCGGCGCTGGCCCCGGCGTTGTTATTATTATCTTCGGGGTAAACGGGCGTGCTGGTATCCGCATTAGGCTGCGCGGTTTGTTCGGATAGTTCATTAAAATATCCGGCAGGGAGCGATGCACTTATTTTTACACCCTTTGTCAGGATCGCTTCCCCATCGGCGGTAAGGATATAGTGATAAGGTGTACCTTCGAATGCCTTATCGAGTACGAAAACTAAGGTTTTTTGGGTAAGCGTCAATGTCACCCTTAAACTATCGAACTGAGCATGATCATAATAAAAAGAATAACCTGTTTTTGCTTTCAGGTCTTCAGCTATTTGCGAAATAGCCGCCTGCTTAAAATCCACATCGATCAGCTTACTGTCCTGCTGCGCGCTGGCTTTCAGCACGAAACAGAAAAGAAAAACAAGAGCGATGTAAAATCTCTGCATATTATTTGGCGATTTGATCGTAATAAGCGGCTACCGCAGTCACTGTAGCTTCCCTATCTCTTTTATAATCAAGATCATGATCGCGCAGGTACTGGTTTATCTCCTTTTTTTTATCCTTAAAAACGTTGGTAAGCGCCCCCCTCCCTGTAACCGGGTAATACTTATTATCCTTTTTAACAAACAAGGCGGTGCGGTCGTCGAGAATAAACTTTACGGTTTGCGACTGAATGATCTCGTCGTCGCTCATCTTGGTTCGTTTGGCCAAAACCTGCGTTTTACCTTCATAAAGCAGATCGTAAAATCCCTGCGGCAAACCGTTAACAAGGCGGATAAAGTGATGACCGAGCAGGTACACGTCTGATATTTTTTCCGTTTGCAGCACAAACAGATCGTTACCTGAAAAGGAGATCATCTGGTCGTTAAAAACATCATACAAAACAGGAACATTTTTATACCAGGTGTTATTGAACCTGATGAGGGATGGCACACAGTAGTTTTTATCCTGGAAATAATGGGACCCTTTGTTGGCGGGCGGCGCAAGGGTATATTGCGGACCATTAACAAATTCGGCCTGGCTGCCAGCTGCCGTATTGAAATAGCTGACGGCTTCTGCGGCCTGTTTACTGTAGGAAACGCTATCGGGCTGCGGAGCCTGCGCGATAACCTTTATAGTTACTAATATAAGTAAAATAAACGTAAAAGCAAAGGCTTTTGAACCCATATTTTAATAAGAATGTGGTAATCAGTTTATAGTTGGCGCGCGTACTTATTGCGGCAAGGACTAATGTATCAAAATAAAGTTTAATTAATAAATTAGTTGACGGAAACTGACGTTTTTGTATTGATGGCTGGCCGCGTCACTCCCATTACAGTTCAAGAAAAGGAAGCAAACTTCTTCAAGATTAATTTTATTTCAGAAAAAAGCCTATTTTCACGGCGCAATCTAAATCTTATATTCATGAAATCACAAAACCTAATCCTTTATTACTGTATCGTTATTTTACTTTCCGGTTGCGCGTCGAGCTACAATATGATCAATCCCGATAAGCTTAATTATGCGTCAAGAACTGATGACCATTCGGTATCCGTTGAATACAAGTACGGAGTATTAACTAAACGGTATGCACGAAAAGAGACCAATAATTCGGTTAAGTTGATCGCTGTAAAGATCAGCAACAATAGCGGCCGCGACATGGTCTTTGGAAAAGACATTAAACTAACCTATACAAATGATCACGAGCTGGATATCCTGGATGAAGCCAAAACCTACACCTCCCTTAAACAAGGCTGGGCAGGCTATTTATTCTATTTATTGCTCACACCTGCTAAGTTAACTTCAACTTCAAACGGGACACAAACAAGTTCGGTACCGCTGGGCTATGCAATAGGCCCTGGCCTTGCTTTTGGAAATATCATTGCAGCCGGGTCTGCTAATGATAATTTTAAAAATGAACTACTTAAATATAACATAACGGGAAGCCTGATTAAAAATGGCGAAACGGTTTATGGCCTGATTGGTGTAAAATCTGATAATTTTGACGCCATAAAGATTAAAGTAAATTAGAAATTTTCGTATCATTGCGCCATGAAAATACAAACGATACAACGACAGCAGCCCCAGCCGCATTTGCGGAGAGGATAGTTATTGTATCGGCCATAATACTTAAACGTCCTCTTAAGCAAACGCCAGGAGGGCTTTTTTTTTAGGGTAGTATATCAATTAGCCAGATTACCACATTCGGGTTGTGGAGGTTCCCGGTTCGGATCCGGATTACCCTACTTGAAAAGTAAAAAAGCTATTTATTCCCCTGTTGTGTAACGGTAGCACATCAGACTCTGACTCTGCTAGTCGTGGTTCGAATCCATGCGGGGGAACAAAAAAACCCCTCGGGCCTAATGCCCGAGGGGTTTTTCTTTTCCAGGTTTTTGCAACCAATTACTCTTTTTTCATTTCGACACGGCGATTGATCACCCTGCCCGCTTCCGTGGTGTTATCGGCAATAGGGTTAGCTTCGCCATAACCATCGGCATCTAAGTTATTTACACTTACACCGGAGTTAACCAGGTAAGCCTTTACTGCATTAGCACGGTCTTTCGAAAGCTGCATGTTATGCTCGTCGGTACCTTCAGCTGAGGCATAACCGCTCAGTTTAAATTTAACTGAAGGATCCTTCTTCATTTCGGCAGCAGCTTTATCCAATATAGGGTACGATTCTGTTTTTAATATCCCCGAGTCGAACTCGAACTGGATATTGCTGAAATTATAGTTTGGCGCAGGCGGAGGCGTTGGAGCCGGTGCAGGCGCTGGTTGTGGTGGCGGCGGTGGTGGCGGTGTTGGCTTAGCTGTGGTATCTGCAGGCGGTGGTGGCGGCTGCATCACTTTCTTTTTTGCGTGACACGCCGAAAGTGTGATCAAAACGGATAAGATAATAACAGGTGTAAAAGCTGATCTTAAAAACTTCATAATAATATTTGTTTAGTGTAGAAAAAAAACGCCATACCGCACAGCTTATTGCCGTGATATTTGGCAGCGTTGCAAATTAAAACAATTTTTTAGGTAAAGAGTTTGTGAAACCTCCCTTTTCAGCACATACCCCGGCAGGGCTTCACTGGTCGTTAGCGGGCGAAAAATAGCCTTCCAGTACCGTTAAAAGCAGAAAATATTAAATATATTGGCCGTTGAATTTATATATAAAAAATATGAAATATTTGCTCGCGCTTATGTTAATGGCAAGTATGAACTGCTTTGGGCAGGACTACAGCAGCCGGATAGCCGAATACAGGAAAAAGTATATGGACGATTTCCTGGCCGACCAAAATTCGCCTCTAAAAAAGGATAACCTGCAATACCTGCGGTTTTACGATGCTGACAGCACCTACTGCGTTACGGCACATAAGGAGATATTATTGAACGAGCCGGGGTTTATTATGCCTGTATTTAGCGGCACAGGTCGCGAATATGTACGCTACGCCATTTTAAAATTCAGCCTTAAAGGCAAGCCGCAGCAACTGACGGTGTACCGCAATATAAATCTTGCGAAAATAGCCGGATATAAAGATTACCTTTTCCTGCCTTTCACAGATGACACCAACGGTAACGAAACCTATGCCGGTGGCAGGTATATCGACCTTCGCGAGGGTGATTTTAAAGGTAATACAGTGGTGATCGATTTTAACAAGGCTTACAATCCGTATTGCGCCTTTAGCGGAGGATACGCCTGCCCAAAACCACCGGACGAGAACCACTTATCGGTAGCCATTGAAGCCGGCGAGAAGCAGTTTGCCGGGGAAAAGAAACATTAACATCGTTTTTATTACGCGGTGCAATTTAGTCGCTGTCTTCGTTTTTTATGCCTTTCAGCAAGGCATAGATAGCCATGGCGTGGCCGTGGCCCAATTCAAAATCGTCTTTCAGCCATTTTACGATATCGCCTGCTTTGGTGGTTGCTTTTAACTCGCCATTTTGCGTAAAGCCCTTTTCTTCGGCCAGCATCCTGAAGTCACCGACGCCTTTGCCCGTTTTTGATTTGATAGTGGTTAAGTATCCCTGGAACGACATAATATTTACGGTTTAATAGATCAAAGATAACGATGGTCTGTCCATCCCAATGAGGGCCATATCCGGCAAAGTAAGGGGGTTATTACAGCACCATCAAATTATGGCTATGCCCGCTTTTAGCCCGTTCAATTCATAAACCCGGTTTTTTCGCCACAGCCACCAGGTTTACATCAACAAGCTCGAGCGATTTTACCATATCCTTTACCGTGTTTTTGTATTTTTTGAAATGGGCCGTCTCGATATGCGCTTTATAGGCGACCGAATCGGCATATATCTCCAAAATAGTGATATGGGCAGGATTGTCTTTATCTGCTACGGCGTAGTACGTAAGTACGCCCGGCTCTACCCGTACCGCAGTTTCAATGCCTTCTTTAAGCGCAACTTTATAGCTTTCCAGCTGGGCAGGATCTACCTGTATCTTTGCCAGCCTTACTACCTGTTTTTTTTGCTGGGCAGTGGCCCGGCCTGATGAAAATAACGTGATTGCCATAGCGATGAGCATTAATGACACTGCCCGGCGCAAAGCCAGGGTTTTAAATTTAAAAATATCCATCTGATCGAAGCTTGATATAGTCAATACATTAAACGGTCATAAAAGTCATTTCACCCTGTCCGCCGCCGGCGCTAATTCCTTCAGATTGCTAACCGGCTTATCCAGGTAAAAATAAGCTGTGGCCGAATAATCGTCGATACGGTAAAAATTGATCCAGCCTTTCGGGAATTTGCTATCGGTAAGGGCTACGGGATTGTCCCTTAAACGGGTAAAGCCGTTAACGTAACCTGCCACCGAAACCGGCGTCAACGGTACGCCCTTCGCTGCCAGGCTTTTCACTTCGGTGTCGCTCCCACCGCCTATCTCCTGGATGGTAGCCTTAAAATCGTGGTTAAAATAAATAGCATCCGGAATATGAAAGCGGTAAAAAACATATTGATTTTTGGTGGTATCGGCAATGCTGCAACCCTGGTACTGATTGGTAAAAGCGCCCTCGCCCCAACCTGTGCCAATGTAATCTTCGGCCCCGGTGCCGTTAATGGTCGGATAAGTGGTATCACCGTCAATATACATTTTCACTTCGCCTTCACCCCACCAGGTATGGCCATAAGCAGTATCGACATTTACGCCGACATTTACCCCAAGAAAGCGCCCTTTGCCGGTAATACGCGGCAATAGCTCAAAATCTTTACCCAATGCGGCCTTGATAGAGCGGTTCCAGCAGGCGTGGAAATAAAGCATACCAGGCTGCGGCTTATCCATAATAACGTAATCGATATCAAAAAACAACAGTGTCAGGTCTGTCGTGCTTTCGTTTGTTAATGTAACCCTGGCCCCCGTTTTAAAAGGCATAGGCACATAACTATTAAAACTACGCCCCTCAGGATCGCTGAACAGGGCCGACTGAAAAGCAACCGGCCTGCCCAGCCCGGCACAAAAGAAATCGCCTAACGGCACATCAACTGCGGGTTTATCCGAGCCATCCCAATACATGCGTAAACGGAGCGCACGCAGCATGGCTGGTGAGCGGTCGTTTACCGTGACCCACATCCGCTGGATGATACCGGCCGAATTAACATTGAGCAAGCTTTTGGTCTGCCCGGCCAGCAGCGATTCGAACGCGTTGCCTTTGGCCGTTTTGTTGGTTTGCCCTCCCGCACCTTTAACGCCATTAAGGTTCTCAAAACTGCTTACCCTTGAATTTACGCCTTGCGGCATGGTGTACAATTCCTGGGCGGAAAGTTTGCCTGCAAATAACAGAGCAGTTAGGGGCATTATAAATTTTGTAAAACGGATAAATGAGGTCATAACTAATCGGTTTATCAATATTATCAAAAATAATCGGCAACGGCAACGGCGAGTAAAAACTAAAAAAATTAGCACTGCTTTAAACCTTCGCCTTGTACAACATTCAATAAGCAATAAACCAAAACTTTTGAACTATGAAACTTATGATGAAATTACTGATCGCAGGCGCTTGTGCAGCGGCGTTCAGCGGATGTAAAAAAGATAACATTCAGCCCGATAATTACCTGATCTATAAAATAGATGATGGCCCGCTGGTCACCGTAGAGGGCGAAGCTGACTACTTTTATGATAATAACGGTATCATGGTAACAAACGGCAGCGGCAGTAACGACCTTTATATCTTTATTTCTACCAATATAAAGGTTGGCGCCTATCCTATCGGGAGCCTTGTTTCAGATATCGGGGCTGCTTACTATGACAACCGAACAAAATCTTTCGACAGCGATACCGGGCTCCTGGTCATTAAAGAGTACGATAACAACCACATTGCGGGTACTTTCCACTTTACGGCCACAGACGGAAACACTGTCAAAAAATTTACCGAAGGAGCGTTTTCGGCAAAACTATCTTATCTGTCGTTCTCAACAGACACCACCTGCGGCGACGGGTCGCTTTCAATGGCGCGGAAACAAAAAATTATGCGATTAAAACAGACATCGTCCATCGTAGAGTAAAATTTCCTCTTCGTACGGATGTTTTACCGGTTCGAAAGGTACATTTGGGAGCGCAGAAAAAACGCGCTCCCAATGCCATGAATGCTTCCGAACTAAAAGACCTGCAGAGCCCGATAAAAGAAAAGTACAAAGCCGACCCCGCGGCGGCTATGATAACTTTAAAAGCCGAAGGGAATATAGGCGACGGTATATCCTGTAAGGTTGATACAGGAAAGGCAATGGTGGCGGCGGGCCTTCATCCTGCAACCGGGGGCAATGGCATGTTAGCCTGCTCAGGCGATATGCTGCTGGAGGCGCTGGTAGCCTGCGCCGGGGTTACACTTAGTGCGGTAGCAACGGCAATTGGCGTCGGTATAAAAAAAGGTTCCGTCAAAGCTGAAGGCGATCTCGATTTCCGCGGAACGCTTGGGGTTTCAAAGGAGGCGCCGGTTGGTTTTACCCAGATAAGGCTCAGCTTTCACCTGGATACTGATGCCACTGCCGAACAAATGGCCAGCCTGGAAAAACTGACCGAAAGATACTGCGTGGTTTACCAAACCATTGCCGGCGGAACACGGATAGATAAAAGCTTTTCCAAAAGCTGACCAATGCTTGCTTTTATTTGTCTAAACCTGCCGGTTTATGTCCTTTTTTGGGCATAAAGTGATTTCCTTTTGTCCTTTATTTGTAAAAAACGCCTTACACTATCATTTAACTTACCAGTTAAAAAAACAACAAGCGGAAACATTTTGTTCCCCCTTTACGTATCCACATCCGGCTTGTTTAATTATTCTTAGCAATTCCTTAATATTCAAGCAGTTTTAGTGTTAACAAGCCAACGAATTGTCAATAATTTTTTATGATTTATATCACATTTAGTAAACATCTTTTTAGTTAATTTTAGAATATCAATTCCACGAGTACTACCAACAGAACAGCCATGAAAAATTTGCTATTATTTAACGATTTCTCGTCAGAAGCTGAACATGCGGCAGAGCTGGCACTGCTATTGGCCGGCAAGACCAATGTGAACCTGTATGTATGGAATACAATCGAGTATGAGGCTGTACCCGCCGCGCAGCATGTGATGGCCGGAACAAACGGTAACATGCCCGAAGTACATGCCGATAAAAACAACTGGATTGAAAAACTGGAATCAAAGCTGAACTGGGAAACTGGTTTGCGCCCTGCGGTTCACTTTATCGAGGGGATCGACTATTTAACCGACAATGTATTATCCGTAGTTAAAAAATGTGATGCGGGGCTGCTGATAAGGGGCATTGCAGAGGATAACGAGAAAAAAGGTTATATCGAGGCCAATATTTTAAAAAGCGCCACCAAATCGGGTTGCCCGGTTTTATTAATACCAAAGGATTTCTCTTACAAAATGTTTGAGAAAATGGTATACGTAACCGACCTGCGTTTTTGCCGGCACGAAGTGGTAACATTTCTTACCCAACTTGCCAAAACGATAGATGGCAGCGTACTTATAGCGAATATGTCCGAAAAAGGCATACCACTAATGGAAGAGAATTATGCCATATCGGTTTTTGAGGACGCTGTTTTAGATTCTTCAAACAGGGGTCATGTTTATTTCAGCAATGTTAAAGAAAGAAACGTATCTAAAGCTATTGATATATTGGTAAACGAAATGAACAACGACTTGCTGGTGATGGTAAACAATAAATTTCATTTCAACGAATTGCTGGGCCACGACAGCCCTTATGCCATTCCGGAAAATATACGCGTCCCAATGCTTATTTTCCCATCCTAATTGTGGACTCTTAAGCAACAAAAAAGCTGCGCCATTGGGCGCAGCTTTTTTGTTGATAGAAGGCTGCTTATGATTTTGCCCAAACCCAGCCTCCGGTGGCTGTCATCCTTTTGAACATTACATAAAGTACCGCAAGCGCAATAACAACATGATAGTACCCAAATTGAACGGCAACCGGCGCCTTTAAATAAAAAATAAACACGATGCCCCCAATATTGATAAGAAGAATAGCCAGGGCTATTTTGCCGGTTAATTTAGATGCGGCTACATTATCAGCGCCGTAAGTAATACTGGTAGGCATAGTTAATACCAACTGCACGAGAAAGATAAAGATCACCAGCACATGTACCGGCGCTTTGTCGGTGCTATAAGCCATACTTTCACCAATAAGCGGCAGAATACTAAAAAAACAGATACCAGACAGAAAAAATTTCCTGTTTAATGTTACTGCTCCGTAAAGCGTTAACAGAACGAGGGCACCGCCCACGATAGTAAAGATTAGTTCGACTGTTGGATTCATGATAATTTGGTTTTTAGGGTTTATAATTGGTTTTGCAGAAAAGAAGTCAAATATCATTATACAGAAACCCATGCCTATTCAAACGTTTAACTTTTGAAGCCCATCAGGCAGGGAATTTTAGAAACGCAATTAATAGTGCGCCGAACTGGCAGCTATACGTAAAATTTTTAAAAAGAACCTGCGCAACGAAAGCAAGTCCTTTTTTATAATGAACAGCCTATTTTCCGCTCTTCAGCGACTGGCGCAACGAGGTCCAGTAATCGATTTTGCCGGCTTTCATGTGGTTAACATCATTATAAAATGACGAGTCGATCTTACCGTCTTTGTGTGTGTCAGTTTGTTTGTACCAGACGCTTACCCAATCCTCGTTTTTATCCGTGGCGTGCAGATTGACTACAGAGATCATATCGATCTTTGAACTGGTTAAACTGTCGCGGTATTTTTGGGAAAACTTAACAAAACTGTCGCGTACCATTTTATGATGCGAGCCATTGGAAAAATCAAAAGCTATCGTATCTGCAAAATAAGATGCCGCATTTCCCAGCTTACCATCTTCCCAATCTTTGTACGATTGTAACACAGCCTGCTCATTTTTGGCGTTATCTGAAATTGTGAACGAAGAAGAATAAGATGCTTTATAAGGCATTACTACCGAATCAGCTTTAGCGGCTGCGGAACCGGAAGTGGGGGTACCGCTTTTACAGGCTGCCAGCAAGGCAACCGCTGTAAGTAAATACAGGATTTTTTTCATCGTAATGGGGTTTAAATTGATTAGTGTGGAGGTTAATTATATAAATGTATATAACATTTTGATATTCAACAAGTAATATCTATTATTATAACCGCTATAATTATTATTTGGTATATGGCTACATAGTATAATTTGCCCCTGTTGCCTGCCAGCCTATATATTTTTAACCAACCCAACCAAAACCATGAAACAATTACTTCTGCTTCCCCTATTATGCTTTGCATTATTTGGCTGTACTACTAAACCGGGCTCTGAACAAGCCAAAACGGATACAATAAAACCCGAATATCCGTTCCCGCACAAATATTCCATCGACTGGCAGCCAGGAGATGAGAGGAACGCGGTAACCGTGCTGAGTTGTCTGAAAAAATACGTGGCCGGCGATTTGAAAGGCGCTTTCGAGAATTTTGCAGACTCGGTAGAGTTTATTGGCGATCAATTTTATTTCAAAGGCAAGAAAGATAGCCTGGTTAAGATATTTACGCAGATACGCGGCGATATGGCCAGCATTTCAAAGGACTTTGATACCTGGCTGACCGTTTACTATCCTGACAAAAAGGAAACGTGGGTTACTTTATGGTATACTGAAAAGTGGACAGACAAAAAAGGCAAGTCCGACTCTTTGTACTACACCGATGATGTGATGCTAAAAGACGGAAAAATCCATATTTACGACGAAAAAATAAGGCGTTTTCCGGAGCCGCCTGCAAAGAAATGAGACGTTTTATTTCTCCCGATTTTCGCTCGTATTCAATATTTAAATTATTTTTATCCGCACAATGAAAAGTATATCTGTCAGGATAAAAGACGTTGCGGAGAAAGCGGGGGTATCCACCGGTACCGTCGACCGTGTATTGCACAACCGGGGTAAAGTTGCGGCCGATGTAGAGCGCCGCGTATTGCAGGTTTTGAAAGAGATGAATTACGAGCCCAACCTTATTGCACGGGCCCTTGGTTCGAACAAGACTTACCGTGTTGCCGCTTTGCTGCCCGATCCCGCTTACGACGACTACTGGAAAGCGCCAAAAGAAGGTGTTGAGGCTGCTGAAGCTGCCCTAAAACAGTATGGGATGCATGTAGAGCAATACCTTTTCAACCCTTACGATGTAAATTGCTATATAGAAAAGGCAAAGCAAATAACCTTGAGCGGTGCGGATGGGATATTCCTTTCCCCTATTTTCTACCGCGAAACGATGCCTTTTTTCAGTCAATGGCAGGAACAGAATATTCCTTATGTGCTGTTTAATACCCATATAGCAGAAGCCGAAGCGTTAAGCTATGTGGGTCAGGACTCGTACCAAAGCGGACTGCTTGCCGGCAAACTGATACATTTTGGCCAGCCGCAGCCAAGCGCCGTATTGGTGGCTCATATCGACGAAGAAATAAGCAATGCAGCCCACCTTTCGAAAAAAGAGCAGGGCCTGAGGGATTATTTCAAACAAAACGATCCTGAGGCCCGGTACAACATTGTTGTCATCAGCCTTAACAGGTGCGACCAGGAGCAATTCAGCAAGGGGTTGGACGAGGTATTAAATAGCAACCCGGATATCAGAAGCATATACATTACAACGTCAAAAGCATACGACATAGCCGCCCATCTCGAACAAAAAAGCCTTAGCCATATCAAGTTAGTAGGTTACGATCTGCTACCAAAAAACCTCCATTACCTTAATACCGGGCAAATCAGCTTCCTGATCAATCAAAATCCCAAGGGCCAGGGCTACTGGGGTATTCACCAATTAGCCAACCACCTTGTATTTAAAAAAGAAGTGGCCGAATTAAAATATCTGCCGCTTGATATCGTGACCAAAGAAAACGCATCATACTACACCCGATCTGAAGTTATCTACGATAACCATGCCCAGGCGGTATAGGTCAGGCCGAAACAGTAAGCGTTGTACCGTCTATTGATACCGTATACTGGTGCAGCGATGTCGACGCCGGGCCAACCAATACTGCTCCTGATTTGCTGAACTCGCTTCCATGAGCCGGGCAAATAAATCGTTGCTGGCCGTTGTTATAGTTAATTGCTGTTCCCTGGTGGGTACATGCAACCTGTACCGCGGTAAATGAGCTTGCGTCGTTCCCGTCTGCTATCCTGACAATAATTACGCCGGATTGAGTCTTTGAACTTCCTATACTGGTAAGCTGGCTACTCAGGTCGACCGTAAATAAGTTGCCGCTGCCTGTTGTTGGTGGCGGCGTTGCTCCGCCCACGTTAACTCCACCGGGATTTGGGTCGCTGCTTTTCGATCCGCAACTTGCCAGGCTGCAACCGGCACATACTGCGGCCATAGTAATGCCAAACTTGGCCAAAAATTCACTTCTTTCCATGTTTCTTCTTGTTGTAATTTACCACTTCTTTTCCTTTTTCCTGTTAAAATCGAACATACGTGATATGGTAAAGCCGAAACGGTATTCGCCCCTGCCCCAACTGGCTTGTGAGTTGCTTAAGCTATTGATCTGAGAAATTGCCCTTGCATTGGTAAAGTTAAGGGTAAATACGTGGCCGCCTGTTTCAAATTCGGCCCCAAAACCTAATGGGTCCTGGAAACCATTTGCGCTTGTCCGGTAGTTTGAGAAGGGATGCTCCCAGTCGACAAGGATGCTCATGTGCTTGGTTACCTTTAATCTTCCTGCTGCTGTTAACGAAAAAAATGAATTTTCATTGCCGGGCTCGTTCGGAATGGGTTGGTTATCTGAGACAAACACCGGTGATACCTCCAGCGAAAACGCCTGGGTAAACTTGCGAGAGAAAACAGCCTGGGCAATATAGGAAAGGCGATCGCCGAACGACCCAAAATTTCCGTAAGGACGAACCCCTGTACCTCCCATTAAGGCTATACCCAGGGGCGAACTATCATCATTTGTTTGATGCAACAGTGCATATTTCAACTGCAATTCTACCAGTTGCCCGATTGTGCTGCGGCCGAAGTTGATATTAAAATTATCGGACACACCATACTCAAAGCCAATATACACATCGTTAACGGCATCGAGCCCAAATAAGGTACGGGCGCCGCCGGGACCTGTAGCAATATCGCCGAAACGGTGTATCACAAGAAAGTTAAGGTTCTTTTTTCTCACCATTTCTGTAGTTGGCGAGAAAATGAGCCGGGTAGCTTTAAATGCGGAAAGTATGTGCTCGTGCTTATCATCATCAGCGCTAAGCGAGTTCATCAGCGAATCGGCAGATGGTTCCTTCTTTGCCGTATCTGTTTTTTGCGCTTTCACCCCAATACACAGGGCAAGCAGTGCAATAAGGATAATTGACTTTTTCATGTTTGGGTAATTAGTTGGTTGTTGACTGAATTTATTTATTAAGGGTATTAATTTTTATACGGTGCGTAAGTTGCTGCCACCCGTATGCGTATATTTTCGGCAATGTGATGAAATACGATCTGCGGTATATCTATCTTATGGTCGGCGCATTTTACGATAAACTCTGAAGTCATTGAAATCACTCCTCCATTCACCTTTATCTCGCCCTTTATCGTGCGCGTCTGTTTAATACCGTGTACTTCCAGTTCGCCGGTTACATTAACCGGGTAAGTACCGTCTTTGGACACATCAGGCGGCGATTGTATTTTCCCTTTAAAGCTGGCCTTCGGATATTTATCACTCTCCATATAGTTTTCGTTAAAATGTTCCTCCATCAGCGACTTTTCAAAATGCAGCGAGCGAATGGGCAGGCTAAAGCTTAACTCGCCTGTGGATGCTTTATACACAGAGACAGCCCCGGCCGAATTGGCTTCGATATCCTCGATAGGGGCGCTGGAATACATGTTGATTTTCGCGTTTTTGCAGATATAGATATCCTGGCCCGCCTGGAAAGCTGTGAGCCAGGCAAGTAAAAGCATACTTAAATATTTCATTTTAATCCGGTTTTTTGAATGAATTAAGGTTCCAGCTAAAGCCTACAGCTACACCGGCCGATTGCAGCTTAGCCTGGCTGGCCCCCACGTTTGACAATGGTAGTTTTAAATAGGGTTGAAAAGATATTCCGAATTTGGAATTGATCTGGTGATCGTACGTCGCGTCCAGGTTAAGTACTCCCAATATGTTTCGGTTCTTGTTGATCACACTATATCCGGCTGGGCCATACGCATAGGCCCCGCTATAATTAAATTTATAATCCTCGCGCAAAATAATGTATGAAGACAGTCCTGAACCTATAGTTATTTTATTCCCCCGGTTTTTATACACCTGGTAATTCACGTTCAACGGTATATCCAGCATTCTGCAGTTTACACCGATGGTTGAAGGGTTTTGATAAGGGAAAGTGTAACTGGTATGATAATCTGCAAAGTTTTCCTTATAGGGTTTAATAGAATACATCAAACCGGTTGTGAACGTCCATTTATTCACATTTACCGAGAATAACCCGCCAATATTTCCTCCGACCCTTGCACCTTGCAACGAGTTTACACCGTTCATATCGGTAGTGGCGATGGCACTTAAAGCAAATATCGCACGATTTGCTCCCGCAGATCTTCGCTTCGGCTTTGCAGCCACGACACCGGTTGCTTCGTCCGGCCTGGCCTGGGCCGCTGTTTCATCTTTTTTCCCATTGGCTGTTGCAGTTGCAGCTGTGGTGTTCGTTGTCAAATTATTGGCCTCCGCATGGCTATTTTGTGCATCCACAGTTCCTAATTCCTTTTTGTCATTATCCACTGTTTTAGAAGAAGTGTTAGCTGCCACTGCATTGATACCAGTTGAGCTACCGGCGGCATCAACGGTGCCGGGCTCCTTCTTATCCCTGGTTTCTCCTTTTTTATCAGAAGTTAAAGCAGTATTATTTTGGTTTTTAACTGATCCTTTAACCGGTAATAAAGCGGCCGGCCCCACCGGCAAATAAGGTAAAGAACGATTTGCGTTTTTTTGCCGCCCGTGGTGAACCGGGTTTGTGGCGTAATTGGCAGGCGTGAGTATTTTCTGTTTGCTGCTATCTGCCGATTCATGCCGAATGGCGCCGCCGCTTGTACCGGTATCTTTCTTCGAAGGCTTGGCAACGGTTAATTGCGGCTGACCTTTTTTATTGTTGTCGGTTTCAGGCTTAGGTCTGAAAAACAACCAGCCCAGCACCACCAGCACGATAGCCGCCGCAGTGCCCAGCCAGGGCAATAAGAAAATTATCGCAGGGCGTTTTCTGTCCTGGTCGAGGAGTTGTTCCATGGCATCCCAGTCAGCCTCCCTGTATACAGGTTCGCCGGCCGGGTTGTCGAGCCCGTTTTTGAACAACCTATCTAAATCCTCATCCTTCTCTTTTTTCATTTTCTTTTCTCAACGGTGATGAAATCATTACGGGCGTTTTTTAATACCCTCCGCGTTTCAGTCCCTGTTATTTTTATTAAAACCCACCCCCGAAATATCAGCTTTTTTAATAGCCACGATAGGTGTGTAATCCATGCCATTATTATAATTCCCACCCGATGAAGATGGCGCATCGGCATCAAGTATCATCTGCTTTAGTTTTTGCCTGGCCTTATGCAAATTCGATTTGGATGTGCCCGGCGAAACATTTAAAAGCTCGCCTATCTCTTCGTGCGTATAGCCCTCAATTGCAAAAAGGTTAAATACCGTACGGTAAGCCGGTGGCAGCTTTTGCACCATTTTCAACAGATCGTCATAATTAAGCTTCCTGTCGGCCAATTCGCCATCGCTTATCCCCTCTGCCTTGTCCAAGTCGTCGGTATACGCCATTTTCAAATTAGCCCGGTAATAATCGATGGATGCATTCATCATGATCTTTCCGAGCCACGCCTTAAAGGGCCTGTTCCGGTCGTAGGTTTCGATACGCGTAAACACCTTGAAAAAGCCCTGATTCATCACCTCGGCAGCTTCATCGCGGTTATTGGCGTAGCGCAGACATATACCCATAGAGAAGCCATAAAATACTTTGTACAGCATTTTCTGACTACTTCTGTCCTTGCTTATACAGCCGCTGATCAGTTGGTGTAACTCTTGTTCACCCATAGGGTCATCACCGTTTTATTATATTAACCTTATCACCCGTTATCACGTCCAATCGCAAAAAAAGGTTGCCTAAGGCCAACAATATTCACGTAATACACTTATTATCAAGTAATTATTTTGAAAATGACTTTCAATGCATTTATAATACCTTGGGTATTAATTAAATTTAGGGATAATAACCGGTTCAATACCAAACATCCCCAATAATTTATCGGCACAGGCAACCTTTGTTTTGCCCGCAGCGTGATAACTACAAATATATATCTGATGACCCCGATCTCTGTTGTTATCATTACAAAAAACGAGGCTGATTCCATCGCCCGGTGCATTAAAGCATGCCGATTAATAAGCGACGATATCATCGTGGTTGATAATGAGAGCACCGATGGAACGGCATCCATCGCCTTTCGCAAAGGATGCTATGTCTATCACGAGGATTGGGATGGGTATGGGGCTAACAAAAACAAAGGCATTTATTATGCAAAGCACGACTGGATATTAAGTATTGATGCGGATGAGATGCCCGACGAGGAACTGATACGAGACTTGCGCAACCTGACGCTGCATAACCGGGAGGTAGTTTATGATATTGCTTTCAAATCGTATTACGGCAAAAAACCTATAAGGTTTGGCGCCTGGGGCCGAGATCATCATATCCGATTGTTTAACCGTCAATTAGTGCGATGGAACGAACCGCCTGTACACGAATCGTTAATACTGTCGCCCGTAATTAAAGTTAAAAAACTGAAAGGGCACATTCACCACTTTTCAGTAAAAGACAACCAGGAATGTTCTGACAAAACTGTCCATTATGCTAAACTAAGTGCTGAAAAATATTTTTTGTTTGGCGAGCGGGGAAGCTTAGTAAAGCTATACCTGGCACCGGCCTTTCATTTTTTTAAAAATTATATCATATTTTTAGGTTTCCTGGATGGGCGCGAAGGCTGGCAAATTGCCCGGAGCATTGCCAGGCATACTTTCTTAAAATACCGCCTGCTTCAAAAGCTTACAAAAAGCAGCTATCCCGAATCGCATGCTGTTAAGGACAATTTGGTGGTAGAGTATTGATAAGTCCTGAAACCGGAAGTTTTTACTCTTAAGTCTGTCGTGGTTAAGAATACATACTTTTGGCCTAACAAACAACCAAACCCTTTAATGAAAGCAAAGCTGGTAAAAAATCTTTCGGCCAATACTTTACAGCTTGTCATTAATCAATTATCCGGCCTTGTTATTTTTTATGTCCTTTCGGTCGGCCTTGATAAGAATACCTTTGGCGAAATAAACCTTGCCCTGGCACTGATGTTAACCTCGTTCAGCATCCTGGCGTTTGGAATAGAACAGGTATCTGTGCGTAAGATAGCAGGGGGTGACAGTCCGCAACAGGTTTTGTCGCTTTACATAATTCATGTGCTGATAACGGGCTGCCTGTTTTATAGTTTGCTGTTGCTGGGCCGCTTGTTCTTTTCGTCCCACATCAGCTATTATAACATAGTGCTGCTGATCGGCATCGGGAAAACAGCTATACATTTCTCTATGCCGTTCAAACAGGTAGCTGTCGGGATGGAACGTTTCGGGCTGCTTGCGAGGATGTGCGTGGTTACGAATCTCTCTCGCGCAATCGGATTGATCGTCCTATCATTATTACACCTCGTAAATCTGCAAACAGTACTTTTTGTATTTGTCGGTGGCGATGTACTGGAGCTGTTAACCGGGATTTATATTTTCAAAAAGGAAACTGGTTTACCTGCTGCGTTGCAATGGAA
Source organism: Mucilaginibacter sp. (assembly GCF_035492695.1). Taxonomy (GTDB): domain Bacteria; phylum Bacteroidota; class Bacteroidia; order Sphingobacteriales; family Sphingobacteriaceae; genus Mucilaginibacter. The sequence goes on along the minus strand of NZ_DATJJC010000007.1, from coordinate 231,815 downwards.
CGGGAAAGCCTACCTGACGCTTTTGAAGGAATCGTTGCCGCAATTGGGTGTCGTGCTCATCACATCAGCACTTGCACGGTTCGACTGGATATTCATAGGGATATTTGTATCCGCCCTAAAATTGGCCGAATATAGCTTTGCTTATAAAGTTTTTGAACTATCAGGTTTGCCGCTACTGGCTATTGCCCCGGTACTGATACCCTGGTTTACCCGGATATTCAAAAATGGCTCTCCTAACCCCGCAAACTTAAAATTACTTGCCCGGGCCGAAATGGTGGTTGCATCTTTTACCATTTTGTTAGTTAATATCTGCTGGACGCCGTTTATCGATCCGCTTACACACGGCAAATACGGATCAGTAAATGAGCGAACAATTTTCCTATTGTCCCTGTGTATCCCGCTGCAATACCTTTGCAACCTGCTTTGGACCATCTATTTTGCAAAGGGGCAGTTAAAGCTGATATTACGTGCGTTCGTAATTACCCTTTGTGTGAATATTACGTGCGATATTATCCTGATACCGTTATATAAAAACGAAGGCGCTGCCATAGCATGTTTGGCGGGCTTTATAGCCCAGTCTATTTACTACTTAAGCAAGAATGAGATAAAAGTGCTGAATACAGGTATATATAATTTATTAATATGCGTGGGATGCGCCTCCATAAGTGTCCTTACTGCACGCGCACTTTTCACAAATAACACGATATCAATAGGGTTTGCAATAGCCACTTTTATCATCCTGCTTATTTTGACCATGCGGGTAAGGTCAACTGATATAAAAAGCATAAGGTCTTTATTCTGACATTAAATTACAGGCCCGTCAAATTACTATTTCCACAGGCAACCAATCAAATTTTGGTGCCGTAACCCCCTGTATAAACAAGGATATTCCTAAATGGTTACGGGCACCACTTCTTATAATTTAAACCGGCTAAAAAACCTTGCCGACTGGAAACTACTTTTATTCCTGGTACTTTTTCTTGATGTCAAGCTGATCGTAAAAGTCGCGGCTATTGTACTTATTTATTTGCTGCAGTTCGACTTCAAATTTGGTTTCAGTCTCAAAAACTCAAGGCTACCACTTTTTTACCCGGCAGTTATAGGTATAGCCATACTCGACTGGCTCATCGGCGGAAACCACAGCCTTAATTACAGCCTGGTTTTAGTTACCGGCATCGGCTTTTGGCTGCTGTGCATCCTGGCTATGCACCAGGTAAAGCTTTCGGTAGATAACCACGATACAGAAACCATCCACCGCACCCTTATCTTATTTTTTATCCTGAATGCGTTGTTATCGTTTATCAACATCGCGGCTATCGTATATGAAACAGGCTATCTCAATCCCTACACCTACCAGGGCCAACACCAGAAATATTTCATTGGCACCGGCGATTACATCAGGGGGCTCACATTTGATACCTCGACCACAAACGCGGTTTTAAGTGCTTTTGGCGTTATTTACTTTCTAAGCAAAAAAAACACCGCCATGCTACTATTATGCATGGCTGTTTTGTTGCTTACCGGCAGCAACTTTATCAATATTTTGCTTTCGGCCGTCCTGCTGGCGATACTGATTATCAAAAGCAGTAGAGACCAAAAAAGCCTGGTATCAATATGTTTTATGTTCCTCGTATTATTCGCGGTCAAAATATCACCGCAAAGTTATGTCTATGTGCACGAAACCATTAAGAACAACTTTTTTCCACAACCAATAGTAAAAAAATCACCGGTAAAGCCACTACCCTATATTACCCTTAGACCAGATAGTACTCTAACACCTGAAGAAAGAAGGGAAAAAACAGCTCGTGGTTACCTTGACAGCGTATTCCTTGCGGTTTACCCCAACCCCATGCCCCAACCACCCAGATACCCGATAAGGACATCAGGCGGGCGGATAATTGTGCCGGGCGTGAATATTCTTTTGAGCCCTTACCAGCATGCGGCCGAAACAACAGCCTATCAAAGACAATTGCTTGGATATATTGACCGGCATAAGGCTGTATTGCCACTTTCGGGAGATGGAGGCGAGGCTCCCCGAAAGATGGGTAAGATGATCGCCTCCAACCAGACCATTAATTTTTTGAAGGCTCACCCGATCAAATTGATCGCCGGCAATGGTGTAGGAAATTTCTCATCTAAACTCGCTTTCAGGGCGAGTGGCATCGGGCTGGCCGGTGGTTATCCTCATCAGTATACTTACGTCAATACTGATTTTCTTACTAACCATCTTGATCTGTATCTAAGTTTCTTCAGCAAAAAATCAGATTACCAGTCACTAACCAATTATCCCGGGTCGGTATACGATCAGTTATTAGCCGAATATGGCCTTCTTGGGGTATTGTGTTTTTCAGTATGTTACTTGTGGTACTTTGCCCAACACTATAAAAAACTCACGTACGGCATCCCCATGTTCATCATGCTGCTTGCTGTATTGACCACAGATTACTGGTTCGAACAATTGTCGGTGATCCTGTTGTTCGAATTGCTGATGCTGCTAAATATCAAGGAAAGTTACACTAAATTAAACCCCAGTCATGCAAACTGAACGCCCCGAAATAACGGTGCTGATGCCTGCATACAACGCGGCTAAATACTTGCGCGAGGCGGTAGATTCGATGTTGCAACAAACCTTCACCAATTTCGAACTGCTTATTATAAACGATGGTTCGACGGATGACACTGCAGAAATAGCACTATCGTTTACTGACCCACGGGTCGCCTTTGTAAACTGCGAACATAAAGGTGTTGCTGATTCCCTCAATACCGGTTTGAAGCTGGCTAATGCACCATTAATTGCCCGGTTTGATGCTGATGATATTTGCGACCCAACAAGATTGGAAACCCAATTCAACTTTCTGTATGATCATCCCGAATATGTGTTGGTAGGCAGCGATGCTGATTACATTTTGGAGCATGGCGAATTCCTGTTCTGCTTTAAATGTATTGCACACTCCGATGACGAAGTGCGGGATAACCTGTATGTATACTGCCCGTTCATCCATTCAGCTGTCATGTATCGCAGGGAAGCCGTGATCAGGGCAGGTGGTTATAATATTCACGCTCACAATTTTGAGGATTACTTACTTTGGACCAACCTGGCCAAGGTGGGAAAGATGCAAAATTTGCGTGAACCGCTTATCAAAGTGCGACTTAATGCGTCGTCCGCAACGATTGACGAGAAGTGGCGCGGCGAGCGTTTCAGGCAGTTAAAGCGACAGGCCACTACACGTGGTTCTATCACCGAGGAAGAAGGGAATGAACTGCTTGAGATCATCAAACGACAGGATGTACGAAAAATAAAGGAAGGCGCTTACCACGCCCTTTGCGGTAAGAAATTCCTGGCCAATAACTATCAGCCAAAAAAAGCGCGTGTGCATGTTAGACAAGCCATCAGCATAAGGCCGTTACGTTTCGACAATTACCTGCTTTATGCTGCAAGCTATTTGCCCGAGTCGTTTATTGCCTGGCTGCACAAATTAAGCCCAAATCGTTTGTGATGAAAAGATTGGATATCAAGGTGGCCTTTATTACGCGGTCGACACTCTATCGTGTTCCCGGCGGTGATACTGTGCAGGTAAAAGAAACTGCACGGCACCTTCAAAATATGGGTATCTCAGCGGAAATAAAACTGGCAGATGAAGATATTGACTATGACAGGTACAACCTGCTGCATTTTTTTAATCTAACCAGGCCCGCAGATATTTTGCGCCACAGCAAAAAAGGGCAAAAACCGTTTGTGATATCTACCATACTATGTAATTACAGCGAGTATGATAAGCAATACCGTAAAGGCATAAGCGTGCTATTTAACCTGATGCCGGGCGACGGTATCGAATATGTTAAAGCGATAGCACGCTGGCTTAAAGGGAATGATTACCTGCCAGGGCCTGAATATTTATGGCGCGGGCAACGGAACAGCATTATCCGGGTATTAAAAAATTCGGCGATGATATTGCCAAATTCAGTATCAGAATACGAACGTATAACGCAAACTTACCCTTGCAAGGTTAAATACGCCATCGTACCAAATGGTATAGACAATACCCTGTTCCGAAGGGATAGTTCTGTACAAAAAGACGGCAAAATGGTGCTGTGCGTGGCCCGGATAGAAGGCATAAAAAATCAGCTGAATTTGATCAGGGCGCTTAATAATACGCATTTCAAACTTGTGCTTATTGGCTCACACGCACCAAATCAAAAAGCCTACTACGACGAATGCCGACGCATAGCCGCCGCCAATATCACCTTTGTTGATCATATACCCCAGGCGGGATTAGTGACATACTATCAAAAGGCTAAAGTGCACATACTGCCAAGCTGGTTCGAAACTACGGGCCTCAGTTCGTTGGAAGCAGCTGCAATGGGCTGCAATGTTGTGATAACCGGCAAAGGTGATGCAAAGGAATACTTCGGCAATAACGCATGGTATTGCGATCCTGCCGATCCGCAAAATATACGCTCGGCAGTAGAACAGGCAAGCCTTAGCGATTATAATGACACCCTGCACGAAGCGATACTAAAAAAGTACACCTGGCAACAGGCTGCCCTGGAAACTTATAAAGCTTATCAAAATATTAACTTATGAAGAACTTAAAAATTGCCATTTTAGGAACGCGCGGTATCCCGAATCATTACGGGGGGTTTGAGCATATATCTGAATATGTATCGGCGGGCCTGGTAAAACGCGGGCATTCGGTAACAGTTTATAATTCGCATAATCACCCTTATAATGCCAACACATGGAACGGTGTCAATATTCGCCATTGCTACGACCCGGAATACGTGATAGGGACGGCCGGCCAATTTATTTATGACCTGAATTGCCTGATAGACGCCCGCAGGCAAAAGTTTGATGTCGTGCTCCTTATGGGCTATACAAGTTGTTCGGTATGGGGTAAGCTATACCCGCCAAATAGCACTATCATTACCAATATGGACGGGCTCGAATGGAAACGTTCCAAGTATTCAAAACCTGTACAGCGTTTCCTTAAATACGCCGAAAAACTGGCGGTAAAACACAGCCAGTTTTATATTTCCGATTCGAGGGTGATCAAAGAGTACCTGGAAAACAAGTACCGCATTCACAGTGAATATATTCCCTACGGCGCGGATGTCTATTCAGAAAAGGAGCGCGAGCAGGTAAGCAAAAATGATGCATTAAGAGAGGACTACTTTTTGCTGATGGCACGAATGGAACCCGAAAATAATATAGAGACGATACTGGAGGGTTTTAACAACAGCAATTCGCGGCGAAAATTTATGGTTTTGGGCGACACAAGCAACCGTTTTGGACAATTCATCAGCCATCGTTTTAAAAATGATGAGCGCATTAGTTTCAAAGGAGCCATATTCGATAATGGAAAAGTGCGGGCCTTACAAAATAATTCCTACCTGTATTTCCACGGACATAGTGTGGGTGGAACCAATCCATCCTTGCTGGAGGCTATGGCGAGCGAGGCGTTGATAGCCGCGCATAACAATCCTTTCAATAAGTCGGTGCTGAACGCCGATGCATTTTATTTTTCAAATGCTCATGAAGTACGTGAAATAGTGGAAACCGTGCAGCGCACAGGAAACGAGCAATTAATGGTGCGGAACAACCTTAACAAAATAGCCTTCCAGTTTAACTGGGGAAAGATCGTAGATGAATATGAGTCGTTTATTGTGGAATGTTACGAACGGAAGAACCATGAAGGAATTGTTGCTACCCGGGGGTAGCCTGGCAAACAAGATCAGTTATTATCACCTGGCGCTTTTGCTGGTCAGCCTGCCTTTTGATCGCTTTTACAGTCATTTGATCCTCGGCAGCTTTGCAATACACACCTTTATACATTTTAACAGGGTGACATTAAAACCGGCATTTACATGGCGAACACTCGTTTTGCAGTCGGTATTTTTTGTTACGGCTATCAGCACTATTTATACAGCGGATAAAAATTCAGCTTTCAGGGAATGGGAGCTTGACATAACTATTTTTATAATACCTATCCTCTTTTGCATCAATCCAATCGACCTGAAAAAATATGGACGGCGCTTACTGCTCATTTTTTCACTGGGTATTGCCGCCACTATTATTTACCTGTATATAAATGCCGTAATAACATTAAAATTTTACCATTTACCCGTATCGACGATATTTTCGGCTGCATTCACTAACCATAACTTTTCGGAGCCGATAAATATACATGCCACGTATTTGTCGCTGCAGGTGGCGCTGGCGCTGGTATTTATGCTTTCATTGTTTATTAAGGAAAGGAGTCGTGCATATAAAATTTTTTACAGCATCATCTCCATGATATTACTTGTCGGGATCATCCAGTTGGGGTCAAAATCTATATTTATAGCCCTTTTTCTTATTATAAATATCGCTTTCCCATTGTTTATTTTAACAGGAACCGCCAGGAAACGATTTATCTTAACGTCTGCTGCTGTAACGGTATTAATTGCCGGGGTGATATACAATTCAGCCACCTTCAGGGAGCGTTACCTGACAGAGTTTCAGGCAGACTTCTCGGCCTCAAAAAATGATTTGAGTGTGGAGTCCCGTGTTTTAAGATGGGGAGCCGCCGTCGACCTGATCAAACAGGCGCCGGTCACGGGGCATGGCGCGGGTTCGGAAATACCCTTGCTGAAGGAAAAATATTTTGAGCAGAAGTATTATACGTCGTTCCTGTACGGGCTAAATGCCCACGATCAGTATCTAAGCCTGCTTATCAAGTCAGGGATATGGGGGCTGCTGGCCTATCTTACAACGTTATTCTATGGCTTCAGGCTGTCCGTCAGAAAAAAGGATATCATGTTGTTCAGCTTGATGCTGCTGGTCGCCGTTGTATCCGTTTCCGAAAACTTGCTCGACATGGATAAAGGGGTAATATTTTACAGCTTGTTCTTTCCATTCCTTGTATTCAGGTGTACACAGCAGGAAGATTCGGTTTTAGCTGTAAAAAAGCATCGAAATCCGGATAAGGTGGCAACCAATCAAGTGCTTGTCACGTCATCATTATAGTAATCCAATTGATACTGTCTTGTCAGATCTCAGGAGAAATATATTAGCCACGCTCGCTTACTTCGACCTGTTCAGTTACCCGCTGACGATGGATGAGATCTATTTGTTTTTGCCTGTAAAATGCGCCGTTGAAGATTTTGAATACGCATGCCGCGGCCTTGTGATTGACAGGCACGTGCACAAATTCGACAAGTTTTATACGTTGCGTAACGATTATTTTTTGATCGAACGCCGCGAAAAAGGCAATTTTAAGGCTGCTAAATTAATTGCAACCGCAAAAAAAGTAGGTGATTTGCTCATACGATTCCCTTATGTGCGGGGTATCGCTATATCGGGCTCGCTTTCCAAAAACTTCGCTGATAATGATTCGGACATCGACCTGTTCATTATCACGGCTAAAAACAGGTTATGGATAGCGCGTACCATGATGCATTTGTTTAAGAAACTGACTTTCCTGGTAAAAAGGGAGCATTATTTCTGCATGAATTATTACATAGATGAGCAGGATCTTCTTATCCACGAAAAAAACATATATACCGCTACGGAGGTTGCCACATTGATCCCACTGAACGGTGACACAATGTTTGAGCAATTTTTTAACGCGAACACCTGGACAAGAGAATATCTGCCAAATAAACACCTTCGCATCGCAAGTGCAAAACCGGTGAAGGATTCCCTGCTTAAAAAAATTGCCGAATTTATTTTTAACAATCCCGCAGGCGATGTTTTGGATAATTTGCTGCTGCGGATCACTGCAAATCGCTGGCGCAAAAAAATGCTGTTAAAGAAAAAGAACAACCGGGGAATCATACTTGCGATGGATGCCGGCAAACATTACACTAAGCCGGATCCGGCCAATTTTCAAATGAAGCTGTTAGCGCATTACCGGAACAAAGTGTCGCAGGTACTGGAGCGGTGTGAGCGTATCGTCGTCTAATAGAAAAAGTAGTACTTTGTCATTAAACATAGACTGTAACTGCGCCAGCAACTATTTCTTCCTTAACGAAATAATGTAATAATCCCCCACCACTCGCCAGGGCCACTTAGTTTTCAGCTTGTTTTCCCATTTTTTAAGGAACCGGAAGGCTTTAGGGTATTTTTCGGCAAAACCTTCGATATACGATGGGGGAACTATGGTGCATAGCCCTTCCAGTCCAACCAGGTCGAATTCCTTTTTCAATTTCCGGGTAATGTAAGAGGGGTTGTAATACCAGCATTTAAAAAATGTTCCCTCTACTCTCGCCTTTCGCCCCCGCCGGCTGAAGAATCGCCGGAAAGCTGTACGAAACTTGCCCTTGAATATAAGCGAGGTCTCCCACAGGCAAAATTTGGGAAGGACAACAAACGTTATTATACCACCAGGATGAAGTAATTGAGGCAAAGACGCCAGCACCCTATCAAGTTCTCCGGTGCAATTAAGGCCGGCAAAATTGGAAAATATGAGGTCGAACGGGCCTTTATTTTTCAGGTCGGCCAAATTAGTGTATGAGCAAAGCTCGAAACTGACCTTTTTGTTCATTTTATGTTTACCAATCTTTTGCACCAGCTGGTAAAGCATACCTGCCGAGATATCTGTTGCATGTACTTTGTACCCCTTGCCCGCAAAAAAAACAGCGTCCTCCCCGGTACCGCAATTTAGCTCGAGGATAGAACCACCGGGGTTAATACGTTTTAATACGTGCCGGCGAACACGCTCTCTTTTGTAAGCGATGATAGTATCGTCGCCATAAATTTCGTCGAACACGGCGGACTGGCCGCCAAATGCTTCGGCGGCTTTTTGTTCGTTAATATAGTCTACCGCCGAACTCATGCAAGCGCTTTCTCAAGCCGGTTTAGTTTGAATTTCTCTATCAGCGTAGCCGGCATGTGATAAAATACCGACAGCGCTTTTCTAAGTCTTTTCATATTAAAACTTAACGGATCTTTCAGCAACTGTACTGCGCTGTTGCGGGCCAGGTGCTGATGGTAATTCTGGTGCACGTAGCGGTGAAGCTGCTTATAAAAGGTGGGCGGAAAAGTATTGCTAAACATCAAAGCCATCTCGTCCGAATCGGTCCAGTTAGTTTTGGTTTTAAGCTGTTCTTTTACCCTTTCGTAAAACACCGTACCCGGCAAAGGATATGATACCGATATACCGATCTCAAAAGGCAGGAGCGCATTGATCATATCGATGGTTTTGCTGATATCTTCTTTCATCTCGCCCGGATAGCCAAACTGGATAAAAAATGACGGTTTGATACCGGCATCTTTCATCAGCCGGGTAGCGGTAAATATCTGCTGAACGGTAATGCCCTTGTCCATGGCATCCAGTATTTTTTGCGAACCGCTTTCCGCGCCTATCCATGCATTTTCACACCCTGACGCCGCCAGGGCATGCACCAATTCTTCCTCCAGCAGCAGATCGGCACGCGATTGGATCTTGAACCTGATATTGATCTTTTCTTTTTCCATCAGCCTGGCAAACTCCAATACCCAGCCGGGTTTAAGGCCGAAAATATCGTCGCAAAACCAAATGTGGTCCATATCAAACCTGTTTTTCAGCATTTTTATCTCTTCCACTACATTCTGCGGGCTGCGCGAATTATAACGGTTGCCGTAAATGGGCTTTGCGCACCAGTTACATTTGAAAGGGCAGCCGCGTGTGGTACTCATGTTCAATGAAAAATAACCCGCGTGCTTCAGCCAGCTTTGCCGATATTGCTGCATGTTCACTAAGTCCCAGGCGGGAAATGGCAGGGCATCCAGGTCTTTCAATACAGGGCGTTGAGGGGTTTTAACAACACAACCTTTATACATATAAGCCAGGCCCATCACTTGCGATAAATCGGGTATTTCACTTTTCAATGCTTCTGCAAGCTCTAATAAGGTGTGTTCCCCTTCGCCGAGGATGACAAAATCCGCTCCTTCACTCAAATAATTCTCATAACGATCGGTAGAATCAGAGCTGCAAACAATGACCTTGCAGCCACGTGACCTGGCCACTTTGCACATACCAAATGCGGCCACGCGCATATTGGTGAGGCACATTTTGGTGAGGTAGTTAAAGCCATCGTCATACACTACGAAAAAACCGGGTTGATGCTCATCAAGCGCAGCTATCACTTCTTCCGGGCCATTAGCAAACATCACATCGAAAAGGGACACGTTATAGCCGTTCTGACGCATTAAGGCCGCAGCATAAAGCGTGCCTAAGGGCGGATAAGGTTGCCCCAGCGACCATTGTTTTGGATCGAAACGCAGGAAATAGGAATGTGAAAACAGGATGCTGTTTTGCGGCTTCATTATAGGCACTACGCCAGTGGTTGATAATGGGTTGCCTAAGTTTTGGGTGTGCAAAAAATAATTAAAAAAATGGCAACGGAGCTGCACCGCGCCGGGCGGCGGCCCTTCCAAACAGAAAGGTAAAATGAATTAAACAATAGGGTTCATTCGGGGCGGAAGGTTTAGCGAGCAAACACACTTTACACATATTTCGTTCTTATCCATATCCAGCGTTTTGCGGAAATTTACCGCGTTTTCGCTGTTAAGAATGTGGGTAAGTGAATTTTGCCTGATGTTCCCGATGGGATCATGAAAGAAACAGGGGCGTACCGCGCCGTCGGCCTCGATAACCGCCGACACCCAGGGGGCGTTGCAGTGTTTATAAGGAAAAGCGTTCAGCCCGTAAAAAGCAGCGTAGTACGCATATATCTGCTGTATCTTCTCCGGCGATTCAGCAATAAAACGGGTGTAGAAATCCGTACTGTTTTCTTTCAGCATTTTACTGATCACGCTTTGCAGTTCGGGCAACTCCTTTTCTGATAGCAATATTTCGTGCTGTCGCGGCTCTTCCCAGGCCATCTGCCGGTTAAAGGCGTGGCTGCTTACGTCGGCAGGTAAAAAGCTGACCTGGTCCAGGCCCATGGCTTTTGCTTCATGAATAACAGAAAGCCAGTTCCAAAAGTTGAGACGATGGATCACCGTCCGTGCTGTGATCCTGTAATTGGGGTTTAATTTATGGATATACTGTACACCATCTTTCAGCTTTTGAAAAGCGCCCGGGATATTTCTGATCGCATCATGCAGTTGTTGATCGCCATCGAGTGATACGATGATATCGTTCACCCATTTAAGCAGTTGATCCCCATGGTGCTTTATCGTCAGGCCGGTGGTAAGCAGGGACACTTTGATGCCCACTTTATTCAGTATTTCGCATAAACGAAAAAAGTTTTGGTTAAGCAGCGCCTCACCACCTGACATTACTACTTGCTTTGTACCTAACTCAACCAGCGACAAAAGTAAACCTGCCACGTCCTCCTCGGTAAGCTGCTGCAGGTTTTTGTTATCCTTCCATATATCGCACATTACGCATCGGCAATTGCAGGCGCTATGCGGCATCAGGATAACGATGGGCAGCGCGGTGACGCGGTGTGTGCGCAGGGTTTTATAGCGATGATAGGTATGACGAAGGGAAAATGCCGCCATTTTTATTGATTAATAGTGATCCAATGAAACGGTCCGCGTTTATCCAGCAGGCGCATTATGCTGTTCGGGTTCAGCAAAATATGGTGCTGCATACCCGAAAGCTCCTCGATAGAGTGATGAAAATATTGCCCGGCCATTTCAGGAAACCCAAGTGAGTTATAATAATTGCGGCTTCGGGCATTTGCCCTTTCCACTTCTTCAGGCTTGTAAAAATGAGTATCCATTATGTGTACTTCGCCGTCCGGGTTCAACATGGAAAGCGCCTGGTCCATAATGGATTTGACAGAAGGAAAATATTGAATTGACGCGGCGAACACGATCACGTCGAACTTAAAATCAGCAAAGGTATCATCGTTAAAAACGTCGTAAACAAATTCAAGGTTATCTTTTACAAACACCCTGCTGGCCTGGCTAATCTCGGCCTGGTTGATATCCAGCCCGATAACATCAGCACCGGCAATTTCAGCCAGTTTGGCTGATAACCAGCCATTGCCGCAACCCACTTCCAATATCCGCAGCGACCGCCCTTTTTTCCGCAGGTAACTTATCAGCCGCCGGGATGAGCGCTTGCGTATATCCCATTCAGCGGCATGTACATGCAACGGGGCGATATCCGGCAGCGTGCGTAACTGCTCATCAGTATATACCCTTTTTTCAAGTTTCCTTACAGCAAGGTAAAGGTCCTCGAAATCGGTTTTAACTATCGGCTGCGTTTTAGTTAACATTTATCGGCTTTACAAATACGCTTTTTTTAAAAACCCTGTATCTCCGGCTGGCGGTATTTCCACATCCGTTGCAACAATTTTATCTCGTAGGGGTATTTATACATATTTACCTTGTAACGCACGCCGGCCACCAGTTTAATGGCCCTGCGTTTAAGATCATTAAGGCGTATATCGGTTACGGTTGGATATACGCCGTTCAGAACCGTTTCGAAGTTCCTGATCTTATCTATCATTTCCGGGGTGAGCCATGGTGTCAAAGGGTTTTTGCGCATGTCGAAATTCTCCCAGGCCGGGCTTATCCAATCTTCCAAAGCCTGCGGGTATTTGAATCCCTGTTGCTGCACCTGTTTGAAAAGCGCCGATCCTTCAGTCGGCACCGGGCTATAGGTGTACAGCACAATTTCGGTGCGCGGGTTTACCGCCTTAACCTTTTTTATAAAATCTATCTCAAAATCAATCTGTTCCTCAACCTGTTTAGCGGTTGGCGCGGGTGTGCCCAGTACAAAGGAATATTCGGGAATAATGTCGAATTTCTTTAACCGTTCCGCAAAGCGAATGATCTGGTCGCCGGTTTGGGTACCGCCTTTATCCAATTGTTCCAGGATCAGGTTGTTCCCGCTTTCGGCACCGAAGAAGATGATCTTGCAACCGCCTTCGCGAACGGCGGCAAGCGACACATCGCTGAACTTATCCATCGTGTCGATACGCGCCATTCCCCACCACGACATCTTTTCGGGTTTGATCAGTTTCGAAAATTCAACGGTACGCTTTTCGGAAACAAAGAAATTATTATCGTGAAACTCGATAGCATCAGCCCCCCATTTATCTTTGATGTATTTAACGTCGTTATATACATTCTTTGCCGATTTGGCTTTCCAGCGCGCTTCATATATCGGCACTACAGCACAAAACGAACAGGTAAACGGGCAGCCTATGCTGGAATGATAAGCCATGGTGCGTTCGCCCAAATAGGTGCGCCCCAGGTACCATTTATCTATCGCGTAAAAATTGTTCAGTTTATCGTAAGGTAATGGCGGCAGGGGGTCCTGTTCAAACAGGTCTTCCTTTGGGTTTTTGATGATATCGCCATTGGCATAATAGATCACATTTTTGATAAACTCGTATGGTGTACCTTTTTCCAGGGCATCTATAAGGGCCGGGAAGGCATGATCGCCGGGACCATTGATCACAAAATCGACATACCGTGATTCGAGGACGGCCTTTGGCTGGGTGGAAGGAAAATATCCTCCCCAGATCATAACTGTCCCCGGAAATTTTTCCTTTATAGCTTTAGCAAACGGAATGCCCTGTTTTAGCTGCGGCCCAGGCATAATGGTAAAGCCGATATATTTGAATTCGCCGGTTTCAAGGTAACTTTCCAATTTGGCTAAGGGATCAGCCTCGCAATTACCATCCACAATGGCCCATTCATATCTCCCCTCCACAGATGCAGCGATACTTAATATGGAATTTGGTATCCGGTGTTTGGCAACCGCGCTTTTTGGATTAAATAACAGGATCTTATTCATATAGGACCAATATTCTAAATAACGATGGGCCGAAACCCATCGTTACTAAACAGCTAATAAAACAGGAACAACCAAGCGATTAATTATGCTCCACGTCATAAATAGTTACGTTTTTGAAAATTGCCGGGTTGCCTGCTGAGCGAAATAAAAATCAAGCATGGCAACCCTTGCTAAAAAGCACCCGTAACCCAAATAATAAGCTAATAGCACTTGATCCCCGCAATTAAAAACTATATCAGCCGGCGCATTTTAAAGCCTGATGTTCCGGAGAAAGAATCGGCAGACGCATACGATCTGTGGTCGGCAAATTACGACAGGCAGCCCGGCAACCTGATGCTTGACCTTGACGAGGTGCTTTTCAGCAAACTCTTAAAATCGATTGAACTGGAAAATAAGAATGTCGCAGATATTGGTTGCGGTACGGGGAGGCATTGGAACAAAATATTAGCCAAAAACCCGGCCCTGCTTACCGGGTTCGACGTGTCGGACGGCATGCTGGCCAGGCTAAAGGAAAAATACCCGGCAGCGTACGCGTACAAGATCACGGACGACCTCTTCATGGAGGCGCGCAATGCCCCGTTTGATGTTATTCTATCCACTCTTACCGTAGCACACATCGGGAACCTGGAGCGGGCCCTGAACCGTTGGTGCGAGATACTGAAAGCCGATGCGGAGATCGTTATTACCGATTTTCATCCCAAGATGCTCGCTTTTGGTGGCAAAAGAACATTCAGATATAAAAATAAGAGCCTGGCTGTACGTAACTATGTATACCCGGTAGAAACCATTAAGGATGTTTTACAGGGCAATGGATTTAATATAGTGAAGGAGGAAGAATTCAAAATTGATGAAACAACCCGGAGCTATTACGCCGAACAAAATGCGTTGCCTGTTTATGAGCAATTTAAAGGGTTCCCGGTGATCTATGGCGTTCACTTGAAACGGGGTAATGATCCTGAATAATTTAAAAATGGCAATTACAGGCGCCCCGGTGAATATCCGGGTAGCAGACGGCCGGATCGCAAATATTTGGGCCTCGCCGCTGGGGCATGTACCGGGAGAGTTCAACCTGGAATTTAAAAATGCGATCGTTTTTCCGGGATTGATCAACTCGCACGACCACCTGGATTTTAACCTTTTCCCAGCGCTTGGCGACCGAACCTATAGAAACTATACGGAATGGGGAAGGTACATCCATAAAACCTATAAGGACAAGATAGAACGGGTGATGAAAGTACCAATTGGCTTGCGCGAACAGTGGGGTATTTATAAAAACTTGCTGAACGGTGTTACAACCGTGGTAAACCATGGTAAAAAAATCAAAAAACATGCAGGGCCCATTTCAGTGTTTGAGAATTGCCAGTGCATACATTCCGTACAATTTGAAAAAAAATGGTGGCTATCGCTGAACAACCCGCTTAAAATGAATCTACCGGTAGCTATTCATACCGGCGAAGGTATTGATGAGGCGTCTGCAAAAGAGATCGACAAGCTAATCGGGCGCAATGTTTTAAAAAGGGACATTATTGGCATACACGGCGTTGCGATGAACGAGGAACAGGCACAATCGTTAAAGGCCCTGGTTTGGTGTCCCGAGTCAAATTATTTTTTACTTGGTAAAACAGCACCCGTGGCACAGTTGAAAGAGAATGTACCTATCATGTTCGGTACGGATTCGACCTTAACGGGTAACTGGAACCTGTGGGAGCATATCCGCAAGGCAAAGGCCACCAAACAATTAACAGATATTGAATTATTTGAAACCCTTACCACTAACGCGGCAAATACCTGGAAACTGCAGACCGGGAAAATTGCGGAAGGAAGGGACGCCGATATCGTTGTAGCAAGGGAAAGAAAAGGCGCATCAGCAACCGAAGCATTTTTTATGCTGAACCCGGAAGATATATTAATGGTTGTACACAAAGGACATATCGTCCTTTTTGATGAGGACCTCTATACCCAATTGAAAAGTATAGACCTGGATAATTATGGGCGCGTTTACATTAAAACGGCATGTAAGTATGTTTCGGGCAATTTACCACAACTGATGCACAGGATAAGTGAATTTTACCGCGGGGTAAGCTTCCCGGTTATCTAAGAAAATGTCGCTTGCTATCAAAAACAGCTGGATGAAAAGCGGGACAATAACTTTGGGAATAGTGACAAGTATGTATTATCTTTATTATAGGAAACGTCAGGTGATGTTAAAGCTGAGATGATGATGAACTTGTATCCGCTGGCCCCCTTCAGAGAGAACAAGCCCACTTACACCGGTTGCCGGGCAAAACAATTCCGGGAAAAGGTAGTTTATAAAACGATACATTGCCTCGCATTTCCCCGTCCCGTTTATACTCGCGAAACGGCCGGCGAGGTTAAGAAAAATGGTTATTCAGTGTTGCCAGCTCCCGGGCAGTTATCGTCAAAAGATCACAAAAGCATTGTAATAAAAACATATTTGACGATAGTTCTATTGCCGCTGCTCATCAGCCGGGTGCACGCTATTCTAACCGCCGCATGACATGAGCGATAATAACAAGGCACGGGAATATACGATCGAAAGGCTGAACAAAAATAACCTGTCCGACCTTGACCTGCTACACAGGGCCGTTTACCGGAAAAACCATGCACCCGGGTACTATGAAAAAAAATATGATACTGCCTACACCGGTGTTCAGCATATTGGGTATATCGCTTATGATATGCAGCATGCTCCAATCTCTTTTTACGGCGTTGTCCCTTGTTTTATCCGGTACGGTAACGAGCTGCATTTGGCTGCCCAATCGGCTGATACGATAACGCACCCAAGGTATAGTTTCAAAAACCTGTTTGTTCAATTGGCCAATTTGACCTTCGACCTGTGCCGCGACGAAGGTATAGTGCTTGTGTTTGGGTTCCCAAGCCAGAACTCGCTCCATGCTTTCCTGGTGAAACTTAAGCTGCAAATGACCGAAATGATGGATTGCTATATCATTCCGGTAAGTTTTATACCAGTAGAAAGGCTGGCAAAGAAAATCCCGTTTACACGCAGGTTTTACAAGCGTCATGAAGCCCGTGTGCTGAAACCTTACCTGGCGGCAGTCAACGGTGTCGAAAACTCTGTCATCAAAAATGGATTCGCCGGGGTAAACCGCAATGCCCATTATTTAAAATACAAAGCCTACCATCCAACACACGTAATTAAAATAGGAAATGCTTTGCTGTGGATAAAAATACGCAACGGGCTTATTGTAGGCGATATTAGCTGTGATGCCATAGAGTTTGACAGCATGATGGACGAGTTGCATAAGCTCGCCTTCCGGCTCGGCGTACAACGCATTCTGTTTCATACAAGCCATCAAACACAGCTTGCTTCGCTATTCGCAGAACGCTATGAAGCTATCCCGTCCTACTATGTCTTATTTAAAGATATGGGTTCGCACATACCGCTCGAAAAAATAAAGTTCACCTTTGCCGACATTGATATTTTCTAACCAAACGAGCTACATTCGCACATGAAATTTGTCTTTGCCAGCTACATTTCTACCAGGGGATTTACAGATCCGGGGGCATGGATAGAACGCATCGGGATTTATACCGGCATGCTGGAGGCCCTGGCTAAAAAAAACGATGTGACAAGCATCGAACAAATAGCGTACGAAGGCAAATACGAAAAGGCCGGGGTTAATTATATTTTTAAACAGTACTCCCGTGCCGGTTTGCTGTTCCCTATCAGGCTTAACAAGTTTATCCTGGCTCAAAATCCGGAAGTAGTTGTAATACAAAGCTTTCAATTCCCGCTACAGGTTATACAACTGCGACTGCTGGCAGGAAAAAAGATAAAGATCATCGTTCAGAACCATGCCGAAAGACCGATGAAAGGGCTTAAAAAATATGCGCAGCGCTTAGCGGACCGTTGCATCGACGCTTACCTGTTTGCCTCGCATGAATTAGGTGCCGAATGGGTGGTTAATGGTAATATTTCTTCGGCAACAAAAATATACGAGGTAATGGAAGTATCGTCTGTATTTTTGCCAACGAATAAGGATTTGGCAAGAAAGCGTACCGGGGCAAGCGGCGAGCCTATTTTCCTGTGGGTTGGCAGGCTGAATGCTAATAAAGACCCTATTACCGTGGTAAAAGCCTTTTTACGTTTTGCGAAAGTTAAATCTTCGGCTCGTTTATACATGCTTTATCACACCGAAGAGTTATTGGAGCAGTTGAAGGACTTGTTGGATACATCGCCGCAAAAGGACAATGTAGTTTTAGTGGGCCGACTGCCTCACTGTGAGCTGCAAGACTGGTTTAACAGTGCTGATGTGATCCTGTCCGGGTCGCATTATGAAGGCAGCGGAACTGCGGTGTGCGAAGCTATGTCGTGCGGTTGCATGCCTGTAGTTACGGATATTGCTTCTTTCAGAATGATCACCAACCGTGGCAAATGCGGTTTGTTGTATGAACCCGGAAACGAAGAAGCTTTGTTATCCGTGTTGAAGAAAACGACCGAAATAGATTTAGATGAAAAGCAAAAACTTTCCCTCGATCATTTTAAAACCACTTTGTCCTTCGGGGCTATCGCTTCTAAAATTCATCAAATAGCGGCCTCGTTATAACCAAACAAGTCCATTATAGCTTTACTGCTATCATCTGCAAGATAAGGTATTACCGGAGTATGGTCGATACCAGGATCATCCAGAAGACCCTTTACAATCTTTAGCATATCGTCCTGCATGTGAGCAAAATGCCAGTTCCTGATCTCCGCATCCATGGGTTTCACAAAACTTACCACTTGCGCGCCGGCGTATAACGCCTCAAGGCAAACTACGCCAAAGCCTTCATAGGCCGATGTATGTACAAATATTTTTGCACGCCCCATCATGTCCAGTACATCCTTATGTTCCAATTCGCCCATGAGGGTTACGTTACTTTCCAGGCCGAGGTTTCTCACCATCGTTCTTAACGATTCCATTTCCGGACCATCGCCGCAAATGATCGCCTTAATACCTGGACGTGTTTCGCGCAAAACGCCCACGATATTTACCAGCAGGAAATATTGCTTCAAAGGAATAAGCGACCCCGCGCCTAAAACATCTATATCCCGCTCAGTCGCAGGCAAATTAAACATTGCCGGGTCGATACCAACCGGTATAACGTGAGCTGGCTTAATATCGTAATTCCTGTTAAATTCAGCCGCGATGAAATCGGATAGCGCGATGAGCGATCCGGCCCGGGGTTTAATGCGATCGAAATATTTGTTCCACAACTTGGCGTCCTGCCCAAGTACCCAGCTAAAATGTTTCACTTTGTGCCACCTGGCAAAACGGGACGCTACCAGCGTACATTCGCCCATCCAGAAGCTAAGTAAGCCGACAAGGCGGTGCTTACGTTTTAATTTCCTCAATTTTAGCCAAACACGTATCCAAACAAGCAGGCGAAATACACCTCCCCTGTTTTTCCCGCCAAAGGAGAATACCGTTACGCCCCACCACCGGTAACGCGACGAAGCGAAGGGATACTGAAAGGCAAGCACGACTATGTTTAACGCGGGAAAGTTCTTTTTCAGGTTTCGGACGAAAACCTGTTGCGCAGGAATACAAGTACTATCTGCCTCATTTTCGGGGAAACCCGGGCTGAGGATCACCAGGGTATCCTGCTTAGTCATCAATAGTAATCAATTTGTTACAAAACAATAAACTCGCCTGATTGTGTGTGATAAATAAAATTATTTTTCCCTGATTAGCAAGGCTTTGCAGTTTTCCTAAAATTAAGTTCTCCGATTGTTGATCCATTTCACCGAATGGTTCATCCAAAATCAGGAAGTCGAATCCGTGATATAAGGCCCGTGCCAGCATGATGCGCTGCCTTTGCCCCCCGCTTAAGTTCTTACCATTTTCGGTGATGAGAAAATGTATCCCTTCAGGATAACAGCTCAACATACTGTCTAACCCGCAAAAGGCGATCACTTCATCCAGCTTCAATTCATCATAATTGTCAGCAAGCGTGATGTTTTTTGCGAGTGTATCGTGAATTAAAAACGGTTGTTGTTTAATATATGCAAAACGGCTCCTGTATCCTTTCCGTTCTTCCGCGCTTACGATCCTGTTGTTGACGCTGACAGTTCCCTCTTCCTGTTCAAGAAAACCAAGCAAAATGCTGAGCAGGGTGGTTTTACCCCGCCCCGACCCGGCGGAAATACCGGCAAAGTCGCCGGGCAGCAATTGGCCGCTAACGCCGGTTAATACAGGTTGGTGGTTATATTTAAATTGGATCTTTTCAAAACCGACGGAGCTAATGTTTTCCGCCGGGGGGCTGATCCGGTCTTTTTCGGTTTCGCCATGCAAAGCCAGGTCATTTAATATAAACCCGTAAGTTTTCATTTGGCCGGCACTGTTCAATATTTTCACTACACCGGGTATGATCTTATAAGCCGCTGCCATAAATATGCCCACGGTTAGCAAATCGATAGCAGCACTGCTCCCCAACCACCTGTTAATAACGATCAAAATAAACAAGCCGAAAATGGCAAATATCTCGATCAGCCGCGAAGGAAGGCCCTGCAATGTTTGTTGTAAGCGCATGTCGTTGTTCAATTGCGCCTGCCGCGTGTAATAGCGATCGGCAAAAAAATCATCCTTGTTATAAATATTGCTTTCGATATACCCGGCAAGCGCCTCTTTCAGATTTTTTAGGGTGTCGGCGCTTCTTCTTTTGATATTTTGCCGCAAACGTTTCAGGCGTTGTTTAAGTACCAGGCCAATAATAGCTACAGCGGGTATTAGAAGCAGTAACAGAAGAAAGAAAAGTACGGCGTTGTAACAAAGAATTGCCACGACACTAAAAAGTATAAGCACGCTTTGCGATATCACCTGCTGCAGGTTAGTGAGCATGTAGGTACTGAACTCGATAGGCTGGTGGCTTATCTTGTAGATATTAAGCGAGGAATCTATATTGATATAATTCAAATAATCGTCGCGAAGATACCTGTAGATGTTCCTTTTGGATAATCTTGAAGCTACAGCATAAATAAATTTGAACTGGTGGGTGGATATCCAATAAGCAAATATATTTTTTATACCGAATAGTACAAAAAATAAACTAATTAGTAGAATAGAATTTTGATCGGCTATTTGTTTTGGGAGGAATGAAAAGCGGGGCAGGCCGGCATTTTTAATATAGAAATTGATAACCAATACGCTAAAGGCAAGAAAAGCAATATCGAGTGCGCTGACGATAATATCCAAAAAGGCGAGCAGAAATAAACGAGCCCGCTCTTTTTGATCAAGTATGTTTAATACACCTGATAAAAATCGCACCGGTTATAAATAATTAGAGTAAACGCCGCAAACAGTTACAGCAAATACGAGGGGAAGGTGCGGGAGGGTTGCCTAAGACACGATTTTGGGATTTTATAGATTGTGCAGGATGGATGCCCGCGTAATCCTATCTATCTTTTCAATCCTATAATCGTGTCTTAATAGGGCGAGGGGCTTGTAGCCGCCCAGCCGCCGTCTACTATGATGGTTTGACCGGTAATATGACGTGAACGCGGGGAGACAAGGAACAGCACCGCATTGGCTACATCTTCTACCGTTCCGGGCCGGCCCATGGGGGTAATGCGCGACCAGGTTTTTTCGTAATCCTGGTCCTCCAGGGTGCGCTCCGTAGCAGTAGCGCCGGGGGCCACGGCGTTGACGGTAATATTTAATGGGGATAATTCGAGCACCAAACTTTTTGCAAGCATTTCGAGCGCGGCTTTGGTCATGCCGTAAGCGGCAAGGTTTTTATGCGCCTGGTGACCGGTTACGGATGACATTAGCAAAATACTCCCGGCGCCGCCCTGCTTTTTTATCTGGATAGCTGCTTTTTGCGCCAGGAAAAAGCTGCCGAACAGGTTAAGATCGATAACGCTTTTGAGGTTTTCGGGTTTAAAATCGAGGAATTCACCGTAGGATGTAATGCCTGCATTGGCTATTACGATAGTAACGAAGCCAAATTTCCGCACCGCTTCATCTACCATTTGCTGGATAAAATCAACATCGGAAGCATCGCCGGGAAAAGGATGGCATTTGCCGCCCATCGCGCTGATAACCGCCGCTGCGCGGGTTGCCATAGCTGCATCGATATCATTCAATAATACTGCGCCGCCCTGCATGGCTATCTGCCGGGCTATCTCAAAGCCTATGCCCTGCCCTGCGCCGGTGATGATGGCTGTTTGGTTGATGAATTGGTTTTCCATAGACTCCTAAATATTTTGTCATTTCGACGAGGAACGAGGAGAAATCTTATACGCCATGCTTGGCGTATAGGCCTGGCGTATAAGTTCTCTCTCCGCTATTCAGCGGATCGAGATGACATTGTTATTTATTTTCTTTTAATGCGAATCCTTATGTATCTCGCTGCCGCTGCCGCCTTTTAAAAAGTCGAGATCGGCACCGAGGTGTGCCTGCTCCACGTGCTGCTGGTAAAGATAAACATATCCGCGGGTAGCCCAATCGGTTGGTGCTGTTAGTTGCTTTTTGCGTTCGGCTATCTCGGTATCGGAAAGATCAACATTGAGGGTTCCTTTAAAAACATCCAGTGAGATCATGTCACCGTCCTTTAATATGGCTATCGTCCCGCCGGCTGATGCTTCGGGCGATACGTGCAGCACAACGGTACCAAAGCCGGTGCCGCTCATGCGACCATCGGACAGGCGGACCATATCGTGCACACCTTTTTCCAACAGCTTTTTAGGGATGTTCATGTTACCTACTTCCGGCATACCAGGATACCCTTTCGGGCCGACATGTTTAAGCACCATTACGCAAGTTTCATCGATATCCAGGTCGGGATCATCCAATCGTGATTTATAGTCATCTATATTTTCAAACACCACTGCCCTGCCGGTATGCTTCATCAAGCCCGGTGTAGCTGCCGATGGTTTGATAACCGCACCATGTTCGCAAATATTACCTTTTAGCACACTGATACCCGCCAATTGATTGACTGGGCGCTCTACAGAGGCTATCACATCGCGATTGTAGCATTCGGCAGTTTTATAGTTATCAGACATCGGTTTGCCGTTGACGGTTATCGTGTCGCGATAGAGGAATTTATCCAGTTCCTTCATCACGGCAGGGATACCACCTGCATAGTACAGGTCTTCCATAAAGTATTTGCCCGAGGGCTGCAGGTTTGCCAGCAATGGGATGCCAAGGGCGCTGGTATTAAAATCATCGATAGAAAGTTCCACGCCTATACGGCCCGCAATAGCCAGCAGGTGAATAATAAAATTGGTGGACCCACCGATAGCAGCGTTGGTAATGATGGCATTATCGAATGCCTGGCGGGTAAGTACATCAGATAATTTCAAATCTTCCTTCACCATATCCACGATCCGCATGCCCGACATATGCGCCAGTACTTTCCGGCGCGAGTCGGCGGCTGGGATGGCGGCGTTATCAGGAAGGGTTAGCCCCAAAGCTTCGGCCATGACGGCCATGGTAGAAGCCGTGCCCATTACGGCGCAATGTCCTCTGGAACGTGACATGCAGGCTTCGGCAATGTTCATTTCGTCTTCACTCATGCGCCCGGAGCGTTCTGCTTCCGAAAAGCGCCAAACGTCCGAGGTAGCAATATCGCGACCGTGATATTTGCCCGTCAGCATAGCGCCGCCGGATACCACGATGGTCGGGATATCCACGCTGCAGGCGCCCATGATAAGTGCCGGAGTAGTTTTATCACAGCCGCAAAGCAATACCACCCCGTCTAATGGGTTAGCGCGAATGGATTCCTCCAC
Organism: Mucilaginibacter sp.; assembly: GCF_035492695.1. Lineage (GTDB taxonomy): Bacteria > Bacteroidota > Bacteroidia > Sphingobacteriales > Sphingobacteriaceae > Mucilaginibacter. The sequence continues at coordinate 208,337 of NZ_DATJJC010000007.1, read as the reverse complement.
ATCCATGCTCACCAGGTTGCGGTACAGCATGGCCGTAGGTTTGATCAGCGTTTCGCCTAAGGACATCACCGGGAACTCGACCGGGAAACCACCAGCTTCATATATGCCGTGTTTAACGGATTCGGCAAGCTCGCGGAAATGGGCGTTGCAGGGCGTCAGTTCCGACCAGGTATTGCAGATACCGATGACAGGTTTGCCCTTAAATTCATGCGCGGGTATGCCCTGGTTCTTCATCCATGAGCGATAGATAAAACCATCCTTGCCTGTGCGGCCAAACCATTCGGCGCTGCGGAGTTTTTTTTCTTTCATTATTCTTGCCATTTGTTATTTCGACGAGGGATGAGGAGAACTTTCTCTTAAGCGGTCCGTGTTAGGACTGTGCGAGCGAAAAAATCCTTTTGAACGTGCAACGCGTCGTGCATGGCGTTTAAGTTCTCTCACTACGTTTCGAGATGACATAGTTTATATTTTAGCGTTCGACCTGCCACAAGCCTTCTACCCTCTCTGTCTCCTTCTTCGACATCTCTCCCTAAATATAGGGAGACAAATTGTTATTCATAAAACTCCTCCCCTGGAATCAGGGGAGGCTGGGTGGGGTAAATCGCTGTTCATACCCTCTCTGTCTCCTTCGCTGACATCTCTCCCTAAATATAGAAGAGAAATTATGTTTTTTCTAACTTATCGCCCTATCCAAATGCGTGTACCCGCCATCCACATGGATCAATTGGCCGGTAGTGTGGCTTGACTTTTCCGATAACAGGAAAGCCGCCATATTGGCAATTTCTTCGGCGGTGGTCATGCGTTGTTCCAGCGGTATTTTGGAAATGATGGACTCTAACTTTTCATCCGGGTTGGGCAATGTTTTTATCCAGTTCTCATACAATGGTGTCCAGCATTCGGCTACGATGATGGCGTTCACCCTGATGCCGTAAGGCAAAAGCTCAACCGCCCACTCGCGGGTTAAGGCGTTCCGTCCGCCATTGGCAGCTGCGTAAGCCGATGTGTTTCCCTGTCCGGTTTCCGCAGTTTTGGAACCGATATTGACGATAGCGCCCTTGCTTTTCTTTAATTCGGGCAGGGCGTGGTGTGCGAGCAGATAATAATGCACCAGGTTTTTATGGATGGACGCTATGAACCGTTCATAGTCGCCTTTTTCCAGCCCAACGCCGTCATTTACACCGGCATTGTTCACCAGGCCATCTATCCGGCCGTATTTTTCTATCACTGCGTCGATGGCTTGTTTACACTCGTCCGGGACAGTCAGTTCGGCTATAAATTGTGACGCCTGGCCGCCGTCGGCTTCAACCTCGCGAACAACCTTTAAATTATCGTCCTCGTTACGACCAATTATAACCGGGATAGCGCCTTCTGTTGCCAGTACTTTGACAATACCTTCGCCGATGCCTTTGGCGCCGCCGCTAACGATGATCACCTTATCTTTTAATTGCAGATCCATGGTATTTTGTTTATTAGGTTCCGTACCTACGGCACGGGTTATCTATTCAATTTTTTTCTACCAACGTTTGACCCCGACGGGGTCTTATGTAAGGCGTTTATTTAGCTCGGCTATTGACTCACCCGGTCATTGCTTCGCTCGACCACCCTCTCTCCGCTTCGCGCAAAGAGGGTTATTTTTTATTTTTTCTCAAAGGCTCCCTCTTTCCGAAGGAGAAAGGGGCAGGGGGTGAGTCGACTAGCCGTTCGTCTATTTGACTCACCCGGTCGTTGCTTCGCTAGACTACCCTCTCTCCGCTTCGCGCAAAGAGGGTTATTTTATTTTCTACAAATTATAAAACTTAACCGCGTTTCCGCCGAAGAACAGATCCTGTTCATGTTGCGAAAAACGGGATAAATATATCTGTAATATTTCCAAGGCTCTGTTATAACCGCCAGCCAGCATACACACCGGCCAGTCGGAGCCGTACATTAGCCGCTGCGTGCCGAATGCATTGAAAATCGCATCAAAATAAGGTGTAAAATCTTCGGTTTTCCAGGCGTACCAGTCAGCTTCGGTCAGCATACCGGAGACTTTGCAATATACGTTCGGATGCGCAGCCAATTCCTCCATATCACGCTTCCACACGTCTATCATTTGCGCTTTAATATACGGCTTTGCCAGGTGATCGACCACAAATTTCTGGCTTGGAAATCCGGCCACCAATTGTGAGGCGTACTTAATATGGTTCGGATAGATAAGAATATCGTAGGTGAAACCATATTTCTGTAGTAACCCTATTCCGCGTTTAAAGCTATCCTTCAGCATAAACTGTTCGTCTGGTTCGGCCTGCAGAACATGCCGGAAACCTTTCATCTTCGGGTGGTTGTCCCGATAATATTTAAGCCTGTCTTCAACGTTCAAAGCCTGCAGGTCGACCCATCCTACTACACCTTTTATCCAGTCATTATCCTCCGCCAATTGCAGCATAAACCGATTGTCCGATTCGGCCTGGCAGGTTTGTACCAGTACGGCGCCGTCCATCTCATTCCGGTCGAGTATCGGCTTCAGATCGGCAGGTAAAAAATCACGCCGGATGACCGACATATCTTCGGTTATCCAGCTATCCCGTACCGGGTCGAACTGCCAGAAATGCTGGTGGGCGTCAATCCTTTGCATAAGCCACCAGTTTTTGTGCAGATATGCCCAAACCGTCGGCGCCTAATTCCACCACGTCGCCGGGTTTCAGGTATAAATTCGGTTTCATGCCTAAACCAACGCCTGCCGGGGTGCCGGTTGATATGATATCTCCTGGCAGCAGCGTCATGAATTTACTGGTGTAAGCTATCAAAAATGGAATATTGAAAATAAAATTCGATGTATTGCCATCCTGCATTACCTTGCCATTCAGCTTGAGCCAAAGGCGCATATTATGCGGATCAGCTATCTCATCGGCAGTCGCCATAAAAGGACCTATTGGCGCGAACGTGTCACACCCCTTTCCCTTGTCCCATGTGCCGCTACGCTCCAGTTGGAATTCGCGTTCGGAAACGTCGTTATGCAATACATAGCCTGCTACGTAGTCCATCGCTTCGGCTTCGTCTACATAACTTGCCTTTTTGCCAATAACAACTGCCAATTCTACTTCCCAATCGGTTTTTACTGAATCTTTGGGGATCATAATATTATCATTCGGACCAACAATAGCCGTGGTCGATTTCATAAAGATCACCGGTTCAGCCGGAGGCGTCGCGTTAGTTTCGCGGGCATGGTCGATATAATTCAGGCCGATACAAACGATTTTTGACGGGCGGCCCAAAGGGCAACCGAGGCGCACATCGTCGCTTACCTGCATCAGGTTGCTGGTTTTCACAAATTCCGACAGGCGGTTAAAGCCATCATTTTCAAAAAAGCGTTCGTCATAGTCTTCGCCAAAGGCGGAAGTATCGTAACGTTTGTCGTTGTGGATAATGCCTGTTTTCTCTTTGCCGGCTTCGCCGTATCGGATCAGTTTCATAGGGTAAAAATATGATGTCATTTCGACGAGGCAGGAGGAGAAATCTTATACAACTGGCATGGTGTATTATGCAGGTCGTATAAGATTTCTCTCTTCGTTCGAAATGACATGGAGGTTATTGGGTTTTTAATTAGTTGTTATCTTAATAATCGTATCGTACGGGTCCGTTGCCAGGCCTTTGGTGTATACAAAAACACCTTCGGGCTGCTGTTTAAATTTAAGCGGATCACCGTTACTTAGCGCTGTAATTTTAGTGATTTTTTTGGTAAGCGACGGGATAAGAATGTAGCCATCTGAAGGTGTATTTAATACGTGTGCATAAATGGTGTTCCCTTTTGAAGTTACCACGCCCCATTGCTGCGGCGCTATCAGATTACCGCGGGTTTCGTAAATGCTTTCACCATTCTTCTTCATCCAATCGCCTACTTTGGCCAGGGTGTCTACAAATTCCTTTTGAATTTTTCCGTTCGGCATTGGCCCGACGTTCAGCAGGAAATTAGCGTTCATGCCTGCGTCGGTCACCAGGTAATGGATAATCTGTTTAACCGATTTATAGCTACGGTCGGCAATGTTAAAACCCCAGCTGTTGTTAATGGTCTCGCAGGTTTCCAGTGGCAGTGCGCCAACTTTCGATTCGCCACTAAAGCCGGTACTATTACCGCCAGGCAGATCCTTTTCAAACATCTGGAAGTCCTCGCCTGTCAGCGGCGCTAAATGGTGGTTATTGCCGATGAGAATAGAAGAATTGAGCTTGTGTATCAACGGATATATCTCATCAAAATGCCAGTTAACCGAGCGGCGCTCCCATTCGCCGTCAAACCAGATGCCTTTTACTGCCGGATAATTGGTGATCAATTCGGTAAGTTGCGTTTTCATAAAGTTGATGTAGCTATCCCAATCTCCATCCACGGGTTTGCCATTGACGATAGGGCTGCCGAAAGCGTAATCAGGTCGGCCCCAATCCAATAAAGAATAATAGAAATGCAGCTCAATGCCTTCCTTTTTGCATTCTTCGGCCAGTTCCATCAGCGGATCCTTATGGTATGGCGTGGCATCCACAATATTATAAGGACTGGCTTTGGTTTTGAACATGCTGAAACCATCATGATGGCGGGAAGTGATGGTGATGTATTTCATCCCGGCAGCCTTTGCTATCGCAACCCATTCTTTTGCATTAAAATCTTCCGGGCGGAAAAAGCTGGCAAGGCGCTTATAATTATCGTAAGGTATCTTACGTTCGTGCATTACCCATTCCCCCGCACCCAGTTCGCTGTAAATACCCCAGTGGATAAACATACCAAACTTCATATCCTGGAATTGCTTGCGCGATTCGAGATTTTCCTGCGTTGGTGTGTAAGATTTTAACATCCCGAGGGCCTCGTTCTGCGCTTTGGCAGCGATGGTCGCCACCAGCCCTAAACCGATCAGTAAAAGTTTTCTTTTCATAGGTCAATTGTTAAGTCGTGTAAATCCGCCGTCGATCACATAATCGCAGCCAGTGACGAAAGCAGCTTCATCCGAACACAAGTAGAGCGCAAGCGACGCGATCTCGTCCGGTGTGCCCATGCGGCCTATCGGCTGACTTTTCGATAGCTTTTCAAATATCTCCTGCTCTTGTCCCGGATAATTTTTGGCTATAAAGCCATCCACAAATGGCGTATGCACACGCGCCGGGGAAATGCTATTGCAGCGAATATTGTCGTGCAGGTAATCCCGAGCCACGGATAGCGTCATCGTATAAATGGCGCCTTTGCTGGCCGAATAGGCAAACCTGTCTGTAATACCCACGGTTGCCGCAATGGAGGCAGTATTCAATATCACGCCGCCGCCTTTTGCCTTCATCAAAGGGATAGCGGCGAACAGGCAATTGTACACGCCTTTTACGTTAACGTTTATCACCCGGTCAAAGTCGGCCTCGCTAGTGGTATCAGCTTTGCCGATGTGGGCGATACCGGCGTTATTGATCAAAATATCGATCTGCCCAATGGTACTAAAAGTATCGATCACCTGCGCCTGATCAGTGACGTTGCAAATATGGTAGGATGCCGAAGCACCGATCTCTTTTACGGTATCCGTAGCCGCTTTTTCATCTAGTTCGACGATATGCACATTAGCGCCCTGCTTTGCGAAAAGCAAAGCCATGGCTTTGCCGATGCCGCTGCCGCCGCCCGTGATTACGGCTGTTTTATTTTGTAGACTAAACATAAGCCCCCTCTAAATCTCCCCCGGTAGGGGAGACTTTGTTTTACATTTATAAGCCCTCCCTACCGGAGAGGGTTGGGTGGGGCCTATAAAGATACTCCCCTCTTCCACGGTATAAAATCATCCTGTTCCAGCAGTACTGCCTTAGGCTGCACTTCGCCGCTGGCTACCTGTATCACATATTCTAAAATACGTTCGCCAGCCTGCGGAATAGTTTCTGTCCCTTCGATGATGGTGCCGCAGTTGATATCGATGATATCGGGCATGCGGTTGTAAATTACCGAATTGGTAGATAGCTTGATCACGGGGGCAACCGGGTTACCCGTTGGTGTACCGAGGCCGGTGGTGAACAATACAATATTCGCCCCGGACCCTACTTCGGCCGTGGTGCTTTCCACATCGCTGCCGGGGGTACACAGTAAATTAAGGCCGGGTTTGTTCGCCTTTTCCGGGTAATCCAGCACAGCGGTCACCGGTGATGTTCCACCCTTTTTTGCCGCGCCGGCAGATTTGATGGCGTCGGTTATCAAGCCGTCTTTAATATTGCCGAATGATGGATTGGCATAAAACCCGGAGCCGCCTTCCTCTGCCCTTTTGTTGTAGGTTATCATCAGGTCCATAAAGCGTTTGGCGGTATCTTCGTCTACGCAACGGTCGCTTAATTCCTGCTCAACGCCGCATAACTCCGGGAATTCGGATAGAATAACGGAGCCACCCATCGATACTAAAATGTCAGACACATAACCCAGGGCCGGGTTAGCAGATATCCCGGAAAATCCATCAGAACCGCCACATTCCAGGCCGATGCATAGTTTTGACAGCGGTGCGGGCCGGCGTTCGTTTTGATTGGCTTCCATCAAACCTGTGAAGGTTTGCTTAAGAGCGTGCTGCAAAAGGTTACGCTCGGTGCCCATTTTTTGTTGTTCCAGTATCACCATAGGCTTGCTGAAATTTGGGTCGCGTTTGGCTATTTCTGTTTGCAAAATATGGCCCTGCGCATGCTGGCATCCCAGGCTTAAAACGGTTGCTCCAGCCACGTTGGGATGGGTAATATAGCCCGCTAATAAACCGCATAAAGCCTGCGAATCCTGTTGGGTACCGCCGCAACCCAAATCATGGGTCAGGAATTTGATACCGTCGATATTTTTGAACAGTCGTTTGTTAGCTGTTTTTTCGGCAGAGGCCTGCATATCAGCCTGTAATATTTCCTGTGTCGATCTGCCTGCCTGGTAAAGGCTCATCAACTGGTCAACCTCGCTTTCGTAAGTTTTTGCTTTTTTGTAGCCAAGCTTATCCACCAATGCTTCTTTCATCACCTGTATGTTGCGGTTCTCGCAAAACACCAGGGGGATTACCAGCCAGTAATTAGCCGTACCAACCGAACCATCAGCACGGTGGTAACCCATAAAGGTGCGCCCCTCAAATTTTGAAGTATCGGGTTTGTGCCAGTCCAGTTTGCGTTTACCTAAATGGAATTCGCTGGAAGCGTGGTGTATATTTTCGGTGGAAACCAGTCCGCCTTTTGGAATACCTGTTGTCGCTTTGCCGACCAGTACGCCATACATATAAATGCTGTCGTCAGGGTGCAGATCGGTTAGCGAAAATTTATGCTTGGCGGCAACAGGGTCGATCAGCGGGAAACTTTGCCCCTCAAAATCTACCAGGGTACCAGCCTCCAGGTCGCGCAGGGCAACGAGGACGTTATCATCTTTATGTATTTTTAAATAGCTATGCATTTTGCCTCACCCTAAATCCCTCTCCAAAGAAGAGGGACCTTCTACTTTTTTTGTTTGAATCCTTTTAGTTTTCCCCCTCTCCTTTGGAGAGGGTGTGAACTTTTACTATTCTCTAATTAACTAGTCACTAATCTCCCGTACTTAACTTAAAAACCCTGTCCATCAATACCCATTTTTCGCCCGGCTTGGTATTGGGTAATGGCTGTTGGAACTTCCACATCAGTTTTTCCCACTCCTGTACTTTTGGGTTGGATGCGTCCATGGCAGCCTTTCTTTCGAAAGAAAAACTATCGTCGGTCTCCATGATCATGAACATTCGGTTGGCGAACCGGTATATCTCCATATCGGTAATTCCCGAATCGCTGATGCTTGCTTTTATCTCGGGCCATACATCCTCGTGGTAGGCCTCGTATTCAGCTATCAATAACGGGTCGTCCTGCAGGTCGAGTGCCAGGCAATATCTTTTCATATTTTATTGCAATACTAATTCAACAACAGGGATATCGTACCGTGGTTTGTTTTTTGGCAGCGCCAATGTCAGGTCATTATCACCCGAAGCCTCGTATTTCAACTCCGAATAATCATTCAAAAACTGCGCGTATTTTACTTTGCCTTTATACCCGGGCAACTCGAGTTTGCCGTTTGCCGGGTACTCATATAAATGAACATATAATCGTTTTGTCTTCGGATTATAAGTCAGTTTGGTATTATCCGGCACCTTGAAAGACTCAGGGGCGTAAGTGCAATCGTAGATCGCTTTGTTGTTGGCATGCATCCAGTACGCCATGCTATCAAGCGCGTTGGTGGCGCGGTAGTCAAACTCGCCGCGGGCGGTTGGGCCCACATTCAATATCAGGTTGCCGCCATTGCTGACCGACGTGATCAGCAGATCGAGCAGTTGGCGATGAGTTTTCCAGGTGTTCTCATCGCGGTAATAGCCCCACGAGCCGGAGAAGGTTTGGCAGGTTTCCCAGGTTTTACCTTTATATTTTTCAAGTTCTTTGGTGCTTACCTGTTCAGGGGTTACAAAATCGGCGCCATCGCTATAATCTTCAAGACCTAAACGGTTATTTACGATAATGCCGGGTTGTAACTGGCGCACCATCTTCAACAGGTTTACGGCGTCCCAATCCTTATCGCGCTTGCCGTGTTTGGCCCCCTTGTCCCACGACCAGTCCAGCCATAAGATGTCGATCTTTCCATAATTGGTCATCAGCTCCCGCACCTGGTTCTTCAGGTACTGGCGGTATTTGTTCATATCACGGCCCTTGTTCAACTTATCGTAATTGGCTTGGGTGGTATCCAGTTGGGTTAAGGGGTGGGCATCGTCCATAGTATAATCAGGATGGTGCCAGTCGAGCAGTGAGTAGTAGAAGCCAACTTTCAAACCTTCGGCGCGGAAAGCCTGTACGTATTCTTTCACCAGGTCGCGTTTGGCTTTGGTATTGGTGGCTTTATAGTCGGTGTATTTTGAATCGAACAGGCAGAAACCCTCGTGGTGCTTGGTAGTCAGCACGGCGTACTTCATCCCGGCCGCTTTGGCTTCGCGGGCCCATTTATGCGGATCGAAATGATCGGGATTATACATATCAAAATACTTTTGATATTGTTCGTTGGTCATGTGCTCGTTATGCTTCACCCATTCATGCCGGGCGGCCAACGAATACAAGCCCCAGTGGATAAACATGCCGAAGCGGGCGTCGGTCCACCATTCCATACGCTTCTTTTTTTGTTCGGGCGTTTCGCTGCCTATCCTTTTCTTTTGAGCGGTTACTGATGAGGTGATAACCGATGCAAGTAATACAATGAGTGTGAGCTTTTTTAACATAGGTTGATGATTAGTGGCCTGCGACCTGTTCTATATTTTTGACCCTGATATTGGTCAATGCGAAATAAAGTATATAAGCAAAACAAATGATGGGCACCAGGTAGGCTACACGGATGCTGGTAGCATCCGAAACGCGGCCCAGCACAAGCGGTATTACCGCACCACCTACAATGCCCATAATGAGCAGGGACGACCCTTTCTTGGTTTTTTCGCCGAGGCCCCGGATACTTAACGAGAATACCGTTGGGAACATGATGGACATAAAGAAAGGAACACCCATGATAGCGTAAACCGCCATGCGCCCATGCAGGGTAAACGCCAGTGCTAACAGTAAACAGTTGATTATACAATAGGTGATCAATATTTTAACAGGCGATATAAAGCGCATGGCCACGCTGCCGATAAATCGACCTGCCATAAAACCGCCCATGGCAAGGCTTAGCATGGCTGCGGCATCCTTATCGGTAATAGCGGCTGAATAATTTGAAAATCTTATGAAAAAGCTGGTTATAGCCGCCTGTGCACCTACATAAAAGAAAATACCGCCAACACCCAGCATCAGGTTTCTTTCTTTAAAAACCGAACCCCATGTTACGCGAACATCATCATTAGCGTTATGCTCTTTTATGTCCGGCAGATCGGTACGCCATATAAGTGCGGCAATTGACAGGACAAGCAGGCCTATCACAATATAAGGTATTTTCACAGCATCCGACTCGTGCTGTAATTGCTGTGGCGTTAATGCTGCAATTTGTACTTTGGTTAATGCTTTATCTGAAAGAATAAACAAGCCGCCGATTAGCGGCGCTATCGTAGCCGCCACGCCGTTAAATGACTGGGCGAGATTGATGCGAAATGTGGCTCCTGCGGGGTCGCCCAAATTATTGATATAAGGGTTGGCTGCCGTCTCCAGTGTGCCGCAGCCGCTCGCCATAATAAACAAGGCAAAAAGGAAGAATGCATAGGTGCGGCTGCCTGCTGCGGGATAGAAAAGAAACGCGCCAATAGCGAAAACCAGCAAACCAAATACGATACCTTTTTTATATCCATACTTGTGTATCAGCAAGCCCGCGGGTATGGCCACAACAAAATAGGCTAAATAAAACGCCGAATCAACAAAGGCCGACTGGAAATCAGTAAGCTGGCAGGCAATCTTAAGATGCGGAACCAGGATCGAATTGAGGTTAAGCGCAATTCCCCATAAAAAGAACAGCGACGTAACAAGCGCAACGGCGTAAATACCGGTTTTTTTGGTCATAATAGGTTTTAAATAAGTTCGCCCTTTTCGCCGCGCTTTAACTTCCCGTCACAAGGTTGATCTGTGAATAATTGGTTAATACAAAGAAATAAATATAGCGGGTTTAAACTTTTATTTTATTATCAAAATATTAAGCTATTTTGGCATAAAATAAGCTAAAAAATCTTTTTTAATGTATTTGGTTTATAATTATGAGGCCTCAGCTACTAAAAGTTCCGCATCAGCCTTTAACCTCGTTCAGCGTGAGGCAGGACAAGGTACCGTATATTAACAACAAATGGCATTATCATATCGAGGCCGAGCTGATCTATTTTAAAAAAGGGAGCGGCACACAATTTATTGGCGACCATATCGAGAATTTTAAAGAGGGCGATGTAGTGCTTGTGGGTTCGAACCTGCCGCATTACTGGCGTTTTGACGATGCATATTTTGAAGCGGGCAGCGACGCCCACGCCGACATACTGGTGGCACATTTCCGGGAAGATTTTTGGGGTTCGCATTTTTTGGGCTTGCCGGAGAATAAGGGCATCAGGGTGATGCTTGAGAAAGCAAAACGGGGGTTATGTATAACTGGTGAAACGGGGGGATTAGTAGCCAGGCTTCTGGGGCAAATGTTACAGGCCGAAGGAACACGCCGGATAATGCTGCTTGCTGAAGCGTTAACCATAATTGCAGAGGGAAACTTTGAGATGCTGGCCTCGTTAGGTTTTAATAATGATTTTAAGGAGGCAGAGAATGAACGCATCAACGCCATTTATGATTTTACACTGGCCAATTTTAAACGGCCGATAACAACGGAAGAGATAGCGGCGGTGGCTAATATTAGCCCGCATTCGTTTTGCCGGTATTTTAAATCAAGGACGGGGAAAACGTATTCACAGTTTATTAACGAGATTAAGGTGGGACATGCCTGCCGGCATTTAATAGAGGATAAGATAAGTGTGAAGCAGATATGTTTTGAAAGCGGCTTTCAAAATTTTGCGAGTTTTCATAAATATTTTAAAATGACGACGGGAAAAAGCCCGTTGCAGTATCAGAAGCAGTTTTTGGCTGCGGGGTGATGGGTTCTTATAACAAACTATATCACATTGATCGCAGCGAAATGTATTATACGCCGTTTCGGTAATGAATGTGCTTTTCGCTAAATACAAACATCACCCCGCTCAATTGGCGCGGAGCCTGTTACTTTTGGCTTGATCCAAAAGTAACCAAAAGATCAAGTCAGCGCTAATGGCTTCTTTGCCGCACGGGCCTTAAGCACACAATAAAACTGAACCTAAGGTTGGAAATTGCTGCCCATGGCTACCCTGTCAGTTCATCAACCGGCAGGGCAACATTTTCAAAACCTTTACAGCCGCACCGCCCTTATGTTCTGTTTTATTTTTGGCCGAAGCACAGAGCGCTGACCGATATACAAAAATATTTCTTATTTTAAATGGCGAAACTCCTCGAGCATCCGAAAACAACCAACTTCGAAATTCCGTAAATTCTGATTGAAACAATAACGTCCTTATATTCACCCTACCAACTAATCACAAATCTCTAATCACCGATCACAACCTAAAGCATACTTACCTTATTGGCATACCTATCAAGGTATTCGCGGGGCGAACTGCCCATGACGCTTTTGAATACGCGGTTGAAGTTGGTGATGCTGGAGAAACCGCATTTGTAGGCCACCACGGAGATGCTTTCGTATTTGTTGCCCGTGAGTTTTTTGCAGGCTTCGTTAATGCGCATTTCGTTGAGGAAGGATACGAAGGTATGACGGGTGTGTTTTTTAAAATAACGGCAAAATGCCTGGGGGGTCATGCAGGCTTCGCGGGCAACATCATCCAGCGTGATGGCACGGGCGTAGTGCTGCAGGATATAATTATAAATATTGCTGATACGTATGCCTTCCGCTTCGTTAATACTTTGAGACAGGCCAAAATCCGACAGGTGTCCTGGCTTTACCGGCATAGAGCTGAGGATACGCATCATCTGCAAAAACTGGATCAGCTGGTCGGACCCTTTTGAGCTTTTGATATCGAGCATTGCCCTGGATATCTTGGCAACATATTCCGGCGGCAGTTTAAACCCTAATTTATGCTGAAGGATGAAATCTTTAAAAGCCTTCATTTCGGGCAATTCAAACATTGGGGCCATTGCGCCGTTGGGGTCGAAAAATACCGTAAGCGCTTTGATGGAGAGTTTACTTTCAGTTTGAAAATATTCGGGGTTGCTTTTAAAAAGATGGGGCTGATCGGCACCGATAAAGTAGACCTCGCCAGCTTTAAAAGCATGCATATTATTGCCCGCTATCAGTGTGCCTTCGCCCTGCTGTATCCAGGTTACCTGCGCCTCCTTATGGCGATGCAGATGCGGGTAAAAATGCGGCATATCCTCTTCCTGTACGATGACGCTTTTGTCGTGGGCAACGGGAATAGTGAACTGCAATACCTTCATCAGGAAAAAATATTAAGCAAATATTAACAAACTAAAGATTACAATACGAATTTAAGGTTAATATATTGCATCCACGGGCAGTCTTTGTGTCCATTTGACACTGGCTATTGCCTAATAATCAATTATTTAACCTTTGTTATTGATGATCAGGGCAGTTACAACCGCTATTTAAAGAGTTTTAAAACGATGCACTACATTTGTCAAATAACCGTTACATTTACATTAGTATTCTACCGATACTAAAAACAGTCTGATACGGGGGGCATGATCTTACGGTGTGCCGGGGAGGTGATTCCCCTCAACTATATCTAAAAACGGAAGGCGCTTCGACCACTTAGGTCGGGCGCCTTTTTATTTGCCTCAACCTAAATCCCTCTCCAATGGAGAGGGACTTTCAATTTTGCCTGAATCACAGATAAGAACTAACTACCTTTTTATGGCGCACTATTACCAGGCGAAAATATGGTAAGCATTGGTAAAAATTAACGAAAGGCAATCATCCGAATTAATCTATTTTTACATTCAGATACAATATACCCGGATGAAGAATTATACAAAATTAACGTTATTGCTATTTACCGTTGTTGCATGCGGTTCCAACCTTTTGGCACAACAAAGGGATTACCCGATACAGCCAATACCTTTTACAAGTGTACATGTAAACGATAATTTCTGGGAGCCGAAAATGGAGGTGAATGCCTCGGTAACTATTCCGTATGTGCTGGCGCAGTGCAGAGCTCATGGCCGGGTGGACAATTTTTTACGGGCGGCAAAATTGCAAAGCGGCGATAGGCTGAGCGACTTTCCATTTGACGACACCGATATATATAAAGTAATAGAAGGCGCGTCGTACGCTATGCAGGTAAAAAAGAACCCTGCGTTGGAACGTTCTATCGATACACTGATCAGTATCATTGGGGCAGCGCAGGAAAAAGACGGATACCTGTATACTTTCCGTACCGTAAACGCAAAAAAACCGCATGAATGGATAGGCAGTAAACGCTGGGAAAATGTAGAAGTATTAAGCCATGAATTATACGATGCAGGCCATTTGTACGAAGCGGCCGTGGCGCATTACCAGGCTACCGGCAAACGCACACTGCTAAACATCGCCTTAAAAAATGCCGACCTGCTGGTGGCAACCTTTGGCTATGGCAAGGAGGAAAAATATCCGGGGCACCAGATAGTGGAAATAGGATTAGCGAAACTTTACCGGGTGACCGGAGACAAAAAATACCTGGACCTGGCAAAATTTTTCCTGGATATACGCGGGCCAAAAGGAGATGCTTACAACCAGGCTGATAAAAAAGTGGTTGACCAGCACGAAGCCGAAGGGCATGCCGTACGGGCCGGCTATATGTATACCGGTATGGCCGACGTGGCCGCCCTTACCGGGAATGAACAATACCTGCATGCCATTGACGATATATGGAATGACGTGGTTTCAAGCAAACTATATATAACCGGCGGCATCGGCGCTACCAATGCAGGCGAAGCGTTCGGCGAGCCTTACCAGCTGCCTAACATGTCGGCTTATGCCGAAACGTGTGCAGCCATTGCCAACGTGTACTGGAACAGCCGTATGTTTTTGCTGCACGGCGACTCGAAATATATCGATGTGCTGGAACGTACATTGTACAACGGCCTGCTTTCGGGGGTTTCGCTTAGCGGCGACCGTTTCTTTTACCCTAATCCGCTGGCTTCCATGAACCAGCATCAACGCAGCGCCTGGTTTAGCTGTGCCTGCTGCATAAGCAACATCACGCGGTTTTTGCCTTCGGTACCGGGTTATGTGTATGCGAAGGATAAGAATAACCTGTACCTGAACCTTTATATGAGCAATGCAAGCAATATTACGCTTGCAGGCGGCAGGCTAAGCCTGATAGAAACAACGGATTACCCATGGAACGGAAATATAGATATTATTGTAAACCCGGAAAGGAAATTTGATTTCATATTACGTCTGCGGATCCCCGGTTGGGCGCAGAATAAGCCGATAACCGGCAATCTTTACACGTTTGAGGATAAGCAAGCCCAACCGGTTGTGATACGCATTAATGGTAAGGCTATAAAATATACAACCGAAAAAGGGTACGCTGTTTTGGAACGCAATTGGAAAAAAGGCGATAGAGTAACGATGAACCTGCCCATGCCCACCCAAAAGGTAATGGCCAATGCACAGGTAAAAGACGACCGTAACCGCTTCGCCTTTGAGCGCGGGCCTATAGTTTATTGCCTTGAGGGCCCCGATAATAAAGATAGCCTGGTGCAAAACATCACCATCGATAAATCGGCGATAGTAAGTACAACTTTCAAACCTGGTATGCTGAAGGGTGTGGAAGTTATTACCGCCCAAGGGAAAAGTACCCGGCGGCAGCTGAACACCGATGTACTGCTTGAAACCGATCAAAAAGTGACGGCGATCCCCTACTATGCCTGGGCCAATCGCGGGCCAAGCGAAATGACCGTTTGGATACCTTATGAAGCATCGGCAGCAAGGCCGCAGCCTGCGCCAACCATTGCCAGCACAAGCAAAGTGACTGCATCGGTAAAAAACATGCGGATGTGGAAAGCGCTGAATGATCAGTACGATCCGGAAGATTCAAAAGACGCCAGCGCACCTTACCTGCATTGGTGGCCAAAGCAAAATACCACCGAGTTTGTGCAGTACGACTTTGACCAGGAGCACACAGTTTCCGAATCAAAAGTGTACTGGTTTGATGACGGCCCGTGGGGAGGATGCCGCATACCAGCTTCGTACAAAATTTATTACAAAAAGGGCGAAGAATGGATACCCGTAAAAAACACCATTCCTTATGAAATAGCAAAAGACAAGTATAACGTACTCACCTTTGAGCCGGTAACCACCACAGCGCTGAAGCTTGAAGTACAGCTTCCGGCGGATAACTCGGCGGGGATACATGAATGGGCGGTGAAGTAGGATGGTCAATGGTGAATAGTCAATGGTCAGTAGTCAAGGTCAGTAGTCAAGGTCAGTAGTCAATGGTCAGTAGTCAATGGTCATTAGTCATTAGTCATTGCCTCACCCCGGCCTTCTCCAAAGGAGAGGGGGGATTTTGATCGTTCTATAAATATTTTTTTCGTTTGTTATTTAAAGGCATCATTTTTGTAATTTTATACCTCATTAAAGTATCGTTATGCGCATTTTGAAATTTATGGCCATAGGCGCCGCTGTCGGTTATGGCATTTATTACCTTACTAAGGAAAAAGAAAACGGCAAATCAATACTGGAAGAGCTCATTGAAGATGGTCCGGATTACCTGGACCGCGCCAAGAAATACGTGGAATTTACGGTAGACCAGATAGCCGAACGTTTACATACTCATTGAACCGGGAGTATTGCAGTGATATAATATAAGCGCAAATTGCCTGTAAAACAAAAACCTCTCCAGTGGAGAGGTTTTTTTGACTGTTATTTTCTTTGGCAGATAATTATTCCGATCAGGCTTCGCTCAGGTTAAGGGCAAATTCACCGTCTGCGTCAGCCGGCTGCTTAACCACTTTTGCCGCTTCATGTTCATGCTGAACTTTAGGGCTTGTCAGGTAGAAATAGATCATACTGAATACCAGCGACACCAATACGCTCGAGAGGATGGCCACTTTTGCAATGTCGCGGAAAGCTTCCGTTTTGAAGGCAAGCATCGTGGTAAATATCGACATCGTAAAACCGATACCAGCCAAAGCTCCCATACCGAAGACCTGTTTCCAATTTACATTGCGCGGCAGGCTGGCTATTTTCAATGCAACAAGTACCCGGCTGAAAAGGAATATACCAATAGGCTTTCCTAATACCAATCCGACCATAATGCCTAAGCTAAGTGTCGAGCCGAATGAACCCATGATGTTTGAAGGTAAAAGAATTGCCGTATTGGCAAAAGCGAATAAAGGCAAGATCAGGAAGTTAACATACCGGTGAATGTATTTTTCGAATTCAGGCAGGATACCAACAGGCGTTGCAAATGCAATAAGCACACCCGCTATGCTGGCTTCGACACCGGAATTGAACAGGGCAAACCACAGGCCGAAACAAAGCACTATTTGCACGACGCCGAATTTCAATTTAAAATAAGTACAACCGATCAACCCAAGGTAAAGAGCCACGCTTATGCCGAGGAAAACCATATTAATATGGCCACCGTAAAATAAAGCGATAACTACTATGGCACCCAGGTCGTCGATGATCGCTAAGGCCATCAACAATATTTTAAGGCCAACCGGAACACGTTTTCCCAAAATTGAAGCTATGCCTACTGAAAATGCGATATCAGTTGCAGTAGGTATACCCCAGCCTTTGCTGTAATGGGTATGCAGGTTAAAGTAAGCAAAAATAAGTGCCGGTACTATCATACCGCCCAATGCGGCGCCGAACGGCAGAACCGCTTTTTTGAAAGAGGATAATTCGCCGGTCACCAATTCCCGTTTTATTTCCATACCGGCCATCAGGAAGAAAAAGGCCATCAGGTAATTATTGATCCAGCTTAAAAGGGTATCGGGTAAATGAAAATGAGCGGTAAACCATTCCATATCCCAAAGGTTTTTGTAGGCAGCGCCGAAACCGGAAAAATTGGCCAGAAATATGGAAAGCACTGTACAGACAATCAGCATAACACCTGTAAACCGGCTGTCATTAATTAAAATACGCAGCGGATCTATTGCTCTTTTAAGTATCCTTTCCATAGTGTCCTCTCTTTCTTTATAATCAGTATTAAATCAAAAAAGATTACCCGCCATTTTAGCGGCAGGTAATCTTGAATATTTTATGTTAGTCAACGTATCCATGTACACCCATTTCAGGCATATCCAGGCCGGCAATTTCGTCGGCCGCAGGCACCCTGATAGGCGTGATCTTGTTCGATAATTTGAAGAAGATGTACATTACCACGAATACGAATATGAAGCAGGTTAAAGTGCCTATACACTGCGCACCAAGCTGGCTTGCATCACCGTAGAATAATCCGGTCACGTTGCCTTTTACACCGTTCCAGCCATCGCCGTATGAACCGTCGGCAAACAGGCCCAGTGATAATACACCCCATGCGCCGTTTACACCGTGAACTGCGAAAGCGCCAACCGGATCGTCAATTTTCAATTTGTAATCCATTATATAGATGGTTAATACAACCAGGCCGCCTGCAATGGCGCCGATAATAACCGAGCCTAAAGAGTTAACAAAAGCGCAAGGAGCCGTTATTGCAACCAAACCAGCCAGTAAGCCGTTTGCCAACATACCCGGATCAGGTTTTTTACCCTGCATGTATAAAATGATCAGAACAGACAATGTGCCGGCGGTACCAGCCATCATGGTGTTAACTGCAACGATGCTTATACGAAAATCGGCGCCGGCCAATGTTGAACCCGGGTTGAAACCGAACCATCCGAAAGCAAGGATGAATGTACCAAGTAATGCCATTGGGATGTTATGACCCGGAATAGTATTAGGAGTGCCATCAGCATTGAATTTGCCAATACGCGGACCGATCACTATTGCACCTGCAAGCGCAGCAATGCCGCCCACCATGTGTACAACCGACGAACCTGCAAAATCGACATGACCGTGACCTAAACCGAAGTTAGCGCCAAGCTGAGAAAGCCATCCGCCCCCCCAAACCCAGTTACCAAACAATGGGTAAACGAACATCGATATAAAGAACCCGAATATCAGGAATGATTTGAACGACCATCTTTCTGCCATTGAACCGGTTGGGATAGTGGCAGTGGTGTCCATGAAAACCATTTGGAACAGGAACAGGGTAAATACGCCCACGTCATAAACCTTACTGTTAAGGAAATAACCTACTGTACCGATAATGCCGAAATCGTGGCCGAACATGTGTACAACATACTCATGCGGGATAACACCCGGCGCACCCCCAAGCGTGGCTGCGTTAAGTCCGCCGCCAAACATGAAAGCAAAACCGCATATCCAGAAACCGAACATACCTACCGCATATACCATAAAGTTCATGCCCATAGTGTGTGCGACATTCTTCTTTTGGGTAAAACCGGTTTCAACAAGAGCGAAACCAGCCTGCATAAACATTACAAGGAAGCCTGCCAGCAATGTCCACATGATGTTGGTAGCAATTCTGTTGTGGCCTACAGCATCCCCTAATTCAGCCGGGGTGGGTGCACCAGCCTTAGCAGCCGGCACATCTGTAACAGTACCTGTTTTTGCACCGGTGGGGTCTTGTGCATGAACAGCATGTGGGGCGAATACCACTAAAAGTAAAATCAATATCGCACCCATTAGCAGGAACGACGGGACCTTTTTTTGTAAGTTTTTAAATTTCATAATCATGATTAATAGTTAAAGTTGATTGATATGTGTTTGTTTTGAAGTTTGCAATGTAAAAACTTAATAAAAAATGTCAATTTTTGAAAATAATTCAAGAAATACACCTTTCGAATGCCAAGATAGAAAAATTTATTACATTTTTTCAAAAATTTCATGAAAAAAATTAATGATTTTTTAATTTTTTATTAATTTTATAAAAACAAAGCCAATTTTGCCGTTGTTTTTTCAATTTTTTCATAAAAAATAAATTCATAGAGTCTAAAATTCATTTTTTATAATAAACATCGTCAAATTCATGATTTTTTTAAATAATTCATACCGCATGCGGCAGTTTTATCCCAAAAAACAGCAATAACAAAGACAAATTGATCTATTTGACCCTGTTTTTAATCTAAAAAAACAAAAAAGCTGTAACAAAATTTCAAAATGCAGCTGTATCGAAGAAAATCCAATCCTAAAAAACCGGGATCTCACAATATCGGGAAATGTAACAGCTGAAAGCTTTACCACGCTTTATGAAACAAGCACAAGACCCGGGCAGGAATGAGCAAAAAAAAACGTTCCGGGATCTCACTCCGGAACGCGATCAACTAAATCAAGCAATCTCATGCTTAATTCTTCCATCTTTCTCAGGGACGGGAAGGTCTTGCCCTCTATAAATCTCGCCGGTAGGGGAGACTTTTTTTGACCTTAAATTAGAGCCCTCTCCACGGGATAGGGTTGTAGGGGTTTACTGCTGATGAAATTCGCCAAGGGCCCTGATCTCAACTTCATCACTTACCATTGCCGATGGCATGTGACCCACGCCAAAGTCGTTGCGGTTAATGGTACCGGTAACTTTAATTCCCGCTACGGGTTTCTGGCTGCGCATATCTTTTGTAAAACCGTTTACCACCATATCAAGCGCAACTGATTTGGTTACACCGTGCATGGTCAGGTCGCCGGTGATCTTGTAATGTTTATCATCAACTTTGCTTACACTTTTACTGATAAAATGCATCTGGGGGAATTTGGCCGCATCAAAGAAGTGGTCGCTTTTCAGATCATTATCGCGAAAATCATTATCTGTGTTTACGGAAGCAACATCGGCGGTCATCTCAAAAACAGCGTCTGTAAAATCTGCCTTAGGGGTGGTTATGCTTGCATCAAATTTCTTAAAGTTGCCATCAACATCCGATACCGAAAGATGCGTTACGGTAAAGCCAACTTTAGAGTGTGCCTTGTCGGCATCCCATTTACCTTGTGCGAATGCGGCAGCGCCAAAGGCAAGCGCCAGGGTTAGTAAACTGATCTTCTTCATTTTTAATTGTTTTATGTTTAAATAATTAGCGTTAAATAATCATCAGTTCCGATCAATCGGGTTCGCCCGGAGGACGACCGCCGCCGGGACCCCGGAAACCGCCAGGGCCACCCGGACCACGCGGGGCCTGGCCGGCAAACTTTTGCAGCCTTAAAGTAAAGGTAAGAAGATAATAACGACCAAGGCGATTCACATTACTTTGCGAAATGGAATAAGCTGTCTGGGTTGAAGTGAAACCTGTGTTCTCGTTAAACACGTCGAATACTGAGAAACGAAGTGTGCCAACATTACTCTTTAAAAAACGGCGCTCCACATAGGTATTCAATATATTCGGGTTGGTTGCCCCGGTATATCCCTGGTAAATCGTTTTTGTATAGTCGTAGCTCAATGTCCAGTCTTTCCACAAATAGTTTTTACCGTTCAAGCCTAAAGTAATGGTGCGGAAATTATTATTCACATTGGCCTGCGATATAGAATTGTCTGAATGGTTGATGCTATAGCTCGCATTGGCTTCCGCATCAATAATATCGGTTATATCAACCCTGAAGCGGGCGCCCTGTGTAAGCACCAGGTTTTTAGCGATGTTTTTTTGCGTGGTCTCATCAAAGTTTACCGAATCGATATTGCTTATATAAGATATATTATTGTTGTACGAGATGTTTCCATTGATAAACAAGGTATACTTACGTTTTTGCCATGGCTTGGCATAAAGATAAAATGCCGATGCCGAGTAATAGCCTGATGCATTGGTGTACTGCGTTAAAATGGTCCCGGCCAGTTTAGGGTCGGTATAATTACGCGGGAAGGTTACCGTATTGGCTACGATCTTGTTATTGGTCTGTGTGAAGTTCAGGTTCGAGAAAAACACATTGCCCGAAGCAAAATCGAACTTATTATACCGTAAGCTGAATGTATTGTTGTATTGCGGGCTAAGATTCGGATTGCCCTGAACCGGGTAGCTTGCGCTTGAATAATCGACCACAGGCTGCAATTCGGCATAAGTTGGCGACATCGGTGAACCGGTATAATTGATGGTTATTGCCTGGGTGCGCGAGAAATTGTAGATAAAACGTGCTACCGGCGAAAAATTAAAGGTACTGACATGGGTCGGCGCCGATATCGAGGACGAACCCTCCAAAATGCTCGGTACAGCGGCAACACCTAATGTGTAATTGTATTTTTTGTCGATATAACGAAAATTAAGGCCAACCCGGTTGGTTATGAAGTTGAAATTATAATCGTTGCTCAGCAGGTCGTACCGGTTGCTTTGGCCTGCATCGGTCAGCGTATCCGTAAGTTTATCTGCAGTTGTATGCGCGTTGTGATAGTTGTAATTAAGCTCGAGGTACGATAACTTGCCAATAGGTTCGATATATGAGAACGAAGCACCAACACTGTCCGTGCGGCTATCGGTGTTGATCATCTGGTTCACCGGCGCATTCGCCTTGCCTGCCAGGTAGTCGTAAACCGGATTTTGGTAATAATTACTGGTTGTGCTGCCGCCGGTTATAAAAACGCTGAAGTTGCGTCCGTGACTGTTAAAACGGTGGTTATACAACAAGCCACCGCCAAAATTAGGCGCCGAAGAATGTGATAACAGAGCCAGCTTATAAAATGAAGTGGTATCAGCATTCGACGTCAGCAAACTGGTCGCTGTTTCGTTGGTATGTACGCCACCGTACGAAAATGTCGGGCTAAACTTGATATAGTTAACCGTATCGGGCTTATATTCTATATTGAAATTGAGCCGATGATTGATATTTTCATCCTTTTCAACACTATTGGATGTATTGGTGCTGGGAAGTTGCAGCGAAATATTGTTCTGCAGGGATGAAGTGATCGTATTCACCGTATTATCGGCAAAGCTGTAGCTTCCGTAGGCGGTTATTTTTTTACCCCAGCTATCGCGGTAGTTAAATCCTAACGATCGTGCGGTGGTAATGCCATTTGTATTACCGCCGAATAATCCCGGAGGGCCTCCGCCCCTGCGGCCACCGCCGGGGCCGCCGCCGCCAAAGTTGAATAGATTTGTGTTGGTGTTATTCAAATTGCCCGATACCGCTATCTGGCGGTCGCCGCTAAACGAGAAAATATTAGTAGAAGCAATGTACCGGCCACCGTCTTTGGTCCCGTCCACCTGTGGTATTGCATCGCGGCCACCGCCTACAGTTCCCTGGCCAAAATAGCCGTAGTTTTTATCCTTCCGGATATTGATATTCAAAACCTTTTGCGGGTCGCCCGATTTTATGCCGGTTATATTGGCCTGGTCGCCGTAATCATCAACCACCTGCACACTTTGAACCAGGTCGGCAGGCAGGTTACGAGTAAGGCTGGTTACGTCACCCGCCATGTAATCCTTGCCGTTGAGACGCACTTTGCTAACACTTTTGCCCTGCGCGGTAATGTTACCATCCTTATCCACATCCAGCCCGGGCATCTTTTTTATAGCGTCCTCAACCACGGCGCCCTGGCGCACCTTATAAGCAGCGGCATTGTATTCAACCGTGTCTTCTTTTATTTTTACGGCATTCACGTCGACAATGTCCACCTGCTTCAGCGTCCGCGCTTCACTTTTCAATATGATGGGCGCCAGTTCCGCATCGGTATTGCCGGGTGCTAAATTATATTTCCGCTTTATGCCCTCGTATCCTATAGAATATACAACCAGGCTAAATTGATTTACCTTGACCGAAGAAAAAACAAAACGGCCGTTACCATCGGTTGCCACGGTAGAACTGTCCGTACCGGTCAGCAATTTTACACTCGTTCCCGGCAAGGTCATACCTGTCGAATCTTTTACCACACCGCTTACCTGCCGGCCGGTTTGTGCGTAAACATTGGCGGTTAGTATAAAAAGTATCGCCGCCAGTAAATATTTCAGTTTCATAGTATCGGTTAATTATGATGACACAAAAAAAACACATCCTTTTCATAGCGGAAAATACAATAGACCATAAGGAGCCTATCATAGACGGGAAGCTGATTTTATCCCATGAAACACTGTTTGCAGGCGACAAAGCCCGGCTTTGCCCTTTAAAAGATTGTGACGGGTTATTTGTCGGTAAAATATAGCCGCCGGGCGGTTTGAATTGTGTGCTAAATTGTTGATATGTAATATTGTACCGGGTTTGTTACATTTTGATACAAATCTTTTAACCCAATTAACAATGAAAGGACAGAGTTCTTATAGTAAGCTCATCGGCGTAATGATACAGATATTGGTGTGGGCTGTATTTGCGCTGGTGTTATTCTTCTATCAGCCATACCTGTCCAATATCGATGTGCCCTACCAGTTTTGGTTAAAGCAAGTGATCATATTAGGTATGCTGGTGGTGGCTTACTATATCAATTCCATTATCCTGGTGCCCCGTTTCCTGCTTAAAAATCTCACTGGTTATTACTTCCTGATCATCGCACTGCTATTTATCGTCATCATTTTCGTCACCGCCCAGGTGGATAAATCATTGCATGTGCACCAGCTAATGGACACGGCTTTTCATAAGCGGTGGGAAATTATGAACGAAGGCAAACACGGGCCGCCAAAACCGGGCAAAGGGGGCCGGGGCGGCCTGGATACTATCGGCATCGCCATTATAGCGCTGGTATTGGGTATCAGCACCAGTGTAACCACCATTCAGAAATGGCAGAAAGATAAACAGGAACGCGAGGAACTGGAAAAAGATAAGGTAACATCCGAATTGTCATTTCTTAAGGCGCAGATCAACCCCCACTTTTTCTTCAATACTTTAAATAATATCTATGCCCTTACGGTTGTAGACGCGGAAGTTGCCGGGAAAGCTATACACCAGCTATCGCGCATGATGCGCTATTTGCTTTACGATACGCAGGCAGGCCATACCATGCTGAGCCAGGAAATAGCTTTTGTAAAGGATTATATCAGCCTGATGCAACTGCGCCTTACCGATGTGGTAAAGGTAAATATTGATACGCCACCAGATCTGAAAGACGAGCCGATAGCGCCGATGATATTTTTACCCTTTGTTGAGAATGCGTTCAAACACGGCGTAAGCGCAACGCAGCACAGCCATGTGGATATTACTATCCGGCAGCGGGATAAAGTGCTCGACCTGACCGTGAAAAATTCGATAATGAACGATAATAGTATTAGCTTAGATACCAATAGCGGCATTGGCCTTGTAAATACCAAGCGCAGGCTCGACCTGCTGTACCCCGGTAAGTATAAACTGGATATCAGCGAGGCTAATGCCAGCAACGAGTATACCGTTCATTTGACCATCGATCTGTCATGACCATAAACTGTATTGCTGTAGATGATGAACCATTGGCGCTGGGCCTGGTTTGCAAATTTATAGAACAAACGCCTTTTCTCAATTTGGTGGGGCGCTTTCCGAGTGCTCTTGAAGCCTTGAAGGCCATACATACCCAAAAGATAGACCTGCTGTTCCTGGACATACAAATGCCAGACCTGAACGGGATAGAACTGGCGAGGGTACTGGGCAAAGGCCCCGAAACGCCGCGTGTTATTTTTACTACGGCTTATAACCAGTTTGCGCTTGAAGGTTATAAGGTTGATGCGCTGGACTACTTGCTGAAGCCTTTTAATTATGAGGAATTTTTGCGGGCAGCGCAAAAGGCATATAATTATGCTGAATTGCTTAATAAAACAACGGCTGCCCCGGTAGTGCTTGCCGAACCCGAACATGCTGATGACGAATACCTGTTTTTGAAAGTTGAATACCAACTGGTAAGGATAGCCCTGGATGATATATTATATATCGAAGGCTTAAAGGACTATGTAAAAGTGCATCTGAAAGGGGCCGACAAAGCCATATTATCACTTACGAGCTTAAAGGCGCTGGAGGAGAAATTGCCATCAAAACGTTTCATGCGGGTGCACCGCTCTTTTATTGTCGCGCTGGATAAGATAACCTCGATGACAAAAAACTCCCTTCAGATAGGCAAAATGATGATAGCCGTGGGCGACCAGTACAAAGAGGCCTTTGGGCAGTTTGTCGGGAAGTGGATATGAGCATTAGTCCGGAGTTCGGAAGATATGCACGTTCCCTTATTTAAAAGAATCTCATAAATAGCTACAAATGTGGAGTTTCTATATTCCCCAATTGGGTAATCTATTCTTATTTTGGGGAAATTTTTTCTAAGCAAATGCCTGTTTAAAGCGCTTTAACTACTGGCCTGAATTTTGTCTTTATAATGGCAAATAGATGTACAATGCTATACCTTTCACTATTTGTATTATTGGTTGCCGTGATAGCTGTTGTTACGCACAAGCTGAACCATAAGCCCCAATGCGACCATACCTGGGAAGAAAAGCACAATTCGTTCAAATGCAGCAAATGCGGTAAGAAAATCCCTGACTATACCGTTGAAAATAATGACGCTTACCGCCGCTCGCTTACCGACGCGGCATAAAAAAACAGCCATTACCTCGCGTAACGGCTGATTATCCACTAAACTAAACTAACTATTAACCATCAATCCCGCATACCTTTTTACAGGCTGCCCGGGCAGGCGCGGGTCAATGATATTGAGAGGCTAATAAATTCAAATCAAGTACCCTTTTTGATAAAATATGGTAGCGGCCATTGCATACGCAAGGGCCGGCTACCAGACAAGCAGGAATTTTAGACCCTAACTATTATCCTGTTGTTTATCATAGGAGTATAAACGGCACAACTGCTTACACACCCGTCATGCACCGGTTATCCTGTATAAAAGCTCGGCAAAGGCATAATCAAAATAGACTAACGACTTCCGGCCGGCTAACAGCAAAACAGTGATGACAATCATATTTATTTAATTTACCCAAGACAAAATTGTGGAATGTCAAAAAGAAAACCAGCAGTGCTAACACGGTAATTGATACGTGTTTTTACGCAAATGTGCCCGCGCAAATCACCCTAACGCTTCTTTTTTAAAAAATTTTGTTTATTGTGTTGCTTTGACGCAATGATTGATTATCTTTCAGAAATCAATTTGTAAAACCAAAAAATATGCTCAACAGAAGAAAATTCCTGGCCGGTACCGGAGCCGCTGCGCTGGGCGCATTAGTACTGCCAAAAGCGGCGTCCGCATTTTTAATGGAAGCCGGCCGGCACCCGCTTGGCGTGCAGCTTTTCACCCTATTTGGCGTTATAGAGGCCGATGTAAAAGGCAACCTGAAAAAGATAGCCGATATAGGCTATACCGAAATTGAATCGGCCTTCAGCAAACTACCGCATTACTATAGCATGTCGCCAAAGGAATTTGCTGTTACCTGCAAAGATCTTGGGCTGTCGTGGAAATCGCACCATGTCCTGGGCGCGCCGTTCAAACTGCCCAAAGGCACCAAATTACCTAAAGGCATGACCTTGCCCCCGCACATGGCTAACCTGAAGGACGACATGCAGCAGCTGGTGGATGAAGCAGCGGAAGGCGGCATACCCTATTTGGTTTGTGCCAATATACCAACGGAAACATTGGACGAGATCAAAGAATCGATAGAGATATTGAACAAGGCAGGTGAAGCCTGTAAAAAAGCGAAAATGCAGCTTTGCTACCATAACCATGATATGGAGTTTAAAGAGGTAGAAGGCAAAGTTCCCTATCACCTGATGCTGGATGGTATGGATGCCAACCTTGTAAAAATGGAACTCGACCTGTGTTGGGTAACTAAAGCCGGTGTAAACCCGGTAGACCTGTTTAAAGCTCACCCCGGTCGCTTCCCTTTATTGCACGTGAAAGATCTGGATAAAGAACGCAAAGGTCCGGCGCCGGTTGGCGATGGCGTGGTCGATTTCAAAAACATCTTTGCCCATGTAAAAGAGGCCGGCGCAAAGCATTATTTTGTGGAACACGATATGCCGCCTGATGCCTTTGTCAGTTTAGCGACAAGCTATAAAAATTTAAGGGCTATGGGCGTATAAGGAGGTCAGAGTCCGGAAGTCCGACATCGGACCTCTGATTTCTTTTTTATTTTAATAGGGTATTGATAGTCATTATACTGTCAATACCCTATTTTTATTTCGGCGCCGGTCGATATAGCCGGTAACAAATACTGCCTGTATCTATCCAACATAAAAATAAAAGATTTTGGACACTATTCTTGATATCTCCGGCCTGGGCAAAACTTATCAAAGCGCAGGCAAAACTTTAACTGTACTCGATAATATCAATTTTTCTGTTGAAGCCGGTTCAACCAACGCCATTGTGGGCCCCTCGGGCAGCGGCAAAACAACGCTGCTGGGTTTGTGCGCCGGACTCGACCGTTCGACAACAGGAACCGTGACGCTGAGCGGGATCAGCCTTGGCGAACTGAGCGAAGATAAGCGTGCGCAGGTACGCAATCAATATGTAGGCTTTATATTCCAGAACTTTCAGTTGCTGCCAACGCTTACAGCGCTGGAAAATGTGATGGTGCCGCTTGAGCTGCGCGGTGAAAAAAATATCCGGGCGCGCTCGCTTGACCTGCTGGATAAAGTTGGGCTTGCAGATCGTGGTCATCACTACCCTGCCCAGCTATCGGGCGGCGAGCAGCAACGGGTGTCGCTGGCGCGCGCATTCAGCAATCAGCCTAAAATATTATTTGCCGACGAACCTACAGGCAACCTTGACGCTGAAACGAGTGAAAAAGTAGTGAAGCTGATATTTGACCTGAACAGGGAAGCGGGCACCACGCTTGTGCTGGTAACGCACGATCTGGAACTGGCCTCCAAAACGCAGCGCATACTGCGTATTAAGGGCGGCAAGCTGGTGTCTGACGATAAAACAAACGCATAACAGCCATGGCAGAACTTCCATTTAATAAACGGAAAACAAGTGTCCGCTGGCTATTTGAAATGGCCTGGCGCGACAGCCGCAAGAGCCGTTCGCGCTTGTTCCTGTTCGTATCGTCTATCATATTCGGCATTGCCGCGCTGGTGGCTATTTACACTTTTGGCTTTAACCTTAAAAAAGATATCGATGCCCAGGCAGCAACCCTGATCGGTGCGGACATGGCCGTTCATTCAGGCAAGCTGCCCGATGCGAAGACGCAAAAATTCCTCGATTCGCTGGGCGACCGCCGTTCGCAGGAGCGCAGCTTTGCCTCGATGGTTTATTTCCCCAAAAGCCAAAACACAAGGCTGGCGCAGGTAAAGGCGCTGCAGGGCCAATTCCCTTACTACGGCAAACTGGAAACCATACCCGAAAATGCCGGCACCGATTTCAGAAACGGAAAAAAAGCTTTGGTTGATCAAACTTTAATGCTGCAATACAATGCAAAGGTTGGCGACTCTATCAAAGTAGGCTATGTTACCTTCCTCATCGAAGGTACGCTCACCAAGGCCCCGGGCCAGGCCGGCATTGCTTCGGGCATAGCGCCCATGGTGTACATCCCGATGCAATACCTGGAGCAAACCGGGCTTATGCAAAAAGGCAGCCGCATCAACTACACCTTCTACTATAAATACGACCACGCGATAGATATGGCGAAGCTGACCAAAAGCCTCGATCCAAAAATGGAGAAGTTGGAACTTGGGTATGAGACCATTGAAACGCGGAAGCAAAATACCGGCAGGGCCTTTGCCAACCTGACCGATTTCCTGGCGCTGGTGGGTTTTATTGCACTGCTGCTGGGCTGCGTGGGTGTGGCCAGCGCTATTCATATTTACGTGCGCGAAAAAATAGCTTCTATTGCTATTATGCGTTGTTTGGGGGTAAAGGCCTATGAGGCCTTCCTGATCTACCTGATACAGATCATCGGCATCGGGCTCATCGGGTCCATTGCGGGGGCGGCGCTGGGTACTATTGTTCAGCATTTGCTGCCTGTGGTTTTCAAAGATTTTTTGCCTCTTTCGGTCACTACCGATATTTCATGGGCAGCAGTTGGGCAAGGCGTAATTTTAGGGATAACTATATCTGTCCTTTTCGCACTGCTGCCGCTGATCGCTATCCGCAGGATATCGCCGTTGAACACGCTGCGCATGTCGTACGAAAACATCAACCTGCTGCGCGACCCTTTCCGCTGGCTGGTTTATGCGGTGATACTTGCTTTTATTGCGGTATTCACCCACAGCCAGATAGATGGCTGGCAAGCCTGCACGTTCTTTACCATCGGCATTGTGGTGGCGTACTATATCCTGGTGGGTATAGCCCGGCTGCTAATGTATCTTACCCGCCTGTTTATTAAAAGCAGCTGGAGCTACGTATGGCGGCAGGGTTTTGCCAACCTTTACAGGCCCAATAATCAAACCATCGTCCTTGTTGTATCCATCGGCCTCAGCGCCGCTTTCATCTGTACACTGTTATTCACACAGGGTATTCTCATTAAACAGGTTTCGCTTTCCTCAAGCGGCAACCAGGCCAATATGATCCTGTTCGACATACAGGTGAAACAAAAGGACGCACTGGCTGCATTAACCAGGAAGGAACACCTGCCCGTATTGGAGCAGGTGCCTGTTATAAGTGTACGCATCGACAAGTTTAAAGGGAAGAACGAAGCCGAAACAAAAAAGGACAGCTCGATGAACCACAGCATGTGGCTATTCAGCAACGAGTTCCGGGTTACTTACCGCGACAGTCTGACGCCTAACGAGCGGATAATTGATGGCGAATGGATAGGTAAAGCGCCGGCCGGTAGCGATATACCCGTTTCAGTAGAGGACCGGTTTGCCAAAGGCATGAAGCTGAAGATAGGCGACAAGCTTACCTTTAATGTACAGGGCACCCCCGTGAACGCGCACGTTGCCAGCACACGCGAAGTGAACTGGAACCGGATGCAAACCAATTTCATTTTCGTGTTCCCGAAAGGTGTTTTGGACGATGCGCCGCAGTTTTATGCTTTTGCCACGCATGTGCCTTCAAAACAGGCATCGGCACTGTACCAGCAGCACGTGGTAAGGGCCTTTCCAAACGTATCGATGATAGACCTGGGTTTTATACTGAGCGTGCTGGAGGAGTTAATGGACAAAGTGGGCGGCATTATCCGTTTTATGGCAATGTTCAGCATTGTAACGGCTATTGTAGTATTGATAGCATCTGTCCGTATCAGTAAATACCAGCGCATACAGGAAAGCGTATTATTGCGCACAATGGGTGCCAGCCGAAGGCAAATATTTGCGATCACGACCATAGAATATCTTTTTTTGGGCGGGCTTTCAGCTTTTACAGGCATCCTGATAGCCCTGGCCGGAAGCTGGCTTTTAGCAAAATACAATTTCCAGGTGCCATTTACGGCAGACCCAACTCAGCCATTGCTGTTATTTTTGACGATAGTGGTGCTCACCATCGTTATCGGATTGTTGAATAGCCGCGGCACTTTGAATAAGCCGCCGTTAGAAGTTTTGAGGAGGGACGTTTAAGCAATCCCGGTAGAGAAGACTTTCATTATATTTGATCGTATGAATTTGAACATAAAACAAAAAAAGGCGTCATGCTGAGGCTCCCGAAGCATGGTGCGAAGACCTTTGCCCTCACCCTTCGACGGGCCCAGGGTGACAATCCTTTTTTTGTCTTCCTTATATTAGTCATACTAATACTCCCGGCTTGCGGCAATAACAACACACCTGCAAATGATACCCCACAGGCATCAGCCCAAACCAATAGTGCGGCCGCATCCACCAAAAAGAACATTCTTTTTTTTGGCGATAGCCTTACTGCCGGCTATGGGTTGGACGATGAGCAGGATGCCTTCCCGGGGGTGATACAGCGCAGGATCGATTCCCTGAAGCTGCCTTATAACGTGATCAATGCGGGGGTAAGCGGCGAAACTACTGCCGGCGGACTTGGGCGTATCGACTGGACGCTGAAACAGAAGGTTGACATATTCATTCTCGAACTTGGCGCCAATGACGGTCTGCGTGGTGTGCCCGTAAGCGAGACGAAAAAAAACCTGCATACCATCGTCATCAAAGTAAAAGCCAAATACCCTGACGCCAGGATAATTCTTGCAGGCATGATGGTACCGCCAAGCATGGGCGCCGACTATGCCAACAGCTTTAAAGCAGTTTTCCCGGCTATTGCCGAACAGGATAAAGTAACGCTGGTCCCCTTCCTACTCGACCATGTGGCCGGTATTGCCAAACTAAACCAGGGAGATGGCATACACCCAACTGCCGAAGGCGCTAAAATTGTGGCGGATAATGTTTGGAGGGTGTTGAAAGGGGATCTTTGATCTTATTTCGCAAGCGTGGACGCTTGCAATTGTCTTTCGTTCAAGCGTGGACGCTTGAACGGGCGGGTCTTATTTCGCAAGCGCGGCTCGCAAGCGCGGACGCTTGCTATTGTTATTTCGTTCAAGCGTGGACGCTTGAACGGGCGGGAGGCGGGGGCGTCTGAATGGCGTAGAGCCGTCGCTAAAATAACGCCAATACCGCCGGTTCAAGCGTCCACGCTTGAACCCAAAAGATTGTAAGCGTCCACGCTTGAACCCAAAAGATTGTAAGCGTCCACGCTTACAACATCAATCAAAAATCTTCAGCGGGCTTTCAGGGTTAGCGCTGCTATACCAAAACTCATGAGCCGACCCTACAAACCCTGCCTTAACCGGGTTATCGTGTATATAGTCGATCTTTTGTTGTATCACCGCAGCCGAATATAACAACACGGGGTAATTTCCGTTCTGCCAAAACTGGTGGTCTTTATTCAGCGGATTATATTTACCGGCTTTTTCAAAAGCGTTGATCATCCAATTCCGGCGGCTTTCCTGCTCATTCGCCCGGATCATCTTTACTAGTTCTTTTGAAGTATAAGTTTTAAAATCGCGCAGTACGTCACCCAACGATCCGCTTTCCACATTCGCCACCAGGTGTATATGATTGGTCATGATCACATAGGCGTAAATATTCAGCTTTTTATTCCGGCGGCACCAATCGAGGTTTTCTACCAGGAAATCTTTATACATGCGCCGGGTAAAAACATCGATCCAATCCGTAACGGTTAGCGTAACAAAATAAAGTTCGTCGGTTGAGGCATTGCGTGACATAGCATAAATATGCGGAATTGCCGGGTTGTTCGCAAGCGTGGACGCTTGCTATGGTTGTTTCGTTCAAGCGTGGACGCTTGAACGGGCGGAGTAGCCGCTATATTGCTAATTATTTGTTGTTCAATTATTTACATGAAATGTGAGTCGGGGTTAAAAAAACATCCCTAAAACCTGGTTGTCAGCTATATTAAGCAACTGATAGCCAAATACTTAAATATTCAACCTATTGTCAAATCCTAAAAACACCTAACGTACTGGCCGTCAATAACAAACAGTTAAGTGTTCACGAAAATGTTAAAAATGGGCCACTTTTTTGGAGATTGGCCTGCAACTGCCTGGTTATCAACGAACTAAATAGGACAAAAACGACAGAACCTGAAAGCAGTCAAACAGCTAACAGTCAGCTATTTACAAGGTTTTTCAAATTGTTTTATGCGCGTTTTTCGTGTTATTGATTTGTATCAAGTTGATTAATAACACATTAAGATTGCCCGTTTTTGACTGGAACAGTCCGCGGCGTGAACATGCTAATTTCCGGCATTTTCTTTCTGCGAGACATCTACTGCACCCGATTTTTTGTCGAAAGCGACTGATATAGTGGCGCGGAACAGAGAATTATCAAAACGGAAAATATTTTTGTTCACATCGGCGCCCTGAAAGATGAGGGTTAGGGTTGATTTTTTGGCCTGCGCCAGCAGGTTATCCAGGTCGGCATTTTGGATAGTGGTGTAGGATACATCGCGTTTTGTATTGCCATTGGGGGTTTTGGAGCCCTGGCCTACATACATCATTTCTGTTTTATCGGGCGTACGGCCGCTTTTATACTGGTCGAATACCTTTCCGCCGAAGCTTTGTGTCCCGTCCTGCTTAAAACCTTTTGATATCATAAAATCGTGCGCCTGCGTGTTGCTCATGCTGGTCAGGTTCAGCAGATCAGTAAACGACACACTTTGGGCGTTCGCAATTTTCACAGCAAAACAGGTTATTGCGACAAGCAGGAGTTTTTTCATTCGTATCAAATATAATTGTAATACAGCCGGTTTTATTCACCGGGATGATACGTTCTTTCCACATGTTTCAGCACGTCTTCACGGTAAAAAAGTACATCTTTAAATTTACCATTGATGTACCCTTCGGCCTGGTCGGTAAAGTGCTTCGAGGCGGGGTCGAACGAGACGCCGCCGGTGATGATGCTCTTCGCCTTTATGCGCGGACCAAATTCGACCGCTGCAATAAAGCTGTTGCCGCTGTAACCATACCGTTTTTGCGTATTTACGGTACGGCTTTGGAACGAGGGCAACTGTCCGAACTGCGAGCCAACCATCCCCACCGGGGTGCCGGGCATTTTATCATCAAATGTGATGCCATCAGCGGGCCGCTGGTACCGGTTAATGTCGCCCCACTCAATTTTCCACGTTCCGTAGCGTTTTTCGAGGCTTTTTATGGCTTCTGCAAGTAGCGCAGTTTGTTTGGCGGGAGGCATATTCCTGAGCATGGCGGCCATACGTGTGGTCTGGGCGGTAGACTCTTCCACAGTTTGGGCACGGGGCAGAGCCATCAGCATACGCGTCCCCCACTCCACTGCAAGCGTGGTGGCTACCGAATGTACAGCCGAACGGCGGTCCCAATCCTGCAATACTTTGATGGGTCCGGCGAGAGATTGCCTGGTGGAATCTGCGGCCGAAGTATAAGCCATAAACAGGGCCGGCAGCAGCACATCAAACGCGGGAAGGTAATGATCATATCCTTTGGCGATGAGGCTGTCGAGCGTCAAGTTATTCGCATCTTTCAATAGCCGGATGGCATTCACGCCGCGGTAATTTTCTCCGTCAGGCGACATATAAGCAGGGTATTTACTTTTATCCGGGCTGGCAGTTCCCGAACAGGTGAAGGGTGTGGAATTACAATTTTCTATCCATCCGGTGGAAGGGTTGTAAACATGAACGATCTCATCCAGCTTGTGAATGCCCCGCCATTCGGTAGCCGATGTGCTGCCATCTACGGGTAGGGTCCAGTCAAGTTTAGGATCGCGTTTGGGCATATAGTTGCCATACCAGAAAGCAATGTTTCCCTGGTCGTCGGCATACACTGTATTGTTTGAGTTATTAGACAGCAGGTCCATTGCCTTTTTATATTCCGCGAAAGTGCCTGCCTTAGTGATGAGCCATGATTCGAGCAGGGCCTCGTACGAGCGGTTATTCGCTTTTAACGACAGCCACTTGCCATCGCGGCTACCCAACACCGGGCCGTGATGGGTATAGAAACCGGTGATGGTGCGTTGTTCGGTTTTGTTGCCGTTTGTTATTTGCAATACCAATTGGCGGGTCGTAACCGGTTTCAATTGACCATCGTATTCGTAATACCATTTACCATCTTTTTTGGTCACCTTCTCTGCGTACAGGTCGGCTACATCAGCGTAACTCGATGTGTGCATCCAGCCGCAATGCGGGTTAAAGCCCTGGTAAATAAAAAACTGCCCCCAGGTAACGGCACCATACACGTTCAGCCCCTCATCGCTGACGATCTGCACCTCATCACGAAAATAAAACGGCACGTGCGGGTTGATATATAGCAATGCATGCCCGGTTGCCGTTTTTGAGGGCGCAATAGCAAAGCCATTGGAACCTGTTTCTTTTTCCTGTATGGTATTTTCAATTTTCGGCCGATCAAAAACGGCACCCATATTATCGGGACCTTTACTGTAAAAACGCTCAGTTTCTTTCAGGCTGATGCCACCTGTTTCGGTAGCCGCTACACTACCGTCTGTGAACATGAGTGCGTACCATGGCTGAAAATGGTGAAATACCTGCGGTTTAACTTCGGGATGTTTATAAAGATAGTAATTAACGCCATCGGCAAAAGCGTCCATCAATTTACGGAACCACGGAGCAGCAGCGCGGTAATCCCTGATAGCATCAGCCGTATCGGCTATCAGCTGCAGTTGAATATCGGTGTATAAATTACTTTCCCCGTCAACTTCCGACTGTTTGCCCAACTGGTAAAGATAGTTACGTTCGATACCCTTGAAATTTTCTTCGCATTGCGCATACATCAAACCAAAAACAGCATCAGCGTCAGACTTGCCATAAATGTGCGGCACACCCCAGTTATCACGAATGATAGTTACTGCCTGAGCTTCCTTTTTAAAACGCTCGATTTCCTTTCGGCTGAACTTTTGACCGAAGCCAAGAACCGGCGCGCATAACAACGCTGCAAGCAAAAGCTGTTTTATTGTAACAAAAAATTTACAGTAACAAAAAGTCATAATATGATATCAAAAAACCGTGAATAGAGTAAAAAGGACTATTTTTGTCGAATTGACATTTAATATGAATGTCATATAAAAAAGAAAAATACGCTTTAGCACAATTTTTAAAGCAAACTTCTGTTCATATTACTGGTTTTATTTGTAACAATTGCAAAACAAGAGTTTCAATCAGTTGATTTACAACTATATAAACCACCATACGTACAGTAAGCGATCGATACGATCATAAAGAACTTGGATCAATATTAAACATGTTATCTGAGATTTAGTTGATTCAATATCATTGAGAGTGATATTGATAGTGCGTTCCGGGGTGAGATACGGAACGCATTTTTTATACCTGCTCATTCTTATTCGTCAGTGGCAAAGTGAACCAGAATGTAGAACCTTTGTCTTCCTCGCTAACCAGGCCAACCTTACCCCCATGCCTGCTGATGATTTCCGACGAAATATACAAACCGAGGCCAAGGCCCGAAAAATTATAAGACGATTCATGCACCCTGAAGAAGCGGTCAAAAATATAAGCCTGCTTATCCTGCGGGATACCGATACCAAAATCGGTAACTGAAAACTTCAGATTGGAGCCCGCTTTTTCAATATTGACCATTACCTTATTTTGTCCGGGTGAATATTTAATAGCATTACTCAAAAAGTTCACCATCACCTGCTCGATCCTGGTACGGTCGGCATACACTTCGAGGATTTCATTTTTGTTGACGACGATCTGGTGTGAAGATGTGTACTGCGCGATCTCATTTATACAATCCCGGACTGATTCGCCGAACAGATAATTTGTACAATTCAGCTGCATTTTTCCCGATTGTATACGGGTTACATCCAACAGGTCGTCAACAATGTTCGTCAATTTTCCAACCTGCTTGTTAGCCATGGCAATAAAGGGACGTATTTTAGCAGGATCGAAATCCCTTTCCGATAATTTCTCCAGTATCTGCATCGAAGCTTTCAGGCTTGTTATCGGTGTCTTCAATTCATGACTTGCTACGCCTAAAAACTCGTCGCGCTGTTTTAACAATTTGCTTGCGGCCTTTTGCGCGCGTTCCTGGTCGTCTATATCAATTATGCTGCCGATATACCCTGCAAACCCGGGGTTAAACAAGGGGTTGGCGTAAGTAAGCACCCAGCGGTACTGCCCCTCCTTATTACGAAACCTGAATTTGGTTTGTAGGGGGGTTCGCGCCTGAAACTCGCTGCCAAGCTTTTCAACAACGCCCTGTACATCCTCGGGGTGTACCGCCGCAAGGGTATGCTCCAACAGTTTATCGCTTATGCCGAACCCGGTATAATTTTTCCACGTGTCATTAACGTAAATCAAAGCGCCTTGTTCGTTCGCCTGCCATATAATGATCGAATTGTTGTTGGCTATCGCCTTAAAATGTTCCTCGCTTACTTTCAGCGCTTCCAACGCCATTTTTTGCTCGTGAATGTTCGTGCTGGTACCCACCCACATGATCACCTTCCCATTTTCATCTTTATGGGGATAAACCCGGGTAAGGTGCCAAAGGTATTCACCGTCAGTATTTAAAAAGCGCTGTTCAGATTCAAGGCTCTCACCATTTTTAACAACCCTTGTCCATGCTTCTTTCGCGCGTTCGAGGTCATCCGGATGGATGATTTCCCACGCTCTTTTATTCAGCGCTTTAAAATCAGATAATCCTGTATAATCATACCATCCCTTGTTGTAATATGTAGCGTGGCCATCGGGACCCGATGTCCACATTTTGTGGGGAATAGCATCGGCTAAAAAACGGAACCTGTTCTCGCTTTCCTTTACTTCCTTATTGGCCTTAACCAGTTCTGTAACGTCAAATCCAAAAAATGCGACGCCGTCAATATTACCATCATTGTCATATACGGCTTCCAGTACCATATCCAGCCATATATCTTCGGGCTGCCCCGTGCCATGACGGTCCATTTGAATATGAAATGCCTTGGCACTAAACGGCACACCGGTGAGGTAAACCTCCCGTGATAACTGCGGATCAGCCATCACCTTAAACTTTTCCATCAATTCTTCGGTAGTCAAACCAAGTCCTGAACCCAATTTTGCGAAGTCAGATGCTACCTTATTTGAAAATTCAAGCCTCAGCTCCGGCCCCCTGCGGATAGCGATCATGGCCGGGGCGTTCATCAATATGCTGTAGAGTTCTTCCCGTTGTTTTTTAATGGTACGGTTTAATTCCTGCTCCCGCAATTCCGCCTGCTTCTTATAGCTCACATCTATTACATAGGTTACCGCCTCGGCAAAGTCATTTTCTGCAAGGCGCGAAGAGCCCAGCATTATGCTCACCCGCCTGCCATCCTTCCGGATATATTCTTTTTCAAACGGAGAACAGTACCCCTGCTCATATATTTGTTTTACACCCTCCATGGTGATGGCCGCGTATTCGGGCGGCGTAAGCTTGTTCCAGTTCACCTCACCATTTTTGATGTCCTCTTCAGTATAACCGATAATATCCAGGAAAGCTTTATTTGCATGAACTACCTTACCATCGAGATTGGTGAAGATCAAACCCACAAGCCCTGCGTCGTACAATTTTCGGAATCGCTGGTCGCTGCTATAAACCTTGGAGTGAAGCCGCCGTAATTGCCTTTCCCGGTACGCAATGACTATCAGCAACGCGGCTACCACTGCAACCAGCAAAATATTCATTTCCGATATTTGTGCGCGTGAGCCCATTGCAATCGAAGCATATGTTTTAACAGGCGAACATAAAATGATCATGGCTGCGATCATTTTCAGCATCGCACACCTGTGTTTGCAGTATGAGTGTATTTCCGGTTCGTTAGTTCTCATATATGCTTCACAGCACATGGGTTTAATTGGTTCAAGATAAATATCCGAACGGCTGCAGAGCAGTATTATCCTACCGTTATAAATTGTGGAGGTATAAGGCCTTATTTTAAAGACAGATGTATCCAATAAAGATATGGATTATTTTATATCATTTGGAATAGCCGTCGTCACCCACCCGTACTTCGCAGTATCCGCAAAATAATATCACTTTTAAAGCTGATGGGGAGTATATTTGACGGTATGAAACTCAACCTTTTTGATAAGTACATTTATATAGGGCGCAGGCACCAGTTGAAGCAGAATATGGGCCAGGATGGGCTGATACTTTTGCTCGGCAACGAAGATAGCAGCATGAATTATAAGGATAACACCTACCTTTTCAGGCAGGACAGCAGCTTTCTTTATTATTTCGGGCTTGATGTGCCGGTGCTGGCGGCTATTATTGATACGGAGTCGGGCGATGAAGTGATCTTCGGCAACGAACTGACCATTGATGATATTGTATGGACAGGAACACTTCCTACTGTAAGCGAAATGGCGTCCATGGTTGGGGTAGACAAAACTAAGCCCTATGCGGATATAGCCCGTTACGTGCACAAGGCGCTCACCGATGGCCGCAAGGTACATATCCTGCCCCCATATCGCCCCGAAAACAAGATGAAACTGGCGGATTGGTTCAATACTAGTTTAAACGACCTGGCCGATCATGTTTCGTTAAAGCTGACCAAGGCCGTGATCGCACAGCGTGTTATCAAATCGCCGCTGGAGGTGGCCGAGATGGAAAAAGCTGTTAATATCAGCGTTGATATGATGCAGGCAGTGATAAAACATACCCGCCCAGGTATTAAAGAATACGAGCTGGTTGCGAAAGCTCATGAGGTTGCTATTGCCAATGACGCGCGGCTGGGGTACCCGGCTATCATTACGACGCACGGCCAGACATTGCATACGCATTATTACGGTAATACACTACAGGAAGGCCGCATGGTACTGAGCGACATAGGGGCTGAAAACACCATGCATTACGGCGGCGATCTGACCCGTACTTTCCCGGTTGGCCGGGCTTTTACACAGCAGCAAAAGGAACTTTACGAGGTAGTTTTGAATTCTATGGATCATGCTATAGATATGCTGAAACCCGGAACGAGATATAAAGACATTCACCTGGCCGCCTGCCAGAAACTGGTGGAAGGGCTAAAACAAGCAG
The DNA here is from genome assembly GCF_035492695.1 of Mucilaginibacter sp. Lineage (GTDB taxonomy): Bacteria > Bacteroidota > Bacteroidia > Sphingobacteriales > Sphingobacteriaceae > Mucilaginibacter. Next base: position 168,566 of record NZ_DATJJC010000007.1, on the reverse strand, counting down.
ACCTTATGAAAGGCGACCCGGAGGAAGCCGTGGCAGCGGGGGCGCATACTATGTTTTTCCAATGCGGGCTGGGGCACATGCTGGGCATGGATACGCATGACATGGAAGACCTTGGTGAACAATATGTAGGTTATACCGATAAATTGAAAAAAGAAACCTCCATATTCGGACTTAAATCATTGCGCCTTGGGCGCGAACTGCAAGCTGGCTTCGTTGTGACGGTTGAGCCGGGTATCTACATTATCCCCGAACTGATAGACCGGTTACAGGCTGAAAAGAAATACACCGAATTCATCAATTACGATAAGCTGAATACCTACCGCGATTTCGGTGGTATCCGTATCGAGGATAACTTTTTGATAACAGAAGATGGTTACCAGCTTTTAGGCAAATACTTGCCAAAATCGCTGAAAGAAATTGAAGCGTTGAAAGGTTAAATCTTAACCAGGCCGATAAATAGGATATCCGAAATTCAATTATGCATCACCTTCGGCCGTTCGGTTGATGGTTTAAAATAATTATTGTCCGACAGCCAGTCGGCCAGGCGCTGGGGCCAGGTATTTACTGATTTTAGCTTTGACCGGTTACCCATGTTAAAACCATGCCCGCCGCTTTGCAATATATGTAGTTCGGCAGGAGCTTTAGCAGCACGATATGCTTCCAGCAACTTGATAGTCGGCAGCGAACAGCAGGGATCGTCGTTAGCCGCCAGCAGGAATATGGGCGGCGCATCTGCCGAAACAGCATCAGGCACATATAAAGGCCCGGGATATATCTGCACCAAAAAATCGGGTTTCCCGTTCAGCCGGTCGACAGGGTCGGCGGCATTCGGGTCGCCTTTGCCATCCCCAAAACCCACCATATCCACTACTTCGCCCCCGGCTGAAAAGCCCATCATGCCTATGCGGTTGGTATCCAGGCCATACTGGTTTGCCAGGCTGCGCACCAGGCGCATGGCGCGGTAGCCGTCCTGTTTGGCGTGTAACTCTATTTTATAGGGCGAATTGGTGTCGCGGGCCAGGCGGTATTTTAATACGAATACGGTTACGCCAAGATTGCTCAAAAATTGTCCCGGTTCGACGCCTTCAGCATTAAAAACAAGCAAGCGGTGCCCGCCACCGGGGCACACTACTATTGCCGAGCCATTTGCCTTACCTTTCGGCGGCAGAAAAACTGTGAGCGATGGGTTATTGATATTTTTAACCCAGTAATCTTTTGCCTGTTCGGGTACGTCTTTCAGTTTTTCAAAACCGGGCGCGCCGTTTTTCCATAAAGGGATTACAGTTGGCTGCGTTTGGGCGAATGTTATTGCCGGAATGAGGCTTAGAAGCAACAGGAGTTTTTTAAGCATAGCCTAAGGTAAGGAAATAAAATAGCAAATGTCATCCTGAACAAGCCCGGCATGACGATGAATTCAATACTACTTTCCTACCATAGCCGGCTCAAACAAATTCTTATCAACCGGGCCGCCGGCAACTACGTCGTGATATTTTTCTACCTGCAGCACATGGTCGTTTATGTAAAATTTGCACAGGGTTTCGCTCCAGGCTTTTTTGAGCGGTACCTGGTCCTCAAAGGTGCCTTCTTCCTTTGTATCACCATCATATTTTATAAAGCGAACGGACACGAGTTTTTCCTGGTCTATCCAAAGCTGGTTCACCTTTTCGTCCGCGCTGTCCGCTCCTATCACAAACACCGGCTTTCCTTTCCAGGTATCTTCATGAAATTTCACCAGGTCATAATTGAGGGCTTTGAAATGCGCCACCACCTGATCAAACGGCACGAAGTACATTCCACCCAGAAAAAAAATCAGTTCATTTTCGTTCTTTATTGAACGCGTTATTTTATTGTTACTGATCACATAGGTCGAATCGGCCCGAAAAATGATGCCGTTACCGCTGCCGGGTTTGTCAAATTCTATCCGCAGTTTATCCGGGTACAATATATGTTCGTACCAGGTTTGAGACTTAAAAAGACTGTCCTTCCGGTACATCTCGGTCGTTTGGTTGAACGACAGGTTCTTGTGCCATTTACCATGATATTTTGCGTACATCTTTTGCAACAATTCGGTGGATGTCATATCCTTCGGCTGCGTGAAAGGAAGAAAAAGGAAAATGATGGCTGCGAACAATTTCATATGGTAATTTATTAAGTCGTGAATTCCTGGTAAGCTGCCTCGAGGCTGCGGTTAATGCCATCGCCCTGCCAGTCTGTTATGCCGGGAATGGATTGGGCCTTTAATATTTCGTCTTTGCTTTTACCGGCTTTTATACTGCTTTGCACAAAATCGGCCAGCTTTTCCATATAATTTTGCATAGCCTTTATATCTTCCATATCGCCCGTCACCTTCATGGGATCAAAGGCATGGCCAAAAACAAACAGGGTGTCCTTATCAAATTTCTTCTGCGCCATTTCAAGCGTTACGGGCCAGTTCTTTACTGATGCTCCGGCACTTTTGTCGATAAAAGGATAACGGCGGTTAAATACCAGGTCGCCCATGTGCACCACATTGGCGTGTTCAAAATGGATCATACTATCGCCATTGGTATGGCCCGGTCCAAAATAATATGCCTTAATACTTTCGTCGCCGACTTTAATTTTCCAGGTATCGGTAAAGGTGGTATCAGGGTACAATTGCTGGTCCTCTTTCTTTTGGGCAATGGCCGAATTTTTTTGGTTGATCAGCGAGTTTGCATGCGCCGCAACATTTTTCACTAACCCTTTAAAGGAAATGTTGCCGCTGGTATGGTCGCCGTGGTGGTGCGTATTGATAAGCCATTGGAAAGGCTTATCCGACTGCTTTTGCAATTCGGCGATGAGGTGTTTTGCCGGTTCGGGGAATTCAGCATCAACAACAACAATACCTTCCTTGTTTACCAGCCAGGCAATAGTACCGCCCTGCTCGGCAAACATACCCACATTGCGGCGCAGCGGTTTAAACTGGTAGTTTTGGTCGGCCAGTACCGACGCAAAGCTGCTTTTCCCAAAAATACTGAATGCACTTGCTGCAAGCGCGGTATTGAAAATGAAATTACGGCGTTTCATGATGTAATTTTTTGAAGTTAGCGGTTATTTTGTTTAACTGTTTGTGCTGAATGAACAATGTTGGTTTTCACACATTATCAGGTACGGCAAATATATCAGGGCGTTGCCTGCCATCGGATTTTTATACTTAATACTGGTGGAACGCCTGCGACACAAATTCCAGCACTTTTGGCAACGATTCGCGCCAGTAGGTCCACGTATGGCCGCCATCGCGGACGCGGAACTCGTGCGGGATCTCCTTTTTTCGCATCGCAATGTGTACCATGCAGTTGCCCTCGTATAAAAAGTCGTCGTCGCCATCATCAATGTACCAGCGCACGGCTTTTTTCTGATCATCGGGTACGGCATTAACCAGCGCGACCACACTCTGGCGGTTATAATATTGGGTCACAACCGAATCGGCTACGTCAGGCATCGTCCTCATTAATTGTTTTTTAGCATCCTCAATGGTCAACGGGCCGGTGGCTGCGCTAAGCGGACAGGCGGATGAAAACATTTCGGGATGATGCAGGGCATACACAAAACTGCCTCCCCCACCCATAGACAGACCAGCGACTGCACGATAGCGCTTATCGCTTTTGATACGGTATTTCTTTTCAACATAGGGCACCAATTCTTTAAAAAAGAAATCCTCGTAGTTCCAGTCGCCTTTAGGGTCGTTAAAATATCCCCGGCGGCCCGTATTGGCATCGGGCATTATGATGACCATCGGGGTTGCGGTGCCATCTTTTATGGCGTTATCAGCAATACGCAACACTTCGCCAAATTGCACCCAGCCGGTCTGGTCGTCGCCGCTGCCATGCAGCAGGTACAATACCGGGTAACTGCGCGTTGATGTTTCAAAATCGGGTGGCAGATAAACGGCATATTTTCGATCCATCTTTAAGATCTTACTGGGAAGGCTAAGGTCGTCATAAACCTTGCCCGACTGCGCAAAAACAGCAGGGCAGAAAAATAACAGGGCAACAAAGAAGGGAAACTTTTTCATAGCATCATAATTGGTTTGAACAGGAAATTGCGGGGTACACGTAAAGTTATAATTTAAGTTGAGTATCAAAAAGAGAACACGTAAATGTTTTGTTGCCTGTAACAATTTAAACCATCGGCCCGTAAGGTTATTAAAAAGAACATATTAACTGAATTTATTATGAAGCGCGCCGTCCTGCCCCTTATCCTCGTTGCTGTTTTGTTAACGATTGGCTCCTGTAAAAAGGATAGCAAAAAGCCATCGCCCGACACCGGTATCAACCTAAGCTTAAACGCGACAGAACAGCAGCAGGCGACAGGGGATAACGCTTTTACTTTTAACCTGTTCAAAACAGTGGCCGCTTCAAATACTAACGGCGTAAATCTTTTTGTTTCGCCCCTGAGTGTTAGTATGGCTTTAGGCATGACAGCGAACGGCGCCAACGGCCAGACACTTGCTGATATGCGTTCAACCCTCGGGTTTAATGATTTTACTGAGGACCAGGTAAACAGTTATTACAACAAACTTGTCACCCAGTTACCGCAACTCGATCCGAATACCACTTTGAAGATCGCTAATTCGATATGGTATGATCAAAAATTTAGCGTATTGCCACAATTCATTAAAACCGACAGTACTTATTTTAATGCGAAAGTGCAATCGCTCGATTTTAAAGCCCCGGCTTCCGTAACTACGATAAACGATTGGGTAAGCGGTCAAACCAATGGGAAAATAACCAAACTTCTGCCGTCCATATCGCCGGGCGAAGTGATGTTCCTGGTTAATGCCATTTACTTCAAAAGTGTATGGAAGAACAAATTCGACCCCGCTAAAACACAAAAAATGCCTTTCTATACTGATGCGGCCAATTCGGAGCAGGCAGATTTCATGCAGGGAAATATCAGCTATAATACTTATTACGATGATGGCGTATCGGTGGTGGAGTTACCCTATTCAAATGATAAGTATAGTATGGTGATTGTGATGCCAAATAATAGCAAATCGATAAGCGACATTGCTGCCGGGTTAAACAGCACCACCTGGCAAAACTGGATGACCAGCCTGAGACCGGTGACGCAAATGCTGGCTTTGCCAAAGTTTAAATTCAGCTATGAGATTATGCTGAATGATGCACTCACTTCTATGGGCATGGGTAATGCATTTTCGTTGTCAGCCGATTTCACACGTATCAACGTCGGCGGCGGACTTCAGATAAGCCAGGTAAGGCATAAAGCCTATGTAGCCGTCGACGAAGACGGAACTGAAGCAGCCGCTGCCACATCTGTGGGTATTGAACTTACAGCTGCCCCGGAAGAGTTGAGGATCAATCGTCCATTTATATTCGTTATCCGCGAAATGAAAACCGGTTTGATCCTGTTTACCGGAATGGTAAATGATCCAACACAAAGCGGCCTGTAAAACAAAAACCCCTTCAACACGCGTGTTGAAGGGGCCCAAACACATTCAATATAACTATATCTAAAACTTCGATAATACACCCAGGCCCGTACATGCATCCCAGCCCGGCCCGGCGCTATAGCCTGTATTAGCGGCCGTAGTGTTGTTATTGCCTACGGTAATATCGCGGCATAACGAAGGATTGGCATAAATTACCGGGTTAATAAAGCCCGCCCATTTACCTTTTTGCTGATTGATGCGCGCCACCAGGCCGGCATACAAAGGCGCAACCGCACTGGTGCCACCAACTACCATCTGCTGTCCATCCACTAATACTTTGTAACCTGTATCGGGGTCAGCATCGGCTGCTACATCGGGCACACCGCGACCCTCGTACCTTGAATTGAGCGAACCCGGGACATTAGCATTGGCCTGGTAATCGGGCAGCGGGAAAAACTCGCTGACCCCGCCACCGCCTGCCGATGTATTGGAATCGTGCCAAACGGTCTCCGATGCTATGTTATTTCCGTTCATGGTTAAACGCGTGCCGCCGCAAGCCAGCACATACGGACTTGAGGCGGGAAAATCGACGTGGACGCGCCCGTCGTTAACCGAATCGCTCGAGCCACTGTCTCCAGAGGCTACACATATGGTTACTCCGAGCAACGAGGCCGCCTTAAAGGTTTCATTCATGCTTTTCATGGTCTGGTCCGTCCAGTTTGCTTCTGCCGAACCCCAGCTAATAGATATAACCGAAGGTTTATTGTGCGTATCATGAAGCGCTTTGGTTATCATATCCAGGAAACCCTTATCGGTATTCGGGGCAAAGTATACTACAATTTTAGCACCCGGCGCAACGGCCCCTGCCACTTCTATATCAAGCATTACTTCACCGTCGGCACTGTTGGCGTTCGACGGACTATTTTTTCCCCTGTCCACTGAAACAGCTTTCACCGACGGTTTTTTAATACCCAGGCTTTTAAAATACTTACTTATATCCTTTGCGCGATAGCCTCCGCCGAGCTCAAGTATCGCTATGGTTTGGCCTTTACCATTAAACCCATCCGGGAATCCATATATCTTTGCCAACTGATCGGCGGTAAAAGCATTTGGAGCCGCGGCATGTGATACTACTTGTCCGTCCCTCGTGGCCAACCGCAGCATGGGGCGGGCTACCGGACGGTTATCAAGCCCAAAAACACCTTCAATAATATCTTTCAGTTTTGCAGGAATAAAGATATCGCCCTCGCGAACCCGGATATCGTTCCCTTCCGCATCTTTCGACCCGCTTAGCTCAACGCCAAAGGCGGCTTCCATATCGGCAATGCTGCCCCTGAGTACCAGGCTGCGGCGGGCCAGGTCAACCTCTGCCGTGGCCAGGTGATACTGGGCTGCGAAAGCTTCGACCCTCTCCACGTCCTTTTGCGAAGAGCCAAATTCCTTTTCATAGTTTTTTTGGCTGATACGGTCCTCTGACCCTACTTTATGTTCAATGGATTTTTTTCTGCGGATACGTACTGTTATTTCAATGGCTTCGCTTTTATCGAGCGTACCGGTAGCCGGTGCAGCGTGCGCTTTTTTATGGCTGCCCGGCAGGACAATTTTCTTTGGGGTTCTCATGTTAATTCATTTTAGGCTGAATGGTAAAACATGAATAAAGATAGTACGGCCCTTTTAAAAACCTGACAGTATGAACACGCAATATGATACGTGTTTTTACGCTATTTTTATTACCGTCAAAAAGCGGTATCAGGAATAATGTTTTCGGATGCCCTTTTTGATCTGGGTAAGTATCCTGGGTTCAACCTCGCAATGGGCAGATACACAATTTAAGTGGCTATCATAGGCAAGTTCGCCTAACACCCGGCCCTGGTCAACTACCAGGAACTGGCCCACCTGGCTTGGTAATACGGCCACGCTGCGCTGGTCACCCTTAAAGTGAATAAGCAGGTGAAATTGCTGTTGCGGTATATATGCTGTTCTCGGTTTCATGGCAGACCTCCTTTTGTTTGTCGTTTACAGGCAGATCAATCAGGGTATATCAAATTTAACGAATAGTTATCCGAAATAATACAACAAAACATTACTATTTTGTTAAAAATCGTTAATATTATGGAATAGCCTATAACTAAATTTAATAATAAGTTAACCCGGCGACGGTTGCGACTGAAACTTTACCGTGTAGCAACAATAACCTGTAATATCTGTTATTAACTTTGATCAAGCAAACAACAACCATGGCAAACTTCCAGGATATTATCAATTCAGAAAAACCGGTACTGATCGATTTCTCAGCCGAGTGGTGTGGCCCGTGTAAGATGATGCCGCCGATATTGAAAGACGTAAAAGATGCACTGGGCGACCAGGTGACGATCATCAAGGTTGACATCGATAAAAATCCTGCCGCTGCAAATGCCTACCAGATACAAAGCGTGCCCACGCTGATGATATTTAAACAAGGCGAAACCAAATGGCGCCAAAGCGGTGTAGTACAGGCATCACAGTTGAAATCGGTCATTCAGCAATTTATCTGACCTGCAGTAAGTCAAAAGCATCACCGCGAGGCACAACCCTACAAATAGCTTAGCCACCATTTGGCGTGCGTCTGCTTATACCTGCTGTACCACCGGCAGGGAAAATACAGTATAAATACCACGCAAAACCAGATAAAATAAACACCGCCAAGGCTGAAACCGAAATCATCCGGCTGGAACATGATAGGGCCCTGGTGCGGGTTGTATATCTGGCTGCTGTTATGGCCGGTGATAAAGAAAACGGCGACTGTGGTGAACCTGATGAGGTACCAATGGCACAGGTAATAAAAGAACGGTACATTACCATAGATATATAGTATCCCGGTAAATTTATTCTTGATGTTTTCCGTTAGCGATAAAATGACCAGGGCGGTGCCAACCGTCATGCACGTATAGAGCAGCGATGGTGGGTATTTGGTAACATTGAAGAACGATATGATACTGAGCGACGTTGTTTTTTGCGACGACCATGCCGCCGGATCACCATAGATGTTGAAATACCTGAACAAGAAAAACAGGGCGAGCGCACCCAGCCCGGCATACAGCAATGTTTTGCGCCGTTTTACAGCATCGTAGGTTTTTACGTAAAGTGAACCAAATACATACCCGATCATCATCAGGCCGGCCCAGGGCAATAATGCATAGGCCAGCAAAAAGCCGCGCTGGGGAGCGAAGGGCCAGAATTCGCCGAAACCCTGTCCGGAAACCAGCAGCTTACCTGCGAAGGTTTTATCGATGAGGCCAATATGCCAGGTATCAAAAATATTATGCCCGAATACTAATATCGCGCCAATAATGAATATAACGGGTAGGGAAGCTCCAGATAATAACCCTAAAAGGATCATACTGCCTCCAATGGCCCAGATGACCTGCAGCACAAACACATTGTAAAGCGGGTTAAACGTAATAGCGAAAGTGATAAATATAAGTTCGACAGCAATTAGCCAGAGCCCTCTTTTGATGAGAAAGGCCCGCATAGCGCTTTTTGTGCGGCGTGTGCCTGCAAGGTATGCCGATATCCCGCTCAGGAAAACGAATGTGGGTGCACAGAAATGTGTTATCCAGCGGGTGAAAAACAAAAATGGGGTGGTTATTGCCAGATCTGTAGCTTCGGGATGCCCGAAATGAAAAAAGTCGCGCACATGGTCAATCGCCATGATCACCATTACAAGGCCGCGTAAAATATCGATAGATGCAATACGTTGTTTTGGTCCGGGTTCTTTCAGTATGGTGTTACTGCCGGCTAAAGGCATGGAGGCTGCTGTCATCGTGAGGGTTGGCTTGAAAAATGTGAAAGCGAATATAAACAGATTTCGTCCGGCAAACAATAAAATGCTAAAAAAATTAGTTCAGCAATTTATGATCAATCAGTTGTCTACAAATAACTTAGCCACCATTGTCTGTGTGTTTGTTTATACCTGCTGTACCAGCGGCACGGCAGGTATAGCGCGGCAATAACACAAAACCAAACAACATACACACCAAACAGGTTAAAACCGAATGTTGCAGGCACAAAAGCAAAACCTTTGGGGTTGGCAATATCTTTTCCGGTATAGCCCATGGCAAAGAAAAGGATGAGGTTATATACCCTGATGAGATAAAAATGCAAAACATAGTAAAAAAACGGAACGGTACCGTAAACGATGAACAGGCGGGTAATCCTGTTATCGACACCCTCGAATGCACGTAGCAGCAATAGTCCCGGACCGATGGTCATACCCAGGTAGATAAGCGAAGGCGGGTATTTACTTACATTGAAGAATGAAATGATAGTTAGCGCAGTGCTTTTTTGCGCCGACCAGGGCGCAGGGTCGCCATAAATATTGAAAGCACGCAGGATGATAAACAGCCCGACGAGTGCAAGCCCGGCAATCAATAAATTGCCCCTGCGCCTTGCCTGCCCGAATGACGACCTAAACATAACGCCCGCAACATAGCCCAGTACCATTACCCCTGTCCAGGGCAGCACAGCATAAAAGGCGCCAAGGAAATGTGTTTTATCAAGCGGGAAAATAGAACCCTGTGCTGTAAACAATATCTTCCATTCCACCGAAGACGCACCACTTTGCGGAAGGTTGATATGATCCAGTATATCGTGCCCGAAAAATAGCACTACGCCAATAGCAGCTATTGCCGGCAAAGGCAGCCACACCAGCAACCCCAAAACGATCATACTGGTACCGATGGCCCAGATAACCTGGAAGATGATCAAATGATATCCCGGATCGAGCGTAAGCGCGAAAGTGATCACTACAACTTCTATAAATACAAGCCATAAACCGCGTTTGATGAGAAAGGCGCTAAGTTGTGGCCTGGTCCGCCGCGTACCGGCAAGATGGGCCGAAATGCCGCTTAGAAAAACAAACAAGGGTGCACAAAAATGAGTTATCCAGCGGGTAAAGAATAAAAATGGGGTGGTTACTGCCAGGTTTGTCGGATTAATGCCACCCAGGTGAAAATAGTCGCGGGTATGGTCGATAGCCATAATGAGCATGATCAATCCCCGCAAAATGTCGATGGATTGAATACGTTGTTTTGGTCCGGGTTCTGCTAAAGCGGTCATTTTGGGTTGAGGGTTATGGTCGAATATAAACGGATTTAGCATGAACATTATATTCGCATAAACACATTGTTGATTTCCGCATATTAAACCAATTAAAAAAAATTTAGTCTTTCATTAATAAACTTATTGTGTTAATTTTACACAACCACCAATTAAACAAACCAATTTATGACCACGAGACGTGATTTTCTCAGAACCTCTGCGCTTATTTCGGCAGGGCTGTTAGTTGCCCCGCAGTTATTTGCTTATGATAAAAAATATATAGGCCTGCAGTTGTACACCGTGCGCGACCACATGGCCAAAGATGTACCCGGCACGCTGGCTAAGGTGGCCCAATTGGGTTACAATTCTGTCGAAGCGAGCTATAGCGCAGGTAAATACTATGGTACCGAGCCAAAGGCATTTGCCGAACTGCTGAAACAAAATGACCTGATCATGCCAAGTTCCCATTACCTGCTTGGCGAGGATATGAAAGGCCCCGGAACTATTTTGAACGGCTGGGATAAAGCTGCCGAAGATGCTGCATCCATAGGACAGAAATATATGGTTTGCGCGTGGCTATCGCCAAAAGAAAGGGGTTCGCTCGATCATTACAAAAAACTGGCCGAGGATTTTAACAAAGCCGGTGAGACCTGTAAAAAAGCAGGGGTGCAATTCTGTTACCACAATCACGATTTTGAATTTGTACAGGAAGACGGTAAATATCCATACGAAACCCTGCTGGAGAACACCGATAAGAGCCTCGTAAAAATGGAAATAGACCTTTACTGGCTGACCAAGGCCAAGCAGGACCCGGTAGCCCTGATAGAAAAACACCCCGGCCGTTTCCCTTTATGGCACATGAAGGATATGGATAAAACCGAAAAACAAATGTTTACCGAGGTTGGCAACGGAGTTATAGACTTCAAAAAGATACTTGAACACAGCAAAAAAGCAGGCTTAAAATATTTCTTTGTAGAACAGGACGTTTGCCCCGGTGATCCCTACAACAGTATCACCCAAAGTATTGATTATATCAAAAAGAACCTCGTATAAATCTAAATTGAATGACTGATGTAAGCCGGACACGCGAGGGTCCGGCTTTTTTTGTTTTACGGCCAGATGCTTTTCAACTGAGCATAGGAGATCGAACTTGCAGAAAACCCGTCGGCAGAGCTAACAGAAATATTATTCAGCGGTTTTTTAGGGAAAAATATCGAGGTCATAACCGTCAACCCTTTATCGGCAAATAACTCCACGGATGCTGCATCAACAACCAGGGTCATATCTGTTCCGGCTGCGCTGCCTATGCGTTTTACGGCAAAGCGTTTAGCGAAATCATTGTTGAATCCTGATTCGCCTGCGTGGGTTCGGTCGATGAACCATGAATTTTCTTTTTCATCAAACCCGATAAGCAGTTTATCCCCTGCCCCGTTTGATAAGGTGATTGAAAAACCTTTTAACTGTTTAGCTGATAGGCTAAGCTGGAACTGGTTGTCCGACCGGTTAAGTATCTTAGTAAGGTTAACCTCGCCCTTTACAGCCATAGCTGGCAGGCTTTTGGTCTCGTCTTTCAGGCCACCTAATTCTTTTACCGGCTGCGAGGCTAAATAATAAGCCGTATCAACCTTAACTAATTTTAAATCGCGCGGAATGGTCATGGCGCTGCGCCAGGCTTTGGTAGGTACCGTAGTGGCATAGTTCCAATTGCTCATCCATCCTAAAAATATACGGCGGTTACCCGTGTTGCTCCAGGTAACGCCGGCATATTCGTCGGTACCCTGGTCGGCCCAGCGGGTATCGGTGTTATTGGGTTTGAAAGTTTTCCCATCAAAATCGCCGGTAAAATATTGCGTAGCCGAACCGCCCTGGGGGCCGCCCGGATTTATATTAACGATAAGCACCCACATCTTTTTACCATCGGCAGCTGTCATCGGGAACAGGTCGGGGCATTCCCAAACACCGCCGTGTGCGCCAAGGGTCTCGCCAAACTCGCTTTCTTTGGTCCAGTCTTTTAAATTTGGTGACGAATAAAAAGTGATCCTGTCCTTAGTGGCTAAGGTCATTATCCATTTTTTTCCGGGCGCATACCAGCTCACTTTTGGGTCGCGAAAATCGCTGATGCCCGGATTCTTAAGGACGGGGTTATGAGCGTATTTCTGCCAGGTATTACCGCCATCGTTACTGTAAGCCATGCTCTCGTTCTCGGTATCGTTCTTGCCATCTTTCTCCTTTGCCTGATCGTGGTGGGTAAAAATGGCTATCAGCGGCGGCCGGCCGTTTTTACCAAGTCCGCTGGTGTTATTGATATCCACCACGGCGCTGCCGGAAAATATCAGCCCAAGGCTATCGGGATACAAGGCTATCGGCTTGTTATTCCAATGAACAAGATCGGTACTGGTGGCATGGCCCCAATGCATGGGCCCCCAAACGGTTGCCTTTGGGTAATACTGATAGAAAAGGTGATAAACCCCTTTATAATAAACAAGCCCGTTCGGGTCATTCATCCAATGCGCGGCAGGCGAAAAGTGTATCTGGGGGCGGTACTGCTCGTGGTACGTCTTTTGCCCGAAGGCCGACGAGGTAGTTATTAAAACAGTAAAGAAAAAAATAGCCTTTTTTATCATATCAGTGCATACTTAAAGTGCGCTCCATATTTTCCAGCGATTTACCCTTTGTTTCGGGCATCAGTTTCCAAACAAATAGCAACTGCAATATCATCATTCCGCAGAAAAACATAAATATATACTGTCCTTCGACATGTGTTCTTACGGCAGGGAACAAAAACGTAATAATGGTAGCCAGTGTCCAGTGGGTAAAGCTGCCAAGCGACTGCCCTTTGGCCCGTACCTGGTTTGGAAAAATTTCGGAAAGGAATACCCATATAACTGCACCCTGCGATACGGCAAAAAACGCTATGTATGCCATCAAAAGCCATATGATATATCCCCCGTCGGTATTATTAACTACCCCATTTGCACCCGCGACGGCTGCATGGCTTTCCTGCAAATGGAAACAATAAGATACCAGCCCCAACGCTGCAATGAGGCCGAATGAGCCGATCATCATCAATTTGCGCCGCCCTGCCCTATCGATCAAAAATATAGCGAGCATGGTGAAGGCAAAATTGACCAGCCCGAGATAGAAGGACGCCGAGAAAGAATCGCTTTTATCAAATCCGGCAAGGGTGAAAATGCTCGGTGCAAAATAAAGTATGGCATTAATACCTGATACCTGGTTGAAGAAGGCTATAAGGAATGCCAGCCAGGCTAACTTACTGTAGCGCTTTGAAAATAATTTTTCGCTGGATGAATCTTTAACTTCCCGGTTCTTGCTGTTGACAATGTTTTCCATGTCCTGCTCGTAACCGTCGGCATTCATTAATTGCAGCGTCTTTTTAGCCTCATCGTATTTAGACTTATGCAGGATGAGCCAGCGTGGGCTTTCAGGAACAAACTTGAGCAATATTAAATATAGTAACGACGGAACAGCCATTACAGCCAGCATAAGCCGCCACGAGCCATGGTAGGACGTTACAATGATATAGTTAGAAAGCAGGGAAACCACGATACCTAAAACAATATTGAATTGAAACAATATCACCAGGCGGCCCCTGAAGGATGCGGGAGATATTTCCGAAATATAAATTGGCGCAATAACCGACGACGCGCCGATACCCAGCCCACCAATAAATCGCAGCACAACAAACAAATACCAGTTGTTGACGAATGCAGTACCGAGCGACGTGACCAGGAAAATGACAGCAACGATCATCAAAGCGGCTTTCCGGCCAAGTTTTTCCGCAGGCATACGTCCGGCAAAGGCGCCGGTCATGGTACCAACCAGGGCGATAGCAATAGTAAAGCCATGCTGGAAATCGCCCAGCTGCCAGAATTTCTGTATTGCCTGCTCAGCGCCGGATACAACAACGGTATCAAAGCCGAACAGAAATCCGCCGAGGGCCGTAATAACAGCCCAAAAAATTACTTTCCGATTCATAAAAGGTTTATAAGAGGTTGAAAGGTAAATATAATTTTTTTGCCCGTAAGTATATGCCCGGAGAGAAAATAGAAAAAACAAAAAACCGGCTGCTTTATATACCCGGTTTTTTTTAAAAGAATTTTGTCATCATCAATTACCGTGTGCCCGGTCCATATCAACGGAGTGATAGAGCGCTTCGGGTATCTGGGCCAGGGTCGATTCGTGCACCTGGGCGCCCAGTCCGTAAAACTGTTGAAAGCTCATGATAAGCGGCCTCCATTTATCCGGGTCGACCCGGTTTGGAGCGCCATCCATTAATATCGATTCCTCTGCATGGACCCGTTGTATGCGGAGTTCTATGGTGAGCAGCCTTCCACGCTGCACGTCGTCAGTCTCAGCAAGGCTATGCACAGCTTCAACAACCGCTTCCAATTGCACCGGGCATTCGTTTACGCGCGGTGCGGCTACGATATGAGAACCGACCGGTGTAAGTCCGGCGGTTCCGAATTTATCAGCCTCAAACCGGTAGCCCTTAAGTAGTTTGCCCTGGGGCACAGGATTTGTCCCGGTAGTACGCGCCAGTTTGTTAACAGCAGCTACCTGGCCGGCCGACGGCAGGTTAAGTACGCACTGCCGGGTGCGCAGCATGTTTTCAGTTGTTTTGGAAAATGCGGATATGCCGATCACACAACGCCATCCGAGCCAAAAAACAGATGATATCGGGGCAAGATTGAAGGTTCCATCTTCATTACAGGTACTGATAAGAACAACGGGGGTTCCGAAGTACAAAATTTCAGGTTTGCTAACTTTGTGCATATTGATGGCGAATTAATTATATCACAAAATTATGCCCTTGAGCAAAGCCCGAAAACCCGGTTCTTGCGGAATATCTTCACGCAATAACCGGGTTTACTGGTCCGTTATTTCGCTGCCAGGACAGTCAGCTTTTCAATTACCGGCGGCGAGGCCAATAACCTATCGGCATTGGCCATCAAAGCCGCTGCGATGGGGCCGCTTAGATGTGCCTCACGCCCCTCTTCGGCTTCGAATGTATCGAATATCCCAAAGGTCGATTCGCCTATCTGCCATGCATACCACGTAACTGTACCTGGTTCCGATTGGGCCAGCGGCAGCGCACTTTTTAAAAAATTGGCTACTTCCTGTTCCATGCCGGGCTTTGCCTCCAGCCTGGCTAATAATGCTACTTGTATCATATAATTAAGTTTTTTTGCGGTTTTTCCAAAACTACAAACCAAATTGAAACCCCATTGTCATTTTTTGTTTGAAGGTTTAATTCCGTAAAAACAATTAAGCCTGTTAAGTTTTATATAGAAAAACTTAACGCCATGAAATATGCTTTTCTGCTCGGCTCCAACTTGTTTGTTGTTCCGGGCAATACCATTAACTTTACAGATAACGAAGGCGCTCACCGTTTTCTCAGGATCCTTTCCGTTAATCAGCCAACACCTCCCGATCAGCCCCGCTCAGTATTGACCATCGATGCCGATATAAAAGATAACAAGGGCAACGAAATACATTTGATAGCCAATAAACCAGAAGTTGCACCGCCTTACGACATATTGGAACAGACTGACCGTGTAATTGTTACCCTGCCAAATGGCAACACCGTTTTGGATGTTCACCAGTTGGATGATCATGCAGCACGAAATCTCGAACACAATATCGTGGCTGAAATTGAGGTAAATGCGCCGGTTGCTGTTATCCGTGTCCGCGGCGACTTTATAGTAGGCGACCTCCATATCGAGATCGATAACGAAAAATTGTTCCTGGGCGAAGATTCGTACGCTAACTCAGTTTTGGCTGGAAGTGACGAGCTTAGTTTCTCGCATTCCGGCGTGATGATTTAACAGGCAGGCATGCGTTATTGTACTGGTAATTAAATACTTTAGCTAAAAGAAGCTTTTTTGTAAAAAAATTATCACAGAACTTAAAACATTCCCAAAACTTTTAAGTTATCTATTCAATCTACCAGATTTAAATTAACGCAGCAAGTATGAAATTAGCATTCCTGTTTGGGTCGAATGTGTTTATTATCCCCAATAATATTATCAGTTACGTTGATAACGATCAAACCAATATATTTTTGAAGATCCGGTCGATCTTTAGGAAGAACACGGCACAATCTGCGCTAATGATCGACGCCGACCTGAAAGATACCGAAGGACGGGGTTTAACAATCCATGATAACGAGATCGTTTCGTCGTTTGGGTATAAGGTTTCCAAAACCCCTGACCGTATTTTGGCAAAAGGACTAAAAAACGATACGGTATTTGATATACAACAGCTCGACAGTGAATCAGCTACACAGCTTGACCGTAATATACTTGCCGAATTACGGGCTCATTCGCCCGATGCGGTTCTGCGTATCAGCGGCGATTTTATGATGGGTAAAATGCACGTTGCTGTAAACAATGACCGGTTATCGATAGGCCGCGATTCATATTACGCAAGCGAAGCAAGGGCAGGTGTTAATGAATTGACATTTACCCCTTCGGGCCTGGTTGTGGCTTAAACGGCCGATTATTATAACTGGTGTTTTTTTCGATAGGCTAAAACCAATAACACCATGCGATTGTAGGTTTTGAGTCCCTGCGGCTGGTTATTGGCTTTCAGGAAATTATCGTAAAAAAAGCTACTGACGGTTTCAAGCTTGCCTTCGTACAACATCCAATAATCCCGTTCTGTTTTAAAGTCATTGAGCACCACGGGCGAAATACGCTTTCGCAATTCTTTTCGTGCCAGGCTATCCTGCGATCTTAGCGTATACATAAACTCCTGCACACCGAGGTAATAAGCAGAATAACGAAAAAAATTATCTCCCGACCGCGTAGCGGCTATAAAACCTATAAAATTGGCTTCGTCCTCCGGTCCATAGCCCATTTGATGCGAAAGTTCGTGGCAAGCCACAAAGGGGCGGACAAATGAAGGCATTTCATAATTCATCTGCGATTCTGACGTAAAAGGGTTATAATAGCCTGACGTGCCGAGGTAATTTAGCAGGGGCGAAATAAGGGACGACTTTATTTCGGGATCATACACCCTGAAATTCGGAGAGCCGTCGTCCAATTGCTTCACTGCCCTTATGGCTGTTTGATAAATGCTTGCGTTAGTGCGGTCCAAATCGGCATGGCTCACCCTCTCTCGACAGGCGTTGGCGCTGTCTATCAGCATAGCGGTAACGGCTTTCAGGTCGGCAAGAGTGTAGGTGCTATCTTGCAGCCCTAAGCGCTCGCCCGCCGACGGCCGATAATAATTCATTCCCCACAAAAGGTAGAATGCGGCAATAGCTGATTGTATACCTATCGTTATCCCAAAAACATAGATCGCAGCAAGCTTCCAACTACGTTTGAGCAGCATCCTCACCAGCTTAACGAACGCATAAATGAGGTAGACAACCGCGGCTATATAAATAACATCGCCAACACTGAACGGGACGAGATTGAATACAGGGTGAAAAACATGGCAAATAAAAGGGTACACACCCCGCGAATAATACCGCTCGACGGCGGATGGATGATCCTCAAGCAGTGTGATCAAAAAGATCAAAATGGCAAGAACAGCAATCGTAGCGAGCCGGGCGTTAACAGGGTGTTTCTTAAAAGGGTTAGCCATTATCAAAGCAAATATAACAGATGGCAGGGAACACGGTGCTGGTTTATTATAACGTTCTTATCTGCTAAACACATAACAGCATTACAAAAAAGCCCCCCGGTAAAACCGGAGGGCCTGATCTTTTTGATGCGTTGACGTTATTGAACCGCAACAGGCACCTCTACATCTCCCCAAAGGAATGTAAAGCCTTTTGGCGTGATCTTAAAGGTCATGCGCTCGTTCATCGCTGGCGATTTCATTGCTTTGGCCATAACCGTCAATACATCTTTCGATGCGTCATCGTTAGCAGATCCATCCATTTTGATGCCCCACTTGCCGGTTACCGAATTGAAGATAAATTTCCACTCTGTTTCCCCGGGTACCGAGAACAAGCTGTATTTGCCGGCCGGCAAAGTTTTACCACCTATTTTAAGCGCCTTGCTGGTCTCAAAAGTGGTCATTTCGTTTGCGCCTGTGCGCCAAATTTTTCCGTATGGGGCAATTTCTCCCCCAATTTTCCTGCCTTTCACAGCAGGGCTTCCAAACGCGATTTTAACGGTTGCGCCGGCAATTGTACCGCTAACACTATCGCGTGGGCTCGCTATGGGCTTTTTTTGTGCGAAAACCGCTGTTGAGGCCATAAAAACAACGGCAAATAGAAGATTTAACTTTCTCATAGTTTTTTGTTATTGATTTGAGTATAAATATAAGGCGAAAATTCTATTGATTGAAACATGTAAAAGTCACCTTTCTATCGTGAGGCAGGAAGTTTATATAACATTTCCCTTAATGTTAAAAACCAAAACCTTATGGGTTTGTTTTATTAGAAAATCACATTGCAGTTAGGAATAGCCGAAAGGTTAAACAATTGTTGTGAGTTTGGCTCCCCTGCCCAGGCCGGGGGGCTTTTTTATTGATAACAAGTTTGTTACAAACCCAATCGGCTTGTTTAATGGCATGATGCTTGGTTAATTCTTTACACAAAGAATTGAATTTTGATGCAATAACAGATAGGTGGTGTGGGACATTATTAAACTGAAATAGTCTGTAATGAGCATTCAAACAAGATGTTGAAAAATTAAGGGGCGATTTAGCCGATAGTTATTCACACTAACATTCTTTGGAATACGATTTGCATTTGATTTAAAAAGTATTTTTAGAAATAACCCAACCAACCAAACCACTGTTATGTCAAAACTTATCATAATTGACGACGACCCGATCCATCACAAGATCGTTCAATACATGCTTACGAAAAATGAGCTGTCGAAAGAGACCACCTACACTTTTGACGGAAAGCTTGTACTCGACTACCTGGAGGAGAACCGGACGAAGATAACTGCTTTGCCCGATTATATTTTTCTTGATCTGTATATGCCTGACAATAGCGGGTGGGATTTCCTGAATCGCTTCCAGGAAATATACAAAACATTGAAAAAGGAGATCAAGATATACATTGTGTCCTCATCGATATTCCAGATGGACATCAACCGTTCTAAAAGTTATCCTTTTGTAACCTCGTATATTACCAAACCGCTGATCAAAAGTGTTTTTGAAAATATCAGGGGGCGTTCGCTAAAGATCACCGGGGCGCAGTTAAATTAACTAGACCGTATCACATAATATTCGGGCCATTTCGATGCTGAAAAACAGTACCGGGATGGCCTGAACTGTTTAGGCCGGCGGTAATTTGACCGGCCGTTTGCATTTACCGCTAAACTTGCTTTGTTTTGGGCGATGAAAGATAACCACAGGCAACTATACCTCCTGCTTTTTGTTTTGGCGCTTGTGGTCAATTTTTCAGGTATCAACCTGGATTTCTTTACTGACGACCCGGGCCTATATGCTTCCATCTCCAAAAACCTAATTTACAGGCATCAATTTTTTGAACTTTTTACCTATAACCAGGATTGGCTGGATAAGCCACACTTCCCGTTTTGGATGGTGATGGTGAGCTTTAAGCTGTTCGGTATATCGGTTTGGGCATACCGGCTCCCGGCATTGCTTTTCTTCCTGCTGGGATTACGATATACCTGGCTTTTCAGCAAAAAGTATTACGGTGTTGAAACAGCATGGATCGCTGTACTGATAGTGTCAACCGCCCAGCACCTGGTGATGTCAAATACGGATGTGCGGGCCGAGCCTTATCTTTTGGCATTGGTCATCGGCAGCATCTATCATATCAGCAAACTCGACAAACGCTTTACTATAACTGATATGCTATTGGCCGCCCTGCTTACCGCCTGCGCCATCATGACCAAGGGGATATTTGTTATTGTGCCTATTTATGGCGCGTTGTGCCTGCAGTTGCTTTTTCAAGGCCGATTGCGGGAACTTTTCAGCCTAAAATGGGTCGGTTTGGTAACTTTCTCGGCTGTTTTTGTCCTGCCCGAGCTATATGCTTTGTATATTCAGTTCGATTTCCATCCTGAAAAAACGGTTTTCGGGCGGCACCATGTATCCGGTATCAAATGGTTCTTTTGGGACAGCCAATTCGGGCGTTTTGTAAATAACGGGCCCATTACGCGGCAGTCGGGCGATGTGTTCTTTTATCTGCATACACTGCTCTGGGCATTTGCTCCCTGGTGTTTGGTATTTTATTACGCTGTATATCAAGGCATTAAACAAATAGTTCAGCGGAAACCATTAGCCGAATATTATAGTATTGGCGGCGGATTATTATTGCTTCTCCTATTTTCTTTGTCACGTTTCCAATTACCTTTTTATACCAATACCGTCTTCCCGTTATTTGCCATCATGATGGCGCCCTATTGTTTAAAACAGCTAAGCGTATTTGGCAGCTATTGCCGAAGTTTTGGTCTTTCCATTTATATCCTGTTGCTCCCGGTGGCCGTATTGACGATCCATTATTTTTCAGAGCCGGGTCACACAGCTTATCTGGTAACAGATTGTTTAGTTTTTGCGATCGTGGCGTTCATGATCGTTAAAACAAGCACCCAGCCGGCAAGGTTGTTTTTCCTGGCATGCGCCGCGTCGCTGTTTGCGAACTTTTACCTGAACACGGTTTTTTATAAGCTGGTCATCAGTTATAGGGGGCAGATAAAAGCCGCAGATTACGTTAATCAAAAGAGCATTGAAAAGTACCATTTGTACAACCTGAGCGCCGAGAACAATGTGTACCAATTTTACACACAAAGGCAGGTAAACTATCTTCCGCCCGAAGATTTTAAAGCGATATATCCGCCAGGTCCTACATTATTCTTTGCCAATCAAAAAACTGTGGACTCGTTGAAAGTATGGCATATAAGTTACAAAACAATAAAAGCCTTCCCTAACTATCGAACTGAAAGTATCTACCCGGAATTCATCAATAAAAAAACAAGAAAAAACACAATAGACAGCGTTTACCTTATTAGCAAATGATCGCTACCTGGCCCCTCCCCCGTTGATCATATCCGAAACAATGCCTTTACTGTCCTTCCTTTCGGCAAGGTATACCCCGGCAATGTGTACCACGATAAAGGCCAGTACCAGGTACATACAAAATCCATGTATCTCCTTAATAAAATGCAGTTTTTTTATCGCAGGCACGTCGTCGCCAAAAGCAAGGGTCAGGCCGGTAACCGCCATGATGACCAACACCAGGTAAAACGTGGCATATAGCGATTTTACAATCAGTTCGTGCCGGGCTATTAATTTATCCTTACCGCCTTTAAACCGGCGGTATGCTGTTTTGATGTTCGAAATAAGCTTCTGATCGGTAAGTTGGAAAAACTCAGCAATAAACCGGAACAATAGCAGGGCAGCAAGGCAGTAGCCAAAATAAATGTGGTAGTCCCATACCCTGTCGCGCAAACCACCGACTATGGACCGTCCCTGCTGTTCGGTGATCGTTGTGCCCGACTTTTTCAGTTGGTCCTGTATAAACATCAGGGTGGGCCAGCCGCTTAGCACAGTTGAGTTGACAAGGACGGTAAGCAGCGAACCAGTGATAACCGTTGCATTGGCCCAATGCCAGAAACGTAACGACGATGAATATTTCTTAATTTTCTGCGGATTCTCAATATCCCTTAATGATGGTTCGATACCGGCCATATATTGTATAAATTGTTCGATCTTAAAGCTATTTGAAAAATTTGGATTAAATCTGGATTCTTAAAAATAGTTATTTACCGGCGGCGTTTCAGAATTCGAACAGAATTAAGTCATAGCTTTATTACAAGATTTCTGAGCCTTTTCTTTTAGTTTTGACTTGATAACGACGTATCTATGCTGAAAAAATTACTCCTGATAACTTTGCTCCTGGCCGTTTTTGGCAAACTTAAGGCACAAGACAATTACGAAATACAGGTTTACGGTTCGGAAACCGTGGAAAAAGGACATACCATGCTGGAACTACACAGCAATTATACTTTTAACGGCACCAAGACGGTAACCGACGGCGAGTTTCCGACCAACCATATTTTACATGAAACCATAGAAATAACCCATGGCTGGACGCCCTGGTTCGAGACGGGTTTCTACATATTTAATGCAATAGGCAGCGATGGCAGGACCAATTACGTAGGTTCGCACATTCGCCCAAGGGTAGCCGCGCCCGAAGATTGGAAATGGCCGGTTGGCGTAAGTATCTCTTTTGAATTTGGCTTTCAGAAGAAAGAATATTCGGCTAATACTTCGACACTCGAGATACGGCCTATAGTGGATAAAAAGTGGGGCAAGTTCTACATGGCGTTCAATCCTACCCTGGAACAAAGTTTTGTGGGGCCCGATGCCCATGCAGGCATGATATTTTCGCCTAATCTGAAGGGCAGTTATGATGTATCGAAAGTAGTGGCGCTTGGTTTTGAATATTATGGCAGCACAGGGCCGTTCTTTCACTACTACACCCTGCAACAACAGGAGCACCAGCTTTTTGCCGCTGTCGACCTTACTACCAGCCCTAACTGGGAATTTAACGGGGGTTTCGGCTTTGGGCTTACCAATAGTACAGACAAGTCGATAGTGAAGATCATTATCGGCAGGAGATTTTGAGGTTGTTCAACTCCACTTACGATAGGCTTCGAAATTTGAATTATACAACAAAAGCCGGCTAAATTAAACCGGCTTTCTGAAAAATATAATTAACTCAAATCAACTAATTGTCTTTTATTCTACATTATAGCGGTACACCTGCCAGCCTACATTCCCGTTAGCATCTATACCCTCTACAATCACACGTTTGCTGCCGCGTCCATCTGAGTTATAAAACTGGAACGTTGCAGCGCCATTACTATCCGTCGCGATATTAGGATTCCAATAAAGGGTGCTCCGCTGGTCGGGAACGTTGGCAGCAGCCGATGACACATCATATTTAGGCGAATAAAACTCTCTTGCTTTGTAAAAACCATGAGCCTTGAATCGCAGGCTGCCTATGGAAGATGATACAGCGGTCACATCATCGCTTTGCTGACGACTGGTTACTACTATTACGCCCGGCCCGCCGGCGACACCATAAATAGAGGCGTTGGCCCCTTTCAAAACTTCCACTGTTTCGACGTTATGGGGATTGATATTCTCTAAGCTTCCCCCGGGCACACCATCTACAACGATATACATAGCCTGGGTTCCTCCGCCGCCGCCACCTACCACTGCATTGCCACGCAGGGTGGCCACACCATTCTGAAAATCGACGCCGCGAAGCCGCCCGTTTAACGCAGTAATCAAACTGGTTGCATTCTCAAAGGCATCAGCATGTAAAACCTGGTCGGCATGACCGGGGCCGGCAAGGTTTGACGAACGATAATGGTCGTCGTCAGCGCGTTGAACGTTATTATTCTTTACTTTTACAACATTTTGAGCCTCGTATTTATAATCGTTCTGTGCATTCAGGTCAGCACCCGACGAACCTCCCAGTGTATTGATCACCAACACACCTGAACTGCCATTGATACCGTAAGCATCGGCATTTGTACCTTTTAATAGTTGTACTTTGGAGATATTTTGAGTGCTAAGGTTATCCAGTTTCACCAGGCTGCCCCTGATCTTGCCGTCAACAACGATCAGCATCGGGTATTTATTCCCTTTAAGATAGGGTATGCCGGAATTAAAAGTTACGCCATTTAAGTGTTTCGCTAAAGCAGCCGTAAGCGTTGCGGAACTGCTAAGATCGGCGCTGCTAAGTTCCTGGTCAGCGGTAACATTAGCCGGTAATTTGCCTGGTTCCCCAACTTTCTGACCGTGAATATAAGTTTTCATTAATTGCGCCGTGTACTGATCGGTTAAAGGATCCGCTTCTATTTGGGGCTCAGGAGACCCTTTTACAAGAGCAATGACACTTGAATTTTTATCTTTGGTTGATCCGGTCGCCTGCAACGCGAACTGGGTACCTTCGTCAAAATCGATATTGTCGAATCTGAAAGCTCCGGATTTATCGGTTTTTTCGCCCATCATGTTGCCTGTTTTTGCTGTAAGCAGCATCACATCTTTATTTACCAATGGCGCACCGGCCGAATTTTTTTCGATACCTGAAATCGAGAGCGATTTTTCGGGAGCATAAATATACCGTGTTGTATCAGCAGCCAGTTGTTTCCAGTCAAACCGCCGGTACCCTTGTGTAAGCATCAATGCATCAAGGTCCTTGTTTCTTTGCGCGGTATTTTCGACGAAGTAATAATTTGGCTTTTCGATATAACCTTTCAATTCGGAACTTAACAACAGGTAAGATAGAATTGTAGTTTCATCATCGTCGCGGTAAGGCACCTTACTTTCATCAACTACCGCTGCCGATAAAAATCCACCGGCAGCAACGCCCTTGCTTTTGGAAACCAGGTTTACTGTCACCTTTTCCCTGGTTTTATATGAAGGCTTATCGCTGCTGACTGAAAGGTTCAGCATATCTTCATTTTTTAAAAACACCAGCCTTTCGCTTAAAGGTTCGCCATCTTGCGAAAAAAGCGTTATCCGCAATACACCTGATGGAAACTTAGCTTTAGGCAGGTCCATCCCCATTTCCTTATTATCAAGTTTGGTAGTTACCTGGCTAAGCAGGCCGTTAGAATAGATGAGCAGGCTGATGTCTTTGTTCATGTTCTCCTGCAGATAGGCTTTATTGCAAACTATTTCTATCCCAACTTTATCCGTCGTATCAGTAACATGTAAAACAATGCCTTTATCAGCAGCTACAGGTAGAGCAATAGTGCTTTGAGTTCCATTTGCAAAGGCTATTTTTGCTTTGTATGTCTTCCCTGCCTCCGGCTGGATATAGAAAAATCCCATCCCAAGGTCGTTAGAAGAGAATGACGCTACCTGTAAGTTGGCATTATCAACTATTGTCCCCTTTGCCTTCATACCCATGCCATTTGTGCCGATAGCTTTAAACGCCACTTTGGAAATAACAGATGAGATCAATCCTCCCCCTTCCGGGAAAAACTGCATATCAGGGTTAGCGGCCTGGCGCGTGTCAACCTCGCCCGAATTAATGCCATGTGAAGAAGAGATAGCGATGGTTTTATCGAAAAAATACCTTGGTTCGTTTTGCATGTAGCGGGTATAGGCACGTACGCGGTAAGCACCTGCCTTTAGCGTATCCGGTAGAGACAGATCGCCCCAGGCTATGCTGTTGTTAACACGAAGTATGATATTGCTAATAATTATGTTTGACGGATCGATCAGGTCGACATGTAAAATACTGCCTGTTTTAGAAAGTTCGTGCCGCTCGCCGATAGTCATATATGCCTTGAAGTACATCGTATCCCCCGCCGTATAATACGGTTTATCAAATTGCAGGTACGCTCTTTCGGCGATATGACTGGCAGAGTAAGCCTTTAATTTGGATACAATGTTTTGCAAGGCCGGATTGCCCTGGCTAAACGAAACACTGTTGAATACAATTACAAACAAAATAGCGAAGAAACCTATCTTTCTCATGGTATTACAAGGTTGACCTGTTAAAAAAATGATCTAAGGCGTCAAAAAGAGAATGGTTCTCTTTTTAAGTTGCTCAAACAAAAAGTGTATTAGAATTGGCTTAATAAAGCTATAACTAAATTTTTAATTTTCAAAATCATAAATACAGTTATAAGTATAAAATACTGATTATCAGCGATTAAATAAATATGAGCAGGATATTAGTAATTACCAGATCAGTTAGCTGCGTTGAACCATTGTGCCACTTTTTTCAATTGTTCGTCGGTGATCAGTTCAGGGGATTGAAACTGTTGTGCGACAAGTAAAGCCGGAAACCTGATGTTCCCGCCGGACGTTTTAACAATCACTTCATCATCATAAACGGCGTGATCTTTATAATCTCCTATCGAGCTATCGAATTTGGCCAACCTGATCAATAATTCAACAATAGCGTATGTGGGTAAATTGCTTTTGGGCATAAACCCAAAAATACATTAACCAAATAATAAGCAAACATTAATTTTTTGTTAAAGCAACGTAGTTGGTTAACAATAATTAAATATTTAGCTATCGCCTGTTTCCACCGGGATCGGGACTACCGGGCATATTGTCATCCCCGCCATTGTCTGTTCCTTTATCCTTATCCTTTTTGAAATCGAGCTTGCCGAAACGATAACTTAAAGTTACGCCAAACGAACGGAACGGCAATTGGCGTAAATTCGACTGGTAAAAATTGGCCCCTGATGTAGTGGACCGCTGGCTTATATACGGGCTGAACGGATCGGAAGCGGTAAGACCCAAACTTAATTTCTTTTTCATGAATTGCTTGCGTACGGCCACATTGTAAAAGCCAAACGCCGGCCGGTTGCCTTGTATGGTGCGTTCAGACGAGTGATATACACCAAATAGCTCGGCAGTGAAATCATGTGGGAACTGGTAGGTCGCGTTCAGGTTAAGGCGCGACGTAAACCCGTGCACCGTGGGGTTATTAGGGTTTGTATTTATTCTGTTGGCAAGCATTATATTAGAACGTAAAGTAAGCTTGCTGGTTATCTGCACAGAACCAAATAACGAAAGGCCCTCGGTGGTTTGAGTGCCAATATTATAGCGCTGGTTCAAGAATACGTTGTTGTATTGATTTCCGCCGACAGACAAGGTATCGTAAAAGGTGGTGTACGACTGCAGGTCGTTCGTATTATGCCGGTAAAACCCGCCGATATAAAGATCGGCACCTTTATTGAACGTTTTACTGTACCCGAACTCATAATTATGCCCTATCTCAGGCTTTAGGTTGGGATTACCTGTACTGATATTGTGAGGGTCGCTGATATCGTAAAAAGGGTTCAGATCGCGATACTCGGGTCTTTCTATCCTGTAAGTATAGCTTAATTTAAATGATTGCGTTGCGTCTATCTTATGGGACAGCACGGCCGATGGGGCGATAGTATTGTACCCGGGTATGTTCGTGCCGGGAAAATCAGCCGACGTAGAAGTATACTCATCCCGAAGCCCGGCTTTACCGTCTATAAACCCGTTGAATAAGGAGAATGTAGCGGAAAGGTAACCTGCGTAGATTTTCCTGTCATAGTTAAATCCATAAGTTTGATTGGCATTCGGCACGAAAACGTCTCCGGACAAAGTATCGGTGACAACCGTATTGTTAATATTCTCAAAAATCGCTTTGGCCCCGGTCTCCAGTGTAAATGTTTTGCTAAACGGCTGCGTATAATCTATAGAAATATCGGTTTCATGATCCTTGCCGGGGTTGTTGCTTGTTGAACCCGACGAAGGGTATCCGCCATTGAGATAATCCTGCTGCTGAAAAAAGCTGGAATTGTTGTGACCGTAGCTTGATGTATACAGTACATCCAGCTCTTGTCCCTCGGTTTTAAAGGTCTTTTTATAAGAAGCACTATAGTCGAAGTATTTTCCGCTGAACCGGCTGTTCGAATTGCGCTGGCTTAAAACGTCCGAAGCTATGTTGTTATTGGCAATGTCGTATGCTGTCTGCTCCTGGTTGGTAATTCCGTTATTATGGAAGCCAAAATGATTGTACCCGCCCGACACCGTCAGCTGATCTTTAGGAGTAATGTCCCAATTGAAACTGAGGCCCGACTGGAAACCTCCGCGGGTGAAATTGCTGTTGCCATTTTGGACCAGGTGCGTTGAAGTATCCCTTGCTGAATTATACGAAAGGCGGTCGCTGCTGTTAACAGTGGTGCTGTTTATCATCTCGCCACCGTTGAAGAACGCATTTACCCCAAAATTACCCTTACGGACATTTAAATTAAGCGAACCGTTTTCGCGGCGTGTACCGGCCGTCAGGTTAACGCTCCCGTTTACACCCTGTATCTTGTTATCTTTTAAAACAATATTGATGATACCGCCGGTGCCGCCGGCATCGTATTTAGCACCCGGGCTGGTGATCACTTCAATGGTTTTGATCTGGCTGGCCGGTATCGATTGTAAGGCATCGGCCACACTGGCGCCAAAAATACTGGATGGCTTGCCGTTGATGAGGAATTTAATATTTGAATTACCCTGCAACTCGACATTGCCGTCTATATCAACAGATACCTGCGGAACCTTCTGCAACACTTCGGATGCCGAAGCCCCCTGGGCGGTCAGGTCGTTTGTGACGTTGTAGACCATCTTATCGATCTTGTTCTCTACCACGGGCGCCTTGCTTACTATTTCGACCGTTTTCAATTGATTTTGAGCCGATGCAAGCATAATCGAACCCAGTGAAACCGTCGGCGAGCCTTTAGTTATGACAATATTATTGATGGTTTTCTTGCGGTAACCAATAAAATCGACAGTTATACGGTAGCTGCCTGCCCCGATATTATTTATGGTAAATGCGCCATTATCGTCAGTTATAACGCCATTGAAGGGACTTTTGCTATTGGCTTTAAAAACGCTGATAGTTGCGTATGACACCGGGGCTTTCGTTACCGAATCTATTACTTTGCCAGTTACCTGTCCCTTTACTACATCGTCATCAACACGTGAAAGCGCGCTTGCTCCAAAGGAGATGAAAAGGAGTATTAATAAAATTAAAAAATACCTTATTATACAGATCTTATTTCTCATATCTGCGGCGAAATTGCGCAGAAATACTGGATTAAATCTGTAACAGATGTGTTAGTAGTGCGATTGTTACATAACGGCACCCGGATTTGTTAAAGACCGAAATAGTGCCCTGGCAGTATTAAAACAACGGTTCCGCTAATGATGAGCAAGGCCCCGGCCGCCGTTTGCCAGTTCAGCGATTCCTTTAAAAACAGGGCCGAAAGAACGATGGCAAGGGCAACGCTCAGCTTATCAACCGGAGCAACCTGTGATACCTTTCCAATTTGCAGCGCCTTGAAATAAAATATCCATGAAAGCCCGGTCGCACAGCCCGAAAGCGCCAGGAACAGCCAATTGGTTTTGCTAAGGCCGCCAATATTTTCGGCG
This sequence comes from Mucilaginibacter sp., assembly GCF_035492695.1. Taxonomy (GTDB): domain Bacteria; phylum Bacteroidota; class Bacteroidia; order Sphingobacteriales; family Sphingobacteriaceae; genus Mucilaginibacter. Next base: position 139,180 of record NZ_DATJJC010000007.1, on the reverse strand, counting down.
CTGCCTTTGAACAAGGCTATCCCCCATGCTATGACCAGGATGACTACTGTACGGATAGCGGTTGCCAGATCGCTGTCCATACCTTTGATGCCAACTTTTGCGAATATTGCGGTAAGCGCCGCAAAGAGAGCCGATAGTAATGCATATATCCACCACATAACTTTTAATTATTGAATTAATGAATTATTGATTTATTGCGGAATTTATCCCGCAGATTATTCCGCCATTGGCAATGTAAAACAGAAAGTTGAACCTTCGCCCAATTCGCTGCGTACACCAATTTGACCGCCGTGTTTTTTGACGATCTCCGAACAGATGTAAAGCCCCAGCCCCAATCCCGAATTTTTATATCCGTCGGTATTGCCCTGGTAGTAACGTTCAAACAAGTGCGGTATTTTTTCAGGTGTTATCCCCGGGCCGGTATCTTTTACAGAGATCCTGATCATCTCATTTTCTTTTTCGGCCGAAAGCTGAATTTGCAATGAACCCGGCGCATATTTGATCGCATTATTTACAAGGTTGACGATCACCTGGTCAATCGCGTGTTCATCGGCATACACTTTTAATTTTGTATCGCCTGTTACTACCAGATTGTATTTACCCTCGACCCTTATATGATTGCAGCAATTTTCGAGCAGCTGAGAAATATTAAACTCTGTCTTGTTAAGAGCGAGCTGTGATTCGTTTGCGCGGCTTACATTCAAAAGGTCATCTACAAGGGCGCTTATTTTTTGCATACTTCGTGACGATTGCTCTATCAGGCGGGGTAAAACCTGCGGCGAAGGGCTATCCTTCATTCTTTCGAGTAATTGGAGCGAAGCTTTAAGGCTTGTTATAGGGGTCTTCAGTTCATGGCTTGCTATGCTGATAAAATCGTCCTTTTGTTGCTGCAGTTGCTTAAATTGTGTAATGTCCAGCACAGTACCCAATATTCTGACAGGCTTCCTTGTGCCATCATAATACACCTGGCCCTGTATTCTGATCCAATGCATCGAATTGTCAGGATAACTTACCCTGGCCTCGTAAAATAACTTGCCCGTTTTTAAAGCCTGCTGATGCGCCGCTATCCGTCCGGATTGGTCATCGGGATGAATAACCGCGGCGTAATCTTCCCACGATACAGGTTGCTGAAAACCGAAAATGGTGTCGAGCCGCGGAGAGGTAAGCATCACGCCTTTAATAAGATCAAGATCAAATGTTCCGGTCTCGGCCGCTTCGACGGCCAAACGGGCTCTTTCTTCCATTTCTTCTATATTGCGCCGCGCTACCACCTTGTCTGTAACATCAATAACCAATGCCAAGATCGAATCAACGCGCCCTTTATAAATGATTGGTTCATAAACAAAATCGAGAAAGAATTGCTGATCTATTCCCTGTCGGACAAGCGTCACTTCGGCCTCCCTGGCTTTGAAAGCGACGCCTGTATTTATAACCTGGTTCATTATCGGCGCATAAACTTCAGCTGCTTCGTAAATTGCCTCCCAAATTGTCCGATTCTCCATTTCAGCCCGGGTACGTCCTACCAGTTCAAGGTATGAATCGTTTAGGTCTTCTATCATCAGGTCGTGCGCGCGAATGATGCAAATGCCTACCGGCGCCTGTTTTACCAGGTTTCGGAAACGCATTTCACTGTCGTTCAAGGCGTCATTTGTAACCTGCAGTACTTCCTTAGACTGAACTAATTCCTCGTTGGCTGCATTTAGTTCTTCATTTGCCGAAAAAAGCTCCTCATTGGCTGCCCGCATTTCTTCCTGCAGGGCCTGTTCACGCTGCTGGCTCAAAAAACGTTCGGTAACATCAGTAGCTGTATGGAGTATGCAGTAAGTTTTACCTGCATCATCGGTCATTGCCCGGTACTCAAAATCAAAATAAAAGGTTTCTAATTCGCCGTCGATCAGCAGGTCGGCGGGCGTATCTTTGCCGCTTATCGTTATTCCTTCATCCCATACCTTTTTGAACATACCGAGGAAGGGTTGCCCTTCCAGTTCGGGCAAAGCTTCGCCCAACGGCAGCCCGACGACATCGGAACCCTTACCCCAAATGGCCAGCATGGCGGTGCTTGCGTATCTTATATTAAACTGATCGGTGGTATGAATAGCGACGGCATTTTTGCCCTGCGCCAGCACATTGATAAGCTGATCGTTGGTTAAGGCCGGTTGAGGTTCATTCATAAACACTTAAATAGCGAAGTTTTAAAGTTAAAATAACTTTATAAGCATCAAAAAGTTTTTACGCAGGCTGCGCAAGTCTATTTATTCCTGCAGGTTGTGGAATTTAACATAATTCAAAATGTATACAAATTGTGTTTGTACATTTATTGAAAAATTGGCCACTGTCATTGCTTAATGAAAATACTGATAATTGAGGACGAAAAAGGATTACGCGAAAGTATTGAAGAATATTTTACCGAAGCCGGTAATATTTGCGAAACAGCATCGACATATGCTGAAGCGATATCCAAAGTAAGTTTATACCGTTACGATTGTATTCTATTAGATATTACACTGCCCGGCGGGACAGGTATCGAGATATTGAAAAAAGTGAAAGAAAACGATCACCAGGATGGCATACTCATTATTTCAGCAAAAAACTCGCTTGATGACCGGCTTCAGGGTCTCGATCTCGGGGCGGATGATTATTTGGTAAAACCATTCCACCTGTCGGAATTAAGGGCAAGGGTAATGGCCATCATCCGCCGAAAAAATTTCAGCGGAAACAACCTGCTGCAATTTCATGAGCTCACCATAGACTTATTGGCGAAATCGGTAAAAGTGAAAAACCAGGCCATAAGGCTCACACGGAAAGAGTATGCCCTGTTACTTTATTTTATTGCCAACAAGGGTAAGGTAGTATCCAAAAACGCTATTGCAGAGCATCTTTGGGGCGACGGTATTGATATGGCCAATAATTTCGACTTTATATATTCACACATCAAAAACCTTAGAAAAAAACTGATAGAAGGCGGCTGCGGCGATTACATACATGCATCGTACGGCATGGGTTATAAATTTACCGACCAATGAAACTGCTGGCCAGGTATAACCGGGTAACACTTGTAACCACTGTTATAATGATGCTGATAACCGGTATCATCTATTATTTCACTATCAGCCTGATATTGACCGACGATATAGACAAGGACCTGGAAGTAGAGGAAAATGAGATTTTTGAATATGTAGCTAAAAACAACCAATTACCACAGGTTTTTGAATCGAATGACCAGCAAATATCATTTTCAGAGGCAACCCAGGGCGCGATAAAGCGTTATTACATTGACACCGTATACAAAAAAAGCGAGGTGCACCGAAGGCACAGGCGCCGTCACGAAGAATATGAATCGGGAAGGGCCCTTATCAGTTCAGTATCGGCCGGTGGCAAATATTACCGCGTAGCAATCGTAAAGTCGACAGTGGAAACCGAGGATCTGCTTAAAATTATCTTCGGTATAACCATTGGTGTAATTTTATTATTGTTGCTTGCATTATTTACCGCTAACAGGCTACTGCTCAACAGGCTTTGGCAACCGTTCCACAATTTACTGAAAGAGCTGCGCTCGTTCAGCATATCAGACAACAAAACCATACCAGAGCCGGATACGAATATTGACGAGTTTAAAGAGCTTAACCACGCCGTAGCGGCAATGTCCTCAAAAGTCAAAAAAGACTATAAGGAACTGAAAACATTTACAGAAAATGCCTCGCACGAATTGCTTACGCCTATTGCTGTCATTAATTCCAAACTGGATTCGTTATTACAGACCGAAAATTTCAGCCAGCAGCAAAGCAAATTGCTGAACGATCTTTATACCTCGGTATCGCGGTTGACACGCCTGAACCAATCGTTGCTTTTATTGGTGAAAATAGAGAACCGGCTGGTGGACGGCGACGAGGAAATAGACCTGAAACCCATAGTTGAAGAGCTGCTGGCGCAGTTCGAGGAGATATTTAACGATAAGGGCCTGAAAGTCACTTTTACGGGAGTAGATAAAACGCTGAAAGCAAACCGTTACCTTATTGATGTGTTGCTGAACAATTTATTGAGTAACGCAATCAGGCATAATATAACGGGCGGCCAGATCGTCGTTACGCTAACGGCCGATAGCCTCGTGATCCGAAACACAGGAGATGATACCCCTTTACAAAGCGATGAACTTTTCAAACGCTTTCATAAGTCGTCATCATCCGAGGGCAGCGGGCTCGGTCTCACCATCGCACAACAGATATGTGAGAATTTGGGCTTCGGTCTGAACTATCAATTCGTGAACGGTCTTCACACTTTTACTGCAAAGTTTTGAAATTGCCATCCCAAATTATTCCAGAATTAAATCTTTATTTTAGCCAAACAAACCCATACCTGTATATTGATGAAGTGGATCTCCGGCGTGATCATTGGCCTATTTGCCTGCTCTGTTTCACTTGCACAAACCCGCACGCTGGACCATTATATCGACCTGGCCAGGAACAACAGTCCGCTTTTAAAAGACCTGCGTAACCAGGTAACTTCAAATCAACTGGATAGCTTACGGATAAAAGCAGGGTACAGGCCACAGGTAAACGCAACCAGCGGCGGTCTTTATGCTCCAACTATCAACGGGTTTGGGTATTCATCGGCCATCACCAATGAACATACGCTGAATGGTTTGGTAGGCATAAACCAGCAGATCATTGGCAAAAACAATGTTGCAACGCAGTTGGAGGGCATTACTTTGCAATCCTCATCGACCCTTAATACGCTTAAAATATCCGAGCAAGACCTTAAGAAGGCAGTTACCGCACAATACATAACCACATACGGCGATCAGCAGCAGTTAAATTTCAACCAGGAGATCGTCGACCTGCTTCGCACAGAGGAACAATTGTTCAAAAAGCTAACCCAAAACAACGTCTATCACCAAAGCGATTACCTTACTTTCCTGGTGACGCTAAAACAGCAGGAATTACAATTATCTCAAGCGCGGTTGCAATATAAAAATGACTATGCAACGCTTAACTACCTGTCGGGCGTAGCCGATACAACTACTGCTGACAGCCTGTTGTACCCCGGTTTACAACGGATGCTTATACTGCCCGATAACCGCAGCAGCATTTACTTTGCCCAATACAAACTGGACAGCCTGAAGATAGTTAACGGTCACCAGCAGTTGGATTATTCCTATAAACCAAAGACCAATATTTTTGCCGATGGCGGTTACAATAGCGATTTTATGGGGCAGGCCTGGAAAAACTTTGGAGTAAGCGCCGGGTTTAGTTTGACCATTCCCTTGTATGACGGCGGGCAAAGGAAAATGCAACATAAAAAGCTATCGCTTGAGGAAGAGACCCGCGAGAATTATAAAGCCTTTTTTGATATTCAGTATCGCCAGCAAATTGCGCAGCTAAACCAGCAGATAAGCGAAAACGAAAAGCTGTTGCCGCAGATAAACGACCAGATAAAATTTTCGAAGGCATTAATCAAAGTGGATACAAAACTACTGGAAACGGGGGATGTGAAAATTGCAGACCTTATACTGGCGGTGAACAATTACCTGGCCGTCCGAAACCTGAAAATGCAAACGGAGATAACCAAATTACAGCTTATCAACCAGCTAAATTACTGGAACAAGTAATATGAAAGAGACAATAACCAAATATCCGGCCTTGCTGTTCATCTTTTTTTTAGGGCTAACGCTATGTATCGGTGCATGCAACAGCCATAAAAAGGATGACGACGAAGACACCTCGAAGATAGACGCGCAAACGCCGGTAACGGTAACTACCATTGACCAGGATGCTATGGCCGACTACATTGATGTTAATGCCACCTCGGTATTTTTGCAGAAGAACTATGTAAAATCAAATGCTAATGGTTACGTGGAAAAGGTGAACGCCCAGCAAGGGCAACCGGTACGCGAGGGGGAAGTGCTTTTCACCGTTAAAACCAAGGAGGCGCAAAGCATCGGCAATAGCATAACCGTGTTAGATACCACGTTTAAATTTTCGGGAGTAAACAAGATCAAAGCATCAAGGCATGGTTATATTTCACAGGTAAACCACCAGGCCGGCGATTATGTGCAGGATGGCGAGGCGTTAGCAACTATAAGCGATCAATCCAGCTTTGTGTTCCTGATGCAATTACCTTATGAGCTAAGGCAATATGTAAACATAAACGACAACATACAGCTTACGTTGCCGGGCGGGCAAAAACTGGATAGCCGCGTGGCATCATTCATGCCGGCGGTTGATACCGTGTCGCAAACGCAGCCGGTTGTACTTAAGGTGAACAGCAGCCAGCCGATACCCGAAAACCTTGTAGCCAAAGCACGGATCGTTAAATCGCAAAAGAACAAAACCGAATCGCTGCCAAAGGAAGCGTTGCTGACCAATGAAACGCAAACCGAATTTTGGGTTATGCGACTCGTTAATGATACAACAGCGGTTAAAGTTCCGGTTAAAAAAGGCATCGAAAGCGGCGACCGTATTGAAATTATCTCACCTAAATTTTTACCACAGGATAAGATAGTTGTCACCGGTAATTACGGATTGCCCGATACCGCGAAAGTTAAAATTGTGCAACCATGACGGGTATCAAGAACGCTTTTGTATCGCACAGGAAACCCCTTAGCCTGGTACTGGCGCTCATCGTTATCGGGGGCCTTTTCGTTTACTCGAAAATGCAGACCTCGCTTTTCCCCGAGATCACGTTCCCCAAGATCAAGATCATTGCCGACGAGGGCCTGCAACCTGTGAACAAAATGATGGTGACCGTTACCAAGCCACTGGAAAACGCTATAAAACAAGTACCCGACCTGCAAACCGTACGCAGTACGACCGGTCGCGGCAGTTGCGAGATATCGGCCTTTATGAACTGGGATGCGGATATCGACCTTGCGCAGCAAAGAATACAGGCGAGTATTGACCAGGTAAAAAACGACCTTCCAGCCGATGTTAATATCACCGTAGCTAAAATGAACCCGTCCATTTTGCCGGTAAGCGGATACACACTGGAAAGCCATACCCGCTCCCCCATCGAATTGCGGCAACTGGCAACCTATACAATCAAACCTTTCCTGTCGCAGGTTGACGGCGTTTCCGAGATCAGGATAATCGGCGGCAAAGTAAAAGAGTACTGGCTCACCCTGAACAAGCAAAAAATGAGTTCGCTCGGCTTAACGCCCGACATCATCAATACAGCGCTAAACAATACCAATTTTGTAAAATCGGAAGGCTATTTATCGGATTACAAAAGATTTTACATGACCGTAACGGACGCCACCATTAATGCAAAGGACCAGCTTGAGAACCTTGTTATCAACAATAACCGCAAAAGGATAATACGTCTGAAAGATTTTGCTGATGTTGCGGTGCAGGAAGGAATTGCTTACACTAAAATAAATGCAAATGGACACGATGGGGTATTGATTGCCGTTATCAAGCAGCCGAATGCAAACCTGGTGTCGCTATCTGCCGATATGCAGGCAAAGGTTGCCGGATTGCGAAAACTGCTGCCAAAGGATGTTACCGTAAAACCTTATTATGTGCAGGCCGACTTTGTGAACGATTCGATAAAAAGCGTAACAGATAGCCTTTGGATAGGTCTGCTGCTGGCAATAGTTGTCGCCATTATATTTTTAAGATCACTCAAAGCGAGCGCGACGATATTATTTACCATACCGGTTACGCTGTGCCTTACGCTGATAGTACTGTACGCGTTGGGTTACACCTTTAATATCATGACGCTGGGTGCTATTGCGGCAGCCATCGGGTTGATAATTGATGATGCCATAGTAGTGGTGGAACAGATACACCGTACACACGAGGAACACCCCGAGGAACCAACGAAAAAATTGCTGCAAAGCGCCATAGACTATCTATTGCCTGCGATGATCGGGTCATCAGTTAGTACCATCGTGATATTTATACCCTTCTTTTTGATGACAGGTGTAGCGGGTGCATATTTCAAGGTACTGACCAATACCATGATCATTACGCTGGTATGCTCTTTCTTTGTTACCTGGATAGGCTTGCCCGTTATCTACCTGCTGTTAACTAAGCCCAAACACAGGAATGTAATATTGGAAAAGAAGGAAGAAAGCCACCAGGTTCACAAACAACGATGGGTAAAATGGTTTATTTTAAGACCATACGTCAGCTTATTTATTGCCGGTTCGCTTGTGGCTGCGATAGTTATCATTCCTAAATTACTGGAGACAGGTTTTCTGCCCGACATGGATGAGGGTAGCATTGTGCTCGATTATAATTCGCCGCCGGGCACATCGCTCGAGGAGACCGACAGGATGTTAAGGCAAGTAGAAAAGATCATCAGCAAGCAGCCCGAGGTCGAGGCCTATTCGAGGCGCACCGGCACGCAGATGGGCTTTTTTATCACCGAACCTAACCGCGGCGACTACCTGATACAACTGAAGAAAAAAAGAGATAAAACGACAGAAGAAGTAATAAGTGAACTCAGGCAAAAAATTGCAGCCGACCAGCCGGTATTGGCTGAAAAGATCGAATTCGGCCAGGTGATCACCGATATGCTTGGCGATCTGACTACCTCGGTAGAGCCGATACAGATCAAAGTTTATGGCGATAACCCGCAAAAACTGCACGAACTGTCTGCAAAAATAGCCGACGCCGTAAGCCCGGTAAAGGGCACCGCCGATGTTTTTGATGGCGTTGTAATAGCCGGGCCATCGGTAAGCATCGACCCCAATTACAGCAAACTCGCACAATACGGCATTACGCCGGCCAGCCTGCAGTTCCAGCTTCAAACTTCGCTCGAAGGCAATATTATCGGCAGCATGCTCGAACGTGAGCAATTGTCGCCTATCCGGATGGTATACCCGGGAAATTTGAACCTGAAGGTAGAGGACATCAAAAATCAGAACATATTTACGCCCTCGGCTAAATTGATCCCCATAAGCGAGCTGGCATCTGTAACCGTAAAGGCCGGCGATGCCGAAATAGAGCGTGAGAACCTGCAATCCATAGGTATTATTACCGCCCGGCTGGATAAAGGCGATATAGGAAGTGTGATGCCGGCAATTAAAAAGAGTATCGAACAAAAAGTAAGTCTGCCCGAAGGATACCACATTGAATACGGCGGCGATTATGCCCAGCAGCAACAATCTTTCAAAGAATTGCTGATAATACTGGTTGCCGCCTGCGCACTGGTATTTGGGGTCATCCTGTTTTTATTCAAGCAATTCCGTATTGCCTTGCTGATACTTATTATAGCGGCGCTTGGCACCGCCGGCAGCCTGCTGGCCTTGTTTGTTACTCAAACTCCGCTGAATGTAGGCAGTTATACGGGCCTCATTATGATAGTAGGCATCATAGGCGAAAATGCCATCTTCACGTTTCTCCAGTTCAAACAACGGGCTATGGAGAATTTGGATAAGGACCCTGAAAATATCAAAGAGGATATTAACGAAGCGATCGTTTATTCCATATCCACCCGTTTACGGCCAAAACTGATGACGGCTATAGGCGCTATTATTGCATTAATGCCGCTGGCGCTCGGTATTGGGGCGGGTGCACAACTACATCAGCCACTGGCTATTGCGGTTATCGGCGGTTTTATTGTGGCCTTACCCCTGTTACTTATCGTGCTCCCAAGCATGCTTCGCATCTTGTACCGTTCGGGCGAATTTCACCGGCTTTACCACAATTATTTGTAAACAAAATGTCACAAATCACAATTTTATCCAGAATTAAAATTTATATTTAACACCTGAGATTTTAGCTTTAATCTCTTCATTAAACCTAAAATACAATAGATTAGAATATATTTTGTTATATTTGGAAAATAATTTAACTATTTATTAATAAACCAGCGCCCAGGCAAGAACTTTTATGGCAATTAAAACCGATTTTGTTTATTCCCACGAATCTGAACCACACCGTGTCCGCACCAAGAAAATTTTAAAACAATTTCCGCAGACAAGAGAGTTGATCGGCAAAAATCCGCTTACCTTTTTAGTTATCCTGGGAATTGTCGGATCGATGATCGGTATATCATGGCTGCTTCGCGATCAATCGTGGTGGCTGATCTTTGCCGTTGCCTATTTATATGGCGCTTTTGCCAATCATGCGCTGTTTGTGATGATACACGAATGTGTTCACCAGCTTTTGTTCAAGAACGCTGTAGCCAACCGCTGGGCCGGTATAATTGCCAACCTGCCACATATTGTTCCCGGCGCTATTTCGTTTGAAAGATATCATATTAAACACCATTCTTTCCAGGGTATCCACGAACTGGATGCCGACCTGCCCAATAAATGGGAAGCCAAACTGATCAATAATTATTTTTTAGGTAAGGTATTATGGCTGTTTTTCTTTCCGGTTTTCCAGGCTACACGTGTATCAAGATTAAAAGAGATCAAATTTTATGATACCTGGCTGTTGGTTAATATATTGGTACAAATAGCCTTCACGGCTGCCATCTGGTATTTCTTCGGGATAAAGGCTGTAGGATTTATGTTTATCAGTTTCTGGTTCTCCATAGGACTTCATCCGGTGGGCGCACGCTGGGTGCAGGAACATTACCTTACCTTTGAGAGTGAGCAGGAAACGTATAGCTATTATGGCCCTTTAAATACAGTAGCTTTTAACGTAGGCTATCATAATGAACACCACGACTTTCCATCCATTCCATGGAACAGGCTGCCACAATTAAAAAAGACTGCTCCTGAATATTATGATACCCTTTTATATCATGGGTCATGGTTCAAGCTGTTTTTCCGTTTTCTGTTTGAGCGTGAAATATCGCTTTATAACCGTATCCTGCGTAAGGAACGAGGTAAAGTGCCGCTTACCGATGTATCAAAACCTGACGTGGAACTGGAAACGGTTAGCTAAAAAAAATAGCTAAATGCTATTTGCATTTGTCGTTGCTATCGTTATATTTGCTAATAATATTAGCAAATATGATACGGATAAGCACATCGGAACAACTGATCATTTTCAGCAGGTATATAGGTCAGCAGGTAGTGATCAAGAGTTTTTTGAATGATGAAGAGAGCATCGGCACCCTAAAAGGTATCCGCCAGGATGCTTTGCTGGTGGCTATTGATGAAGTGAACCGCTGGATTCCGCTGAATGACAATTTCAGGGTATGCGATGTGAAATTATTGCTGAAACCATTAAAGAAACTTACATCCGCTATCATTGATACCGCCAACGGTTTGCCTGTACAGGCCTTCATCACCCCCTACTACCAGCAGCTTGGATTTGACATGCCTGTTTTTGTAGCGCCCGGGCATAGTTGCAACTGTAAATATGTGCAGGAGCTGGGCCTGGCCGATTACCGTTCTGCCGATGAAATAGCAGGATACGCACAACAGGTTTTTGCCGGGGGCCAATATTAAATATCCGCCGCAAAACATATTAGGATTTTGCCCGTTTTAGCCGTGTAAACAGGAACAGCAATTAAAAACCTCGTGTTTTTTAGCTTTCTTTGCATGTTTTTTCACCGTGTCCAAAATGAGCAGCACCAAGAAGATAAAAATATTAGTCCCCCTTATTATCGTGCTGTTCTTTGTTGCGTATGCCGAACATCGTCACAATAACAAACAACTGGACACCACCGGGCGGCTGCGTGATAAGGCAATGGACGAAACATCGGGTATTGCTGCCTCTGGCGTACGCGAAAATATCTATTACGTCCATAACGATAGCGGCGACACCAGCCGCTTGTTTGCTATTACTCCCGAAGGCTTTATAAAAAACACCATTTACTTTAAAGGCGATACAAAAGAACCGCTCGGCGTTCGCGACTGCGAGGATATAGCAGTAAGCAGTGGCCCGGCCAAAGGTAAAAGCTATATTTATCTTGGCGATATCGGCGATAACGATAATTCCAGAAAGTCACTGACCGTTTATCGCATTGAGGAAAAAAAAGGATGGGATAAGGACAGCCTGGTAAAAGCGGATGCTGTGCCCGTAAATTACAGGTACCCCGACGGCGCTAAAGACGCAGAGGCCATGATGATAGACCCAATAGAAAAGCTGATATATATCGTATCGAAACGGGCCGACTCGGTAACTGTTTATACTGCACCGCTAAACTTTAAACCGAACGATACGGTAACACTTGAGAAACGCTGTAAACTACATTTTGAGGGTTTCAGGCCATTTAAATGGATAACTGCCGGTGATATTTCAAGGGACGGTCAGCAGGTACTGCTGAAGAGCTATGAAAAGGTTTATTACTGGAAACGCGAAGCCAGCGAACCCATTTGGAAAACCATGCTGAGAAAGCCCGCCGAATTACCTTACAAGCCTGAGAAACAGGGCGAAGCCATTGGTTTTACGCCGGACGGCAAGGGTTACTACACCACCAGTGAGGGCGTTTTTGCACCCATCTATTATTATAAAGTTCCCTGAGTTTAATTTCCTGCGGGGCTCTCCTGTTGTATAGCACAAATTTTGCAACGAAAGCAGATCGTGTTGCGTCATTTATATAATAAGTGTTTAACCGGTCTCTATCCACACCCGAAATGAAAAAAGCGCTATACCTGCTGCTCCTGCTGCTAACCTGTAATTTTGTATTTGCACAGGAACAACAATTAAAAGACATTATAACACCTTATGGCATCCCGGGTATGCAATTGGTTTGCATTAAGGGTAATAAGGTTCAAAACGTCAACGTCGGGGTTATCAGCAAAGATTCGGATAAGCCTGTCACCTCCAATACGGTATTTGAGGCAGCTTCGCTAAGTAAGTGTGTGTTCGCTTATGCTGTTATGCGCTTGTACGACAGGGGTATCATCGACCTTGATAAACCATTAGTGGATTACTACGGAAGTTATGACCGGTTCGATCCAAATGATCCGCGATATGCGAAAATAACCGCGCGGATGGTGTTACGCCATACAACAGGTTTGCCAAATTGGGGTGGCAAGAAGTATGCGAAATTGATATTCACGCCGGACAGCACCTTCTCTTATTCGGGCGAGGGGTTTCAATACTTGCAGCGCGTGGTTGAAAAACTAATGAAAAAACCGCTTAACGATATTGCGCAGCAGGAAGTATTTACACCGCTTGGGATGACGAACAGCAGTTATACGTGGATGGAAAAGTTTGCTACACTAGCCGCTTTTGGCAATGGGCCCGACGTGGTGAGCAGTCATCAAAATCAGATGGCGGCGGCCAGCCTGCTCACCTGTGCACATGATTATGCTATTTTTTTACAGGCGCTGATAAATGGCAAGGGCTTAAAGCCTGAAACCGCGAAGATGATGTTCGCTACACAGTCAAATGCAGATTGGTTTAAACATAACATCGACACCGATGTAAAAAAACATATTTCATGGGGGCTTGGTGTTGGGTTACAGGAAAATGAAACCGGCAAATGGATTTGGCACTGGGGCGATAACGGCGATTTTAAGGCCTTTTATATTGCCAATCCTGCGAAAAAGGAAATACTGGTTTATTTTACCTACAGCACCTGGGGCCTGCATGTTGCCACTGACATTTTGAACACCTTCCTTCCCAAACAAAGCTGGTGGCCTTGTTTGTGGACCGGCTACCAGTTTCATGAACTGGAAAGGATGAAAGCCTTTTGGGCACAGCTTGAAAAACAAGGTTATGAACGCGCCGGCGCAATAGCCGGGCAGATGAAACAAGCAGATAGCGGATTTAAACTACCAGAAGATGATGTGAACGACCTGGGTTTTATTTTGTTGCGGAATAATAAGAAGGCACAAGCTGTGGAAATATTTAAGTATAATCTCGACGCGCACCCCGGAAGCGCCAATGCCTATGATAGCCTTGCAGAAGGCTATGAAGCCGTGGGAGAAAAAGAGCTGGCTCTAAAGAATTTTAAAAAGGCTTATGAGCTTAACCCAAAAAATGATTATGCGGCGGAGCATATCAAGGAACTGGAGGAAGGTAAATAATACATTAAATTGTCATTGCGAGCGAGCGTAGCGACGAGAAATCCTATACATCATTTCAGCCGAACATTCAAGGTGTTCAAGATTTCTCTCTATCGTTCGAAATGACAGCGTTGTTTATTGCATTTCTTTACGCAAACCTATCCACTGCAAAAGGGCTGGTGTTCATACTTCTGGCCGAACCATTTAATGCTTCGGCAATCAGCTTGCCGGTTGCAGGACCCAGGCTAAGGCCTATCATAGCATGCCCAGTGGCAACGGCCAGGTTACTGTATTTTTTTGACAGGCCGATATAAGGCATGCCGTCCGGCGAAACCGGGCGAAAACCGAACCAAATGTCTTTTTCTGCGGGAACGTCAACCTTGAAATTCGGGAAGTATTTCGGCACCGATTCGACGATACCTTTTACACGATTCATGTTTACCTGGCTGTTTATTTTGCCTACTTCCATGGTGCCACCGTAGCGGATGCTGCCATTCATAGGGGTAACGGCTACGCGGGCCTCACAAAGTATGGATGGGATGGTCATACGTTTAGCATCGTCCTGCGGAACCATAAAGGAATAGCCCTTGCCGGGCATCAATGGCACATGCAGGCCGGTCAGCTTTGCCACCGCCGGCGAGAATGCGCCTGTGGCAATAACAAACGCATCGCCTTTAAACTCTTTATCAGCACTGCTTACAGACGTAATCTTACCTGCATCGTTACTTATCCGGTCGATGCGCGTATTACGGTGGATCCTGATATCGTTCTCTTCCAGGTATTTTATAAACACTTTCATCAATTTATTAGGATACAGGTGAGCATCGCAATGATAATGCACCGCACCGGCAATATCCAGTTCGACCCCAGGCTGTAGTTTTTGGCATTCTTCGGGACTCAGGTATTGTGCATCTAAACCCAAATTGGTTGCTTCTGCCGCCAGGTGGCGTTCCTCTTCCACCATTTTTGGCGTTTTGAAAAGCATCAGTATGCCTTTATCTTCCAGCCCGAATTCGAGCGCAGTATCTTTTTCAAACTGGAAAAACAACTTCTTGCTCAGTACAGAAATATCGCGCAATGCTCCCGCCGAACGGTCGACATGCTTTTTGGTGGCACTTTTTACAAAATTGAGGCCCCAGCCTAAAAGCTCCGGGTTTAACGACGGCCGCACATAAAAAGGACTTTTACTGTTAAACATCCAACGGATGCCCTGCTCTACCATACCTGGTGCTGCCAGCGGAACAAAGTGGCTCGGTGTTATCATACCAGCATTACCATACGAACAATTGTCGGACAGGTCACCCTGGTCAACAATTTCCACTTCCCAGCCCGATTGATGCAGGTAATAGGCCGAAAACAGCCCGATTATTCCCCCGCCGATTATGATTGCTTTACTCATTTTTATTATATCACCTGGAACCCATACGCGTACGGATCCTCATCGTCAATTTTTATTGTATTGTATCCGTAAACCCTGGCCCAGCCTTCAATACCCGGGATAATAGCGGGTTTACCTCCTACAGTCGCTTCACCTTCGATGGTGCCGATAAACTGGCTACCAATGATACTTTCGTGGATAAACCGATCGCCTTTTTTCAATTTCCCTTTGGCATACCATTGCGCCATGCGCGCTGATGTGCCGGTACCGCAGGGTGAACGGTCGATGGCCTTATCGCCATAAAAAACGGCGTTGCGGGCAGTAGCCTCGGGCGAGATAGTTTTGCCGGCCCACAAAATATGTGTGCAGGTATTAATGGTCGGGTTATCGGGGTGGACGAATGTATATTTTTCATTGATCCTTTGCCGCATCGTCCTGCTCCACGATATCAGCTGGTCGGCGCTGTAATTCTCCAGCCCTTTAAAGTTTGGCTGCGGATCGACAATGGCATAAAAATTCCCCCCATAGCTCACATCAACAGTAAGCGGGCCCAGGTCGGGACATTCTACTTCCAAATTTTCTGCAGCCAGGTAGGCGGGCACGTTAGTAAGCTTTACCGACTTCACCTTGCTGCCCTCCTGCTTATATTCGATCAGTACCATACCGGCAGGCGCTTCCATGCGGACAATACCCGGGGTTTTTGGCGTGATCAATCCTTCCTCGATAGCAATGGTGATAGTGCCGATGGTGCCGTGCCCGCACATAGGCAGGCATCCGCTGGTTTCTATAAACAATACGGCCACATCGTTCGCCGGGTCGTGCGGCGGATATAATATACTGCCCGACATCATATCATGCCCGCGCGGCTCAAACATAAGCCCCTTGCGTATCCAGTCATATTCTTTCAAAAAATGCTGGCGCTTTTCGCTCATATTGGCGCCGTTTAAATTCGGCCCGCCACCGGCCACCAAACGCACCGGGTTACCGCAGGTATGCGCATCGACGCAGAAAAAGGTTTTTGTTGACATGTTTTATTTAATCCTGACTCTGGGGCCTTTATAAGGCTTCCGACTTCTGACCCCTGACTTCAGACTTCTCCTTACTCCATTTATTATTAAGCAGCCGCCATATCTCCAGCGGGTTACTGTCTTTCAATTCATCCGGAAGCATATCCTGGTTCCAGTTCTGCCAGGCTACCGGGCGCACAAAACGTTTGATAGCGCCCGTGCCTACCGAAGTAAAACGACCGTCTGTAGTTGCCGGGAACGGCCCGCCATGCTGCATGGCTTGCACCACTTCCACTCCCGTAGGTACGTTATTCAAAATAACCCGGCCCGCAATATTGGCCAAGTTTTGGATCAGCTCTTTATGAGTTTTCAGATCGCCTTCTTCAGCAACTATGGTCGCCGTCAACTGGCCTTGCAAGGCATCGATCACCTGCTGTAGCTGCACTTCATAATCAGCTATAACCAATAACGAATATGGGCCGAACACTTCCTCGCGCAATTTTGGATTGACCAGGAAAGATGAGGCGCTAACCTCTGCCACTATAGGCTGCGCCTGGTTGGCTTTGCCGCTGGTAAGCTGGCCTTTGCCAATCAAAGAAACACCCTGCTCGCGCAGCGACTCTTCTGACACGTTAGCGTAATTTTTGCAAATGCCCGGCGTAAGCATGGTGCCCGAAGTGATCTTCGCAATAGCATCTCCTAATGCACCTTTAAATTTATTCAGTGTTGGAGATTTCAAAGCAATGAGCAAGCCTGGATTGGTACAAAACTGGCCGGCGCCTAAAGTGATAGATGCTGCGTATTGTTCGGCAATTTGCTGGTAGCGGCATTCCAGTGCTTCAGGTAATATGATTGTTGGGTTAATGCTGCCCATTTCGGCAAAAACCGGGATAGGGTTTTCACGCTGCTGCGCCAGTTTGAGCAAAGCGGTTCCGCCCCTGAAAGAGCCCGTGAAGGTGACAATTTTAGTTTTAGGGTGTTTCACCAATGCTTCACCTACAGCATAGCCGTCGTCGTAAAGCATGGAGAATACTCCCTCGGGCATATTATTTTTCTCTGCCGCTGTTTTTATCGCCTCAGCAACCAGGGCGCTGGTGCCTGGATGAGCAGGATGCGCTTTCACTATCACCGGGCAACCCGCGGCCAAAGCGGAAGCCGTATCGCCGCCGGCCACAGAAAATGCCAGCGGGAAGTTGCTTGCACCAAACACCACTGCCGGACCCATCGGGACCAGCATTTTCCGGATGTCGGCGCGCGGGGCCGGCTGGCGTTCAGGCAAAGCGGTATCGATCACCGCTTCCACCCACGAGCCTTCTTCCACCAGGTCGGCAAATAGGTGAAGCTGGCCTGTGGTACGCCCGCGTTCGCCCTGCAAACGCGCCTGCGGCAGGCCACTTTCGGCCATGGCGCGTTCTATCAGTTCGTCGCCTATGGCGTTTATCTCGTCAGCAATACTGCGCAGGAAAGTTGCTTTGGCTTTTTTGCCGATATAGCGATACACGGCAAAAGCCTTTTCGGCCAACGCCAAGGCAGCATCGGCGTCGTCTGCGGATGCTATGGAGAACTCCCCGTCAAGTTCGTTACCGGTAGACGGGTCGACGGCTTTGAAGGTTCTTTTGGCCTCCTCTGTATATTGATACCCGATCAGGTTTTCTGTTTTCATGCGATCTCACTCTGTGAACTTTGTGCTTTCTCTCTGAGCTTGCGGTAAATCCCGATAGCTATCGGAATAACCACAGAGGCCGCAAAGACTCTCACAGAGAACACGAAGTTATATATATTGTTCAGTTATGCGGTTTGTAATTTGCTAACCCTGCCCCAGCTTCCTTCCGGTAATACCGGGCGGACGGCCAGTGCATCATTGATGATTTTCAGCACTTTTTCGCGCTCCGCGCCTTCAATTTTCAAACGCGGTGCACGAACATTTTCGGTACCGATGCCTGTGGCAACTTCCGCCAGCTTAATATACTGAACCAGTTTTGGATGGATGTCCAGTTCCAGCACCGGCAGGAACCAGCGGTAAATCGCCAGCGCTTCAGCAATCCGGCCTGCTTTTACCAGGCGGAAAATGGCCACTGTTTCTTTCGGGAAAGCATCCACCAAACCAGCTACCCAGCCGTCGGCGCCCATAACCAGGCTTTCCATTGCCAGCGGATCGACCCCGGTCAGTATTTTGAATCGGTCGCCAAAGCGGTTGATCATGCGGGTAACGTTGGAAATATCGCGGGTCGATTCTTTCACCGCCTGGATATTATTGTATTCGGCCAGTTGTGCAAACATATCCAGGGTCACTTCTATCTTGTAATCCACCGGGTTATTATAGATCATGATGGGCAGCGGGGTGCTTTTGGCCACCGCAGCAAAAAAGGCGACGGTTTCGTTATCGTCGGCCTTGTAACGCATAGGCGGCAGCATCATCAGGCCGCTGGCTCCGTTGTCCAACGCTTTTTGGGCGCAGGCAACAGCCGCTTTGGTGGTCGATTCGGCTATGTTAAGTAACACCGGCACTTTACCATCAACCAAAGTTACGGTATGCTTAAGCAAAGCGAATTTCTCGTCATCGCTTAAAACGCTGGCTTCGCCAAGCGAGCCGCCAAGTATAAAGCCATCGACACCGGCTTCCAGTTGTGCATTGATATTAACGTCGAACGCATCGAAGTCCAGTTCGTCATCATCGGTAAATTTGGTTGTAACTGCCGGGAAAACCCCGTTCCATGTAAATTTCATGATCTTCTATTATTGAATTGTTGTATTGTTTTATTGTCGGTATTGCACTGGCTATTTTCGGATTGCCCGGACGTCCCAAACACGCCCGGTTATCGCTCATCCGCTTGCCCTCGGGCGTTCAATATCTTTATTTGCTTTGTATATCCACATATTTCACCTGTTCGGGGAACCACACTGTCATTTCCCCTTTGCCCCGGTTCGCCCACGAATAGTACGGTATAGCGGTAAGCGTAACATTTTGCGTACTAACATTTTGCCCGGCAGCGTCAATAGTAATGCTTTTTGCCGGGGCCTCCAGGGTCATCACGCCATTAAGCATATCGGCCCGGTATGCTGTTTTAAATTCCGCAGCCTTCGGTAGTATGATATTGCAGGCAAGCCCGTTATTGTCCTTCCATTCGGCGCAATACATGATGGGGCCGCGCTGCAGGGCCACTTTGCCTTCGTCGCCTTCTATCTTATTGTTTGCAATCACGCGGCGCACGTTCATCGGCAAGGTCATTTCCACCTTGTCATTCTTTACCCATTTCTTGCTTAGTACGGCGTACCCGTTCTCGATGCGGTAGTTCACAGGCTGCCCGTTTATTTTTATAAGGACATTCTGCGCCGAGGGCACCTTGTAACCATACAGATCGGATGGCATAGCCACATTACGCGCCCATCCCGGGATACGTATGCGCAGGTCCATATCCATAGCTGAAGAGGGGTTTACAGTAAAGGCCAATCCACCATCCCAGGGGTAATTGTTTTGTTGCGTGATGCTAACTTTTTTGTCGTTCACCACCAGGTTACCCGTACCACTGATAAACAGGTTAACGTAAACCGAATTACCCTGCTCTGCATATACGTAACCGGGGATCGACGGGATGAGCCGCACGACATTAGTCGGGCAGCAGGAACAAACAAACCAGCCGGAACGCTCGCGTTCAATATCCGGGTGCGAAAAGCCGTTGCTGATCTGCATGGCATTGGTATAGAAAAACGATTTGCCATCCAAACCTACACCGGATATCAAACCGTTGTACAGGGTCTTTTCCAACACATCGATATATTTTGAGTCGCCGTGCAGCAAAAACATACGCTGGTTCCAGAATACGCTGCCAATGGCAGCGCAGGTTTCGTTATAAGCAGTAGTATTGGGCAATTCATAGTTTTCGCCAAAGCGTTCCCCGTCGCCAACGGCGCCGATGCTGCCCTGCACGTACATTTTTTTACCCACCATGTTATTCCATATTTTGTCGATAGCTTTCAGGTAGGCGGTGTCGCCTGTCAGCGCAGCCACATCGGCCATGCCCGAATACAGGTACATTGCGCGCACGGCATGGCCCTCAGCCTCATCCTGTTGTACTACCGGGATATCATCCTGGAAATATTTGCCGTTCTCGTATTCGTTCTTGCTTTTCTTATTGTATTCTTTATGGCCGCGCTGGTCGATGAAAAATTTGGCGAGGTCGAGGTATTCCTTTTTACCTGTAATGCGGTATAATCTCACCAAACCCATCTCCACTATCTCGTGCCCCGGCGCCACATGCATTTTATCGGGCCCGAAAGTGCGCACCAGCAGGTCGGCATTTTTCAGGGCGATGTTAAGAAAATTGCGTTTGCCTGTAGCCATGTAATGCGCCGCAGCAGCTTCGTACATGTGCCCGGCATTATACAATTCGTGGCTCATTTTCTGCTCGTTCACCCAGCGTTCAGGTCCGGCCCAGGGGCCAGGGTGCAGGGGGTCGATGGTGCGGGCGGTGTACAGGTAGCCATCGGGTTCCTGGGCATTACCAACTATGGTGATAAGCGAATCGAGGTATGCGGAAAGCTTTGGGTCAGGATGCTCGGCCAGTGAATACGACGCGCCTTCAATTGTCTTGTAAATATCGGTATCGTCGAAGGGGTAAACCGTGCAGAATTTCCCTTTATGTTCGGCAGCCATTACGAAGTTTTTGATACGCCCGGTGCTGTCGCAGCGTGCAAAAGAAGCAGGAATGGTTACGGTGCGATTAGTCTCGATGCGCGATGTCCAGAAATGATCGCTCAGTTTTACGCTGGTAAAAGGCACCGGCTGTATCGGGTAGTCCTTATTTTGTGCAAGGGCTGACAAACTTAAGCCCGTCAACAATAAAAAACTGATATGCTTTTTCATAGTTCTGTCGCTGATGTACAAAATTACACAGGCAGCCCCATCAAATCGAAATACTTCTTAGCAGGATATAGCAGGATTTTAACCTAAATATTACGATATCTGAATTTTGATTGCAAAATAAGGGAAAATGGGAAAGTTGTTTGTTGAAAATTTAATATACCGGTGATTTTTACTTTGTAATAAAAATCTTACATTTATTACCCAGAAAATAACCTGATTTATGAAAAGAAAATTTTTGATCACAAGCGCACTGCTGTCCTGCATCATCTTTGTAATGGCTGTGATAGCCGACCTTAACGGCAAATGGAAAGGCACCCTTCACACTCCTGATGGCAACGAACTGCAGGTAGTTTATAACTTTAAGGTAGACGGCGATAAACTAGGCGGAACAGCCGAATCGCCAGCCGGCGTGGTTTCCATCGACGATGGTACGATAACCGGTGACACGTTTAAGTTTAAAGTGACCGTGGATGGTAACGATTACCCGCATAAAGGCAAAATGTATGCCGACTCCTGCGGTATCGATATCGATTTTGGCGGGTCGACAGTGCATGCTACTGTTGTACGCGACACAAGCAAGTAATATTCAACCCAAACAGTTCATAGTTAAAAGCCCCTTGCGTTTATTGACGAAGGGGTTTTTCGTTTGGCAATGTTATATTTATATTATTTAAAATCAACCCATTATGAAAAGAAAGATATTGATCACCACTGTGTTACTGTGCTGCTTTACAGCTGCTTTTGCATATTTCGCCGACATAAACGGCAAATGGTCGGCAATGCTGAAAGGCCCCGACGGTAACGAATTCCCAATCACCTATACTTTTAAAAGCGACGGCGCCACACTAACAGGCACCGTAACTTCGGAGATCGGGACATTTGATATATCGGATGGTATGGTGAAAGGTGACAGCCTGTGGTTTACCGCCAACATCAACACGATGAAGATAAAGAACAAAGGCAAGTACTATGCCGACGGCGATTCGATAAGCCTGCACGTTGGCGCCAGGTCGACACACACTACGCTAAAACGCGTGATAGAGAAATAAGAGCGAATAAATTGCTGAGAATTTGTAACTTAGGTAATCATCAACAGTCTTATAATCAAATCAAACAACTATTCAAACCATGAAAAGAAAAGTACTAATTACCTGTGCGCTGCTGCTGAGCTTTTCGGCAGTGTTTGCGTATTTCGCCGACCTGAATGGCAATTGGAAAGGCACGCTGGTAGCGCCCGACGGCAATGAATATCCATTGGCCTACACCTTTAAAATTGACGGCGATAAACTGACCGGCACGGGCAATTCGCCCCAGGGATCGGTTGACCTGACGGATGGCAAAGTAAAAAGCGACAGCCTTTCGTTTGCGATAGATGTTAACGGGGTAAAAGTGATCAACAGCGGGAAATATTTCGCTGAAGGCGATTCGATCAGCCTGAGCATTGATTACCAGGGCTATATCATGCACTCGACCTTAAAACGCGCTGCTGATAAATAAGCAACCATTTACAATAGTTTTCATAAAGTGCCCCTTCGTCCTGTTTTGGCGGAGGGGTTTTTTATAGATAACCCCGTTCATCCCTGATAGCTATTGGCTTTCCCACAGACAGATAGAACCTGTTTATTTCCAGGATGATGTAACGTATGCGCCTGATTTTGCATCTTATTAAAAACTCAAAATAATGAAAAGAAAAACGCTTATTACCGGGGCATTGCTTTGCTTTGTTACGGTTGTTTTTGCCGCCGTTGCCGGCCTTTCGGGCAAATGGAAAGGCGCGGTGAAAGATCCCGAAGGGAATGATCACAGTCTTCACCTTGTTTTTACGGTGGACGGCGATAAATTAACGGGGACGGCACAGGCAGAGGGAGATCCGCTTAATATCCAGGATGGCAGCGTTGCCGGCGATGAATTTAAATTTAAAGTGGTTGACCCGGAAGGTACCGAGATCCCGGTTTATGGAAAATACATTGCCGCGGGAGATTCCGTTTCGTTAAATTTCGAGGAGAACGGGGCCAAATTTCACGCCACTCTTGTACGCGACGACAAATAGACCATTCGTTTTGTTTAGTATCCTGACCGAAATACACAAGCTATGAAAAGGAAGATTTTGATTGCAGCAGTTTTGTTCTGCTTTGTTACGGTCTGTATGGCGGCCATTGCCGACTTCTCGGGAAAATGGCGCGGCAGCGTAACTACCCCCGACGGGAATGAAGTAGTGCTTACTTACAATTTTAAGATAGACGGCGATAAACTGACCGGTACCGGCGAATCGCAGGACCATGAAGTAACCATTGATAGCGGCAGGGTAAGCGGAAACGAATTCAAATTTAGTGTTACCAATAGCCAGGGTATTGTTATTCCGCACAAAGGGAAATATTACCCGGTTGCCGATACGTGCGGAATCGATCTTGATTTCCAGGGAACAATGTTCCATACTACACTAAAACGCGTTACAGACAAGTAATAAATGCGAAAAAAGCAGGTCTAATTTAAGGGCCTGCTTTTATTTCGAACCAAGCGCATACACGGAGCCATCTGCACTGCCGAAATATATAGTATTGCCGTGTATAGCCGGCGACGAGACTATCGGGCCAAGCGAATACAGTCGGTTCATCCCATAAACTGTGGTGGCATATAGTGAAAGGTCCCTGCTCCCAACAAGGTAGCTAAAATCAATATTACCCTGCTTGTTGAGTATCTTAGCTGCATTAACAATGCGTCCAGGAGTACTAAATACACCGGATGGCTTGCCTGAACGAGCATCTATTGCGTATAAATTACCTGTAAAATCGCCAAAGTAAACAGTATTGCCAGCCAAAGCAGGTGATGAATAAATATAGCCATGCGTTTTGTACCTGAACTTCTCTTTCCCGGTTTTCGCATCAAATGCAAGGAAAAGAAAAGTATCTGAAGTACCCAGGTAAACTATGCCATCCTTAACAGACGGCGTAGTTAATACCCATGAATTATCGGCGGCATATTTCCATACCATTTTGCCGGTTGCTGCATCAAGCGCATAAAAAAATCCGTCCCTCGAACCGAAGTAAACGATGCCATCGGCACAGGCTGGTGATGACTGAATACCTTCGAGCAGATGGACAACAGGTTGGTCGTGCGTCTCAAATTTCCACTGAAGTTTCCCCGTCTCCGCATCAAGAGCATATAAAAACCTATCCCAACTTCCAAAATAAACCTTGCCCATATACAACGCGGGGCTACTATGTATTAGTCCATTTGTTTTATAGGTCCACTTCTTTTTTCCTGTGCCGGCATCCAGCGCGTATAAATTACCGTCGCTGCTGCCATAATAAATAACCGGCTGTGTTTTATCTGTATTAATAACCGGGGATGACAAAAAGAAATCAAACGGGTCATCCATATACTGGCCAGCAGGTTTCATGGTCCATAAAGCCTTTGCACCAACCAACTTTTCGCCTCCTGTTTTAAACTTCCAAATCAGCTTGCCTGTCACAGCATTAACAGCATAATAATAACCATCAAAACTGCCAAAGTATACCACATTTTTATAAACGGCAGCCGACGAATGCACAGCGCCCCCTGTTGCAAATTTCCACTGTATTTTTCCGTTCTTTTCGTTAATGGCGTACAAGCTATGGTCCTCACTACCTATGAGAATCGTCCCATTATAAACAGCGGGTGAGGAAAACACCTTGCCACCTGTTTTAAATTTCCACTTTAGCGTGCCCAAACTACTGCGTTTACCACTATCGTAAACCCCGGCATGACCGGCGGATGCGTGAAACGTGGCGCCTTTATCTTTAGCAGTGGGTTGAGCATTAGCTATATAGCCTATGCATAAAAGAATCACAAGAACAAATAAGCGTGTTGGCATAATTTAGGTGAGGATTAATTGGAGGGTCCAATGTACCTATGACCGGATTAACTTGCAACCAAATAAATATGTTAAAATCACTTTAAAAAGTAACCTTGGTTACTTTTTCCCAAACGCCCCTTATCTACTTTCGCAGGGTCGAACTTTAATTATTATGAATGTTGTAAATAATAAATACCGTTATACCTTTGCGCCATGAAGTACAGGATCACAGCCCTATTGCTTATCTTTTGCATTGTCAGCTGTAGTTTTTCGCGCTTTTTTATCTATGCAGGCTTCGAGTTTAACAGGAATTACATTGCCGCCAAACTTTGCGAAAACCGCAGCCGTCCATGGCTGCATTGCAACGGGCATTGTTACCTGATGAAAAAGCTGAAGCAGGCCGATGAAAAACAAGCCGCGAACGAGCGTGAAGCGCAAAAGAACCTGGTACAGGAAACCTATTTCCAGGCCCCGGGCCAGGTAAAATTCTTCACCCATGTTATCATGGTGCTGGCCATTCCTAACAACCGTATCCAGTTGCCGCAGGGACACGGTACCATCTTCCAGCCGCCGCAATTAGGGTAATAAACCCCTATCTGTTTTCTGTCTATTACTACTGTTCCGACGTTTTGACGCGATGAAGTTACCATAGTCTTGTATGGGACGGCGTCTCTGACCATACGTGTTTGGAAAGCCGGTAACAGTTGACGGAAACACTTCTTTTTACAAACGATCCGACATTTAATTAAGCCTGAAATTTTTATCTCAGGCCCAAAAACCATACTATATGAATACACTTAAAAAAGTGGTTCTGCTTGCTATTATCGCAGCTTTTACGGCACAGTTTGCCCAGGCGCAATACCTTGTAAAAGGAAAAGTGATAGACAGCGCCACACGGCAACCTATACAATACGCTACTATTTATGCTGATGGAAGGACATCAGTTACTAACCAGGATGGAGATTTTCGCATACCCGTAGCCAGCGATACCTCCACAGTAAAAATAAGCTGCATCGGCTGTAAATCAAAAATTATGACCTGTGGCATGACAGGGCAAAAAATGATCATATCTATCTCCAAGGGAGCTATCGATCTTAATGAAGTGGTGATCTCGCCGCAATTAAGCGCCAATTCGTTTCATACATTAAGCACTGTCGACCTGAGTCTGCGCCCGGTAAATTCATCGCAGGACCTGATGCGGCTGGTGCCGGGCCTTTTTATAGCCCAGCACATGGGCGGCGGCAAGGCCGAACAAATATTTGTGCGCGGTTTCGACGCCGATCACGGCACCGATCTGGATGTATCGGTGGACGGCATGCCTGTAAATTTGGTATCGCATGTGCACGGACAGGGTTACGCAGACCTACACTTCCTGATCCCTGAGACCGTATCAACGTACGACTTTGGTAAAGGGCCTTATTATGCAGGACATGGTGATTTCGCTACGGCGGGTTATTTGAATTATACCACCAAAGATGCACTGGACCGTAGTATGATAAGCCTGGAAGGCGGCCGGTTCAATACTTTCCGCATTGCGGGCGCTATCGATCTGTTAAGCACCAGGGCGAAACAAAATGGCGAGAACGCCTACATAGCCGGAGAATATAATTATACGGATGGCCCCTTTCAACTGGCCGAACACTACAAGCGTTTTAACCTGTTTGGCAAGTACACCAAACAGTTTGGCGCTAACAATAAACTATCGCTCAGCGCGTCCACCTTTAGTACAAGCTGGATACCATCAGGGGAAATTCCTGAGCGCGCCGTTGCGAACGGAACCACGGCAATAGACGATGAGGGGAATATTTATACGGTTGTATCTCCGGGAACGCTTATCAACAGGTTTGGAACCATAGACAGTGCGCAAAATGGCAAAAGTACGCGCACCAATGTGATTGCCAAACTCAATTCGGACCTGAAAAATGACTGGACGCTGGAGAATGAGTTGTATTACACCCACTATACGTTCCAGCTGCATGTAAACTCAACTTTTTTTGCGGAAGACAATGAGAATGGCGACGAGAGATTTCAAAACGAAACGAGAGATATGTTCGGCTACAACGGCAAACTGAGCAAGCGCAGTTATTACGGCAATAGCAACCTGACTTCGACCCTTGGTATTGCCGACAGGATAGATAAAACCTACGCCCTGTATGCAGGTGTCGACAGGCAGGATGTATTACTGGACGTTATAAACAGTGGCGATGTAAAGGAGAATAACGCTAATGCATACATCGACGAGACCTTTGAAACCGGGAAATGGCTCATCAATTTTGCAGCACGGATCGATTACCTGCACTTTAATTATCATGATACCACGCAAAACAAGGCCATCATCAGCCCCAAATTTAATATTCAATACACGGCTAACAACCAGGTTCAGTTTTACCTGAAAGCAGGCAAAGGCTTTCATTCCAACGACGCCCGTGCGGTTATCGGCAACAACGGCCTGCAAACCCTGCCGGCTGCTTACGGTGCCGACCTGGGTATTAACTGGAAACCTATCCCCCATTTATACCTGAACGCCGCCCTTTGGTACCTGTACCTGCAACAGGAATTTGTTTATACCGATGATGGCACCATTGAACCCGGCGGTAAAACCCGGCGCGAGGGTATCGACCTTTCAGCACGTTACCAGCTGGCTAAGTGGCTGTTTGCCGACCTGAACGTTAACCTGGCCAAACCAAGGCTGGTGGATGCCCCAAGCGGAGAAAATTACCTGCCCCTTGCCCCAACTTTCACAAGTACCGGCGGACTTGACTTTAAATTTGCCAACGGCATAAACGGAGGCATCAGCTACCGGTATATGCACCGGCGGCCGGGCAACGAGAATTACTCGCTGGTGGCGGATGGCTACTATGTTACCGATCTGAAAGTGAATTACACCCAAAAGCGATACGAGATAGGGCTATCCGTCGAGAACCTGCTGAATACCAAATGGAACGAGTTCGAGGCCGAAGAAGTAACCCAATTGAGAAGCGAAACAGCACCTGTGGACCAGATGAGCTTTACCCCCGGAACGCCTTTTTACGCCAAGTTGAGGGTAGCATTATTCTTCTGAAATAACCTTTAAGATTTACGAAGTCTTAAAAACTTCGTAAATCTTTTATTTCCAGAATAAAGTACCCGGATGAAAGTGCTGCCACGAATGCCAGTATTCCTGGTAGGCCTGCACCACGGCTAATTGCCTGCCCTTACTGGCGCCGGATATGCATTTTCCTTCCCAATTCCAGGTGGATGCAGTTTCGTTGTCGGTAAAACGGCCGGTGGTATCCTGCTTAAAAGTTAACGTTTTGCCATTTACCTGGCGGCTAAATACATGGAAGGTATGGTCATCATCCTCGAGGCTAATCAACAAAGGTGTCGTTCCGAGCCGGTCATTCAGGAGACAGGTTTTAGTGAGTTTACGCCAATCGTAGGCTTTGGGCTGTTTATCAATGATCACTCCCAATATCCAGCTTTTCCGTATCAACGAGTCTTTATTTTTAATGGTTGAATCACGGTCGACAGCCTGCTTTACGTCGTAATCTTTCAGATCGTCATAATCGCTTTTGAAGTGGCCGTCGGGCTGTAATATGAGCGAGCCGGGATGTTTGTTGAGCCATGCGCCAAGAGACGATTGTTCATAAGGTAATTCCTTTAAATAAGAACCCTGCATGGGCCCTACTGCCGCCTCGCCTGTTGCCTGGTACCACCAGGTGCCGGTGCTTTCGTCTTCGATAATGGCATTATAATGCCTGGCCCCTACCAACCGGAAAGTTTGCCTTTTTCCGTCAATAACAGGGCTGTAAACTCTGCCCGTGCGGCACATGGTGCAGTACGTAACCAGTACCGGAAGATCGCCGACATTATCCTGCACTTTGTGATGGTAGCCTAAATAAACGAGCGGGTATGCCTTAGCTACTCCGTTACGCACCACACCTAATACAATATAACTTTCGGGCACCTTATTGGCCACAGCATCGGCAAATTTGATAGTTTTTGGCTCCTCGAACATGGTTGAGGCCTTAAAGGCAAAATCGGTGATATAAAAACTGCTCAGGCCCAAAACCAATATCGTAACCTTCACTATCTTACCCCATCGCCTGTTATTTGTAAAATATTTTATAAGATACCAAAGGATAACCAACGCACCGGCGATACGCAGCGGCAGTATTATCTTCTCCAGGTAATAGCAAAGCTTTATCGCCTCGATGTTTTGGCTGCCCGGGAATGGCATCAGCAGGTAGGCATGCAGCAGCCCTGGAACGAACAAAAGCAGCATACCTGTCCAGAAAATATAGGAGCTGGTCGGTTTTTTCATCATTGGCCTTTAATTGTGAAAACTTCAAATTTGTAACTGATTAAAGATATTAATTAGTTTAGCGAAAGCAAATTAGCCGTTGATTTGCTTTTCGGCTAAAAAGCGATACATTTGTATAAAGCACCCTTAGTGTATTTATTACACTAATGAAAAATATTTTATATATGGATACATCCCTGCATCCAGTTGCCAAATCCCGTTTATCGCTTCGGATAGCTGTGGGCGCCATGTTTTTTATGGCCGGGCTAAGTTTCGCCAGCTGGGCCTCGCGGATACCTGCGATACAGCAGTCGCTGCATTTGTCGGAGGCCGGCCTGGGTGGTGTGCTGCTGGCAATTCCTACCGGGCTCATGTGTTCGCTGCCATTTACGGGGTGGGTGATCACTAAAATAGGCAGCCGCAAATTACTGGTCATTTCTATTACCTGTTATGCCATTTTATTGGTGGGGCTTGGTGCGGCACGGTCCGTTTATGAATTGCTGGGATGCCTATTCCTGTATGGTTTTGCCGGGAACGCAGCAAATATCGCTGTAAATACCCAGGCGGTGGCTACAGAGAAATTATACGCAAAGCCCATTATGGCGTCATTTCATGGTATCTGGAGTATGGCCGGGTTTACAGGTGCGGGTATCGGCATCTTCATGATCGGGCAGCATATTATCCCCTTATACCATTTTTTGGGTATCATGGTATTACTTATTATCGGCGTCATCATTACTTCGCGCAACCTGGATGAGGACTGTGATGCAAGGGTGAAGGATGAGGTTGTAGTTTTGTCTATCCGTGACAGGATCAGGTCGATGACGCCATTATTGAAGTTGGGGATAATTGCCTTCTGCTCCATGATATGCGAGGGTACGATGTTCGACTGGAGCGGCGTATATTTTAAAAAAGTGATACTGGCCCACAACGGGTGGATAGGCGCAGGCTATTTCGCTTTTATGTGCACAATGGCGTTAGGCAGGTTTACCGCCGACTGGTTCGCAGGCGTATATGGCTTAAGGCGGACGCTTATTTTAAGCGGATCGCTGACGGCCACCGGTTTGGTTGTGGCCGTGGCATTCCCCTACCTGTGGCCGGCTATTATAGGGTTTATGCTGGTTGGCGCCGGCGTTTCGTCTGTTGTGCCGATGATCTACAGTTCGGCCGGCAAAACTACTATTATGTCGCCGGGTGTGGCGCTGACTGCGGTATCAACTATTGGGTTTTCCGGTTTTTTGATCGGCCCGCCGCTGATCGGTTTTATAGCGGGGATAGCCACTTTAAGAGCATCGTTCCTGCTTATTGCGTGCATGGGCATGAGTGTAGCGATCATTTCCAGTCGCACAAAGCTTAATTAGTCACCAGATCCCAGATCTTCCTGGTTCGGATTCAGGATATAGTCAAAAACCTCGTTCCCATTTTTGAATATAAACCGCAGCCTGTCTTTCGGCACGTCTATATCCAGCGAAAAAGCGGCAATTACCTGCGGAACATTGTCGCGAACGATCTTCAGATCGCTGACATTAGGCATCTCGACGAGTATATCGTAGTCGTCCACTGCTTCTATCTTCCAGCCATCAAGTCCGGCGGCTTCTAAAACCTCGACCCATTTTTCCTGGTACGCACTCATAATCCCCTCTGTTTTATAAAGATATAACGGTTGAGAAGAGGATTGGTTTTGGGTTGACCGGTGGGAATATCTCAAAATATTTATCATTTCGCATGAGCGCAGCGAAGAGAAATCTTAAACACCATGTAAACGAATTATGCGGGATGTTTAAGATTTCTCACTATCGCTCGAAATGACATTATTTTAGTAAAATTATTGCTTACTCAACCGCACCATCACCACATCATAATTAGGGATGGGTTGTTTGAATACCTTTTGCGTCGTGCCCAGGTCTTTTTTCGACCATAGGTCACGGATCTTGAAAGTGGTTTGGGTGAAATCAACACTCGTTTTGGATGTGGTGTCGTTGATAAGGTGCGCTGTCCAATCGTAATTGAGCGTTTGTGCCCGGCCGGAACGATTTAAAAAGCAAACAGCCAGATCGCCGCCCGTTAAAGGTTTTATCCAAATTTCGATACCATCAAATGCATAATAACGGAAACCCTCGATACCCAAAGCGTCCTGGTCTACAGCGATCACATCTTTGTTGGTCAGGATATTTTTGGTTTGCTCTGTCAGTTTACCCAAATCGTTACCGGCCATCAGCGGGGCTGCCAGCATACACCAAAGCGAAAAATGCGCGCGGTCCTCGTTCACGGTCATACCGTTACCAACTTCCAGCATATCCGGGTCGTTCCAGTGGCCTGGACCTGCGTACTGGCGGATGCTATCCTGCCGATCGAGGATATTCAGCACGGTAAGCGGTGTCCAGCCATTTTTTGTTACCGGTTTATCAAAATACGGACCGATATCGCCTGTTGTGCGCCACAGCTGCCCGTCATCCTTTCCCCATACCCATGGCCGATGTGAACCCCATTCGCAAAGGCTGAAAACAATTGGCCGTCCGGTTGCTTTCAGCGCCTGGCTCATCACCCGGTAAGCTTCGATAGCATTCATCCCTTCGGCGTAACACCAGTCGAATTTGAGGTAATCAACACCCCATGATGCGTACAGGCGGGCATCTTCATATTCGTGGCCGCGCGTACCCGGGTAGCCGGCGCAGGTTTTGGTGCCCGCACAATTGTAAATACCGAATTTCAAGCCTTTGGAATGCACGTAGTCGGCAAATTCCTTCATTCCGTTGGGGAACTTTTTCGGATCGGCAACCAGTTGCCCGTTCTTGTCCCTTTCCATCGCCATCCAGCCGTCATCCAGCACAAAATAGGTATATCCTGCATCCTTCATCCCGGATGAAATATAGGAATCAACCATTTGCTTCAGCAGCGGCTCGTTAATGTTGGTCTGAAAAATGTTCCAGCTGTTCCAGCCCATAGGCGGCGTTGGCGCCAGCATGGTGATATCCTGGGCAAAGGTGCCGGTGCAGGCCACAGCCAGCAGCAACACGGTAAAAATGATTCTTCTCATGCCTAAAGCTATAAAATTCATCAATTACTTTGTATCTGCTACCAAATAAATTACACTGTAGGCTGGTATTGTTATCCTGATACCATCCTTTTGAGCGCCCGACGCCGGGGCAATGCCTGTAAAATTATCGGGGCCGCCGGATGCGCCCGAAGGGCCGTGACCGTTGACAACCACCTTGCGCGAGAAGGTTCCATCGGTTCCGCCCTGCAAAACATAAAAATAATAGTTGGTACCCGGCACGAAATTACTGATGGCAAGCGCTACAGTATGATCGGCTGATCCTTTATTCACCAGGACCACCCCAGCCTGGCCCGAAGTGAACGAGGATGCATAACTCAAAATATCGCTGCTGCCGATAACCGTGGAGGATACCACACGGTCGCCAAAATACTTCTGAAAGTAGTAATAATAATAATAAGCCGGGCGGGGATTCCAGGCAGCGGCGCCAGGTTCGGCACCGGAAGTTTGCGCCGAATTGTTAAACATCCCCATATCATTGCCGTTATCCCATGAGTTGGCAAGGTCCCAACGGGCAGCCATGCTTACCTGGTTCTTTAGCGCCTCGCCTAAAACCATCACCCCATGTATGCCCGCAATATCCGACACCATCTGGTTCGATCCCGTTGCAAATATGTTATACTCATCCAGCGCTACGGGTTTTTGTGTAACACCTGCACCCTGCGCACTGCTTTTAACCCAATTCAGCATCGATTGGGTGGCTGATACGGGGGTATTCAGGATGACATCGGCCGTTGAATTTTGATTATAGGGCGTGTAATAATTGTGCACCACATAAAAATCGGGAGAATTGCCGGCAGCGGACAACACACCCGCGTTCCAGTTACTTACCCCGGCTGAATTTGAATTGTCGTTAGCCTCGGTCAGTACAATACCCACCTGTATAGTGGCACCCACTTCTGCCGCGGCTGCGTGCATCGAATCGGCGAAAACTTTAAAATGAGTACCATAGGTTTGCGGCGTAAGTACTGCGGGTTGCCCGTCGAGGTTTGCAGCGGTGTTAATGCGATAGCCGGCTTCCCAGTTGCCGAAACATTCGTTACCAACCTCCCAATATTTAGTACGTCCCTTATCATACCGCACCCAATTAGCGGCCAGGTGCGCAGCCGCCTGGTCGGGGTGCGGGCCGGTGCCGTAGCGGGCATAACCATAATTTACGGTGATCAGCCCTGTACTATTGGTAAGCTGCAATGACTTGTAATAATTATCGAGGCTCATGGTCCATGATGCCGGGTTGTTGCCATACCAATAGCCCGCCGCAGATGCGTTCCCACTGGCATCAAGCAGCTGCGCAGGGGCATCTGCAGGCGATTGACCGTCGGCGGCGTTCCAGAAATAAATATCGGACAAGCTGCCACCAGGGAACCGTAATATATTGGGCGACAGCGCAGCGATGTTATTGATAAGCACCGGCTGATCGGCCACCTGTCCCATAAAAGGGTTGGTGTTATTACCGAACAGGTAGGGTGATGTTTTGGTGATCACCTTGCTTAAGTCGATGCTTACACCAACGTCGGAAATATCGGGCTTTGATACCGTGGTTACGGTGGCCGGAGCGGTGAAGGTTTTAGGCATCCACGAATTTTCGAGGAAAAACCCCTGGGTGGCCGCAACACTGGGATCTGTTCCTTTTACCATGGTTGCAGCGGTGTTGCCTGTTGACGCCGGCGGTACATTGGTACTGCCGGTATTGTTGTTATTTCCGCCGGTATCCACGTTGCCCTTCGGGCTCTTTTTACAGGAGTAAACTGTCATCAAAACAATTAAAAGTAAAGAAAATGTTCTCGTAATATTTTTCATATCGCGTTGTCAGAATGTTTTTTCGGCTGAAACTAAAGGTATTTGTGAGGTGATCCTGTTGATGATCTCTATACAGGCCCGGCTGTTGTGATAAGGGCATTTCCACATCCCTGCCTTATCTTCGGCTGTCATTGGGCGCCCGTCTTCATAAACACCCCAAAGCCATTCGCCGTTCCGCTTGTCAATGATGTTATTTTTTACAAAATCCCAATTGCCGACGGACAATTCAAGATATCTATTGTCGCCGGTCACCCGCCATGTATGGAAAAACCCCACCATAGCCTCGGCTTGCACCCACCAGTGTTTTTCCTTTACCAGGTGGCCAGCGGCCGGTTCATATTCGTACCAAAGTCCGCCGTCGCCGTCCAGTCCTTCTACGGCCGCATCGGATATTTTTATGGCACAGGCTTTCAGTTTTTCTATCGAGGCGGCATCATTGATGATCTCGGCAGCATCCTGCAGAAGCCAGGCTGCTTCAATGTCGTGCCCGTAAGAGACAAGGGTCGATCTTTTGTTCCAGTTCTCATCAAAAAACAGGTTGAGATGGCCTTTTTTTTCGTCAATAAAATGATCGGTAAAGTTATTCAGCAGCAGGATAATATGGCTGCGCAATGTTTTATCGGGCCAAACCCGGTATAGGTTGGTATAAGCTTCGATGACATGCAGATGCGTGTTCATCGTTTTCTTTTCGTTGGCGTCCTTCTCACTCAAACGCAAATCGTCTATCGGCTGCCAATCTTCCGTAAAAGCTTCGAAATAACCTGTACTCGACCAGTCATAGCTTTTATCAACCAGTAACCTGAACAATCCGACAGCCATATCGAGTGCTTCCTGCTTTTTTGAGGCCTTGTAATATTCGCTCAAGGCATAAATGGTAAAAGCATTGGCATAAACCTGTTTTTTGGTATCGAGCTTATTGCCCGCATGGTCAACCGACCAATACACCCCTCCATGAGTTTTATCAATGATATGTTCAATAATATATTGATAGGCACGATCGGCCATGGCCAGATATTCGATCTTCCCGTTGAAATTATGGGCAGCCGAAAAGCTCCACAATATCCGTGCATTCAACACCGAGCCCTTGGGTGAGCCGGGTATTACCCGGTTATCATTACTGATCCTGCCAAAAAAACCACCCTCTACTAGGTCCTGCGCATTATCGATCCAATAATTAAGGATATTGGTCAATTCGGCATTCAACTCGTTACTGTACGCCGCCAACAATTGCTTCTGGTTCCTTTCCACTTTCATCATCTGCTAACCTGGTTGCACCACTCCATCGTTGCCGGCGTATAAAAAATCCTTGTTTTTCCTTATGATGTCCGAAAGCGTTTTTACCGACAATGCCGAGCGTAGCCCATCTTCGGGGTTGTTCATCACATAATCCAGCAACTTATCTACCGTACTTACAGCCACATGCATCCGGGTATCCGATGAAGCGTAGTAGATGTAAACTGTGCCATCATCGTCTGCTATCCAGCCGTTACAAAATACGACATTGGATACATCGCCGATGCGTTCTTCACCCTCCGGTGCCAGGAAGTATCCGGCGGGCTTGTGCAGCACCCTGGCCAGGTCGGTAATATCGGTCATGAACATATAGAGCACGTACCTTAGCCCGGCAGCGGTGTTGCGTACGCCATGCGCCAGGTGCAGCCAGCCGTGCGCAGTTTTGATAGGCGCCGGGCCCTGCCCGTTCTTCGATTCATAAACGGTATGATAATTTTTATTGTCGATGATGGCCTCATGGTCGATATAGGCGTTTTCCATTGAATCCGTTAACCCGAAACCTATTCCGCCGCCTGTGCCGGCACTGATAAAGCCATCCTGCGGACGGGTGTACAGCGCATATTTTCTATCCACAAATTCGGGGTGCAAAACCACGTTGCGCTGCTGTGGCGACCTGGTCACCAAATCGGGCAGGCGCTCCCATTTTATCATGTCTTTTGTCCGCGAGATCCCGCAAGCCGCTACAGCCATCGATTGATCGTGAGCCGGAGCCCCGGGGTCGCGCCTTTCAGTGCAGAAAAGACCATATATCCAGCCGTCCTGGTGCGCGGTGAGGCGCATATCGTAAACATTGGTGTCCGGCTCGCCGGTTTCGGGCAGGTCGACCGGGTAATCCCAAAAGGTGAAATTATCAATGCCATTCGGGCTTTCGGCCACCGCGAAAAACGATTTGCGATCGAGCCCTTCTACCCTCGCCACCAGCAAATACTTGCCATTCCATTTAATGGCACCCGCGTTGAACGCTGCATTGATGCCGAAGCGCTCGAGCAGGTAAGGGTTGGTTTGCGGGTTAAGATCGTATCGCCAGAAAACAGGCGCATGGGCGGCCGTAAGCACAGGGTTTTGGTAACGGTCGAAAATACCGTTGCCCAGTTCCTGTTTTTTATTGGGTTTGCTTATCAACTGGCGGTAGCTGTTTTCCAGTTGGTTTAGCCTTGATTCGAATTCGGTCATATATTGCATCGTGTGTTATTAATCAAAATTATTATCGCCCGCCCAAGTGACTCACCCCGGCGTTGTTTCGCTCGCCAACGCTCTCTACCGCGAGCGGTAAAGAGGATTGGTTTTTGTTGTTTCTTTAATAATCCTTCAACTTGTTCCACCACGTTTTTTTCAAAATGATGATGGCGACAGCCAATAGGACGACGGTGTAAACCAGCGGTATTTTTTGCGACAGCACCAGGTACATGGGCAGTATGGTAAGGCAGCATTGCGCTATGGTGCCGATAACCACATTGAACATATTGAGCTTGAAATTTTTGTTAGGTTTGAACGACGGATCATCTTTCATGACGGCCAGCTTAACCGGCCCCCAAAAACCCCAGGGACGAACGTTTTTATAAAACGACGCCAGAACATTTTCCTCCGTTGGCGGCGAGGTGTAAGAGCCCAGTATGGAACCGGCAAGCGACACCCCAAAAAGCACGGGAAACCAATATATCAATTGTGAATTATCAATAAATAACGAAAACGCCATAGCCGATACGATACCGGTAAGCATACCCCAGAAAAATCCCCTGGCGTTAAAACGCCACCAATGCCATTTCAACACATTGGACGCGATGTACCCGCCATAAAGTGCAGACACGATCCATTGCAGCATTTCATTTACATTTTTTATGAAAAATCCGAGGAATACACCTGTTGCCACCACAATAACACCCACCAGGTAATTCATTGTGATGATCTTTTTTGTGGAGGCTTTGGGATTGACGTATTTAATGTAAATATCGTTGACGATATAGGCCTGGGCCGCGTTCATGGTGCCGCTGAAAGTGCTCATGAAAGCGCCTAATAAACCGGCGAGCAATAAACCTACCAAACCCACAGGCAGGAAATTATTGATAACAGCGGGCAGTATCCTCTCAAAATCGATGCCGCCGGTGGCGTCCTTCAGGTTCATCTGGTGATAGTAGATAAGGCCGAGTATCGTCAAACTAACGATCAGTGTATAACGTATCGGCAGCAGGATGATATTGACAAAACCGCTCATTTTACTGGCCTCCTCGGGCGAACGGGTGGAGAGTATCTTCTGCATATCGTAATTGGGCGCCGGACCAGCAAGCGCGGCAAAGAAGCCTTTGAAAGTCATCATCATAAAAAACAGGCCGAACAGGGAATAGCCGTCACTTTGTATCTTGGAATTAACTTCTTTGATGATGCGCGACCAATCGAGCCCAAGATGTGAGCCAAAGAAAGGGCTATACCACCCATCGGGCACATTTAAATGGTGGCTATTCAGTTGCCCGGCCGCGATGAAACCTATCCAAACACAGGCCACCGTCATGATGCTGTATTTGATCATATCCCCCACCACAATGCTGTGCATACCGCCCAAAATGGAATAGAACATAGCAAATAGCGTAAAGATGATGCCATACACATGCGGCACATATTGCGGGGCAACGTGAAAGGGCACGTAGCCCTTTATCATATCCCAGGGCACAAAAATTTCGATGAATTTACCCAGGCCGATGAAGCCGTAAGCCATAAAGGCCAGGCAACTAAGCAATGCAAAAGCAATAACCACCACCTGCGAACCACCCACGCCCGGCCCGGTTTTTCCGAACCGGGTTTGCAGCCACTCGGCACCGGTAGTGGCGTTAGAGCGGCGCAGCCAGCGCGACAGGTACATCATCAAAAACACCTGGTTAAACACCGGCCACAGCCAGGGTATCCAGATGCTTTTCATACCATAAACAAAACACAGGCTCACCATCCACATGGTGCCGCTGATATCGAACATATCCGAGGCATCGCTTAAACCCAGCTTGTACCAGGGCAGCGACTTGCCGCCGAGCATATAGCTATCCTTATTCTGGCTGGCCTTTTTACGGTACCATATCCCTATGAAAATGGTGCTTAAAAGGTAAAGCAGGATGATGGCAATATCGTAGCCGGATAATCTCATTGTCTGAATCAGAATTAACAGAATTTAAGAATTGGCACCATGGGAGTATCTTAAAAAGCAATAATTGGCATACTCTAAAATATATGGATTAATAACTTTTGACTAATACTATTTTAACGTTTGGTGATTTGTTAATTGGTGATTAATGATTTGTTGACTTTTGACCGGTGACTTGTTAACTTGTGATTCGTGACTTGTTGCCCCTGGTCAACTAATCACCAGTTAACTAATCACCAATTAACCGATCACTAAATGAAAACCCTATTCCCTGTATAGGTCTCCCGGAACTCTTTAGGAATGCAGAACTTTTTGCGCTTGAATATCCTGTTAAAGTTTGAAATGTTATTAAACCCGCATTTGTAAGCTATCTCGGCGATGGTATTGGTGGTGTCGATCAGCATGCGCGAAGCATGGCCGAGGCGGATCTCGTTCAGGCTGTCAATGAACGTTTTACCGGTACGTTTTTTTATAAAACGACTAAAGGATGCCTCGGGCATGTTGGCTATCCGCGATACTTCGGCCAGCGAAACCTGCTTATTATAATTGGTGTTCATGTATTCAAATACCTTTTCGATACGGCGGCTGTTGTAATAAAACTTTTCGTTAGTAAATGCGAGGTCGGACAGCGTACGCATGTTGCGTGATATGGAAAGGTCGTGCAGGATGGACAGCAGTTCGAGCACCGAGTCGAACCCGGTCTTTTTGTCGAGCGAAAGCAACCTGTCCTTCAATGCTGAAATAGTTTCATGCGAAAACAATATACCGCGCTGCGACCGCTCCAGCATGCTTTTTACAAAACTCAACTGGTTGCGCCTCAGGAACTTCTCGTCAAACAGATCCTTATGAAACTGGATGGTAACTTCAGTTATCTCCTCGCTACGGCACTGGTGCGTAAACCAGGCATGATACAAATTAGGGCCTATCAGCACAAGCTCCGCATCGTCTATTGCTTCGATATGGCCCCCAACTACCCTTTTTGCGCCGTTTGCATTTAAAATGAGGTTCAATTCATACTCCTCGTGATAGTGCAATGGAAAGTCAAATTTCTGCTTCACCCTCGAAAAAATGGTAAAGCAATCACTTGGGGTAAGTGGGGTTATCTCCCGCATTACGTTACTTGTCATATCAGAATTATTAGGTTTTTGAGTCGGCCCAGCTATAATACAAATTTAACCTAAATGTAGTCATTTATTACACGCTATCAAATTGAACCCAGGCCGAACTACAATAATAACCATCGCTTTCAACCTGCCGGCAGTACCTGCCATTAACCAAAAAAGATGCCGCCAGTGCTGTTTTCTTAAAAGGAACCTATCAATGGCGGCATCGGGCATTAATCAACTGATCTTATGTTTAAGACCTACGAAGTGATTGCAACTTCGTAAGTCTTTTCAATGTTTTTATTTAATGAAGGCCACCTCGTCAAAATACATGGTCTCGTTAACATCGCCGCTCATTCCCTGCAAAAAGAATCCCAGCTGTTGCGCCGGCGTGCCGTTTGCCCAATAGTTGAGCAAGGTCGATTCTTTTGAATATGCAGTTGACGGTGCGGTAAGCGGTATTTTGACGAATGTCCAAACACCGGCCGGAACCTTAACCAACTGGCCCGCATAGGCATTGGCGTTTTGTACCTGCCCATATCCGCCGGCCATTTTATCACCGACAAGCACCAGCGTGTGGTCGGCTTTTCCCCCTTTAACCCAGAAGGTTAAATACTTGTACGCAGCATCGTATGGAAAGCTCGGGTACCAGTTGG
This sequence comes from Mucilaginibacter sp., assembly GCF_035492695.1. GTDB lineage: Bacteria > Bacteroidota > Bacteroidia > Sphingobacteriales > Sphingobacteriaceae > Mucilaginibacter. Next base: position 98,922 of record NZ_DATJJC010000007.1, on the reverse strand, counting down.
CCCAGCCTTCAACTTGCCAGGCACCGGCAGGATAGCTTGCCTGGATAGAGCTTGTACCGCCAAACGCATGCGGGTTACCAGGCTGCGAGCCGGATGGACCCGACCAGGAGTTATCGCCCCATGAATTTTGGAAGCTGTCTTTGAAATAAATGTTATAGGCATTGTCGAGGTCGTTAAAAATAGCGGTCGACAATGTTTGGGCGCCGGTATTTTCGCCCGAAGTATAGGTAAATAACAATGGCGATTCGGTAACGGTACTGGCTGCCGGCATCTGCAGCACCAGCGTACTATCATTTTGCGATACTATGGTTACATCATCGCTCGTGGTATTCAGTTTTATGCCCGACACCGATGCAAAACCTTTCCCCACAAGGGTGATCTGTGAGTTAGCCCAAAAGTCGAAGTCGCTTACCTGCAGGATAGTCGGCGGCGGTGGTAATGTGGTGAAAGCGTAAGTAACTTTCCCGTGCAGCGTGGTTACTTCTAATGTGTTAGACTGGGGCTGAACATAGGGAATATTTGTAGGCAAGGTGAAAATAATCGAATTGTCGTTGCCAAGGCTTCGATTATAATACACGGTAACCCCATTGATGGTAAGTTTAGTGGCACTGCCCAAATTGGCACCAACTATCATATACATATTGCCCAAATTACCGGTTGCCGTAGTTGAATCAAACGCCGTAACCGATTTGTGGTTAAAATTGGTATCCGTGGTCATGCTCACAACCCCCGAACTATTGTAAGTTGTTGTAGTTTGAACAACGGTATCCAATACATATTTGTTGATGGTTTTTACCGAATTGATAGTAGGCACACCCGTACCCGGCGTATATCCCAGGCTGTCCTGCTTTTTACAGGAAACTATACTAAATACCACCAACGCCGGCAGTATCCAGTAATAAATTTTTGATAGTTTCATTTTCTTGTTCATATAAAATGTTACTTAATTGCTGAAATTGTAAGGCACCGGCGCTTTTATCAGGTTCGGATCGGTTGCCGACTCCACTACCGGCACCGGGAAGAAAAAGTTTGCGTCGGTTGGCGTGAGTTTGTTAGAATAAATTACCGGGTTATTATCGGCTGTGGTACTGTAGGTCCCTCTTTCCTGCTGGCTGATAATGGCAATAGCAGTAGGATGCTGTGTAGGGCTGATGGCCGACCCTTCGGTCTTATATCCATCTATACGGCACAGGTCGAACCAATAATCCTGCTCGAGGGCAAATTCGAGACGCCTTTCGTTGAGCAGTTGCTGATAGGTAAACGAAGTAACCGCCGGAACGCCTACACGCGCCCTCACCATATTAAAATAGCTGAGCGCAGTCGCATTCGAGGTGGAAGCAGTAAGCGGTATCCCGGTGCCGGGTTGTACTCCTGCTTCCTGGCCTAAAATAGCTTCTGCCTCTATCAACAGAACATCTGAATAACGCATGATATAAGTGTTGTTACCGGCAGCCTGTGCAGCGCTCTTGCCGCCGTTGTCGGCTGGTGTGCCTACCACGTATTTTTTTGCCGCGGCATTTTGATTTTGAGCACTTGCGTTTACCGGAAACCTGTAGCCTCCGGATGCCGCATCAAGGTCGGGATAAAAGCTGCCCGGCATCATAATTGTAGCATGCCTGCGGGTAGTATCGCCCCCTTCGGCGGCAAATGCATTTTGCAAATCGATGGAAGGGCCGAAAACGCCATAACCGTCGCCTGTGCCGGTGATAGTACTGTTATAGGCCCATGATGCCTGTATGGAGTTACCATAATCATAACCTCCGTTCGATATCCACTGCATAGCCAATATACTCTCCTTATTATTGTTAAAGGCAGTCTGGAACAGGTTTTCGTAAGTTGGCAGCAGCGAAAATTCGCCGCTGTTGATCACCTTTTCCGCCTCCTTTTGTGCATTTGCATAATCCTGCATGTACAGGTAAACTTTCGCCAGCATTGCCGATGCAGAGCCGCTGTCGCCATGCCCCGTATTTGCAGTACCTGACGAACAATTGGCTTCTGCAAATTGCAGGTCCCTTACCATCAGCGTATATACGTCGGAAATCGGGTTAGTGGGTACGGTTTGAAAATTAGCAATATCGTTTAGCGGATTTTCAACAATGGGCACATTTCCAAAAACGCGTACGAGGTAGAAATAGGCGACCGCACGCATTAAATGCGCCTCGCCGAGTGCATTATTGACCATGGACTGCGGCACGCCATCGATAGTAGGGGCCATATTAACGATCAAAGCATTACATTGAGCGATCACCGTAAAGGGAGAATCCCACGCAGCGAGTATTTCAGGATTGGCGTTTGGCGCCGACCAGGTTATAAAAGCATTTACATCCGACGAATAAGTAAAGCCATTACCGCTCGATAGTTCGGTAATTGCCCACCCTACTTTATTGTTCCAGCCAAACCACGGCGACCCGTACAAGCCATTGGTAGCAGCCTGCACCTGTGATGTGGTTTTATAATAGTTGCCAACCGTAACGCTGGACTGGGGCGGACGATTAAAGAAGTCCTTTTTGCAACCTGCAACAAGTATACTTGCCATTGCAGCCATGCCCGTAACGTATTTTATATATCTTTTCATATCAAATTTCTTTAAAAAATTTAAAACTGCGCATTAACTCCAATGGTGAAAACCCGTGGTGTTGGGTACCGTCCCATATCAACGTTCATTAAAAGCGGGTTTTGGTTAAACGACCCAACTTCCGGATCGAGGCCGGGGTATTTGGTAATAACAAACAAGTTTTGCCCGCTTACATATACTTTTAAACTGCTCATTGCTATGTATTTGGCCCATTGCCCTGGTAAATTGTATCCTAAACGCACATTTTGTAAACGCAGGAACGATGCACTTTCCAGAAACCGGTCAGACATTACCAGGTTAGGATTGCCGAGCCCGCCACGCGGTGCAGGGATATTTGAATTCGGGTTATTAGGTGTCCAGAAGTTTGCTGTCGAGGCTAACTGGTTTGTATACAAACCCGATAATCCGGCTGTTTGATATTCCAGCACATCCAGTATTTTACCGCCGTATGAGCCGTAAATAAATATGGACAGGTCAAAATCCTTGTACGAGAAATTATTGGTGAAACCGTAAGTAAAAGTAGGATTGGGATTACCAAGCGGCACCTGGTCGTTCTCATCAACTTTACCATCGTGATTTGTATCGGCATATTGCAAATCGCCCAGCCAAATGGTATTTCCCTGCGCGCTGCTAACCACCTGCGGCGAGGTGCCGGTAACGTTTTGCGGGTGCGTGGCCAGGTAAGCCAGCTGATCCTCCGTTTTTACCACGCCCTGTACTTTGTAACCATAAAACTCGCCGATGGGCTTGCCAACAATTGTTTTGGTGGCCGCTAAGCTAACGTAGGCCGTGCCAACAGACTGATTAATAGCCGGCGCACCGCTTAGGGAGGTTACTGTATTGGTGTAATGCGATAACGTTAGCGTTGTGTTCCATTTAAAATTCGTCGTGTTAATGTTACGGCTGTTGATGGTAAATTCAAAACCTTTATTTTCAATATTTCCGGCATTTATATAAGGCGGAGCAATACCGGCAGGGTTATCGCCGTATTCGTTGGGCCCGCCCAAAAGGAAATAAGGCAAAGGCTGCTGGAACAGGAAGTTTTTAGCTGTTTTATCATAAGCATCAAAGGTGATATCGATGCGGTTAAGCAGCGTCAGGTCGATACCCAGGTTTTTCTGGATGGTGGTTTGCCAGGTCAGGTTTGGATTAGCAACATTGTTGATAATGAACCCTGTGCCAAAAGCTGTAGCAACTCCTTTAAGCGACGCACCATATACGTATTGGGGCACACCGGAATTACCGGTGGTACCATAACCCAACCTGATCTTGATATTATCGGCCACTGATTTTATCGAGGCCATAAACGGCTCTTCCGATAACCTCCATGATACCGCTACACCCGGAAAATATCCAATTTGCTTATTAGGGTCGGGGTTAAAATTTGAGCTTTGGTCGCTGCGTATGTTGGCTGTAATGCTATACTTATTGTCGTAGGTATAAATAACACGCGCGATATACGATTGCATAACCTGGGTGCCTATTTGTTCGGCCACCGAAGCCCCGACCGCGTTGGCCAGTGCGATGCTCTGCACATTATTGCCTGCCGGGAAACCTATGCCGGAAAGCGGTATGTAGTTATAGTTGGATTCCCACACTTCGCGGCCGGCTAAGGCCGTTACATTGTGTTTGCCCCATGTATGCCCGTAGTTCAAATACTCTTTCCAGCTCCAGTATGTACTGCTTGTAATTGCACGGTTCAGGGTAGCGTTATCATTGTGGAAAGCCGAGATGCTGCCGGTTTGCCCGTAGGAATAAGTGGGATTGAAGGTTTGGCCATTGGCCCAGTTGAAATCCCCGTCAAGTTCGGAATGCAGCGTCAGGTCCCTGAAAAACTTTACATCAGCGTATATGTTGCCGTTGACGTTGCTCCTGACCAGGTTATTTGTAATATTCAGCGCCTGTTGTACCGGGTTAGGGCCGCCCTGAATTTGACCGTTAACCACCGACGGGCCGGCAAACGTGCCATCGGCATTGTAAACCGCCTGGTCTGGCGCTGCCAGCAACGCATTGTAAATAATACCTGTATTGCTGCCCAGGCCAACATTCTCGTTGCTGCGGCTGGCGCCAAAAACAGTACCTAATTTTAACCATTCCTTGGCTTGCGAATTTATTACGCCGCGTATAGAGTAACGATCAAAATCATACCCTAAAATTGTACCGTCCTGTTTAAAGTAACCTCCGGAAACATAAAAATCCGATTTGTCCGTCGCGCCTGATACGGCGATATTGTGGCTATGCTCAACTGCTGTACGGAAGATAGCATTCTGCCAGTTGGTACCAGGACCTAATATAGCCGGATTGGCAAATTCGGCCCTGGGCTGCGTACCAAAAACAGCAGCCAGCCTGTTTTGCAAAACCGCGTATTGCTGCAGGTTATCTACATCCAAAAACCTGCCCTGCTTCTGGAAGCCGACAAAACCGTCGTACGTTACTTTCGCGTTACCGGTTTTGCCGCGTTTTGTTGTAATGATAATAACGCCATTTGCGCCCCTGCTTCCGTAGATAGCACTGGCCGATGCATCTTTTAAAATATCTATCGACTCAATGTCATTCGGGTTAAGCAGTGCGAGGGGGCTAACCGTGGTTTCCATGTTAGAGGAACCCGGGCTGTTTAACTGTGCGCCGCCGCTGTAACCGCCGGCTGCATTACCGCCAACCTCGACCCCATCAATAACATACAAAGGCTCGCTTTGACCGAAATTATTGATCCCGCGGATATGCACTGAAGTTGCGCTGCCAGGTTCGCCGGAGTTTTGGGTCACCGTTATGCCGGCAGCCTTGCCCTGCAGCAACTGATCGATACTGGGCTGGGGGATGTCCTGTATCTGTTTTGCGCTGATGGATGAAATTGCACCGTTTACATCGCCGCGTTTTTGCGTGCCATAACCGATAACCACCACATCGTTCAACGCAGTTGTCGACGAACGCATCGTTACGTTGATGGTGGTTTTACTGCCCACAGCAATTTCCTGTGTTTCCATCCCGATAAATTTAAAAACCAGCGTAGCACGCTGCGGAACGGTGATGCTGTAAAGCCCGTTAATATTGGTGACAGTGCTAACGTTGCCACCTTTTACGGCCACCGTGACACCGGGCAGGGTTACCCCCTTGTCGTCGGATACCGTTCCCTTGATCGCTGTTCCTGTTCCCTGTGCCATAGCTGATGCACAGGTGAAGAAAGAAGCAAACAGCAATGCCATTCGTAGAAATTTTCCCATAATGAAGTTTTGTTTACAATTGATTTGATTTTATTTGCTTATCATAAAGACTTAAAAGCACCTAAAAAAACAGCAACCACCAATTCGCATTGATCTGGTAAAAGGTCATTGAACAGGGTACAACAGCCGGGCATCGCGACCGGTTATTACAGGCTGAAAAATTTATAAATGGCTTATTAAGTTTATATCGTTTAACAGAAGCTGGTTAGGCACTGTTAAATTTTCATTATAACAGGGGTAAAACTATATGCTATCCCATTTGCGGTTGTGGATAAATAGGGGCACAAATGTCAACCCATCACATTTAACTGATAAACAGATATTTACATTGAAAAATAACTACGGTATCGCTACAAAGTAGACAAATGAGCCCCTGCATTATGCCGCCGATACTTTTTAAAATGGTGGAATGACGTTATAAAAGAATGGCAAAATTGTATTTGTTTTGCGGGGCGCAAGGCGGTTGGCGATCAGGAGGGTTGATAAGCGAAGTCCCGCATGTGCGGAATCAGGGCGGGTCAAATGATAACGCGGACTGTATTTAGTTCTCCTTCTCCCCCTGCGCCATTTCCGCATACCGCGATGGGATAACATTGAATTCGGCCTTAAAGGCTTTGACAAAATACTTCTGGCTTTTAAAACCTACCTTATGGCCTATCTGCAAAATGGTGAGGTGGCCGGTGCCCAGCAATTGTGCAGCGCGTTTGAGGCGCATGGAGCGGACCAGTTCGTTCGGGGTTTTGCCGGTCATCATCAGTATTTTTTTGTAGAGCGTATAGCGGCTTACAAACATATCGTCGCTCAGTTCCTCGACCGAGAAGTTGGGGTTGGAGATATTGTTATCTATAAGCAGCAGAACCTTTTTAATAAACAGTTCATCGGGCGAATCCACCTGCACTTCGGTTGGGGTAACGTCTACCTGTTTCTGGTAGGTTTTGCGCATGTGTTCCTGCTGGCTCAGGATATTTTTGATCTTCGATAACAGTATCTCAAAGTTGAATGGCTTGGTCATATAATCGCTTGCACCGGTTTCAAGACCCTTCAACTGCTGCTCCTCGCCTATTAATGCCGTCAGCAATATTACCGGGATATGCGATGTGCGATTATCGTTTTTCAGTTTCATGCACAGATCAATGCCATTCATTTCGGGCATGCTGATGTCGCTTACCACCAGGTTGGGATGCATGGCCAAAGCTTTTTGCCAGCCCTTTTTGCCGTTTTCCGCTTCGATGATGTTAAACGCATCCTTCAGGTTATCCTTGATATAAAAGCGGAAATCATCATTGTCTTCCACCAGCAATACGGTTGGTTTCCGTGCGTCGCGGCCGGCAGCGGCCGGTGTCCCGTTTTTTTGCTGATTATCCGCAGGTATATAGGCAGGATCGTGATCGATCGTAGTGGGCTTATCGGTAAACAACGACTTATCCAATTGCTGTAAAGGCAATACTACGGTAAAGCAGCTGCCCTGGTCAAATTCGCTTTCGACAAAAATACGCCCCCGGTGCAGCCGCACAAATTCGCGGGTAATGGAAAGCCCTATACCGCTACCCAGGTTGAGCATGGAACCCGGAACATCATTTTGAAAAAAGGGATCGAATATCTTTTCCATTTTATCGGCAGGTATGCCGATGCCGGTATCTATCACTTTGATCTCCAGGCGCTGGCTGCCACGGTCATCGGGTGCTAAAACATTCAGCAGCACGCTTACCTGCCCGCCCTGGTGGGTAAACTTATAGGCGTTGGATAACAGGTTGAACAGGATACGTTCTATTTTATCATGATCGAACGTAGTATAAAACTCATCCGCTTCCGAATCGAACATAAAAGTGATATGTTTTTGTTCGCCAATGTCATTAAACGAATAAGATAGTTCCTTAATAAACCTGACGATGTCTCCCGGCTTTTCGTGCAGTTTAAGTTCCTGGTATTCCATACGCCGGAAATCGAGTAACTGGTTCACCAGGTTCAGCAAGCGGCGGGCGTTACGGTTCACCAAATGCAGCTGACGCTGAATATCGGGCTCGGATACCTGCTTCAGTATCTTATCAACAGGCGCCATAATAAGGGACAATGGCGTGCGGAACTCATGACTAACATTGGTGAAGAAGCGTATCTTCATCAGGTCGAGCTCGTGCATACGCTGGGCCTCTTCACGCTCATTTTCCAAAGCAAACTGAAGGCGCAACTTGCGGATACCTTCGCGGCGGATATAAAGCAATGCGGCTATAATTACCGCCGCATAAAGCAGGTAGGCCCAAATGGTTTTCCAGAAAGGCGGTGTGATGACGATATTAAGCATCAGTTGCCTGCCATTCCAGCCATCCTTGTCGGAGTTGCGTACCCTGAAAACGTACGTACCCGCGTCAAGATTAGTGTAGGTGGCTTTACGTATCTTATTATCAACCGATATCCAACCAGGGTCAAACCCATCCATTTTAAACTGGTATTGCACTTTATCAGGGTTGAAATAATTAAGCGCCGCAAAATCGAGTGAAAACGAGTTCTCGTTATATTTCAAACTGACCGACTTTGCTTCGGTAATGGAATGCGGCAGTATAACGCGTCCGTTGGTCTGCACACCAGGATTCAGGCTCTCGTTAAATATTTCGAAACCTGTGAATACGAGGTTGGGTAAGCTTTTGCTCGAGCGTACATCAGATGGTTTAAAAATATTGAACCCGTTACTCCCGCCGAAAAGGAGGAAGCCATCGCGTGTGCGAAGCGATGAGTTCTCGGTAAACTCCCTGCCCTGCAGCCCGTCGTTCTCATTGAAATTGATAAAGCGAAACTTAAGGCCGGCCTGCGAACGAGTGACGGTAATATTCGACAGCCCGTTAGGTGTACTCGCCCACATATTGTGATGGTTGTCTTCCTCTATGTCGCTAACCGTATTATCGGGCAGGCCATCCTGTTTTGTGATATTGGTGAACTTACCGGTTTCAGGGTCAAAAACACTCAGACCCTCGCGCGTGGTCACCCATATCAAACCGGCGCTGTCCTCGTGTATATTATTGGTGTTGTTATTTACAATGCTGTATGGGTCTTTATCATCGTGCAGGTAATGCACAAACTGGTGTGTCTTTTTCATTAAAACATCCACCCCGTAAGATGTTACTATCCAAAGATTTTTCCGCTTATCCTCCAGCATAGCGCTGATATAGTTGGAGTGGATGGCATTGTCGATGCTGCTGTACTGTATATGCGAGAATTTTTGAGTTTTTGTATCCAGCACATTTACCCCGCCGGCGGTGGTTCCAACCAGTAAACGGTGTTCCGAATCTTCCAGTATCGAGCATACCCGGTTCTCGGAAATGCTTCCCGGATCAGCATCGCTATGCTTGTAATGCCGGAAAGTTTTGCCATTGTAACAGTCGAGCCCGCCAAAATAAGTGCCAAGCCAAAGGTTTTGAGCATGGTCGATAAACATATAAACAACCACATTATTGGCAAGGCTGTTCGGGTCGTTCGGGTTATGCAGGTATTGTTTAAAGCTGCCGTTCTTCCGGTTAAAATAGATCAGTCCGCCACCATTGGTACCTATCCAGATGTTGCCTGCTTTATCCTCGGCGAAATTGTTGACATCACTAAAGGGTAAACTGTTCGGATCGGAAAGGTGATGGGTATAATGTGCAAATTTGATGATACCGGGGTGGTAATAACTTACCCCTGCTTTGTAGGTTCCTATCCAGATGATACCGGTATCGTCCTTGTAAATATAAACCAGGCTGTTTTGGCCCAGGGTTTTAGGATCATCCTCGCGGTTAAGCAGGTAACGGATGCTAAAATCGCGCTTGTTCAATAAATTGATACCGCCATGGTCGGTAGCTATCCACATGCGGCCCTGGTCGTCTTGTATCACATTGGATATGACATCGGTATTTAAATGCGCCGGTCCGCCGCCCCTGCCAATATGCCTTAATGCGGTATGCCTGTTATCCAGGTAATAAACACCGGAGGAATACGACGGTGCATAAACCCACAGATCGTCCTGGTTATCGATGTAGATCTTATAAGAAGTATTTAAGCCGGGCGGCAGCCTGGCAGCCGCATACGAACGGTAATCGACATGGTAGGTTTGCCCGCTGATACGCTCCAGGACACCGCTGTAATAACTGAGCCAGATATTGCCTTTGGAATCCTGTGCCAGGTCGGATACCGTATTGGCATAGATCGATGTAGTATCTGCCGCAGAATGGTGCAGGCGCGTAACTATTCTGGTTACCGGGTTATACCTGAAAAGGCCCATCGTGGCGTTCAAAAACCAGTAGTTTCCCTGCCGGTCCTTTTTTATAGCAGTAATGCGTGCGTCGGGCACAGAGATGGACCTGAGATACCCGCCGATATTATGACTGAATTTTTCGGTAAGCGGATCGTAAATGTTATAGCTGGTGCGCGATTCGACCCACAATTTTCCGCCCGGCCCTTCGCTTATGTTAATGATATAGTCGTCATTTAACGAAGATGAATCGCTTGCCGAATGTTTAAATACTTTAAACCGGTAACCATCGTACCTGCTTAAGCCCGACAGTGTGCCAAACCACATAAAGCCCTTGCTATCCTTAAATATGCAGTTCACCTGGTTGTGCGAAAGGCCATTGTTGATATCAAGCCTGGAGAATTGGAACTGGTCGCCCTGCGCCTTTAACAGACTGGCTGTCAAAACCATAGCAAACAACAGGATCAGGCGCCGGCACATCATTTTAAGGCTGGGAAACAGGTGAAATTGGTTTATAATACTGATTGTCAAAAATACCCGCTTTACAAAGTAGTGCATAGTACTTTTTTGACATTTTATGCATTAAACGATGTAAAATACTAAAAATAGTGTTTTACTGACTGCAAAAACATCATGTATTTAAAAAGTTACCCGCTTTTATTACATCAAGCCCTGCAAAACCGAAAGGGCTGCTTTTACGTTATTGAAAAAGCTGCAATATGAGTAAGTATTAAATATTTGTTTATATAAAATCATTTTTAGTACAGTACCCATAAGTTTTGCAGCCGATGATTATTACTATCTCTATAAATATTTACCTTTGTCGCCTTAATGGATAGCGCAAAAAGCTTACAGGAAACACCCAAGGAAAAAAAAGGTCCGTCTATCAGGCAACGCCTGGCGGATACTTTCGCCACACTGTATAAGATCAATAACTTTATTCTACGTTTTTTTAAGGAGGCATTTTTGCCCCCTTTTGAACTGAAAGAGGTAATGCGGCAGTGTTATGAAACGGGAGTACGCTCATTTACGCTGATCACTTTTACCGGTTTTGTTACCGGTTTGATATTTACCAAACAGTCGCGGCCTTCGCTGTTAAGCTTCGGTGCACAATCATGGCTGCCCTCGTTGGTATCCATTGCTATTATGCGTGCGCTGGCTCCCCTGATAACCGCATTGATAGCTGCAGGCAAAGTAGGTTCGAGCATCGGGGCCGAGATAGGTTCGATGCGGGTAACCGAGCAGATAGACGCTATGGAAGTATCGGGCACCAAGCCATTTAAGTTCCTGGTATGTACCCGGGTGCTGGCCACCACGCTTACCATTCCTATCCTGGCAACTTATACAGGGTTTATTGCCCTGGTTGGCGGATACCTGAACGTTGCAGTGAACGAGGGTACAAGTTGGGCAACATTTTGGGAGCAGGTTTTTGAGCCGCTGACCTTTGTCGACTTTATTGCCTCGCTGGCCAAGGCTATTGTTTTTGGGTTTACCATAGGTATTGTAGGCTCTTACCAGGGCTATTATTCCACCAAAGGCACCGAAGGTGTGGGCAAAGCGGCGAATGGCGCGGTGGTAACGGCTATGTTTTTAGTTTTTGTTGAAGAAATACTGATCGTACAGATAGCGGGATGGTTCCGCTAAAATAAAGAGATGGATAAACCAAAGGCACATATCGACCATAACGACACCGTGATCAGGATACGGGGGCTTGAAAAAGCATTCGGCGATTTCCAGGTATTGCGCGGCGTCGACCTTGACCTTTACCAGGGCGAGAACCTGGTGGTGCTTGGCCGGTCGGGTACCGGGAAATCTGTGCTTATCAAGGTTATATCAGGCTTGCTTACGGCTGATAAAGGCGAAGTGGTTGTACTGGGAGAAGATATGAACACCATATCGGACGCCAGCCTGCAGGAATTGAGAAAACGCATAGGTTTTTCGTTCCAGAACAGCGCCCTTTACGATAGCATGACGGTTAGGAAAAACCTGGAGTTTCCGCTGGTGCGTAACCGCAAAGGCGTAACACGCAAGGAAGTAAACTCGTCGGTCGAGTCGGTGCTGGAGGCGGTGGGTTTGTCGCATACCATTAACCAGATGCCGTCGGAACTTTCAGGCGGGCAGCGTAAACGTATCGGCATTGCACGAACGTTGATCCTGAACCCCGAAGTTATGCTGTATGATGAGCCCACAGCCGGGCTTGACCCCATAACCTGCCTTGAAATTAACGACCTGATAAACGAGGTGCAGGAACGCTATCATACTTCGTCCATCATCATTACGCACGACCTGACCTGTGCCAAAAGCACAGGCGACCGGATAGCTATGCTGCTTGACGGGCAGTTTCAGCGTGTCGGTTCGTTCGATGAAATATTTGATACCAACGACCCGCGCGTAAAACCATTTTTTGAATATAACTTTATACAATAGAAAACCATATCAATATGGACAAATCAGAAAACCGGAAGGCAGTTATCGTAGGCATTTTTTTAGCCCTGGGACTTGTCATCTTCGTGGTTGGCATATTAACATTAGGCAGCGCGCAAAAAACATTTTCAAAAAGCATCCATATAAGCGCAACCTTTGACGATGTTGCCGGCCTCAAAAAAGGCAACAACGTGTGGTTTTCAGGTGTAAAAGTAGGCACCATCAGCGATGTTCATTTTACCGGACCGGCCCAGGTGGATGTAAGAATGAGCGTTGACCAGGAATCGCAACAATATATCCACCGCAACGCTGCCGTCCATATCGGCTCGGACGGGTTGATCGGTAACAAAATTATCGTGATTGACGGCGGCAGTCCGCAGGCGCCGATAGTACAGGACGGCGACGTGCTGCAGACAGCCAAACTGCCATCGACAGATGACATTATGAACACCCTGCAAAAGAACAACGAGAACCTGCTGGCCATCACTAAAGATTTCAGGCAGCTTAGTCACCAGATACTGGCGGGCAAAGGCACCGTTGGCGCATTGCTGGCCGACAGCACCATGGGGCAACAACTAAAAGCATCGATGCGCAATTTGCAGGTCACTACGCAAACAGCGGCGGCAATGGCGGCGCAGTTAAACGCTTTCAGCAAAAAAATGAATACCAAAGGCGGCCTTGCCGATGAATTGCTTACTGATACGGTAACATTTAATAAGCTGCGCGCAACAGCAACCCAACTGCAGCAGGTGGCCAACAACGCCAATACCTTTGTTGAAAATATGAATACCGCCAGTAAGAAACTAACCACTACGGATAATGCCCTGGGCGTATTACTGAACGACCCGAAGGGAGCGGAACAGGTACGTACCAGTTTAAACTACATACAGCAAAGCACCATTAAACTAAACGACGACCTGGAAGCGGCGCAGCATAACTTTTTCCTGAAAGGTTTCTTTAAAAAGAAAGCAAAAGCAAAGGCAGATAGCCTGAAAAAGGCGAATGGGAAATAGTTCATGGTTCATAGTTCACGGCCAATATTGGCTATCGGCAGTTTTCCGCTATGAACTATGATCCATGAACCATGAACGAAAAAAATGAAACCCGGCGATAAAGTGATATGCATTGATGCCAGTATCGACCCGGAAAAGGCGGAGGAGATACGGCGTGATTTCGAGATATGGATAACCAAGGACAAGGAATATACCATACGCGAGATACTGGAGAATAATGGTATTGTACCCGGCGTTCTGCTGGATGAGGTACACAATTTCCCGAAATATTTTAAGCTGATAGACCGGATGCAGGAGCCTGCATTTGCCATCTGGCGCTTTCGTAAACTGAATTATGCTACCGGTACTGCGGAGGAAGTGCGGGAGGCGGAGTTGGTGGAAGTTGGGAAGCCGGGAATTGCAGAACCGGGGAAACAAGGTCAATAAATTCTGCCCTCTCATTGTCATGCTGAACGCAGTGAAGCATCTATTGGTACCACAATATTCAGCAATAGATTCTTCGCTGTCGCTCAGAATAACAGACAAAAAAGGCGCACCTTTCGATGCGCCGATATGATTTATCATTAAAATTATTCCGTCCTTTTGTCAGGAGCGTCATCCTTCTTTTTGGGCTGATCTTTTTCTTTGGCTGATTCGGCCTGCAGCTTTTTCAGCATTTCGTTACCTATCAGGGCGTCTATCATGCCATTACCCTCGCCGGATTTGCCACTTACTAAAATATCGGGAACCAATTTGATACGATTGCTGGCCAGCGTTTCGGCCACACGAACGATAGCATACTGCTCCGAACCCATAGCCTGGGTTTTCTGCTTGGTTACTTCGGCTTCTGCCAAACCGATAGCTTTGATCTTGCCGGCTTCAGCGGTACCGTTTACCTGCGTAGCGTTAGCATCGGCAGTAGCGTTCACGGTCTTCACTTCGGCATCGGCCTTAGCGTTGATGGTTTTCACTTTGGCGTCAGCTTCGGCATTGATGGTTTTTGATTCGGCCTCACCCTTGGCTGACGCTACTTTTGAAGCGGCCAGCTGCGTGTTTATTTCCACCTGGCGGGTCGATTTTACCACCTCGGGCTGCATATCGGCGCCGGCTTTGGCGCTTTCAAATTCCTTACGTTCAACCTGGGCATTACGCTGTATTTCGTAAGTGATCTTTTCCTGTTCGGCCAGTTTACGGTCGGTCAGGGTTTTCATCAGGGCTTCCGGTGGCACAATGTCGCCGATCAGCGTATCCACACCAACCACATTATAATCGGCCAAAACCTTGCTGATATGGTCCTTCGCATCATTCTGCCTTTGCACGCGGTTAGCCAGGAACTCGATCACGTCACTCTTTTGTGCCGAGTTACGGAAATAGTTGGCTATGGTTGGTTCCAATACCTGCGAAACCAGGTTTTTCATATTACCAAAACGGGCGATCACCTTTGGCGCTTCATTGCGCGGTATATGGATGATCTGCGACACGTCGAGGTTAAATGTAAACCCGTCGGACGAGCGCACCGTAATGGTACACAGGTTCTTGTCCAGTTCGTGTGCCTCGGTGCGGCTGTTGGCCCAGTTAAGCACAATGTTGGTAGTTGGTACAATTTCAACCGCGTGGGTATAAATATTTACCGGGTGCTTACCGGGGTCAAGCGGTTCGTCCCAAACGCCTTTTTGTTCCTTCTTTACAATGTTGCCATGTTTAAAGCTATCGCCGCTGGTATCCTTCCCTTCCGGACCTACGAACGAGTTAACAACGCCCACATAACCGATAGGAATGTAGATCATATCCACCTGCTCCACAATAACAAACCAGGGGTTAAGGTAATAGGTACCAGCCAGTATCACATCCTCCTGCAAACCCTTGCGGCCGCCGGCATTGATAAAGGCAATTGGGTCCTGGTAGTTTTTATGGCCCGCAACCGAACCGCCGGCAATTTCGCCCTTGTTAAGGGGTTCGCCGTCGAGCGTGGTCACTATCCCGACCTTATTTTCATGGATCTGGGTGATAGGCACCATTTCGATCTCGAACAAAAAGTTGTTGATACGATAGTTACCCGGCGTTAAAAATGCAGCCTGCGGACCTTTTTGCCCATTGTTCTGCAAAAACGCAACCGCATCCTGGAACTTGTCGCAATCCACAGGCTTACCCAGTACACGGCCGGTATCTAATATGGCACCATCCTTAGCCTTTACCAGGCCCAGTTTATTTTGTTCGATAATGGTAAACGGCGCCATGGTGATAGCATATTGCCACGGCCACATACCCCAATATAAACCAGGGGCCAGGGTTTGAGCCTGCATACCGGCTTCGCCATTAGTGGCGATGATACGGCCGTCGGGAAGGCGCCTGTTACCCGAAAGGACATACTTTTTTACTACAAGACCGATACGGTCATCAGGAACGATAACCATACCAAAAAACACGCGGAGTACAAATTTGTACATCAGCAGGAGCACTATAATGGGCACACCCCACCATAGCGACTGGATCAATAAATTGTTCATCTTTTTATGTTGATTTTTAAAACGGGAACCTTAAGGTGCGGCTCCCTCACAGAAACTTATAGCTTGTATTGGCCTTAGCTATATAGCGATATTTAGATACGTGTACTTGCATATTGTTACAAATTGTGAAAGGTTTTCGATAGTCAAATATGCTTTTTGCGATGCGGATTTCCAACCGAACTACAAAAAATATTTCAGTTGATGCCCCGGCGGGGTTATTTGTTTATCTTCTGGCGTATTTTACCCATATTTGGAATACAGCATAAATATCAGCATGGCACGTCATCTTTCGCTCTTATATTCTTTCATAGGCTTATTACTACTTGTATCCTGCAAGCAGGAAAAAGTCAAGCTTAAGTCCGGCGACCTTTACGGCAAGTGGAAATACATTAAAGTGGAAAACCCATACAGCCATCCGCCGGACAGCGTGAAAAACGAGGAGTTACAGGTACAGAAGCCTTATATTTTGTTCAGTAAAGATAGTTTGCAAATATGGTGGGGCGGCGGCATACTTTCGCGGGGAAGCTATAAGGTGGAGGGCGACAGCATTCGCTTTACAGAAATTATGACCGACGGCAAAACCCGCGAATTTCCGTTCATCGTAACTAAACTCGCGGGTAAGTACCTGGTGTTTGAAACCAGCGGCGAAGATGGATCAAGGGTGACGGCGGTGAAGGAGTAGGCAGTTGACAATTGGCAGTTAACAGTGGGCAGTTGGATCATCAACTATCAGCAATTAATTTTTTAATAAAAAGGTGATACTTTAACGTCAATTCGCACTTATCAATAAACGACAGTAACATGACTGAGCGCACAATTTTGGTTAGTACAATGGAAGAAAGGGAAAAGCTTTTCATCGCTTTATACAAAGGCGCTTTCCCTGCGGTGGCGCGATACGTCAGCAAAATGGGTGGCACGTTTGATGAAGCGAAGGATATTTTCCAGGATGCGCTGGTTATTTATTATGAAAAGGCGGTTGCCGGCGAGCCTGACATCAGGATAAACGCTAAAGCCTATTTAATGGGCATTGCCAAACATTTATGGTTGAAGAAATTCGGGGTAAACAGCCGGCATGTTTCGATAGATGGTATTGACACGGAAGAGGCTGAGGATGTCCGGGTGTCGGACAGCAGGCTGCTAAACTTCCTGCAAACCGCCGGTAAAAAGTGCATGGAACTGCTCCGCTCCTTCTATTACGACCAACTGCCGCTCAACGATATTGCCGAAACATTTGGCTTTTCTGGCGTACGGTCGGCAACGGTGCAGAAATACAAATGCCTGGAAAAAGTAAGGGAAACCGTTAAAGAAAAAGCATTGACCTATGAGGACTTCCTTGATTGAAACCGAACAGATAGAGGCGCACTTGCTGCAGCTTTCGGATACCGGGAACGCCCTTGTGTTCGAGGCAAAGATGCTGCTCGACCCGGAATTGACGGATAACGTATTGTGGCAACAGAAAGCTTATCATATAGTAAAACTTTATGGCCGCGACCAGTTGAAACGGGAGATAGAATCGGTTCATCAACAGTTATTCAAAGACGAACAACACCAAAGTTTCAGGCAAAAGATCATGCGCTTGTTCACAAAAAAGTAATCTAACAACATCATGAATATCGACAAAAATGAGTTCCGCAAATACGCGGTGGGGCATCGCCATGTCCAAAGTTTGCAATTAGATAATTATATCTCGAAGATGGAAAGCAGCATTTATGCCATGACACCTTATATCATGGAAGAGCGTGAAATGCGCATGTCGCAGATGGATGTTTTCTCGCGCCTGATGATGGACCGCATTATCTTCCTGGGCGCAGCGGTTGACGACAACATCGCCAACATCATCCAGGCGCAGATGCTTTTCCTGCAATCGGCCGATGCGAAAAAGGACATCCAGATGTATATCAACTCGCCAGGCGGTTCGGTATATGCGGGTTTCGGCATTTATGATACCATGAACCTGATAGGGCCCGATGTGGCCACCATTTGCACCGGTATGGCGGCATCAATGGCGGCGGTACTGCTATGTTCTGGCGCGAAAGGCAAGCGGGCGGCGCTTACCCACTCGCGGGTAATGCTTCACCAGCCTTTGGGTGGCGTACAGGGACCAGCTTCGGACATAGAAATAACCGCACGCGAAGTATTGAAAGTGAAAAAAGAGCTTTACACTATACTGGCCAAACATAGCGGGCAGGAATATCAAAAGATACATGATGTATCAGACCGCGACTTTTGGATGGTGGCGCCGGAGGCGAAGGAATTTGGAATAATAGATGAGGTGCTTTCCTGAGTGAATGGTGAATGGTGAATAGTGAGTAGTGAGTAGTGAATGGTGAATGGTGAGTAGTGAATGGTCAATAGTGAAGGGGCAATTATTGTTGTAAATTCTTTTTAAATTGCCCATAATGCAATAAGATGCCCCCCGGGGAAGTTTCATTATTGCTATTGACAACTTATTATCTTAATCAGGACCACATGCTCCGGAATTACTTAACAGTCGCCTGGCGCAACCTTATCAGGAACAAGGTTATGTCGTTAATTAATATCGGTGGTCTTGCGGTTGGCATGGCGGTAGTAATGCTGATCGGTTTGTGGATATTGAATGAAGTATCATTTGATAAGTATCACAGTAATTACCGCCATATAGCCCGGGTAATGCAAAATGTGACCATTAATGGCGAAGTGAAAACCTCGTTCCATGCCCCTTATCCTTTGGCGGCCGAGCTACGCAAAAACTATGGCAGCGATCTTAAGGCTGTAGCAATGGCAACACTGCCGAGAGATTACATACTGGGTTTAAACGACAAAAAGCTGAACGAGCAGGGCGTATTTATGGAAGCCGGCGGACCAGACCTGTTTACACTAAATATGCTCAAGGGCAGGCGCGATGCTATAAAGGACCCATCGTCTGTACTCATATCCGCGTCGACAGCTAAGGCATTTTTTGGAAATAAGGATCCCATGTCTGGAGTGCTGAAGCTGAACAACCAGGGTAACCTGAAAGTTGCCGGCGTGTATGCTGATCTCCCTGAAAATACCACGCTTGCGGGTCTGGCTTTTATTGGTTGCTGGGACCGCTATGCGGCAGATTACAGGCTGAGCGGAATGCGTGATCCATGGGGGAACGGCATTGTTAATTTATATATTCAATTAGCTGATAATGCCGACCTTGAGAAAGTGTCTTTAAAAATCAGGGATGAACAGCTGCGGCATTTAAAACCGGTTTCAGCCAAAGCCAAACCGGCGCTGTTCCTGCAGCCCATGAGTAAATGGCATTTGTACAGCGAGTTTAAGGATGGGAAAAACACCGGTGGCGCAATACAATATGTATGGCTTTTTGGCATTATAGGCGCATTTGTGCTGCTGCTGGCCTGTATTAATTTTATGAACTTAAGTACAGCCCGGTCTGAGAAACGCGCGCGCGAAGCAGGTATCCGCAAGGCAATAGGTTCATCACGCGGCCAATTGATATACCAGTTTTACGGTGAATCGTTGCTGTACGTATTGCTGGCATTCCTGGCCTCATTGCTATTCGTTCAGTTAAGTATTTCAGCCTTCGGCCAGCTGGCCGGTAAGCAGGTAGCCATTCCCTGGAACAGCACCGCGTTTTGGCTTGCGGGAATTGGCCTCAGTTTCATCACCGCTATTATCACCGGCAGCTATCCGGCACTTTACCTGTCATCATTTAAACCTGTAAAGGTATTAAAGGGCGCGTTCCGGGTAGGGCGGCTGGCCTCGGTCCAGCGCAAAGTACTGGTAGTAGTCCAGTTTACAGTTTCTATTGTGCTCATCATCGGCACCGTTGTAGTTATCCGGCAGATAATTTTCGCAAAAGACCGCCCCATAGGCTACAGCCAGGACAGATTGGTTACCATACCCGTACGAACCATTGAACTACACCAACATTTTGATGCGATAAAACAGGCCCTTAAAAGTAACGGCACAATAACTGAAATGGCCGAAGCAGATGCTCCGCCTAACAAAGTTGCCGGTACTACCGACGGTATCGCATGGCCCGGAAAAGACCCTAACCTGGATGTAAATTTCAGCCAGGAGGATATTTCATACGATTATGGCAAAACCATTGGCTGGGAATTTAGCGCAGGACGCGACTTCTCGCGATCATTCCCTTCCGATTCGTCGGCGGTGATCATCAACCAGGCGGCGGCTGATTTTATGACCATGAAGAACCCGGCAGGAAATTACATAACCTTTTATGGTCAGCAGTTCAGGATCATCGGCGTAACCAAAAACATCATTAACCGTTCGCCTTATGACCAGGTACAACCCATGGTTTATTTTTTGGCGAAATGGGCGGGAGGCTCCTTACTGCTAAAGATCAGCCCGAAAATGAGCGCCGGTAAAGCTATTAGTAACATCGCTTCGGTGTTAAAAACAGAGAACCCGGAACAGCCATTTGAATACCACTTTGTTGACCAGGAATATGCTAAAGAATTCGATAATGAACAGCGCATAGGTAAGCTGGCTACTGTTTTCGCCGGCCTGGCAATATTTATCAGCTGCCTGGGGCTGTTTGGTATGGCTTCATTTATGGCCGAACAGCGTGTTAAAGAAATAGGTGTGCGCAAGGTGCTTGGCGCTTCCGTGTTCGCCCTGTGGCAACTGCTATCCAAAGACTTTGCCATACTGGTGTTTTTGTCAATAATTATAGCCTCGCCTGTAGCTTATTATTTTATGCACAACTGGCTGCATAACTATCCGTATCACACCGATGTCGCCTGGTGGATATTTATCGTTACAGCTATTGGCGCCATGCTGATCACATTACTAACGGTAAGCTTCCAGGCCATAAAAGCAGCGCTGGCAAACCCGGTTAAGAGTTTAAGGGCGGAGTGAGGGATTGTTTTAGGCGAAAGGATAAAGGTAAAAGGCGAAAGGTTTTTCCGCAGCCGGTATCCATTGCTGTCCCTGGCACGGGAACTTTTGAAAATATACGCGACAGTTTACCAAGCGGATGGACTTAGTATGAATCCAATGCTTTTAATTCTATCAGCGTGTAATCAGATTCCTGCCTTAAGTTGTCGATTCGGAATGCACAGGAAACGGGGTATAAAACTTCAGCTTCCTCTGGAAAAATAGATAAGGCTGAAATATCTCTCGGGTATCCTTTGTCATTCAGCCCCATGAAATGTTCCTGATTCGTTATTTCAAAAATCACGTTACCACCGAAACATCTTGTGATATCTTTTGACGCGGATACAAACGGCGCCCAAATGAACATTTCGCCGACTTTATATTGGGCTATGTCTTCACTGGAAAGCACCGTGCCCCGGTAGGCTTTTCCTTCAAAATGAGGCAATTTTCTAATACAGGAATTCAATTGTAAAATCCAAGGGGCTAAGGGTTCGTCATATTCGTTATTCTCCGCAGATGCGTCGAAATCATGGAAGGCATGACAAGCTCTAAGAATATCGTTAACAGTTTTATAAAGATCGCTCTCATCAGTGTACTGATATATTATAAGGCTGTTCAATTCATCTTCTGTAGCGCATTTTTCAATTTGTTTTCCTTTAAAATTAAAACCGCTCTTCGATAGCGCTTCAGCTATAAGTTGGCGAAGTTTTTCGAAATGCTCTCGTATATGATAAGTGGGTGGTTCACCATTGACGCGTCTGACGAGGCTATGATAATGCTCTAACCAATGCAGATAAGGATGGCGTTCGAGGCAATTATGCAGAATAATCGGTTCCTCCAGATGCATATTCAAATAGGTCGAATACGTCAACCTTTGCGCGATGATAGATGTATTAAACCGATCCCTCATATGTTTTCCAAAGAAATTATTCTATTTTCGAGGACTTCTGTCTAAATAAGTAATGAAAAGTGTGTGTTATTTATATTATGAAGATTTAAGACGCTTAAAGATAGCCATTTAACATTATTGACGTATATTTATAAGTTAATAATTAAGTAAACCTACTCCGTTGCGTTGGACTTTTATAAAAGCTTTATTGCATAACCAAGTGATTAAAATATCTTACTTGGTTGTGATTGGGTTACCGATTTTTATCGAGATCGCGCAGGGACTCAAATTAGTTCCTTCTATAACTGGTAGCGTTTATGATATTTTTTTCTCGGGAATATTATTATTGATTTTGGTTTTGCTTTATGGTGTATTTGCGCCAGAAGAAATCAGACATTATGAAAACATTCATGACTATATCACTAAAAACCATGCTGAATTGCTAATTGCCTACCCTGACATGAAAAAGCAAATAGTTATGGCACATTTGGATGACGTACAGGAAACGGTTAAAGGTAAGATTATCGATTTTGACAGAAAAATAAGACAAGAATTAAATTTACTAGCCAAGAAATCACTTGAGTTATCCTTAGATGCATTGTTAACTCCTCTGTATCCGGGTTGTATTAACAGGTATCTACAAAAAAAATGGGATAAGGCAAATCGTAGCAAAAACTGGGTTGCGTTAGCGATATGCCTAGCTATAGCTGCAATTGCTGCTGCATTGGCAATTTGGGTTTTTTATTTACGGATCAAAATTGTTATAGATTATAAAACTTTAAATCAATGATACTTGTTCCAAGATTGACCGCTGATGCGTTGACCTTAAATGCCTATTCTTATCAAGACCGGGAGATCAATATTGTCACTGCTTATTTATCACAAGAGAATTTTCAATTTACGAGTAATTCTATTCCAAAGGACGGCGATGACAGAAAGGGCATTGAATTTACTATGCTGGGATTAACCCAAATTCTTCGGCTAGAAATGTTACTAGAACTAAAGTTTCAAAACAAATCAGATAACAAAACATCTATTAGTTTTATACAAGGGAATGGTGGTAGTAATCCCTACTGCTGCATTCGTTTAAAACATATGCCTTGGGAAAAGGGATGCAAAGATATTACTGCCCCGGACGATAACGCAGCGTTTATCAAATGCTCACTGCTTGCAAGTGAAGAGAACTGGTTTGGGGCAGATAGCAAAGCAGGAACTTGTAAAGGGAAAGTGTAACGGAGGTTACAGAAAACAATACAATTCCCAATCTGGCGCCAGAATGAAGGGCCGGCAAAGAGCGCGGAAGCTTCCCATGACTTTCCCTAATTTTTTTCATCATCAAAAACCAATTTTCCCCCCACACACAGAAAGTTTAGGCCACCAAAACCAGTACCCCCCCATCGACTATGATCTATGAACCATCAACTGAAAGGTCAGCGTGCAGTTAAGCTGCCTTAGTGTATCCATTTTCAGAAAAACTATTTTCACTTACTTCGATTTTTTACCGTTGTGGTAACAAGAAATGATTCGACCCTGGCGAGGAAACAGCCTTGTGTTGGCTTTTCTTGCCTTTTTAAGCTCTTTTTGGCTTTTTTCGGATTTTCGCGTGAAAAACAGGTTGAAAAATGGGTCTGCCGTGAACGCTTTAACCTGTTGATTTACAAATAAATACCAGAATAGTGTTCACGGAAATGTTAAAAATGGGGCACTTTTTGGGATCTGCAATTTGTCAATAAACTGATAATGAAATACTTATAACAGGATTAGTTTGACAAGCGGCGGTGGCGTGAACACTTAGTGTATTTGGGGGATTGGGCATTAGGAATTAGGCATTGGGGATTGGTCATTGGGCATTTGGGTGAGTTGGCGGGCGTACAACCAAGTTAATGACCGGCGGCGACGGTGTCCGGGGTTGTTTCAACCTGTTGCACGATATTTCTTCGCCCGGTAAATAAGATAAGCGCTGCGACGGTAGCTGAAACAGCCATAATAGCCGCCAATGGCACAGCCGATCTGCCGCTGAACAGGCCCATCGCCGATGATGATAACGCCCCAAGGCCCAATTGCATAGCACCCAATAAGGCAGAGGCCACCCCGGCGTTGCGCGGAAAGGGGGCCATGGAAAGCGCTGAGGTGTTGGGGTTGGTGAGGCCGACAAAAAACAGGACCATAAACACCATTGCGATGGTGCCGCCCATCCCAAGCCAGCCGTTAAGGGCACCTACCAGGAAAACTGCGGCAAATACGATCTGCCCGATGGCCGATACTGCTACGATCTGCTCGCTTTTGTAGCGTTTCAGTAACCGGGTGTTAACCTGTCCTGCGCCAATGAAGCCCACGGCTATGCCGGCAAATACCCAGCCGAATTCCTTTTTACCCAAACCGAATACGTCCATAAATACTAGTGGCGAACCTGCAACGTACGAAAACAGGGCACAGAAAGCCACCGAGCCGGAAATGGCATAGGTGTAAAACTGCGGGTTTCGGATGACGGTTAAAAAACTGGTGACGATTGGTCCGGGCTTTAGGGAGTATGATTTATCGGGCTTATAACTTTCAGGAAGAAAGAAAAAGGACGCCAGCAGAACGATAACGGATATAACCAGCAGCACCACAAAAACCGATTGCCAGCCGAATGCCAGCGAAAGATAACTGCCCGCAGTCGGCGCCAGTAATGGCGATGCACCCAACACCACGAACAATAAGGCGTAAACTTTGGCAATATCCTTTACCGGGAAAAGATCGCGTACCATTGCTATACACGCCACCTGCGCGGCACAGCCGCCTAAAGCCTGGAATAAGCGGGTTGTGATCAGTATTTCGACCGATGAGGACAGGTAACAGCCAACAGACGCTATGATATACAGGCACAGCCCGAAATACAATGGCACCTTACGCCCGAACCTATCCATCAGCGGTCCGTAGATAAGTTGCCCGAAGGCCAGCCCGATAAAATAGCTGGATAAGGAAAGCTCGACACGCGCACTGGTACTATGCAGCGATTTGGCAATATCTCCGAATGCAGGCAGGTACATATCGATAGAAAACGGGCTGAGGGCGATCAGCATACCCAGGATCAGTACCAGGAAGATGTAGCGTTTTTTTGTCATGCGTCCCAAAAATCGTTTTTTGCCGCTGATTAGCACTATACAAGCTTATAAATTTTGTAGATATTCTGTCAGTTTTTCAGGCATCATTACAGGTACATTTACTATTTTCACGCCAAACAAAATTTATGATCACCCGGGAACAGGCGCTGGCCTTTGCACAGGAATGGATAGAAGCGTGGAACGCCCACGATCTTTCGAGGGTTTTATCGCACTACGAAGATGATTTTGAAATGAGCAGCCCCGTGATGATCCAACTTGGCGAAAGTGAAACAGGTACCTTAAAGGGTAAGGATAAAGTTGGCGCCTATTGGAAAAACGCCCTGGTTAAATACCCCAACCTGCATTTTAAGCTGGTCGAGGTTCTTTCGAGTGTCGATAGCGTCGTAATTTATTACCACACCATTAATAACAAGCTGAGTGCGGAGTTTTTTATGTTCAATGAAAAGGGTAAGGTTTATAAGGCGATAGGGCATTATAATTAATGCTTTAGGCTATTGCACCCTACCCTGCTCATCAATATTTACTCCGCAGCCGGCTCCCAAAGTTCGATCTTATTTCCTTCCGGATCGAGGATATGGACGAACTTACCATATTCAGAATCCTGTATCTCGTCAACTATAGCAACACCATCTTTCTTTAGCTGTTCTACCAGGCTTGTTAGATCTTCTACCCTGTAATTGATCATAAAATCTTTGGCTGAAGGCTCGAAGTATTTTGTATCCGCCGGAAATGTGCTCCACGCGGTCGAACCCTGAACATCGCTATCCAGTTCGCGCCATTCAAAGTTAACACCCCACCCTTTATTGTCTAAACCCAAGTTTTGGGTGTACCAGGCGTTCATCGCTTTCGGATCATTGCATTTAAAGAATATGCCGCCGATACCGGTTACTTTTTTCATACAGGTTGTTTTACGTTTACTGAACACAAAACTAATAAACAATTGCAGGCATCAACTCATACTTTCGGGTGATTTTGCAAATCTGAATCGGTTTAATGACCAAACAACTTCTTTCTTTTGTGAAATAAAGGAAAATGAGATAATTATTTTGTTTTTTTGGAATACCCGGCAATAACCAATTTTTAACGGCTAACCCAATCAATCGCAAATGGCGCTACTTACTATCCTGTTCTGTATCATCCTGCTCGTCCTGCTGGTTAGCTGGGCCAAAGTAAATCCGTTCCTCGCATTTATCATTGTTTCCGTCATTGCAGGGCTTTTATTAGGTATCCCGGTAGATAAGATCACGGCCTCGGTACAAACCGGGCTTGGTAAAACCCTTGGCGACATTACCATTATTATTATTCTCGGCGCTATGGTGGGCAAGCTGGTGGCCATCAGCGGCGCAGCGCAGAAGATCGCCAATATGCTCGTTAACCTGTTCGGGGTAAAATATATACAATGGGCACTGGTTGTGGTAGGTTTTATAGTGGGTATTCCCCTATTTTACAACACAGGTTTTGTGCTGATGGTGCCGCTGATCTTCTCGGTAGTATATAAATACAAATTACCTGCTGTTTATATCGGGCTGCCTATGCTGGCCGCTTTATCGGTTACCCACGGGTTTTTACCGCCTCACCCCTCGCCTACGGCGCTTGTAGGAATGTTCCATGCCAATATGGGCACTACGCTCATGTACGGGCTTATGCTTGCAGTGCCGGCCATTGTGCTGGCCGGACCAGTATTTGCGCGAACTTTAAAGAATATGCCTTCCACCCCCCTGGAAACTTTCCGCGCCGAAGAACTGCCTGAGGATAAATTACCCGGCGGCTTTAACAGCTTTTTTACCGCGCTGCTGCCCGTTATCCTGCTAATGGCAAGCGCGATCTACCTCAACAACGATCACGCTACGGGTGCTTTTCATAAGTTTATCGCATTTATTGGCGATGCACCTGTGGTAATGCTCATTTCCATCATTACCGCTACATTTACGCTGGGTACCATGCAGGGCCGCAGTATGAAAGATGTGGGAGTGTTATATGTCGACGCTATAAAAGACATCGCTCCTATCCTGCTCATCATTGGCGGCTCCGGAATATTTAAAGAGGTGCTGGTTGATAGCGGCGTTAATAATGTCATTACGCAATCCATGCAAAATTTGCACCTGCAGCCCTTGCTTTTGGGTTGGCTGCTGGCGGCTATTATCCGCATAAGCCTTGGTTCGGCAACTGTGGCCGGCCTCACGGCTGCAGGTATTATGTCGACGATGGTATTGCACGACCCAAGTATCAATCCGAACCTGATGGTATTGTCCATCGGCGCAGGCAGCCTCGCGTTCTCTCACGTTAACGATGGCGGGTTCTGGATGTTCAAGGAATATTTCAATCTTTCGATAAAAGACACTATTAAATCCTGGTCGGTAATGGAATCTATCGTTTCAGTCGTGGGGATTATTGGTGTGTTGATCCTGAATCAGTTCGTGTGATTTTTTTGACCATGGCCTATGACCGATAGTCCATAGGTATGCATATCTTTGAAACAAAACTATGGTCTATTGACCATTTGCCACTCAGAATACTATGGAAAACAAAACATACGGCATCATCGGCCTCGGAAAAATGGGACTGAACCTTGCGCTTAATGCATCAGAAAAAGGCTACAAGATCATCGGTTACGATATGCACACCCCGGCGGGAATAACACAGGAAAACCTGGTATTTGCCGACAGTCTGCAGGCGCTTATCCATCAACTGCCAACACCGCGAAAAATATTCATTTACATCCCGGCCGGCAAAGCGGTAGATACGGTTATGGATGAAGTTACCCCGCTGCTGGATAAAGGCGACATTATCATTGATGGCGGTAATTCTTATTGGGGCGACAGTATTCGACGTGCTGAAAAACTTAAAGAACAAGGTATTTACCTGATCGATTGCGGTACCAGCGGCGGCACAAGCGGCGCCCGAAACGGGGCCTGTTTTATGATCGGCGGCGAAAAAGAAGCAGTCAGTCAAATAGAAGGCCTGCTGAAAGACCTGGCGGTGCCGAACGGCTATACCCATTGCGGCGCGCCGGGTTCGGGGCACTTCGTTAAACTGGTACATAACGGCATCGAATTTGGTATGCTGCAGGCTATAGGCGAAGGCATGGACCTGCTGGAACATTACCGCGAAAAACTAAACATCAGCGAAATATTATATACCTGGAACCACGGTTCGGTGGTACGCAGCTGGCTGGTGGAACTTATGAAAAAGCTGTATGATGAAAAGCAGGGTTTCAACGTGCCATCATATGTGGAAGACACCGGCGAAGTAAACTGGCTGGTAAGCGACGCCATGCGCATGGAAGTTTCGATACCGGTTATCTCGCAATCTGTTATGCAGCTCATCGCTTCGCGCGATAAGGATCATACTTCGCCTAAAGCTATCGCTATGATGCGTAATGGTTTTGGCGGCCACCCCTTCGGTACCGATGCAGGCATTGAGCACGAAAGGCATTTTGGCCGCGTAGGCGGCTACGAGGAAGAGAAAAAGTAATGTGCGGATTCAGATGTGCAGCTATTTTGATATGAGTTTGATATGAGAAATTTATTTTTTACTTTTTTTCTGTTGACTGCACTGTTTTGCAGCGGTCAGGCTTCAAAACCGGGCAAACCCATTGAACAACCTGCTGATATCCTGAAAAACATGGACAGCTTTGTGTATTACCTTGGCGATTATGTGAATTTTTATGAGGACTATATTGCCTATGATGATCATTCAAATATTATCAGCAAAGAACGGTCTTACCAACTGATGCTGACCAAAAAGTATATCCCCCTCAGGCTCATTTCAACCGATGGCAATCCCTATTACCAATTGTATAGACTTAGCCCTGCGCAGGAAAAGAATTATAACGTGGCCGGCTGGGTAGCCGAAGCCTACGATTCATTTAAGCGTGAAGGCAAAAAACTACCAGCCTATAATTTTACCGATCTAATGGGTAATGTTTACAGCCCGGCCAATACCCGGGGTAAAATAATGGTGTTAAAAACATGGTTTGTTGCCTGTTCTACCTGTGAAACGCAGCGTCCGGCGTTTAATCAATTGGTAAAACAGTACAAAAATCGTAAGGATATCCTTTTTGTAAGCCTGGTGAATGATAGTGCGACTAAAGTTGTGCCTTTTCTGAAAACCAAAAAAATGGATTACATGGTGGTTCCGGGGCAGGAGGATTACAATAGCAAAAAGTTGAATGTACTGGGCTATCCAACCTATTATATTGTTAACCGTAATGGCGTTATTGCACGGGTGGTAAACAACCCCGAAAATGTAGATTATGTACTTAAGAAGCTAAATTAAGATTGGTCCTAACCGTAGTGATGAAATCGGCCAGGTCAAATGGCTTAGCGATATAGGCATCGGCGCCTGATTCTTCCTTAACGGCCTTAATATCCCTGTTAGCCGACATGAGGACCACCGAAGTCTGCTTCAGGTCGTCGTTGCCCTTAATGTACTTGCAGATATCCTTGCCGTGATAACCTTGCAGGTTCAGGTCCAGCAGCACAAGATCGGCTTTACTATCGTTTACTTTTTTCTCGAAACCCGGATACTCGCTGATGCTCGCCACCTCATATCCTTCGTCCTCAAGTATGAGAGTTGCTATATCGATAATATCTTTTTCATCCTCGATGATCAGGATCTTCTTCATTGCGTTTAGTTTAGCTAAGCCTTGTACGGCACTGATAATAAGAAAGTTTCGATAATGGTGTCGAATATACACAAAGGTTGTAAATTTCCAATTTATTTGTTCCGGGTTACATATTTTTCAGAAAAACTGTATTATTTTTAAACTGATATATACTCAACTTAAAACCCCTGACATGAAACCCTTTAAACTCCTGGCCGCCCTCGCAATTTTACTCACTGCCAATGCTTATGCACAGCAGGAATCAATTGATACAACCGCTTTCCGGCAGATACGAAATGCCGAGATGAGCAACTCACATATCCCGTGGATAGCACATAATATCACCGATGTTTCCGGGCCCCGGCTTACCAATTCGCCGGGCTTTTTCCGCGCAGCCAACTGGGCGGCTGAAACTATGAAGAAATGGGGCATGGCCAACGCCGGGCTTGAAGCATGGGGTGAATACGGGAAAGGGTATGAAACAACTGAATTCAGTATTTCGATGAGCGCCCCGTACAGGCAAATGATGACCGGTTATGCCATACCTTACAGCGCCAATACCAACGGCGAAATACACGGGCAGGTATATCAAACGGGGTTTTTCAGCCTCTTCGATCCGACCTTCGTTGACAAGCATAAAGCCGAGTTGAGCGGCAAGATAGTAATGATAAGCAGCCAGGCGAAACGCAAAAGCGATTTCAAGCCTTATGCAACCCGTTACGTTGATAGTAACCTGGTGAACATGAAAGACTTCTACATGGTATCGCGCAAGGAGATTGAAACTGATGTTAAATACCTTACCCTGCTTTCACAGGCGATGGATAAGATGAAAGATGCGGGAGTTTTAGCTGTAGTACTGGTCGACAACAGCAACCGCGATGGTACCGTAGCGGTACAGAGTTTCGGAGGACAGAAAACAACCGATCATGAAAGTGTGCCGATGGCCGAGATCTGCGCTGAAGATGGGCTAAAGATCAGCCGGCTGATGGCTTCGGGGCACCCGGTTGAACTGACCATGAATCTGAAGGGCAAATTTTATACGGACAACCTGCAAGGCCATAATGTGATAGCAGAAATACCCGGCACCGATCCTAAATTAAAAGCACAGGTAGTGATGTTGGGCGGTCACCTCGATTCGTGGAACGCCGGAACCGGCGCCACCGACAACGGTGCAGGATGTATCGTGATGATGGAAGCCGTCCGCTTGCTCGATTCGTTGCACCTTCGCCCTAAACGCACTATACGCATCGCCCTGTGGGATGGCGAAGAACAGGGATTATATGGTTCGTATAATTATGTCAAAAATCATTTTGGCAATGCCGAGACCGGCGTTTTTAAACCCGAACAGGCGAAAGTATCCGCTTACTTTAATCTCGATAACGGCACGGGCAAAATAAGGGGCATTTATGCGCAGGGCAACACAGCAGTGAAACCCATATTTGAAGAATGGTTCAAGCCTTTTTATGACCTTGATGCTAAAACTGTAACTCTCGCTAACACAGGCTCAACAGACCATCAATCGTTCGACTGGGTGGGCATACCTGGCTTCCAGTTTATACAGGACCCGCTGGATTATGAGGAGAAAACGCATCATACCAACATGGACACTTACGATTTCCTGCAGATAGACGACCTGAAACAGGCAGCCATCATTGTTGCGTCGTTCGTATACCAGGCCGCTAACCGGGCCGATATGCTGCCACGCAAACCGGTCGTTAAGGAAAAATTCGTGTTCGACGGTCTATGATCTGGGGGACAGGTAATTCAGTTGCCCCAGGTGTGTGCTCAGGTGATTAGTGCGGTTGATAATAATATTCAGTTTATTGCGGTGAGGCTCTTTTGCAAAATCCTCCTCCGATACTGAATTGTGCCGGTTGAACCATTCATCAGGCTGCGTGGCGTTAATATGCTGTTCCAGCGTTTCGCTTACCTTTTTCCAGCATTCGCGCAAGTGTGATACCGGTGGTTTTGGAAGGCCCGATTTATCAGGATTATGAATAAACACTTCATCCAGATCGGGGTAAAGCCTCTCGCCAAAACCTAATATCGTGAACATACCATCGTGCACGGCGGCCATATGGCCGAGCAAATAAACGCCTGTATTGCGGCCCGGGGCTGTTTCCGTTGCCAGTTCGTCGTCGCTTAGTTTATCGAATAGCGCGCTTAGCCGCCCGTTTTGTGTTTGCCAGTTGGATAGTACCATTTTGATGAATACCGCAGAATTTTCCATAATTTGATCTTTAAAGGTTACGGCTCAAATATCATTGTCAGCGTTTAAAAGTATCAACATGCCTGTGTAAACTTTTCGCCAATAAATTTTTCATTACTTTTAAACTTCAGGACAACAACATGAAAACCTCGGACAGGCGTAAATTTATAGCAACAGCGGCAACCGTTGTTGCCGGCACCGCAGTAGCCACGGCTTTGCCATTGAGCTCTGCTGAAAGTAAATATCCATTGATACACCATGTATTTTTCTGGCTGAAGAACCCATCGTCAAAAGAGGACCTGGACAAACTGATAGCTGGTGTTAAGACTCTTGCCAAGATCGAAACCGTGCGCGAGTTACGTGTGGGTGTTGTCGCCAAAACTGAAAAACGCGATGTGGTTGATCAAAGCTGGGCCGTATCTGAACACATGCAATTCAGCGACCTTGCAGGCCAGTTGGTTTATCAAACCCACCCGGTGCACTTGGAATTCATCAAAAATTGCAGCCACCTGTGGGAAAAAGTGGTGGTGTACGATGCGATGGATGTTTGACATTTATATTTAAAATATTTTTTATTCATTTAACTTGCTACCAATGAAAATATCCAGGAGAAAAGCCGTTCAAGCGATTGCAGTCGCTATACCGGCACTTAAATTTATGCCGGGCTATGCTTTCGGACAAACCGCACCTAACATACAGGGCGGCCCTTTTACCGGCACACGCGAATCGTTAAAAAGCTATGTGATACCCGAATGGTTCCGCGATGCGAAGTTTGGAATATGGGCGCATTGGGGGCCGCAGTCGGCTATCGAGGCCGGCGATTGGTATGCCCGTAATATGTATATGGAAGGCAGCCACCAATACAAGCACTTTGTGAGCAATTACGGGCACCAATCGAAGATCGGCTATAAGGATACGATCCCGAAATGGAAGGCCGAAAAATTTGATGCCGATCACCTTATAGGGCTATACAAAAAGGCTGGCGCCAAATATTTCATGTCGATGGGTGTGCACCACGACAATTTCGACCTTTGGAACTCAAAACATAATCATTGGAACGCAGTAAAAATGGGGCCCGGCATCGACATCGTCGGCGAGTTTAAAAAAGCCACCCAAAAACATGGTCTTAAATTTGGAATCAGCGACCACCTGTGGATAAGCCCAAACTGGTTTTCCACCAGCAAGGGCGCGGATAAAGACGGCCCTTATGCGGGTATGAAATACGACGGGGCAAACCCGCAATTCGCAAGTCTTTATGGCAATTCGCCAAAAGTTTATACAGATCTGCCCTGGAATGAGGACGGTATCCCCGAAAGCTGGAAAAAGCACTGGTTTTTACGTATCAAAGACCTGGTTGACCAATACCAACCCGACCTGCTTTATTGCGACGGGGCCATACCTTTTGAAGAGCATGGTTTAAGTATGCTGGCCCACCTTTATAATCAGAGCGCGGCAAAAAATGGCGGTGTTGCGCAATCAGTCTATACAAGCAAAAGGGCCGAAGATTCGCAGGTAGGCACCTGTGTTTACGATGTGGAGCGGGGCGTGGTCGATTCGATCTGGCCACGGCCATGGCAAACCGACACGTGCATTGGCGACTGGCATTACAACCGGGAAACCGTAGGCCATTACAAATCGTCTAAAACGGTTGTGGATATGCTGGTGGATATTGTAAGCCGCAACGGCAACCTGATGCTGAACTTTCCGCTGCCTGCAAGCGGCATGCTGGATAACGATGAATTAATTACCCTGGACGGCATAACAAAATGGATGGCGGTAAACAGCGAAGCGATTTACGCCACCCGGCCGTGGAAGATATATGGCATAAGCCCGCCGGCCGTAGTGCCAACAGGAACATCATTTAACGAAAGCAAACGGCAGGACCTAACTTTCAATGATATTCGTTTTACTACCAAAGGCAAAACCCTGTATACCTTTTTTATGGGCTGGCCGCAAAGCGGGCAGGTGCTGATAAAGCCCCTGGCTGAAAATAATGCACAGCGTACCGGAAAGATCGAAAACATAGAACTATTGGGGCACGGCAAGGTTGAATTTAGCAGGGATAATGAAGGCCTTAAAGTGAATTTACCATCGCAAAAGCCTTGTGAGCATGCTTATGCTTTAAAGCTTTCGGGTATTGATCTGACTTAACATGAACACGCTTGTTTGTACGCAACCGGGAAATTTTGAATACCGGGCCGCGCCGGAACCCGTTTTAACGCCGGGCAATACCGTTATCAAAATAAAACGTATCGGCATTTGCGGCACCGACCTGCACGCTTTTGAAGGCACACAGCCTTATTTTGAATATCCCCGCATTTTGGGGCATGAACTGGCGGCAGAGATTGTTGATACCGATGCCGCGCCGGGTTTCGGGCGCGGAGAAGCAGTAACCATCATTCCCTATTTTAATTGCGGCAACTGTATTGCCTGCCGCTCGGATAAACCCAATTGCTGCGTGAGTTTGAAAGTTTGCGGAGTGCATATTGATGGTGGCATGGCCGAATATTTATCTGTGCCTTCCTACTCGCTTGTACATAGCAACGGATTGACCTTTGACGAGCTGGCTTTGGTCGAGCCACTGGCGATAGGTGCTCATGGCATCAGGCGGGCCGGCGTGACACCAGGGGAGTTTGCTTTGGTCATTGGTGCGGGCCCTATCGGCCTGGGAGCCATGGAATTTGCCCGCATAGCAGGTGCGAATGTGATCGCGATGGATATCAATACATCACGTTTAGCCTTTTGTAAAGACAGGTTAAAGATCGGCCATACGGTAAATGCACTTTCAGAAGATGTTATGGAACAGATCAGGGACATCACCCACGGCGATATGCCAACAGTAGTGATCGATGCCACAGGCAGTCAAAAAGCTATCAACAACGCTTTTCAATACCTTGCTCATGGGGGCAGGTATGTTTTGATAGGGCTGCAAAAAGGAGAGATCAGTTTCAGTCATCCCGAATTTCATAAACGCGAAGGTACCTTAATGAGCAGCCGGAATGCTACACGTGCTGATTTTGAACTGGTGATGCTGGCCCTAAAAGATAAGCAGATCGACCCGCTCACTTATATAACTCATCGCGTAACGTTCGACCAGGTAAAAGGTGAATTTCCGAGCTGGCTTAAACCTGAAAACGGTGTTATTAAGGCAATGGTGGAGACGTGATCAGGCAGGTTCAACAGCTTCGGTTTTGCTTTCGGCTTGCTGTCCCTGTTCCTCGAAATATTTCCTTCTTACCAGGTGCGCCATTTTATGGTCGCCGGTATGGCTCCAGCCGGGAGGCATAATGATGTACAGGAATTTATTTTTTATTCCCGGGGCCTTAACTACATCCCTGCCCAGAGCCACCAGTTCGCCAAAATAAGCGTCGAGGAAGCTATTTTTCTTCATGGGGCGGGTTATGCCGTATTCGATGGGCATGTCACGGTATTCGGGCTGATAGGTACCAAATACGCGGTCCCATATATTTAACAGGTTACAATAGTTTGTATCCATATAGGCAGGATTGCGTGCATGATGTACGCGGTGGAACGACGGTGTGAGCACTATTCTGCCTAAAAAGCCAAAACGGGCATCTTTTACCAGGTTTTCGCCGATATGGATAAAGGCGCCCCAAAAACCGTCGATAAACATGATCACGAATAGCATGGCCGGGTTAACGCCGAGCAGGATGCAAATGGTAGTGCGTATCACATCGGCATATGGCGCTTCCAGAAAGAAATGCGCGTAAGTTACCGACAGATTCATAGATTCCGGCGCATGGTGGGTTGAGTGCAGGCACCAAAGAACACGCACTTTATGCGCCAGGAAATGATAAACGAAATGCGCCAGTTCCCAAATTATATAGCCGTAAATAAACCAATACCAGGTAAAAGTAGTTTTAAAAACGGCATACCTGGCAAACCAGCCTATGCACAGCGCCACCATGGCAAAAGATATCACCCTGCCGATAAAAGCATTCAGCACGTAAGTAAAAAAAGAAATTTTGTAATGGATAACCTTAAATCGCTTGTAGAAGGCGCCCCTGATGATCTCTATCAGCAAAATAAAGGGTATTAGCGGACCCAGCGTAGCAGTGATACCATGCCAGGTGAGCAACTCTTCGTATTTGCCCGTCCGCAATATGCCTACCAGGTCGCCAAGGCCCCAGAAGCCCGTAAAATTATCCCAGATCGCTTTCAAAAACTCCATAATATTTAACTGATCATTGCGAATGTACAATTTGTATAAAATTTAATGGCCCGTATTGAGGATTTTTATACACAATACCTTCGCTGCTCCTCATAAAAAAGTTACCAGATATTGAGCTAAAAATTACCAGCCTACAGGTTGTTATCAACTAATCAGACAATATCATAATTGCAGATTAATTACATTATTTCGCATCTTAAAAATATAACCATAGGTTAAATAAAAATATATAACCCGTTCTATTTCAGTTAGTTAATTTTTTTAATAGATTTGGTATACCGTTTGCCACATACGTTCTATTAACTCCTAAACTTAATTGACTATGAAGCGACTACTTTTACTGACCAGCACTATATTCCTGTTTGCAGCGGTTGCCAGCGCACAGACAAATAAAGCCGACCGCGCCATTAACAAAGCTAACAATTCCGTTAACAGCGCTACAAATAGTGTGAACAACGCCAGCGCCACCGGGACAAATGCCGTAGGTGCCGCCGCCAACGCGGCAACGCAGACCAAGGCTCTCGCCGACCAGGTGAGCAACCTTTTCGGGGGAAAAAAGAAATCTGAAAGCGCCATCGTGATCAAAGTTCCCGGCGCCGACCGCGGCAAGCTAAAACAACTGTGCGCTGCCCTAAAGGAATGCCCGGGAGTTGATGCCCGGGGTCTTGATTACGACGACGGTCAGCAAACCATTACCCTTGACCGGTATAAAGGCAAACTGAATGATCTTCTGGACGACCTGGAAAAGAAAACCCCGATGGTAACCGATAATAACGTTCACACATCCAAATCGGATAATACCATAACTATTAATTTATAAGCTTACTGAGTTTTTGCCGATATGTTACTGCAATTGGCGAATAATAGTTTGAGATTTTTCCCATCGAGCCCAACGACATAAACGTTGGATACCCTGGATTGTATTTTACCGCCTGTAAATAACACTTTGCCTCCCTGCAGCCATACGCCTGTTGCATAATAGCCCTTAGGCGATAATCTTACCGATGTTTTATTGTCGACGTCGTATACAAAAGCAGCCGAGGGCGGCCCGTCATATCCGGGCTCATCAACATCGCACGAATAAATCATTTTCCTCCCCTCTGGCGACAACAAAACCCGGTCTGTGCTACTCAATCCCATACCTTTGACAACATCGGTAACTTTGTATTTATTAATAATATTTCCGCCCAGGTCAAAAACAAATATGTCATCAAGGTCCTGGGTTATCACGCTTTTACTATCATTGCTCCAGGCCGGCGAATAACATTGCTCCTGCTTTTTAGTGATCACACGGGGCAAGCCGTCGGCGATATTTATCACCGCTATCGACCAGTTAGCTTTCTGCTCATCAAAAACATTGTAAGCAATATAATCACCGTCGGGCGACCAAACCGGCCCGTAACAATTATAGCTGTTAGTATGCAGCAAACTCTTTTGTTTTGTGGTCAAATCGATGATGCCAATTGTGCGATTACCGTTTTTTGAATAAACTGTATAGGCAAGTTTTGTACCATCCGGCGATATACATGGATCATGCCCCTGGGTTACCAGCACCTCCGTTTTGCCAGCTATGGAGTACACACAAATGCCCTTCTTCTTTTCATAGGCATAATCGTAGGACTTCACCTGCGCACAAAGCCCGATTGTGCAGCAGCTTAACAACAAAATCAAAATAACTTTCATTTTACAGGGGATCAGGTACCAATAAAGATAAGTAATTTCGCTTATTATCAAAGAGTTATCGCCTTGCCTTGTTGGGGATAAATAAGATGCAGGCCCAGGTTATTTTCGGCAGCCAATTGTTTCTTTATTTTTTCGATGCTGCTTTGTGGCGGCTTTACGTGTGTTATTACTAAATTCAGGCCTTTAAGCGAGCCCGCCATTACTTGTAGCTTTTTCATTTCAGCCATTAGCCAATGCGGGGTTAAATGACCGAATAACAGTTTATCAGGCTGCTCATCCGGAAATGATACCTCTATCATGATCGCTTTCAGTTTCTTTGCCTTAATTAAGGGCGCTATGGTTTGCCACAATCTTTCAAGGTTTTGGCTTTTTTCGACTTCATCGGGGCCGGTATCGCCTAAATACAAAATAGTATTGCCCTTGCTCCTTACCAGGAAGGCAGTGCTGGTTAAATTGGAGTGGCTCAGCGGGAACGCCTGCACCGTCATTTCCGTATGCTCTATTGGTGTTTCGGCACCCGGGTCCAGTATTTTGTAATGATATTTTTTTAGTTGCGGGGCCTCGCCCTCATCAGCAAAATTGGCCCAGCTTTCCCAGGTAAAATAATGGGTTTTGAAGGTCTCTATACAATCAGCAAAAGCGTAAATATTTTTAATGGTATCATCCGGCGAGTTGATGATCAGGCCCGAAAGATGATCCAAATGGGCGTGCGATATAAGGTAGCCTTTTATATATTTTCTCAGTACCTGTTCAGCAGGTATATTGAACACTTTGTTAGCTATCGCTTTTTCTATCCCTGCATGCAAGGTACCGGCGTCAAGGCAAACAAAATCTTTGCTGCCTGCCGGTGCGACCATGTAGGCCGACAGGTTGCTTTCATCTATCCCGCCCTTTACGCCCAGCGGCACTATCCTGAAAGCAGCGCTTTTATGCTGCCCAAAAGCCGCAGCGCTAAAAAATAGCGTAAGGGTTATTATCCAAAGCCGATGCATCATCCTGTTTATTTACTGCTAAAAATAATCATCCGCAGTACATTAATGTCAATTTATTTAATTTCGCAGCATGAAGACCAGCCAGATAGCTGTTAAAGCCGTTACCCGGATATTTTTTGTCCTGTTGTTACTTGGCGCTTTCACCCTTTACCAGGATGGCAGCAAAATAACCCATCTTTATTTTATCGGGAATAATAAATGGACCCTGGTGTTTCCTGCGTTGCTGCTGGTTGGTTTTGCGGCATTATTTATTACCTGCGCTAAACAAAAATATACCAAAACCGACTGGAACTGGTTATTAGTACTCAATACTATTGTACTGATGATCTATTGTGTTACGCTTTATACCCGTATAACCGACCTGGTTAAATAGAAGTATCGGTTTTTGCTTTTTTTAGTCGCTTGCCTGTTATTTTTGCAGGCTCATAATCCGCCCCCAGCAAAAGCCCCCAGGCTTTGAGGGTTTCCAGCCTGTCAAAAACAATTTTTAACATGGCAATAACCGGTATAGCTAAAAACATTCCCGACAAACCCCACATTAACTCGCCTACTACAATGCCGAGGAACGATATAAGTGCGTTCAATCGCACCTTTGAACCAACCACCATCGGCAGCAATACATTTGAATCGATGATATGTATGCCCAGAACGCTTATAGCCACCCATAAGGCATCCTGCGGTGTGCCGGTTGCGAATGTGATCAGCGAGCTGAGAAACAATGCCGTAAAAATGCCGATATAGGGGATAATATTGAACAGCCCGACTATGATGCCCAGCAATACTGCGTAGTTGATGCCCAACAACAGGAATATGGTGCATGCCACGCACGACACGATAAACATCTCCAATAGCAGGCCAAGTATATATTGCCTTAATATCTTCTGGACGTTCTCCACGATATCATAAACTATTTGCTGGTTTTCATCGCCCGATACCTGGAGCAAAAACTTGAATAGCAATCGCCTGTATAACAATATTAAGAAAGTAAAAATGATGATAAAAGAATAAAACAGGAGTAACGACGAAAGTGCGCCGAAAGTGGTACCAATAACGGCCGTGCTCGACGACATGGCTTTGTTGGTGGCATTGTGCACATAATCCATCTGCTTTTCCATATTGACATGGAAAGTGCTCTGTATCCAGCCCTGCATATCCTGTATCGAACCGCTTACCTGCTTTTTAAGCATCGGCCAGTCATCAGCCAGCTTGGCAATTTGCGAACCTACCAGGTAAATAATGCCCCCGATGAATGCTACCATGGCGATAATAGCTAAAAAAGATGCAGCGCTGCGCGGAAGGCGGATCTTCTTTTCAAAAAAATCAGCTATTGGCAAGAGCAGGATCGAAAACAGGAAACCAAAGATCAATGGGTCGACAAAATCCTTTCCTAATATGATGAGGTAACCCAACGCAGTAAGACCAACCAATACAAGCGCTAATTTTTCATAAAATGGATGTGCAGAGTTTTTTAAAGGCATAAGCTGGTATGTTTACCGGTTTCCGGCGGTATAGTTTGTCTAAGTGAAAGATAAGTATAAATCTTTTACAGTAAACTCATCCCCCTGATAATAGTTTTGGAAAACCGTTTATCACTTGCCACTGGCCACGGGCACGGGCTTATGTAAGCTGTTGAGCCTGATTTTTGAAGAAGTAACTGTTTGCCCCTTCGGCGATACGATAATGGCGTACGGCCACCAGATGGATGTAGCAGATTTTATGCTGTAATCTACATAATAACGGTCCTGGCCCTTTAGCTGGCCGTTCGTTATCACAGAATATTTGTTATGGTTGGAATAAGGATCGTAGATTTCGAGATAAAAATTAGCATCGGTCTGCTTATATCCCTTAACCAGCAAAAAATGTCCCCAGCCTGCCGACTGCGTGTCATAAAATTTTTGGACATGCTGATAATCTGCTTCATTTCTTGGGACACTAAACATATCAAGGCACACAATTACCAGGTTACCATTGTCGATACTTTTTTTAACCACGGCAGCGACATTGTCTAACGTATCTACCGCGGTATTGATGTTATTTTGGGCCAGGTAAAACTGGATATCGCTGGTGTACCACCATCCGCCCGCTTCAGGTATCCGCGTGCGGGCATCAACCGGGGTTTTGGTAAAAGTTGAATCGGCCCACTTAATGGCCATGGTAGATACCGTTGGCCCGCAATTGATACCCTGGTACTGGCTGCCGTCAAACTGATCTATATAGAAAGCATAACTTCTGTTCAGGCTATTTTCGGATATAATGTGGCCCAATACGCCAAAATATTGCAGGTCGGTATTTACATATACCTGGAAGTTGAGCGAAGTTTTGGAGTCTGCCGAAAGCAGGGTGAAATTGACAGGCTGAGAGAAATCGGATACAATACCGGTAGCTGCCGCTGCATTATTGATCTTCACGCCTGTTCCGGGTGAAAGTGAAAAATTGACTGTAAGCTTATGCATATCGAATGCACGCGGCACCACGGCATGTATCTGATGATGAACAGTGTCGATCGTCGCGCCGATGAGCTGCCCATCAATAGAAAAGGCAAGGAGATTCTTATTTAATGAAACCGTTTGCGCAGGTTTCACTGCCCTGGATGAGTCTTTTTTGCAGGCAGAAAAAGGCAAAAGAAAGATGGAAAGCGACAGAATAAGGCAACATTTTCTCATTTTAAGCCTGTTTTAGTCAAAATTAACCAAACTACAATGGATTATGCAAGTAAAACAACTAATAAATTAGTCAATAATCGGAAAAAGTGACATTTGCCTATTTCAGCACTGTTAATCTTTCGAGGACCTGCCGGATAGATGCATCGATGACCTGCTGCGGTTGCCCGCTGAACTGTTGCGTTACCCGGTTAGCCAGTATGACGTTAAAAGAAATGGCCCTGTGCCCGAGAACGGACGCCATACCATAAATACCGGCGGTCTCCATTTCCAGGTTGGTTATCGCTTTAGCGCCGAAAGAAAAGCCCTGGATAGCCTCCATCAACCCGCTGAAGGCCAGCTTTGCCCTTACCCTCCGCCCCTGCGGCGCATAAAAACCAGGGGCGCTTACAGTTATACCCAATGGCAACCCTATCGCAAGCTCGTCGAGCAAAGTTTTTTCGGCTGTTGCTGCATAAGGCAGCAGAGGCTGACTTTTTGGCAACGCTGCCCGAAATTCATTCAACAATAATTGTTCGTCGGCGGATAGGTTTTGCCGGTAATAATGCATCAGCGTATCCATCCCAAAAGCCATTTCAGAAACCAGCATGCTGTCAACGGGTATGCTGGCCTGAACAGCGCCGGAAGTGCCAATGCGAATGATATTAAGGCTTTTAAGATCCTTTTTAGGCTGACGCGTTTGCAGATCGACATTGACCAGTGCATCCAGCTCATTCATCACAATATCTATATTGTCCGTCCCGATACCGGTGGATAGTACGGTGATCCGCTTACCGCCGGTAGCACCGGTGTGCGTGGTAAACTCGCGCTTTGATTTTTTAAACTCGATGCGATCAAAATACTTACTTACCTCTCCTACCCGTTCGGGGTCGCCAACGGTGATTACCGTATCAGCAATATCCCCGGGCAACAAATTCAAATGATAAACGCTGCCGTCGGCATTCAATATCAGGTCGGTTTCGGATATCCTGCTCATAGAGGTAAATGTAAATAACAATCCAAATAAAACCGTTTTTGGCGATGCATTGTTAATAAAATATTATCTATCTAAAAACATAAAACCATGGCAAAATATTCGGAAAAAGCAGGGGAAAAAGTTGAGAAAACCATGCACGAAATGAAGGAAGGCAAGCTGAAAAGCGGCAGCGGCAAAAAAGTGACCAGTAAAAAACAGGCAGTAGCTATTGGCTTGTCCGAAGCACGTAAAGAAGGCGCTAAAGTGCCGAAGAAGAAAAGTTAATTTCAAAAGAAAATGTCATTTCGACGAGGAACGAGGAGAAATCTTATAAAAGCTGTATCACCTATAAGTAGCATATAAGATTTCTCACTCTCGTTCGAAATGACACACTATTTGTCTTTACCGGTAAACGCATCCAATATTTTCATTAAAGTCACTGCCTCTTCTATAGGGCAGGGATTTGGTCCTTCGCCCCTGAAATAAGTCACTATCTTTTCGATCATAGGTTGCTGTATGTGTTCGGGATGGGTGAAGTTTACCGTTTGCTTATCCCGCTCGTTCTCCCAGCTTACAAAAGTGCCGAAGAACGGGAAACTGATCTTCCCTTCCGTACCGATGATCTCGCATAAGTCGGTCGATTGGCTTTCCGCCACGTTAAAACTCCAGGAACCATTGACCACCACTTTGTTTTTGAACAGAATTTCGCCGCAAACGTGATCGTCAGCCGGGTAAGTTCCCGATTGATTCAGTGAAAAACCATGATATTTTTCCGGTTCGCCAAAAAAGTAAAGCATCAGGTCGAGCTGGTGCGGGGCAAGATCATGGAAATAACCGCCGCCAGACAGTTCAGGGTTTACCCGCCAATTCGTTTCGGAGTTGGCTATCAAATCGGGTCTTATGCTCTTCCACATTCTTATTTGCACAGTGCGGACATCACCTATCGTTTTTTTCGCCAGCAGGTCTTTTACGTAAAGGAACATAGGCAGTGCACGGCGATAATGCGCCACGGTGAGTTTACCATTATACTGTTTTACAGCGCCGGCCATCGCCTCCGCCTCCGCCGAGGTGCGGGTAACAGGCTTTTCGACATAAACATTCAAGCCTTTTTTTAGCGCAGCGACAGCATAATCCAAATGGGACGCCGGTGGCGTAGCCACGGAAACCGCGTTAACCTCTTTATCGCTCAGCAACTCATCGGCATTGGAGTACCAGCGGTCCACGTGATGGCGCGCGGCATAATCGGCAGCTTTGGCAGCATCGCGGCGCATTACCGCAACCAATTTGCTGTTTGGGGCTTTATTATAGGCCTGCCCGCTTTTCTTTTCAGTCACGTTACCGCAACCAATGATGCCCCATTTGATGTCGTTCATGGTTTTATAACAATTCGGCTTAAGCCGATTTTTTCCAATATTTGATATTTGACCTTTAGCTAAAGCCAACGGCAATCCCTATTGAATTTATCTCAGGATACTTTCTATCTGACCTAACTCGTCCGATGAAAACTCAATATTGTCCAAACATTTAAGCGAATCCGCCAGTTGTTCCGGTCGACTTGCGCCTATCAGCACCGAGGTTACCCGCTGATCTTTCAGCAACCAGGCTAAAGCCATCTGCGCCAGCGTTTGACCGCGTTTGAGGGCAATATCATTCAGTTTCTTTATCTGCGCGATACGGTCGTCAGTAACCTGGCTTACCTGCAAAAAACCGGTTGATTTAGCTGCCCGCGAGTCTTCAGGAATTCCATGCAGGTATTTATTAGTTAGCAGCCCCTGTGCCAAGGGCGAAAAGGGTATGCAACCTACGCCTTCCTGTTCCAATACATCCAGTAAGCCTCCTTCTACCCAACGCTCGAACATAGAGTATTTTGGCTGATGGATCAAACAAGGCGTGCCCAATTTTTTCAATATAGCAATAGCTTTAGCAGCCTCATCTGCCGGGTAATTGGAAATACCGGCGTATAAAGCCTTCCCCTGGCGAACGATCAGATCGAGCGCACCCATGGTTTCTTCCAGCGGGGTTTCCGGATCGGGACGGTGGTGATAAAAAATGTCGACATAGTCCAAACCCATGCGCTGCAGGCTTTGGTCAAGACTGGACACTAAATATTTTTTTGATCCCCAATCGCCATAAGGGCCGTCCCACATCGTATAGCCCGCCTTGCTGGAGATGATCAGTTCATCGCGATAGCCGCGAAAATCCTTCTTTAACACG
The DNA here is from genome assembly GCF_035492695.1 of Mucilaginibacter sp. Lineage (GTDB taxonomy): Bacteria > Bacteroidota > Bacteroidia > Sphingobacteriales > Sphingobacteriaceae > Mucilaginibacter. Next base: position 54,611 of record NZ_DATJJC010000007.1, on the reverse strand, counting down.
ATCCCAAAATTCTCCTCGGCCGAGCCCGGAGGCGGGCCATAGTTGTTAGCAAGATCGAAATGGGTAATACCGCTATCAAATGCGAGGTGTAATATCTTGCGGAAATTATCCATCACATCCACCCCGCCGAAGTTGTGCCAAAGCCCAAGCGATACCGCAGGGAGTTTAATGCCGCTGCGCCCGCAACGGCGGTAGATCATTTTTTCATATCGGTTGGAAGAAGGAAGCCAGGTCATTTCAGAAGTTGATTTAGTGAGCCCTAAAGTAAGATTTTTATATAAAAAGTGTGTGTTAAATACACCCTATTTCAGAAAAGAGCCCGGCAAAGCCTCGATGTGATTTACCAGCATCTGTTCTTTCGCCCAATCTCTTAATTGGGACAGGAAAGGGAGTAGTGCCTTTCCCGCATCAGTTAATGAATATTCTACTTTAGGAGGAACTTCAACATAAACTTTTCTTTCAATAAGTCCATCGTCTTCCAATTCCCTTAACGCCTGGGTAAGCATTTTAGCCGTAACGCCCGTCACGGTTCTTCTCAGTTCGCCATATCGCAGGGTTCCTAAACGAAGTCGCCATAAAATTCTGCCCTTATATTTTCCGCCGATGCGTTGAAAAGCATAGTCTATGCCACACTTTGGCTCAGGGTGTTTAGTTTTCTTTTCCATTTCCCTTAAATTAATCTATCTAAAAACCAGCATGGTAACCATTTAGTAACCCGGTTACTTTTTTGTGCATACTTGATTCGTCCATATCGCAAATATAGCTTTGAGGCATGAAAACTAGATCGATATTAAGTTTTTTGCTGCTGATGTGCAGCTTCGCTTATGCGCAAAAAAACATGGCTAAACCAAAAATCGCAGGAACCTATACCCTGCTGGTGGTCGACAATATCAAACCTGACGGCAGCCGGGTACATCTTTATGGCGATCACCCTAAAGGCATACTAATGTTCGATACAGCCGGGAATTACAGCCTGCAGATATTAAGTGCAAACCGGCCAAAGTTTCAATCGGGTGATAAAAGTAAGGGGACGGACGAGGAAAACCGACAAGCTATCCGGGGAAGCAACACACATTTTGGGAGATATTCGGCAGATGATTCCAAACACACCATTACTTTTATGATCGATCATGCTTCTTTTCCTAACTGGGAAGGCACCACACAAGTAAGGCCATTTGAGTTTGACGGCAAGGTTTTTAAATATACTGTTCCTTCACCAACAACCGGCGGAGCAGCGACTGGCGAAGTTATTTGGGAAAAACAATAAAACAACGGGGTGCAATTTTACTTTTATATATTACCGGTGTTGAATACCATATCGGCGAAAAACTAATGCAGTAATAGTACCTTTGAAACATGAAAAGAAATCCATTAAAGCCACTTTTATTTTCTATCCTGTTGATCTTGTTAGGTATTACGTCAAAAGCACAAGTTTCTAAAGACCCCAATGTTTTATTAGGCTTGAAAAAGCCCTGGGCAAGCAACGAATTAATAGAACCATCGGCGTTAGCTGCTGATCTGAAAAATAACAGCACCGCCACTCCGCTCATATTTAATATCGGCGCGGTGGAAAATATTAAAGGCGCCCGGCACATCGGCGCGGCCAGTAATGCCGAAAACCTGGAAAAATTGAAAAATACCGTAAAAGATCTACCTCAAAATACGGCTATTGTAATTTACTGCGGTTGCTGTCCTTTTTCGAAATGCCCTAATGTCAGCCCGGCGTACCTTGAGTTGAAAAAACTGGGATTTTCGAACGTTAAAGTACTCGACCTGGCAACTAACCTGAAAACTGACTGGATTGATAAAGGTTACCCACTCGGTAAATAGAGGGATAAGCCCCCGCAGGTTTAATTATTGTCAAACTATTTCGGCTACTACGAAAGTACTTCCGCCGGCAAATACCAGGTCCTCTTCGCCAGCATTGGCACGGGCTGCATTAAAGGCCGTTAAAACGGATGGATAAGTTTTGCCATGAAGCCCAAAGCTTTCTGCTTTTTGCCGGAGCGTTTCTGCTTCCAATCCGCGCGGAATATCCGGCTTGCAAAAATAGTAGACCGCATTATCAGGCAGCATCGCCAGTATCTTGCTGATATCCTTATCATTCACCATACCTATCACAAAATGGAGGCGGTGATATTTTATGCGTTGAATATTTTTCAGCACCTCGGCAATACCTTCCGGGTTATGGCCGGTATCGCAAATGGTCAGCGGATGATAGTTCAGCACCTCCCACCGGCCATGTAATCCGGTCAATTTTTTAACCTGCCCGAGAGCGGTTTTCACATCTTCGTCCGTTATTGCAAACCCCTGTTTTTTTAGTTCCTCAACAGCCGATAGTACCGCTTTCACATTTTTAAGCTGGTAGCTTCCGGGCAGGTCGAGTTTTAAGTCCAAAGCCCCGAGGCCTGAGTCCTTTTTTACAATAGTAAAATTTAAAGATTCCGAAATGATTTCCGACCCCTGACTTCCGGCTTCCGACTCCAGCACATTCCATTCAGCCGAAGCGAAATCGATGGGTGCATTTTTATCTTTGGCCTTATTGATAAAAATATCAGCTACTTCGGGTTGGTACTCGCCAATAATAACCGGTATGCCGGGTTTAATAATTCCCGCCTTTTCGCCTGCTATCAGTTGCAGCGTATCGCCCAGCATGTTTACATGGTCCCAGCCAATATTGGTAATCACAGATAATAATGGTGTGATTATATTGGTCGAATCCAGCCTCCCGCCAAGCCCAACCTCGATAACAGCAATATCAACCTTCTCCTTTGCAAAAGTATCAAAGGCCATCGCCACCGTCATTTCAAAAAAAGATGGTTTGATCTCTTCGAAATCAGATTTATGATCTTCCACAAAATCAACCACGTGTTGTTCGCTGATCATGTCCCCATTGATACGGATACGTTCCCTGAAATCCTTTAAATGCGGCGAAGTATAAAGGCCTGTCTTATACCCTGCGGTTTGCAAAATTGCGGCCAGCATGTGCGATGTAGACCCCTTTCCGTTAGTGCCGCCGATATGAACGCTTTTAAACTGCCGCTGAGGATTTCCCAGCCGTTCGCACATCGCCAGGGTGTTTGTTAAATCTTTTTTGAACGCTGATGCGCCGTCCCTGGTGAACATCGGGAGCTGGCTGTAGAGATAGTCGAGGGTGGCTTTGTAGTCCATTTTTCAGTTGGCAGCCTGCCGCAGGCAGTTACCTGTAATATGGATGCAAAACTATGCAATTTGGCACTGTAAACTGCAAACCTGGTGCTGCAAACTGAACTATCTTACTTTAAATACAAAGGTCACATACCCTACCTGTACATCGGGGGCATTTTCGGGCGAGTTAAGTTTAGCATTTTTGGCTGCGTTCTCGCACCTGGTAAACAGGTCGTAATCTGTAATGGTGGTACCTTTTGCACCGGCAGTTGCCGAGATAACGTTGCCGTTCTTATCCACATGTATCTCCACCACGATACGCCCTGTACTGCGGTGGTTGTCCTCAACCGAGGGCTTGTTAACCCAGCTCCGCTGCGCCATATTCAGACCGCCATTGCCCGATCCTGTGCCGTCATAGTTGTTGGCAAGTGTAGAGCCGTTGGGTTTACCCTGGTTACCGGGGGTATTGGTGGTGCCGTCACCCTCGCCCGATGCGCCGTTACTTTTGCCCTTATATAATGCGTTTTGGTTCAAGGTGGGTTTTGCTGGCTTTGCAGGTGCTTCGGTGGCTACGGTCTTGCTCGGCTTTTTAGCTGTCGAATTTACTTCCGGCGCATCCTCGGTGTTCTGCGTAACAACCTTCTTGTCGCTTTGCTCCACCTGTGTTTTCTCTGGTGTCGGCGGCGCCGGTGTAACTTTGCTGGGCTTGGTGTGGTTAGGATGTTCGGCTTTAGATGGCTCTTCGGTACTTGTTATGTCGTTACCCATGCCTTCGTCGGTAGTGCCATAATTTACCAGGATGCCCCCTGTGCCCATTTCAGGAGGAGGAGGGCTGGTGAATACAATAAAATAGCACATCGCCATCAGCACGGCCATAATAATGCCCGTCGCCAAAAATGCTTTGGGATAATTATTTTCTTCCTGTTGCTGATATTCCATTTCTTTTAGTCAATGGTGAATGGTGAATGATGAATGGGGTTACGGATTATTGACCACTCACTATTCACAATTCACCCCTTCGGTTCCGTTGCCAAAACCAGTTTTATGTTCATTTTTTGTGCTATATCCATTATCTGCACCACGTTCTGAATTGCAACGGTGCGGTCCACTGCCAAAACTATGGTCAATTCAGCAGTTTGTTGTTTATATTCCATCAGCGCTGCCTGCATATCTTCTATTTTTACCGGCTTATTGTTCACCGTATATTTCAGGTCCTGGGTTATGGTTACCGAAATGGTCTTTTTCGACACCGCCTGCCCCGAAGATGATTTTGGCAACAGCAACTTAATTACATTTGGGTTAGTTACAGCCGAAGCGATAAGGAAAAAAAGCAGCAGGAAGAACATGATATCGTTCATGGCCGAGGTTTGTACTTCGGCAGGTATCCTATTATGTCTTTTTCTCAGGTTCATTTGCTTGGCTCTTCTAACAGGTCGATAAATTCTATAGCATCGGTCTCCAGTTTCAATATTACCTTATCTACCATCATATTTAAAATGTGATAGCATACATAAGCCACAATACCCACCATCAGGCCCGCGGCCGATGTCACCATCTTCACATACAGCCCCCCGGATATAACGCCCATACTGATGTTATCTGTTTTGGATATGTCATAAAAAATCTTGATCACCCCATAAATGGTTCCCAAAAACCCGAACATGGGAGCTATACCGGCTATAATACCCAAGATATTGATATTCTTTTCCAGCTTTGATACTTCCAGCTTACCTATGTTCTCGATGGCCCCTTCAATATCCTTGATTGGCCTGCCGATGCGCAGCAAACCCTTTTGGAGCATTCGGCCCAATGGCGAGTTACTGTTGCGGCAAATAGCGATGGCCGACTCGAGTTTGCCCGTGAGGATACTGGTACGCACCTGGCTCATCAGGTTCGATTCATCCTTGGCAGCTTTGCGTATGGTAAAATAGCGTTCAAAAAATATTACGAGGCCAAGCACAGCCAATAAACCGATGGGCAGCATTATCCATCCGCCCTTGATCAGCAGGTCGCCAAACCGCAGATCGTCCTGCGCTGTAACTTGTGGTAAATTTTTAGCCGTATCGACCAATTTGTGGGCCGTATCGGTTATTTGCGCTAATAGCATCATTTTTTCTTTGGTATGTATGGTTGTATGTAAATGAATTTCTTATTTATCCCGGTGATGTTCAAGATACTGTCGTGTGCCCGTTGTGCATCGGCTTTATTAAAATAAGTACCCAGGGTGATTTTATAATAATTACCGGCTGCGTGTTTTAACAGGCGTGGTTTTAACCCGAGGGTTGCATAATTTTTAAGCGCTTCGTTAACCTTTGGCAACGATCTAAATGCGCCCCCCAAAATATCGTAATGCCGCAGTCCAAAAGTATCTGTTACTACGGTTTTGGCCGTTGTATCCTGGGCGGTTACAGGGCTGCTTTTGGCTGTATCCTGTTTTTTAACCGGTGCGGGCGGAGGGCCATTGATGATGATGGTGGTATCAACCCGCCTTTTTTTGCCGAACCATTCAGGTTTATACTGATAGCTAACGCCAAATGTCAGCAACAAAACCATTACAACGAGCAATATCACTACCCACTTCCTGCCGCTGCCTCTTTCTTCCTGCTCATACTCATCAACCGGTTCCTCCTCAACGGTTTCGGCATCTGAAGTTTCTTCTTCAACAGGTGCTTCGTCTGCAGCCGCTTCGTCGTTAACGTCATCAACCGGAATTTCTTCTGCCTGCTCTTCACCCGGGGTATCGGGTATTGCAGGTATTTCTTCTTTAACGGAAGGATCGGCTGCTTTGTATGGCTCCACAGGGGAAAGTCCGTAAAAAGCTGGATCATTAGCCTGTGCGTTTTTATCCGCTTTAAAAGTCAGCGTCGAATACTCATAAAATAACTGGCCAAGCCCGGTAATTACCGCTCCTTCAGACGATGCCTGCTGCTGTATCCCTGCCGCATATTTCTCAATAAAATACTTCGCCGACGCCGGCGAGATATTTTTCTTTTGCGAGATATAATCCGCCAACCCGCTATCATCTGTCGAATCGGGGTTGAAGACTATCTCGTGCTGCGGCGGATAAAATTTTCCTTCTTCCTCGTTATAATAGCCATTAACGCGTTTTTGGGCAAAAATTCCTATCCCCGGCACATTTACTTCGCCTTGTAAGCCCAGTAATTCGTTTATATAAATGGCTAAATCCATCCCAACTTGTTATAAATCAGGCAACACCAACAGTTAAAAATGAAACCCGACACCGCCAAATATATTAAATCCGTAGCTAGGATAGTATAGCCAAACCTGATTTGTTGAATTTAAGATGTTATTCACCTGCCCGAATATCGATATGCGGTTATTGATCTTATATTCCACGCCGCCTTTCAAATCGGCAAAGCCTTTGATTGTCACTATAGTCGCAACCGGCGGGCCATCAACCGGCGATACGCTGTATATGCGGTCATAAGCGCTGCCGCGGTAATATAAGGTACCATTCACACTAAGCTGTTTAGTAATATGCACGGTTGCGCCCGTGGTCAGTTTAAATTTAGGCAGGTTCCAGGCCTCAGCCTCAGTAGCCATCTCATAGTTTTTGAACTCGACACGCCCAAACAGGTCAAAATCTTCCGACGCCCTGAAATCCAGTTCACCATTAAACCCGCTGATCTTGGAATTGCCGTGATCATAAATAACGGAGAATTTATTATTGCTGCCGGTAAACGTTGTGTTGGCAAACATAGGCAGGTCCTTTACGCTATTGCGGAATACGGTTGCCTTAAAACCGAGACCGGGCGCTATGGTCCCCTTTAAACCTAAACTGATATCCAGCTTATCCACCGAATTGATGATGGTGATATTTTGCCCGATAAACGGGTTCTCATCCGAGAAGTCGCGCAGCGATGCTTTGTTTACGTCGCCCTTAGCCTCAGCAAATATCCTTAGGTATTTAGGTATCACCTGTAACTCAAGCCTTACAGCAGGAAACACAAACGGACGGGAAGAAAAGCCGAACTCGCGCACCAGGTTCAAACCTGCATCTATCTTGTAAAAATCTCCCTGGAATTTCAGGTATGGGTTTAACCGTACCAGGCTGTTGCTGTACGAATAAAGGCTGTCCTTTTGAGTGCCCAGATCGAGCGAGGCGTTCAACCCCGCATAAAACTGTTTTACGGTTTCGTTGATAAATCCTGTCAGCACCAGGTTGTTTTCACTCGCCTGGAAAGCATCGTTCCATTTATAACCATCTATTTTAACAGCGTAGGTAAACTCGTTAGGTACATCCTTAAAGTTCTTGGTGATCTCAGCCTCACCGCTCAGCGTACTAAAATGTTGCTTTTGCGGTGCGAAGGCCCCAGGCGGATTAAGTTCATCGAAACCATAGAAATAAGTTCCCCTGCGCTTATAATTCACTCTTGCGCTGAAGGTATTATCATCCGTTATGCCTTTAACAAAACCGCCGATCTCATCGCGCATATCATTCTGCTTATTAATGGAACCGCTTTGCGCCAGGTGTTTGGCAAAGGCCCCAATTTGCAAAGCCTCATCCTTACCATTGTTCACATAAAGTTCGCCATAGGTTGTTTTCAGGTTGCCTACGCCCAACCTGGCATAATTATTTGACGGCACCGAATCAACCTCGGGCGGCATTTTCATCGGGTCGAGCTGGCGGATATCGGTATTGCGTTCCAGGCGCTTATCGAGGGTAACATAGGTTAACGGCGCCTTAAAAGGAGTTTTGTCAGACAGGTCGGGATTCAGCCGGATCTTTACTGCATCGGCCAGCACCGGTTTGTAGTTAGTGGTCACGATGATCTCTTCCGACAAATTGCCGCCGCTTTGCTGGTCGCCTTTTTTCGTCGTATCCTGCGCTGCCTGCTTTTCAGGCTTAGCCGCCGGTTTCTGTGCAGCCGGCTTAGCTGCCGGCTTCTTTGCAGGCGCTTTTTTTGTTGTTTTTGTATTCTTTTTAGATGTTTTGTTCTGTGCATTAGCCGGAGCAAAGAAAAACACCATTACTAAGGCAAGAAGCGCGTATATATATCTGAATTTCATCTTTCTGTCCTCTTATGCTTAGTTGTCCTTCTGGTTAGTTGTATCGGGTTTCGCATCATTCGTCGTATCAGGCGTTGCTTTTTGATCCGTATCCGGCTTAGCTTTCCGTTTTCCGCCCGGACTTATTGCATCAAGCTTTTGCCTGGCTGCGGGTAATATATCGTCGTTACCCTTATAATTCTCTATGATACTTTGTAAAGTTGCCTTGGCCTGGAAATCATCCTTCAATGCTACATAATTGTCCGCAAGCAGCAGGAAGGTTTTTGCTACCCAGTAATCATAATTCGGCAATTCCTTCACCAGGTCGAAACAGGTTTTTTGCGACGTTTTATACTGGCGTTTGTGGTATTCGATGTTAGCGATGTTGTACTTCGCCTCGGCCGCATCAATAGTTTTAGTGTTGGCCACGGTATATTCAAACTCTTTTACTGCCGATGTGGTGTCGCCTTTTTGTAAATAAGCCAGCCCCGCATACAAGCCTGTTTTAAATTTCTCTTCCTGGGACGATTTTTCATAATCGCGGATCAGCTTGGCATATTTTAGCGCATCGTCCGGCGCATTCATTTGCGCATAGCATAATAAAAGGTTGTTGATGGCGAAGGAATAATCTGCCTTGTATTCCGACGTTGTCTCCAGTTTTTTCAGGTAAACTATGGCATCGTTATACCGTTTTTGGGCGATATATAATTTGGCCATGCTGATAAGCGATTTTTCGGTGTAGGCGCTGGTCCAATCGTTCAGGATAACGTTATAATCGGCAACGGCATCGTTCGGCTTGCCTAAAGCTACCAGGCTCTCGGCCCGAATAAATCTTGCCTGTTTCTCATAAATAGGCTTGGTTGGAAACTTATCAAAATAAGCGCTAACCGCCTGCACTGTTCCGGCTGCATCGCCGCGCAGGTACAGGCTGTTCGCTGCGTTAAACATGATACCCTCCTGTTCAGATGCCGTATAGTTGCCTATGGGTGTCGTCGCAGCGTATGCTATAAACGTTTGGGCATCACCTTTATCGGTGTATATCTTTTCAATTTGCTTTAATGCCTGTTTCGCCTCATCTGTCGACGCATAATCGGCTATCACTTTTTTGAACGAAACAATAGCCAGGTCATCGTTGCCGGCATTATAATCTATAAGGCCCATGGTAACCAATGCCCTTGGTATGTAACTGCTGCGCGGATATTTCTCTATCATGGCAAGCAGGTCGGCTTTTGCGGTGGTTCCATCTCCTTTAAGGAAATACGTATAAGCGATCTCGAACGAGGCATCATCTGCATAGTCCGAATTAGGGAACTGGTTCAGTACGTCGCCCAGGGTGCTGATCTTTGCATCGGGGTTGCCCTGCAAGCCCTGTATCATACCGCGCTGGAATAGGGCATAATCCTCGCCTTTGCTATGCTGATTGACGATCCGGTCATAATATTCGCGTGCTTGTCCGTAGCTTTTCAACACAAAATAACTGTCGGCTAAACGGGTTACAGCATCGTTGATGGTATTCTTATCGGTTTCTCCGCCTCTAAGGAATTTCTCAAAATTAGTAGCCGCCTTGCGGTATTGTTCCGCGCCGAAGGCGGCATAACCCAACCCATAATTTGCGTAATTATAATTAGGCAGGTCTGCAGCGGCATCCATGTCCAAAAAGCGCTCGAAATTGGTAACCGATTCGCTGTATTTGCGCACTTCGTACATCGCCTCGGCCATCCAGTACACGGTTTGGGCCTGTACTTTTTTATCCATCGGGAACTTTAGCGACCGCAGGAAAATACCAATAGCATTTTCAAAAGCACGCTCATTATAAAACTCCAGTCCGCGATAATAGGTCACTTTCTGATAAGCAGTTTTAGCACTGGCCGACTTATTGGGTATCGGCTCCAGGATTTCTACCGCTTCCTTATAATTGTGCGAATTCAGAAGTTCCTCGCCCAGTAAAGTTTTCATCTCGTCATTCCTGGCCGAGCGGGGGTAGTTTTTCAGGTAAAGCCGCGTGGCTTCCAGCGCCTGGGTATTAAAGTCAAGTTCGTAGGATAATTTGGCGTATTCGTACAAAGCGTCCTCCTGCAATTGCGGGTCAAAACTCATCTTTGACGACACGAAGAAAGCATTGCGGGCACTTTGCTTATTATTCAGCTTCAGGAATACATTACCAAGTGTATAGTTACCGTTCTGGCTGTAAATATCATTCTGATCAACCAGCTTTACCAGTTCGCGGGCAGCTTTGGTATAATTGCCAATTTTGTAATTGGCATAACCCATCTGGTAACTGTCCTGCGTGTTTTGGGTTTTACCTTTATCCTGTTGTGCAAAGCGGTCGTAATAAGCTACGGAATTTTTATAATCGGCTATCGCGAAGTAGGAAGCGGCAACAATATCCAGCATTTGCGTCTCGTGCTGCTGATGGGTAGTTTTCAGGATAGGCACAGCATAGTTAATCACATCATTATATCTCCTGTCCAGGAAATAAACAGCGGTAATATAATAAGGATAACTATCCTGGTATTTTTTTGACGTTTTTATGCGCTCAAAATTTACCAGCGCCAGGTGGTAATCCTTATTCAGGTAGGCTATATAAGCAAAATAATAAGTAGCATCGACGGTAAACTGCGAATTGGTATTTTTTACTTCGCTGAACAGCGGCTGTGCCTTCGCGAAGTCCTTTGTCTCAAAATAAGCGTACCCTTTCCGGAATTTATATTCCACGTTCTCGCTGCCGCTAAGTTCGCCCGCCGAAACTTTATCGAACCATTTGAGCGACTCTTCGAATTTCCCCTGCTTAAAATAAAATTTACCTATATCAAAATATGCCAGCTTGGTAAGCGGGTTCTCGGGATGGTCCTTAATAAATTTCATAAAAAGGCTCTCGGCATCGTCGTTGCCAAGCTGCAATGCGCAAAAAGCTTCGTAGTATTGAGCATCCTCTTTTACCAGCGACAATTGCGACTCGTATTTTGGCTGTGTGGTTGTTTCCAAACGTGGCCTTTCCACCAGGCGGAATTGTTCGGCAGCGGCAGCATACTTACCTTTGCTCATCAGGTCGAGTGCGGTATGATAAGTGCGGTATATCTGGTATGATGGGTCTTGCTGGGCGCTGGCGGTAACAGTAATTAGTATCAGAAAAAACAGGTAAACGTATTTCAATTGGCTCATAGCGCGAGATATATTATGCGAAAGTAATTATAACGCAAAAATGCAATCCACACAAGTAATTCACAAATGTGAATAACACATTTTAATTAATGAACGGTGCTGTTTATGCCTTGTTATCGGTGTGGAAAACTTTCTTATGGTGTAATACAATTACAATCAATTCGTTGCAAACAGTATGTGCATTAACCACTTAAAAATTCTATTGTTTTTATTTGTTAATATTTTGTTTTTGGGTGGCGTTAAAGCGCAAACGGCAAACAATGCCATTACCCTGCGCAATGAAAAATTAAATTTTATTCCGGGCGAATTTTATATCGCCGGTGTGGCTGATGAGCGTACCGAAAAAGATATTGTGGCTACGCTTGTTTATAAAGAAGGAGTAGCATATAAAACCCGGCTGGCTGATCTGAAAGACGGCGCTGCAAATGCTATCAAACTGTTTATCACCCGCAATCTAAGTCAGAACACAGATCTAAGGCCGGTAATTGTTACCCTGCACGATTTTAAACTCGCGGAAACAGACTCCGGCGCCGGCGGTGTAAATGGGCATCTTACGATGGCGATCTCCTTCGGGCTCCGGAAAGATTATGGCGTGCTGGAACTGGTTGAATATAAAAGCGGCTTACGTTATATGCGCTCTTACGGGCAAACCGAATTCCCTGAAACCATATTGAGGCATGGTATTGAGGGTGCAATCAAATGGTTCAATAACTGGATAGAGGAGTATGCTCAAAAGGATATCAGGCTGGCAAAATCAGTGAGCGTCGCATTTTCCGACTATACCGAAAAGCCCGAAGGCGATACCATTTATTATGCTGTTAACAGGCCGCTTGCCTGGGATGATTTTAAGGATAAGCCCCGTGCCGGTGTTTTTGATGCGGAAATATTTGCCGGTATAGGATATACAGAGCACGTGGAAGTTGAAAAGGGAGTGATCAAGCTTGAAATAGCTGTGAAAGTGGACATGCCAAAAAGTGGCAGTTGGGTAAAAAGCAATGCGCTGGACGCTTATTCATTAAACCACGAGCAACGGCATTTTGATATAGCCAAAATAGTAGGCGAACATTTCAAGAAAAAAATTGCTGCTATGGGAGTTACTCCTGATAATTATGAGGCGTCTATCAGCATGGAGTACCTGGAAACCCTGCGCGAACTAACAAGTATGCAAAATCAATACGACCACGATACTCATCATGGTAACGACCGCCGGGCACAGGCCGATTGGAATACCCGCATAGATGAGGAACTAAAAGAATTAGGGGTTAAATGATCCTGTTCTAAAACAGTGTTAAGCAGCTGCCAGGTTATGTTCAACTTTGGCAAGCAGGTCGTTAATATCAAAAGGCTTCGCCAAGAAATCATCCGGCGCTCCGCTATTCAGTGTAAAACGTTCGGCCACCTGGTGGCTTGCCGAAACGAGGATAACCGGTATGTCCTGCATTTCAGTCCTGGCTTTTATTTCTTTACACAACTCGCGCCCATCGGCATTCCCAAGCATCACATCGAGTAAGATAAGGTCGGGATGAGTTTGTTTTATGGCTTCAAAAATCGCATTCCCATCTGTAAGTGTTTCTACTTCGTAACCACAATCTTCCAGTATAAGCTTCATGATATCCAATATATCTTCGTTGTCGTCAACTGCTAAAATCCTTCGCATCTTTTTGGCTTTATATTTTATATTGGAAGCTATTAAACAAAACTTGTACCAAAAATCGATGCAAACCATTGCATATCAGTCTAAAATAGCCAAACCACAGCAAACACAGCCATCACCGGTTGTATTTTATTTTTACTTTTTGTTAATAATTTATGCGATGTTAAAAAGCCGGTTGATGCGTAATTTAAAAAGTATACAGATTTTAGTGCATAAAAAGAGCTCTTTTTGGTACACAAATATTGGCAGGTGTTATCCCTTGTAAGGTTCCCGTGCCGAACCTTTTTTAACCATAACATAACTTGCTTTGCGGCATTTGGCGCAAAAGTATTTTCTCAGCGGTAAAAAAAATAATAGATTTTTTACAAACCAGTTCCTGTGTAACTGAAAATGATATGGAGCGCCGCACCGGCGGCAATAATGTGATTTATCAGGTTTAGTTTTTATGGTCAAATCCATAAAGCATGCATAACACTTCGTTTTTAAAGAACACCAAATGTAGCAAATATGTCTTTATAAAAAAATATGCTTTGCTTAATTAAAATTTAACAAAAATTTAATTCCAGATGTAATGCTTGCGTTTGCATTTATAGCAAAAATATCTTTTTACCGGTAGCCAGTTCAGCACCTGTTTGAAAACAAACCCACGCCTGACCCTGTACCCAAGTTCGACTTTACATTTGGGACAAAGCGGCATTTTACCGTGGGCTTTTTCGGCTAAATCGGGGACATTTAGTAACGTTTCCATGCATGATACAATTAGGGGATATTGTATTTATTGTATAATGGCAATAAAGATAACCACGTCATCAAAATTGAACTAAAATCCCACGTTAACAATGTGTTAAGTCGCCATTTAACCAATAGACACAAAATCACGCTTACAACAATTAGGAATTAATTATTGTTTAAAGAATTTTATAATTGAAGAAATTCTAATGGATTGATTTACGCATCAACTTTAATAGACCAGCTCATTTACCTTGGCTATCAATTCGATAAGGTCGAATGGTTTATTAATAACCGCATCGCAGCCATAAGCCAAAATCTCGTCGTCGTGGTTGATGTAGGCCGAAAAAATGATCACAGGCAGGTTGCCGAACTTGGGGTGGGTCTTAATTTGACGACAAATATCGCCGCCGTTAGTTCCCGAAATGCGGTAGTCAAGCAATATAAGATCAGGTTTGAACTCGTCCACTATCGCCATAAGCCCGGCACATTCCGAAATGCTTTTCACGTCGAATTGTGAATACGACAAAGCCTCGTGGACAACTTCAAGTATATCCTCGTTATCATCAAGGACAAGTATGCGTTTTAACATAAAAAATGCGCCGAGTTGTTATTACTGTCAGTAAATGCGTCGGAATGATGAATCTACAGATGCTTTAAGGCCGGCAATACGTATCAAAATGTTTATCAGACAGTTACTCTCCACCAAATATAATATAATATTTGAATTACGGGAAATATATTTTCCCGATTTTTTACTTGCCATTTTGTAACAAACAGCTTACGTTATGTAAGCTTATAATGCCCTGTTGGCAGCTTTCCTATTTTATAAAATTAATAACAGCATTTGCGAACTGCATGGTACCCGATGCAGAATTATGATCGCCGGGAACGTAAGCCAGTTGTGCATTGGGGATCATCTTTTTAAGCGTGATTTCGGACCCGTTCTCCTTGTCTTCTGTGCCGCGAATAATAAGCACAGGTTTTTTCACTTTTGACAGTTCCGCCTGGCTGGTTGAGGGTTGATACTTTTGCTGCAGGGCCAGGCACAATTTATCAAAAGGCTGGCTGTTCACCCATTTCATCAACCCGTCAGTTTCGCGGTATGAGGTGTCGCCCATTAATGCCTTATAAAAATGTATCCTGCGCGGCCATTCCGGATCGGTATAACCATCGCCCATACCGCCCATCACAGTTTTGTTCACCCTTTTATCCATAAGCATCAGGCTCGACGCAATGATGGACCCTCTCGAGTAACCAACTACATCGTATTTTTTTAAGCCCAGCAGCGTGGCCAAACCTATAATATCTTTAGCTTCAGCATTATTGGCATAGGCTTCATCGGTGTGGGGTTTATCCGATCGCCCGTTGCCCCGCAGGTCAATCAGTATTACCTTGTAACCGTCTGCCAGCAAATCGCCATAAAGTTTTCCTCTTTTCCAGCCCTGGCTGGTGCCTGTAAACCCATGCACCAATACCACCGGGTAACCTGCACCCTTTACCTCGTAGTAGATTTTAACACCATCAAACGAGGTAAAATATTTCCC
This sequence comes from Mucilaginibacter sp., assembly GCF_035492695.1. GTDB lineage: Bacteria > Bacteroidota > Bacteroidia > Sphingobacteriales > Sphingobacteriaceae > Mucilaginibacter. The sequence continues at coordinate 39,362 of NZ_DATJJC010000007.1, read as the reverse complement.
GGTGTCGGTCTGCATTGCCGATGCAGCCGTACCGGCAAAAAGAAAGGTGAGCAACAGGCTTATTAATTGTTTCTTCATCGTGGATGGTTTAAAGAGTACGCTAAAATAAATAATTGGTTTTATTACTTTGTTATTATTCATTTTGTATATTTGGTTATAAGCCTGTTTGCCACTAAATCTGTACGTTATGAAAAAAGTTTCGGATATACTCGCCCGCAAGGGAGGGGGCGCTATTACCATCGACGCTGAGACCTCGGTATTGGACGCATTGCGCCTGATGGACGATAAAAACATAGGATCGGTAATTGTTACCGAAAACGGGGACTACCTTGGATTGCTGACCGAACGCGACTACGCCCGGAAAGTAATCCTGAAAGGTAAATCATCAGATGAGACCACCGTGCGCGAGATCATGACGACCGACCTGCCCCATATCATACCCGACAATTCGGTAGAAACCTGCATGCATATTATGAGCGAAAATAATATCCGCTATCTGCCCGTTTTCAGAAATGATAAATTATCCGGTATCATCTCTATAAATGACCTGGTGACAGAAACCATCCTGACACACCTGGAAACCATCGAACATTTAAAAAGCTATATTCATTCCTGATCAGCTTGTCATCCTATGACGATGGCCACCTTCGGTGTCCTTATCGTTTACAGGTATTTCAACAGGTTCCAAGCGTATATCTTCATCAGCCGGGAATAATTCCCGGGCTGCTTTGTAGCTTTTCAACAGTGCCCCGGGCATTTCATCTTCATCATAGCTTTTCCCACTGAAAAAGAGCTTTTCGTTTTCCTCTTTCAACCGGTCGAACGAGCTTCCGTTCCACAGGTAATCCTTGCCCTCCGGAGATTTATATATAATATTATAGATAGCCATTGTTATGCTTTTTACTATTCAACAGCCAAACCGGGCATAAGTTTAATTAATTCTGCCTGCTTTCAGTTACACTTTCCCTTTTCTATACTTATTCAATCCCTGGCCGACTGCTAAACGGCTAAATATGGGAGTCATTTCGGGGTGTTTTTTTATAATTATTGAAATTATCTACCCATACTTATTAAAATTCAGGCAAAAGTTTAATCATCAATATAAAAAATTGCCTTAGTGTGCCTAAAACACAAAACATATTTTCTAAATTAGCCCTTGAAAAGCAATAATTTAATACATCTACCATAATTCCATTGAAAAAATGACAAACATTCCGATGTTTTGTTAGTTATTGCTCAAAACGAATACATTGATAAACGGCCCTGGCCCCTAATTGCTTTTATTATGTACTCATTAGTATGTGTCCTATCTACGTTAATATTCATCGTCCTGGCGATAGCCTATGTGACCGCACGGATAAATTTGAGAGCAAACTGCGACCATTATTGGGAAGACAAAGGCGGCGGCGACATCAAATGCGCCAAATGCAATAAAAAGTTCCGTAGTGCGTAAAGCAGGTCGATTTTTTTCTTGAAGGATTACACTGCCTGTATATTGCCCGGTTTTATTATAATTGGGCATGCCAATAACTATCCGCCCGGCCAACATTAAAGATATACCACAATTACTGGAGTTGATCGCGCTATCGGCACGAGGCCTAAGTGCAGGCTATTATAGCCCCGCTGAAACCGAAAGCGCCATCAAATATGTTTTTGGTGTGGATACGCAATTGATCACCGATCAAACTTATTTTGCTGTGGAGGAAGACGGAATGCTTATTGCATGCGGCGGATGGAGCAAGCGCAACACCCTTTTTGGCGGCGACCAGTTTAAGACCGAAGCCGACCCGATGCTGGACTCGGCAAAAGATGCTGCGCGCATCCGGGCGTTCTTTGTGCATCCGGATAAAGCTCGCAAAGGCGTTGGCCAATTGCTGATCAATGCATGTGAGCAGGCAGCCATTGCGAACGGGTTCAGCAGGATGGAAATGGGTGCCACGTTGCCCGGTGTGCCTTTTTATGCAAAAATGGGTTATACCGAAATGGAGCGGATAAAACTCCCCTTGCCCGATGGAGAAGTGATGAGCATTGTAAAAATGGGGAAAATGTTGAAAGGCTGACGATAAACCATTGGGTCTTAACAGCGTCGAACCAATATGAGAACATTTTTACTATTCCTTTTAATGCTGGTTTGCTTTGATCTGTCGGCACAGCAACGGAACGAAACTATCACGGTAGATGGCATCAAACGCGATTTTATAACTTATATCCCCGCAGGAACAGGCAATGCTGATAAACTGCCTGTTATCATTTCACTGCATGGCAGGTTAGGAACTGCGGAAAGGCAGATGAAATTCGCCAATTTCAAACCTGTTGCCGACCGCGACAAAGTAATTATTGTTTGCCCGCAGGGAATAGACCGCAGTTGGAACGATGGCCGCGGCACACCGGCACACTATAAAGGTGTAAACGACGTAAAGTTTATTGACCAGCTGATCACTTTTATGCTCAAACACCACCCTGCGGATGCGTCAAGAATTTATGTAACGGGCATGTCGAACGGGGGCTTTATGGCATCGCGGCTGGCATGTGAATTACACGACCGGATTGCAGCAATAGCTGTGGTAGCTGCGTCAATGGATAATAGTGAAAGTTACAGGCCAGTAAAACCAATACCGGTGATGTATATACAGGGCACCAATGATCCGCTCGTGCCCTTCGCCGGGGGAAAAATGAAAAGGGGAGCCGGCGGTACCATTTACGGGCACGAAGAGGTATTAAAAAAATGGGCTTTGATGGATGGATGCGATAACAAACCCGTTATTACCAACCTGGCGCCGAAAGTGAACGATGGCACCAGCATTACAAAGGAAGAATATGAAAACCCATCAACCCATATCAATGTGGTGGGTTATACTATCACCGGCGGCGGCCATACCTGGCCCGGCGGATCACAATATTTGCCAAAAATGATTGTAGGTTCGGTAAGTCATAACCTGGATGCCTGCCAGGCAATATGGGACTTTTTTAAAGGAAACAGGTTAGCATCTAACTAACCTGTTTCCGTCAAATTATTTTCCTATCGGGAACAAAAGCCCTACGTTAAAGCTTGACCGGATATTTTGGAAAGTACCATCGCTGTCTTTAAATACATTATTGAGGCCGCCTTGCCCGTCGTATTCAAAAAACACACTCGCGGTGCGCGATACCGGTACTTTTACACCGAGGCCAAAGGCAATCCCCACATCTGTGCTGGTAAACAACGGTTTTATATCGGCGCTATTTGATGATTCGTTCGCGCTTGCTAAAAAGCCGACATACGGACCAAAATCCAGGTACCAGTTGCGTTTTCTGCCGAAATGCCAGTTGGCCATTATTGGTACGGTAAAATAATTAAGGTGATAATTAACGCCGTCTATCTCGGTGCCATCCTCCAATTGTATAAAGCCGTTACCCCAACCTTTCTGGTCGTAAATTACTTTGGCTTTGACGCCCCAGCGATCTGAAAAATAGTATTCGCCCGAAATACCAAAATTAACGCCAACTTTATAATCGCTGTTCTCGCCCGTGCCCGAATACTGTACCGAAGATGTATTCAGGCCCACATTAATGCCGAATTCGCCATTGTTCGGGGCCTGGGCAAGCGCAGTTGTGTAAATACCTGATAAGATAAGAATTGCTGTAAGAATTTTTTTCATATTTAGTGATCTGGAATGTTGTCAAAAGTAACCATAAATTAGCCAAAATATTGTCCCGGTGAATGGGAAAATGCTATTATACAAGAGAATTGACACGCAAATGATAGCAAGAACCGGGTTTTACAGCGCTACCTGCCGGGGTACCTTTGTTATATAAAATTAAGACAATGGAAACACAGGAAACGATCAACTATCAGCGTATAGCTGATGCGATCAACTACATCAGGACAAATTTCAAGGATCAGCCCAACCTGGATGATATAGCCGAAAAAGTGAATATGAGCCCCTTCCACTTCCAGCGCATGTTTACAGACTGGGCAGGCATCAGCCCAAAAAAATTCCTGCAATATTTAAGCGTGGAATATGCCAAAGGTATACTAAAAGAAAAACAGGCCACTTTATTTGATGCGGCTTTTGAGACGGGTTTATCCGGTACCGGCCGGTTACACGATCTATTCATCAATATCGAAGGTATGACACCCGCCGAATATAAAAATGGCGGACTGGCGTTGCAGATCAATTATAGTTTTGCAGACAGCCCTTTCGGCAATATCCTGGTGGCATCCACCTGCAAAGGCATTTGTTACCTTGCCTTTGCCGATGACCGCGATGAGGCTTTCAAAGGCCTGCAAACGCAATTCCCAAATGCACGCTATAACCAAGTGGTAGACCATGTACAGCAGGAAGCCATGTTTATTTTTCAAAAGGACTGGTCTAAACTCTCCAACATCAAGCTACACTTAAAGGGAACCCCGTTCCAGCTAAAGGTATGGGAAGCATTGCTGCGGATACCGATGGGCGGACTGGAAACTTATGGCTCACTGGCAAAGGAAATACAGTCGCCCAATGCAAGCCGTGCGGTAGGCAGCGCCGTGGGTGATAACCCGGTAGCCTTCCTGATACCCTGCCACAGAGTGATCCGTTCGACAGGCGAATTTGGCGGTTACCACTGGGGGCCAACCCGCAAATCGGCCATTATTGGCTGGGAAGCTGCGCAGGTTCACAAAATGGCGGTATAAGCCCCCTCTAAATCTCCCCAGGACGGGGGAGACTTTTTGGTCACTTAATTAAATTTCATGAAACAAGAAATTGATCAGCTGGACTGGCACCAGGTTGCCGGGCAGATGAACGACAATGGCTATTCCGTTATAAATAACTTAGTTACAACTACGGAATGCGACGACCTGAAAGCGGGTTACGATAATAAGGACCTGTACCGAAAAACCATCGTCATGGAACGTTACCGCTTTGGTTTGGGCGAGTACAAATACTTTAATTATCCACTGCCCGCTGTCATCGAAAATATCAGGCAAAGGGTTTACCCCCACCTTGCCCCTATCGCCAATAAATGGATGGAAGTATTAGGAATAGAAAAGCATTTTCCAGGCATATTGCCTGAACTATTGGAGCAATGCCACATAGCAGGTCAAAACCGACCAACACCTTTGATGTTACGATATGGCAAAGGAGGTTACAATACCCTGCACCAGGACCTTTATGGTGATATTTATTTCCCCATGCAGATGGTTTTGTTTTTGGATGATGCTTACGAAGGTGGCGAATTTGTGCTGATAGAGCAACAGCCAAGGGCACAATCCAAAGCTATTGTCCTGAAACCAAGGAAAGGAGATGCGTTGATATTTACCACCAACTTCCGCCCGGTGAAAGGTACGCGGGGTTATTACCGGGTTAATATGAAGCATGGCGTAAGCCAGGTAACATCGGGCAGCCGGCATACCTTAGGGATCATCTTTCATGATGCAGCATGATAGCGCATACAGCTATGGGAGAAACGCCGTGCCGGCGAAGCCGAAAACTCAAGGAACTAATAAACAATGGCGAAGTACAGTGGGGCGGCAACAAAAAACTGAAGGTATACGGCACATTAAATTGCGCATCGGGTAAGCGGATGAAGGTTGGGAACCGGGTATTTTTCCGGTCGGAACAGGAAGCAAAAGAAATGGGGTTCCGGCCCTGTGCACATTGTATGCGGCAAGCATATTTATTATGGAAAGCAGATTCGTATATTTAGGTCGCAACCTGCAGTATGAAAAAATCCCTTTCCCTATTATTTGCTTTGATCGGGTGGTTTGCAGTGACAGCGCAATTTGTTTTGATGATCGAAAACAGAATGGCGCCGGTAGCTGAAACCATCATTCGCTTTTTTAGCTTCTTCACCATCCTTACAAATATCCTGGTGGCCGGTTATTTTACGCTGCTTTCTTTCAAGCCCGCAATCGTACACAAGCCCGGCATACTTACTGCAGTTACCGTTTATATTTTTATGGTGGGGTCGGTGTACCAGTTTGTACTAAGGGCAACCTGGAAACCAGAGGGTTTGCAACTCATCGTCGACGAACTTCTTCACACGGTCATACCGGTTTTAGTGATCATTTTCTGGACTATGTACGAAAATAAAAAAGCGGTAACATTCGGGCAAATCCCTAAATGGGTCATTTATCCAGTGGCTTACCTGGTGTATATTTTAATACGCGGAAGCGTTTCAAATTTTTACCCATACCCCTTTGTCAATGTCAGCGAAATAGGCATCACAAAAACCCTTTTAAACTCCGCGGCTTTAGTATTAGTGTTTTTCATGATCGCCACGCTGTTTGTTACTGCCGGCAGATATTTTTCGAAAAAGCGGCAAGAGGGAGCGGCTTCGTCGTAAATTTCCCAACTACACACTACACAGTAATGTATATTCGTTGGTTAATACGATATTTGTTTATCTCCGCCTGACTTCCATGCTTAAAAGATACTTTTTCCTGCTGATAATGGGTTCAATGGCAACCCTGGCAAAGGCGCAAACAACCGATACCGTATTGCTCAACAAGCTGGGTGATTTCGATATGGCAACGCTGAATGACGACAGTTATGGGGCGCTTATGGCAGGTGAAAATATATTAGCCGACACGGCCAAGCTATCGCCCGGGGCCCGTGTAGCATTTTTTGCAAAGCTGGCCAAAGTTTATGATGATGCGGAACAGGATGCAAAAGCAGTCATTTATTACGAAAAAGTAGCCGCTGCCGAGCCTGATTATTTTGTGGCCCAGCGCGCCCTGGGTTACCTGTATAACGACCGCGCCGAAGGCATCCAGTTGAAGCTGTACCGAACACCGGCAACAGACCCATCTTATGATCAAATAGCTGATGCCTATAAAAAAGCAGTGCGTAAAGCCCTGCCCTATCTTGAAAAGGCCCAGGCTTGCGATCCGGATGATGATACCATGGACCTGATCAAAACCTTATATACGAACATCAATGAAAAGGACGGGTTATTAACATTCCTGAACCGCCTGCCTGACCTAAAAGCGAAGTGCGTGGATTTGCTGGATGATAAGTAGCATCTTCTCACAATCATAAATCAATAAGCTTAAGGGAAGTCTTGTCCCGGCCAGTCATATAACTCTTTTCCGGCTTCAAAATATTTTTACAAAAACATTTGTTATTGCTTAATAATTTATTCTATATTTAACTAATGGTTTAGTTAGCACTTCGCCATCGCCTTATTTTATTAGAATACACCTAAATCAATCTGGTAAGATCTCCCCAAATTTTACCAATACTAAATATCAGATATGCACTTATACAACTATAAAGAAACTTGTCGCGAAAAGTAAAGAAGCATGCACTTTGATACTACATGCCGCCAAATTGCCGGGCGTGGATACGGCAACTTTTATCTAACTATAAGCGTTTTTATGAAAAACAAAGTAAAACTCAGCAGAGATGAGATGAAAAAAGTTGCAGGTGGTACCCCTCCTACCTGCACGGTTACCTGCTATTTTCCGGGCGGGGGAATTACAACCGTAACCGTGGGGAATTATCCGTTTGGCTCGGGCTGCAACGACCCTTACCTGCATTGCCCTGACGGTGCAACATCTGCTACATGTGCCTGCCCTTAATCAGGCATCCTTACATTAATTAACAACAATGTTAGGCGATAGCCAATAATCAGACTTACGAAGTATAAATACTTCGTAAGTTTTTGATTATGCAGACGCGGAATCTGTTTAATTCCCTTCCGGTCTTTCCGGCTCCTGCCTGCCGGCAGGTGGATACGCGGACTTTCGGACTAAACCAACTTTTCAACCTTCCAACGTTATAACCTTCCAACAAAAATCCTATCTTTGCCCATGCAAGAAAAAATCCTGATTCTTGACTTTGGTTCGCAATTCACACAACTCATCGCGCGCCGGGTCAGGGAGCTCAATATCTATTGTGAGATCCACCCCTTCAATCACTTTCCCGAACTTGACAGCAGTGTAAAAGGTATCATCCTTTCCGGCAGCCCTTATTCCGTTCGCCAGGAGGATGCACCGCTTTTCGATTTTGCCAAATACCATAAAACACTGCCTATTTTAGGTGTATGCTATGGTGCGCAAAACATAGCCCATTTTAATGGCGGCGAGGTTATGAAATCGAGTACCCGCGAATATGGCCGGGCTAATTTGAATTATATCGGGAAAGGGAACCCTTTATTTAAAAACGTTCCTTCCGGTTCACAGGTATGGATGTCGCATGCCGATACCATCGTGAGCCTGGGACAGGACTTCGAGATCATTGCCAGCACCGATACCGTAAAGGTGGCGGCGTTCCACATTAAAGACACGCAAACCTTCGGCATACAATTTCACCCCGAAGTAACCCATAGTATTGACGGCAAGCAATTGCTGGAGAACTTTTTGGTTGATATTTGCGGCTGTAAGCAGGACTGGACACCAGATTCATTCATCGAAACTACTGTTGCCGGACTGAAAGAAAAATTAGGGGATGATAAGGTTGTCCTTGGTTTATCAGGCGGCGTCGATTCATCGGTTGCGGCGGTGCTGCTTCACCACGCCATCGGCAAAAACCTGTATTGCATATTTGTCGATAACGGTCTGCTGAGAAAGGACGAGTTTGAATCGGTACTCGACTCTTACAAGCACATGGGCCTGAACGTAAAAGGCGTTGATGCCAAACAGCGTTTTTATGATGCCTTGGCAGGGTTGACCGACCCCGAGAAAAAACGCAAGGCAATCGGCCGCGTGTTTATCGAGGTATTTGACGACGAGGCGCACCAGGTACAGGATGTGAAATGGCTTGGCCAGGGTACCATTTACCCGGATGTGATCGAATCTGTTTCAGTTAAGGGTCCATCGGCTACCATCAAATCGCACCATAACGTTGGCGGTTTGCCCGATTTTATGAAGCTGAAAGTAGTTGAACCGCTGAACACGCTTTTTAAAGACGAAGTTCGTAAAGTAGGCAAGGCATTAGGCATCGATCCGAATATTTTAGGCCGTCACCCCTTCCCTGGTCCTGGACTGGCTATCAGGATATTAGGCGAGGTTACCCCGGAAAAAGTGGCTATCCTGCAGGAAGCCGATGCAATTTATATCAACAATTTGCGGTCGGCCGGTGTTTACGATAAGGTTTGGCAGGCCGGCACTATATTTTTGCCGGTGCAGTCGGTAGGTGTTATGGGCGATGAGCGTACTTACGAGAACGTGGTTTGCCTTCGTGCAGTGGAATCACTGGACGGCATGACCGCCGATTGGTGCCATTTGCCATACGACTTGCTGGCCAAAATATCCAACGAGATCATCAACAACGTCAAAGGAATAAACCGGGTAGTATATGACATCAGCTCGAAACCGCCTGCTACTATCGAGTGGGAATAGATGGTTATTTTTTATAGGTATTGCCTTGCTGGCCGCAGCTTGTTCGCCCAGGTTACGCCCTGTCACTACTGTTGCACCTAAAAAAGAACAGCCACCCGTTGTAAAAAAAGAGCAGGAAAAGCCCGAAACGAAGCCGGTTTCAGCCAAAACGGCAAGCATAGCCATGCTGTTGCCAATGGAATTGGATAATCTTAATCCCGGCGGGGCGTATAACTCCACCACACTGTCGCACGCTAACCTGTCGCTCGATTTTTACCAGGGTTTCAAGCTGGCGCTGGATACGCTTGCCGAACGCGGCTATAATTTCAAACTTCAGCTTTTTGACACCAAAGACCAGGTACCCGAGGCGCAAAGCCTGGGCTACAACGCCGCCATACGCAGCAGCAACTTAGTTGTAGGGCCGATATTCCCCGAGGATATGCACGCTTTTGCCGATATCCTTTCGGGGCCGCCAAAGCTTATTGTATCGCCCCTGTCGCCGGCTTCGCCATCAAACATTAAAAACCCTAACCTGGTTACCGTGGCTACCCCGTTGGTGTACCATGCCAAAGGCGCCGCTGATTATATCAATGAGCATTACAAACCGAAAAAAGTATTCATTCTTAAATCTGGGTTCAGCGACGAGAATAACTACATCACCCCCTTCAAAAAGCAAATTGACAGTGTAGGCAAGGGCAAGATAAAAGTGGTGGCCGAGGTTATACAGCGCGGGCAGCTTAACGGACTAATACCGCAGTTATCAGCTACTGAAGAGAATGTATTCTTGGTGCCCTCAACCAACCAGGGTTTCCTGCTGGTAACACTTCACTCGCTCGATTCATTATCAAAAAACTATAAGGTGGTGGTATTCGGCCACCCCAACTGGCGCAAGTTCGCTTACCTGAAAACCGATCTGTTGTCTGACCTGAAAACGCATATCACCTCTACAAGCCATGTCGACTGGAAGGACGCGGCCATAGCCGCCTTTGCACGCGACTACCGCAGGGCCTACCGTACCGAGCCAAACTATTATGCCATTATGGGGTATGACGAGGGCATGTACTTTGGCGGTTTGCTTACTGGCGGCACCGACATCAAAACGCTGGATAAAGCCGATTTTACCGGCATACTTAACAAGTACCATTTCATCAAACGCCCGGGCGTGGGCTGGATAAATACGCACGTAAATGTGCTTCAATATGATAACTTTGAGCTGAAAAAAGCAGAATGAAGGCACTTAACCAGCTTAAGACATTTCAGCGAATATTGGGTAACTACCCTGCCGAAATGCCCTTAAGCAAGTTTTTGCCCGGCTTCTATCGCCAAAACAAACAAATGGGCTCTACCGACCGCAAGGTAGCCAGCCGGCTCATTTACAACTACTTTCGCCTGGGCAAAGCTTTGGACAACACGCCAACCGAGGAACGCCTGATGGTAGCCGAGTTTTTGTGCAACAGTCAAACCAATTCCTTTTTACAGCATTTTAAACCCGAATGGGCGCTTTGTGCCGGGTTTGATATCGGTGAAAAACTGAAACTGGTTAAAACCGCCTACCCTGCTTTTAAGCTGACCGACGTTTTCCCCTGGTCGGCAGGGCTGTCGGATGGTATTGATAAGGATGCTTTTCTGAAATCGTTTTTTATTCAGCCCGATCTGTTTATCCGCGTACGCGAGGGTTCGGAAACGATGGTGAAAGGTGTGCTGGCCAAAGCCGACATTACTTATAAGGACGAAGGCAGCGGCTGCCTTGCCCTGCCCAACGGCACCCGGCTGGATGCCCTTTTTCCGCAGCAGAACTGGTTCGAGGTGCAGGACTATTCATCGCAGCAAACCGCCAACTGGTTTAAGCCCGAACGGTGGGATGCCTGGTGGGATGCCTGCGCGGCATCAGGCGGTAAATCCTTGTTACTGCACGAATTACAACCTGATATCAAACTGGTGGTATCCGACATACGAGAATCCATTTTGGATAACCTCGATGGCCGCTTCCAGAATGCCGGATTGATCAAATACCAAAAAAAATTGCTCGACCTCACCAAAAATATCGACCCGGAACTGCACGATTACGCCTTCGACGGTATCATCCTGGATGCGCCATGCAGCGGATCAGGCACCTGGGGCCGTACGCCGGAGATGATCAGCCAGTTTCAACCACAAAAAATAGAGTTTTTCCAGCGCCTGCAACAAAGCATCGCTGCCAATGTTGCCAAATACCTTAAACCCGGCAAGCCGCTTATCTACATCACCTGTTCGGCACAAAAAGCCGAAAATGAAGACGCCGTCAGTTTTATGGTGAAACAACTGGGCCTGAAAGTTGAAAGCATGCAGATACTGAAAGGCTATGAACGCCGTGCTGATACCATGTTTGTAGCGAGGATGGTGAGGTGAGTCAGAAATCGGCGGTCAGAAGTCAGAGATTATGTTGAGGTCAGACCTGTCCTGAGTTTATTAGAAGCATGATGGATACAGGTCAATAGGCGTACTTCGACGGAACTCCTCAAATCATGGCTAACACCTTTTTTGTCAATTACCACATATGGTACTGATAATCAATTATTTATATAATTAAGTTCTAAAATTGTGTTAACCATGTTAACCCTCTGCTTTGCCTGTAGTAACTTTGAGCCATGTTTAAACGAACCTTCCATATCGGATTTGGTGAACTATGCGACCATTCATTAGATTACTTACAGGGCATGTTGAAGGATGCGCGGGTTACTACCATACTGTCGCTTAAAAACCTGGCGGTGCACGAGATTGACTGGCAATACAAACCGGGGTGGAATACCATCGGGGCCTTGCTGGCGCATATGGTGGGTATCGAAAATTATTTTCGGGTCGAATTTGTGGAGGGGCGAAAGTTTACCGATGAGGAAACTCAAAAGTGGTTGCCGGCAATGGATATGGGCGAATACCTGCCGCAGCTGATCATCGGGCAGCCGGTTGAACATTATATAGCCGAACTTAGCCGGTCGCGGGAGATGATGCTGGAGTCGCTGACCGGTATCACGCATGCCGACCTTACCCGGCGGATAGATGATTACGATGCCGAAACGGGCTGCAACCTGGCCTGGGTTTTATACCACATGGCAGAGGATGAAATATACCACCGCGGGCAGATCAGCATCATCAGGAAGTTGTATAAGGATATGGAGGGGAAATAACTCCGTGGGATGCATAACACATAGGCATTGGCGACGAGGTTGCCGCGTCGCTACGCTCCTCGCAATGACAAACTGGGGCGTTGTATCACTGTATCAATCCACAACAAGCGATACAAGTGATACAGTTTAATTACTGATGTACGCCGGGAAATACAGCATCCTGGATTTAGTTTCGGTAACCAGGCTCTGGCTTTTTGTATCCAGGGTTGATACCAGCGGGCGGCCGCAGCAATTGCAGCTGTGGCGGGTAAGTAAATTTTCTGTCGTTTCGGGCATGCGGGTTTCAACCATTAACTGGAAAACCGAATAGGGGCATTGCATATTAATGCAATATAAATGATAAACTTCTGCTGTCTTTTTCATGATCTGTTGGTTTTAACAGATCAAAGTTGTTGAATCGTGACCAGCGGATATATAGACAGGATTATGAAAGCGATGTAGTTGTTTGGTTGACGGGCCCGGCCCCCCTGCCATGTCATTTCGAACGAAGAGAGAAATCTTATACAAGCAACAAGCAGGGCGTTTAAGATTTCTCCTCGTTTCACTCGTCGAAATGACAGGAGAGTTAGTTTGACCTGCTGTATCGCGTGTATCACTGTATCAAACCAAAGCAGGTGATACAAACGATACAGTCCGGCCTGTCATGCTGAGGCTCTCGAAGCATGGTGGGCAAAGGCCTATATGTACACACTTCGAGGGCCTCAGTGTGACACCCTTTTTTTAATCAGCTTTCCTTCCGGACTTATGCGGACTTCCGGACTTTCCGACTAACCTACAAATGCGTATTACTCCTGAACAGCTTAATGGCTATCGCCAGCAATATCACCCCAAAGGCTTTGCGCAGGATGCTTACGCCGGTTTTGCCGAGCAGTTTTTCGAGCCATTTTACATTTTTCAGCACCAGGTAAACAAACAAGGTATTAAGCACAATACCCACAATGATATTTTGCGTTTGGTATTGCGATTTAAGCGACAGCAGGGTGGTCATGGTACCGGCGCCGGCAATAAGGGGGAATGCCAGCGGAACAATAGAAACGGTATCGGGCACGTCGTCTTCCTTAAAAAATTTGATGCCCAGTATCATTTCCATCGCGATAAAAAATATCACCAGCGAACCGGCAATGGCAAATGAGGCAATGTCGATACCGATAAGGCTAAGCAAACCGTTTCCGGCGTACAGGAAACCTACCATCAGTATCAATACCGCAACCGACGCTTTTTCGGATTGAATATGCCCGGCCTTCTGGCGCAGTTCGATAATAACGGGAATAGCGCCCATAATATCGATAATGGCAAAAAGGATCATCGTTACCGAAATGATCTCTTTAACATTGAATATATCCATAGCTTTTAATCTTGTTGTTTTTTGCGCATGCGCATACTAAATAACAAAGCTATTAAAATATAAAATGCTGACAGGAAGAATATTGCATGAACTGACAATGCGCCGATAAAACCTGCACCTATGGGGCCCAGTATCTGCCCTAAGGAAACATAGGATTGGTTGATACCCAAAACCTTCCCTTGTTCGGCCCGCGAATTGTTTTCGGCAATAATGGCATTCAGCATGGGGTTACGTAAGCCGTTAAACAGCCCGTACACCGTAAGACATGCGCCGAATATGAGAAACCCTGTGGCAAAGCCGGCCAGGAACATCGCGACAGCACAAAATATAGTAGATATAACCAGGATGAGTGTTTTTGATTTGAAGGCTTTGGTTGCTGCCGGTACGCTAAGCTGCGCGCAAATGCCAACAATGCTGAATGCGGCAAAGAACCAGCCGAGGGTGGTGGTATCTACCTTCAGCACGTCGATACTGAACACCTGGAAGCCTATAACCATAGTGAACTGCGCCATCGTCAATAAAAACCCGGTGAATATGGCTGTGCCGACGATGGGTTTGGTCATGATGGTAACCAGGGATTCAAATATTTCGACGTAACGCGGCGACGGGGCATTTTTCTTGCCTTCGCCATTGGTTTCCTGCAAAAAGAATATCGAACACAATACACCCAGCAGCGACACCCCTGCCGCAAAATAGAACGGCACCTGCAAGCCGAATTTGCTTAACAACCCGCCAATGGCCGGCCCTATAATAAACCCGAAGGCGAAAGCTGAGCCGAGGATACCGAAGTTTTTGGAGCGGTTCTCTGCCGTCGAGCTATCCGATACCATAGCCTGCGCCACGGAAATATTACCGCCGGTAAGGCCGTCCAGTATCCGCGAAGCGAACAACATCAGCATGCTGCGGGCTTCGGCAAATAAAATAAAGGAAACGAACGTGCCCGCCAGGCTGATGACCAGTATGGGCTTGCGCCCGAACTTATCTGAAAGCGCGCCCAGCAGCGGCGTGGCAAAAAACTGTGCTATGGAAAATGATGCGGTAAGCAGTCCGAGGGTTTGCTTGGTAACGCCGAATTCCTTGCCGTATTGATAGATAAGCGGGACAATAAGGCCAAAACCCAGTGAATTGATGACGCAAATAAGTACTAATACCCACAGGTTTTTGTTTCCCCGCATAAATAAAATTCACAAATAATAAGAAACGGTAATATTAGGTGTTTGCCCGCACAACGCACGCCATGGCAATAAAAAAAGTGGCATCTGCACATAGCCGGGGCTATAACGGTTTTAATATTATAAAATTTTATCCGGCTGCTATAACCTAATATAAGTATTCCCGTAAAAGTAGCTGAATCTAAAGCAATTATAAATACAAAATGAACGAAGTTAATACATCAGTTTTGGTAATTGATGACGAAGAAATGGTGAGGGACAACATTGAGGACATCCTGATACCACGTAACCAATCCGAAGAGCAGGAGGACATTGATAATGCCTTCGACGTACTGTTTGGCAATACTAAACCATTGCTGCTGACACGTACTCCCAGCATTCCGGTGTTCACTGTCGACAAGGCATCGAACGGTATGGACGGCCTGAAAAAGGTTCAGAAAGCTGTTGAGAACGGTACGCCTTATGCAGTTATCTTTTTAGATATGCGCATGCCCGGCTGGAATGGTTTGGAAACCGCCATTGAGATTCGTAAGATAGATGCCAAAGCTGAAATTATCTTTATTACCGCCTATAGCGACCGCTCTATCGATGAGATCGTCGACCAGGCAGGCCAG
Source organism: Mucilaginibacter sp. (assembly GCF_035492695.1). Classification (GTDB taxonomy): domain Bacteria; phylum Bacteroidota; class Bacteroidia; order Sphingobacteriales; family Sphingobacteriaceae; genus Mucilaginibacter. Next base: position 23,781 of record NZ_DATJJC010000007.1, on the reverse strand, counting down.
AATGTGGGTTATCATTGCAAACCGTATGCTCCCGAAGAGATCATCCAACTGGCCACCAAAGCCTGCACCGATTATAATAAGCTGCGGAATTTAGAGAAACTGATAGAGTCGATAGCGAATATCGGCCTGAATAAAAATCAGCTTAATTCATTACTAAAAAATATACTCGAACAGCTTGCCGGCTCATTGGATACCAACATGGCCCTGATAGGCAAACTGGATAAGGACCTTAATTACGAAAAGATACTATCCATTGGCGCCATTGAAGAGCGCATTAACATGGACGAGCTTACCGCCCGTGTAAAAGCTGCCGACCTGGAAAAAGACGAGGTTTGCCAGCTGGACGAGTTGGTGCTTGCCCGTATAGAAAACTATTATGTTTTTGCCCTGCTTCAGAAAGTTGAAAAGCTGAAAATGGAAAAAATGTACCTGCTGAAGCTGTTTGTACAAAACGCTGCACATGCTATACGCAATGCCGAATTGAATGACAAACTGATACAGAAGGAAAAACTATCAGCTGTGGGCCAGGTTATCGGCATGGTAATGCACGACCTGCGCACGCCCATCAAGAACATCAAATTTATGACCGATATGATGCGCGAAGAAGGGGCCGAAAACGACCTGATAGACATGATAGACCAGTCGGCAGAGCAGGCATCGGATATTTTTGAAGACTTTTTAGATTTTATTAAAGAGATACCCGTACAGAAAAAACCTGTCGACCTGAATAAGATAACGCTTGAAGCTATTGACCAGGCTAAATGTTTGGAAGGATGCGGCTGTATATCGATACAGGCCTATATGCCCGACGGCCTGATAGTACCCGGCGACGAGAGCAAACTGCGCAGGGTGATAAGCAACCTGGTGAACAACGCCGCCGATGTATTATTCGACAATAAGGTTCAAAATCCGTTTGTACATATTTCTGGCTGGGTTGAGGAAAAAAACCTGATGCTTGCCATTTGTGATAACGGGCCGGGCATTCCGCAGGATATAATTGGCACCCTGTTCGATCCTTTTGTTACCAAAAACAAAAAGAATGGCACCGGGCTTGGCCTGGCTATCGTAAAGCAGTATATCAACGCTCATGGCGGCAGGATATCTGTCAGCAACAATAAAGGCGCTGTGTTTACCATCTGCCTGCCGCTGGCTTAACCTTTAATAGCTGTAAACCCAATGATGGATTTTGTTTTAAAGAGCGAAGCTGCCGATAAAAGCTCGGTTCAGCATACCGTGGAGGAGCTTGAACAAACGATAAAAAAGTATCGTGCGCTCATCTCGTCGTCGAACACCGGCGCATGGGAGTATTTCCCTAAAGCTGATTTCCTGGATTGCAACAGTGTTTATTTTTCCATGCTTGGCAGGGATATTAACGATTACGACCTGTCTGGAAGGAAAAACCTGGATAGCGTTTGGGCCGAGCTGATACACCCCGAGGACAGGATGATAGCTGTAAGCTGTTTTTTTGACTACCTGGTTAACCCGGTGGGCATGTATGAGAACTTCTTTCGGATGAAACATGCTAACGGAGGCTGGGTTTGGATATGTTCGCGCGGAAGCTCGCTTAAAGATGAAGCAACCGGCAAGATAACAAGCCTGATAGGAACGAATATTGACGTAACCGGTCAAAAAAAGGCCGAATCGGATATACAAAGCGAAAAGATATTGCTGCGTACGCTGATAGACAATTTGCCCGATACTATCTATGTAAAAGACGCTGAAGGCCGAAAGATAATTGCCAACAAAGCTGATGTAGCCTGCATTGGGCTAAATTCGGAGGCTGATGTGATCGGCAAGAACGATATCGAACTTTTTCCAGGCGAAATTGGGGAAAGGGGTTACAGCAACGATATGGAAGTACTGGGCGGCAAAGCGCAGTTTGACAAGGAAGAATTCTTTTTTGACAAGGACGGAAAGGAACGCTGGCTATCAACATCCAAGGTGCCGGTTTATGGCAAATCGGGCGTAATAGAACGTATATTGGGGATAGGCCATGATATTACCGAAAGGAAACGTTCGGAGGAAGCACTGAAGAAGCTGAACGAGGAGCTAAATGCACAATCGGAAGAATTGAAAGTGCTGAACGGCCAGATACTGCTTCAAAAAGAGCAGGAGCTTGAGAAGGCCATTGCCCAGGGCAAATTCGAGATCGCTTCTGAAGTTTTGCATGATATTGGTAATGCATTGGTTGGCTTTGGCTCGTACCTGAACAGGATCAACCGTGCAACTGAAAAGAACAGCCTTGACGCACTGAAGAATCTCAATGCCTTTCTGAAAAATCAGCACGAACTTTTGAGCAATGCCATCGGCGCGGATAAGGCAAATGCTTTAGCCACCATAACCGAGGGCATCTCGAAAACACAGGCAGAAAATCAAAAGGAAATAAGCACCGCCGTAGGCGAGTTATTGCATATTGTATCGCACATACAGGAGATACTGAATATTCAGCGGCAACTGGTGCGCAATCACGGCCCGGCGCAGGAGCGCAAACCGGTTAACCTGGTCGACCTGCTTGACAATTGTCGTTCGATGCTGCTGGCATCAATGGAGAAAAAAGGCGTTAAACTAAGCGTTAATATCAAAGCAGGCAACCACGTGGTCAAAGGCGACCATACCAAGCTGATGCAGGTTATACTGAACGTGATGAAAAACAGCCTGGAAGCCATCAACATGGAAAGCGAAGGCAAATGCATTACCATTTCGCTGGATTCGGCCGACAAACACATCGAACTAAAAATAACCGACAACGGACAGGGTTTTGATAAAGAGACCAGCCAGAAGTTTTTCCAGCGTGGTTTCACCACCAAAAAAAGCGGTACAGGCTTAGGGCTTTACAATTGCCGCTCTATCGTAGAGAGCCACGCCGGTTCTTTCGATATCAGCAGCGATGGGCCTGGCTTAGGATCGGTAACTACTATAAAATTTGCTACTTAATTTGCCTCATAAACAGTTCACAATGCAAACAGCCCCGGATCGCTCCGGGGCTGCTTTGTTTATTTAAAAATGCTAACGGCGCCGTTAGCCCAATTTTTCAAAATCAGAGGCGGTAGGCAATGCATCGCCTGTGCTACCAAGTTTGCTATTTTTCTTACTGTAGCCAAAATAGATCAGCAACCCTACGATCATCCAGGCAAGTGCACTTAATTGGGTACGGCCAGGTAAACTAATTATCATCGCAGCGCAAATAATTATACCTAATATCGGAACAAGCGGAACAAGTGGTGTTTTGAACGGCCTTATCAGGTTTGGATCTTTTTTTCGCAATACCATCACACCCACGCATACGACCACGAATGCAAACAGAGTCCCTATTGATGTCAGGTCCCCCGCGACGGTCTCGGGCAAGAACGCTGCAAATGCTCCCACAAAAAGGAATAACAGCATATTGCTTTTATAAGGTGTCCTGAATTTAGGGTGAAGATCAGAGAATACTTTTGGCAACAAGCCATCTGTCGACATAGTATAAAACACACGCGACTGGCCCAGCAGCATCACCAGTATAACTGACGAAAAGCCGAGCAATATGGCGACAGTTACGAGGGTAGACAACCATCCGTAACCTGTCATGTAAGTACTGATAGCGTAGGCTACTGAGGCTTCCTTACCAGCGTGCATAAAATCCTGGTACGGGGCAACGCCTGTTAATACCCATGAGAAAAGGATATACAGCACAGTGCATATCACCAGGGAACCAAGTATACCTATCGGCATATCCTTTTTTGGATTTTTCGCTTCCTGTGCAGCTGTCGATACCGCATCAAAACCAATAAAGGCAAAGAACACGATACCAGCACCTCTTAATACACCACCCCAGCCATGCCGGAAGAAATCGAGATAGGAATATGTGGTACCATCTGGCAATAATGCCGCAGGAGCAGTAGCAGGGATAAGATATGGTGTGTGGTTCTTAGCCTGTATAAATCCCCAACCTATGGCTATAAACACTAATACAATGGCTACCTTCAGTATAACGATAATAGCATTAACGATAGCAGATTCCTGGGTGCCTTTCACAAGCAGTAACGAAAGCGCCAGTAATATGACCAGGGCCGGCAGGTTGATGATTCCATGATGATGAACGCCATTGACAATTGCCGATTCCATAGGTGAGTGGCACCATTCATAAGGAATTCCCTTACCAGGCGCTCCCCCGCTGAGCAGCCGGTTGGCATACTCGCTCCAGCTTATCGACACTGTAGCAGCACCAAGTGCGTATTCCAGTATCAGGGCCCAGCCAATAACCCAGGCAATAATTTCGCCCATAGTGGCATAAGCGTAAGTGTAAGCACTGCCCGCTATGGGAATTATAGACGCAAACTCCGCATAACATAAACCTGCAAAGGCGCAGCCAATAGCCGCAATAATAAATGAAATGGTTACAGCAGGACCGGCAAAACCGCCTGCTGCAGCGGCGGTCCTTACAAAAAGGCCCGCACCGATAATAGCTCCGATGCCCAGGGCAATCAGACTGCCCGAGCCAAGCGTCCGTTTAAGGGATTTTTCCCCGTCCGCGGTCGAAAGCAGTTGCTGGATAGATTTTTTTACGAATAAACTCATTATAAGATCAGTTGTTGTTTTATTGAGATAAAATCAGTTTTTCCAAACGTAATTAAATTTATTCAAATCCTAAAGCCTTGCATGCAACAAAGGGATAACTGCATGTTTTTACAAAACAGGATTGATACAAATTAACCCCATCCACGCAAAAAGGCCTCCTTTCGGAAGCCTTTTCATTTTATTCTGTTTGGTTTGTTAACCTTTCTTGTCTGTTTTCATTACCGGTACGCTTTTCATCTGCATTACGATCTCTTTTTTAATGGGGTGATCGATACTTGCTGCTTTCGGTATCTTGTTTGCATTCAAATGCGGTGCGATAACCAAAGAAACGATCGACATCAGTTTGATAAGGATGTTCATTGAAGGGCCCGAGGTATCCTTGAACGGATCGCCAACGGTATCGCCTGTTACTGATGCTTTATGCGGATCAGATTTTTTGTAGTGCATTTCGCCATTGATCTCTACACCTTTTTCGAATGATTTTTTAGCGTTGTCCCAGGCACCACCGGCGTTACTCTGGAATATACCCATCAGCACACCAGATACGGTTACACCGGCTAACAAACCGCCTAAAACTTCCGGCCCGAACAGGAAGCCTACAATGATAGGAGTGATCAAAGCGATCAAACCGGGGGCAACCATCTCGCGGATAGAAGCTTTGGTTGATATGGCCACACACTTTTCATATTCAGGCTTTGCTTTGTATTCCATAATACCCGGTATCTCGCGGAACTGGCGCCGAACTTCTTCCACCATCGCCATGGCCGCGCGGCCAACTGCCGAAATAGCCAATGCCGAAAATATGAAAGGTATCATACCGCCAACAAATAAACCAGCCAGCACAGGCGCTTTATAAATATCTATATGCTCGATACCTGCTACACCCACAAAAGCGGCGAATAAAGCCAGCGAAGTTAATGCAGCAGAAGCGATAGCGAAACCTTTACCCGTAGCAGCAGTTGTGTTACCTACTGCATCCAAATTGTCTGTGCGATGACGAACTTCCGGCGGCAACTGGCTCATCTCGGCAATACCGCCTGCGTTATCAGCTATAGGTCCGAAAGCATCAATTGATAACTGCATTGCAGTAGTTGCCATCATGCCGGCAGCGGCGATTGATACGCCGTATAATCCTGCACAATAATAAGACCCATAAATACCGGCAGCCAGCACCAGGATCGGCGCTACTGTCGATTCCATACCAACTGCCAAACCACCGATGATATTGGTAGCGTGACCGGTTGACGACTGGCGAATGATACCCAATACCGGGCGTTTACCCATAGCGGTATAATACTCAGTTATCATCGACATCAAAGTACCCACTACCAGGCCAACTAAAATAGCGCCGTAAACGCCGTTGCGTGTAAAGTGTGAAGCACCATCTTTCAATATGCCGGTCGCACTTTCGTCGCGCACCATGTGCAGGTCGTCGGCAGGCAGCATCCATTGCACCAGGAAGTAGGTAGCAATAGCTGTCAATATGATCGACATCCAGTTGCCTATATTTAAGGCATTTTGAACGCTAGAAGTTTCACTTTTGATTTTAACGAAGTAAGAGGCAACTATTGAAAATATCAGACCTAAACCGGCAATAACCATTGGTAACAGAACCGGGGCAATACCGCCGAAGTTATCGTGCGATACGATCTCGCGGCCCAACACCATGGTAGCCAGCATAGTTGCCACGTATGAACCGAACAGGTCGGCGCCCATACCGGCAACGTCACCTACATTATCACCTACGTTATCGGCAATGGTAGCCGGGTTACGCACATCGTCTTCGGGAATACCGGCTTCAACCTTACCTACAAGGTCGGCGCCTACATCGGCAGCTTTGGTATAAATACCACCACCAACACGGGCAAACAGCGCGATGGATTCGGCACCAAGAGAAAAGCCCGCAAGCACTTCAAGTGCTTTGGCCATAGCTTCGCCATTAATATTGGCGCCGGTAACGTTCTTTACATACATCGTATAGAAAACAATGAATAAAGAACCTAAACCGATGATAGCCAAACCGGCTACACCCAAACCCATTACTGTACCGCCTGTAAATGACACATTTAAAGCCTTAGCCAAACTGGTACGGGCAGCTTGCGTTGTACGCACATTGGCTTTGGTAGCAATGCGCATACCGATGAAACCTGCAAAGGCAGACAAAAATGCACCTGTTACAAAGGAGATAGCGATAACCGGGCTCGAATTCTCGACCGTGGTGCCTGACCAGGCCAGTAAAATTGCGGCAAGCACTACGAAATAGCTTAGAATTTTCCATTCAGCTTTCAGGAAAGCCATCGCCCCATCAGCAATGTGTCCCGAAAGTTCGGCCATGTTGGCATCCCCGGTTTCCTGTTTGGTAACCCAGGCAGATTTGCCGAGCATGAACAGGATGCCGATGATCCCCATAACCGGAATAAAATAAATTAAGTTATTGTACAAAAAATCCATATTAAAATTTTTGGTTTATAAATGATTGTTTTTAAGCGTGATTGCGTTCAAAAATAATTTGCCCGCGAAAATAACAAATTTAATTTCTTTGTGACACATCGTCCAATTATAAATTTTTAAATAGCTTAGGAGCTTAAACCTGTTACAGCGAATGAAGGAAGATTTGAAACAACCCCACTTAAAACATGAGCTCGGTTTGCTCGACGGCACCATGCTGGTGGCAGGCTCGATGATCGGTTCGGGGATATTTATAGTAAGCGCTGATATTACGCGTAATGTAGGCTCGGCAGGGTGGCTGATCGTGGTATGGCTGATCACAGGCTTTATGACCCTCACAGCAGCCTTAAGCTACGGTGAACTGAGCGGAATGTTCCCGAAAGCAGGCGGGCAATATGTTTATCTGAAAGAGATATACAACAAACTGATGGGCTTCCTGTACGGCTGGAGCTTTTTTGCCGTGATACAAACCGGGACTATAGCGGCCGTTGGCGTAGCTTTTTCGAAATTCACAGCTTACCTGATACCGGCAGTAAGCGAAGATAATATTTTGTTCAACCTCGGTTTCATAAAGATCAGCGCAGCACAAATAGTATCTATTGGCGTCATCATATTGTTAACCTTCATTAACACCCGCGGCGTAAAAAGCGGGAAGATCATTCAAACTACCTTTACTTTAACCAAAATACTAAGTTTGTTCGGCTTGATCATTTTTGGCTTTTGGGCTCTCAATAACAATACCTGGCACCTGAACTGGAGCAATGCCTGGACACTGCATAAACTGAATACCGATGGTAGCTTTGTTGAATATACAACTGTTGCTGCTTTGGGCGCGATCGCTGCGTCTATGGTTGGTTCCATTTTCAGCAGCGACTCGTGGAACAGCGTAACCTTTATAGCAGGCGAGATGAAAAACCCTAAACGGGACGTAGCGTTGAGCCTGTTTTTGGGAACCATGATCGTGACGCTCATTTACGTAGCGGCTAACGTAATGTACACAGCCGTTTTGCCCTTGCACGATATCGCAACTGCGGATAAAGACCGGGTTGCAGTTTCGGCTTCGCATGTGATATTCGGCAACGGCGGCACCATTGTTATCGCAGTGATGATCATGATCTCTACTTTTGGCTGTAACAACGGGCTGATATTTGCAGGTGCAAGGGTTTATTACACCATGGCTAAAGACGGGCTATTCTTTAAGAAAACAGGGACATTGAATAAATTCTCCGTTCCGGAATTTGGCTTATGGATACAAGCTTTGGTAGCATCTATTCTTTGCCTTAGCGGAAAATATGGCGACTTGCTGGATATGATCTCATTTGTGGTAGTGTTGTTCTACGTGTTGACAATAATTGGCATTTATAAACTCCGTATTACCCGGCCCGATGCCGAACGACCTTATAAAGCCTTTGGCTACCCGGTATTACCTGCCATTTATATCGTGATGGGAATAGCATTTTGCATATTGCTCATCATCTACAAGCCAAACTTTACCTGGCCGGGCTTAGGTATTGTACTATTGGGTATCCCGATCTATTATTTTTCTCAGCGTAATTCAAAAGATGAAGTTCCGGCGACTACTGATAATTAGTTTTATATGTTTAGGTGAGTTAGCGAACGCACAGACTTTACAATCAAAGCTGCAGTCCGCATTCAACCGCCTGCAGCAGGATAGCCAGTGCAAATACGCGTCAGTTTCGTTAACCGTGCTTGATGCCAAAACCGGCGAAACCGTATTTGCAGTCAATCCGAACATGGGTCTGGCTACGGCCTCTACTTTAAAAACCATCACCTCTATCACCGCATTTAATATTTTAGGTAAAGATTTTCAATATCGGACCCAGTTTGGCTATACCGGCACTATAGACCCAAACGGAACATTGAACGGAGACCTCATCATCAAAGGTTCAGGCGACCCAACGCTGGGCAGCTGGCGATACCCCGGGCATAAGGAAGGCGAAATACTGACCCAAATGACTACTGCCCTGCAAAAAGCAGGCATTAGAAAGATCAACGGGCGCGTTATTGGCGATGATTCGATATTCGGTTCGCAATCAGTACCCAACGGCTGGATATGGATGGATTTGGGTAATTATTACGGGGCCGGCACATCGGGCCTTACCTGGCGCGAGAACCAGTTTGACATTAAATTGAGGACTGGTCGCGTGGACAGCCCGATTGGCGTGTCAAGAACTGTTCCTTTAATGCCGTATTTAAATTTCAAAAGCGAACTGTTAAACGCCCCTGCGGGGACGGGTGATGATGCCTACGCTTATTTGCCCGTTGGCGGTAAAGTGATGTACCTTCGGGGTACTTACGCGCAGGACCAGGAAAAGAAATCCATCTCCGCAGCCGTGCCCGACCCGGCTTATGACGCGGCTTACCGTTTAGCCGATACGCTGCAGCGCATCGGTATTATGGTAAGCGGTGGCGCGGAATCAACCGGAACGCTAACGGCCAAAGGTCAGCAGCTACCGCAGATCGCACAAAACCTGGCAACTATATCATCCCCCACCTTAAGCAAGATAGTTTACTGGCTGAACCAGAAAAGTATAAATCTGTATGCCGAACAATTACTGAAGACCATTGCCTGGAAACAGGGCAAACAACCGACAACTGATAATGGCGTAGAGGTTGAGCAGGCTTTTTGGAAAAGCAAAGGTATCGACCCAAACTCGCTGAATGTAGTCGACGGCAGTGGCCTATCCCCCGGCGACCGGGTAACTACCTTGACCATGGCAACCGTTCTTAGATCAGCCAAAGGCGCCGACTGGTATGCCGATTTTTACGAAAGCCTGCCTACCTACAATAATATGAAAATGAAAAGCGGCAGTATTCTAAACGTGCTTACCTACGCAGGTTATCAAACTCATAACGGGCGCGAACTTTGCTTTTCTATTATGGTCAATAATTTCAATGGTTCAAGCAGGTCGGTTAAGGAAAAGATGTTTAGGGTGTTGGATGAGTTAAAATAAACGCCACCTCATGTTGAACTTGTTTCAGCATGACGTAAATTTTTAATTAGATGATACCGTACAATACCCCACCCTTCTCTCCCATCTTATCCACCAATTTTTCAACTGCAGGATCTTTTTCCAGTACCGGTGCATGATGAGGCTTGATGCGCGCATCAATGATGAGCGGGCCTTTGCAGCCCCAATGCTTGTGTTCGGTAAAACTGTTGATGCCATAAATATCGTGCGAAGGGTTACTGCGGGTAAAGGTTACCCAAACAAAGTTGTTGAGGTTTTGCGCTGTGAATACCGCATCGTCGCAGAGCACTATCAAGGGCAGGCCATCCAGTTGTTTATCAGCCAGGTGCTCTTCCATAATCTCAAATATCAACGGCGTATCGCTATGTTTTATATTTTTCGGAACTTCAACTGCCAGTATGCCTGGCATTACCATTTTGTAGTTGACGAATGGGCGCGGCATATCAAAATCACCTGGTAACTCACTCCATAACTCCCGCTTAATTGCCCCTGCCACTGCTACGGCCACTTTACTACCCGAATTCAGGCCACTGCCGCTGTAGTCCAGTGTATCTATGGTAGTATTGGTATAAAAATGCAGGTCGCGGCTTAGGTCGACGCGCTGCAGGATATGTTTCATGAATCTGCCAATGTCATTAACGTCTAAATCCGGATCATCTTCCTTCGCGGTGATGAACAGGTATTTCGCCAGGCTCAATTGGTTGGTTCCTAAAATTCGGTTGGCAATGGTCAGTATCTCTTGCGGCTTGCGTTCGTCGTTTGAATACGGCGTGTAGCGTTCGCTGCCTATAGCGAACAATAACGGGTGAACACCTGCGGCATCTACCGCATTCACGGCGTGCAGACCGGGTATTTCTTTTCCAATAGCCTCGCCTGTTATCTCATGGATCAATGCGCCAAAGCTGGTATCTTCCTGTGGCGGGCGCCCCACGACAGTAAACGACCACACTGCGTCCTTGCGGTGATAAACGTTGTGAACCTTCATCAGCGGGAAATCATGCTTCAAACTGTAATAACCCAGGTGATCGCCAAATGGGCCCTCGGGTTTATTGTCATGAGGCATCACGGTCCCGGTTATCACGAAATCGGCATCCGCAGAAATACAAAAACCTTCATCATCATAAAAATACCGGAAGCGCCGATTGCCTAAAGCCCCTGCAAAGGTCATTTCAGATAATCCTTCCGGCAAGGGCATTACTGCCGATACCGGGTGCGATGGCGGTCCGCCTACAAAAATGCTCACTTTTAAGGGTTGCCCTTTTGCATTTGCTTTGGTTTGATGGATACCGATACCCCTATGCAATTGATAGTGCAATCCTATCTCCTGGTTTTGGATATAATCATTCCCTGCCAGTTGTATACGGTACATGCCCAGGTTGGCATCCATAATGCCGGGTTTGTCCATATCTTCCGTATAAACCTGCGGCATGGTAACGAAAGGCCCGCCGTCCATCGGCCAGTTCACTATTTGGGGCAGATCGCTGATCTTTGCTTTGCCAAAACTGATGGGCGCGCTCCCGCTTACTTTCATCGGCAGGGCCGCAAATGCATTTAATGCAATACCTGCATATTTAAAAGGCTGTTTAAGCGCCTTCATGGGATCGTTTTTCAGTTCGATCAAAGTTTTGATCTGTTCCAGCGTATCCCGGAAGATAAATTTGGAGCGATCGAGCGTTCCGAACAAATTGGATAATGCCGGAAACTTACTTCCTTTCACATGCTCGAACAGGATGGCCGGGCCCTGGTGCTCAAACACGCGAAGGTGTATAGCCGCCATTTGCAGGTACGGGTTCACCTCCTCCCTGATACGGATGAGGTGGCCATTTTTTTCAAGATCGGAAATACAGGCTTGTAAACTCGGGTAACCCATTAGCATTAAACTGGTGCGCCAAATGTAGCTAAATCCGGCTAATGTTACTCTGCTTTCATCAGCAGCTTCTCTTCAACTTTGGTACTTCGGGAGAAAAATATATAAAATATCAGTGCAGCAAAAATGAAGAAGAAACTAATATAAGGACTAATAAAGCTGCCACCAGCGGCCAGTATATAACATATCGGGCCGACAGCCCCTATCCGTAAATAGGAGCGGTATATTTCCGCTGTGAACACTTCACTTCGCACACGCTTATTGGAGTAGATGTGGTTAAGCAGTAAAAAATGCATAAAAGCGATAATGAATAAGGCCGTGGAATAAACAAGGATGCCGGTAGTTAAGAAAGGGTTCTCGGCAAGCAACGCTGTCGGGTAAGGCATGATAGCTACAAACAAAAGATAGAACACATTGAGCCACAACAGCGCATTGTCAACCTTCTTGGCCATAGAAAAAATACGGTGGTGAGCCACCCAAAAAACGCCTACCACCATAAAGCTGAACGCAAATGTTACCAGGTGAGGCACGGCCCTCCGGAGAGCATAGTTAAGCTCGTGGTTATCGTAATTTTTTGCGTCAGGTATCCTGACACTTAAAATAAGCAGGGTTACCGCTATCGCAAATACCCCGTCTGAAAAATTCTCGAGCCTGACCTTGTTCATTTTTATGCCGGGTTAGGCAATGCCGATCTCTGTTGCCAGATATACATCCTGTATGGTATGAAGAAAATCCACACCCTCATCAAATGGCCGCTGAAATGCACGCCGGCCCAATATCAACCCGGTTCCCCCTGCTCTTTTATTGACCACGGCGTGCTTTACTGAGTCGGCCAGGTCAGATGCCCCTTTGGATTCACCACCCGAATTGATGAGTCCGGCACGACCCATATAACAATTAGCCAGCTGGTAACGGCATAGGTCGATGGGATGATTGGAACTCAACTCACTATACATCAGCGGATCGCTTTTGGAGAAATTGATGGCAGTAAAACCACCGTTAACATCCGGCATTTTTTGTTTGATGATATCGGCCTGGATGGTAACGCCGATATGATTAGCCTGGCCGGTAATGTCGGCCGATGTTTCATAATTGACACCGTCCTTTTTAAACGCGTTGTTACGTGTATAGCACCAAAGAACGGTAGCCATACCCAACGAATGTGCTTCCTCAAAAGCCTCAGCTACTTCGATGATCTGCCTGTCCGATTGCTCCGATCCAAAGTACACCGTGGCCCCAACCGCTGCCGCACCCAGGTTCCAGGCGTCCTTCACCGTGCCAAACATGATCTGGTTGTATTTGGTTGGATAGGTAAGCAATTCGTTATGGTTCAGTTTTACCAGGAAGGGTATTTTGTGGGCATATTTCCTCGACATCATGGCCAGGTTACCGAAAGTTGTCGCCACAGCATTACAACTGCCTTCAATGGCGAGTTTAATGATATTTTCCGGGTCGAAATACAATGGATCTTTGGCGAAGGAAGCCCCTGCAGTATGCTCGATGCCCTGGTCGACCGGCAAAATAGATAAGTAACCCGTTCCGGCCAACCGACCATGATCGTACATAGCCTGTAAATTGCGTAATACCTGCGCACTGCGGTTACTTAGGGCAAAAACCTTATCCACAAAATCGGGCGAAGGTAGGTGAAGCTGATCTTTGGAAAAAGTTTTGCACCGGTGATTGAGCAGATCCCCTGCTTCCTCACCCAAAAGCTCGGTGATCTTTGCTAACGACATGGCTTTGAAGTAAATGGTTATGGTAATATTACATCATAAACCTGATGTTGTTGACAAATTTATTCAACAATTACATTCAACTGATACCTCACCGTACTTTTTTATTGAAAGCCCCTTCAGCTTCGTTAGCCTGATCGGCATTACCGAGGTAAGCCCACCTTAACCCCGCAATATATTTATTGATCGCCCCGGATATTTGTTCGGCTGTGACTTTGTTAACCAGGTCAGGCAAGTTTTCCGCGGTTTCCCATCCGCCTAAAACTTCAGCCTGCCCCAAACTCTCGGTTATGGCCGACGAACTTTGCTCTTTCATAAAATACCCGGTTATATAGCTGCTTTTAAGCTCGGTAAGTCCTTCAGGTGTCACACGTGAATTTCTTTCAAGGTTCAGGGCCTCCGTCATCGCTTTTACAGCCTCTTTGGGGCTCGATGTGCTCACCGACATAATGGCGAAAGGCATCAATTGATTCACAGTTTCGGCGCCCGGGTCGTAGGAAAGATGGAGGCGTGTCCTCAATTCGCCAAAAAGTTCGCCGCTTAAAACACTTATGCCTAAACGATAGGCAAAAAAATCATCGCTGTTAACCGGAGGAGCGTTCATCACACCATTGATGTAGTTGGTTTGCAGATCGCGTTTTTCCGCAAGCACTTTATAGTCGTTCCATACAGGGGGGGTATATGTTACGGGGGTGTACTGGCGTGACGGCAACGACCCGAAAGAGGCCCTTACTTTGCTTATCAATTCCTCCTTACTGATATTTCCTGCAACAACTATAAACATTTGATTTTTATTCAGGATGCTGCTATAATAGGATTTGAGCTCCGCAGCGGTTAATTTACTTACAGCCTCTTCAGTCCCTTTTGGGTCGGTGGCATAAGGTGTACCGGCAAATGCATTGGCGACAGCCAATTGGCGGATGTGATCGTCCGGATCGGATTGGGACTGGCGTATACGGGCGATGGCTTTAGCTTTCAGCTGCTCAACCTCCCCTTCTTCAAACACCGGCTGTGTAACTGCCCCGGTAAGCAGGTCCCAGCTTTCATTAAAATATTTGGAAACACAATCCAGGGTAATATCTCCGTAGTCATAGTCAGACTCGCCTGAGATCACAACACCAAACTTGTCGGTACGGTCGCGGAATACATCGGCGCTGTATTTTTGGGTACCACATTGCCCTGCGGCTTCAAGCGCTATATCTTCGATACCGGCTTTATCGGCCGGGTAATTTGCCACCCCGCCACGATAAAACACACGAACACTAATCACATTCTTGACGGTGGGTTTGAAGATCACCTTGATGCCGTCGACATCGAAAGATGTCGCTGTACGCTGAGCAAATGCTGCAAACGCAATAAAATATAAACTTATACTGAGTATTATAGATCTTTTCATGTCGGATATCTTAGTTATTTGAAGCAAAAAAACGCTCTGGCTGAACCTGTTGTTTCAATTCGGGGCTCAACAGCAAGCCCGCGCAATATGGATGGCCCTTGATATATTTCCGTACATAGCTTTGCAGATCGGCACGCGTCATCTTTTGCAGGTTCGCGTTGTATCCGCTAAAGTAATCCATTGATGCCGCCGACCACCAAAAGGCCAGCACCTGCGTAAAATCAGAAGTGACCTCTTCCTCCCTTATTTTGATGATCTCCAGTTTCTCCTTAGCTGTTTCTATCTGCTCATCAGTCACATAGTCGTCGTTGTCCATCATTTCTATCTGCTTTTTCAATTCAGCCATGCATTCTTTGATCTTTGACGGATTCGGGACAACATGTAATGATATGGGCCCGACATGGCTAAGGGTCAGATACCCTATATCGACCTGCAACGCCAAACCCGACTGCACCAGCGCCTTATGCAATTTTGACGAATTTTGATTGATAATATAAGAGAACACATCGGCAGCATAAGTAGCCGGCACATCGGTACGCATATCGGGGCCGTGCCATTCCAGGTCGATCACGGGCACATTGGATAACGGCGATTCGACAATAAAATAATCCGTCTTTTGCAGCGGTTTAAATTCGGGCACGGGCCATTTCTGAAACGGGTCGAACCCGGAGGATTGCCAGGAGCCGTATATCTTGTCAACCTGGCTGAACACCTCCTCGTGCGAAACGCTTCCGGCGACGGTTAATAAACAATTATTGGGGAAATAATATTTATTCTTGATGGAATCCATCAGGTCGGGTGTGGCCGACCTGATCACCTGGTGATTGCCGATGGGGTTTTTCCGGCTATACAGGTTGCCCCACAGATGATGCTCCATTGCGTCGTTCAGCGCATGAAACGGGTTTGACTCCAGTCGCTGAAACTCGTCATCGACAACAACGTTTTCGCGCATCATTTCGCGCCGGTCGAATTTTGGAAAGCGTATAGCCGAATTCATAAATTTGAGACCTTGCTCCAGGTTGTAGTTTGGCAGGGTAAAATAATAGTTCACATTTTCGAAAGAGGTTTCACCATTAAATTTGATCCCCAGCTCGCTCACGCGCGTCATAAATTCCTCCTGGCTGTTATAGTCCCGGTTGGCTTTAAAAAACATATGTTCATAAAGGTGGCTTAGGCCGTTAAAGCGGGGTGTTTCGGTAAAGGCTCCGTTTTTGCAGGTTATCATAATAGTAGCCAGGGGCACACTGTTATCTTCAATTACAAGCACATCGAGCCCGTTGGGCATTTTTCGCATGAACATATTTTCAGGCAATTTGGCCTGTGCAAAAAGCATAACAGACTGCAGGATAAGGAAAAGAAAAAGGAGTGTTTTTTTAGTGAACGGATATTTTTTACAGATCATGATAAAGGTTTTTTTCAACGGTTTAAAATAGTAAAACAAAATTGTTAGTTCATAACGTTTTGAAAGTTTACAAAATTATTTTTCAAACCAAACCGCTTAAACTTTATTCCTACCTTAGCAACTCTCAATAACCTGCTCCGCCTATGTCGGTAATTGTATTTACTGTTATCGTTTTGCTCGGCTCCTATTTTGCGGGCCTTCTTGGCTCACTCACGGGCCTGGGTGGTGGTTTTATTGTCATTCCGCTGCTTACGCTGGTATTGCATGTCAATATCCATTATGCCATAGGCGCCTCGCTGGTGTCGGTTATTGCAACCTCTTCGGGCGCTGCCGCTGCCTATGTTAAAGAAGGCATCACCAATATACGGATAGGCATGTTCCTGGAGATTGCAACTACTGCGGGCGCTTTCACCGGCGCCATACTTGCCATTTATATCCCTGCGCAATATATAGCTGTTCTGTTTGGCGGCATTCTTCTTGTTTCTGCTGTTATGTCTTTCAGACAACTGGCAGAGCGCACTGTTAACCAGCAAAGTTATCTTGCACGTAAACTAAAACTGGGCGGAAACTATCCTGTCAATCATGAAATAGTGGAGTATGGGGTAACCAACGTGGCGGGAGGGTTTGCGACAATGATACTGGCTGGTGTTATTTCCGGCTTATTGGGTATCGGTTCGGGCGCCTTAAAGGTAATTGCTATGGACGGTGTTATGCGCATTCCCTTTAAGGTATCCACCACCACCAGCAATTTCATGATCGGCGTCACCGCTGCGGCAAGCGCCGTAGTTTACCTCCAACGCGGCTACATACACCCGGCAATTGCAATGCCGGTAGTAATTGGCGTATTGTTGGGCGCGCTCAGCGGCTCTAAAATATTGGTGCGTGCAGCTTCTTCAGGGTGGATTAGAAAGATATTTGCTATCGTTATCACACTTATCGCAATTCAAATGATCTATAATGGCATCACGGGAAAAATTTAACACAGGTATGCCCGCTGAAGCCGGCGCAAAAATAACCCATCCACCCGTAAGCCCGGAGAAGTCCGCGGGTTTTAAAGATAAGGACATGCAAGCCGTTATCGGCTGGATATTGCGCACAGGGGTTTTTGTATCCACAGCCTTTGTTATTACCGGCGGCATTATTTTCCTGGTTAATCACGGTCACAGCCAGATTGATTTTGCCAGCTTTAACAAAGTTCCGGATTTCATCAGTCATATAAAGGGTGTTATTCAAGGCGTCATCCACTTAAAGGGCCAGGCGATCATACAGTTTGGCATTGTGTTGCTGATAGCCACACCTGTATTTCGCGTGCTATTTGCCGGCATCGGGTTCCTGATCGAAAAGGATTACCTGTATACCTTTATTTCGACATTGGTGCTTCTCATCATTTTAATCAGCATGATAAGCGGACATATTGGCTGACCGATCAATTCTCATTACTGCTGCCGCCAAGCCTTTTCTGTTCGTCGGTTGTATTATTGCGGTTTTTTGACGACGATGTACCGAAATGATAGTAGAAGGTAAAGCCAATAAAACGTGTCGGCCTTTTATCACGCTGTGTGATATTCAGATTGCGGTAATCAGAATGGATCTTGTCGACATCGGTATTGAAAATATCTGACGCGGTTAAACTCAAACTGGCGTTTTTTGCAATTGCATAACGTAACCCGACATTCACGAAATAATCTTCCCTGTAATTATTGATCACGAAATAAGTAGGCGATTGATAGACACTCTCCAACTGGGCGCTAAGTTTTTTGGTGATCGTAAAATCCTGGCTGAGCGTGGCTTCAAGAGCAAAGCTTCCCCGTTTTGGTTGATTTGCAGCGAAATAATCGAACTGATCGTGCAACCCCACAAGGTCAAGGTTCAAATTCCACCAGCGGGTAAATTCAAATGGTATGCCCAATTGAATTGAATACCGGTAGCGTGTAGCGATGTTCTCTTTTATTGTAGTGTACACTTTCGTAACGTCATCCTGGGAGAATATTGTGCTGAAATAGTTATTTGTGACCGAAGCATTCAATGTGATCTTATATTTATGACGATACAGATCTGATACCTGGATGGTGTTTATGTAAAATGGTTTCAAAAAAGGATTACCTGTGTTGTAAAAAAATTGATCGACGTACCCCACGAAAGGGTTCAGGTCCTGGTAATTGGGCCTGTTGATGTTGCGGGAGTAGAATGCGGTAAGCTGGTTATCTTTATCGGGTTCGAAAGTAAATTGCACATTGGGGAACAGGTTAAAATAGCTGCTGTCCACCAGCCTGTTTGGACTTACGGATAGTGAAGTAGAATTTGTTTGTTCGGCGCGCAGGCCAAGTGACAAGCTGCCGTTTGTAAATTTAAGCCCGTACCTGATATAAGCGGCATCGATCCGTTCGTTGTAAATGAAATGATCGGTCAGGTCGGCCACCGGTATACTGGCATTATTGATCTGCTGTTCAAAGTCAATAGTATTATCACTTTTCACCTGGCTGTTTTTTATGCCGATGTCAACACTGCTGTTTTTCGATATCGCGTGACTAAGATCAATATTCTCGGACCGTACATGTATTTGCGATGGCGAGTTGTCTGTGTAAAACAGCGGCGTGCCATCGGGTTGCCCCTGCGCATCGAGAAAATCATTCTGCAGCATTTCTATCGAATGCCTGTTATAGGTAGAATAATTAAAATCTGCAGATAAAATGGTTTTACCCTCATTGCCAAAAGTCCCCCGGTAATTTGCGTTATAATTGAGGTTGGTAATGTGCCTGCTGATATTTGATTGAGTAAATATGCCGGAATCAGTTTGCCCGTCAGTTTTGATGACAGTGTTATTGCGTTTATCGATGTCGATAAAATTGTCAGTACCGTAAAAAAGCACACCTATGGTGTGTTTGGGGGCTAATGCATAGTCGGTTCCCAGGTTAAAACTATGATTTTTTGACAGGGTAGTGGCCGTGTAATCCACATCGAAATTATTGACAATGTTATTCACATCAATTACCCGGTCATTTGTAAAGTTGTGTACTGTTTTATTGTCGGTAAAATTGTAACTGGCAAACAGGTTAAGCTTATCCGTTTTTAGGTCCCAGTTGATACCGGCGTTCGATCTGTATTTATCGCCAACCGCTCCCGAAGCCGTCAGTCCTACGTTCGACCCAATATTTTTATTTTTCTTAAGGATGATATTGATCATTCCGCCGCCGCCGGCAGCATCATATTTAGCCGAGGAGTTATCGATCAGCTCCACCTGGCTAACGGTACTGCTCTGGTAGTTCCGCAACATATTGATTAATTCCTCGCCCGACAAAGACACGGGCTTGCCATTAATAGTGATAAGCGCTTTTTGCCCGCCCTTCAGCACCTCGTCATTAACGATCTTTACGCCGGGCGCTGTTCGCAACAGGTCATAAACTGTCGAACCTGAGGCTACTATATTCCTATCAACATTCAGAACGGTTCTATCCGGCCTAACTTCAAGAAAGTCTTTTTTCCCCGTAATATTTACCTGGTTAAGTTCCCTTACATTCATTGTCAAAGTAACTACCCCCCCATCAAGATCCTTACCGGCCGCCAGTTGATAAGGCCCTGTGTATAATTTGGCGTAATTAAGTTTAGTGATGAATAGCAGATAAGCACCGGGTTGTAATTCAGTAAATGAAAAATTTCCCTCGCTGCCGCTTATTGTTGACTTTACAACGGATGAATCGCGTGCCTTTAGCAAAACTATTGTGGCGCCGTCTGCGGGAGTTGCTTCTTCTGTGCGGATGTTGCCGTGTACCGCCGAAAGTACTGACTGGGCCAATGAAGAATTATAGGCAACCGTGAGTAAAACGGCAAATAAGTATCCGGCAATTAGCTTCATTAACAAGGGGCAGTAAAGGTTTAGCCTATAACTTTACGGGTTTAAAACTGCGTGCAATATAACAACTAAAAACCACAATTAATAAAATTTAGTAGCGTTACATTAACGATAAATTAATAATAATCGTTCTCAGCGACTATAATTTTAGTTGTGCTTTAATAAATTTAATCGCTGAATATTCCGGTGTCCTGCTTTAAAAAAGTTCATTCTCTGCGACCAAGAAAATCAAAACAGCACCGGAATAAGTTTATTAAATTCCAGATACTATATTTGTTTCCCCGATGACCATCAAATGAAAAAAACCATCTTCCTGTTGCTCGCAGTAATTTCAATTAAAGCCTCTGCGCAAACCGAGCCTGCCAATTACGCAGCGGCTGTAAATAAGTTCAAACTTTTTTACAATAATAATCAGCCAGATAGCATCTATAAAATGTTTGGCCCGCAAATGGTTGCTGCTCTCACGTTGGATAATTTCAAAGGCACAACCACGCAGCTAAGGAGCCAGCTCGGCAACCTGACGCAGACTGATTTTACCAGTTTTACGCCGCCCGTGGGTTTGTATAAAGCTACGTTTCAAAATGCAGCACTTGCCCTAAGGATATCGTTAAATGACAAAGATCAGATCATTGGGCTTTTGCTAAAACCGCTTGATGCACCGGCAGAAGCGGCAAAGCCCGAATCGGCAGAAAGCGCCCCGAAGACGACAACTATGGACCCGTCATTAGTTGAGTCTCCAATATCTTTAAAAACATTATCGGCCACTATCCATGGTACTTTGACCATGCCTAAAAATGCTTCAGGCAAAATACCCGTTGTACTCATCATTGCCGGCTCGGGCCCGACAGACCGTAACGGGAACAGCGAAAAACTTGGCCTTGAGACCAATGCTTACAAAGATATTGCCGAAGGTTTGGGAAAAAATGGTATCGCATCGGTTAGGTATGATAAACGCATGATAGGCGAAAGCCAGACAGGTAACAAAGAGGCTGACCTTCGTTTTGATGACTATGTTGACGATGCCGTTGGGCTGGTACAAATGCTGAACGGAGATGAACGCTTTTCGAAAGTAATTATACTTGGACACAGCGAGGGCTCGCTGGTTGGTATGCTTGCCACGCGCGACCAACCGGTTAAAGGTTATATTTCTGTATCCGGTGCAGGGCAAAGAGCCGATAAGATCATAACTGAGCAGCTTAAAACCCAACCCAAATTCATCCAGGATGGTTTTAAAACCCTTACCGACAGCATGAAAAAGGGCAAAACGATCGACAATATCGACCCTGGGCTTTATTTTATCGCCAGACCGAGCATTCAAAAATACCTGGTATCGTGGTTCAGGTATGATCCTTTTTATGTGATCAAATCAGTAAAAGTACCAACATTGATCATCCAGGGGACAACTGACCTCCAAGTTGCGGTAACCGATGCGGAAAGATTAAAAAAAGGCAAATCAGATGCGACACTGATCATTATACCCGGCATGAACCATGTTCTGAAAGATGCACCTGCTGATAAGGATCAAAACCTGGCAACCTACAAAAATCCGGACCTGCCTTTAAAAGCTGAACTGATACCGGATATCGTGAAGTTTATTAACGGGATAAATTAAGAGGGCCACGCCCCAAGTAAACGCCGGATAACGATGATCTCGGCGATATGATAAGCATTGTGGTCGGCTATCTGCAAGGCTTCCCGCAAAATGCTTTGGCCGTCGCCATGAGGGATAGCTTTGTAAATATCACCGT
The DNA here is from genome assembly GCF_035492695.1 of Mucilaginibacter sp. Lineage (GTDB taxonomy): Bacteria > Bacteroidota > Bacteroidia > Sphingobacteriales > Sphingobacteriaceae > Mucilaginibacter. The sequence continues at coordinate 1,787 of NZ_DATJJC010000007.1, read as the reverse complement.
GTTTTAAAAGGTTTATGAACACGTTACGGTCATCCTTTATCTGTTTAACCGACTTTTCCCATTCTGCTTCATCGGCCGGTGCGGTTTCCTTTACCCAATACTCGTCGGGCCAGGCAGGTGACCGGTGCTTTTCGCTCTTACTGAATTCGAGCATATCCCATTGGGCAATACGTATGTGCTCTACCAATTGCCAAATGCTATATGGCAATTTATCAGGTTTAATTCCTCTCGCCTCTTTTGGTAAACCTGTAATTGCTTCGTCAAAACCCGCATGGGCGCCGCCGCCGTTCAGCAATTTTATCAATTCTTCTATCAATATTTTGTGATTATCCATTTCGCTTCCTGTTTCCCGGATAACAAGCCACTGGCCGATTAGTTCCGCAATAATTATTTAACCTCGTATTTATACACCTGTCTGCCCAAATCACCATCGTCATCAATACCTTCTATCACTGCCCGGTAAGTGCCTTTTACATCCGGCGTAAAGTATTCAAGTGATGCTTTGCCATCTTTGTCTGTAAGCATATTGGGGTTCCAATATATAGTGCTGCGGGCACTCTCAGGGCCAACCACTTTTGGTGCGTATTTTGTCTGATAAAAAGCTTTGATTTTATGGAAACCACCATACTTTATGGTCACTATGCCGTTTGGCGGCGTTTGGGTAAAGTAGGCCGTGCCTACACCGCCACGTTTCATGGTAATAATGATAGCGCCGCTCGGTGCAGAGGAGCCATAAATAGCGTATGATGCCTGGCTTCTTAATACCTCAACGCTATAAACATCGTTGGCGTTCAAATCGTTTACACTCAACTTATCCAATATAATACCATCTACTATGATGGCCATCTTTTTAGAACTACGTGTGTTAAAAGGAATTCCACCAGAAAACGTAACGCCAAATACCTTTCCGTTCAGACAGTCTGCCAGATCAATGCAATTTCCTAATTTATCGTACATGATGACCTGGTCAGCATTACCACCACCATGAAGATTGGACGAAGAGCTCAGATCGGGCTTTTTTGCTTTTTTTAGCCCGACGATGTTAACGGTCTTTAGTCCCCTCCCATATCCTGAGAGATCAATTTTCTGATCCTGCTGGTATTGTTTATACTGCTGATACGCTTTGATGGTGTCGGTTGTTGATATGGTTGTTATGTTGCTTACTGGCTCTATCTTTGGGTAATCCGGCGGTATGGCTTTGATCAGCACATTGCTGCCTTTGTTGGCTTTCCGTGCCCGTAGTACCAGCGTGGTGGTGTCGCTGATGTACAGGTTATTGAAAGTGAATTTTCCGCTTTCATCGGCTGTGGTGTCCCTGAATATCTTTTCTTTAATAGCGGCAAGGGTAACTTTGCCGTTAGGTACCGGCTTGCCGCCGGGGGTGCTCAGGATACCGCTGATCTCCTGGCTGCGTTCGGGTTGATATTTGATTGTTGTATTGCTGGCGGTATCCGGTATTTGTTTCCATTCGTACCGCCTGTAGCCCTGGGTCAGCATCAGGTTGTCCAAAGCTGCTCTGGTTTGTTCATTGGTATTGGTAAAATAATAGTTGGGTTGTTCGATATAGCCTTTCAGTTCCGAGGTGAGCAGCAGGTTGTTGATGATGGTGCTTTCTTCGTTTTCATCGGGCTGTACTTTGCTTTCGTTGATGACGGCTACTGAAAAGGTGCCTTGTTTGCCTTTATTGTTTTGATCGGTTGCGGTGATATTGAGTGTGGTCCTGTGAGCGGTGGTTTGGATTGGGCTTATGCCGAGTTTAAGCTCGTTTTCCTTATTATAGATAAAAG
>NZ_DATJJC010000006.1:0-415796 GCF_035492695.1 Mucilaginibacter sp. | reverse complement strand
TTCGCCGGGTAAGGTGATAATGGCTTTATAGGTTTTGCCGGCTTCTGGTATGAGTGCAAATGTTCCCATGCCCAGGTGTTGGGTGGTAAAGTCGGCTACTACATTACCGGTATTGTCTTGTACGGTTCCTTTGATGTTTTCGCCAAGCCCGTTTGTCCCGGTGCATTTGACGGCTACCCTTGACCGTACGCCGTTCACCAGTTCGCCGCCTTCGGGGAAGAACTGGATATCGGGCGGTTCTGTGGTTGCTTTGTTAGTCGTTTGCGGGGCTATGCCGCCTATCCTTATCCTTTGCTCATCGATGTATTCCGGCTTGTTTTGCATCCAGCGGGTGTAGGCGCGGAGGCGGTAGGTGCCTTGTTTCAGCGCATGGTCGAGCGGGATCTCGCTCCAGCTGACGCCGGAGGCCAGCGGCAGGGCCTGCCGCGTTACCAGTGAGTCTTTCGGGCTGATGAGTTCGACATAAAGGACGCCGCTTAGTGCCGATAACTGGTGTTTTTGACCGATGACGGTATAGGCTTTATACCAGATGGTGTCGCCGAAAGTGTAGTTCGGTTTGTCTAAGTGCAGGTAGACTTTCTCCTGTGCGGGCTGGCGGGTGAGGGTTGTGGTGGCGCGGGTGAGGAAAAGGCTGTCCGTTTGGGCAAAACTATGATTTCCCAATAATATCAGGCTGAACATTGGGATTAAACTTAATCTTGACATCAACCTGGCATTTAAAATCAAATACAATTTCAATCACGTCCTAAAATAATTAAATACCTGGCAGAATTAATCCACCAGATATTTTCAATATTTCAAATTAGGATCCGCCAACAGGGCACATAGATACGTGATCCCATGTCTGGCCATTTCCTATACATGGGCAATGCTGCAAGTCCTGTGTTGCCTGCGAACAAGTGCCGGCATACCCGTTCATCGTTATACAAAATGTGTTAGTGGGACAGGTAGGTGTATCACTACCACCTTTAACTCTTTTCATTTCGTTGCGACTTAGCTTTTGAAATTTTTTCATAAATTAAGTATTTAAAAATAACAGGTATTTTGCCGCAACCACGCCCCGGCATTCAGGCAGCATGTATATAAAGTGCATGCTCCTTCATTTTTGGCCAAAAAATATCTTATTGCTTATAAAGCATTGATTTAAATGAGATTGCCGGTTTGCGGGACTATTCAAAAGCATAGGTTCAGATAATGGTCTAATCTAAGCTTTACTGTTTTTGTGGTCAATCGGTGTTTTCACGGTATTTTTATGGGTGTTTTCACCATGCCGCCCGTCCGATCAATGATAAGATTTTGAGGTATTCCGGGGTTATCAGCCGCGCCCCTTCAAAGGTATTGTAAACCAAAATGTGCTACCCTTCCCTTCTTCGCTGTCAACGCCAATCTGGCCGTCGTGCTTTTTAATGATCTCGGCGCTGATGTATAATCCGAGTCCCAACCCCGAGAACTGCATACCTGCGCTATCAACCCTGAAGTAGCGATCGAACAAATGAGGCACTTTATCGGATGCTATACCCGGCCCATGGTCGGTTACGGACACTTTAGCCATTCCGTCCGTTTTTTCGACATTTATTTTGATCTGTTTGGAAGCTGGTGCATACTTGATGGCATTGTTGAGAAAATTAACCAGCACCTGCTCTACCCGCTTCGCATCGGCAAATGCCTGCAGCGCCTCTTCACCCGTCACAACAACCTGGTATACATTCTCGATTCGGATGTACTGGCACGTATCGTTTACCAGTTCCATTAAATTGAATTTTGTTTTATGAAGGTGTATCTGCCCCTGGTTTAGCCTGCTCACGTTCAGCAAATCCTCCACCAATACGTTCAACCTGTCAAGACTTTTATTAGCCTGTGTAACCAATTTGGGCACTGTTAACGCCGAAGGTGTGTCCTTGATCCTGTCAAGAAGCTGAAGTGACGCTTTTAAACTGGTGATAGGTGTTTTTAATTCGTGGCTGGCAATTGAGATAAAATCATCTTTTTGCTGCTGCAGGTTTTTAAGTTCGTGAATATCGGTGGCTGTGCCCACCCACATCTGCACTTCGCCGTCCTCATTCTTTACAGGCTGCAGCCTTGCCAGGTGCCAGCGATAGTCGCCATCTTTGCGTCTTTTCCTGGTCTCAAATTCTCCGCTTTCGCCACTTAACAGAATCTCTTTATACTTTTCAGCCGCAAAGGGCAGGTCGTCCGGATGGATGCCGGCACTCCAGCCCCACCCTTTGCTTTCGTCATACGACATGCCCGTATACGTATACCAGCGCTTATTAAAGAAATTTATCTCACCCTCATTATTACTTACCCATGCAATTTGCGGCATGGTTTCCATCATGATGCGGAACCGGCCTTCGCTTTCGGTAAGGGCTTTGGTACGGGCCTTCACCCTGTCTTCCAGATCGTCGTTCAATGCCTTCAGGCTCTGCTGTGATTGATAAAGTTCATCCACTGTTGCAGATAGTTCTTCGTTAGATGCCCCTAATTTTTCGTTCAGGTCGCGGATATCCTCCTGCGATTCATTGAGCTGCTCATTGGCAGCATTAAGCTCCTCGTTAGTGGCCGCAAGATCTTCGTTAGTGGCGTTGATCTCTTCGTTAGCTGAAGCCAATTCCTCATTTGCCGCAGCAAGTTCCTCATTGGTGGCGTTGATCTCCTCATTGGCAGCCGAGAGCTCATCGTTTGCCGATGCCAGTTCTTCATTTGTAGCCGTCAGTTCTTCGTTCAGGGTGGCGGTCTGCTGCTCCTGGTCCCTGAGTTCATCAAACAACCTGGCGCGTTCCTTTACCTCGTTAATAACCCTGAAATAAGAGAATACGGAAATAGCTACAGCCACTACCGCAGCTATAAAAAGAAAAAAAGGTGTGTCGTAGGTATACCTGTTAAGTACGCTTAACCTATTGTTCAAGAGGTTCTTTTCTTCCAGTTCAGCATGATTGACCACATTTCTAAGCGAATCCATTGCCAGCTTCCCCTCAAGCATATCTTCCGCTGTTATCGGGGTGCCGCTTTTCTTTTTTTCGATAAGCTTGTGCAGAATGTCGAGCCTGTGGATAAGTAGTTCTTTTATTTTAGATCCCCATACTTGTTGATGAGGATTATCGGCTGTCATTTTTAGAAACTCGTTTGTATACGCAATCGCTTTCTTTCGCGATCCGTTGTAGGGTTCTAAAAAATCCTCGTACCCTGTAAGCAAATAACCCCGCTGCCCGGTTTCGGCATCCTTCATTACAGAAACTGTGACCTCTAACTTCTGGATCACCGAATCGCTATGGTTGACCAGCGAAGAGCTTTTTATCAAATTCTCTATGCTGCCATAGGAAGCTATAGCCGAGACGATCAATATTGATATGGAGATGCCGAATCCGATCTGGAGATTTCGGGTTAGCCTTGTTCTCATTCGTTAGTTTAGTAGAAATTATGCAAAGCGTAAAAGTAGATTAAACGCCGTTTATTACAAAATCTCACTTATTTTAAAAATCCATTAGTAAAATACTATTGATTAAATTTGACTATGCAAGTAAGTGTTAATGAAGCATTAAACCAATTGGGCAAAAGCGGAGTCAAACTGTTCGAAAAAGTAATGGAACACGGAACGATGTCGGTAGAGATTTATAGGCCGGTAAACACCGATCTGCAGACGCCGCACAAACAGGATGAGCTGTATGTGGTAATAAAGGGGAACGGAGAATTTCTGAACGGAGATGAACGCGCAAGTTTTGGCCCCGGCGACGTGCTTTTTGTCCAGGCAGGGGTAGAACATTGTTTTGAAAATTTCAGCGATGATTTTTTAACCTGGGTGATATTTTACGGCCCCGAAAGCGGGGAAAAAAAGGATGAGGCCCACTGATGATGCCTGTATGATATTTTGACAGGAAATACTTAAATTAGACCCTAAAAAAGTTGAAAATGAAACCGTTATACCTTACCACAACCATTATGATGCTGTTTTTCGCAACTGCCTTAAAAGCACAGAAAAAAGCAGAGATAGACAACAATAGCCGCATAACCGTCGTGCGAACAGAAAAAATGACCGGGAGATCAAAAGAAGTGCATTACGTGCTTACCAACAGCAGTAATGTATCGATGGATTTTTCGCTTTACAAGCAATTGAATAACGGAAGCTGGGACATAACACACCACATGGATCTGAAACCCGGGCAAACCTACGAGGATGTGAGCGGATTTACGGGTGTTAACGGTAAATATGCCGTATTTTCGGCGCCTCACAGCGATTGGGCCTCTTTTCCGTCGTTTACAGATATAGATAAGGCTCTGGCTGCCAACCCTGGCGGTTTAGCGACTGCAACAACAACGGCAACAACCGCAACAACTACAACTACCGGAACAACGGGTACGCCGGCACAAACACAGGCACCTAAACAACCTCAAACGGCAACCGCTTCCCCATCACCCAACAACTCGCCTTCCAACAATAACGATGCACCGCCGGTGCCACCACCGATGTAGAAAGACTAAGTCAGGTCCCTGTCGCGAAACCAAACTTCGTCGGGTTTGGCGCTGAAGTTTTCCATCAGGCTGATCAGTTCGATCGGATCGGCAGAGGTGATGACCAGTTTGCGGTTGGCCGGTTTCAGGAATTGCTGCTCCACCATGACATCCATCTGCTTCAGCAAGTAGTCGTAAAAACCATTCACATTTAATATGCCTATCGGTTTATTGTGCAAACCAAGCTGGAGCCATGTCAGCACTTCAAAAAATTCCTCCAGCGTGCCAAAGCCGCCAGGCAGCATAATGACGCCATCCGATAAATCGCTCATCAATTGCTTGCGCTGGTGCATGGTTTCGACAATATGCAATTCAGTCAAGCCAGTATGGCCCACCTCCTTATCCATCAGGAATTGCGGAATGATACCAATAGCTTTCCCATTGCGCAGTAGCATGTTATCGGCTAAAAGGCCCATCATGCCCACTTTACCACCGCCAAAAAGAAGCGACATACTTTTGGCTGCCATTACTTCGATTAAGCCTTCAGCGGCTTGTTTCAGAACCGGGTCGCCATTAAAATTAGCGCCACAGAAGATGCAAATGGATTTCATCTTTAGTGATTTTTTTTTAGTCCGGAAGTCGGGAAATCCGCATAAGTCCGTAAGTTTTGTTTTCCTTCCGGTCTTTCCGACTTATGCAGACTTTCGGACTACCTCGTATAATTCGGTGCTTCTTTAGTTATCGTTATATCATGCGGGTGCGACTCGCGGATACCGGCGGAGGTGATGCGTACAAAACGCGCCTGCTGTAATGTTTCGATATCCTTAGAACCGCAATAGCCCATGCTTGCCCTTAATCCGCCTACATACTGGTAAACCACTTCGGCAAGGGTGCCTTTTAAGGGTACGCGGCCTACAATGCCTTCAGGAACCAGCTTTTTGATATCATCTTCCACATCCTGGAAATAACGATCCTTTGAGCCCTGCTCCATGGCTTCGATAGAACCCATGCCGCGGTATGATTTGAAACGGCGGCCTTCGTAAATGATAGTTTCGCCGGGCGACTCTTCAACCCCGGCAAACAACGAACCTGCCATAACCGAGCTGGCGCCTGCTGCTATCGCCTTGGCAATATCGCCTGTATGCTTGATACCACCGTCAGCAATTACCGGCACACCGGTGCCCTGTAATGCTTTGGCACATTCGTAAACCGCATATAACTGCGGTACACCCACACCGGCAATGATACGCGTGGTACAGATGGAACCCGGGCCAATACCCACTTTCACGGCGTCGGCGCCGGCTTGCGCCAGGGCAACGGCGGCATCGGCTGTGGCTATATTACCCGCAATAACCTGCAGATCGGGATATTTTGCCTTAACCTCCTTCAGCATATTGATAACGCCTTTAGAGTGCCCGTGAGCAGTATCGATAGCAATAACGTCGACACCTGCTTTTACCAGTGCCTCCACACGTTTCATCGTATCGGCTGTAACACCTACTGCTGCCCCTACCCGGAGGCGGCCATGCTCGTCTTTACAGGCTATCGGGAAATTCTTGAACTTTTGAATGTCTTTATAGGTGATCAAACCAACTAATTTGCCGCCGCCATTCACTACCGGCAGTTTTTCTATCTTATGGTTCTGCAATATTTCTTCAGCCTGCATTAAGGTGGTTCCCTCCGGAGCGGTAACCAGGTTGCCACGGGTCATTACCTCACTTACCAATTTGCTGGCATCTTTCTGAAAACGCAGGTCGCGATTGGTAAGAATGCCCTTCAATTGCTGATCGCCATTTACAATAGGTATCCCTCCTATACGGAACTCCTTCATGATCTTGAACGCATCGGCCACAATGGCGTCTTCGTTCAGGGTCACAGGGTCCTGTATCATGCCGCTTTCCGAACGCTTTACCTTACGCACCTCGTCGGCCTGCTGCTGTATGGTCATGTTTTTGTGCAACATGCCCAAACCACCTGCCTGCGCAATCGCAATAGCCAACGCCGATTCGGTAACGGTATCCATAGCCGCAGAAACAAGCGGTATGTTCAGCCTGATCTTTTTGGTCAGAAAAGAGCTCGTGTCCACATCGCGGGGCAGCACTTCTGAATAAGCCGGGAGTAATAAAACGTCGTCGTAAGTTAAACCTTCGGCGACAAATTTGGAGGGATCTAATTGCATGGCAAATAATTATTTGGATTTATTATTTGCCGGACAAAGATGCGAATAAATGTGCAGATGTGCAAATGAGTAAATGTGCAGATTTGAAGATTGCTTTAATTTGACTATCTCAGCATTTTCAAATCCGCACGTTTACATTAATATTTTCCCACAATCACGCGGTAAAACTTATCCAGGTCGAGGTATTTATTGGCTAACGCGATCATATCTTCTGATGTGGCATTTTTAACCGCTTCTGTGTACCTGTCGTAATAATCATAATCCAGGCCCGAGAAGTAAATGCTCTTGAACTTATCAGCATGCGAAAAAACATTTTCCAGGCTGCCAAGCAGCGATCCCATCATGTAGTTTCGTACGAGCGACAGTTCTTCGCCGGGTATCAATTCCGTTTTGAGCATGTTTATCTCTTTTTCTATTTCGGTAACAGCGGCACGGCACACATCTGCCCCTACTTCGGAGGCGATGAACATGGCGCCGCCTTTTTCGAGCGAGCTCAAACCCGAGCCAATGCCGTAAGTATAACCTTTGTCCTCGCGGATATTAGCCATCAGCCTTGAACCGAAATAGCCGCCCAATACGGTGTTCAATACCTGCAATGCCGGAAAGTCGGGATGAGTGCGATTGATAGTCGGCAGGCCCATGCGGATAGCTGACTGCAACGCTTCAGGCTTTTCGACAAAGTAAAAGTGCTCATCAGCAGGTTGCAGATCTGGCTGCCTGGTGTCGACAGCTACCGGATAATTGGCCCACTCGGCCCCAAACGCAGTATTAACCAGTCGCAAAGCTTCGTCGTCCACCTTACCGGCTATAAGAATGGTGCAGTTAGACGGCTGGTACATTTGTTTAAAATGCGCCAGCATATCGTCGCGCTGCAGCGATTTATAATCTTCAAAATTTGCAGCAAGCCCGTAAATAGTATTGCCATAAATAGCCTTGTTGAAGGCTCGGCGGGCCAGGATATCATTTTTTTGAAGGCTTACCTGTAGTTTTTGCTGCTGATTGCGTACAAAAGTCCCGATCTCTTGTTCAGGGAATACTGAATCGCTGATAACCGCTTTAACTACCGGCAGCGTTTTGGCCAGGTGCCTGTTTAAGGTATAAAGTACTACCTGTGAGTGGTCGTACCCGTAGTCAACCTGCAGGAAAGCGCCGTAAAAGTCAATACGATCGGCAATTTCTGAAGCTGACATTTCGGACGTACCTTCGGTTAGCATTGTGTTTACCGCAACGTTAAGCAACGGTTTTGCCGGATCGAAGCGCAGGTTCCGGAATATCCATTCGATGCGCACCAGTTCCTGGTCGCCCGAGTTGAACGAAAATATATTGCAGCCGTTATCCAATTTGATATGCTCCGGTTTAATAAGCTTTATGCTTTCAACCGGTTTTGATTCGGGAGCAGTTATTCTATTTAGTGTCATTTGTTCATTGGTTCATTAGTTCATTGGTATTATTCCAATGAAAGATCAATTTTTATCCGCCAGGTAAACAAGGGTCGACGAATTATCCTTCCTAAAGACATTCTTTGCCTGTTCCTGTATCTGCGGTGCCGTTACAGCAAGATATTTATCGGTTTCCTGGTTCAACAGATCGGCATCACCGAAAAGTTCAAACTGCGCCAGGTTCATAGCCTTATCCAGCAGCGACATTTCGGAAAACACCATGGTAGATTCGGTTTTGTTTTTCACTTTGGTCAGTTCATCATCCGGTATCAGCTGAGTTTTCAGGCGCTCCAATTCTTCCCAGATGGCGGCTTCGGCAGTTTCCATGCTGACATTTTCCAGCGGCTTACCTTCAACAACAAACATTCCGCGGTCAAAGCTACCCATGTTATAAGCGTGTATCTCGCTGAAAAGCTGTTTATCTTTCACCAGGCTGCGGTACAGGCGGGATGAGTTACCGCGCGAGAGAATATCTGACACGAGGTCTATTTCGTAATAACCATCTTCCAGCCGCCCCGGCATGTGGAAAGCTATATACAAGTCGTTCAGTGGTACTTTAGCGGTTACGGTATCGCGTCGTTCGTCGTGCTGCTCAGGCTCCTGCGGCAGGTTACGGTGGTACTTCTCACCCGCCGGTATAGGGCCAAACCATTTTTCGGCCAGTTCTTTTGCCTTTTGGGTATCAATATTACCGCCAACTACCATAATTGCGTTTTGCGGGTTATAATGCTTTTTGAAGAACGCCTTAACATCCTCGATCCGGGCATCTTCGATATGCTTCAGCTCCTTGCCGATAGTGGCCCAGCGGTAAGGGTGTTTTTTATAAACCAGGGGGCGTAACTTTAGCCAAACATCGCCGTAGGGCTGGTTAAGGTAGCGTTGTTTGAATTCCTCTACCACTACATTGCGCTGCACTTCCAAACTCTTCTCGCTGAAAGCAAGGCTCAACATGCGGTCGCTTTCGAGCCAGAAGGCGGTCTCGATATTTACAGAAGGCAGAGTGATATAATAGTTGGTTATATCGTTAGTAGTAAAGGCGTTGTTTTCGCCACCCACACGTTGCAGAGGCTCATCGTATTGTGGTATATTGACAGATCCGCCAAACATCAGGTGTTCGAACAGGTGCGCAAAACCTGTTTTATCCGGGTCCTCATCGCGGGCGCCAACATCATATAATATATTCAGGACAGCCATTGGCGTGGTGTGATCTTCATGAACCAGCACGCGCAGGCCATTATCCAATGTAAAACGGGTGAATTTAACCATGTATTAGTTTTTAGATCAAAACGGACAGCAAAGGTAAATTTTTTAGTTGATTATGCTTATTGGGTGAGCAGTTCGTTAAGTTCTGCATGTTGACACATTGTAAATATTTATGTTGAATTCCACTTTTTACACCGTTCAACTAAACTTTTAATTTCTAATTCAAAATTTGTTGTGATTTTAATTAATAGTAGTACATTTGGCACAGTTATCAACACATGTTGAATAGTTCTCCACATTATTCCTAAATTATCACATTAATTTTAAAGCATTATGACGCAGTTGCAATTGATCCAGCATATTTCAGGTTTTGAAAACACCAGGTTTGGGAAATTACGCAGCAAATTAAAGGAGAAGAATTTCAGCCTGCACGAACTGGTCGACCTAACTTTTTATTCGGACAAGGAAGTGGCCAACAAAGCCTCCAAAATTTTGGAATTCATCCTGTTTAAATTCCCGGAAAGTTATATTGAAGATGTTCCTTACCTGGTTGAACATGTGGCTGAAGTGAAATGTGTGGGCTGCCGGAAGCACTATGCCAAGGTACTTAAACATCTTACATCGCCGGAAGTGTCGAAGGAAGTGCGCACTGCCATTAAGGAGATCAACTTTGAACCGATCATCGAATTATGCTTTAGCTGGCTAAGAGATCCCCATATGATCGTGCACGTACGCTCCTCCGCGGCGGAAACACTATTCAATATGCGTCACCGTTATCCCTGGATTGCAGAAGGATTGTCGGGAGACCTGGAAGCGATGATGCCCGCAGCAAGCCCCATGCTGAAAGCAAAAGGAGGCTATATCCTTAGCTTTTTGCACTGCGAAGATTAAGCCGCCCGCCCGCATAACATTCAAAAGCAACGACTCCCTTAACTGCTTTAATTTAGTTTTACTTCCCAATTGTCTTTAGCCGGCATCTTCCTAAATTTAGGGAGTGTAAATCAATATGCTTACCAGCGAAGAACTTGTGGATAGTATCAAAAGCCGGATAGGGAAACTGAAGGTTATCAAACTCCCCGAAATCCTGCAAAAGGAGCGTTTTTCCGTTCCATTTCATTGGGCTTATTCGTTGCTGCAGCCAACTCAAAACTGTAGTTACCTAAGCAATCGGCTTATCTTCGCCATGCAGATGAGTACTTATCATATAATGATGCAATTTGGCATGAATAGCCGATTCGCTGTCGTCGGCGTACATGCCATAAGCGTTTATTAATATGCCCTTTATATTGAACTTGCGCGAACTGATGGCATATACTATAGACATATCGGAAGGGTTGCTTTGGCCTTCGAAACGAAAAAACTCATCTATTTCGAAATCCTCAGCCGTCATGTGTATATCATGTTCCTTATCGTCGATGGTATCGCCTTCGAGGCTAAGGTTGGCGGTATAACCGCGTTTCATCATATCGTTAGTGGCATCCACTAATGTTTCGTAATTTTTCATGACAGTTTTATTAAGGTGATGTATTGGTTAAGCTACTACTATAAGCTAAACCCGTTAATGTGATACTTGTTTTGGTTGAATTGTTTTTAGATTTGATAACAGATCGCCCCGGAATAGTTAGAATACACTTCCACCATAAAACCCAAAGATTTGAATAGTCTGTTAACACGTTATAAAACACTATGGGCTTTAACGGACGATGGCGAATCATTCTCAACGCATTCCAGCTTATTGCAGCCCGTTATTTATGAAAATGAACGTTGCATGATAAAAATAGCCATGGCCGAAGAAGAGTATCGCGGCAATGCAATGATGAACCTGATGCAGGGGAACGGCGTCGCTAAAGTACTAAAATATGACGGCCACGCCATTTTAATGGAAAGGGCAACCGGTGGAAATTCGCTTTTGGAAATGGTAAAAAATGGTTGTGATGACCATGCAAGCCGTGTTATTTGCGGTGTTGTACAGAAGCTGCATGCCACAAAACAACCTTTTCCTGCCGGATCAGTGCCATTGGAGGTATGGTTCAAAGAGCTTGAACCCGGTGCGGCAAAATATGGCGGAGTTTTGGCCGAATCGTCCAAAATAGCTATTGAATTGGTCAACAATCAAAAAGATATTGTAGCGCTGCATGGAGACGTCCATCATAGCAATATTCTCGATTTTGGAGATAAGGGATGGCTGGCCATAGACCCAAAGGGGCTGGTTGGCGAACGGGCTTTTGATTACGTCAATATTTTTTGCAACCCCGACGCCGCTATCGCTACAACCCCGGGCAGGCTGGCCCGCCAGGTGAAAATAGTATCTAAGGCTGCGAAAATCCATCCCACCCGGCTGGTGCAATGGATAATGGCATGGGCAGGGCTTTCGGCAGCGTGGGGTCTGAACGACGGAGAAAATGCGGATGCAACTCTCCAAATAGCGGAAATAGCATCGGCAGAGTTAAGTAAGATTGGCTAAATTTGGCTGAAAATTTGGAACAAAATGGCATACGATGAAAAACTGAGCGACAGGATCAGGGAGTTGCTTGCCGATGTGCCCATTGCAGAGGAAAAACGAATGTTCGGTGGCGTGTGTTACCTTGTTGACGGCAAGATGTGCGTTGGCGTGGTAAAAGACGAAATGATGTGCCGGGTCGGTCCGGTAGTTTATCACGAATCGTTGGAAAAGCGCGGCTGCCGCGAAATGGACTTTGCCGGGAAGCCTATGGAAGGATATGTGTATGTGAGCAGCGAGGGTATGCAAACCAAAGGAGAGTTTGAGTATTGGATAGGATTATGCCTCGCATTTAATGCGAAGGCGAAAGCATCGAAAAAAAGAGAGCAAAATAACATAGAGGATACGGCAATAATGATCATTAATAAAGATTCGCTCGAATTTCTAAAAGAACTTTCAGCAAACAATAACCGGGAGTGGTTCAATCAAAATAAAGAACGCTATCTGGCGGCCCACAGCAACATTGTGGATTTTGCAGATGCGCTGATAGCGGAGATGAACATGCACGACCATATAGAAACCACATCGGGAAGGAAATGCCTGTTCAGAATATATAAGGATGTACGCTTCTCCAAAGAGAAAACACCTTATAACAAACACTGGAGCGGTAGTTTGCAAAGAGCTACCAAAAAGTTGCGCGGCGGTTATTATTTCCGGATAGAACCGGGCAATTCTCGGGCGGTCGGTGGTTTTTTCGGCCCGAACCCGGATGATATGAAACGCATACGCCAGGATATCGACGCTAATTATGAGGAATGGGCAAAAGTTCTTTCCAATCCAATGCTCGTCAAATGCTTTGGCGGGTTAACCGGCGAAAAAGTTCTTTCCGCGCCCCGCGGGTATGCAAAAGATAACCCGGCAATCGATTTATTAAGGTATAAACAATATCTTTTACGGTTAAGCTTTAGCGACGATGAGGTATTGCAGCCGGATTTCCTGCATCGCGTTAGCGATACTTTTAAAAAAATGCGCCCGTTTTTCGATCACATGAGCGAGGTGCTTACAACAGATGCTAATGGAGAGCCGATGGTTTGAGGTTTGCCTTAAGTCCCTCCCGGGGAGAGAGGGACTTTTTGATTGTGGCATAAAATAGATATTATTCGTTTACAGCCTGTTCCAGTATAAAGCCTTCAGCGGCCTGGGTTAAGGCCTGGTCGGTAGCTTTTTCATTATCCAGGGTTTGCTGCAATAATTGCGCAACATCATCATGTCCCATAGTTTCGGCAAAAGTCCGAAGCGTACCATAAGTTGAAATTTCATAGTGCTCCACTTTCTGCGCAGCCAGCACAAGGCCTGCGTCGCGCGTCATAGTTCCCTTTTCGGTATCTTCAATAATACTGTTTGCTTCGGCAAGCAAGCCTTCCATGGCTTCACATTTTTTGGCAGCGGCTTTTTCGTCTAACAATTCAAACACTTTTTCAAGTGTTTCAACATGGGTTTTGGTTTCGCTGGTATGCTTTTCAAATGCAGCAGCAAGGTCGGGACTGGTAGCCGCCTTTTGCATTTTTGGTAATGCCTGAACCAGGTGTTTCTCGGCCCAGTAAATATCCTTCAGTTCGTCCACAAAAAATTGGTGGAATTCCGAATCCTTCATCCTGCCGGTGTTACCGGTCGCTCTCGTTTTAGTTGCCATGGTTATATTTATTTAGTGTTTATGTTAAAAGATTAACCCGCCTGGAATGGTTTATGTTTTTCATATTTAGAAATATATTTTCTTAAACATTAGGTATTTACAGTTGTTAGTTAAATAAATCTAATTCAACGATGAACATTTTACAACTCAACCCCCAGATTGTGGTTTATACACCATTGGGCCCGGGCCTCGCCTACTTTATTATGGACTATGGCATGAGCATTAATTCATGCTGGGTAGTGCGCCTTGCAAAAGGCGAGATAAAACATTTTGATTCAAATGACATACGGGTGGAAGGTAACCCCACCTACGGCTTTCCATTAAAACCGGAGATCCCTGATTCGTGGATGATAATGAAAGAAAAGAAAAAACTTGTGTCAGGTAATTGATATGAAAGCATTACTCATCAATTGCACACTGAAGCCATCGCCTGCGTTTTCCAATACCGGCGCGCTAATAGACAAAGCGGTAAAATTACTGGAACTCCGGGATATTAAAACGGAGGTGATCCGTATTGTGGATTATGATGTGAAGCCAGGCAACTCATCGGATGAAGGCAAGGGTGACGAGTGGCCGAAAGTGTTGTCGAAAATAAAAGAATGCAATATTCTGATCATCGGCACGCCGATATGGGTGGGGCATCTTGCTTCAACGGCGCAACGGATAGTAGAGCGGCTTGATGCTGTTTTTCACGAAAAAGAACTGGCTGATAAAAAGACCGGCCAATATTTTACTTACAATAAAGTGGCAGGATGCCTGATCACTGGCAACGAAGATGGGGCGCATAGCTGTGCGGCACAATTGTTATGGGCGATGCAGGAATGCGGCTTCACTATCCCGCCGAATGTTAACGCTTATTGGGTGGGGCCGGCGGGAGGCGACAAAGATTATGTTGAAGCCGGGGGTAAAAAATATTTCTATACCAATTTAACTTTACAATATACCGTTGCCAACCTGGTTTATTTTGCCAACCTGCTGAAAAACAATCCTATAACCACAAACCTTAAAGAATTGGAAAAACAAGCCACAAAAGACAGTAAGTAATAAAATTGAAATGGATATCATATACGCCATTTTCGGGCAAGGCAAGGATCTGACAACGGTGCAAATGTCGGCGAGGGCGGTTGCGATCTATTTTATTGCACTTGTTCTCATCAGGATCTCGGGACGCAGGACATTCGGGAAACGATCGTCATTCGATAACACGATCGTTATCATATTGGGCGCCGTATTGAGCCGGGCAGTGGTGGGCGCCTCTGCTTTCATCCCAACAGTGGTTTGCAGCCTCGTTCTTGCAGTGATGCACCGGGGGTTAGCGATGCTTACCATTGCAAATAAGAAACTGGCCGAATTAGTGGACGGTAAAGCAAGAATATTGTACAAAGACGGCGAAATAAACAAAAACAGTTTGCGGGCGGCATTAATGAGCCGCGACGACCTGGAGGCCGATGTGCGGGTAAAAGCAAATAAGAGTAAGCTGAACGAGGTAAAGGAAGTGCACCTGGAATCGACCGGTGAAGTAAGCGTAATCAAATAAATATTTGAAATATGGGCACCATAACAAAAACATCGAGGCCGAAAAAGCAAAACCGGCAACCGGGGATCGAAGCCATGATGCACCCCGCGCCGGAATACATCAAAAAGGACTATAAAGCAGCGGGAAAGCTAAGGGGCAAAATTGCTTTAATAACCGGGGGCGACAGCGGTATAGGCCGTGCAGTGAGTGTACATTTTGCCGAAGAAGGTGCCGATATTGCCATTGTTTACCTGAACGAGGACCTGGATGCCAATGAGACCAAAAACATGATAGAGGCTGCAGGGCATAAATGCCTGCTTATAAAGGGAGATGTTACCAAAAGCAACTTCTGCAAAAAAGCAGTGGAAAAAACGGTAAAAGAATTTGGGAAGCTGAATATCCTGGTCAACAACGCGGGCATGCAATTGCCCCAGAAAGACGTAAAAAACATAAGTGATAAGCAGCTGGAGATCACTTTCAAAACAAATATATTTGCGTATTTCTACTTTGCCGAAGCTGCTTTGACCTACCTGAAAGCCGGCGATTGTATTATCAATACAACATCGGTAACCGCCTACCGTTCATCACCCGCGCTCATCGACTATTCATCCACAAAAGGTGCCATAACAACTTTTACCCGGTCACTTGCCACCAACCTGTCGGAAAAAAAGATAAGGGTAAATGCGGTTGCGCCCGGGCCCGTGTGGACACCACTGATCGTTTCGACGTTTGATAATAAAAAGATCAAAAAATTTGGCAGCGAAACTGCGATGAAACGTGCGGGGCAGCCGTCGGAACTGGGACCTGCTTACGTATTCCTGGCTTCGGACGATGCTTCTTTCATTACCGGACAGGTGATCCATGTGAATGGCGGTGAGGTAGTGAACGGTTGATCAAAGGAATATTTAAGCAACGGTTTGCATGGTAAATAGCTGCAGGCCAATATCGAAACTATAAAAACATAGCTTAAGCGATGCTTGGAGCAGGCATTTTAAAAATACTCGATAAAAATTATCCCGCGCTGGTAGTGAACGAAACCCGCTACCGCGGCCTCGACCTTGCCTTTAAAACGGATAGCCACGGCATTCCGGTGTTATTATTTATTGGGAAAAAAGATACATCGGGAAAGATAAAAGGCGAAAGGTACACACGGGAAATATCTGTGACGTCGCAAGGCGTTGTTAAAAACCAATGGGCACACAAGGGTAAGGCTACCTGATCAGGCCGATGGCAGGGAAAAATAAAATGACGATCCTTTGCCGGGTTCACTTTCGGCCCATATCTCGCCGTCGTGCCGCCCGATAATTTCAGCGCTAAGGTACAAACCGATCCCAAAGCCGGAAATATGCCTTGTATCGTCGCTTTCAACGCGGTGGTACCGGTCAAATATTTGTTTCAGGTCTTTCGGCTTTATGCCAATACCTTCATCGTTTACCCAAACAACCACCTTATCCCCCCTTATTTCGCTGCCAATTTTAATACTTTTGCCCTTAGGCGAATATTTAACCGCGTTCGTTATAAGGTTGGAGATGACGGAGTCGATCTTGTCGCGGTCGGCGTATACGTTTGCAATACCGGCCTGTTGCAGCGTGACCGTATGGGTATTTACAATTAGTTTGGTTTCTTCAAATATTTCCTGCAGTAGTGCATTTAAGTCGAACAGATCCTTTTCAATATGCAATTTACCGGCTTCGAGACGCGAAATATTTAAAAAGCCGTTGATCATCCTCGTCATTTTCTTCACCTGAGTATTGGCCCTATCCATTGCCCCTGAAAGGAATGTATCGGGATTACCTTCAAGCCTCATCCCCGCCACCTGTATCATCGCGCTTAACGATGTCAGCGGGGTTTTGAGTTCATGACTGGCCATACCGATAAAATCGTTCTTCCGAGTTTCGTCCAGCTTTCGTTCGGTAATGTCGCGCGCTATTTTAGAAACGCCAATGATATTCCCCTGCGGATCCCTGATAGGCGAAATGGTAAGGGAAACGTCAATAAGCCTGCCATCCTTGGTCATTCTCTTCGTTTCGAAATGTTCAACACGCTCTCCGGCCTTTAACCGGTTGATTATCAGCGGTTCTTCATTCTGCCGGTCGGGCGGTATGAGTTTATAAATGGTTTCACCAATAATTTCATCGGCAGTGTAACCGAACATGCGCTGCGCCGAATCGTTCCAGCTGGTGATAACGCTTTCAAGTGTTTTGCTGATAATGGCATCGTCCGAGGATTCCACGATGGCGGCTAATTTGGCGCTCCTTTCTTCACCTTTCTTTATATTGGTAATATCCATTGCCATAACCAGGCCCGCTTCCACTTCCCCATTTTCATTTTTCAGCGGCACCAGGTGCACTTTGTAATATTCGCCGTTCTGACCTCTGCGCTCCAAAGAAAATTTCTCGCCGGCCATCATCCGGTCATATAAATGTTTCGAGGCATTATAGCGTTCCGTCTGTCCTATTTCCGTAGGATGCTTCCCTTCATAATCGGCCCGATGGTATCCCATCCTTTCCATCAGGTCGCCTTCAACCATAACATAGCGGTGCTCGCGGTCGATAACAACAATTACCGAATCGGGTATATTAGCAGCTATCGATCTAAAAAAAAGTTCGTTACGTCTTAATATTTTTTGGCTTTCGGTAAGTTCTTCGTTGGTTGCGGCTAATTCTTCGTTCACAGCCAATAATTCTTCGTTAGTAGCGGCAAGCTCTTCGTTAGCCGATGCAAGTTCGTCGTTAAGCGTGTTTAGCTTTTTGATGGAAATTACTTTGCCGGTAGTTTCAAGACAAACAACCAATACACCTGCTACTTTTCCGTCTTCCTCACGGATAGGACTATAGGAAAAATCAAAATAACAATCCTCGGTATAGCCGTTACGATCAAGCGGCACCACAAAATCGGGAAACCCAATGGTTTTGCCGGCCATAACCTCTGCAAACATGGGGCCGATGGTTTCCCATATCTCCGCATAAGTATCTTTTGCACTGCCCGCCAGCGCGTGCGGGTGTTTTGTAATCCCGTTAATAGGCCGAAAACTATCATTATATAACTGGATATAATCAGCACCCCAGCATATCAGCACCGGGAAGTTTACAGTAAGCATCATGCTGACGGTTTGCTTCAGTGCCGGCGACCAGGTACCAGGATCGCCCAGCGACGTACCCGACCAATCGATCGACCGGATCAGTTCACCCATTTCCCCGCCACTTGCCAGGAAAGGATAATTGCTGTTTGATGAATTATGCAACGAGGTCATTGAGGTGGTAGCCAGGTTTACCTGTTAGAGATTTTAATTGATATGTAAATATAATCATACGTTTTAGAAACACAGCGCGCCGGTTAAAGGATTGCGAAATTGGTGTGGCGGCTTTAACGTACAGTGAACGCGCAAATATAGCTCAAAGTTTTATAAATAATTTGCATTCCGATCGGCAGCCCTGTTGTTTAAAAGATGTATGAGAAATACCCTATTTCAAAAGGTTATAGCATTGGTTAGCTATCTCCAGTTCTTCATTGGTAGGTATCACCAGTATCTTCACTCTTGAACCGGGTTTGCTGATCTCCTTAATCCCGTCTGAACGGCTATTGTTTTTATCAGCGTCCAATTCAAGCCCAAGATAGCCCATGTCCCGGCATACCAATTCGCGTATAATAGGGTCGTTCTCTCCTACCCCCGCGGTGAAAATTACAGCGTCGAGCCCGTTAAGTGCAGCTGCATAAGCGCCAATATATTTTTTTATACGATAAGCATACATATCATAGGCCAGCTTTGCCTGTCCGTCGCCTTCTGCTATCTTTCGCCTGATATCGCGCATATCGCTGAAGCCTGTAAGGCCGATCATCCCACTGCGCTTGTTCAGTAAATTGCTTACCTGTTCAATATCATAACCCAGCTGGCTAACCAGGTAAAAAATCACTGTCGGGTCGATATCTCCCGACCGGCTGCCCATAATGAGCCCGCTTAAAGGGCCAAAGCCCATGCTGGTATCCATTGATCTTCCATCGTTCACGGCCGTTATGCTGCACCCATTACCCAGGTGTATACTGATCAGTTTTAAACCGCCTTTGTTTAAGTAAAGCTGGGCCTGGTGCGAAACGTATTTGTGGCTTGTACCGTGGAAGCCGTAGGCCCTGATGTTGTGGTCGGTATAATAGGAATTGGGAATGGCAAACCGGTAAGCCTCGGGCGGCATAGTCTGGTGAAAAGCGGTGTCGAATACGGCAACCTGCCTTGCGGCAGGGAATATCTTTTCGGCTACTTCTATGCCCCGGTACCCGGCGGGGTTATGCAAAGGAGCCAGCTGAAAGGTAAGCTTCAGTTTTTCTTTTACTTCAGGGGTGATGACGGTTGTATTGGTAAATGTTTCGCCGCCATGTACCACCCGGTGCCCTACTGCCTGTATGGCCGCCGTATCAGTTATCACACCAATCCCGCTGTCGGTCAATAGTTCGTTAACCTTTTTAAGACCCGCCTCATGATCGGGTATTTCCCAGGCGAGTTTTAGTACTTTTTCTTCCCCATTGATAAACGTTTTATGAGTAATGACCGAATTTTCCAGCCCGATACGATCGACCAGGCCGCTGCAGACCGGCGACGACGACGGCATCCTGAATAACTGGTATTTGATGGAACTACTGCCGGAGTTAATGATGAAAATATTCATTTCAGGCGTGTTTTTCTGATGTTTGCGAGGTATCCTGGCATTGGATGGCGGTGATGATGACGGTGTTAAAAATATCGTCGACGGTGCAACCCCGGCTCAGATCGTTCACCGGTTTGTTAAGTCCCTGCAACATGGGGCCTATGGCCAGGGCGCCTGTCTCCCGCTGTACAGCCTTATAGGTATTGTTACCGGTATTCAGGTCGGGGAATATTAAAACGCTTGCCCTGCCGGCTACTTCGGAACCGGGCAGCTTGCTGCTGCCAACAACCGGATCAACGGCGGCATCATACTGTATAGGTCCTTCAACCTTCAGATCAGGGCGTTTTTGTTTAACAATTTCGGTAGCGCGGCGCACTTTTTCCACCTCTTCGCCTTCGCCGGACGTGCCCGAGGAATAGGAAAGCATAGCCACACGCGGTTCAATACCAAAACGCTGGCTGCTATCTGCCGATGATATGGCGATCTCGGCGAGCTGTTCTGCCGTAGGATTCGGATTTACCGCACAATCGCCAAATATGGAAACCCTGTCGGGCAGGCACATGAAAAAGATGGATGATACAACGGATATGCCGGGTTTTGTTTTGATAAACTGCAGGGCAGGACGTATGGTATGCAGGGTGGTATGTACCGCGCCTGATACCATCCCGTCAGCATGGCCTTTGTACACCATCATGGTACCGAAATAGGATACGTCCGTCATCAGGTCACGCGCCATTTCGAGGGTAACATTCTTGCTCTTGCGCAGCTCGTATAAGGTATTTACATAATCATCGTAGTATTGGTCGTAAGCCGGATTGACGATCCGCACTTTATCCAGGTCGAGGTTAATATCGAGCCTGTTTAAAACTGCTTTAATATCCGCTGTGTCGCCCAACAGGGTCAGGTCGACAATCTCCTGGCTGACGAGGCGGGCAGCGGCCCTTAATATGCGCTCATCGTTCCCTTCGGGCAATACAATATGTTTTTTCGAGCTCCTGGCCCATTCCGTTAGCTGGTACTGGAACATCCTTGGGGTAATGCCCGACGGCTTAAAGGTTACCAGCCTTTTATCCAGTTCGGCAGTATTAACGTATTTGTTAAACGTGTCTATAGCCAGCCTTATTTTTTTTACATTATCCGAAGTGATCTGCGACCGGATGTCGCCAATGATGTTACTGGTTTGAAAGGTCCCCGTTTCAACCGAAATGATGGGAACAACGGTCTGCAAACCCTCAATCAGCCTTAGTATCGGTTCTTCCGGCTGATAGCCCGCTGTCAAAACGATCCCCGCTACTTTTGGATAACTGGTTGATAGATTGGCCTGCAAAGCACAGATAATAATATCGCCACGGTCGCCCGGGGTAACTATGAGGACATTCTCCGTCAGGTAATTTAAAAAATTGGGCACCTGCATGGCACCGGTTACAAAGTTATCAGCCTGGTTAGAAAGGTGATCGTCACCAAACAGCAATTTGCCGTTCAACTGCTCGTATATTTCCTTCAATGTCGGGCTTTGCAGCCGGGTGTCCTGGGGAATGATGGCCAGCAATATCTCGGGCGAAAGCTGGTTACGCAGCAGTTCCTCTACATCTTTTGCATGTTCCTGCTTTATCCTGTTTGCCACTATGGCAAGCACCTGTACTTCGCGCGCGTCAAAATTATGAATGGCGGTAAGCGCGGCGCTTACTACCTGGGCAATGGTTTTATCCTCGCCGGATACGACGACAATAACCGGCGCCTGCAGGTTCTTTGCTATCTGCGCATTGGTCTCAAACTCAAAAGCCGCCCCTTCGCCCGGGTAATCCGTACCCTCAACAACTATAAAATCGTACTTCTCCTCCAGGCTTTTATACTTGCGGATGATAATATCCAGCATTTCGCCCTGGCTTTCAGTTTCCATCTGGCCCATAGCATCCTGCCAGGTCAGGGCAAAAGTGTCGTCATAGGTCATGGGCAGATCAAAGTGGGTCAGGATGGTATCGATATGATCGTCTTTTTTTACCAGCAGGTTTTGGCTGATCACCGGTTTATAATAGCCTATTTTTTGCGCCTTGCCAAGCAGCATATTTACCAGGCCTATAGAAACGATCGATTTGCCGCTGTGGGCCTCGGTACTGGCAATAAAAACCGTTTTGATCATCAGGTGTGTTTAAAATTGAATCCGCGGTAAAAATACTGATTTGAGAGGCTTCGGGGGAAATGGGGAGCAATAAATTATGTGACGGGAATCATTGTGGTTGTTTAATGAATATATCAACAACAGTAAAAATTGAAAATATTACCCAAGCCTCAAATTTTCAACAATATTTAAGTCAATATTAAATATTAGTTTAAAAAAGTTAAATTTGTTGTTGAATGGTTAAAATTCAGTCGCTTTTTTTATCCTATTTTTTAGAAAATTGACTGCAAGTGAGGCTTTTCTGACTATTATTTGACCCTATGAAAAATATTGCATTAAACAGGAAGGCTGCCAACCGGCAACAACGATCCATGGCTTATTTAAAAAGTTTCACAAGCGTGCAAGCAGTAGGTTTCTGCAGAGATGAGAGGGCTATAAATATTTTTGCTGCCGGGGAAAACATTGCCCCCGGTGCCTCCGTAAAAAACGCTGAAGACTCTTTGATGGGACCAGCGGAATGCCTTTGTAACAACGGTGTGCCCCCTTCCGCTGCCCGTAACATAAGAATTGCCTGAAGATTAGTAGTGAATATTACAGTTACCCCAAACATGCGTTTTTATAACCAATCTGTCGCCGGAATAAGTTGTTGCTTATAGCCATACCCGATTCCGCAGAACAGTAAAAGTTAATATGGAACTACAAAACGATCGAAGCAAGCCGAAGCAGGAGTTGGAAGAGAGAGATGCTTTAATTGATACTATCCTTCGTCAGCAAGCGCTCATCAACGGGACGCAGGACCTTATCTGGTCGGTCGACACGGAACTTCGCATTATTACCGCCAACCAGTCTTTTGCCAAAAACATTAAAGCGCTAACGGGCAGGGATATCAGGGAAGGTGACGACGTGCTTGTAAAGGAGTTCGGGCACGACAGGTTAAACCGATGGCGGCAATATTACGAAAGGGCCCTGGATGGCGAGGAATTCCTGATAAAAGAAGACATTTACAACCCGCTGAAACAGGCCAAACAATATAGCCTGATCTCGTTAAGCCCGATGTACGACCAAAGCAATAACCTTTTTGGCATTGCCTGTTATTCAAAAGACATTACCCCCGATACGTTGAACCTGCTGGCGCTAGAACATGCCCGGGCCCGGCTGGAGAAAATAATGGATTCGTCGCTGGATATGATCTGCACGATTGACGAACGGGGAACGATATTAAGCGTAAGCGCAGCATGCAGAACTATATTAGGTTACGAGCCTGAGGAAATTGTCGGTAAACCGCTGTTTGATTTTCTGTACCCGCAAGATCTGGAGAAGACAGAACGGATGGCGGCCAGCGTGATGGCGGGCAACGCTATGACGAACAACGAAAACCGCTACGTGCGCAAAGACGGTTCGCTGGTACCGTTAACCTGGTCGGCACGATGGGACCCCAGGGACAAAATAAGATATGGTATAGCCCGTGATGCCACCGAAAAAAAGAAGAGCGAGAATGCCCTGAAAACAAGCAACGAGCGGTTTGAGTATGTTACAAAAGCTACTTCGGATATTATATGGGACTGGAACCTGGAAACAAACGAAGTTTATTATTCTGATAATATTAAAAATTTGTTCGGCCATACGCCGGGCTACAACCGCGATAATCTCCCATTTTATTTTGAACATGTACACCCGGACGACCGCGAGCGCGTGGTTCTTTACCCCGACCAGGTAAAATACGGGACAATGATAAACTGGATGCAGGAATATCGCTTCAGAAAAGCCAACGGTGAGTATGCTTTTGTGCTCGACAGGGGTATTGTAATCCGGAATGAAAAGGGTGTTGGTGTGCGGATGATTGGCGCCATGCAGGACATATCCTTAATGAAAGAGCAGGAACTGCGCGTGATACACCAGAATGAGCAACTGATGGAAATAGCCCGCATAAACGCCCACGAGATAAGGCGGCCCGTGGCCACCATTTTAGGATTACTGCATTTGTTCAACCAGAATGCCGGCAGCCGGTCTGACGGCGACCGGGAATTGCTGGAACATCTTGGATCGGCAACAGGTGAGCTGGACGATGTTATCAAGCGCATTATTGATAAAACGGTTGAATAGCCGTATTTCTGACTATAAGGGCCTTTTAAAAAGGTTCTTATTTGCATCCCACCCCAATAAGCCGGGCTGGCTCATCAATACATAAACCAGATTATCGCGCTTAAGGTGATTATGCATGACTTTAACCGGAGAGAAGTTTAACAAAACACTGCCATGTATTGCAATCGCTAATTGTAACATCGGCGTTACTGATAGATAACTTCAAACTTATATTCTGTCGCTACGTAAAAAATATTTTATTTTTAATTAATTTAAGGAATTGAAAGCCGTGGCGCGAGGTCCCGGCTTTCTTGTTTTATAGTGCCTTGCTCACAGCGTATAAAAATGGCCGAAAACCACAGTCTCCGGCCACTAATTAATATTAAGATAAGTTCAGTTATTTTACTACATAACATGCTATACCGTCGTACGTATAGCCCTGGTTGTTACCCCCACCAAGCTCATTAATATCAGTCGTGTAAAAATGTCCGCCGGACGTTTTGAAATAACGGTATAGCGGTATTGTACCAGTCACCTGGGTTGTATATACATAACCTAAAGTGCCCTCATAGCCGTAACCAACCGGAATTGTGTTACTTGTTGTATAAAAATGATCGTTGCTTGAGGAATTGTATTCCCTGTAAAAAGGTACAGTACCGGTTTTGGCGTAGTTATATAGATAACTGGCTGGCCCTTCGTAGGTGAAACCGGCCCCGCTAAGGCCAAGTTCGCTCCAGCTCGCAGTATAAAAGTGCCTGTTTGATGACGCATACCTGTAGATGGGTACCTGTGTAGCATCAAGCGGGTAGACTGTCCGCTGCGCTAAAATGTCAAAAACTGAAAAACCGTTCCACGAATTCAAGGCCGTTCCCCCATTCATTACAGAGCCCCCGTCAGAACTGTTCCGTGTTCCGTTGATCAGGTTAGCTCCATAAGTGTTAAATGTGTATGAACCGAGCGTTGCTGTGCCATAGGTTGATTCGCCCAGTGCCGTCCAGTTGGTATGCCGGTAACCGATGGTATGCCCGAGTTCGTGAACCATGTTATAAGCTTTTTGGCCCGCGCTAACATTATAATTGCTATTGAAGTTTAGATTGATCATGATCATGTTGCCGGGTTTACTGGTGGTAGACGGAAACTGACTGATAGCGACAACGTTGTTTAAACCATTAGCATCCAACAGCCCGCCATCACTCTGAATAACGATATCAGCGGTACCAGAGGTGATGAGCGAAAAAACGATCCTGTTGTTTGGTATCGCGTTCCAGTAACCGAGGGCCGCTGAAATAGCCGCATGCCAGTCGTCGGTACCTAAGTCGGACGGTATAGAAGCATCCACTTTCACCGTCACCGTTGATTGGGTAACGGTATAATCCGTTCGCGCCTGGTCAATTTCGGGCGGGCGCTGACCGGACTCTTTGGGGCTAAGCGCCAGCAACGGTAATTTTGTGTTTAATATGGCTGCATTTTTTTGCAGCATAATGTCCCCTTCTATAATGTAATAACTGCCTTTGTCAATAATGCCGTCGGTTTTGAACCCTGCTTTCTTCAGGGTCGCAATGTTTGCATCGTTTTGAACGGTTTTTGTTTGATTTGAAACAGATTCTTTCTTACAGGAAGAGGAGAATGTAACGCATGCAGTTCCCAGAACCGCAAGGATAAGTAAAGGTTTATTTTTCATTGATGTGGCTTAGAATATTAATCGCAAGTTAATATCTAATTTTAATAATAATTAAATATTTGAAAAATATTTTTTCCACAGGTGTTTGGTAAACCCGAACAGGGGCCATCACGTTCATTAAATAAAGATAATGCACCAACATTGTTGTATTGCTTGTGAATTAAATTTGCGGGAAGATCATATGTGCAAAAAAGCCCCTCCGACGAGTCGGAGAGGCTTAGGGTATAAAACAGAATTAAATTAGGGACTTGTTATACGTGTTCAGCTTCCTTAGGGTTCAGGAAAACGAACTGATTATCGAACATATCCAGCTTAATGCGGCTGTCCTTATCCACTTTGCCTGACAGTATCTGTTTTGAAAGTTCGTTGAGTATCTTTTTCTGGATAACCCTCTTCAGCGGCCGTGCTCCAAACTGCGGATCGTACCCAAGCTGTGCGAGCCAATCCAATGCTTCTTCCGAAGCATCCATGTGGATACCGATCTCTTCCAGCGTTTTTTGCAATTGGGCGAACTGTAGTTTCACAATATCACCTATCTCGTCGCGGCTTAAAGGTGTAAACATGATGATCTCGTCGATCCGGTTCAAAAACTCGGGGCGAATGGTTTGCCTCAACAGTTCGAACAACTGGGTCTTGGTTTTGGCTATCACCGCATCCTTGTCGCTGTCCTCAAAATCCTGGAAGTTCTCCTGGATAATATTTGACCCGATATTGGAGGTCATGATGATAATGGTATTCTTAAAGTTCACCACGCGGCCCTTATTATCCGTCAGGCGGCCATCGTCGAGCACTTGCAGCAGGATATTGAATACATCGGGGTGAGCCTTTTCTATTTCATCCAATAGTATTACGCTGTAAGGTTTGCGGCGCACAGCTTCGGTCAGCTGGCCGCCTTCATCGTAACCAACGTAGCCCGGGGGCGCGCCAATTAACCGCGATACGGCATGGCGCTCCTGGTATTCAGACATATCGATACGTACCAATGCATTTTCGTCATTGAACAGGTATTCGGCCAATGCTTTTGCCAGTTCAGTTTTACCAACACCGGTAGTACCCAGGAAGATGAATGAACCAATGGGCTTCTTTTTATCCTGCAAACCAGCACGGCTGCGGCGTATGGCGTCGCTGATGGCTTCGATAGCTTCTTCCTGTCCTGCCACACGTTTATGCAGTTCATCTTCCAGGTGAAGCAGCTTTTCGCGCTCGCTTTGGATCATTTTTGAAACGGGTATACCGGTCCAGCGTGAAACCACGCCGGCAATATCTTCGGAAGTAACTTCTTCCTTAAGCATGCGGTGTTCCTTCTGGTTTTCCAGCAGCGTTGCTTTCAGCTTTTCAACCTCGTCCTGTGCCTCTTTTATCCGGCCGTAGCGCAGCTCGGCCACCTTGCCATAGTCGCCCGCCCGTTCGGCCTGCTCTGCTTCCAGTTTATAGTTCTCTATCTTTTCAACCTTTTGGTTAATGCTGTCCACCACATCTTTCTCACTCTTCCATTGTGCGCGCAGCGAATCGCGTTTGGCCGATAGGTTAGCTATTTCCTCACTCAGTTCTTTCACACGCTTGTCGTCTTTCTCGCGCTTGATAGCCTCGCGCTCGATCTCGAGCTGCATAATGCGGCGGTCGAGTTCATCCACCTCTTCCGGAACGGAGTCCATTTCCAAACGCAGTTTGGAAGCTGCCTCATCCATCAGGTCGATAGCCTTATCAGGCAAAAACCTGTCGGAAATGTAACGCTGCGACATTTCGACAGCAGAAACAATAGCCTCGTCGAGGATACGCACTTTGTGGTGGGTTTCGTAACGTTCCTTTAAACCGCGTAAAATAGAAATTGCATCCTGGGTATCCGGCTCGTCCACCAAAACCATCTGGAAACGACGTTCCAAAGCCTTATCTTTTTCAAAAAATTTCTGGTACTCGTTTAAAGTGGTGGCGCCTATGGCCCTTAATTCGCCGCGGGCCAGGGCAGGTTTAAGGATGTTTGCCGCATCCATAGCACCCTCGCCGCCACCCGCACCAACCAGGGTATGTATCTCGTCGATGAACAGGATTATCTCGCCATCAGCCTGGGTAACTTCTTTGATAACCGCTTTCAGGCGTTCTTCAAATTCACCTTTATATTTGGCACCAGCGATGAGCGCACCCATATCCAGCGAGTAAACTGTTTTCGATTTTAGGTTCTCGGGTACGTCGCCCTTGATAATACGGAAAGCAATACCTTCGGCAATAGCGGTTTTACCCACACCGGGTTCACCCACCAAAATAGGGTTATTTTTGGTACGGCGCGATAGTATCTGTATCACACGCCTGATCTCATCATCACGACCGATAACTGGGTCGAGTTTACCCGATTCGGCATATTCATTCAGGTTGCGGGCGTATTTATTCAGTGCATTATAAGTGGCTTCAGCATTTTGGTCGGTTACCTTGCTGTCACCCCGAAGGGCAACTATCGCTTTCTTAAGGTCGGCCTCATTTACGCCGGCATCCTTTAAAGCCGAGCCGGTTTTTCCGTTCGCCGCCAGGATACCGAGCAGGATATGTTCGACAGAAACAAATTCATCCTTGAACTCCTTTAAATAGCCTTGCGCTTTCTGCAAGGCCGAATTGGCATCCGACGAAAGATATATCTCGCTGCCGCTAACCTTCGGGAACGACGCTATCTGCTGATCGAGCGTTTCATTCAACCTGTTCAGGTTAACGTTCAGTTTCTTTAATAAATAGGTGACAACGTTCTCATCAACTAAAAGCAAACCTTTCAGCAAATGGGCGTTTTCTATAGCCTGCTGCTGGTTGCCAGCAGCAATCTCGGAAGCTTTCTGCACAGCCTCCTGGGCTTTTATGGTAAAGTTGTTAAAATTCATACTGTATCCCTTTCAAAAGGTTTGCCACTGACGAATAAGTGATAATTTGACATTTGATTTCGGTTTTAGAAAGACATTTTGTCTACATTTATTCACTTAATTGAAACATTTCGGCCATAACGACCTGATTTGTTTGCACTTAAATACCTATTTATATACTTTTGATTTACCTTTTTAATCTAAAACACGGGTTTTGACTAATCAGCCGTATAAGAGAGTTTCAGGGAAGAGCCGTTCTGCCTACCGCGATTATTATACGCTAAAGAACCTTGGGGCCGTGCGTACAGGCAGCATTATATTCCTGATACTTAACATTATTCTGCGCATCCTGTATTTTGTGTTTCCCGAAAGCCTTACCCGGGCTCAAAACTACCCCGAATTTAACTATACCAACTGGATTTATATTTGCATTACGCCTTTATTTTTAGGAGGCAGCTACCTGTTCATCTATCTTTTTAACAGGCAAAAAAAAGCAGATATGGTGATGGCTATGTTTGTTTTCGCCTTTGCGTGCTACATCATTTTTTGCGGAATGTACTCCAGCTTTATTGCAACGTCCGACCCGCGCAATGCGTTAACTTTATACTTAACTGCCCTTAGCATCATCAGCGTCGTATTCGTTTTCGAAAGTGCGGAAACGATCATCCTGATCATTATGACCGAACTGGTATTTACCTATCTGCTGTATTATACCGCTGCAGAGCCAATGGAAATGGTTTATGACCAGATCATATCCTTCACCCTGCTTTTCTGCTTCTATTTTATTTCGAGGTACTTCTATTCCTACAAATCGACCTACTTTATACAGTTGATGGACATCAGGGATAAGAATATCGCCATTGAAAAGGGTAACGCTTTTAAAAATGAGATATTGGGTATGGTAGCACATGACCTGCGGAACCCGATAGGCGCCATTGAAACGATTGCCATGATGATGGAGATGGAGGAAGTAAACAAGGATACTCACGAAAACCTGGAAATGATCAAAGCCTCATGCGCCAAAGCACGGGGCATTGTCGCCGACCTGCTGGATGCGGCCAATAATGAGAATATCAACATCATAGATACCCAACGGACAGAGTTGAACCACTTTTTGAAAAGGATAGCCAATGAATGGAAAACGCAGAAGAATGGCAAGGGCAATATCGTTTTCATAGGATCGAAGGATCAAATATTTGCCGAGATAAATGCTGAGAAATTCCAGCGGGTAATGGATAACCTGATCACCAATGCGCTAAAATTTTCCAAAGAAAATGGCAAGATAGATATTTACCTGAGCGAAAAGGATAAGTGCGCCGTCATCGAGGTAAGGGACTACGGCGTGGGTATCCCCCATGATATGCTGCCCTATATATTTGAACGCTTTTCAAAAGCCCGCCGCCCGGGGGTGCGCGGCGAACAGTCAACCGGTCTGGGTTTAAGTATTTCCAAGCAGATCATCGAAAACCACAACGGCACCATCGAAGTGATGAGTGAAGAAAAGAAAGGTTCGACGTTTACGATAAAGCTGCCGGTGGTGGATTAGTCATTGGGGATTGGGCATTGGTATGAGGATGTTGAGTTGATCACATCTCCCCGGCCAATCGCAGCACTTCTTCCATTATAGCTTTATTAAATCTGAAAGTGTGTATTTGTAGCTGTTCGATCAGGCTTTTTACTGAATCGATAACACCTTTGTTTTTTGCAATGAGTAAGACTTTCAACGTCCCGATAATGATCACGTTCATATCGGAGGCTATTTTTCGCCCTTTCTTTTCATCAATAATTAAAATGGAATTATCTGTTTCCAAAGCCAGGGCAATTGCACTTGCTTCGCCTGCATCTAAAATCAGTTTAAGTTGCTCAAATCGGGTATGATTATTAATGTCACGGATGGATATCCAATCCGGCAAAGTTTCCTCAAATTCTTTGGCTACAATTTCAGTTGTGTATACTACCGTAAATACTTTTTGTAAGATATCTATCCTTCCTATCCTACTCAAAGCGATCAGACAACTTGTATCAGAAATAATGATCTTAGTCATTCAGGGGATCAGCGTTCAAGTCATCGATCGTCTCCCCAAACACAGAAACGCCATATTTTCCGGCGTTCAATAAAAAGTCTTTCTTACTGACTCCGGCAAAATCTGCAGCTTGCCCGGCCGATAGTAACCCTTTGTCAAATAAAATGGTGGCCATGGTCATTTTAACCTCACTCTCGTTAGCTTCCTCGGGTATATTTACAGTCAATGTTTTCATTACATTCAAAGTTACGTAAAATACAACCGGATTGGTTATATATTAAATAGCTTAATAAAACCGCTGATCAAAATTCACCAAATACAATTCCCTGGTTGCCCGGGTGCAGGCCGTATAAAACCATCGCAGGAAATCCATATTGATCATTTCTTCGGTCAGATAGCCCTGGTCGACAAAAACCGCATCCCACTGGCCGCCCTGAGCCTTGTGGCAAGTAATGGCGTAGGCAAACTTGATCTGCAGGGCGTTGTAATACGGATTTAACTTCATCTCGTCGAACTTGGCTTTACGGCTGGCTATGTGCTCGTAGTCCTTCATTACTTCCGCAAAGAAGCGCTTCTGATCGTCCGGCGATAAGGCCGGCGATTCGGAATAGAGCGTATCCAGCAAAATCTTGCATTCAAGCACCGGGTCTTCAGCGTAATCGATGAATTCCAGTTGAACATCCGCAAAGCGGAAGCCGTACATTTCTTCGGTGCGACGCACCTTGCGTATCTTGGCAATATCGCCGTTGGCTATAAAACCGGTACTGCTGTCTTCCTGGTCCTGCAGCCAGAAATAGTTGTTGCGCACCACCATCACCTGGTCGCCGCCGGTAAGTTCTTCCTCACGGTATAAAATGCGGCCGCGTATCTGCTGATTATAACGGTTTGCGTTCTTGTTCGACCGGCAGATAATGAGCGTACTCTCATGTCCGTATTTATTATAGGCATAGTTGAGACCTTCTTCCAGGCGCTCGCCGGTCATGCGGTAAACATCCTTATAACCTTTGGTGGTGATGTGCGGCGTTAATACCTTTCCCTTGCGGATGATCTCGCGCATGGCGGTAACGTTGAACAAAATACCCGAGTCTTTCTCCTGCCGCAACACATCCGTCAGCTCAAAACTGAAGATATCCAGCGCGAACATCTTTTTCATCAGGTTAAAGTCCAGCGCGGGGCTATAATCTGCCCCTACCGGCGGTAATTGGGCCGTATCGCCTACCAGCACTAATTTGCAGTTTTTGGTATTGTATACGTAGTTCACCAAATCGCGCAGCAGGGTATCTCTATTGCCTGATGAAGTTTCGTCCGAGACCATGGAGGCCTCGTCGACGATGAAAAGCGTATCCGTGGCAATGTTATCCGCCAGCCGGAAAGGGTCGTCGATGCTCATGGCCGACTTTTTCCGGTAGATGCGTTTGTGGATGGTAAAGGCTTTTCGTCCCGAGTAATTGGTGATCACCTTAGCCGCCCTGCCTGTCGGCGCCAGCAATACCGATTTATAGCTATAAAACCTGAGTGCTTTCACCAGCGCACCCAAAACCGTGGTTTTGCCTGTACCGGCATAGCCTTTAAGGATAAAGCACTCGTCGCCGTTATCGCTCAGCAAAAATTCGTGCAGGCGACCGAACAACTCCAGCTGCTGGGGCGTAGGCTCATGCGGGAATGCTTTGGCGATCTGGTCGGGTGCGGGCATGGGTAAATATGGAGAATTTATTTACGATTTTAGATTATTTTGGTTTTGCAGGGTCATTCCCGTCCCCGCGGGGTCTCTCGCAGAGGACCCGGCGGTGCACAATTACCAATTTAAACGATAATCCGTAATATCGGCCAACGGATGAGGGCGTTCCAATTCATAGAACGCCGCGCTGCTGTGTTCGTAATCCACAAAGTCGCCGCATAAGCTCCATTTTCCGTTAACCGGATTGTGATGAATATAATCCAGTTTTTGATTAAGGAAATCCATGCTGTAAACCGGCTTGGCATCGAACGATTTCTCAAACGCTTTGTGTTTCTGCCCCTTGGCCCGTTCCCTGACCGTACAGTCGGAGCTCAATTTGATGAGCACATCCTGTCTGCCCATTTTATCCAGTCGCTTTACAATTTCATAGGCCATAAATCGTTTCCCATTACCAATCAGCTTATTCAGATCAATATCACCGCCAGGTAACTTCAAAAGCAAATGAGCATGATTTGGCATAATAACGAAAGCCAGCGTTCTGACACCATAATTGTTATCGATCAGCTTAAGCCATTTATAAACAAGATCGTAGGACGAGGTTATCTCGAAAAGAGGTATCCAACTATGATTCGTAAATGTGATGAACCATGTATTTTGGTTTGTGGTATCATGTTGCGTTTTAACCGCCATGTGGTAAATATAGCATTAACTGAAAATCCGTGCCGCAGACTATGGCATTTCCGTGCCGCAGGGTCCCCTTCGGGAGACCCCGCGGGGACTAAAGGAGACCCCGCGGGGACTAAAAGGTCGTCAACAACGATGAGGACGTTGTCCATTCTTAATAATTTATTTTTTGTCATGACCGTAAACTTTAATTCTTAATAAGAATACGGGTATTGTTTTAAGTCCCCGATCGCTATCATTCCGCTAATACAATTGATAATATTGTTGTCTCACTTCAAAGATATTTCCTCCGGCTAACGGTTCCACTACTGTGACTCCCCAGGTTATGGGATATTTTGCCCTGCTACCCGAGCAAAAGCGGGGAAAATTATCCACAGTTTTATTATTAAGAAATATTTTGGGGAAATTTTGTGTAACGAATATTGCATGAAGTACCGCAGAATTACAGGCAAGCGCCTTGCATTGATGAGTTTGGGGCAAAAAAAAATGGCCGAATCTCGCATTTCGTCCATTTTTCCCTGTTTATTTAAATGAAAAGAGCTTTGAATATCTTTCTTCTTCATCATGTATTTTACAATTTACATGCCAAGTGATATATTATGCTGTTGATCGTTGCAAGCCGGGATAATGGGCGTAGCTTATGCGAGCAATTCGGCTGCCTTTTCATCGATCGCCCTGGTGATAGCCCCTTTAAACAGAGATACCGCAAACGGAATCTTTCCATTCAATTCAATCGTCGACTCCCCCACGGTCAACGTGCCCGAAATATCGTAGCCTTTGGCGGTAAAACTGAAAGTTCCAACGTTTCCGTTCCATTGTTCCTTCAGGTTATCAATTTTGTCGCCGTGCTCTTTCTTTGTTTCGGTCAGCAGGTTTTTAATTCTTTTAAGCGCTTCGTCGTGCGAAATGCTGAATGGGATAGTCATGTTTAAGCTTGCCATAACAGATGTATTTAGTATTGTAATGCAGATAACTTGTTTGCGCTAATAATGTTTGATACGCGACGGCAGGTTTCCCCTATACAGGACGATGAAAACCAGGGAGCCGGCAATAAATTTATTTATACCAGGCTGATAGATTTGAATTTGGACAGGTAATCAAGGCT
The DNA here is from genome assembly GCF_035492695.1 of Mucilaginibacter sp. Classification (GTDB taxonomy): domain Bacteria; phylum Bacteroidota; class Bacteroidia; order Sphingobacteriales; family Sphingobacteriaceae; genus Mucilaginibacter. Next base: position 382,027 of record NZ_DATJJC010000006.1, on the reverse strand, counting down.
TTGCTTTAAAGCATCAAACGGGTCAATGGCGGCCTTATCCAATTCTATCACCACCCACTGAACGTTCGCCGAGCAGGCATTTACAATGGCGGGAATGTTTAATGTGCCTTTGCCAACGGGCGTCATGGGATCGGGTTCGTCCTTAATCAATTTATCGTTGTAAACCGCCGGTCCGTCTTTCATGTGGATAAGCCGGATACGTTTTTGAAGTTTTTTCAGAATGCCTGCAGGGTCCTGTCCCGCTACCTTTACCCAGTAAATGTCCGTTTCGAAAAAGATATCCGCATCCAGTTCTTCGTTCAATATTTCATATACCAGCCTGCCGCCAACATGGTTACGGTACTCCCACCAATGGTTATGTAAGCCAAAATGCAGACCGTTATCTTTGGCCAGTTTACCGCTTTCCTTATAAATTTCAACCAATTGCTTTGTGCCCTCCAAAGTGCTGTATCGTTTATCCTCGGGCCAGCCGTGCCAGATCAGGTTTTCAGCATTATAGGCTTTGGCGGTATTTACCAGGGTTTTGATATTATCTTTTGTCGGAATATCTACGTGGCAGGACGATACTTTAAGCCCGGCTTCCTTCAGATGACCGGCTGCGCTTTGAACGCTGACACTTTTGGGCCAGAAAGCAGTTTCGACATTTTTAAAGCCAATGTTGGCCAGGCGTTTTAAGCTTCCCTCCAGGTCCTTTTCAATGGCTTCCCTTATCGTGTAAAGCTGCACGGATAAGCGGTGCTGATGAGCTTCAACAGGCAATTTTAAAAAGCCGGGAGCAGTTACTGCCATTAGTCCTATACCGGATTGTTGTATAAATTCTCTTCTGGAGGTCATGGTGATTGGTTTTCCTAAAGGTAATAAAAACTACCATAGTCACCGGTTTGATTTTTGATCTATCCGCTACCTGTTATAAACAATAAACGATAAGGTATCTGCCTGTAAGGCTGTAAATATCCCAATGCCGTTCACCACATTGGTTGGGGTGTTCAGCAAGTTTTGCGAATTGGCGCCAATCGTATTGCTTTTCAGCAGGTCGATATACTCTTTATTAGCGCTGAGCAAAGTAACCTGGTAGTTGCCATAATATGGAAAACTGTTGGAAACAACATAAAAAACCGATTTCCCTTCAGTATCATACTCGAACGCGTTGGACTGCTGCCCGAAACCTCCCCTGCCCGCCAGCGGAAAGTTATTGCCATCCAGGTTATTAAATACGATAACATGGCCAAGTGAGTCGGGGTTGTCCCACGTGAATTTATTCAGCGTATCGGGCTTTATATCCGGCGCCGACCCGTACACGTAGTTTACAGTGCTATGCTGCGTGGCAAATAGCTGTGTTTTTTGCGGCATCACTGTTTGTGCACTTACCGTTTTGCCCAGGTATTGAAAACTGAGCGTATAGGTTTTGCCGGCTGCCAGGAACGTAGTATCGGCATAGGTATAAACACCTTTAGCTGTTTCACTCAGACTTATGGTATTACTGCCATCGGATATAGAAAGCTGTTGCCCGATTATGGGGCTGCCGTATTTTGCGGTATCGGTGAGCGATTTTTGCTGGTAAAGTTTTACCGTTATGGCTTGGCCGCCATACAGGTAGGCTTGCACCACAGGCAGAGAAACGGCGGACGCGCCATCCTTTTTACAAGAATGCAGACTGATGAAAAGAAAAGTTAAAAAGGCAATTATCGTAAATGTTTGTTTTCTTATTTCCATCTTAAACTGAGTGTGATGTTAGGGGTGAAACCGAGGTAGTTGACATTGGTGGTAACTGCCGCATTGTTTTGAAGGTAGTATTCGCGGTACCAGGTGTTCACGTGATTATAAACATTAAAAAGCGAAAGGCCGATGCTGCCTATTTTATCGCCGTTGATCTTAAGCAGATCGTACGTTGCTGAAAGGTCGAGCCGATGGTAATCGGGTAACCTTTCGGCATTCTTTCCGCTAACGTTAAAATAAGTTTGGCGGGTGCCATCCGCATTGGTGATGGAATAGGTGGACAGCGGCGCGGTGTAAGGGTGCCCTGTGCTGAAAATGAATACCGCCGCAAAATTCCACCGGCTGTAATGATACATATTGATGGCCTTAAACTCGTGGCGTATGTCCTGGTCGGCTGGATAGAAATTAGTACCGTACACTGCAAACTTATTCTCCGCATCGGCAAGCGTATAGCTAAGCCAGCCTGTATAATTACCCAATTTTTTTTGCAGCAATACTTCAATCCCTTTAGCGCGGCCTGTGCCGCTATAAAAATCTTCCTGTATAGCAGGCGTACCCCTGCCCGGACCAAACCCGGTTTGCGTAATGGTATATTGCGTAAGCCCGTTAAGCCATTTATAATAACCTTCTATATCCAGTAGAAACTGATCGTTCTCGTAGCTGATACCGCCCATCAGGTGCCGCGAGCGCCCCACAGGTATGCTGCTGTTATTGGACAATACCCAAAATTGCCGGTTGCCGTCGGCAATGTCATCGCGGGTTACTTCGTTCATAAACTGGTAAAACTGCCCGGTGGCAAACTTCAGCGTATAATTATCATTCAGCACATAACTCGCAGAAAACCTGGGTTCGGCATAAAAACGGCCGGTAGGCCCGAATTGCGTCATCCGTATGCCCGGTTGAAGGTGGAGTGTATTCGTGGGGTCGTACTCCAGTTCGGCAAATAAGCCACCCAGCAATGCGGTATTGTGCTGGTTTATCAAGTGCGACGTATCATTCTGAACATAATCGTAGTTAATATGTTGGCGCGACGCAAACACTCCGTATTTTAATTTAAGCTGATTTTGCATTGTCCAAACCCAATCCGATTTAATACCTATGTCGTACAGGTTATTTTTCTCGACGGTGCTTGTACTGAAGCTTTGCTCCTGCCCCTCGTCGTCGGTATAGCCGCCCGTCGTCCCGCGCTCACGGTTGTTGAAATAGGATGAATAAGTAAGATAAGTGTTGGAATAAACCGAGCTGTTCCATTGCCTGAACCATTTCAGACTGCTGGCTAAATTTCCGTATTTGGTGTAATCTGTAATATCAGGCGCTGTGCCCGAGCCGAGAAACGATGGCAGCTGTAACTGCCGGCTATTATCTGTTTTGTCGGACCCGGAGTAGAAACTCCAGGTAAGAATATCGTTTTGATCTAAATGGTTTGTATAACGAATGTTGGCATCGTAAAAATGCGAAGCGGGCGTCGTCTGCTCGCCAAAACCGCCCGGTCCACCGCCCGGACCGCCTGGCCCGCCGCTAAACCCGGACGAGGTGTTGAACTGCTTGAAAATTTTATCATAAAACGGCCCCTGGTACGACCGGCGGATAGCCAGCACCAGGGAAGAATTGCTGGTAACAGGGGTTTCCATAAAGGCATTGACGCTAAGCAAGCTCAGGTCGACGCCAAAAATTGTATTGTTTTTGTTTCCTTCCTTCCCGTTGATCTCGGTCACACTGGAAAGGCGCCCGCCGTATTGCGCCGAAAAACCACCTTTAAAAAGTTGCAGGTCTTTGATGGCATTGCTGTTAAAAGCGCTGAAGAAGCCATACAGGTGGTCGACCTGGTATATCGTAAAACCGTCGAACACGACCAGGTTTTGATCGGGCGTGCCGCCCCGTACGTATGCGCCCGAGGACGATTCGTTAGTAGCGCCAACGCCGGGCATTAGCTGAAAGGCGCGCATCACGTCTTTTTCGCCCAAACTGGGCAGTTTATCCAGGTTGGCCGGGGATAGTTGTAAAACACCCACTTTTTTTACGTCGGTGTTCATTACACCGCTTTTTTGCCCTAATATGGTTACTTCATTCAGTGTACTTAATGAAGGGTATAGGCCCAGCACCAACGGCAAGACCAGCTTTCCCGGGTCCAGCTTGAAACTGTAGGGCTGAAAGCCCGAAAAAGAAATATCAAGCGTGCAGGTATCAGACGGCACGCGGAATATAGTAAACGCACCATCGGAATTGGTTGAAACAGAAAGCGGCGTATCATGCACCCGCACCGTGGCCGACGGCAGTGGCTCGCCGGAACTTTGATTGATCACTTTCCCGCTAACCGTAACCAACAGGTGTACTTTATTTTCAGGCGGTGAAGGTAAAGGCTCAACCGGTTTTTGTACGGCAAGGGCTTGTGGCTGTGCTCTTTTGCGGGATACTTCGCGCTTTCTTTTTCCGTCTTTATCATACAGCGCTTCCACATCCTGCTCATCGGTTGTATCAGCCTGCGCCGTTACTGTTTTAACGGGTGGTGGAAGCGGTTTAATGGTTGCTGCAATTTGTTTCAAGCGGGCCAGGTCGTCAACGTCTTGCAGAATATAAATAGCGCCAGAAGCGTCCACCCAGTAATGCAGATCAAATTGCCTGCAAACTTTGGCCAATACTTTATTTAACGGTTCGTTAAAAAAGCGCTCCACCACATCATAGCGGTGCAGGGAGTCGCGCTCAAAAACGAACCTCAGCCCGTAATTGACCGATAGCGTGTCGAGCAGATCGTCCATCGGTCGGGCCACAAACCTGTCGAGCTTATTTTTCTTCAATATTTGCCCGGTGGTTTGGGCATTGGCTATTACGGTAAAGCCGAGCATAAACAAAGGGAATAGTAAATATTTCAATATTCAAAGAGTATAAATGTGAAACAGCCGGTAAATTCATCTCCAGGGCAATAGCTTGTCCCGGCGTTAGTATCTTAAGAGGATATGCTTTCGCTCATCCGCAAAACACATGGACTGCGACCACATGTTTTTTGGAGAAAGCTGTTTTCGAAATATGCGCAACCGTTCCGGTGGGAATTGGTTGCTTAAAGTGATAAAAAGCCGGATTGTGATGCGTAAAAAGATTGTCCATGATTTTAATAACGATTGATGCCGCTACAACGCGGGGTACAAATGGTTATTACAGCCCGATAAGCAGGAATCGACGGAAGCGGTTTATGAATCGACGAATGGCGATTAACTTTCATTTCACAGGGGTCTTCTATGAGAGATCGCTGCGGGGACAGGGAATATAGTTATTTCAATTCCGCAGGGTCCTCTGCGAGAGACCCTGCGGGGACATGAGTTATTGCGGAGACATGAGTTATTTCTTCTTACTTGCAGGCACTTCCACCACATTATCTATCACCTAAAGGTTTTCAGTTCAGCAGGGTCCTCTGCGAGAGACCCGCGGGGATATGGAATAAAATATCAATATACAAAAGGATGTGCCCTTACTTTAGCATACTTTAGAAAATGCACTTATCCTATGCGATCATCGTCTTCCCACGAAACGTTATATCGCCTGGTTATATATCTGCCTGTAATGTGCGCCAGCCATATAACCAGGCCGATTATGGCGATAATGATAAGCGCGAATATAACTCCTGCTTTAAATGCCCCTTCCACCAGCCCACAGCCGGATAAAGAAATAGACAGCATAAAAAGGGCAGTAATGGATGCAAGTTTTCTCATAGTTATTTTAATGTTGACAACAGGCATAGGCTGGTAATGTTTAAATGACGGATCGAAAATTAACGAATAGCACGGCTGTCGGGTTGAGGTCTGCTTTTCAGAAAGCCCGCTCAGCGACTTCTTCCCTTTGGTCATCAAGCTTTTACGCGAGTCCTAAAATAATTGGTTTACACAGCAATTAGACAGATCTAATCTTTGCACAACATGCTATTCAAAAATAATTTTACAAAAACTACAAAAATAGTTTGCAAACTATTAAAATAGTTTATACCTTCACCTAACTATAAAAATAGTTTGCTATGAAAATGAAAGAGTTGACAAAAGCCGAAGAACAAGTGATGCAAATACTATGGCAATTAAAAGAGGGCATTGTAAAAGATGTACTCGAGAAAATGCCGGAACCCAAGCCTGCTTATAACACGGTATCGACGGTGATCAGGGTATTGGAGGGGAAAGGCTTTATTGGCCATAAAGCGTACGGAAACTCGCATGTTTACTTCGCACTCGTCAGCGGGGATGAGTACAAGAAATTCACTTTTGATAAGATGATGAACAATTATTTCAGTAATTCCTACCAAAGCCTGGTATCGTTCCTTGTGAAAGAAAAAAACCTGAGTCTACAGGAATTGGAGGAAATAACCCAACTGGCCGAAAAACTTAAAAATCAAAGATCATGAGCTGGATATATTATTTATTAGAAGCAAACTTATACCTGGCGGCCTTTTATGCGATGTATTTTTTGATCCTGAAAAACGAAACTTACTACCGGTTAAACCGCCTCTTTCTACTATCAAGCACAGTAATGTCACTTATTATACCTACTGTGCAAATAGGAATATTGCTTCCGGCTGCTACCGGTTTATATCAATCTCCAACTGCTGTTGTGCCTGATACATCATGGGGGGTTGCTGACTATTTTTTGCTTACTTATGGAATAATAGCAGCGTTGTTATTGATCAACTTGTTAATGAAGGTTTACAAATTGCTGAAGTTGGTTCACACCAACAAAACCACTAAAAATGCTGATTTTAAATTAGTGGAGTTGCCAGGTGAAAATGATGCCTTTTCGTTTTTTAACTATCTTTTTATCAGTCCCGGCCTTAGCTTATCATCCGTCGTCATCCGGCACGAAATGACCCATATCAGGCAAAAGCATAGTTGGGACATCGTTTACCTGGAGTTGCTAAAGATCGTCAACTGGTTTAACCCTGTAGTTTACCTGTTGCAAAACAGCATGAAAGAGGTGCATGAGTTTATAGCAGATGCCGATACAGCCAACCATGATCTGGGTACACAGAACTATACCGATTTCCTGATCAATAATGCCTACGGAATAAATGAGAATATGCTGACCAACACATTTTTTAATAAAAGCCTACTAAAAAAAAGAATTATGATGTTACACAAAAAAAGATCGGGTAATGCAGCCAGGCTGAAATACTTGATAGTACTGCCATTAACCTGTGCATTGCTTTGTGCGTCTACACTTGCGTTTACAAAGGACTATCAATTGATTGACCTTGCGCCGCGAGTTACACCACCGGAGAAATCTGCTGCAGGCCAGCCAGTTCCATTAAACTTAACGGATACGGTAAAGGTAACGCTAAAGCCGCCACCACCTGCGCCGCCACAACATAAAAAGATACAGGATCAGGTTAAGCTGCCGCCAAAACACAAAAAAATACGTGACCAGGTTAAGCTGCCGCCAAAACACAAAAAGATACAAGATCAAATTAAGCGGCCGCCACCTCCGCCGCCGGAACCACCACAGGATACGGCTAAAAAGAATTAGTTAGAAATTTAATAAGTATAATAAAATGCCGGACGTCAACTCCCGGCATTTTATTATTAAGCCCAGGGCAACAATCTGCTTATACTCCAATATATCTCCCGGCTGGCAATCCGGGGCCTGGCAAATCGCTTCTAATGCGCTGAAGCGTAGGGCTTTGTCGGTCGGCAACAAGCCGCCTTCTTAGTGTAACGAAAATTCGAAAAGCAGATATCAGTTGGCTGTTTAATTGCATGCAGCCTTAAGCCAGCAGAATAATTAATGGACCGATTTGGGCAAAACCTGGACTTTTTTGGCACTTTCTTGACTTTGTCTTCTAAAAACCTATGCAACCGCCACCTTTCACGAATAACACAAGAGCCTGTTTATCAGAAAACTACACAATCAGGTGTTCACCAAAAATGCAAAAATGGGGCACTTTTCAGGAATTATAATTTTTAAAGTATTGAAAATAAGACAATTGTATTAAAATAAGATTGGCAGATGGCGCTCCCGTGAACACTTAGTGTAATAAGAGTTTGACATAAAAACCGCCCCGAAACAGACGCGCTAAATCGACAGGTTAAAGTATCCAAGTAATCCAAAAAATATTACTTTTGCCATAACCGCATGGATAACCGCAATTACCAGTATCTCGACCACAACTTTGACCCGGCACAAACCGGCGACTATACTTTGCTGGTACGCGCCGATGCGGATAACTTCTCGTTTGCCATAACTGATGCAAATAAGCTCCTTTTATTATCTGACCAGGTCGATCTGAGCGTTTTGAATGAGCCGGCCGGCGAAAATGACCTGCTTTTCAAAAATTACAAACAGCAGATCATCGGGGTATCTAATACGGGTTTTACCTTGATACCAGCAAGCATTTTTAACCCGGAAAAAGTAGCTGATTTTGCGCGTTTCCTTAATGTGAAACCCACCGAAAAAGTATTCTCGCAGCCGCTTGACACTGATAACCAGGTGCTATTTAAAATAAAAGGGGATTTTGTTAGTGTCCTGGCCGAAAAGTTTGACACCAAAGATGTAGTATTTGGCGCCAGGGGCTGGATAAAGGCTGTTGCAGGCGACGGTCCCGCTAATCAATATTTGTATCTTAACGTTACCGGCAATTTGGTTGAAATACTTAACTTCAGGGACGGCAAACTGCGCTTTTATAACAACTTTGAGTTTATGAACGGTGATGAGCTGGCTTATTTCAGCACCGTGGTCGCCAGTGAATTGCAGCTTCCGGATGAGGCTGTTACGCTGGTATTAAGCGGCGATATTAACCCGGATGACCAGAATGGCAGCCGCCTGGCTAAATTTTTCAGGAGGGTAGAATTGAATGCAACCTGCCCGGTAAAATTGCCCAAACAGCTTTCTCCGAATTCCTTATTATACCTAACCGCTTTAAATTTATGCGGATCATCGGAGGAAAACTAAGGGGACTAAGGCTCAATCCGCCCAAGAACCTGCCTGTCCGTCCTACTACCGACCTGGCCAAAGAAGCGTTGTTCAATATCCTGCAAAATCAAATCGAATTCGAAGGCATTACAGTGCTCGATCTTTTTTGCGGCACGGGCAATATTTCATTGGAGTTTGTATCGAGGGAAGCTGCACAGGTTATTTCCGTAGACCGCAGCATTCATTGTGTAAATTACATCAAAGATACCGCGCGGCAGCACCATCTGGAACAAATCAAAACGTATAAGGCTGATGTATTTAAGTTCCTGGAAATGGAAACGGAAAAGTACAATCTCATCTTTGCCGATCCGCCCTACGATCTGAACCGTATTCCCGAAATACCAAAAGTCGTTTTTGATAAAGATCTGTTGTTACCGGGTGGCATGCTGATAGTAGAACACCAATCGCTGCAGAATTTGAGTAATCATGCTGCATTTGTCGAGCAGCGAAAGTACGGGCATTCATCGTTTTCGTTTTTTAAGAACCCGTGAAAATTTAATATCGAACACCGAATGTCGAATATCCAATGATGAAGTGACATCTTCGGCGGTCATTATTCAAAATTCAAACACCTATCACCTCCACTCCTATCTTCTTGAAATATTCCAATTCTTCCGAATTCGAGTTGGTAATAACCGTATCTATCGCATCCAAACCGGCAAACTTCAGATAGGTCTCCCGCCCTATTTTGCTTTCGTCGCATAGTAAATAAGTACGCGCGCTGTGAGCCGCAAATGCTTCGGTGATAGACGCCTCTAATTCGCTATTGGCGAAAAGCCCGTTACGGGATATGCCATCCACCCCTAAAAAAGCCTTGGTTGCTTTATACCGGGCAATATGTTCGTTTGCTATTTTGCCGTGCACGGCCTGCCGTTCGGTGTTAAACTCACCGCCGATGATGTTTAGCGATACCAAACTGTTCTGCAATTCATAAACAACCGGCAGCGAATTGGTAATCACTTTGATGCGTTTGCTTTTGATAAACTGGCAAAGCCGGTAAACAGTGCTGCCGCAATCCATAAAAACAATGTCGCCGTCGCTGATCTCTGCTGCCGCGGCCCTGCATATTTTATCCTTGGCTTCGGTGTTCCTGGCTGCTTTGTTTACAAAATCATGCGGTATTTCGAGCAGGTTTACCTGCATAGCCCCACCGTGGGTGCGGTAAAGCAGCCCATCCTCTGCCAATTTATTCAAATCGCGGCGGATGGTTATCTCAGATGTTTCCAGTTCCGCGGCCATACGTTTGATATCAACTTCCCCCGTTGCCTTCAGTGTTTCAAGAATAATCTGTTTTCTTTTTTGAAAATTCATTCCTTATCCGTTACTTTGTTCAAAAGTAATCACAATCGATCAAAAACAATCAATTTATTTTGAAAAATATAAATATCCTCAAAACAGAAGTGCTGTCAGACAATTGGTACGTTCTGCGAAAAATAACTTATGAGCATAAGCACCCAAACGGCTTGGTTACTACCCAAAGCCGTGAAGCCTATGACCGCGGGAATGGCGCCACTATTCTTTTGTACAATAAAGCGGCCCAAACTGTAATTCTTACCAAACAATTCCGTATGCCCACCTACCTTAACGGTAACGAAAGCGGCTATTTAATAGAATGCTGTGGCGGCTTACTGGATAAAGACAACCCCGAGGAATGCATTCGCCAGGAAACTGAAGAGGAAACAGGCTACAAACTCTCGCATGTGCAAAAAGTATTTGAAGCCTATATGTCGCCTGGTTCGGTGACCGAGATCCTCTATTTTTTTGTGGCAGAGTATACCAAAGAGATGAAAGTGGGCGAAGGTGGCGGTGTTGACGAGGAGCACGAGAACATCGAGGTTCTTGAACTGCCTTTTTCAAAAGCCATCGAAATGATCGGTACGGGCGAGATCAAAGATGCCAAAACCATGATGCTGTTGCAGTACGCGCAAATCAATAAGCTGATATGAAAACTATGACTATCCTCGTTGCGGGGCCTTATCGTTCCGGCACAAATGACGACCCTATATTAATGCAGCAAAACCTCGACCGACTGAATGATTCGGCACTGGCGCTTTTTCGCGCGGGCCACATACCGCTGATTGGTGAATGGCTGGCATTGCCGTTGCTGAGAGCGGCAGGCTCCAAAGTGCCGGGCGATGAAATTTACCAGGAAATATCCTACCCCGTTGCCCACAGGCTAATCACTAAGTGCGATGCCGTCCTGCGATTGAAAGGTGAATCGTCGGGCGCTGATAAAGATGTTGAAGTGGCGAACGGACTTGGTTTACCTGTGTATTATAAGCTGGAAGATATTATAGGCCAATAACCAGTTTTATTGCGAATGATTATTACTTTTGGATTGTAAGCATATCATCAAAATGAAGATCGCCCTTTTTCCAGGTTCGTTTGATCCCGTTACCAAAGCACATGTCGATATTATCAAACGCTCGGTCGGGCTTTTTGATAAGCTTTATATCGGCGTTGGCGACAACAGCTCAAAAAAAGGATTGCTGTCTGTTGCAACACGCGAACAAATGCTGCGGGCAGTTTTTGGCGATGAACCTAAGATACATATTATTGCTTACGAAGGACTTACAGTTGATTTTGCCAGGAGCATCGGCGCCGGCTATATGATCCGGGGTATTCGTACCGTGTCCGACTTTGAGTACGAGAAAGCGATAGCCCAGATGAACCATTCACTCGCACCGGAAATTGAGAGTATTTTCATTGTCAGCAAACCGGGATATTCGTCTATCAGTTCCACCATCGTGCGCGAAATTTTACGCCATAATGGAGATGTGAGCCAATTTATGCCTAAAGAGGCGCTGCCCTTTCTGTGATCATATCCAGCTTAAGCAGGACATCCATAATAGACGGGAAAGTATTCCGGATGATGGGGCCTGTTTCCTCTTTACGGAACCATTTTACCTTAGTTATGCCCTCTTCCTTCTGGGGCTTTAATTTCCCCACGCCTACATAGCTCATTTTGTACCAATAGGTTTTTTTCAATACCACCAACCCTTTCACGGTATAGGTGTGGTAGGTAGTGCAGATTTTTTTGCCAAGGCCGCTCACTTTTATCCCGCATTCCTCTTCAACCTCGCGCACAGCTCCTTCTTTTTTCTTCTCGCCGCGTTCCAGTTTCCCTTTCGGCAGGTCCCATTTGCCATTACGGTAGATGAATAAAAACTGCTCTTTCGTATTTTCAACCGCGCCACCTGCTGCTTCTATCAGGGTATTGTTCTTTATTACCTTTTTCAGGTAGTTTTTAGCATCGGGGCTGATGATATAAAACAACCTACCGCCCGGTTTTCCATTGTATTGATTATAAAATGATTTCAGGTCAAAAGTTTGGGCATCAATCCTTTGGTAACGCTCTACCCGCTTTGGGACAGTCTGAGTTATCAGTATTACTTTTTCGTTGATATAAATTCTGTACTTTTGAGCCATGTTCAATAAAAATGAGATCGAGCAACAAGTAGCCGAGTTCCTGCTGCAAATTAAAGCAATTAAATTGCAACCTGACAACCCTTTTACCTGGGCATCAGGATGGAAGTCGCCTATTTACTGCGATAATCGTATCACGCTGTCCCACCCTACTATACGTACCTATATCCGGCAGCAGCTGGCGCTCATTATCCAGGAAGAATTTGGCGCCGTCGGTTGTATTGCAGGTGTTGCTACGGCGGGGATTCCGCAAGGTGCATTGGTGGCGCAGGAACTGGGACTGCCGTTTATTTACGTACGTGCGAAACCGAAGGATCACGGGACCGGCAGTTTGATCGAGGGCGAAGTGATGCCCGGCAAACGCATAGTTGTTATTGAAGATCTTATCTCTACCGGAAAAAGCAGCTTGCAGGCTGTGGAAGCGTTACGAAGTGCGGGTTATGAAGTGGCGGGGCTGGCGGCGATTTTCAGCTATGGTTTCGATGTGGCAACAGAGAATTTCAAACAGGCAAAATGTAAATTTTTCACCTTGTCCAATTATAACGCCCTACTAAAATACGCCGAACAACATCAGTACATTTCAGCTGATAATGCAGAAGTATTACGCAAATGGCGCTCGTCTCCCGAAACTTGGGGACAATAATTAAAATTCCTTTTTAACGCTCAGGTGTAATAACACAGCTGCGATATTTACTACAAATAAGCAAGCGATCAATAGTATCATAATAGTTTTAAATTAATCAGGTATGATACTTAAGGCAAATGGTGTTCCAAAGCCGAATCATTCATGCTTAGCTATGTAGCTAACGCCTCCCGCCTTTTTTCATACAAGAACTGAGTAACGTTTTCTACAACGACTGCTGTTGTTGAGGAAATAATATTTCCCGTTTCGTTATCTTTTAGTTTGGCGCGTAAACGTAATTATAACTTGGTTACTGCAAACAGACATTGTATATTTAGTCTTTTACAAGCCTGAATAAGCGATTTATCTTTATTAATGCTGCTGTTTGATCCAGTAAACTTTTCCAAGTCACCGTAAATGAAAAAGAACCCCGGAAGAAGAGACTTTTTAAAAAATGTCGCCTTAAGCGGTACTATGGCGTTCGTACCATCCGATATTGTAAAATTCAGCACCCCCGGGAAACCCGAAGATGCCGCTGATAAAAAAGAGCCGCCCAAACGAGCTTATAATACACCTTACACGGGCGAATACCTTAACCGGGTAGCGTTCCCTATCGGGGGTATTGGTGCCGGGATGTTTTGTCTCGAGGGAACAGGTTCTATAGCACAGGTTTCAACCCGTAACAGCCCGGATATGTTTAACGACCCGGGTGTATTTGCCGCTATAGCTGTAAAGGGGGTTACCAACGGTGCAAAATTATTGGAGGGCCCCGTGCCTAACTGGAAAAAATTCGGCTTGCACGACGCCGGCAACGGTTTGGGCGGTTCAACTACCGGGTTACCCCACTTTCACGCCGCCAGTTTCAAAACGGAGTTCCCATTTGCCCACATCAAATTAGAGGATAAAGACCTCCCGCTTGATGTAAGGCTAACAGGGTGGAGCCCTTTTATTCCAACGGACGATAATAATTCAAGCCTGCCTGCAGGCGCTATTGAATATACTTTTACCAATACCGGTAAAACCGCTGTTGATGCGATATTTTCATTTAACTCCAAGAATTTTTTAAGGATCGACGATGGCAAAAACAGCATCAGGGAAACAAAAAATGGCTTTATACTTTTTGAAGCAGGGACCAAAACTAAGCCCTACCCTTCCGAATTTGCGGTATTTACGGACGACGACAAAACCATAGTGGACCATTGCTGGTTCAGGGGTGGCTGGTGGGACCCGCTAACCATGGCGTGGAATGCTGTTAAAAACGCAGAGGCAAAAGAAAACCCGCCCGTGCCTGCCGATGCGCCCGGTGCAAGTTTATATGTTCCCTTCAATCTTTTGCCCGGCAAAAAAAAGATAATTCGGCTGATGATGGCCTGGTATACGCCCGACTCGGAACTAACCTTCGGCGAAATGGGCAGGCGAAAGGATTGCGATCCGTCGGGCGGATGTTGCAATACCCCAACTGATCTTCAACTGGATAAATACGATAAGCATTTCGACGGTAAATTTTATAAGCCCTGGTATAGCAGCCGGTTTGAAAACATAAACGCGGTTATCGACTATTGGAAAAGCAGCTATGATGAGTTACGTAAAAATAGCGCTGCTTTCAGCAAAGCCTTCTATAATACAACCCTGCCGCCCGAAGTTATCGAAGCGGTTGCCTGCAACCTCTCCATATTGAAATCACCCACCGTTATGCGGCAATTCGACGGCCGTTTATGGAGTTTTGAAGGATGCGGCGATAGCGGCGGATGTTGTCATGGGTCGTGCACCCATGTCTGGAACTACGCCCAGGCCATTCCGCACCTGTTTCCCGCATTGGAACGCAGCCTCAGGCATACGGAATTTTGCGAGAGCCAGGACGAAAACGGGCATCAGAATTTCAGGTCGAACCTTCCGATCGGACCGGCCACACATACGTTTCATGCGGCTGCCGATGGCCAGCTGGGCGGTATTATGAAAGTTTACCGCGAATGGCGCATCAGCGGCGACGACAACTGGCTGCAAAAGATGTACCCTATGGTAAAAGCGAGTCTCGACTATTGCATCCGCACCTGGGACCCGCGAAATAAGGGCGTCATAGAAGAGCCACATCACAATACTTATGATATTGAGTTTTGGGGCCCTGATGGCATGCATACCAGCTTTTATATCGGCTCGTTAACAGCGTTGATCTTGATGGGCGAGCATTTAGGGAAGAACGTCGATCCGTATAAAGCCTTAAGATCAAAAGCAAAAGTAGCCCTTGAAAATCAATTATTTGACGGGGAGTATTTCATACAGGATATTACTTACACCGGCCTGAACGCACAAAACCCTGCTACCGCAAAATCTTATGGAGGCGACTACTCCAAGGAAGCGATAGCGCTTTTGGAAAAAGAAGGACCAAAGTATCAATATGGCAAGGGCTGCCTGTCCGATGGTATATTAGGGGCATGGATAGCACAAATGTGCATGGTACCTGAGTCCATCAATAGCAATTTGGTTAAAAGCCACCTGCAATCGGTGTTCAAATACAACTTTAAAACAGATTTAAGTGAGCATGCTAACCCGCAGCGGCCTGCTTATGCGCTTGGTGACGAGGGTGGATTGTTGCTGTGTACCTGGCCGAATGGCGGCAAACTGTCGCTGCCTTTCGTTTACAGCGACGAGGTTTGGACGGGTATCGAACACCAGGTGGCTTCTCACATGATGCTTACCGGAGTTGTTAACGATGGTTTGACTATACTAAGGGCCTCGCGCGACCGCTACGATGGGCGTGTCCGAAACCCATTTAATGAATATGAGTGCGGGCATTGGTACGCCAGGGCCTTATCAAGCTATGGCTATTTACAGGCACTTACCGGTGTAAAATATGATGCCGTCACAAAAACGCTGTATATCGATTCAAAAGTTGGCAATTTTACAAGTTTCCTGTCGACAGATACCGGCTTCGGAAATGTAAGCCTTAAAAGTGGCGAACCATCAATAAACGTACTATACGGCAAGATCGATGTAAAAAAGGTTTTTGTTTCCGGAAAAGAATCTTCATTATGAAAGTAGAAAACAATAAAATGGTCGCCCTGCGATATTCGATCAGGAACAGCAAGGGAAACGTAATAACAGACATTATGAGCGATGCACCCTTCCGTTACACTTACGGAAGCGGCGGAATTTTACCCGCGCTCGAACAAAATATATATGGTATGGATGCCGGCGAACAAAGATCATTCGCGTTACTAAAAGATGAACAGCCCGGTTTGTTTGAAGACCTTTATATCGATGTGATTATTGATGAAGTCGCTGACGCCGCGCCCGATGGAATGCCACAATCCACTGCCAAAACTAATTGCAGCGACGGCGATTGTTGCTGTTGAATGATGCTTTGTTTGACCTCGCCCTTAAAAATCTGCCCGAATAACCGTACCTTTGCGGCAAATAAAGGTGCAGTATGATAACGATATCCAATCTTTCCCTTCGCTACGGTAAACGTACACTATTTGAAGATGTTAACTTAAAATTTACACAAGGCAACTGCTATGGCATTATAGGCGCCAACGGCGCTGGTAAGTCGACATTTTTAAAGATACTTTCGGGCGATATCGATCCTACCAGCGGTTCGGTAAGCTTTACCCCCGGCGAACGTATGGCCGTATTGAGCCAGAACCATTATGCGTTTGACGAGTTTACCGTTATCGAAGCGGTGATGATGGGGCATAAGGAAATGTATGCCGTGATGAAGGAAAAAGACGCTATCTACCTGAAGGAAGATTTTTCTGATGCCGACGGTGAGCGCGCCGGAGAACTGGAAAACCTTTTTGCCGAAATGGATGGCTGGAACGCCGAGAGCAATGCTGCCACCCTGTTAAGTAACCTTGGCATTAAGGAAGAGTTCCATTATAACCTGGTTAAAGATCTGGACAATACCCAAAAAGTACGTGTGTTATTGGCGCAGGCATTATTTGGAAAGCCCGACATCCTGCTATTGGATGAGCCTACAAACGACCTGGACCTTCATACTGTAAGCTGGCTGGAGGATTTTTTGGCGGGTTATGAAGCCATTGTACTGGTGGTATCGCACGACAGGCACTTCCTGGATACGGTTTGTACCCACGTAGTGGATATCGATTTCGGAAAAATGACCATCTTCACGGGTAACTACACTTTTTGGTACGAATCGAGCCAATTGGCCTTGCGCCAGCGTTCCGATCAGAATAAGAAGCTGGAAGATAAGGTTAAGGAGTTACAAGACTTTATACGCCGTTTTAGCGCCAATGCCTCCAAATCAAAACAGGCAACCAGCCGTAAAAAGGCACTGGATAAGATCAACCTTGAAGAGATACAGCCATCGAACCGCAAATACCCCGGTATTATATTCAACAACCTGGGTCGTGAAGCCGGCGACCAGATATTACGTGTTGAAAACCTAAGCAAAACACTTAATGGCGAGCTTTTATTTAACAATATCAGCTTCACGGTAAATAAAGGCGATAAGATCGCCATCTTGTCGCAGAATAGCCTGGCTACCACTGCCTTCTACAATATCCTAACGGGGCGCGACACGGATTTTAAAGGTGAATTTAAATGGGGTGTAACTATTAATATTGCCGATATCCCTATCGATAACGCAGAATATTTTAAGGGCAAAGATGAGAACCTGATCGATTGGCTGCGCGAATATTCTACAGGCGACAAGGACGACCAGTTTATACGTGGTTTCCTGGGCCGCATGCTCTTCTCAGGCGAGGAAGTATTGAAAAAAAGCAACGTACTATCGGGCGGCGAGAAAATGCGCTGCATGTTCAGCCGGATGATGCTGCAGCAGGCTAACCTGTTAATGTTTGACGAGCCGACGAACCACCTCGACCTGGAATCGATCACGGCACTTAATAACGGCATGAAGGATTTCAGGGGAACAATCCTGTTCACCTCGCGCGACCATGAGCTGGTGGAAACCGTGGCTAATCGTATTATCGAGTTGACTCCCGGCGGTTACATCGACAAACTGATGACGTTTGACGAATACATTAATAGTGACAATGTTCAGAAACAACGCGACGAGTTATATGCGCTCGCTTAACCAATTGCAGTACGTTGCCATTATTTGCCTGGCCCTGGTTTTATCAAACGGATCGGCCATTGCCCAGGTGTTTAAAGGCAATGTTAAAGATCAAAAAACCAATAAGGCACTCCCATTTGTAAATGTGGGTATAGTCGGGCAAAGCGTTGGGACGGTTACAGACACCGCCGGTAATTTTACCATTCAATTAGCGGAACATGATATGGATAGCTTAAGGATATCGATGATCGGTTATTACCCGCAATCGTTCCTGGTCGCTGCTATCAAAAAAGATCCCGGTCAGCTTAATATTAAGCTTAAACCACAAACTATTCAGTTAAAAGAGGTTAAGGTAACTAACCACACTTTTAAGGAAGTAACGCTGGGCAACACTACTGAGTCGACGTCGACCGACGCCGGCTTTACCAGTAATAAACTGGGTAACGAAATAGGAGCCATTATTAAAATAAAAAAGTCGCCTACTTTTCTGAAACGATTTAATGCGTCGCTTGCCCACCCTGCGCCTGATTCGGTGAAGCTAAGGCTGAATATTTATAGTGTAAAAGGTGGTTTACCCGATAAGAACCTGTTGCAGCGGAATATATTTATAACGGTTAAACGGGGGCAGAACAAAATATCTGTCGACCTGCAGCCCTTTTTCATCGAGGTTGATGATAAATTTTTCATCAGCCTGGAATGGATAGAAAACTCGCCCGGGCGGGGATTGATGTTCTCGGCCAGCCTGTTCAGCAGCGCCATTATAGCCCGTGAAACCAGCCAGGCAAATTGGGAAAAAGTTGGTATAGCCGGCGTGGGTTTTAATGTATTGGCCGAGTATTAGAAAAAAATATGCATCAATAGGTAATAGATTGTATATTTGCCAACCAAAAAATTGACTCCGTAGCTCAGTTGGTAGAGCAACAGACTCTTAATCTGTGGGTCCTGAGTTCGAGCCTCAGCGGGGTCACTTCAAACGTTAATCTTTAGTAATTAAAATGCTAAAGGTTTTTTTGCGTCCTTTTGCTTTAGAAAGGGCATTTTTCTGTTTGCCGTGTGAAAAATGCTTACATAAATAGAAGCATTTTTGCGGCCTTTGAGTGCTAAAACTTATCTGCCGTGTCTTTAGTTGAAATAAACAGGTGCCCGCGGATTGAATTGTAGGATATCCGTAAGAAAACATTAACCGATGTTAATTGTAGTCCAGTTATATTTTAGCCGACCATGCCTGATAGTCTACTTGCAGCCGATCTTCCAATACTGTTAAGCGCCGTCGAAGCTTCCGGCGCGAGCCTTATTATAACCGATCAGGAAAAAAAAGGGCACCCCATCATTTATTGTAACGCCGCCTTCGAAAAGCTGACCGGTTATGGACGCGCGGAAATACTTGGCCGCAATTGCCGGTTCTTACAGGGTGATGACCGGGCGCAAATTGAACTTGATCATATCCGACGGGCATTCAAAAAACGAACCGGCTGCGTTGTTAAGCTGCGGAATTACCGGAAAGACGGCAGTACTTTTCTTAATGAATTATCTTTATCGCCGGTTCGATCGGATGGGGGTGAAATTACTCAGATGGTAGGAATTCAACGCGAAATAATTCCTACCGGAGAGCAGTTTAGCCACGATCTGGGTACTCCGCTTACCACCATTAAAGCCACTCTTCAATTGATCGAGGCACGGGGATTGTCCATCGAACCCCAGTTTTTAAAAAAAAGCCTGGCAGCCGCATTGCGCGCGGTACACCAGTTAGAGGCGCTGCGAAACAAGTCGTGACACAGTCATGAGCGCATCACATCCATCAAGCTATTTGCAACAACGTTTTAAATCGTAGATTTACCCGGATGATTGAACGAGGATTGCCCTTGCCGGAAAATGAAACTGAAAGGTTGGCTGCGCTGCAATCTTATCACCTGATGGACAGCGGGGAAGAAAAGGATTTCGATGCGATCGCTGCGATCGCTTCCGCGCTTTGTCACACGCCGATCTCGCTCATCACCTTTATTGACGAAAAGCGCCAATGGTTCAAAGCTCGCATAGGAACTGCATTAACCGAAAATTTCAGGGACCTTTCGTTCTGCACGCATACCATTGCCGGTAAGGATGACATGATGATCGTTCCCGACGCTTTACAAGATCCTAGGTTCGCCGGCAATCCAGTCGTAACTCAAGCGAACGTAACTTTTTATGCAGGCGTTCCCTTGGTTAATGAGGATGGTTACGCCTTGGGCACACTGTGTGTTTTGGACCAGAAGCCGCATGATTTCAGCGATGAGCAGATCGATGCTTTAAAGGGGCTTGCCAAACAGGTGGTTGACAAGATCGAACTGCGCCGAAAGGTGGCATTGCTGGAAAAGACCAACCAGGAATTGATCAATGCCAATGTGCTGATCCAGAAGTTCGCATCGATGGCTGCGCATGATATCAAAAACCCACTTAGCAGCATTAAGCTGACCTCTCAGGCCTTAAAAGGCCGTAGGGAAATACAACAGAGCGCCGGTTGCCTTCGCCTGGTTGACATGAACATTTCCGCGACCGAAAATATGCTGGAATTAGTTAATGAGATGATGGCTTATTCCAAAAATCCTGCCTTGCTCCTTGAAAAGAAACAAGAATTCGACCTGAACGCGCTGATAGCCAAAATAGTCACGCTTTTAGTCGTTCCCGAAAATATCAGAATTGTGGTACCGGGAACCAGGCACCGGCTTTATTTTTCGATAGTGGCTTTTGATCAGATATTGATCAACTTATTAAGCAATGCCATTCGCTATAATGATAAAAACGAAGGTTTAATACAAATACGCTTTGTCGAGAAATCAGAGTATTATCTTCTTGAAATAGAAGACAACGGCATCGGGATACCTGAAGCCTACATAGACAGGATATTTGACTACAATTTTACGCTGAAAATCAAAGACCGGTTTAACTGCGAAGGTTCCGGAATAGGGCTGTCAACCGTTAAAGACTTGCTATTCCTTTTGAACAGCAGTATTTCGGTAACTTCAGCACAAGGGGTAGGTTCCGTGTTTACCGTGCGGTTAAAAAGGTGATCCGCCATTGGCCCAGCCGGCCAGTTTCCAAAACAACGTTTTTTTTTACTTTATAAAAGTGATGATATTAGTCCGCAGACTACACTTATTCCGGATTCAACTAATAATCAATGCTATATAGTACCATTTAGCACTGATTTACCTATAAAACATCGTGGTTCGATTATTGACTACTATAAGTTGTACACTTCTGTACAATTCAAAAAAAAAAAACATGACACAATTTAAAAAAATGATGTTGTATATTACTTTTTACGCACTAACATTCGCCATTTCATTAACTGCCAACGCTCAAAAATATAAAACCGCTGCCGACACGTTGAACCTGAACAAAGAATACGCCAGCATTTCGCTTGACATCTCAAAGTTGACCGTGAAACTGGTGGAGGCCCAGAACAAAACAAATGGCTTTCAGTCTAATAGCGCATCATCGGCGCAGGACGCGGTGAACTCCGCTCAACAAAGCAAAACAGATGCATCGACAGCAACCAACGGCAACCTCGACGATGCCAAAACGGCTATGAAACAGGCGAGGAAAGCTAATAACCAGGCCAAAGATGCAAAGAACGCGAAGGACGATGAAAATGACAATATAAAAACCATTAAGAAGCTGAACGATAAAATTGCTGAAAAGCAACAGTTGTTGGCCGACTTGGATAAGCAACGAATGGCCATTAAAGCTTTACCGGTTCCGCCTGGACAATAGTTTTTGTAAACTGATGAAATTAACATAGCCTTCAGGATGGTATCTGGACATCCTAAAGGCTTTTGCTTATCATTTGATTTCAAGCCGATAAAAATTTAAATTCGTCTGAAAGATTGCCCAAGGACAAGCAGGGGGGCGATAATTTATTTTATGAGAGTTGGGATAGGAATGATTTGCTCAATTACAGCAAGTTGGATACTCTAACCCCACCTCCATTCAAACATCAACACTTGAATGCAAATAGCATCAGCATCAATGCTAAAGATGTTTTCCCGCCAGCGTGGACGCTAAAAGCATTTTGTTTCATAACGTTAAGCCGGGTAGCTAATCCAGGGCAATTTTTCTTGGAAGCTGTTCAAGCCCCAATTATTATCGGCTTGTAGGGGGAATCTACCCCTTTCTAAATCGCAGAAAACGCCTTTAGAGTTTGTATAGAAGAGTTCGAAAAAAGTCCCAGCGGGATCACTGGATTTTTTAAACCGCTTCTAATTGCGTTAGAGGCGGTTTTTGTTTTTAGGCTTTTTCAGGCATTTCGTTTCTGTGCATAGAGCCACTTTTTGAGTTAGAACCTCTTTGGGGTGTTAACTCATTATTCAGTGTCCGGTGTTCGATATAAAATCCTTAACTTAATAACATTCGACCTGACGCCAGCCGGCAGGCAGGCTTGACGAAAGTTTACTTAGTGTACCTGATTCGAAAAAAAAGTTTCACAGGGATGTAGCGTTAGTCTTATTTTACTATGGATGCTGCCGGGCTTGTTTCGGCAAAAAGTGGCCGTATTTCGCTCTTTTTGGCCTTTTGTTGAATTTTGGTGCAAAAAACAGCTGCAAATGAGGCCATATAATGAACATCTTACCGGACTGACAATCAACTACATAACGAGAAAGGTGTTCACGGAAATCGCAAAAATGGTGCACTTTTTGATGTTCGTGAAAATTCAATCAATTGACTATCAGGTAATTACTCTAAATACTGCCTGGCAAGCGGCGGCGGCGCGAACACTTAGTGTATCGAGTTCGATTGTACTTAACCAATAGTCCATAGCTATCCTTTAAAATTACTATGATAGTTCTTTACTTAACGAAATTGCCCAACAGGCGCACCGAACACAAAAACCGCGCCTTAAAAAAGGGGGCGGTTTTGCTTTAGGTGTTTGAAAGAACACGCGTCGTCTTCTCCCCGTGCGCCTGGCTATTACTCACTTCAAAAAGAAATCCAATAATCCTTTTTGCACCTGCGCAGTCTGCTCCTGTACTATCCAGTGCCCGGCATCTTTGATGATCACCTCGTGCACATCAGACGCTACGAGCCTGCTATGCGCAGCTAGGTACGACCCGGCAGAATGATCGGCCCCCATGGCCAACAAGGGTATAGGAAGCTTTTTCTTTGCAAATTCCACATTGTCTTTGGCGTCCTGGTTAAATTTCCCGAACCAGAGGAATGCCCCCGTTGTTGCGCCGGGTACAGAATAGGCACGAATAAACTCATTTCTCTCGGCTGCGGTAAAACTATTATTTTTAAACCCGACGGTCGGCCAGAAATCCGTAAAAAACAGTCCTACTTTGCCTGAAACAAGATCGCCTGAATGCGGCTGCGCAAAAAAACCAAACCACCACGCCTGCGACCTGACCTGGCTCCATACCGGCTCGATGCCGGGTAACAGGGCATCTAATAACGCTATCTTTTTTACGTCCGCAGGAAATTGTGCCGCATAGGCGTAGGCCACCATCAGGCCTATATCGTGCCCAACTAAATTGATATGTTGAAAGCCCAGCTTTTTCATCAATTCGTGCATATCCACGGCCATATTCTTTTTGTCGTAACCGCCCGCCGGCTTGCCTGATTCACCAACACCACGCATATCAGGTGCGATAACGACAAAATGTTTAGATAGTTCGGGTAGTAAACGATTCCACATATACCAATTTTGTCCAAAACCGTGTATCAGTAACAATGGTTCGCCTTTGCCGCCGATGACGTAATGAATTTTGACACCATTAACAGTGCCGTATTGGTGTTTAAACCCCACAGGTGGCGAAGCCGGCTTGATCGTTTCGGCAAACCCGGCAGCCGAATAAATAAAAAGCAGCGCCGTTAGCACCAGTAGCTTCATTTTTTTTAGTGTTTTCATGGTTTTTGTTATTTAGTACAGTTTATTGTTTTTGGATTTGGGTACCCTTTGGAAATCACTATACTACAAGACTATCCGGTTTGCACAGACTCCAGTTAAAGATAAGTATTTAAATTAAGCAGCTTATATACTTATATTGAAGCTATTAGAAGGTACACCGCCTAAGATGCGGTGACAGATTCATGAACTTACGGAAATAAAAAAAGGGCTTTTCACATGGAAAAGCCCTTTTTTATCCGGACCATGTTAGTTCACTTTAACAGTTCGCCCCGTGTTTTTATCATCAAAAAAAGTGATACTAACCATTTGGTCATTAAGTTTGACAAAGCGTGCTGATTGCGAAAGGAATGACGAACCATAATAAAACTCCTGCTTCTCGGTTTTACCGTTTTTATAAGTTATCAACGCATAACTGTCCGTTGCCGCAGGGGAAATAGTATTCGACCTGGAATTCAATTGATAAACCTTCATAAAGCCTTTATCCTGACTTGCTGCCAATAGCAGGTTCCCTTTATTGTCCCTCAACTTAACCAAAGCTTTGCCGTTTCCGGGAATGTAAATACCGCTTTGAGCAATGGTCATCGGCTTAAAACCGCCCCTGCCGTCGCCTTTCAGTATCAAACCATTGAACGCATCATACCTGCCGATGGAAACGTCGGTGCCGTAATCATTACCGTTAATGGCCACATCCTGGTTGCCATCACCATCGAAATCGCCTGTCACCATCCCATTCAAAGTTGAGAATTGTGCCTCAGCGGGGAGCGGTATGATGGTAAATTTCCCATTCCCGTCATTGCGCAAATAGCACGACTTTAACATATTTGCTTTAAGACGCAAGGCCCCCTTTCGCTGTTCGGGTGATAATATGTCATCCATAGTAGCGGTAGCGTAGGATTTGTAATTGGTGTACTTCTTTTTCATGCTGATCATCTGTTTCAGCATATCATCACGTCCATGCATAGGAAACTCCTTCTTATCACCATTCTGATCGGGCAGGAAGATGGACGGTATAGCAGAGTAGGTTCCGCTCTGATCGAAATCTTTTGCGGTAATGTATATGGGATATTTATCGCTGGCTTGCAGTAAGCTGTTTTCACCCAGGTTTCCGACAATATAATCCATGCGGCCCGTGTGCCTGAAATCGCCGGCAACAATTGAATTCCACATACCCAATTGCGTGCCTACGCCAGTCTTCGAGGTCACGTTTACAAATTTTCCATGATCGTTCTTAAGAAATGTAACCGGCATCCACTCTCCTGCCATCACCAGGTCGGGCCAGCCGTCGCCGTCAAAATCAGTAAAAAGGCCATCGCAAACCATGCCGATATTTGTTAAGGCAGGCGCAACCTCGCTGGTCACATTGGTAAATTTCACCACACCGTTCTGGCTGTCGTTGCGCAGTATGCAGCTTGACACCGGCCTGGGATAATTCCATGGGTCTACCCTGCCCGAAACAAACAGGTCAAGTTTGCCATCTTTATTATAATCCACAGCCCGCACGCATAGTTTACTGGTATGATCTGTTGGCAATGCATTTGCCGCGAGAGTAAAATTTCCTTTCCCATCGTTAATATATAAACGGTCCTGGTAGTTTGGGCTGCCGGGAGCACTCTTGTAACCTCCGCTGGCGATATACAGATCCGGCTTACCATCTCCATTGGCATCGAACAGTAACATACCCTCATCTTTGGTTTCAGTAAACTTACCTTTCTGATCGGGGAACAGGTCGCGCCTTATAAATTTACCGTCGGCCTGCTGCAAAAACAATTGAGAGTGAAGTGCTGAATTGCCTGCGGTGATGATATCGTCCAAACCGTTGCCATCAACATCGGCCACTGCCAGCGCCGGGCCATATTCCGATAGTTTGTGAGGTATTAATTTTTGAACATTGAAGTCGATAAAATCGCCCTCATCGTGGTGGTACCTGATATTTTTCACACTATCCACCTCGGTAAACAAGGCATTCGGGGCAACCTTTGGCTGTTCCCATGAATAAGATTCATTTGCATTAACAACGTTAGCCGTAACTACCTGGTCGGCTTTCACATTTTTCAGCACCTGTTTTTTACCATTCGGCCAGCGAATAACTACTGAATCCAGTTTACCGGTTTTCCCGAGGCCAAAATGCGCGATATTTTCGTCGGTAGACAGGTAACCCCGGTAAGGATTATTTTCAGATACCTGGTGTTTGCCGTTATCATAGTATATATCGGCCCAGGCTCCTAAACCCCCGGGGTTGTGCCCGGCCCCCTTGAATTTTACCTGTATAAAATGCGTATCGGTGCTATCCTTGTCGCGCGAAGTATTTCGATAGACAAATGCTTCGTCATTAATGTTATTAACGATCATGTCCATCGCTCCATCGTTGTCCAGATCGGCATAGACAGCACCATTGGAAAAGCTTGGTACCGCAAGCCCCCAATCCTTAGTTTCGTCCTCAAAGGTCAGATTGCCTTTATTGCGGTAAGCATAGTTATGTATCTTCACAGAAGGTATTTGCTCTAATACCTGTTTTTTTGACCCGATTGCATACGCATTTTGCCGGTAAACCATAAAATCATGATCTGTTACATCCTTAGGGAACCCATTAGTAACTATCACGTCCCGGTAACCATCATTGTTAAAATCGGTGATCACAGGTGTCCAGCTCCAATCCGTTTGAGCTATGCCGCTCATAAATGCGATCTCACTAAATGCCGGAGCGCCAAGCGAATCGTTTTGCAATACGCGCGGACCCTGGTTTAGCTGCAAGGTGTTTCGCACATACTGATATTGAATATGAAAAAGATTAAAGCTTTGAATAGTTTGATAACTGTTTGGTGGCATCATCATTTTCTTACGATAATTATCTTCCGGGTTCATATCCAGCTCAAAAACATCAGCGAGGCCATCATTATTGATATCAACTATGTCCTGCCCCATCGCATTGAACGAGGTATGCTTAAAATACTCTTTTGACCTGTCGGTGAAAGTACCGTCGTGATTATTGATGTACAACAGGTTCGGCGAGAGGAAATCATTGCTTACATAAATATCTTTCCAGCCGTCACGGTTAATATCAACTACAGTCGCTGCATGGCCTAGTCCCTGCAGATCGATGCCTGCTTTAAAAGAAACATCGTGAAAAACAGGATGCTTCAGCTTTGCATCCCATTCGGCATGATATAATCTCCCCATGCTTGAATGCGGGTATTTAGCCGCAGCAGGGCCAAAAATATTGGGGTAGTAGGTTGAACTGGCCTCGTTATCTGTAAGGTACATATCCGGATTACCATCATTGTCATAATCAAAAAAGGTAGCCATGGTTGATTGTATATGAACGTCAAGTCCATATTCCTTTGCCATTTCTTTAAAATGCGGCACCCCATCCTTATCAACCCCCTGGTTAACATACAATAAGTTAACCCTGCGATTTGAATCGGCATAAACCGTATTACATACATAAATATCCATCAGGCCGTCGCTGTTAATGTCGACAACTGAAACCCCTCTTCCCCATCGGCCCGTGCCGCTTACGCCGGCTTTGTCCGTTACATCCTCAAATTTGAAATCCCCTTTGTTGAGATACAGTTTATTGGACACAACGTTGCCGGTAAAATAAAGGTCCTGCAAGCCGTCGTTGTTGAAATCTCCTACACCGATTCCACCGCCGTTGTAAATATTGACGATATCGAAAGGATTTATGGTGTCATTTTCAACGATCTGGTTATTAAAATGAATACCGGAATGCGACGAGGAAATTTTTTCGAAAAGTGTATGTTTCTTACATGAAAAAAAACTTAAAAGGCCAAGCAGAAACACAAATGGATAAAACTTTTTCATATATACAGTTTAATAACCGGGAAGCCAGGAGTTCCGATTGAATTTAGCTATTTAATTGGTTTGCTCAAAACCCGGTGATAAAAATACCAGGCAGTGTTATACCTGGCTCTATTAACTAAGAAAGGCTTTCCCCGAACGGGGAAAGCCAAGCCAATTATAAATCAACTCTCATGTTGTGTATTGAGTTCTCATCGGTAAGCAGGGTTTTGGGTCAGGTTCGGGTTAAGCCCGATAGCTGCCTGCGGTATAGGCAACAGGTCGCGCCCGTCTGGTAGCGCCGTACGCCAAACACCATGCGGCTGACCGTCATGTGTCGGGCCCGGAGCCGGATTAGGCTGCGGGGTCGACGTTGCGTCTGTTCCGTATGCTTCATGAATAAAGGCAGCCGCCACACCGGGGCCTGCCCTGCGAAGGTTATAGAACAACGAATATTCGCCTGTCAGTTCATGCCTGTATTCGCTCAAAACCATTTGCAATGGGTCGGTTATAGGCGAAGCTGCTGTACCGTCGTATTTGGCGCCGTCCTGCATAGTTGCCGGAGCCGTGCCACCCCATGCCCTGTCTCTTACGGTCTTAATATCGGCCAAACCTCCTGCAACATCGCCTGTGCGGATTTTACACTCGGCCCTGTCAAGCAATATTTCCGCGTAACGCAGCATTATTTGGTTTTGCGAACCGAAGATAACCTGTGAACCCGAATTACCGGTTAGGTTAGGGTCTCTCCATTTTTTTGCGCAGTAATAGCCGGAACGTTTTTGGTCGGATACACCATACCACGGCTTTGTAGCCGTTCCGCAGGTATTGATGATCTTACCGTCGTCTCCTATATAGCGGGGGTCGCCGTTGGTAAAGCCCGAAACTACTTCAGGATATCCTTTTATGCCGCCCCATTTGGCAACTATGCCAGGGCTAACAATCGCATCGCCGGGACCGATAATAGTGCCCGCCTTGCGCAGATCGCCTGGCTGATAAGAAAGCCACAGACCCGGGTTGCCATAGTCGTATCCAAAGTTGTCTACTTCTTCAGGCCAGCTAAAATCGTCTATCCAGGCAACCTCGCCACCATTCTGCCAGCCACCGTCCCAGCTTTGTGAACCCTGAACGTCAAACTGTATCTCGAACAGCGATTCATCATTGTTTTGATGGTCAAATTCGTGAACGTCCATAAAGTTTGGCAACAAGTGGTAGTTGTTTGTTAGTTCTGGATTATTGAAAGCAGTTAAAGCCGCCGCATAATCGCCCAACCACATTTGAGCGGAACCTTCATAGCCGTAAGCAGCTCCTTTGGTTGCTCGGCCCAGATCAGTAGAAGGTAGTGTTGTTTTAGACAAAAGCAGCTGTTCTGCCTGCTGCATATCCGCTACTACCTGTTTGAAAACCTCATCCTGTGAACTTCGCGGTGTCAGTCCATTTGATGTTGGGCTCAATTCTAATGGAACCCCACCAAATGAGCCGGCGAGATAATAGTAGGTCATACCCCTCAAAAAGTAAGCTTCACCTGTAAGGCGGTCGGCCAAAGCCGGTGTCACTATTCCCTTCGCTTTCGCATCTGCTATGATACCAAAGGCAGCGTTGGCCCTGGCTATACCAATGTAGGCGTTGTTCCAGAAGGTCGAGAGGGCACCGAAATCGGAGTTGATCTGGTAATTGTTCCAAACAATATCAGCTCCATAGTTGAACCAGTCGTGTGTCTGGAAATTCGCATAGTACCAGATCGATTTCTTTAAAAGATCGCTGTTTTGGTAGCTGTCGTAAATGCTGTTTACCAGGGCCACTACATCCGATGATTTTTGGAAGGTTGCACCCGCCGTAGACGAGAAAGTATTCGTCTGGTTTAAAAAGCTCTTTTTACAACTGAGCGGGATCAATAGCACCGCGACCAGGGCTATCAGTGAAATATTTTTCTTATTCATTTTCATATCTTTCAATATTATATTGCTCTTTATTTGAATGTCACATTTAAACCGATAGTGTAAAACCTGGATGACGGGTAAGTGCCATTATCCACACCGTTCTGGGTTGCATTTCCTCCCTGCATACCTACTTCAGGATCGAGCCCTTTGTAGCTTGTTATTGTAAACAGGTTTTGGGTTGAAAAATACACCCTTACTTTGGCTAGTGACGCCTTGCTCACAAGGTCTGATGGCAATGTGTAACCCACGGTTACGTTTTTCAATTTCAGGAAACTGCCGTTCTGTATCCATGAACTTGATGGCACATTGCTGCCGATGGCGTCGTCATTGTAATTGGCCCTGGCGTAAATGTTGGATGGATTGGTAGACGTCCAATGATGCAAATAATAATCATAGCTAACGTTTTCCACACCCACAAAACTCCTGTTCTGGAAACTTTCCAGCGAGCTTTCTTCATAATTCAGTATCTTGTTTCCGTAAACGCCATAGAAATAAGCGTTAAAATCCCATGCTCTGTACGAAAAGTCAAAGTTCAGACCTCCATAAAACTTCGGTATCGGGCTACCCAGGCTCACCTGGTCAGCCGGAGTAACCTGTCCGTCGCCATTGGTATCAGCAAAATAGCGATCGCCGGGGCCTGTTGCTGTTTTCTGGTAGTAAGGATTGGATGGGTTCTTAGCCGCTGCCGAGGCATTCAAAGCATCCACCTGTGCCTGTGTCTGGAATATACCAAGTGTTTTATAACCATAGAATTCGCCTACGGGCTGTCCTACATTTGTTTCAGTAAAGGTAGACCAGCCAATACCGGCTAAACTAAGACCACCAAAGTTGGTTACGAAGTTTGTTCCTGAAGTAATACTCGTCAGTTTATTGCTAACTGTGGTTAGGGTTAAACCCACGCCATATTTGAACTCACTTGTTCTGTGATTATAGTTGATTGCAAACTCGAAACCTTTATTTTCCATACTGCCCACATTACGGGTAAGGAAATTGTAACCTGTCTGTGCAGGCGCTGCCAGCGTTAGCAGAAAGTCTTTTGACTTCCTGTCGAACCAGTCGACTGTTACGGTCAGATCGCCATGAAGGAACGATATGTCCGCGCCAATATCGGTTTGGGTATCTGTTTCCCATTTCAGATCAGGGTTTGATGGTTGTACCGAAGCAATACCTCCCTGGTACAACTTATCAAACGGATAACCAAGGTTACCACTGGTTGCCGGTGCCGATCCTGTTGAATAAAGCGCCTGGTACTGGAACAGGCCAATTGAGCCCTGGTTACCGACCTCGCCATAGCTGGCCCTGATCTTCAGATCGGATAGCCAATCCACATTCTTCAAAAACGACTCTTCTTTAGCTTTCCACGCAACAGCGCCAGATGGGAATGTACCATATTGATGCCCTGCGTCAAATTTCGAAGAACCGTCGCGCCTGATAGTACCTGTTATCAGGTATCTGTCGTTGAAACTGTAAGATAGCCTGGCAAATTGTGAAGCCAGGGAATAGATGCTTTGCCCATTGCCCAAAGCGTCGAGCTGCAGGTTACGCACCTGGCCCAAATCGCGAATAACGCTGTTGGGTGGGATACCGCTGCCGCCCATGGCGGTGTACGTATTCTTTTGTTCCGAAACACCACCTACAAAATTTATGGTGTGCTTACCGAAGGTCTTGTCATAAGAGATGGTATTTTCCCATAACCAGTTAAAAGTTTGGTTCAGATGCTGGCTATAAAAAGCATTTTGGGTTGCACCACCCAAATTATATTGCTGATCGAGGCGATCATCCTCCGGCTGGAAGAAATAACCATTGTATTCGTTCACGTTAACACCCGCATTGGTTTTTATCTTAAGCCCATCAATTATAGTAGCCTCTAATGAAGTGTTGGCCAGCAAAAAGTTGGTCAGGTTTTGATAACGGTCATTTTCTACCGTGAAAACCGGGTTACCATATTTGGCTACATAAGTATTTTGCGGGTTATAAAAGCCATAATTGTTATTATTATCCTTTATCAGCGAGGTTTGTTTATTACCGCCATCCAATGTCGGAGGCAATTGGGTTAATTGCACCAGGCTGCCTGTCCCGAAAGGATTGTTTGAATCCTGGTAAGTGTATTTGGCACTGGTTGACGATTTCAGCCATTTCATAGGACTATAATCGACATTTGAACCTAATGTTACCCTTTTGAAGTATGAGCCTAGAACAATACCTTTCTGATCATAATATCCAAGTGACGTTGCGGATTGTACCTTTTCGCTGCCGCCGCGTATAGCCAGGCTATAGCTTTGGGTTTGCGCAGTACGGTACATTGCATTTTGCCAGTCGGCATTAGTTAACGAGGCTGGGGTACGCCATTGCTGCAATTCGGCAAAGTTGTGTTGCGGGTCTGCATCAGCCACCTCATTAGCCAGCGTGGCCCACTGCTGGGCGTTCAGAATATTGTATTCTTTTGGCTTGCTTTGGAATGCGTTGTATGCATCGAATGAAACCTGGACGCCATCCTTCCTTCCCTTTTTTGTTGTTACGATGACAACGCCATTTGCAGCGCGTATACCGTAGATCGCAGTTGCAGATGCGTCTTTCAATACATCAATAGATGCAATATCGCTCGGGTTGATATTGTTGATACTGCCGTCGAGAGGATAACCATCCACAACATATAGCGGCCCATTACCACCACTGGCAAGACTACCGATACCACGTATAAGTACGCTGATATTACCGCCGGGTGAGGCATCATTGCTCACAACCTGCACGCCCGCCGCCCGGCCCTGTAATGCCTGGTCAAGGGTAGTAACCGGGACTGATGCGATCTGCGCCGCTGTCACGGAGCTAACCGACCCGGTCAGGTCTTTTCGCTTGGCGGTACCGTAGCCGACAACTACAACCTCAGAAAGTGCTTTGTTATCGGTTGCCATTTTGACATCGACAACGGCCCGCCCGCCTACAGGAACCTCCTGCGTTGCATAGCCGATATAAACAAATACCAGCGTGCCGTTAGCCGCTGCAGCGATGGAGTAATGACCGTTTACATCGCTGACCGTTGTAGCCCGGGAGCCCTTAACTGTGATGGTTACTCCCGGCAAAGGCGATCCGCTATCGCCATCGGTTACCGTTCCTTTAACGGTATTACTTTGTGCAAAACCGGGGCTGCTTACCAGCAGCAGCGATAAGCACAACCCGACTAAAGTCACGACGTGAATAATTCGTAATTTTTTAATCATAATAAGTTTTGATGAAGTTGAAAATTGGTTGTATTTGACAATGAATAAAATTATTGCCCGGGAGGCACCAACTGTAACACAAATGTTAAAGTTTATACAACAAATGTTAACCCGGTGTTTTTTAATTGACTATCAGATAATTATAAAAATAAATCTTGTCTATGAAATTTTATTTTCGGCAATTAATGGTCTATTTATAACATTTGTTGATACTATTTTACACGTTGTTTTGTACGTATTTTTAAATGGTACTCTTTTAACACTTTAAAAAGTTCCGGTTCCTGTTAATTATTATTGTATATCTAACATTTATTCATAATTTAGATTCACCGAAGGCTAGCCGGCCATACCAATTATAACGTTAATGAGAGTGAGACTTTTCTTCCTGGTGGTGTTGTTTTTTCTAAGTCAACATACGTTGTTTGGCCAAAACAATCCCTATCAATTCTATAACCTGGATATTAATAACGGGCTATCAAATAACCAGATCAATTGCATCTTCAGGGACTCCAATGGTTTTATGTGGTTTGGCACAACGTCGGGTCTTAACCGGTATGATGGTTATAAATTCAGGGTTTTTAAGAATGACAGCAGGGACACCAATTCTATCGCCCAAAATTTCGTCTCGAACATATTTGAGGGGCCGGAAAACAAAATGTGGGTATTAACACACAATTATTTCAGTATTTATGACCCGCAAACCGAAAAATTCTCTAATAATATACATAGCCAGCTCGACAGGTTCAAGGTTGGCACATCAGACTTGCGGTTAATTAAAAAAGACAGCTGGGGCAATTTTTGGTTCATTACAAACAATAAGGGTGCTTACTGCTATCAGCCACAAAGCGGCATAACTGAATTTTTCGATCATTCGGCTAAATCGAAGATTTCCCTTCACTCCGACCAGGTGATGGATATTGCTGATTGTGGGAATGGTATTATCTGGGTGATCTATGGCGACGGCACACTCGAAAAACTGGATATAAACAACCACCGTATTATTGAAATTGCACATGTGCCGTCCACAACCGGGGGCAAAAGCAATCTTTCATTTTTTGCAACCGTTGATCGGCAGCAGAATCTTTGGCTATGGGCAAACGGAAGCCAGATAGGCGTATACAGGTACGATGCCGGTTCAAGAACTTTTAAACATTTCGCTAAAGAAGAGCCCCGCTACAAGTTAAATTCCAACATTGTTAATTCCATTACAGTTGGCGATGACGAAAAGATATGGATAGGCACGGATCATGGAGGAATCGATGTTATTGACCCAAAAACTTTCAATATCATTTATCTAACCTCCCGCGACGATGATCCTAAATCACTCAAGGGAAATAGTGTGGTATTATATAAGGATCTGGAAGGCATCATTTGGGCGGGGACCTACAAACAAGGTATAAGCTATTACCGCAAAGGTATTTTCCAGTTCCCGCTTTACAGGCATTTCCCCGCAGACAAAGCAAGCCTGCCTTTTGAAGATGTGGACTGCTTTAAAGAAGATAAAGCCGGCAATTTATGGATAGGTACAAACGGAGGCGGGCTGATCTACTTCGACAGAAAAAGCAATAAATACACCCGCTACACGCATGACCCTGGCAATGTCAACAGCTTAAGCAACGATATTGTTATAAGTTTGTGCATAGACCATGAGGGTAAGCTTTGGATAGGAACCTATTTTGGCGGACTCGAATGTTTTGATGGGAAAACATTCGTTCACCACAGGCATAATGATAAGATAGCCGGGACCATTTCAGATGATCGCGTATATTGCCTGTTCGAAGATCGGTCACATAACATCTGGGCAGGCACGTTTGCCGGCGGTATCAGTGTTTATAACAGGAATACGAATTCGTTCTACAAACCTTATCCCAATTTAAGCTCAAGTTATGTAGCAGTACTTTATCCTGACGAGCAGCAAAATGTTTGGGTTGGGGAAGATGAAGGGATCGACGTTATCAATACCAAAACCAACAAGGTCACACGTTATATCCATCAAGCCAAAAACCCCAATAGTCCTATCGCTTACGATATTAATGGCATAACCCAGGATAGCAGAGGATTAATCTGGATAGGGACGAAAGGCGGTTTAAGCGTACTAAATCCTAAAACGGGTAAATTCACGAACCTGGATGACAATACAAATCTTCCGGCAAATAATGTCCTGAACATTTTAGAAGATAAGCAGAAACGGATGTGGTTAAGCAGTTCCAACGGCATTGCATGTATTACTATTACCGGTAACAGGAACAACTACCAATTTGATATCAAGAATTTTGATGAAGCCGATGGATTACAAGGCAGAGAATTCAATTTAAATGCTGCTTTCAAAACGCGGAATGGTGAAATGATATTCGGCGGGGCACATGGATTTAACTTATTTGACCCATTAAAAGTTAATATCCAGGTTCGTAAACCGCAGCTGGCCTTTACAGATCTCCAGCTTTTTAATAAAAGTGTGGCGGTGGGCGATACAATAAGAGGATCTGTGGTTCTTCAAAAAGCCATATCGTCAAGCCGGTCTCTTGTTTTCAATTACAGACAAAATGTTTTCAGCATTGAATTTGCAGCTGCTGACTTTTTCAATCCTAACAAAATCCAATATCAATACAAGCTGGAAGGGTTCGACAAAGGATGGCTGAACAGCCCGGCTACATCACGAAAAGCTACCTACACCAACCTTGATGCCGGTGACTATGTCTTCAAAGTCCGTGCATTCAATAGTAATGATGCCCGCAACGCGGGCACAATCGCACTTAAGATCAGGGTTCTCCCTCCGTTCTGGAAGTCCCCACTCGCTTATATACTGTATGCCATAGCTTTCATAGCAGCCTTGCTCTATATCAGGCACCGCGGCATACTAAAGCTGAAAAAGGAATTCGAAATAAAGCAACACCAATTGGAGACCGAGCGTCAGATCGCAAAGGAACGGGAAGAAGCCCACCGGATGCACGAACTGGACCTGATGAAGATAAAGTTCTTCACCAACGTGAGCCACGAATTCAGAACGCCATTATCACTTATCCTGTCCCCTATTGACCAACTGATCAAATCGAGTGACAAACCCGATCAGCAACAACAGCTAACCATGATAAAAAGGAATGGCCGGCGGTTACTTAACCTGGTAAACCAGTTGTTGGATTTCAGGAAAATGGAGTTCAAAGAGTTGAAACTAAGCTCAGCTAACGGTGATATTGTGAGTTTTACAAGAGAGGTATCGGCCTCGTTTTCAGATATTGCGGATAAAAAGAATATCCGCTTTGCTTTCGACTCCGAAATCGAATCTCTTTTCACTGCATTCGACCACGATAAACTTGAGCGCGTATTATTCAACCTGCTGTCAAACGCTTTTAAATTTACACCTACCGGGGGTCATATTTGTGTGCTCCTTAGCCTGAAGGCTGAAGCCTGCGCCGACGGCAAACAACTGCTTGAAATAAAAGTGCTGGACACTGGCATCGGCATCAATGCAGATAAGCAGGAAAAGATATTTGAAAGGTTTTTTCAGGATAATATGCCCCAAAATCTGTTAAACCAGGGCAGTGGCATAGGTTTATCCATCACACGTGAATTCGTAAAAATGCATGGCGGCGATATCTCTGTCGAAAGCGAGGTTGGTGAAGGAAGTTGCTTTACCATTCTTTTGCCTGTTATTGCTGAACATCGGGTGCCGGAAACGGACGGACAGCAAAAAATGGCGCCGGAATCGAAAAAGGCCAAAGAACATACAGGCGATCCGGCACGGAAGCCACTTGTATTGTTGATAGAAGATAACGACGATCTGCGCTTTTATCTTAAAGACAATTTAAAACACTTGTTTACTATTATTGAAGCAAATAATGGCAAAGAGGGTTGGCAGAAAGCTTTGGCTTTACACCCCGGCATCATAGTGAGTGACATTCACATGCCAGAAATGAACGGCATAGAATTATGCGAAAAAATAAAAGCAGATAGCAGGACAGCGGACATACCGGTAATACTGCTTACCGCTTTGTGCGAGGAGGAAGACCAATTGTCGGGACTGGGAAGCGGCGCTAATGATTACGTGATGAAGCCTTTCAACTTTGAGATATTGCTTTCCAAAATGCAGAACCTGCTGCATTTGCAGGAAACGCTGAAAAGGACCTATCAAAAACACGTCGAAGTAAACGTACAGCAAATGGAGATCGAGTCGGAGGACGAGAAATTCATAAAAAATGCGGTTAATATCATTGAAGCAAATATTACTAATTATAATTTCTCGGTTGAGGAATTAAGCCGGCTTCTGCTAATGAGCCGGGTATCTTTATATAAAAAATTGCTGACTCTTACCGGCAAAACACCCGTCGACTTTATCAGGTCCATCAGGTTGAAAAAAGCGATCCAATTATTGCAGAAAAGCAAGCTGAATATTGCAAGTGTAGCTTATGAAGTAGGATTCAGCAACCCTACCTATTTTGCCAAAGTATTCCGTGAAGAATTCGGAGTGCTTCCCTCAGATTACGTCAACCAGCTTAAGAGGAATGAGGCCAGCCACGAAAGGAGCCTGGCCGGGGTTAAATAGTATCATCATCTGATGCTATCTCTCTTACGAACACGTGATCTTACACGGATTTAACATTTATTATATTTATTTTAACTTTTGTTGCAGGTAAAAAAAAATGCTTCAAATAGTTTTACAGCATATTGTCATTGGATAAATTCGATGACTCTTTTTTAGTTTACTTGGGCGATACCTGATATGCTGTTTAACCTGGATTTCAGAAATATTTTCAGACCTGTTTGTTGCGCAATATTGGCATTGATCCAATCGACGGCATTTGGTCAATATAAATATCCATTTCAGAACCCGAACTTACCTGCTGAAACACGCATAACGAATTTGCTTTCATTAATGACCATTGATGAAAAGGTAGACTGCCTGGGCACCAACCCAACGGTCGAACGGCTTGGCGTGAAAGGTACCCGCCATATTGAAGGACTTCATGGTGTTGCAATGGGTATTATTGGCAATTGGGGTGGCAAAACGCCTGTGCCTACAACTATATTTCCGCAAAGTATTGGCCTGGCCGAGACCTGGAGCCCCGAATTGTTGGAGCGCGCTGCATCAATAGAGGCCAATGAAGCAAGATATCTTTTCCAATCAGAAAAATATAAAAAAGGAGGACTGGTGGTTCGGGCGCCTAATGCCGATCTCGGACGCGACCCGAGATGGGGCCGCACTGAAGAGTGCTATGGAGAGGATGCTTTTTTTAATGCAACAATGGTTGTAAGTTATATAAAAGGGCTGCAGGGCAACGATCCGAAGTATTGGGAAACCGCGGCCCTGATGAAACACTTTTTGGCCAACAGTAATGAAGATGGTAGGGACAGTAGCAATTCGGTATTTGATAGCAGGTTATTTAACGAATATTATGGGTACACTTTTCGCAAGGGTATAGAAGTTGGCGGTTCAAAGGCGTACATGGCTTCTTATAATAAAGTTAATGGCATCCCGCAGGCTGTAAATCCTATGCTTAAAAATATTACGGTTGACCAGTGGGGACAAAATGGCATTATATGTACCGATGGCGGTGCCTATAAGCTTTTGATGACTGCCCATCATTATTACACAACTCCGGAAAAAGCTGCTGCGGGATGTATCAAAGCGGGTATTAACCAGTTTCTCGATAACTACAAGGCTGGTGTAAAAGGCGCGCTGGATAACAATTTAATAACAGAATCGGATATCGACCAAAACCTGCGCGGCGTGTTCCGGGTGATGATCAAGCTTGGTCAGTTGGATCCGCCTGAGATGGTACCTTATTCAGCAATTAAAGATGGACCTGAACCCTGGTTAAGCAAAAGCCATCAGGATTTTGCACGGTTGATCACTCAGAAATCGATCGTATTACTGAAGAACACGCAAAACCTTTTACCGCTTGATAAGAACAAACCCGGAACTATAGCGGTAGTCGGTCCCCGGTCAGCAGAAGTATTACAGGACTGGTACAGCGGCACCCCACCGTATAGTGTGAGTCCGCTGGAAGGAATAAAAAATAAGGTCGGGACGGGCGTGAACGTAATTCACACTACAAATAATTTAGTTGCCATAAGTATGGCCAAAGCTGCAGATGTCGTTATCGTATGTGTAGGTAACAATCCTTCAGGCAATTTGGGGTGGAAAAAGGTGGACGGACCGACCGAAGGCCGCGAAGCGGTTGACCGGCAGAGCATAGCGCTTGATTCGTTACAGGAAGAGTTTGTTAAGAAATTGTATGCTGTTAACCCGCATATAGTAATGGTGTTGGTTAGTAGCTTCCCATACGCTATTAATTGGGAACAAGAGCATATAGCTGCTATTCTCCATGTGACCCACTGCAGCCAGGAACTGGGCAGTGCACTTGCCGATGTCATTTTTGGCGATGTTGATCCCGGTGGAAAACTGGTCCAAACCTGGCCTGGATCGGTAAGCCAACTACCCCAAATCATGGATTACGACATCCGGCACGGGCGCACATATATGTATATGAAAGATAAACCGTTGTATCCTTTTGGCTTTGGATTGAGCTATACCACTTTTAAATATTCGAACTTGCGGGCACCGGCTAAATGCGATGCAAAAGACAGCCTTTCAGTTACTATCGACGTGGAAAATACAGGAAAGCGGATTGGCGATGAAGTGGTGCAGCTATATGTTAAACATTTGGGATCGAAAGTTGAACGCCCGTTAAAGGAGTTAAAAGCCTTTAAACGGATAAGCCTGGAGCCCGGAAAAAAGCAAACGGTACAATTAAAATTTGCGGCACAAGACCTTGCTTACTGGAACGATCGGAAAAACGATTTTTTAGTGGAAAGCGAACCTGTGATGTTAATGGCAGGAAGTTCTTCGGCCGATATTAGGGAAACAGCGACAGTACAAATAAAGAATTAATTAAACCAATAATACATTTTCATGATCAGTAAATACCTCCCCAACTACTCCCCTAAGTTGCTAATTATAAGTTTGGCCCTGTTTTGTGCCGATATAGCCCGCGCGTCTGTCAAAAGCTATCACAAAGACGACGATGGCGTAAGCTTTACGCTTGACAAAGGGTTGATGAAGATTAGGGTTTGCAAACCAGATATTGTTGAGGTGAAATACACGGTATTCGAAAAGATGCCTGTGTTTAACTCGCTGGTTGTGAATAATGCATTTAAAATGCCATCGAAATTTACAGTCACCCAGTTTGCTAATAGTATTGATATCAATACCGGAAAGCTTATCATCAGGGTAAATCGCAAGACCAACGCGATCACCTATCTAGATGCTGCCGGGAAGATCATAACATCCGAAGACAAAAGCAATAAAGAGATGCATCAGCAAACCGTGGCGGGCATCGATACTTACAGTTGCAGCACAACTTTTAATTCGCCTGCCGACGAAGCCCTTTTCGGATTGGGGTGCCATCCAACAGATTCTTTATCTATCAATTACAAGGGTCGCAACCAGGATATGGCTATTAAGTATATGACCGGTGCCATACCTGTGTTGCTATCAACAAAAGGTTTTGGGCTCATGTGGGATAATTACTCCGCATCAAACTTTTATGGAACCGAAGCCGGTAATACAAAATTTAAATATGTTTCGGAAAGCGGAAAACAGGTCGACTATTATTTTTTCTACGGCCCGGCCTTTGACCATATTATCGATCTGTACCGCATTACCACTGGCAAAGCGCCAATGTACCCCAAATGGGCCTTCGGTCTGTTCCAGTCACAGGACCGGTATTTGAGCCAGAAAGAAATACTTTCAGTTAAGGACAATTATCGTAATAACCATATTCCGGTAGATGTAATCGTGCAGGACTGGTACTATTGGGATCCTCTGCCTATTGGTTCGCATGTGATGAAACCCGAACGCTACCCGGATCCAAAAGCTATGGTAGACGAATTGCACAAAGCTCATATACACGGCATGATATCCATCTGGCCGGTGTTTGGTAAGGGAACACCCAATTATGATGCCCTGGATAAAAATGGCTTCCTGACAAGCATTACCTGGGATAACGTGGTTACGCACACTTTCGATACCTATTACGACGCGCATAACCCTGCCGCCCGCGAAATGTATTGGGACCAGGCACGCGACAGCCTTGTAAAACGTTATGGCTGGGATGCATGGTGGGTAGACCAATGCGAACCCGATAATGGTACACTGCTTGATGAACGCCGCAAAGCCAATTTTTCAGTTGGTAAAGGCATCGATTACTTTAATACCTACTCGCTTGAACATTCCAAAGGCTTGTACAAAGGCTGGCGGCGGGATATCCCGGGCAAAAGGGCCTATTTTCTCATCAGGCAGGCATTTGCAGGAGAACAGCGAAATGCGGCTACCTTATGGTCATCGGATATCTCCTGTTCATACCAGGCGCTGAAGAGCCAGGTGCCGCAAGCCATTAACGCATGCGTATCAGGTATCCCCTATTGGACATCTGACATTGGCGGCTACCATTACCACTGGACCGCCCCGGATTGGTCGAAACCTGAGTTCCAGGAATTATTTACCCGCTGGTTCCAGTTTGGCACCTTCAGTCCTATTTTCCGGATACACGGGAAGGGCGAAAGAGCACTATTCTCAAAAAACTGGAGCGACCAGACCAAAGCCATATTACTAAAATATGATAACCTGCGCTACAGGCTGCTTCCTTATATCTACTCATTGGCGGGCAGGGTAACACAGGAAAATTATACTATTATGCGTTCGTTGGCATTTGATTTCAGGAATGATAAAAACGTATATGATATTCCAGATCAATATATGTTTGGTTCCGCATTCCTGGTAAACCCGGTTACGGAGCAATTGTATTCGGGTGAGAATGCTGCATCAGGCAAACATACGCGTGAAGTATACCTGCCTGCCGGAACTGCATGGTATGATTTCTGGACGGGCAAAAAATACTCGGGCGGTAAAAAAATGGAAGTAAACGTACCGATAGAAACTATGCCGCTGTATGTAAAGGCCGGTTCCATTGTTCCAATGGGCCAGCACATGCAATATGCAACAGAGAAACCCGCGGACAAAATCGAGCTTCGGATATATCCGGGCGCTGACGGCGAGTTTAAGTTTTACGAAGATGAGAACGATAACTACCATTATGAAAAAGGCAGATACGCTACTTTCAAGATCACCTGGACCGACAAATCACACCAATTGAGTATTTCTGATACCAAAGGCAATTTCCCCGGCATGCTTAAAAAGCGGACATTCAACATCGTGCTTGTAAAAGATGCCCATGGCAGCGATGAAGGGATAACAGCAACAGCTGACAAAACTATAACCTATACAGGCAAAGCGATGGTTGTAAAATTATAGTTTAGTACAGCAGGGAATCGCTTTAAAAATAGGGTTAACATGGTTAACACAATTTCATATAGCTGCCATTATAAATTATTGATTATCAATTATTTAATCAAATATCGCCTGAAAAAGTGTTAACCATAAAATAGTGATGCTGGCGAATTACCCCTGTTTCGTCCAGGCAAAATGTAAAGTCACTGCTAAAATTGCTATTTGATGGAATTTTTAAAAGATTTGTCATTCAATCCTGTTGTTTGTCATCCAAATTCCATTTAAAGATAATTTTTGATGCAAAAACATAAAAACATTTGGAAGATTATTCAAAACCGTATTACTTTTGCTAACACCGTTAGGTTATTGACATGGGAATTGTAGAGCGCAGGGCGAGGCAGAAGGAAGAGGTTCGGAATAATATCATCTACACCGCCTGGGACATGGTAAAAAAAGACGGGTGGCAGGCTTTATCCATCCGCAAAATTGCCGAAGCTATTGAATATAGCGTTCCGGTCATTTACGATCACTTTGAAAACAAGGAAGCGATACTGCTTGAGTTCGGTAAAAAAGGGTTTCGTAAAATGGGCGATAAATTAGAATTCGCCAGGAACCAATATACCAACCCGTCCGATCAGATAAGGGCCATGGCCGACGCTTACTGGGAGTTCGCACTTAACAATGTTCAGCTTTATCAATTGATGTTTGGCATTGGAATGGCGTCCTGCGAAAGTGAAAAATGCACCTGCGAATACAACAGGTTTATTGACATCATGATCGAACCTATTGAAAATGAATTGAAATTAAATAATAGAACTGATGTGAACGCCTGTCTTAAATATCATACCCTCTGGTCGGTACTGCACGGGTTGGTTTCCATCAAAATAACAGGGACATCCCCGGCAGACGATGAGCTTACCAAAGTCGTACTTGACGACGCCATAGCAGGCTACATAAAAAATTTGAAATAAAATTTTTTCCAGATAAACCTAACATCGTTAGGAAAAATAACATCATAAAATTATCATTAAGTAATCATTAATTCTCACGCATATGGAAACCACCACAATCATCAGATCGATCAGGCATTATTTGCCTCTATTTATAGCGATCGCCGCCATTGCACTGTACACCAGTTGCAGTTCGTCAACGGCCGGCAACACCGCGCCGCCACCACAGGAACTACCTGTTGTAAGCATAACCAGCAAACCTGTTACTGTTTACAGCGAATTTACTGCTTCGTTACAAGGCAAGCGCGATATCGAGATCCGTCCACAGGTAGATGGCAATCTTGACGCCATTTATGTCGACGAAGGCGCTTATGTTCACAAAGGGCAGCCACTGTTCAAAATAGA
This sequence comes from Mucilaginibacter sp., assembly GCF_035492695.1. Classification (GTDB taxonomy): domain Bacteria; phylum Bacteroidota; class Bacteroidia; order Sphingobacteriales; family Sphingobacteriaceae; genus Mucilaginibacter. The sequence continues at coordinate 338,811 of NZ_DATJJC010000006.1, read as the reverse complement.
TGCCCGCCCTTACACCGAGCAACTGAACAATGCAAATGCTACTTTGCTTTCAGCAAAAGCTTCGTTAGCGAATGCTTTGATCAATGTGAACAAATTGACACCACTTGTACAGAACAATGTAATATCAGATGTTCAGTTGCAATCTGCTAAAGCAGCTTATGATGCAGCAAAAGCTAATGTCGAGCAAGCAAAAGCGCAAGTAGAATCGGCTAAGATCAATGTTGGCTACACCACCATTACTGCTCCGGCCGATGGGTATATAGGTACCATTCCTTTTAAGACCGGAAGCCTGGTAGTTAAATCACAGGCAGATGCATTAACTGTATTATCCGAAAACAAGGAAATGCACGCATACTTTACCCTGAGCGAAAGTGATTTCATCAACTTCAAGTCGCGTTTTGCAGGTGCAACCCTGCAGGACAAGATAAAACACCTGCCCGAAGTAGAGCTGGTGCTTGCCGACAACTCCATCTATCCTGAAAAAGGCAAAGTTGAACTAGCCGAAGGGCAGTTCAGCAAAACAGATGGCACGATAAGTTTCAGAGCTAATTTTTCCAACCCGAACGGGCTATTGCGCTCGGGCAATACAGGAAAGATCAGGCTGTCAAACACGGTCACCAATTCATTGCTGGTACCGCAGGAGGCAACTTTTGAATTACAGGATAAGGTATTTGTTTACGCTTTGACAGATAGCAACAAGGTTATTGGCAAGCCATTGACGGTAACAGGTACAAGCGGCAACTTCTATCTTGTTTCGGGAGGAATAAAGGCAGGCGACAAGATCGTTTACCAGGGTATCGACCGGTTGCACGACGGGGTTATCATTAAGCCCAAAACTATGCCGGCCGACAGCTTGTTCAAAACAGCATCGCTGTAAGCCACAAAGCCCGCTCACATTTTGTTTAACTGTAACCCGGGAGCATTTCCGGGTTACGCAACTCACAAACTATGTTACGAAAATTCATAGAAAGGCCAGTCCTTTCGACAGTGATATCTATTCTCCTGGTTTTGCTGGGCATCATATCACTTTTCACGCTGCCTATCACGCAGTTTCCGGATATAGCGCCACCTACCGTACAGGTAACTGCCTCGTACCCGGGTGCTAACGCCGAAGTGGTAGCACGCTCGGTGGCTACCCCTATCGAGGAAGCGGTAAACGGTGTGGAGAACATGACCTACATGACGTCCAACTCGAGCAATGACGGTTCCATGAGCCTGAATATCTATTTTAAACAAGGGACAAATCCTGACATTGCGGCCGTCAACGTACAAAACCGGGTTTCTAAGGCTATCAGCCAGATACCGCAGGAAGTGGTTCAGTCCGGGGTATCAACCCAGAAAGTGCAGAACAGTATTATCATGTTCGTTGCACTGACGAGTAAGGATACCAGCTACAACGAGACGTTCCTGCAAAACTATATCAAGATAAACCTGATACCCCAGTTGCAACGTATTCCCGGCGTGGGACAGGCTCAGCCATTTGGTGCGCACGATTATTCCATGCGCATTTGGCTGAAGCCGGACAGGCTGACCGCCTATAACCTTTCGCCACAGGATGTTACCGCTGCTATCAAAGATCAGAGCCTTGAGGCAGCGCCTGGCCGTTTTGGCGAAAGCAGTAAGGAATCCTTTGAATATGTTTTAAAATACAAGGGTAAATTAAATAAGAACAAGGATTTTGAGAATATCATAATCCGCGCCAACAGCGATGGGTCTGCAGTGAGGCTAAAAGACGTGGCACGTGTCGAATTCGGTTCGTTCACTTATTCATCCAATAGCCAATTGAACGGCTTCCCGACTTCAGGCCTCGCAATATTCCAGACGGCCGGCTCTAATGCGAACGACATCCTGACAGAGGCACAACGCCAAATAAAAGAGTTTTCCAGTACCCTGCCAAAGGGTATCGAACCAGTGGTGATGTACAACTCCAAAGAGTTTTTGGATGCGTCTATCGACCAAGTAAAACACACCCTGATAGAAGCATTCGTGCTGGTATTCATAGTTGTGTTCGTTTTCCTGCAGGATTTCCGGTCGACACTGATACCGGCAATTGCCGTACCCGTAGCTATTATCGGCACTTTCTTTTTCATGCGCCTGTTCGGCTTCAGCATTAATTTGTTAACGCTGTTTGCGCTGGTACTTGCTATCGGTATCGTTGTGGACGACGCTATCGTCGTCGTCGAAGCGGTGCACGCCAAAATGGAAAGCACCACGCTTTCTGCCCGTAAGGCAACTATCGAATCGATGAGCGAAATATCCGGAGCGATCATTTCCATCACCCTGGTAATGGCGGCGGTGTTCGTCCCTGTTGGCTTTATGCAGGGCCCTGCTGGTGTATTTTACCGGCAGTTTGCATTCACGCTTGCCATCGCGATTTTGATATCGGCTGTAAATGCATTAACCCTCAGCCCTGCCTTAAGTGCTTTATTTTTGAAAAACACGCATAGCAGCGAAGGGCACGACACCAAAAAAGGCTTCGGCGCCCGTTTCTTTGCAGCGTTCAACGCAGGTTTTACCGCGGTTACGAACAGGTATGTAAGGTCACTTCAGTTTTTGATCAAGCGTAAATGGGTAGCCTTATCGGCGTTGGCATTGATCTCGGCGGTTACTTTTGTTATGATCAAAAAGACACCAACCGGATTTATTCCTACCGAAGACCAGGGTTTCCTGCTGTATGCCGTGAATACCCCTCCGGGCAGTTCATTGGAAAGGACACACAAGGCGATGCAGGAGATAAACGATATTGTGAAGAACGACCCGATAACCAAAAACCATTACATCGTTGAAGGTTTGAACTTTATTTCCAACGCAAATGCATCACCTTATGGTGCCGGCTTTATCCGCATGAAACCACAGGGCGAACGCGGTCCGGTGCAGGACCTTAACCAGATAACTGCGATGATGACCCAAAAGGTGGCCTCGCAGGTAAAAGGGGCAAATGCTTTCTTCTTTACCTTCCCTACCATCCAGGGTTTCGGTAACGTAAGTGGTTTTGAGTTTATGCTGCAAGACCGTACTAACGGCACCATGGGCAAACTCGATTCAACAACCCATGCCTTCCTGGGGGCGCTGATGCAGAAAAAAGAAATTGCTTATGCGTTTACCACATTCGCTGCTGGCAATCCTCAATACGAAATTGAAGTGGATAATGAAAAGGCCAAGCAACTGGGCGTGTCGATAGCCGATCTGCTCCAGACCATGCAGGTATATTACGGCAGCAGCTTTGTAACCGATTTCAACCGCTTTGGTAAATATTATAGGGTAATGGCCCAGGCCGATGCGCAATACCGGTCGAACCCGCAATCGCTTGACAACATCTATGTGAAGAATAACCAGGGACAAATGGTGCCGGTAAATGGCATTGTTAAGTTAAAAAGAGTCTACGGGCCCGAAACCGTTACCAGGAACAACCTGTTCAACGCGGTGACGATAAACGGCGTACCAAAACCGGGATACAGTACGGGCGATGCTATCAAAGCAATTGAAGAAACCGCAAAGGAGACGCTGCCGCGCGGGTATGGGTATGAATGGACCGGTATGACACGCGAAGAGATCAATTCGGGTTCACAGATATTGTTAATATTTGCGATGAGCCTCATATTTGTGTACTTCCTGTTAGCTGCTCAATACGAAAGTTACATTCTTCCGTTTGCTATTATCCTGACCATACCACTCGGCGTATTCGGATTGATGCTCTTTATCAATATGATGGGTATCGACAATAACATTTATGTGCAGGTGTCCCAGATCATGCTTATTGGTTTGCTGGCTAAGAATGCCATCCTGATAGTAGAATATGCGGTACAACGCCGCAGGGCCGGAATGAAACTGGTTGCCGCTGCGCTCGAGGCTTCCAGATTGAGGCTCCGCCCAATCCTGATGACATCATTTGCATTCATCGTTGGTCTTATCCCGCTGATGAGAGCAACCGGCGCATCGGCTTTGGGTAACCGGTCGATAGGCACAGGCGCCGTGGGCGGTATGCTTACCGGTGTACTGTTGGGTGTGTTTGTGATACCGGTGCTCTTTGTTGCGTTCCAGTACCTGCATGAGCGTATCAGTACAAAGAAAATAGAAGAACCCGGATCGGTTGAGGAAGCTGAGCCGGAACTGTTAAATGCTTAATAATATTATCATGAACAAGTATAGGATCATTATATACTCCGCTTTACTTATAGTGCTGTTCAGCGCTTGTAAGGTTGGGAAGAATTACCAGCGACCTGAGGTCGATCTGCCTAAGCAATTTAATACTGTTGCTTATGCAGATACGAGCAGCATAGCTGATGTGGAGTGGCGAAAATTTTTTACCGACACCACGTTGCAAGGTCTCATTGATCGCGGCATCAAATACAATTACGATCTGTTGATCGCGCTTAAGCGCATCGATATTGCCGGTCAGCAGGTTAAACAGGCCAAACTACTACTCACCCCTGAGTTGAATTTGCAGGTGAGCGGCCAATATAACCGCTTTTCAAAAAATGGCATAAACGGAGTGACGGCCGATATTACGGGCAGCAATCACTACGAAGATTATAATGCCAGTTTAGGATTGTCGTGGGAAATAGATACTTGGGGCAAAATACGCAGGCAAAAGGAAGTTGTGCTGGCGCAATACCTGCAAACTTATGAAGCTACCAAGGCTGTACAGACTAAATTGGTTGCTGACATAGCGCAGGATTATTATAACCTGCTGATGCTGGAAAAACAGTTGGATATAGCAAAGCAAAATTTGAAGCTTGCCGATACCACGGTTAACCAAACCACTTTGTTAAAAAATGCAGGCGAAACAAACCTTCTTGCTGTACAGCAAGCAGAGGCGCAACGTCAAACTACGGCCTTGCTTATACCTCAGCTGGAACAAAATATAGCTATCCAGCAAAATGCACTGCAAATTTTGACCGGGCAATTGCCAGGGTCCGTAGCTCATTCAACTAACCTCGACAATGTGCAGATACCAAAGCAACTACCAACCGGGCTGCCTGCAGCCATTTTGAGCCGCCGGCCGGATGTCAGGTCGAACGAAATGGCATTGGTTGCAGCTAACGCTAATGTTGGTGCAAAACAAGGTAATTTGTATCCATCGTTAACTATCACAGCTGCCGGCGGTATGGAAAGCTTGCGGGCAAGTACCTGGTTCAATCTCCCGGCATCATTATTCGGAACGGTAACTGGTTCGGTGCTTCAGCCTATATTTAATCACCGGGAATTGAAAACCCAGTTTGAGGTGGCAAAAGTACAGCGTAAGCAAGCAGTGTTACAGTTCAGGCAGTCAGTATTAAATGCGACCGGCGAGGTTAGTAACGCGCTGGTACAAAACGAAAAGCTTGAGCAACAAATGACCATAGCCGGCCAGCAGGTGGCAACAACACATAAAGCGGTCAAAAATTCACAATTGCTTTTCAAAAGCGATCTGGCCAATTACCTCGAAGTAATAGCAGCGCAAACCAATGCCCTGCAAGCCGAGTTAAACCAGGCTTCGATAAAACGACAGCAAATGGGTGCAGTGGTAGAATTATACCGTGCCCTGGGTGGTGGCTGGAAATAAATAAACTACAACCAATTGCAAAAAGCGGTGCGGATCTTCCGCCCGCTTTTTTGCGTTTTGCACGATTTACAGACGTTTGCGGCCTTAATTTTAATTTAATTTATACGCAAGTATTTTTTTTAAAACCGGATATACTACTTTTGGGTTTTACGAATCAGTATCTCAAAGCAGAGGTACTCTCCATTATTGCCTGAAAAAATATTTTATAATACTGCTTATTGAATTAGAATATGTACGATTATAATATTCTTGAGGATAGTGAATTGATCCAACGGCTTTCTGCGGATGATAATCATGCATTTACCGAAATATATAATCGTTACTGGAAGAAACTTTTTACCGTAGCTGCCAATAAAATAAACGACCTGGATGAGGCCGAAGAAATTGTGCAGGACATATTTATTTCGCTATGGAGAAGACGCGAAGAGCTTACTGTAATTGATACACTAAGCTCTTATCTCGCGGTATCTGTAAAGTATAAAGTGATCAAATTGTTAGACAAGCGAAATACCAGGCAAAAGTATTTGGGTTACAGTAAAGACCATATCAGTATTGCCGATAATTACACCGAAGAGTGGCTGGAGTTTGAAGAACTAAAAAGTCGCCTAACGATTTTTGTAGCCGAATTACCCGAAAAATGCCGCATGGTTTATCAACTCAGCCGTGAATCGGGATATTCTCAAAAAAAGATAGCAGCGGAAATGGGTATTTCCGAAAAAACTGTTGAGGCTCATCTTGGCAAGGCCCTCAAAACCTTGCGTGCACGGTTAAGCCAATTTCTTCTCTGAACGCATCCCGCAAGACTTCTTAAAAAATATTTTCAGTTACACTAAGGGATATCATCCTACTGGCGGACTTATATATTAAAGCACGCTAAATGAACAGTAACGGATCCTTAGACAGATACCAGGAACTGGCCAAAAAATGGCTTAATAAAACCATTACTCCTGCCGAGCAGGAGGAATTTGCAGCGTGGTACAACACAGGTCAGGACATGCCGGTAGATATCCCGGCAGGTTTTGCAGAAGATGAAGAATCGCACCGGGCCAGGATATTAAACAAGGTAAACGAGGCTATTAAATACGACCGCTCGCATCGAAATAAAATAAGATACATGCGGTGGGCCTCCATAGCGGCGGCTTGTTTACTGCTTTTATCTATCCCTCTTGTTTATTTCCATATACGAAAAAAGATCACTCAAAAAGGTGATATTGCCTATCAGCAAAAATTAGTAAAAAATGATGTTGCTCCCGGTGGCAATAAAGCTGTACTTACGTTGGCTAATGGGTCAAAGATCGTTTTAAATGATGCAAAAAACGGCGTGCTGGCCAAACAGGGAAAAACACTGTTAAACAAAGCAAAAACTAACCAGCTTATATACGTGCCCCCTGCTTCGGTCACTAATAATCTTCCGGTTGTTTACAATACTATCTCTACCCCCCGTGGTGGTCAATTCCAGGTGGTGTTAAGCGACGGCACAAAGGTTTGGCTCAACGCAGCATCGTCCATCACCTTTCCTACCGTTTTCACCAAAGGAGAGCGCCGGGTGAATATTACCGGCGAAGTTTATTTCGAGGTAGCTAAAAACAAGCACCTGCCGTTTAGGGTTATCGCCGGCAAACAAACGGTGGAAGTTTTAGGAACTCATTTTAACATTAACGCTTACACGGACGAGAGGTCGATCAAAACCACACTCGCAGAAGGTAGCGTAAAGGTATCGGCCGGGGGCCAGACAGTTTTTCTCAAACCTGATGAGCAAGCCAATGTATCGAATTCCGGAAAGGCTGACATTAGCATAAACACGGTAGATACGGACGATATCCTGGCATGGAAGGAAGGCAGCTTTGTTTTCGAGAAAGCCGACATACCATTCATCATGCGCCAGGCTTCAAGATGGTATGATGTAACCATTAAATACGAAGGCAATATATCCGACAGGCGGTTCACCGGCAGCATTTCGCGCAGTGTGAACCTGTCCGAATTGTTAAAAATGCTAAAATATACAGGTGTGAATTTCAGGATAAGCGACAAAACCATCGTCGTCGGCTCCTGACGCCTGCACATTTATAAACTAATGAAAAACATTTAAGATCAGCTTTACCAGGCTGGTTTTACAAGATATCGGTTCAACTACCATTTGAGCCGGATACTAAAAATGACCAATTACTAAATTTAAAAACAGATCCCATGAGAAAACCGATACTTCGAGCACCGTAAACAGCAAACTTTTTATTTGAGATAGTTGAGGCCAGGTAAATGAACCGGGTAGCGTTGCAGCGCTATCCCGGTCAATATCTGGGTTACCCTCATTTTACAATCGTGAATTGGAAACCAGGTTATTAACCCAAACACTACAAAACTATGAAATTAAATTGTAAGGTCTTGCCTATAGACAGGCATGGCCTGTTCAAAATTCTATTAGCTATGAAGCTAACCGTTGTTTTTATTATTGCAGCGATGGTTAACGTGAGTGCCAAAACTTACAGTCAAAGCATCAATATCCACCAAAATCGTACCTCGGTAGGTAAAGTATTAAAGTTGATTAAAAAGCAAAGCGGGTACAATTACCTGTACGAGGAGGACGTGCTTGCTAAAACATCAAAAGTAAACATCGATCTATCAAATGCAACGGTTACGGAGGCGCTGGATCAGTGCCTGAAAGGCCAACCGCTCACTTATAAGATAATCGATCAAACAATAGTTATTAAGGCCAAAGACGACCCTGCATCTACCAAAGCAGCTGCCGCCCCCCAGAAAGTACAGGGAACGGTAAGCGATGAAAAAGGACTTCCTTTACCTGGAGTATCGATTAAAGTAAAAGGCACCGGCGTGGGTACTGTTACCGACGTAAACGGGAAATACACGTTCGATAACGTGGACGGCGGGGCAACGCTGGTGTTCAGTTACATTGGCTATGTTACCCAGGAAGTACCTATTGCCAATCGTGAGACGGTCGATGTAAAGCTCGCCGAAAGCCAAAAGTCCCTAAGCGAAGTGGTAGTAGTAGGTTATGGCACGCAAAAACGTGTCGATCTTACCGGTGCAGTAGGAAGTGTGAACAGCAAAGAGTTAGAAGAGCACCCCGCAATAAATGTAGAACAGGAATTGGCGGGTAGGATAGCGGGTGTTAATGTATCGGTTAACTCGGGCGCACCGGGCGGCGAAACAAAGGTGAGGATACGTGGTTACAGTTCTATAAATACCACAACCGATCCGTTATATGTGGTCGACGGCGTGGTTTGGACCGAAGGCGGAAGTTCGATTAACCCGAATGACATAGCGTCAATTGACGTATTGAAAGATGCGTCTTCGACCGCGATATATGGTACGCGCGGTGCTAACGGTGTAATTTTAGTAACCACCAAGCGCGGCGGGGGCAAAAAAGGCGGCACGGTAAGTTACGATGCTTACGGAAGTATCAGCAATATGGCCCATGAGATCCCGGTGCTGAATGCCAAAGAATTTTTAGCTGTGGAGGATCAATCTTATAAAAATATTCAAAAATATGACCCGGCAGGATGGGCAGCAGGTAAATATGCTGATGACGACCCGGTAAAGATCAGGACGGCTTTGATAGGCAAATTGTTCGACTCGAACTTAAACCCTTTATATGACGTGGATTGGCAAAAGGCAACAACCCGCACTGCGTACGGCCAGAACCATAATCTTTCATTTACAGGTTCGGCCGATAATTTGAACTACGGCTTATTCCTGAATTATGCCAACGACGAGGGTATCATCCTGAACAGCTATCAGAAACGGTACAATGCCAGGTTGACTTTTGACCATCAAACCAAATCGTGGTTAAAAGTGGGCGCGACCATTAACTATGACGACCGGGTTACCCGCACAGCGGACGATGGTACCGGCGGTAATAACATCCCCCGTATGCTGATCGAAATGATCCCAATCATACCGATTAGATACCCTGACGGAAGCTATGGAAAACGGACGGATTATCCTAATATGGAAGGTGGTGACAACCCGGTTGCACAAGCAAACGAGATCGAGTCGCTTACTTACAACAGGGTGTTTAGCGGTAATGGCTACGCAGATATAACATTCTTCCCCGGTCTTGATTTTAAGACGACCATCGGCGTAACCAATTCCAGTAACACTCATCCCCATTTCCAAAGCGGGCTTGTCGGCGGTTCAACTGCTAACCAAACTTACAGTTCAGCTTCGATTGATCAATGGAATAATACTTTCTGGCAATGGGAAAATCATTTAACCTACAATAAGGTGTTTAACAAAGTGCATACCATCAACGTAGTTGTAGGTACCGAGCGCCAGAATTTCAGTCAATTACGTTCTTATGGATCGACGCAAGATCTTTCAGACAACTATTATCAATATTATAACCTGGGTTCAGGCGGCATACCGGGCATACCCTCTTCAAATTACGATGCATGGCAAATGCAGTCATTTTTCGGAAGGATCAATTACAACTACAAAGAAAAATACTTGTTGACCGTAACCGGGCGCGAAGACGGTTCATCACGATTCGGAACAAACGCCAAATATGGTTTCTTTCCGTCCGCTGCAATTGCCTGGAGAGTGTCAGAGGAAGATTTCTTGAAAAACAATAAAACCATATCCGATCTGAAACTTAGATTAAGCTACGGTTTAACAGGTAATTCGGAGATCGGCGAATATCAATCATTGGCAAATATTAATACAACAAACTATGTTTTTGGTGGCACACAGGCTATTGGCACAACCCTCACCAGCATAGGGAATGACGACCTGCAATGGGAAAAAACGGCAGAATACGACTTCGGGTTTTCACTCGGATTGTTTAACAGCCGGCTTAACATCGAAGCCGATGCATTTCTGAAAAAAACCAAGGCCCTGTTGCTCAACGCTCCTTTACCCGAAACAAGCGGATTCAATAGTGTTTATAAAAACATCGGAAGCATTCGCAACGAAGGCATCGAGTTAACGATCAACAGTGTAAACATCAGGTCGAGCAACTTTAGCTGGAACACCAGTTTTAATATCTCGTTCCTTAGGAACAAAATATTGAGCTTGGGAGCATCAAACGACGATATCTTCCTTGGCCCAACATTCCTTTCCCAGTTTAACCTGGCGCGGGTAGGATTACCTGCCGGAACTTTCTGGGGTTATAAAGTATTAGGTACCTGGGGAACTGCCGAAGCAACCGAAGCAGCTAAATACGGCTTGCTGCCGGGCGATTTGAAAATATTTGATAAGAACGGTGATGGCAAAATAACAGCCGATGATAAAACGGTATTAGGCAAATCGATTCCCGACGGATATGGTACGCTGACCAACACCTTCCGTTATAAAGGCTTTGATCTCGGCATCGAGTTGCAGTTTGACTATGGGAACCAGATCATGAACCTCACCCGTCACTCGGGCCAGGACCGTACCGGGCAGGCAAATAGCTACGCTACGGTATTGAATGCATGGACACCTGAAAACCAGAATACTTTTATAGCGGAGGACAGACCTGCTTTCGTTCGTTATCAGACGGAGATTTATTCCACCAAAGTTGAGAATGGCTCGTTTATCCGCGGCAAAACGGTGACGTTGGGATATACCTTCGGACAGGATCTTGTTAAACGGATCGCGTTAAGCAGACTGAGGGTTTATGTCCAGGCACAGAACCTGTTCCTTTTGACTCATTACACAGGCTACGACCCCGAAACGTCAACCTATAATGGCAGCAGTAACTTCACGCAGGGCATCCAGTTTTACGACTATCCAAAACCGAGAACCTTTTTACTTGGAGTAAATGCTAGTTTTTAATCAAAAGCCAAAAACATACGATCATGAAATTTAATTTAAGAAAATATTGGATCTGCATTGTTCTACTGGTCCTTTCTGTAAGCAGTTGCAAAAAGTATCTTAATGAAAAGGACTATGGCAACTTTGTAAAGAATAATTATTTCACCACCGCGTCGCAGGCTCAAACCTTTGTTAATGGGATATATACTCAATTACACTTGTTTCAGAATGGAGATGCTTACGGTGAAAGCCCGTTTATTACTATTGAACTTTTTGCCGGCCATGCAACTTCATTGGGACAAAGTGTCAACAACGGGAACGTGATACATCAGCGTACGGACCCTGTTAATCCTGGATTTGAAGACGTTTGGCAGAATAGCTACAACGCTATAGCGAATGCCAACCTTGCGCTGGAGCGTATACCTGGCATCGCCATGGACGACACACAAAAGAACAAACTGTTGGGTGAGGTTTATTTTCTGCGGGCTTTCTTTTATTATCATTTGGTACGCCTTTATGGTGATGTGCCGCTGATAACAAATTCAGTAACGGTTAACAGCCCCGACCTTTACCCTTCCCGGTCGCCGGTTGCCGATGTATATGACCTGATCATTGGCGATCTGCAAAAAGCGGAAGCTTCAGGCCTGCCCGAAACAGACCAAACGGGGCGCGTTTCGCTGGGTGCTGTACACACTTTACTGGCGAGCGTCTACTTAACTACGGCTGGCTTCCCGATGCAAAAAACCGACAATTATGCCCTTGCCGCAACCGAAGCAGAAAAAGTATTAAATGAATATACCTTGTTTGATAATTATGCTTACCTGCACGACAATGCGCACAAAAATCAGGGTGAACTGATATTCCAGGGGCAATATCTGGTTGGTGTAGCTACGAATGCCATACCGCAGTTGACTTTACCGTTCAACCTTCCAGTCGGCGCTTACGGCGACCATTTGGGCGCTATGATCCCTACGGATGAGTTTGTGGCGAGTTACGAAGCGGGAGACCTGCGGGCCGAGGAGCGTCAATTCTATTTTTCAAGCTACCCGCAGTATGGTGACGACACTAAAACAGTAGTTTTTGGCGTACATGCATTGTATAAGTATTTCCATGCGGAAAGCGCACTGGGTAATGGTCAGAGCGACGAGAACTGGACCTTCCTGCGGTTACCGGAAGCCATGCTGATCTATGCGGAAGCAACCAACGAAGTTAGCGGACCAACGCAAGCAGCTTACGACCAGGTTAACAAAATCAGGGCCAGGGCTAAGTTAGCGCCATTAAGCGGCTTGACCAAAGATCAGTTCCGCGAAGCGATATGGAGGGAGCGTTACCACGAGCTTGCTTATGAAGACAAGGCTTATTTTGATATCCAGCGTACTCATATGGTATATGATGTCGTAAACAACACTTTCGGCGACGCATTATCAACCCCTAATGAGCAGGGCGTAACCATGAAGGAACAATATTATCTATGGCCTATCCCCCAGCGCGAGATAAGCACCAACAACAAACTGACCCAAAATCCGGGTTGGTAATTTGCTCACAACAACAGCAGGGCCGGGTATTAAAACCCGGCCTTTTTTATGTCCATAACTATAGCTTCACCTCCATAAACCCGGGTAACGCAATTTTTATTATTACCAATTGTTTTGTATTATGTAAAAGCTGTAATTTGTTATTGCCTTTTAATTTTAAGGAGTGCCCATAAAGGATGAAGGAGATTATTGACATTGTTGCCGCTTACGACGAAGCGTTTAAAGAGGGGAAAAAAACTGCGCTCGCTACTGTGGTGCAGGTCGAGGGCTCTGCCTATCGTCGCGCGGGTGCCCGGATGCTTATTACAGAAGACGGGCAACTTACCGGCGCAATTAGCGGCGGCTGCCTGGAAGGGGATGCTTTACGCAAGGCACGCATGGTGATATTACAGCAGGAGCCGTTGCTTGTTACCTACGACACCCGCGACGATGACGATGCCAAATTGGGAGTTGGCCTGGGTTGCAATGGTCTTATCCATATCCTCATAGAACCTATAAATGACCAGCTTCATAATCCTGTCAGTTTATTAAAAAAGATCATTAATAATCGAAGTCATGCCGTGCTTGTTACTATTTTTTCGACAGCGGATAGAAAAACAAAGCAGCCGGGTACTTGTATTTGCTTGATGGATAATGGTAAAATAACCACCCGGGCGGAAAATCTGCCCTATTATCACGATCTTTTTAACGACGCTTTAAGTGTTTTGGAAAACCAGCGATCCGAAACTATGTATTATCGCGATGGCATCGAATACACGGCTTTTGTGGAGCATGTGAAGCCATTGATATCCCTGGTGATCATTGGCGCGGGAAACGATGCTGTTCCGTTGACAAAGATCGCTTCTGTTTTAGGCTGGGATATTACAGTGATCGACGGGCGCCCTTCCTACGCCGAACCTGCGCGATTCCCCTTAGCAAAAAAAGTCATAGTGTCCAAACCGGAACAGGCACTGTCACATATCATAATAAATAAATGGACAGCCTTTGTGCTGATGACACACAATTACAATTACGAGATAGCTTTATTGAAAGAATTATTACCAATGCAACTACCCTATATCGGTATCCTGGGCCCCAAAAAGAAATTGGAACGTATCCTGGGTGAATTAGAGGAAGGTGGTGTGCAGATCACCGACGACCAGTTAAGCCGGATCTATGGCCCGGTTGGGCTGGACATAGGCTCCGAAGGGCCGGAAGAGATCGCATTGTCGATTGTTGCCGAAATTAAGGCAGTATTGTCATCAAGAAATGGCTGCTCATTAAAGCTCAAGGACACCCCTATTCACAATACCGATTTAAAATTATCGTAATAATGACCGGGCTTATTATTCTTGCTGCAGGCTGCTCATCAAGGCTTGGCGAACCGAAACAAAACCTTGTATTCGAGGATAAAACCCTGCTGCAAAGGGCCATCGATGCCGGAGTTGGTTCCGGCTGCAATCCTATTTTTGTTGTGTTAGGTGCGAATGCCGGCGATATCGTTCCTGTTATCAGCGGACAGGACGATATTCTGATCATCATTAACCCCGGTTGGCAGGAAGGGGTCGCTTCGTCGATACGAACCGGCTTAACCGAAATTGAGAGAGACGATCATATCAGTAATGTTATCGTTATGCTTTGTGACCAGCCTTTTGCCGATGCGGCACTTCTGGAAAAACTGATCCTGACGAAACAGCAGTCAGGCAAAAAAATTGTCGCTTGCAGCTACGCAGGAGCCGTAGGCGTGCCCGTTTTATTTGATAGAATATTATTTGCGAAGCTGCAGAAGCTGCATGGAAAAGATGGGGCAAAAAAAATCCTGAAAGACCAACCGAATGATATCGCAACCGTTGAATTTAGCAAGGGCGCTATCGATATCGACACAAAAGACGACTACGACCATTTGCTGTCGCACGCCGACTGACCTTAATTCGAATGAGTTTTCTTGTCGTAATATGATTTAAAGAAAAACTTCTTATTCAGCCATGAATTAAGATAAACACTGCCGACACCCACTACTGCGCCGCCGATCACATCACTCGGATAATGCTTCCCAAGATACATACGTGAATACCCGACCGAGCCGGCCCATAGATAAGCCGGTACTGTGATATACCATTTTTTATATTGAATACTTAGTTCAGCCGCTGTAGAAAAAGCAAGGCTGGTATGGCCTGATGGAAAGGATTGACCGTGTACAGGTGCACTAGGGAAAACGAGGTCGGGATGCGCATCACCCGGCCGTGTACGATTGACAGCCTTTTTAAGGCCCTCCATAACCACCGAGCTTAAGACAAAGCCGGTAACTATTTCATATGATTGGTATTTTGCATGCTCGTCGCCGGATGTCAGACCATAAATAAGGGACCCGCCAACCAAAACTGTCGGAGCAACGTAGGCCGATAAACTCGTGGCTTTCCAATATTGTGAAGTAGGGTAACGCGGATTTATGCTTTCGAGTATTCTGAGGTCGAGACCCTGGGCAGACAATTTGACACTCAGAAGCGTCAGTACAAATATGATTGGGGTAATGAAAACTCTTCTAAAATTCAATGGAACTGCTCTAATTGTGATAAATTTCTGTATTATAATACCATGGAACGATATTGGACGTCCGTATGCCAGGGCAAATTTAAAACATACTTAACATCATTCTAACATTTTTATTGTGCGTACATTTCAATCGATGCTTTTTTGTAGATTTCTACGCCAAAAAAAGGGCAGATCACACCGATATTTGCCCACCAGTTGAAAAATGAAAAATATCCGGAAAATCTGTATTCTTTTTGTAGTCCTTTTAAATGTATTTACACTTAAGGCACAAGACCGCACCTTTTCGCTACGTAAGGGCGTAATCATTAGCCATTCCGTGATCATCAAAAAGAAAGTCTATCACTTTAACCATACCGACTCATTGTACCAGGCTCCGGTCGTAATTGAGGGCGATAATATAACTGTAGATTTCAATGGTTCGGTAATCGACGGTTCGTTGGAAACCGCATACCCGGACAGGTTTACCGGTACAGGTGTTATTATTAAAAGCGGGAAGAACATCACAATAAGAAATCTGATAGTTAAGGGTTTTAAAGTAGGCCTGATGGCGAAGGGTATAAACGGGCTTACTATATCTAATAGTGATTTCAGCTATAACTTCAGGCAACATTTGAATAGTAACCGCGAACGCGAGGACCTGGCCGACTGGCAAAGCTACCACCATAACGAGAAAGATGAATGGCTACGGTTTGGAGCGGGGATCTATTTGAGAAATTGCGACAGCACTGATGTACATGACAATACAATTATCGAAGGGCAATGCGGGCTAATGATGACCGGTTGCAATAGAGGCCTGATTTATAACAACAATTTCTCTTTTAACTCGGGAATCGGGATCGGGATGTACCAGAGCAGTAACAACCGTGTACTTTATAACAAGCTTGATTGGAACGTGCGCGGGTTTAGTGATGGTATATATTACCGGGGACAGGATTCGGCGGGCATCCTTGTATTTGAGCAATGCGACAATAATATCTTTGCCTGGAATTCTGTAACCCATTCGGGCGATGGGTTCTTTCTATGGGCTGGCCAAACGACGATGGACACCGGCGATGGCGGCTGCAACGACAATCTGCTTTTCTCGAACGATTTTTCCTACGCCCCTACAAACGGTGTCGAGCTTACCTTCAGTCGGAATAAAATGATAAATAACATTATACATGATTGTTGGCATGGTGTATGGGGCGGATTTAGTTATAATACCATTATTGCCAATAATGACTTTGCAGGCAACATGTCCTCAATTGCGATAGAGCATGGGAAAGATAACATCATTGATCAGAATCACTTTACCGGCGAAAAGACCAGTATTGAATTATGGTCGAACCCTAAAAGGCCGAAAGACTTTGGCTACCTGCAAAAAAGAGATACCAGGAGCATCAACTACAGCATCAGGAACAACGCTTTTACCGATGTGAAGAATGTTTTCAATATCAATAATACAGATAAAGTACTGATAGAAAATAATAAAATATCGGGCAGCTCTTTACAGCAAAAATTTGACACAACGGTAAATGACCTGGAATTTGATAAAACGGGCGACCGTGCAAAACCAACTATCGACAGCGGGTATTTTCCTAAACCGGCCGGAATTACAAACGGGCAAAATACGCGTTTACCTGGGGGGCAACTTCAAGGGAAAAAATATATTATGATGACCCAATGGGGGCCTTACAGTTTTAAATATCCTATAGCGTGGCGGAATAAAACTGATAGTTCAGGTAAAATAAGTTTAGATATGGCAGGCCCTACAGGTAAGTGGAAGATCATCAGCGCAAAAGGGGTTACACAGCCGTCATCAACTTCAGGTACCGTGCCTGGGAGTCTCATCGTCCAAGGGGATACAACTGCGCTGGCCGATATCGACATTCAATTTGAATATACCGGCGAGGCCGTTACTTCGACGTTCGGAGCAAAATACAAAACAGGGCAGCCTTACCGCTTCCATTACAGGCAATTTGATATCCCCTATAAATGGGAAACAAAATGGTTCGTGTTTGACACGACAAACGAACCGTTGAAAAACGAGGCTAAATTCAGGCAGCTATTGGCTGGCCAACCAGTTAAAACAACACAGGGACCTGACTTAAGCACGGTATTTGGAAAAGGCTTTGGTAAAAACATTGCAAGGGAGAAGATAGCAACGGTTTCCACATCAGTTATCAATGTGCCGCAGGGGCTTTATAGGATCGGGATTAGTGCATCGGAGATGGTGAGGGTTTACATCGACGATAAACTGGTGGTAGAGAACTGGGACCCCTCAAAGCTCATTTACGACGCCGATTATCACCGCGATGCGGTAGTAACGTTAAAAGGTCTCCATACTATCCGTGTAGAACAGGCTCAATACAGCGATTATGGTATGCTAAATCTTATTATTCAGCCTGTATATAAAGAAAAGTGATACTTGCAGGTTCAAATGAAAAAAGCCTTCAGATTTATCTGAGGGCTTTTCTGTGATAATTGAAGATCTATATGATCAATTATTTTACTCTGGAGCTTTTTTGAGGTACCAACGGTACTATTATAATAGCTATCAAAAGGGCAACCTCTAATACAGTTATCATGTTTTGTTATTATATATTAAATAAAACCATTTACAGCGTGGGCGCTAACCAGTTACGGGACGTAGTGCCTCGGTTCGATTACCGCTAAAAACATGCCATTTCAAAAATTCATTTTCTTTGAAAAAATTTACAAAAAAGGGAAATTACAAGAAATAAAAATTCACTTTGAAAAAAAACCGAACGGCAAAAAAATTTTAAACAGAAATTTTGGCGACGAAAAAAAATACGACAAAATGATTAAGAAATTCCTTTTTAAAAAAAATGACCAATAACTGAAAAAAAATGTCGGGTTTTATGAAAAAATGGAGCCGAATTAGCAAAAAAGAAGACCGCATGCCCTCATTTACCAGTTAAACATCAAAAAATCGTTCTTTTTTTCTATCTTTTTAAAAAATCAAGTATGATTTTTTGCAGTTTCCATCCCGGAAGCAAAAATGAAATAACATTTGACATTTTGTCATCTTTCAATTTTTATGCCAAGATGGCATAAAAATCCACATTGAAATCACTGACAATTTACTGCCAAAATGACAAACAGCACAAAATCGTGGTAAATTATCCCGTTTTCACCCCATGCCAAATTCCAAAGCCCGCAAACGGCGTCTAAATAACGTTCAGCATCTTTTGAGTAGCCTTGATGGCTGAAACGGTCTGATCACTATCGAGTCCGCGGGTTTTAAATTCCTTTCCACCATACTCCCATGTAATGATCGTTTCGCAAAGTGCATCAGATTTACCGCCGGGGGGGATTCGTACGGCATAATCCGTCAGCATAGGCAGTATAAGTTTCTTTTTCTGGTAGATCACTTTCAACGCATTCATAAAAGCATCGTATTGACCATCGCCTTGCGCATGCTCCTCGAATGTTTCGCCGTTTACATTGATCCGTAGGGTAACCGACGGCCTTAAATTTTTGGAGTGGGTAAGTACATAATTTTCTACATGTACCTTCTCTTCTATTGCATCGCTATCCAGTACATCAGAAATAATATAAGGCAAGTCGGATTGGGTTACTGTTTCCTTCCTGTCGCCTAATTCAATGATCTTTTGGGTTACCTTTTTCAGATCGGCATCAGAAAGGCGTATACCCAACTGCTGCAAATTATTTTCAATATTCGCCTTACCACTCGTTTTGCCCAGCGCATATTTACGCGTGCGGCCGAAACGTTCGGGCATCAGGTCATTAAAATACAGGTTGTTCTTCTTGTCACCGTCTGCATGTATACCGGCAGTTTGGGTAAACACATTTTCGCCCACTACTGGTTTATTAGCAGGGATTCGAAAGCCTGAAAATGTTTCCACTAGCTTACTTACCGAATAAAGCGAGCCTTCATCAACAGATGTTTTTACATCCTTCACAAAATCATTCAAAACAGCTATGGTGCTTGCCAGTGGGGCATTTCCCGCACGCTCGCCCATACCATTGATGGTAAGGTGCAAGCCTTTCACCCCGGCATTTACGGCTTCCAGTACATTGGCAATGCTTAGGTCGTAATCATTATGCGCGTGGAAATCGAAATGGATATCCGGGTATTTTTCAATTATCTCTTTTAAATATTCGCGGGTTTCCGATGGTATTAATACTCCCAGGGTATCAGGCAACAATATTCGCTTGACGGGTTGCGTGACCAAAAATTCAAGATATTGGAACACATAATCCTTAGAATGACGCATACCATTACTCCAATCCTCCAGGTATACGTTGCAGGCTATACCATTTTGCGCGGCATACGCTATCACCTCGCTCACCTCTTTAAAATGCTGTTCAGGGGTTTTCTTTAACTGGTATTTCAAATGGTTCATGGAACCTTTCGTCAGCAGGTTCATCACCTTTGCGCCTGCTTTTACCATCCAATCAACCGAAGTTGTGCCATCGACGAAGGTCAGCACTTCGATCTTATCGATAAAACCATTTTCAGATGCCCAATCCGTGATCTTTTTCACTGCCTGGAACTCCCCTTCCGATACCCTGGCCGAGGCTATTTCGATGCGGTCGACTTTGACTTCTGTGAGTAGCAGCTGGGCTATGGTCAGTTTTTCGGAAGCAGAAAAAGATACGCCGCTGGTTTGTTCACCATCCCTTAGCGTGGTATCCATTATTTCGATGTGGCGTTGCGATTTGGTCATTATAGTTTAAACAGGCTTTGTGCGCAAATATTTGAATGCGAACAATATAAATTTTAACAGGAGTGCAATAATCGGAAAAACAAGCGTAAATCGGTAATATTTTGTGAAAAACCTTAAAGACTATGGGATAGGTGGATTTTTAAATATTGCTTTCCAAAAAATTATTTATTGAATAACTTATAAATAGCTTATATTTAATAAATTATAAACCAACCTTAATCTCATGGACTTCAAAGATCAAATTCTACAGCTTGCCGTACGTGCTGAAAAAATGCTCCCACAAATACAAACAGAAGAAGCAACTAAGAACGCGTTAATAATGCCGTTTATCCAAATCATGGGTTACGATGTGTTTAATCCATTTGAAGTAAACCCCGAGTTTGTTGCTGATATTGGGATTAAAAAGGGAGAAAAGGTTGATTATGCTATAATGAAAGATGGAGAACCGGCTATTTTGATCGAGTGTAAGCACCACCTCGAAAATCTTGACCCACATAATTCGCAGCTATTTCGATATTTTCATACAACCAAAGCAAAGTTTGGCTTGCTTTCTAATGGTATGACCTATCGTTTTTATACAGATCTGGTCGAAAAAAATAAAATGGACACTACGCCATTTTTTGAGTTCAAATTGAGTGAAATAAAGGAAGTAGAGATAGCCGAGCTAAAGAAATTTCATAAGTCATATTTCGATGTAGAAAACATAACAAATACGGCTAGTGAACTTAAATACCTTAACGAGCTAAAAATCATTTTAAATAAAGAGATTAACGCGCCGTCCGAGAATTTCATCGCATTCTTCACTAAACAAGTTTACCCTGGTGTACTAACGTCAAAAATCAAGGAGCAATTTACTCCGATAATTAAAAGGTCATTCGCTCAATTGATTAATGATATAATAAATGACCGACTAAAATCAGCATTAAACCAAGAAAAGCAAAAAGACGCCCAGGAAGCAATAAAAATTGAAGAGGCGCAGGAAAACGCACAATCCAACATTGTTACTACCGAAGAAGAGCTTGAAGGATTTTATATAGTCAAATCAATATTGAGGCAATCAATAGATGCAAAAAGGATCACATATAGGGATGCCCAATCTTATTTTGCTATTCTTCTTGACGACAATAATAGAAAAACTATCTGCCGTTTGTACCTTGATCATAAAAAGCATCTTGCCATACTTGATGAAAGTAAAAAGGAAATTAAGTATGAGATTAGTGGGATTGATGAAATATATAAGTATGGAGATATTTTAATAAAAACAGTCGAAAGGTTAAATAAAAAATAAATAGTGATTTAATAACTGTGCTATTTATTAAAGGGCTAATCATCTTTATTTAATAGAATAATTATATCCTTCCAATACATCCAATGCTGGTTCAGCTTTTCAGCGCCAAGTGAGGCATAAAACTTCCGGGCGATATCGTTTCCTGGATCGACGCATACTTTTTGTACGTCTTGTTCACCAAACCATGCAGCCAATACCAGGGCCAATTGGCTTGCGATGCCTTTTCTGCGATAACCGGTAGTTACATCTATCCATTGCAGTTCACCTTCACAATCGAGTCGCGCTGTCAGGTGGCCCGCGATGAAACCGACAATCTTATCCCCATCCGTCGCTACGAAAGCAGCGCGTGCTGCCAACGCCTTTTGCGGGTGATGTGTGCCATTTAAATAACCTGTTATCCGTGGCATCCAGTAATCCGCCTCGCCCCAGGTTTCCGAACGCAGCCTGGCTAACGCCGGGATATCGGCGTTAGTCGCGATGCGGTAGTTTATTTCCATCAATAGAATTTCAATGAATTCCCCGGCGAAATGTGATCAACCTTTACACCCGGTATATTTTTGTCCAGCCACTCCAACATAAATTGGGAACCGGGCTCTTCACTGGCAATATGGCCCAGCACCACCAAATTGATATTATCACCTTTGGCCCTTGCATCGCGTACATATTCGGCAGTTTCCCATTCGGATATTTCGCCGCAGAATAAAACGTTTGGTTTTTCTTTACTGATCGTTTCGATCTGGCGCTGGCCGCCGGCGGCTCCCGGCATAAATATTACCCGCCTGCATGGAGCCGAAAGATCGCCGATGTATCTTACCGTATCAATACGCAATACTTTTTTAGCATGGCTTATCAATTCGTGAAGCGGAGTGCTGGACATGGTGAGGATATTAGGTATATCCTTATCAGCGTACTGATCCCAGTCCAGCAGCTTTAGCGCAGCAGTTGTGACCGGATCAGGGTTCATTGTGTGTATATAATCGTGGTTACGCCAAACAGCAATATTATGTTCCTTTAACAAGTTGGCTTTGTATTGATAAACATCATCGTCCTTTAGCCAATCGGTGTTGTCCGTATGATTATAGAAAGTTGGTTCGTGAGCGATAATAAAATTCGCGCCCAATTTTATCGCTTTCTCAATAAGACCGATGGTTGCAAACATGGTAGTTACTATGCCGGTAACTACGGTATCCGGGCTGCCTGATTTCAGCGTGTCAACAGTATTACTTTTTACCCCGCCGGGCACCTGGCTGATAAACTTATCCATGATCTGCCTGACGGTGTACGCGCCATCGGGTTTAAAAAATCCGGCGGCGGTACTCATTTGCGGGATAGATAAAGCGACTGCTCCCACCCCGGCTATCAAAGCGGAATCACGGATGAATTTACGGCGGCCTGGATTGTTTTCAGCTGCATTGTTTTCGGTTGACATCATGTTTTGTTTTTGATCAAATATATTATTTTAACAACGAACTGCTTTCCGCATCAAGAAACAACGCCGACCCTGAATGCTGACGTAATATCGATGCCGGAACGAGTTCATTAACGCTATTATATAAGGTATGTTGCACCGCTTTCGCTTTGTTTTTGCCCGGAACCATGCAGTAAATATGCTTGCCGGCCATCAAAGCCGGAATAGTTAGTGTGATGGCATGGGTTGGCACTTTTTCGAGAGCCGCAAAACAACCGTCGTTCACTTGCTGCTGGCGGCAGGGCT
Organism: Mucilaginibacter sp.; assembly: GCF_035492695.1. Taxonomy (GTDB): domain Bacteria; phylum Bacteroidota; class Bacteroidia; order Sphingobacteriales; family Sphingobacteriaceae; genus Mucilaginibacter. Next base: position 315,752 of record NZ_DATJJC010000006.1, on the reverse strand, counting down.
CGTCCAGGTCAACGACCTTAACTTGTAACGGATCGTTAAAATCAGCCACATGCGGGTCGTTAAAAGCAATATGCCCGTTCTCGCCTATACCCATGCAAACGATGTCGGGTGGATTTTGATAAAGCAAGTCAGCATATCTCTGGCATTCAGCCCGGGGATCGGGGGCATTTCCATTAATGTAATTGACTGAACGGAATGGCAAATGGCCGAATACTTTTGCTTTTAAAAAAGCCCCAAAGCTTTGTGGCGCATCATCGGGCAGGCCGATGTATTCATCCATGTGGAATGCGTTTACACGGCTCCATTCTATGTCTTTACGTTCGACCAATGCCTGCAGGAATTCATTTTGAGACGGCGCCGCAGCAAAGATCATGTTGACAAATTGCTGCCGCGAAAGCAGTTCGATGAGTTTTTGGCAAACGATAACAGCGGCATCATTACCCATATCCGGCTTGGCCTTATATATCCTGACCGTTAATTCGTCTATCTTAACTTCCCGGTGCATGCTTATCAAACATTATTTTACCATTAACCATCGTTTTGCTAATATTAATATTGTCATCAAAGAATATTATGTCGGCGTCCTTCCCCACTTCCAGCGAACCCTTTTTGTTATTAATTTTCATGATACGCGCCGGGGTATGCGAAGCCATGCAAATGGCCTCAATCAACGGAACATCTGCCATTTTAACCATGTTGCGAACCAACTGGTCAAAGGTGGCTACACTGCCTGCAAACGATTGGCGGTCGGGCATTTTGGCCACGCCGTCCTCTACAATAACTTTCGCGCCATTTTTCAGTCCGCCCAAAATACTTTCGCCAGGTGGCATACCCGCAGCGCGCATGGCATCGGTTATCAGAGCTGTTCGCGTCGGGCCCTTTATTTTATAAATAAGCTTTAACAATGGCGCGGGAAGATGTATGCCGTCGGCGATGATCTCCACATCCATATCATCGATCAGGTAAGCGCTTTCAACTACCCCGGCATAACGATATGCATTCCGTCGGGTAACCCCCGACATGGCCGAATAAAAATGTGTAGCCAGCGAATATCCTGCTTTAAACGCTTCTATCACTTCCTCATAAATAGCATCGGTATGGGCAATGGCAGGCAGAACGCCGTTCCTGACCATGTAACTCCCGAATTCGATCGCACCTTTCAGTTCGGGCGCGGCACTCCAGCGTTTGATAAATTTTGATTGGGATAATATTTCGTGGTATTCCTTCGGATCAGGATCTCGGATATAACGCGGGTCCTGCGCACCACGCTGGCTCATGGCAAAATACGGGCCCTCCAAATGGATACCCATAAATTGTGCACCGGCGATGTTTAACTTGTCAGCTTCTTCGTAAACTTTTAAGGTATCTAACAGATCGGTTTTTTCGCAGGACAAAGTTGTAGGAAACATCGCCGTTGTGCCATGTCGGGCATGCATTTTGGCGATCTCCAGGTAACCGGTGGCCGAGTTATCCATAAAATCATGCCCGCCGCCTCCATGGACATGAATATCAACAAAACCAGGCGAAACGTATTGTCCTTTGGCATCGATAATAGCAGCATCGGGCGCATCTATCTTGCCTTCAGATACAACCGTGATTCTGCCGTCGTAAACCAATACGCTTCCATTATCAAAAATTTTATCACGGGCAATAACACGGCCGTTTAAGATGAGTTGTGTGGCGGTCATTTTTGACGGGATAACCTATTATACAATAACTCTGCTTTAGCATTACGAAGTTCGCTTTCTTCCTGCAATTCACCAGGGTATAAATAGTCCTGGTTCAGTTGTTCAAAAGCCGCATCGAGCCTGGCCTGGCGATTCATAAGGTCTTTCAGCTTATCAAGCACTACCGGTATCTCAGCGGGGTCAAACGATGGTGAATTCACTCTCGATTCAATGAATTCATAACTTAAATAATGTAAACGAATAGTCATCATCAGTCCATATTGCTTAAACTCTTCCTGATTTTTTGTGGGATTTAACGAATTGAATACATTTAGCGCATTTCCTGCTTCAGCCAGCAACTGTTCAACCGACATTGAGGCTGGCGATATTACTTTGCCCTGCATTACCTGGTATTGCGGTGTCTTTAAAGCATGCCAGAACTCAACCGCCTGGTCCTCGTTCAAACCGTAGTTATCAATTGCGTATCTGGTGACAAATCCATCTATGTCCAACGGTTTTTCCGATTTCAGACTTTCAGCGTAAGCCGCCAAAAGCATGTTAAAACCGCTGATCGGGTACACGTGCCTGATGGCATACAGATCAAGAAGGTTTTCATCCGTTTCCCAAACTGAAGAATAGGCGCCGGAGGTCGACCATGAGGTCATGATCATGCCTTTGTACCCCAGCTTACGGCAGGCCGGCACAAAATCGCGGATGTTTTTGAAATGTTTTTCCCATTCCGTCAGGAAATAGTTATCCGGGTGTGAACGCAGGGCAGGTGCACCCCAAATCTCGAAACCACTTTCCACTAGTTTTTTATGCTCGCCGAAGTTATTCATATCCCAACCGTAGTTCCAATCCACCAGGATGGTTCCTTTAGGTAGCAGTTTGATAGCCTCCGGGTATTTCAGTGCGATATCAGCCCACATCACCGGGCGCTTACCAAGTTTGATCACGATGTTGCATAACATCCTGATGTAGTCGATGTATAATTTGGATTTACCTTCTTCAGCAACCTTTTTCTGGCATCTCGCATCATGGCCTAAAAGATAAGTTTCGTCCCCGCCGATATGGATGTATTTCGAAGTATGCGTTGATGCCAGTTCGGTATAAAGATCAGTAAATAGCAGGCTGTCCTGTTTAGTTTGAAGCGGGCAAACCTGCGAATAATCCTTCTGGTCCTCACGCAGATCTTTGTACTTTTCGTTCCGCAATATATACTCTACATGCCCGAAACTTTGCTGTAGGGGGATAACATCAATGCCTAAGCCATTACAATATTGTATAAAATCGACTATTTCTGCTTTAGTGTAGGCGTACCGGTTTGGAATAAGCGGGTGCTTTTCAAAGGGGTATGTTCCCTCCCACTCCATGATCAATGTATTCATGCCGTTTTGTTTCAGCTTCAGCGCGAACTGCTTTAGGGCAGGCATTGGCATTACCTGTATACGCAGATCGAGATGGAAACCTTTTACCGCGAAATCGTGCGTTTGGGCATAATTACTTTGGGCATACGCAAGCATAACGAGTAAAAGCAAAAGACATTTTTTCATAGCGAAATGGTTTACGCTATAAAATTAAAAGTTTATGGTAAACTCTGTCTGCCGCGGTGCCACTGTTTTTAAGGAAAATTCAAAAGCGTGATTGACCAGTATCTCACGAACCAGTGTAAGACCTATGCCTTGTCCGTCTTTTTTAGTGGTGAAGAAAGGCGTGAACAACTGCTCACTTTGTTCGCGGCTTATGCCTTTGCCGGTATCGCTGATAATTAATTGCCTTGGCATCAGGTTTACAGAGAGCTTCACTTCGCCGTTTTCACCAATCGCCTCGATGGCATTTTTAACGATATTGATCAGCACTTGTTCCATTTGCTGTTCGTCAGCGGAGATATTAACGGGCATAGGGTTCAATTGAGCAATCAATTTGACGTCCTTTTCAGATGCCCGAAGTTCCATCAGCGTAACTACTGATGTAACCAGCTTGTTCAGGTCGATGAGTTTACGATTTGGCTCAGGCAGCTTAACCAGGTCGGCAAAGTTGCGTATGAAAAGATTAAGGTTCTGGTTGCGGTCGAGACCCACGCCGAGCGCATCCTTCAAGTCGTCGGAATGGTGTCCATCCCATAGTTTATCGGTTTTTAAGGCAGATTGTATAATAGAATTTACCGGTCCGATGGTGTTATTCACCTCATGCGCCATCATACGTATCACCTTACCGTACACATTCTTTTCTGCGGCAAGTATTTCAGCCGTAAGTTCCTCTATCATGATAAAATCGCGTGCGAAACCGCGATCGATAAAATGTGACCGCTGCAGGCGATAAGTGGTAGCCCCGTTAAGCTTAAATATTTTTGAATCTCCTGGCTTCACCATTTTGATATGCTTAAGGAACTCATCCGGCAAATATTCAACTGAAAGTTTCAGCAACTCCTTTTCGTTAACATTGAGTATAGTACAAGCTTTGGGGTTGATCTGGTGAATATTGTTATCGTAATCCAAAATAATGATACCTGTGGGAGAAGTATAAATCAACTTTTCAAGAAAAAAATGCTGCTGTTCCTGTATGGTACGTTCGGTACGCAGGTGGTCGATCATTTCGTTATACACGCCTATCAACTGGTCGACCTCACGTTTACCCGTTGGGACAAATTTTACATTAAAATCTCTGTCACGGATAGCCTCAATGCCCTGCATCAGTGACTTTAGTGGCTGGATCAACTGGCGATACAAATTCCACGCAATGATCAGCGAGATTATAACGAAAACCTCCGATATGATAAAAAATACCAGGTCTTTTTCAAGAATATAGTAGCTAAGCACCAGCACAATGAGGTGCAGGATAACAACAAACAGGATGTACTTAGTCCTCAGCTTCATCAAACGGTATCTGGTATTTTTCGAGCCTGCGGTATAGGGCGCTCCTGGTAAGGCCTAATGATTTTGCGGCCTTCGCTATTTTGTTGTGATGAAATTCAAGCGCGCGTTTGATCATCTCGACTTCCATCTCCTCCAGGGTCACCACTCCCACTCCCGGCATTTGCAAATTACCTTTTTTTACTGGTGATAGTTCCAGTTGCGACCGAAAATCTTCAATATCGAGCACATCCTTTTTGCTGATGAGGATAGAACGCTCCACCAGGTTTTTCAACTGGCGGATGTTGCCTGGCAAAGGCAGGGTTTGCAGCCACTTCATTGTGCTGACCGATACCGTTAACCCGGGGCGATTGTATATTTCTTTCAGGTTATTGATAAAGAAATTCACTAGCAAAGGGATGTCCTTCGGGCGCTCCCGCAAAGCGGGTAAATAAACTGTGATCAGGTTTATGCGGTAAAGCAGGTCTTCTCTAAAGCTTTGACGATCAACCAGTTCATTCAGATTTTTATTAGTGGCACACACTACCCGAACGTCAACTGTTTTTGTGCGGCTGCTGCCCAATACTTCATAGGTACGATCCTGTAATACCCGAAGCAATTTCACCTGGCTACCGGCATCCAGTTCGCCTATTTCATCCAAAAAAATAGTGCCCTTATTCGCCATTTCGAAACGTCCCATCCTGTCAAACCTTGCATCCGTAAACGCTCCCCTGATATGCCCAAACATCTCACTTTCAAATAAGGAAGTCGAGATGCCGCCCAGGTTAACTTTAATAAAAGGCTTATTTCGCCGCAAACTGTTTTGATGGATGGCTTCTGCTATCAATTCCTTCCCTGTTCCGCTTTCACCCATCACCAGCACAGAAGCGTCCGTGCCCGCAACCCGCCCGATGGTTTCCAATATATCCAGCATTTTCGGGTCTTCGCCTATGATATGCTGAAAGTTATACTGGCTATCCAATTGTTTTCGGGTGCTGTGTTGCACCTTTTGACCCTGAAGGTCGAGCAGTGTTTTTACTGATTGCAGCAAATGATCGTTATTCCAGGGCTTATTAATAAAATCATTGGCGCCAAGTTTCATGCCTTTTACTGCCAGTTCGATGCTACCCCAGCCTGTTATCAATATCACCGGTATCGCCGGATCGATCTGTCTGATCCTGGACAGCAAGCTCATACCCTCCTCACCAGAAGTAGCGATGGAAAAATTAAGATCGAGTATGATCAGTTCCGGATGTCGTTTTTTGATGATGGTTAAAGCTTCACCAGGCACGGGTGAATCAGCAACCTCGTAACCTTCGCTTTTTAAAAGCAATTGCAACGAGGTACGTACGGCAATATCATCATCAATTATCAGTATCATATTACAAACGCAAGTATAAGCAAATGGTTATTCTTCGTGGAGCGCCACCGCCGGGTAAATTGCTGCAGCCTGTTTACCCGGATATAAGGCGCAAACCGTGACCAGCAAATAAATAAATATGATCGACAGTATAAGCGCGGCAATATAAATCCCTGCTTCAAGGTTGAACACATTCAGGAGCGGAAACTGAATCGCAAAGAAAGTACCGATTATAAGGGAGAACGTGGTCAGCACCAGCGCTTCCGAAACTAGCTGCGATGACACCGACTTTGCAGTGGCCCCAATGGCCCTGCGCAAACCTATTTCGCCGCGACGTTTATTAATGTTGTACCAAAGTACGCCGAACAATCCCATCGCCACGTTAATGATCAAAAAGCAAGCGACGATCGATGTGACGATCATTGGTATAAGGCTCCATAGGTTGGCGCTTTTGCGCTTGTTTGCCATATGCTCTATCTCGACGTTCGAATCCTTCATATAATTAGCCATCGTCTTATATAGTTTGCTTTCAAATGCAGCATCGGCGCCCGGCGTCACCCTGATCATGATCTTACCCAGCCAATGGAATGATCCGGTATCGATCCTTTTATAAATAGCCGGACGGGCCAGCGCATAATCCCCACCTGCTTTTACTCCCTGTACCACACCTATAATCCTGAGGCTGTTTTTTGCATCCCCCTCATCCATCAATTTCCCAACGGCTTCTTCAGAACCAAATAATTTATCCTTGAGTGAGGTATTGATGATGACCGGCGTTGTTTTTGCCATGCCATCTGCTTTTTCGAACCACCTGCCCTGCAGTACTTTAATATTCATCGTTTTCTTATAGTTATCATCCCCCGTATAATGGTCGGCATTGGCTGTGCCTCCTTTATAATGCACATCGCCGGTCCATTGGTTGTTCGAAAAAGGAATATTATCGCTGCAAAAACTTGCTTCCTTTACCAAAGGCATCGATCTGATAGTTCCCCTTAAATTTTCATAGAAAGTGTTCAATGAATCCGTATTTGTAGTTTTATAGGTATTGTTGTAGCTCACCGCCCACAAATCGTTATAATCAAATCCGATAGGCTTTTTGTAATTATTATAATAGTAAACGAAAAGTGTGAATACCGCGAAGATGACCAGGAACGAGACCAGCATCTCGGACATCAATAAAAAGTTTTGTTTCTTTTTATTCCAGATCAGTTTAAATAAATGCTTGAACATGATATATTGATTAAAATGATTTTAATTATTGCGCTTTTAATGCATTTACTACATTTAATTTGGACATGCGCCATGCCGGATAGACGCCCGACAGCAGCCCGAACAGCAAACAAACCAACAGGCCGATAAACAGCACGGTAAAGTTGATAGTGAGTTCGAGGTTGGCGATAAGATGCGCGCTATTAATAACCTGTAGGGCGATAAACGATAATACGATACCTATCAAGCCTCCAAGAAGCGTAAGAATGATATTCTCGACGATAAATTGATAGACCAGTGTTATAGAAGACGCACCGAAAGCTTTACGAACCCCGATCTCCGACGAACGCTCCATAATGCGGGTAATGTTGATATTGACAAGGTTAAGGGTAGGCAAAAGCATTACAATGACGGCAAATATGCTAATGGCCGTGATGGCGATAAATGTACCTGAATGCTTGTCGTCACCGGTATCAACATAGGCTTTGATATAGGGGTCGGCATGGCTGCTCACGTGGTCAAATTGCTTATCTTCAGGTTTGAGCCTTTTTATCATGTCCTCATATTCGTTATGCATTTTGTCGAGCTCTCCAGATGACTTGGCCAGCAGAATACCATAATACCCGCCGCCGTAACCCTTATTGTTTTTATATCCCTGGTCTTTGGCCACCGTATAAGGCAAATAGATATCGCTATAAAGCATATAACTGGTAATTGGCACATTTTTTACAACTCCAATTACCCTGTACTTCACATTGTCAGCCTCGATATACTGCCCCACTACCGATCCGGCATCGCCGAAATATTCCTTTTTCATATCGGCCGAAATGACAGCAACCTTGTCGGCGTTCTCAACTTCTTTCTTGCCAAATGGCTTCCCCTCAACAAAATCATATTCCAGTATTTCCCAATACTCAGCGTTGGTGTATTTGTAGTTTACCGCTATTTTTTTATTGTTCACATAGGTGTTTGTTCCGTTAAAGCCTGACGAAATGCCGATGCTAACAGGGGTTTTTAGGGTACGGGCGTAATGGTCTAAAAAATAAAAAGAAGGCGGTCCCGATTGCATGGTATTTTTCCCGGTTTGCGAAATGCGGGCGATATACAAAGAACGGTCGCGCTTTTTATCCGGATAATTATCGCCCACAACCTTATCAATAAATGCGGTAAGTACCAATAGGATGGTTAATGTAAAGCTGATACCAAACAAGCTGATAAAGGTGAAGAATTTTCGCCTCTTGAGTACCGCTATGGCTATTTTGAAATAATTTTTAAGCATGGCTTGAACTTTTTAAAGTGATTATTGAACCTGCGAACCATCAAATAACCGCACCAGGCGGTGAGTTTTGTGTGCCATATTTTCGTCGTGTGTTACCATCACAATGGTGGTGCCATCCTTTTGATTAAGCTGCATCAGTATGTCCATTATCTCGTTACCCATGGCGCTGTCAAGGTTACCGGTGGGCTCGTCGGCAAGGATAATTTCCGGTCTTCCAACTATCGCCCTTGCTATTGCAACACGTTGTTTTTGACCGCCCGACAGCTGGGTTGGAAAATGCTTTACACGGTTTGATAAACCCACTTTTGCCAAAGCTTCAGAAGCAAACTGCTTCCGTTCTTTGGCCGAGATATTGCGATAAAGCAGCGGCAGCTCCACATTATCCAATACCTGCAGATCGTTGATGAGGTGATAGCTTTGGAAAATAAAGCCCAATTTTTTATTGCGGAACTGTGCCAGTTGTTTATCGTTTAGCTTTTCGGTACTTTGATCGTCTATTTTTACTCCTCCCTTGGTGGGTGCGTCCAGCAAACCCATAATATTAAGCAGGGTACTTTTTCCGCAACCTGACGGGCCCATAATGGACAGGAATTCGCCTTTGGCTATATCAAGGCTTACACTGCTCAGCGCAAGTGTTTCAACTGTATCGGTGCGGTAAACTTTTTCGATGTTTTGTAAACTTATCATATTGTTGTTTTCTTTTTAAGGTTATTTATAAGTGATCTTTTGGTTCGCGTCGAAATCAAAAAGTGACAGATAACGCAGTTGATAATAAGCGCTCCAGAAATCGCGCAGCGCGGCCACGTAATCCCGTTTTGCCTGGTCATTTTCCTGGAACGCAATGCTTAGGTCTGTAATGCTTAAATTACCCAATACATATCGCTCCTTTGCTATTTGATATTTTTCCCCGGCAATGCTATCAGCCTGGGCTGTAAGGCCCACCTGCTCTTTCATTTGATTGAAAAGCGTCACCTGGGTCACTATTTGCTGTTTAAATGTCTGCTTATCCTGTTCCACTGCATACTCTGTAAATTTCTCATTGGCCTCGGCAGTTTTGATCTTCGATTTTGACCGGCCCCAGTCCAAAACCGGTATAGTGAAAGTCAGCTGTATCAATTCCTGTGTTTGTGGCGACCGGTACACGCCTGCAATATTAGAGGCTGCATTTGACGTACCCAGGTTTGCGGTAAGAGCTGCGGTAAGGCCGGTTTGTCCGTGCGCTATGGCTACATCGCGCCTGGCTTCGGCTATCCTCCTCACAAAAGCGATGGCATCTGAACGGTTGGCGTAGGCCTCTTCCAATACCCTATCGGCTGATACAGTCATCGAACTAATACTCTCCGGTACAACTAAAGTAATGCGGTCGTCCCCTTCCTGGCTGATATAGCTGCGCAACGTCAATGTTGCCAGTTCCATATCCCGTTTGGCATTGCCCACTGCCTTTTTCGCATTCAATAGTTCAAGTTGCAGCTGCAATATCTCGTTCCGTGTGATCTTGCCCATCTGGAACTTCGCGTTAGCAATATTGAGGATATTTTCGGTATTGGAATAGTTGGTTTGGGCAATATGTAGATTTACCTGGGCCAGCAGCAGGTCGAAGAAATAGCCTGTAGCGGTAATAGATATTTGCTCCTGTGCCTCGATGTAGGCCTGTTTGCTTTCGTTATATAAAAGCGGCTGGATCCTTTTCTCCCATTTAAGGCTATTATATTGTCCTAAAGGCTGACTAATACCTATCGCATAAGGAACACCGTTGTATAATACATTGTGCCTGTCAAAATCGTCGAACCGCTGCAATTGGGTTTGCCCGTAAATGGTAGCACCCGTGGCGGTTATGCTCTGACTAAAGTTCAGCGTCATTTCCGAGTTATCATTATGGATCGGCTGAAATAGTATGGAACCGTCAGGCTGCAGCACCTGCAGGCTTGTTTTACTGTAACCGGGCAAATTACCGGTCAATGAAAGCTGCGGGTTATAGTTCGACTTAAAAGTGCGCCATTGCCAGTATTTGGTTTCGCGGGTGGTAACTGCCTGTTTTGACGCAATGGAATTACCTTTTGCAAGTTCAACTACATCGTGCAACGTAAGCCGGATAGTATCGCTGCCTGCGCAGAAGGCTGTGGTACTAAGTAAGATTAATAATATGGTATATATATATTTCATTTATTTTGACCTTTAATTTGTTTGATACTTCGCGACTTACTTCACCGTCAACTCCTTCGTATTCTTATATTCACTCATATCTGATGTAATAACCTGGTCGCCTTCTTTTATACCATCCACTACCTCTACATAATCAAAATTGCTAAGGCCGGTATGAACTGAACGCATTACAGCCTTGTTGCCATTGATGACAAAAACGTCCTGCGGACTGGCTCCTTTAAATGCCGCACCGTTTGCTACACGCAACACCCTGGTATGCACTGCTGTCACCAGGAAAACATCCACCTTCATATTCGGGCGCAGCTGTTTATTGTTGCGTTCTTCCAGTTGAATGTCAAAATTGATAATGCCATTTTGCACTGATGGATTCACATTGGATACCGTTCCCTTTAGTTGGGTATCGTTAATTCGCACGATAATCGGCATACCTGTATGTAACTGATCGAGGTAAGTATCTGAAAGGCTGCCCGTAACTTTAAAACTGCTCAGGTCGGCGATACGCGCCAGCGTCTCACCCTCTTTGATATTGGCCCCGATATTTTTGTTGACGAAAGTGACCACCCCACTACGGGTAGCTACCACATTGGCAAGTTTCAGTTTACGTTCCAGTTCATTCAAATCGTTCTGCTGGATGTCGGCGGCTATCTCAGCCTCCTTTTCCTCTATCAGCATGGTTTTCTGTTTACTTTTTATCTCATTCTCTATTTGCTTTTTTTCCAGCATTGCAACCTTAAGGTTCAATTCGGCCTGTTCTATGTCTTCACGCGTTCCACCGCCTGCTTTGAAAAGGCGCTTTGCATTTTCGACTGCGTCTTTCAAATTGCCTATGCGTAATTCCTTAATATCATTATTGGATTGAATGTCGAAATAGCTTTTATCCAGGTCGAGCTTAAGTTTGGCTATCTCGGCGCGTTTGGTTTCCAGTTGGAATTTCTGTTTAGCGTAGTCATTTTCCGATGCGGATTTATCAAGTGTCAGTATCGATTGCCCTGGTTTTACCTTACCACCTGCATCAGTCATCACTTTAGTTATGGAAGCATTTACCGGGCTCGTAATGATCTCTTCAAACTCGGGCAAAACCTCGCCCGTTGCATTCAATGTATTCTCGACATCTCCTACTTCAACTTTAGCTGTTGTTATTTCTGCACGTGTTACGGACGAGCCAAGAAATATCCTGATGAGCCATATTGCAAGGACCATAGCAGCAATTGCTATAATGATGACAACTGTTGGTTTCTTTCGCTTCTGTACCAGTACTTCCTGTGTAATTTCGGTATCCATGTAATATTTTTACACAGTACCTTGCAATGCCTATGCCATATTTAAATTACTAATTATCAATACATTGTATTTTTTACCCCAAGAAAAAGTGTCCGATACCGGACAAATAATTTGATTTTGGAAAAATTTATTCCACCCCGGTCAGTCCAAAAATTTATTTTGACGGAATTTTTGCAATTTCTTATATTTACTTAATAATCAACCTATTCGTCTATTTACTTCAAACTAAAAACATCATGAAAAAACTTTATTCAATTTTAGGATTCGTAGCCTGTTTAATTTTCACCAACGCAAAAGCGCAATCAACCGGCGACTGGCATCTTGATGTCGGGCCGAATGTGGCTGCTCCTATTCGCAACCTGTCCTATTATACTTCGTTCGGCATTGGGGCCGATATTGCAGCCACCACTAATATAACTACCGAGATAGCTGTGGGCGGGCGGGCAAACTATTCTTATTTTTTGGGGAAGACACCACTTTTAGGCAATGAAAAGCATGGCGCCAGTGTTATAAGTATTACCGCCGATGGCAGCTATACTTTCCCGATGAATATATTTGCCGGAGTCGATCTCGGGGTTGGTTTCTTATCATCGAACGGCCAAAGCGACACCCAATTTGCGCGTATATTTAACCTTGGTTATAAATGGGACCAAAGCAAGCAGCACACCTACATTTTTACTGTATATTTCGACCAGACAACTTACCAGAAATGCCTGGGTTTAAGGGGAGCAATAAGGCTTTGACCAGGTTGCAAACACTTTATTGTAAAGCCTGTTATTAATAATACCATTAACAAAACCTGACATGAAAAGGCTTACCAAGCAGGACATTGATACGCAGCTCAAAGGGCTAAAAGGCTGGGAATACAAAGAGAACTATATCTTTAAAAATTTCACTTTCCCAACATTTTTTGAGGCGTATACCCTGTTGTGCAAGGCGGCGTTCATCGCTGAGAAACTGGACCATCACCCGGACTGGTCGGGCGTTTATAATAAAGTTACTTTAAAGCTGAACACCCACGATGCCGGTGGTGTAACTCAAAAAGATATTGATTTTGCCATTGAAATTGAGAAATCGATGTGAAATAGTACATCTTCTGTTTCACATCGATTGACCACCATAGAAAACGGGGTATATTAGCAGCATCATTCCAATATTAAACCTATTTTACTATGAGGTCATTTAAAAGCAGCCTGGCACTGCTATTATTGTTGATATCCTTTACCGGGCTGACTGCACAACAAAAGAAATTAACCTATTGCAATCCCTTAAACCTCGACTACGGTTATACGCCTTTCAAAGATTTTTCCAAATGGGGACGCCACCGCGCCACAGCCGATCCGACGGTCACCCTGTTTAAAGGCAAATACTACCTGTTTTCTACCAACCAATGGGGTTACTGGTATAGCGACGATATGCTGCATTGGCATTTTAATTACCGTAGTTTTTTGCGGCCATACAACGAGAACCAGGGCGATAACCTGTGCGCCCCGGCTACTTTGGTTTTGGGTGATACTTTGCTCGTCATCGGTTCAACCTATAATAAGGATTTTACCTTATGGATGAGCACCGACCCGGTGCATAACGAATGGAAGGCTGCTAAAGATTACTTCAAAGTAGGCGCCTGGGATCCCGGGATGTTTGCCGATGATGACGGGCGGGTTTATATCTACCACGGATCGAGCAATACCTTACCGCTTTACGGGCAACAGATAGATCGCAAAACGTTTGAACCGATCGGCCCGAAGGTGGAAACTTTACACCTTGACTATAAAGAACATGGTTGGGAACGATTTGGCGAAAATAACGACAACGTTTTCCTGGGAGGATTTATGGAAGGCTCGTGGATGAACAAGCATGACGGCAAATATTATCTGCAATTCGGAGGCTCGGGTACGGAAGGCCGGGGTTATGCCGACGGCGTTTTTGTGGGCGATAAGCCGCTTGGACCATTTACCTACCAAAAACATAACCCATTCTCCTATAAACCCGGCGGTTTTATTAAGGGCGCGGGACATGGGGCAACGTGGGCCGATAAGTATGGCAACTACTGGCATATATCCACTATGGTAGTGAATGTGAAGAACAATTTTGAGCGGCGAATCGGATTCTGGCCGGCCGGATTCGATAAAGATGGCGTTCTTTATTGCAACACGGCCTACGGCGATTTTCCGCAATATTTGCCCAATGGAAAAGAAGATCACCTGGACGGCAATAGCAACTTTACCGGCTGGATGATCCTTAACTATAACAAACCTGTTGAGGTCTCGTCGACCCTTGGAGGCCATCATGCTAATGATGCTGTAGACGAAGACATCAAAACCTACTGGAGCGCAAAAACGGTTAATAAAGGCGAATGGCTAAAAAGCGACCTGGGCGAAGTTTGTACAGTAAATGCCATCCAGGTTAATTATGCCGACCAGGATGCTGAGTTCCTTGGTAAATCGCGCGGAGTATTTACCCAATATATTATTTATTCTTCCGCCGATGGTAAAAACTGGAAAGTCCTGGTGGACAAAAGCAAAAATAAGACCGACGTCCCGCATGATTATATCGAGCTAAGTAAACCTGTTAAAACCCGTTATCTGAAGCTGGTAAATATCCACATGCCTACCGGCAAATTTGCCATATCAGGGTTCAGAGCGTTTGGTAAGGGCGCCGGTGCAAAACCGGGCCAGGTACAAGACTTTATGGTATTGCGTGGTGAAGCCGAACGACGTAACTCGTGGATAAGGTGGCAGCCAGTTGATAACGCTGTCGGCTATACTATTTACATGGGAGTGGCCCCTGATAAACTATACAATAATATTATGGTTTACGGCAAGAACGAGTACTTCTTCAATGGCATGGAGAAAAGCCTTCCCTATTATTTCCAGATAGAATCATTTAATGAGAACGGTATATCGGAAAGAACGAAGGTGATCGAGGTGAAATAGGAAGGTGAAAGGGCAAAACCAAAGGGGGAAATATCTTAAATCATAGCTTTACACCGATAGAAAACACATCCTTCAGTGCCCGCTTGGCAGCATAATAGCCGCACATACCATGGACACCGCCCCCGGGCGGTGTAGATGAGGAACAGATATAAATTCCCCTGGCTGATGTTTTATAGGGCGACCAGCGCAGCGCAGGACGAGTAAACAACTGCCCCAGGTCGATTACGCCGCCGTTAATATCACCGCCTATGTAGTTTGGGTTGTAATCTTCAAGCTGTGTTGTATTCATGGTATGTTTGGCCAGTACCCTTTCGCGAAAGCCGGGCGCAAAACGTTCAATTTGGTTTTCAATGGCTGCAGTCATATCTTTAGTTGAACCGTTTGGCACATGGCAATATGCCCAGGCGGTATGTTTACCTTCCGGGGCACGCGATGGATCGAACAAGCTTTGTTGCGCCAAGAGCACGAAAGGCTTTTCAGGATGCTCACCATCCCATATCGCCTGTTCCGAATCCATAATTTCATTAAGCGTATTTCCGATATGAACGGTACCCGCCTGCCGGCATTCTTCCGCGGCGAAAGGTATCGGCCCATCCAGGGCCCAGTCCACCTTAAAAACGCCCATGCCATAGCGATAACGCCCCAATTGCCATTTATAGATATTCGAGAATTTGTGCCCTGCTATTTGCAGTAACTGCCGTGGTGTAATATCGAATAACACTGCATGCGACGAAGGCAATTGCTCCAGCGAAGTGATGTAGCTATTTGTTTCGATTATGCCGCCAATCGATATAAAATACGACGCAAGAGCATCGGCTATTGTTTGAGTACCGCCCTTTGGCAGCGGCCAGCCCTGCAAATGCCCCGCTGATAATAGCACTAAAGCAATAGCTGCGGTACTCAAGGTGGTTAAAGGCTGCATAGAATGCGCCGCCATTCCTGCGAATAATGCTTTGGCGGCGTCTGTGGCAAAACGGTCCGCTACTGCGGTTGCGGACCTTAAAGCCGTCAATCCAAACCTGGCCATCGCAAGCGGATGTTTAGGGTAATGAAGCGGCCCGAGCACATCAGACGCAATCCCCGGCCAGGCGTTTACAACTGGTTGCATCAGCCGTTCGTAGATCTTTGCATCGGTGCCCAGCAACCGGGCGGTGTCGCTTACCGAATGAAGTAGTACGGCGGCTTTCCCACTATCAAATGGATGGGCGGCAGCAATGCCTGGGTAAATGTACTCAAGGCCATACCCGGCAAGCGGAAGTGTTTTAAAAAAAGGAGAGCCTACCGCAAGCGGGTGAATAGCGGAACAAATATCATGCGTAAATCCAGGAAGTGTTAACTCAGCCGAACGCATACCACCGCCGATAGTATCCTTACCCTCGATCAATAAAACGGAAAGCCCGTTTTGTTGCAACAATATCGCTGCTGCCAGACCATTGGGGCCCGAACCTACTACAACAGCATCGTATTCACGTTTTTCAAGCTTCATAGCGGCCTCCGGGTTATTCAGATTTAAAAATCGGAATATTCGGTGGGGTGAAGAAATATAATATCTGCTTTCGAAACGTTGTGCTGGTATTCCGGAGCAGCCGACAACTTCTTCCACACCTCGTCATTTGAAAACTTTTGCCAGTGTTCGTCCCTATCAGCTTTATTTTCAAAGGTGGTCATATACATCAGGTTAGGCATGTGGCTGCCTGATATAACATCCGCATAGAAAACGGCATTAAAATTAAGCCGTTTGAACAGTACCGTTTCACCACCATCATTAAACATTTTAACCTTGTTGATATGATATTTTTCTGTGGGACTTTCGTAGCTGCGCAGCTCATAAACACGGTCGGTCTTGGCGGCCTTCAATACCGGTTTTTGAGGAACCGGAGCTTTGGGGAATGCCTTCAAAACAATTGTTTCCATCCGGTTGTAAGGAGCATCGTTATACTGCGCATCGATATAATCCTTTCCGTCGGCCAGGTATTTGTTATCCTTCAGCAAGCTATTATCGGTATTTTGCAATGCTGCCATGCTGCCGTAAGGGATCAGCACATAGATCGTTTTCTCCGCAGTGTCCGTTTCAACTGGTTTGAAAACCCCCACATTAACTATATGTGCACGATGTAATGCGGGCAAATAAGCATTTTTAAAATAATTATCGAGCCTGTCTTCCTGGGCCTGGGTTTTGAGGTGATATATTTTTATCTGATAATAGTAACGCGGTGTTTGCGCGTTCGCATTCAAACTCAGGCATAGTATTGCCAGGCAAGTGATGGAAAATAATTTGATGTATCTGGTTTTCATAGAAAACTTATTTTACCCATTTATGCTCCAATGTCTTCATAAAATAGCCACCTACAACACTCCTGGCCTGGAACCCGACCATTTTCCCGTTGGTGGTTTCGTGCCAATCGCTAAGCGGCACTCTTGTTGGCGTTTCGGTAGCATATTTATAAACCGGGTCAGTCAATGCTTTAAAGCTCTGTATATTATTGCTTAGCGAGGCCGTCCAGATGATCCAGTCCGACTTGGTATAAGTTTTTCTGCTGTCCAGCGGCAGCCCGAATTTATTTTGTTTGGTCAGGTAATATTTTATTTCGGTATCATAAACTTTCTGCGGAAATAAATGAAGGCCCAGCACTTTGTCCCATACCATGTTGTATTTCTGGCTCCACGTATTCTTATCACCAAAAACCAATGAATAATGATTGCCTGCATCTGCTTTCTTTATCCAATTTTTCGCCATTGAAAGTGCAGTACTGTGATAATTCGCTGCTACAAGCGGCTGTTTTAGTTCGCCTGCCAATTGGGCGTAGCAAGCAATGCCTTCGATTGCTTTTATTGAAAGATTGGCGTTATGTGCCAAATGCCCGGCAAAATCATCTGTACATAATTGATTCGCCGGGTCGAAACCGGCCTTCACCAGGTAGTTTGCCCAGGTTGTGAGTGTTTGCCAATGACTTTTTGCAAAATCAGGTTTGCCTTCGGCTTTGCAAATAGCTGCCGTCAGGATCAGCATATTGCCAGATTCTTCTACAGGCATATCCTCGCCATAGGTTTGCCCGTTGGCAATTGGATAGGTGCCCAGGTCATGCGCTGCGAAGGGCTTTTTCCATTTCCCGCTTTCACTGTAAAAGAATATACCGTTTAGCATACCCTCCATCAGTTTAGGTGCATAGGCCAGGTACAACGGCGCCGAGGGATAGGTAACATCCACCGTATTGATGGAGCCGTTACTGAAATTCTCCTTCGATAAGAATAGAATATTGCCTTGTGGGCTTTTAACCAACACATGCGCGGCGACGCTTTGCCGGTAAGCTATTATGCATAGGTCGGCATATTTATTGCCGCCTGCTTTTAAGGCGTCGGTGAATATCATTTTATCAAAGGCGCTGCATTTTTTCATAACAGGTGCGTAATCGTCATAAGCTATATTCAGCTCTTTTTCGATGGTTTTCGTGCCATCGGCTTTCCACCAGGGTTTCAGCGGAATATCAAAAAACATCACAGGGAACAAGTCGTCATAGCCGATCTCGACGAAGTTCGAAACAAAGTTTCTGCCTACCGTACCGAAAGGGATTATTGTATTAAGGGATAGATCCTTACCCTTTACGGTATCAGTTGTAGTGTATATTTTTGCGGCGAAAGGGTTGATGGTTTCTTTAGCCTGGCTGACGTATTGAATGGCGTTCATGGCCTTTGCCACAGCCACATGCATATAGCCCCAATCGATACGGAGATCATCGCCTTTTTTCTTTAAAACAGGTTGTTCAATGGTACCCGCCCTAATGATCGATAATTTGTTGTTGGTATAAGTTACAGCAGCAACTTCCTGTGCCGGTCTGTTGACCGCAATATCTGTCGAAGCACCAAGGAATACCTTGATATCATGCCGGTTATTGTCATTCGACCGGACACGATAGGTGATATACGATACCGGCCTGATAAAAACGTCCATATCGTTAATAAGCAAGGGGGACGTAAATGTTACCAGCAGGTCAGCCTTACCGCACCTAAACTTATAATTGGTTTGGGTAGCGGTCATATCCAGACCTGTTTGCACCGCTACTTTTACATCATTTCCCGATGGCTCCTTTACCTCGTCTAACAGGCCAGCATCCAGCCATGCTCCTCCGGCGGTGTTAACGCAATGGATGGCCAGTACATTGGTGCCGGCTCTCAATTTTGCTTTTACGGCATCCCTGAGCGGGATGAGTTGAAAATCGCTTGTCCAACCGATGTTGCCATAGGCCCGCTCGCCATTCAGGTAAACCTCCACATTGTCATCATGCTGAAGTTTCAGTATCAATTTATCTATATTGGTATTGTCCAGGGTAAAAGTTCTTCGCATCCAAATACCCCTGCTTTTCCAAAGAGTTTTAGCCTGGACCTTATCGTCGGTAAATGGCGCACCACCTGTGTTCCAGTTAGCATCATTAAATTGCGGGCTCATCCAATTATCGGCAGGCCTGGTTTCTGTGTACTTGCATTGATAGGCTTTCTCATCCGACGCGGGCAGTAATGTCTTATAACTCCTGGGGGCCTTGCCCATAAAGCGGTATACTTCGCCATCTACCCTGATGAAGCCCAGCAACGATTGATCTTTACCTGTCCAATGCTTTGTTGCAGACGATGTTAATGTATCGCCAAAGGACCATATGCTCATGTAAGTATTATGGGTAATCAATGGATAAGCTGGAGCCTTTTCAACCTGCGCAAAAAGCGACCGGCACACCAGCACAAGGCAAAACATCGGAAAAAGTTTTCTCATAGTTTATAAATACCGTTGAAAAGCAAGACGTTAGTCAGGTCAGTTAAGGCAAATATAAACGAAAAAATCACTCATAAAAGAGCATCCTGTTATTCCGCGCAAACTACCCGGGAATAAAGTTAATATGCTACTGATTGTTAGTGCGTTTGACTCGAAATTTTTGTGCGCGACTGTGAATATGTGCTCCACTTTTCGAGCGCGGCAATTACTTCCGATAATTTCATCGGCTTGCTCAGGTAGTCGTCCATGCCGGCTTTAAGGCATATCTCCCTGTCTTCGGCCATGGCGTTAGCGGTCATGGCAATGATCACCGGCTGCTCGCTCATGTGCGTGCGGATAAACTGCGTTGCCTCAAGGCCATCCATTTCCGGCATTTGTACATCCATCAAAACCATGTCGTAGCGTTTTTTGGTAAACGCATTCAACACTTCGTGCCCGTTTGATGCTATATCGGGTTGATAGCCCATCTTTTCGAGTATATGCACAGCCAATTTCTGGTTCACGTAATTATCTTCGGCGATCAAAATGTCCAGGGGGTGCTGTTTGGCAAAATCAAGCGAGAATTGAGTTTTAACCGGATGCGGCTCTTTGGGTAAATTATTGCCGTTCTTCAGCTGATCGATAATATGTTTGTAAAGGACGTGATGTTTGGCCGGTTTGCTCAATATAACATTAAACAAGTGCGACTCGGTCCGGCTCTGTTCATTCCCGGCTGAGCTTAACAGAATGATATGCATTTCGGGGCTGACCTTTCGTACACTTTTTGCTAATGCGATACCGTCCATCTCGGGCATGTTCATATCGCATATGATCAGATCGATCTTGTGAGCAGCCAGCATTTCAAGCGCCTGCCAGCCAGACTCAGCCATAAGCGGGATAAACTTCCATTGCGTAAGTTGGGCTGCCAATATCTCACGATTGGTATAATTATCGTCGACTACCAGTATGTTCTTATTTTCGATGTCGGACGTGTTGAGGTGAACATAGTTACGGGCAGATTTTGACCCGGGCTTTGCTTTTATAGTAAAAGTAAAAGTTGTACCGCGCCCAGGCGTGCTTTCGACGCCTATAACACCACCCATTAACGTAACCAGTTTTTCGCTAATAGCCAGGCCTAATCCGGTGCCGCCATATTTGCGGGTAGTGCTTGAATCAACCTGGGAAAATGCTTTAAAGAGCTTATCTAATTTGTCGGCAGGTATACCTATGCCTGTATCACGGACACTAAACTGCAGTTCCAGGCTGCCGTTTTTATTACTGATAGCATTTACGCTTATAAATATTTCACCCTTGCTCGTAAATTTAATGGCGTTGCCCACCAGGTTGATCAAAACCTGCCGCAACCTTAAATTATCACTCACAATTTGTGCAGGCACATCATGCCCTATCTGGTATACAAGATCGAGATTTTGCTTTGTTGCGCTGGTTGCAAATACGTCGAGCACACCTTCAACGCAATCCCGCAGGTCGAAATCTTGTTCATCCAGTTCCATGTTGCCTGATTCGATCTTGGAAAAATCCAGTATGTCGTTAATAACTGTTAGCAAAGCGTCGCCACAGTTTTTGATCGTTTCGGTATAGTCCTCCTGTTCCTGTGTAAGTTCGGTGCTTGACAGCAGCGTTGCCATACCGATGACACCGTTCATTGGTGTGCGGATCTCGTGGCTCATCGTTGCCAGGAATATGCTTTTAGCCTTGTTAGCATGTTCGGCTTCCTCGCGTGCTTTCTCGGCTTCTTTGCGCGAACGGCGCTCATCAATAGTCATTTGCGCAAGCAATTCGGTGCGTTCTTTTACCTGCTTTTCGAGCGTTAGTTTTTGAGATTTGATGGCTCTCATGCGTATTTTAAAAATACCGTAGATCAACCCAACAGCAGCAAATACGCCTAATGTTTTGAACCACCATGTAAGCCAGTACGGCGGAACAATAGTTATCTGCAATGGTTCGGACACCGGCGACCACAAACCCGCACTATTCCGGTACTTTACCTTAAAAGTATAAGTCCCATCCGGCAAATTGGTATATGAAGCAGTATTCCTGCTGCCAACGTTATTCCAGTCTGAGTCAAAATTTTCAAGCTTATATGCATATTCTTTTTTGTCGGGCGAACCAAAATCAAGCGAAGCATATTCGAGCGTGACAAAAGATTGCTTGTAGGATAATTTAATAGCCCTGGTATCAGCAATATCCTTTTTCAGTGGCGAGGCGTCGCTGCTATTTTTTGCAATGGTCAAAGGCTTGTTTGATACCTGTATGGCCGTCACCACTACGGGCGAAAATGCTATAGGACTCAATATCTGGTCGGGGTAAAATGTGTTAAACCCATTGATACCGCCGAAATACATTTTACCGGCAGAGGTTTTTAACGCCGAATGCGGTTTAAATTCATCGCCCTGCACGCCATCTTCTGTTGTATAGTTTTTGAATTTCCCATTAATGGGATCGTACATAGACAAGCCAGTGTTTGTACTTACCCATAATTTACCATAGTCATCCTCTCTTATGGCATACATAATATCGCTTGGGAGGCCATTTTTCTTATTAAATATGGTAAAATGCTTCGTAGTCGGGTCAAATTCATCCAATCCGGCCAGTGTACAAAGCCAAAGCTTACCCCTGCTATCTTCAAATATATCGGTAATGCCGTTATTGCTGATGCTATTATGTGTTTCGCTATGTTTAAAATGAGTAAAGGTGCCCGTCCGGCGATCCATCAGATCAAGGCCGCCATCAGACGTCCCGATCCAAAGATTTCCCTTTTTATCTTCGAGCAACGAATAAATGTAGTCACTGGCTATACTTTTTGGGTCCTGGGCATTGTAGTTATAATATTTGATGGTGTTGGTCGCCTTATCATAACAATTAAGTCCGGCCCCGAATACACTGATCCAAATTTTGCCGTCCCTTGTCTGCAACAAATTATAGACATTATTGCCGCTTAATTTATGTGATCCTGCCGCATCCTTATTCAAATAGTAACACTGCTTAGTTTTGGTATCCATTACGGTAATACCATCCCCCCAGGTACCTATCCATAACTTGCCATCGGTGCCCTCCTTTATAATCAGGTCATAATTACCGGATAAACCACCCGCTTTTTGTTTGTAATTGATAAAGGTGCCGGTCTCCGGATCGAATTTGCTAATGCCGCCGCCATCTGTTCCAATCCAGATATTTTTTTCCTTATCCTGGTAAAGAGCCAGCACATAATCGTTCGATAAACTGGTGGGGGAAGCATTATGTTTGTAAACCGAAAAACTTGCGGTCGTCTTTTTAAAAAGATTAACACCACCACTGAAGGCACCAAGCCACATATTACCGAGTTTATCGCGGCATATACCGTATATCGAGTTGCCATTAATGCTATTGTTATCAACCTCGTCGTGACGGTAGGTATAGAATTTTTGATTCTTTGGATCGAATATAGACAGCCCGCCATTTTCCGTACCGATCCATAATTTGCCCGAAGCGTCTTTGCTCATACTGTAGATAGTATTGCTGGAAATGCTGTTAGACGGACTATCTTCGTGCGTGTAGCGTTTAAAAGCCTTCTCTTTTTTATCGAAAAGGAAAAGGCCGTCTTCCTGTGTACCCACCCACAATTGATCTTTGTTATTATCCAGGATACTGATAACGTTGCTGCCCGCCACGGTACGTTTTGCAGGATCGATGTAAGGGAAGCTACTAAAACTATTGGTTTTCCTGTTGTACAGTGCTAATCCGGCCTTTGCCGTGCCTGCCCATATATTGTTTTCTGAATCGCGGAATACCGTACGAATAGTGTTGTCGCCGATACTGTTCGGGTTGGTGTCTGAATGCAAATGGTGGCTGAATGTTTTCCTTTTCAGGTCGAAATGATCAAGTCCCCCTGTTTGCGTTGCAATCCATAGGCTGCCATCGCTATCGAAGGTCAGCCTGCTTAAAATATTGTTCGAAAGGCTCGATTTATCGTGCTCATCGTGAGCATAACGGACAAATTTACCCGTATTTCTTTCATACATGTTCAGACCGTTCTGTGTGGCGATCCAAATATTCCCGTCACGGTCCTCGGCCATATCGGTGATCATGTTGTTGCTCAGGCTATTTTCATCTTGCGAATCATTACGAAAAGTGATGAATTTATAACCGTCATACCTGTTCAATCCATTACGGCTGCCTATCCACATAAAGCCGCGGCTATCCTGGATAATGCAGTTCACGTTGATCTGCGTCAGTCCCTCACGGGTACCGAAATGCTCAAATTTGAGGCTTTGGTTTTGCGAAAAACAAAGAAAGGGGCTGGTAAGCAGGAGCGTAAAAAGCAACCTGCGGGTAATGCGTATTATAACGTGGCTATCGTACATCCAATCAACTTCAAAATCCATTCGCCACCCTTCCGGGGGTTTATAATCAGGCTTATATAAATTGGATGTTTTTACGAAAAAGCGATATAAAGGTTAGGAAATGTTAATAAATAATTAAGTCGGACGTTACGCTATTTTAACTTAAACGAAAAATAGCGGGCCTCCCCAATTGGGAAAGCCCGCTCAAAAAATGTTTTTTAAACCCGGTATCAGAGTTCGCGCACCCAAATGTTGCGGAAGCTTAGCGGCTTACTTTTATCACCATGTGCCTGCAATTTTATTGGCGAAGGGCCGTGAGCCTTATATTCGGGCTTGCCTATGTATAAGGTAGGCCCTTTTAATTCGTAGTGATTTTCCACCAATACCCCGTTAAAAAACACAGTGGCATAGGCGGGCGATTTCAGTGATCCATCTGCGTTAAATACCGGTGCTGTCCAAATCACGTCATAGGTTTGCCATTCTCCGTTTTTACGACCCGGATTAGCTAATGGAATTGCCTGCTTATACAAGCTGCCGGCCATGCCGTTCACATAAGTTTTGTTATTGTACGAATCGAGTACCTGTAGCTCATAACCGGCGTCGCCCTTGCCAATAGAGGCCAGGAAGATACCGCTGTTGCCCCTGCCCTGACCGGTACCTTCAAGTCCATCAGGTTCGCGCCATTCAATATGCAATTGGTAATTGGTGAATTTCTTTTTGGTCTCGATATTACCGTAATTCTTATTCACAGTCAATATGCCGTCGGCTACATCCCATTTTGCCGGGGAGCCATCGCTGTTTTGTACCCACTCATCCAGGTTTTTGCCGTCGAATAAAACAATAGCATCCGACGGTGCGTCGCCCAAATGTTCGCCCGGTGTCACCACCTTAGGAACTGGTTCCCATATTTCGGTATCTTCGGGCTTTGCTTTCTCCTGTGCTTTGGCCATAAAAAGGCTTCCTGCCATCATCGCGGTTAAAATAAGTTTGTATTTCATTTTGATAATTTAATTGGTTAAAAAATGTTTTACACGTGCAGGGTGTTTTTCATGTAATTGCAGCTTTCAGTAATGCTTACATAAGGGTCTATATTGGTAAAATTCTCCTGCTCCATTATAAAATGTGTTACTCCGGCGGCGCGTGCTGCAGGAATGATCGCTTTAAAGTCGATGCTCCCCTTGCCTATTTCGGTGTTCAGATCGGTTTTGGTTTTATCCCTGTCCTTTACGTGTACCAGCGCATAACGCCCGGCGTGTTTCTTTAATATTTTTATCGGGTCCTGCCCGGCGCGCACCACCCAAAATATGTCCATTTCCATGTGGACCAGCTTTGGGTCAGTCTCTGCAAGTATGGTATCATAAAAAGTCGCACCGCCGCTGAGCGGTTTCCATTCAAAATTATGATTGTGATAGCCCAGCTTTAAACCGGCTGCTTTGCAGATATCAGCAGCTTTATTCATCTTTTCGGCAACAGCTTTACACTCGTCAACAGTTTTGATGAACTCGCCGTTAAGCGATGGTATCACCACATACGTTTGGCCAAGGGTTTTTGCAACCTCGATGTATCGCTTTAACTCTTCGGTATCACCTTTGCCAAAAAAGGAGTCGATACCATAATGGCCACTCGGCGTAGTCAGTCCATTATCCTTTAACAGTTTTCCAAAGTCAGCAGTATGCAGGCCCCAATAGCCTGTTTTCATATCATAGCCGAAAGTCTCCACCTCTTTGTAACCCGCTTTGGCTACTTTTGCTATTACACCCTTTACGTCTTTCGGAAGCTGGTCGCGTAGTGTATATAATTGAAGGCCCGGATAGTGCTTACCAGCCGCCTTTAATAACTCGGGCGCCAGCATAATAGCGGCTGAAGCCAGCCCTGCTTGTGCCAAAAATGTTCTCCTGTTAGTCATGTAGATTTATTTAGTTTTAGTTTGTTGGTTTGTCGATCTTAAACAACGCATCAAACCCTGTTGCTTAATTGCGGCTTAACGCCACCGATGCGTGCCTGCTTGTTTTATAGACTTTTATTTTTGC
The DNA here is from genome assembly GCF_035492695.1 of Mucilaginibacter sp. GTDB lineage: Bacteria > Bacteroidota > Bacteroidia > Sphingobacteriales > Sphingobacteriaceae > Mucilaginibacter. The sequence continues at coordinate 289,891 of NZ_DATJJC010000006.1, read as the reverse complement.
CGATGGATTAATGCTATACATCACAAAGCTGTATAGCCTGGCGCAACGAAGCGATCTTATCGGGCCGTTTCGGCACAAATTCCTGTCCCACGTATCCTTTAAAACCGGTTGCGACAATAGCTTTCATTACTGCCGGGTAATACAATTCCTGTGTGTCGTCAATCTCGTGCCTGCCTGGTATGCCGCCGGTATGAAAATGGGCGATGTATTGGTGATAGTCTGTAATATTCCTGATGATATCCCCTTCCATTATCTGCATGTGATAGATATCGAACAGCAATTTAAAACTATTGGAGTTAAGCCTCTTGCAAAGCTCTACACCCCATTCAACATTATTACACTGGTAATCCTTGTGGTCGATCTTGCTGTTCAGCAATTCCATACATAAAACCACGTTGTGCTTTTCGGCCAGCGCAACCAATGGTTTAAGGCCGGTTACACAATTGTTCCACCCGGTCTCATTGTCTTTACCCCTGCGGCTTCCGCTGAAGCAGATCAGGTTTTTGTACCCGTTCTTTTCAACCAACGGGATCATGTCGGTATAACTTTTCTGCAATGTTGCATGAAATTGCGTATCGCCGAAACCATCGGTCAGGTTTATCTCGGCGCCATTACACATCGGCGAATACATGCCATGCTTTTGCAATGTCGGCCAATCTTTCGGCCCGCAAAGGTCGATACCCGTAATACCAAGGCCCTTGGATGTTTCGCAAAGCTGATCGAGCGTCAGCTCGCTGTAGCACCACGGGCTAACTGAATGGTTGATATTTCCTTTGAGCGGGGCGAACTGCCCGTCGCGCTTTTCACTTGTTGTAAATGATGATAGCATTCCTGATGCGGTGATAGCTGCTGTGCCTGCCAGCATATTTTTAATAACCGATCGGCGGTTTTGGTTACCCATGTTTAATTGGTTTTTATATCTCAACTTTGGGAGATGGTTCTTCAATATCCAATCCTGGTTGTTCTTCGGTATGTTTCTTGTCCGTAAAAAATAAGAGGAAGAAAATCATCACTACCACTGCTATTCCGCCCGGTATAAGCCAAATTGTCGTCCAGTTATGTGTGGTTTCGGATGTTTTCCAGTGATCGACAATTGGTCCCGACATATAATACCCAATCATCATTCCCAAGCCATAGGTAGCCAGGGTAATGAATCCCTGCGCGGCGCTTTTAAAGCGTTCACCAGCAAACCTATCCGTATATATCTGGCCCGTCACGAAGAAGAAATCGTAACAAATACCATGTAAGACAATACCTGCAATAAGCATCCAATAATTAGCCCCTGCATCACCATAGGCAAAACAAACATAGCGCAGCGCCCATGCCAGCATACCTAATGCCAGCATTTTTTTCACTCCGAGTCTTACAAAAAAGAACGGCATCGCCGCCATAAAAAACAACTCGGAAAACTGGCCCAGGCCTTGTACCGCAGCTGCGCGTTTCATGCCTACTTCGTTCAAAAACGGATTGGTAAAGTTGTAATAAAATGCCAGTGGAATACAAATTGCAACTGATGCCAGGAAGAAAACCAAATAAGACCTTTTTTTCAGAAGGCCTATTGAATCCAGCCCCATTATATCGCCGATAGAAGTTTTCTGCCCTTTTTTCCCGGGCGGGGTATCAGGAAGTGTGAAACTTAAGAGGCCTAATATAAGTGATGCCCCGGCAGCCATTTTGAATGTCAGCGCCAGCGAACCTGTCTGTTCCCAATTGAGCCAGCCTATCACAAACCCAGCAACCATCCAGCCAGCAGTGCCAAAAACCCGAACCAGCGGAAAATCCTTGCTTGGGTCTGTCATTTGTTTAAACGAAACCGAATTGACGAGGGCAAGTGTGGGCATATATATAATCATATAAGCCAGAATACCTGGAAAGAACGTCGCGAAATCGGGTGCAGTAGACTCATAATATAACAACCCTGCCCCAACCAGGTGTAATACGGCCAATATTTTTTGTGCAGAAAAATATTTGTCTGCTATAAGACCAATTACGAACGGCGCGATAATAGCGCCAAAAGCCTGCGTAGCATAAGCGGTTCCATTTTGTTCGCCAGTTGCATGCAGGTTGTGGATAAGGTACGTTCCCATCGTTACAAACCACGCTCCCCAGATGAAGAACTCCAGGAACATCATTGTTGACAGTTTGACTCGGATGGTTGGTGTCATTGACCGGATTTTATAAATATTATTGCTTTTTTACTGACAAAATATATTTAACTATGGTACGGGCATCGTCCATAGATATTGAAGGGTGACCAACCATTGGTGTGGTGCCCCAGTTACCGCTGCCACCCTTAATGATCTTGTTGGCAAGTGTATCTACAATGGCATCGCCCTTGTCCTTATATTTATCGGCAACTTCGGCAAAGGCAGGGCCAACGATCTTTTGCTGTTCCTTATGGCAGGTGCTACAGTCCGATTTAGCGATCAGTTGCGCGCCGGGTGCAGCAGGCGTGCCGCCGGCTTTGTCGGTGCCATCATGGCTTGCAGCAGTGTCCTGAGCAGCGCTCGATTCTGCCGTCGCAGCGGTTTGATTAGCGGCAGACGTACTATCTGCGGATGAATCGTTACCCGATTTATTGCCACCACAGGCGGCTACTGCCAAACTCAGGCCAAGAACGATAAATACTTTTTTCATAATAAAATAGAAAGTTGTTGTGTTGTGATTTTATTTTTTGTTCAGCCTGCAATTTAAACAATCCGGCAATAATTTATACAGCTACCTGCTGCAAAGGTTTTGATTTATTTTTTGAGCGCATGTATAGGACAAGGCCACCAAATGCAACGATCAATACCAATGGGATAACTAACGTTGCCAGTAATATTTTTTGACCGGCAAAACTACTGTCGCCGTTAGCTTGCTTCACAATTTCATCATAGTGCGAACCCATGATAATGGTGTATAATGAAACAGCGAACATACCTGCGCCGCCCATTAAATTAAGTCCTAACGCTCCTGTTTTAGGCAAGTTTGTGTTAACGAATCCAAGCATAGTTGGCCAAAAATAGCAAACACCCATGCCGAAAATAATTGCGGCAGCATATATAGCAGGTCCGGTTACTGTACTTAGCATGTAAATACCCAGCGCTGCTAAAATGGTCGATATCAATAACAGTACTTCTGGCGGAATCAATTTTAATACAGGTTTGGCAAACCCCCGCCCGATAACCATCACCCCTGTATCCAACGTTAATATCAGTATCGCATTATCGGTTACGTTTTTGAGCAATACGTCTATCCACTGGCCAGTAAACAACTCTGTGATTGCAGTGCCGAACATGCAAATGAACATAAATATGAACAGTGGGTTCAAAAGCGCCCTATACATACCGCCAGTTGAAACTCCTGAAGAAACTCTTTCAGTAACGGGAAAATCTAATTTTGAGAACAGGAAACCATAGATAATTGTCGGTATTAACATCACACCTACTTGTACCTGCCATCCAATGTTAATTTTATTGAGCAATAAAACGATGAGTGTACCAATTACAATACCACCAGGGAACCAAAGGTGGAAATGGTTAAGTTTGGTGGTCTTATTTTCAGGATACAATGCTGTAACCAATGGATTACAAGCAGCTTCAACTGTACCATTTGCAAGACCAATTAGCAATGTTGACAGGAACAATGTCCAGTAACCCTGAGCAAACACCGTAAGCAATATTCCGGCAAGATGAAAAACAAAGGCCAGTACAAGCAACTTCTTCATGCCGATCATATCCACAATGATACCACCAAATACCACAGCTAATGGGAAACCCCAAAATGCTGTTGCCGTAATAGAAGCTAATTGAGCTTTATCCAATTGAAAATCTGTTCCCAGCTTATTCAGGATACCCGCACGGATACCAAACGAGAGTGATGTAACCAACAAGGAAAGGCAACTTGCCCTGAATAGTTGTGTACGATTGATCTGCATTGTTATAATTTTAGGTTAAAATTGGTTCATTTTTAATTAGTCTATCCCGAGCAATTTGCGGTTAAATCCTTCGTCGCCCCCCGAGGCGGCAAAATCGTCAAATGCCTTTTCGGTTACACGGATAATGTGATTTTTGATGAATTCGGCGCCTTCTCTTGCACCGTCCTCAGGATGTTTTAATGCACACTCCCACTCTAAAACCGCCCATCCCGGATAATCGTAAGCGGTTAATTTACTGAATATCGATTTGAAGTCAACCTGTCCATCGCCCAACGAACGGAAGCGGCCGGCACGGTCAACCCAGTTCTGGTAACCGCCATACACCCCTTGTTTCCCCGTTGGGTTAAACTCCGCATCCTTCACATGGAACATTTTGATACGTTCATGGTAGTTGTCGATGTATTCCAAATAATCCAGGCATTGTAAAACAAAGTGTGAAGGGTCATAAAGCAAACAGGCACGCTTGTGATTGTTTACCTTTTCCAGGAACATCTCGTAAGTTATACCGTCGTGCAGGTCCTCGCCGGGATGTATTTCATAACAAAGGTCGATGCCGCAATCTTCGTAAACATCCAATATCGGCTTCCAGCGTTTGGCCAGTTCATTAAAACCGGTGTCGACCATTCCAGGCGGGCGCTGCGGCCAGGGGTATACCATCGGCCAAAGTAATGCCCCACTAAAAGTAACGCTTGCGTTCAGCCCCAAATTTTGCGAAGCTTTTGCCGCATCCTTTACCTGTTGGACGGCCCATTTTTGCCTTTCCTTTGGATTATTTTTGAATTGATCGGGCGCGAAAGCATCAAAAAGTTCATCGTAAACAGGGTTAACAGCCACTAACTGTCCCTGCAGGTGAGTTGATAATTCCGATATTTCCAACCCGCATTCGGCTACCTGTCCTTTGATCTCGTCGGCATAAGTTTTGCTTTCAGCAGCCTTATGCACATCGATGAAACGCAGGTCGTTGGTGGGCAACTGGACGGCCTTATAGCCTAAACCTTTTGCCCATTTGCATATCGAAGTAAGATTATTGAATGGTTCCTGGTCGCCTATAAATTGTGCCAGGAATATGGCGGGTCCTTTTATCGTTCTCATTAAGCCTCTCCCCAACCCTCTCCAAAGGAGAGGGAGTTTTTATTTGTGCTAAAAGTTATTCTACTATGTGATCGTACCATTTTTTGTCCGACTGGCTCGAAGCGACCACGTTATCGATAAAGGCCATACCCCGGATGCCGTCCTCAACTCCCGGAAAATCCAACCATTCCTTATGGGGTTCCTCACCATTCATTTTAGCGCTAAGCGCCAAAGCGAAATTACGGTAAAGGTTCCCGAATGCTTCTAAATAACCTTCGGGGTGGCCTCCCGGCGTGCGGCAGTTACTTGTGGCATAAGATGATTCCCTGTCGCTATAATTTGAACCGGCGCGCAGCGTTTCGGCAGGCTTGTCGCTCCACCTCAATGTTAAAGTATTCGGCTCCTGTTGGGCCCATTCAAGGCCACCGTTTTCGCCATATACACGAATCTTCAATGCATTTTCCTCTCCGGCAGCTACTTGCGAAGCGGTGAGCACGCCAGTCGCATTTTCTTCGAAACGCAGCAGTATCGCGCCATCATCATCCAGCATGCGTCCTTCCACAACGGTGTTTAGCGACGCACACATCTGCTTGATCTTTAAGCCTGAAATATATTCGGCAAGGTGGGCGGCATGTGTACCTATATCGCCCATACAACCGCTTTTGCCCGATCGCTTTGGGTCGGTGCGCCAGGCGGCCTGCGCATTGCCTTCCCTTTCGGAAAGTTTACTCAGCCATCCCTGGTGATATTCTACATATATTTTTCTTACCTTCCCAAGTTTGCCACTTTTTACAACATCACGCGCTTCTTTCACCATCGGGTAACCCGAATAAGTGTGAGTCAACAGAAGCATCAGGCCAGTTTCTTCGAGCTTTTTCTTCAGTTGCTTTGCTTCTTCCAGCGTAAAGGCGATGGGCTTTTCGATAACCACATTAAAGCCATTATCCAATGCAAGCATTGCCGGGGCGAAATGTGCAAAATTTGGGGTAACGATAGTAACAAAATCCATACGCTGATCGGCCGGTAGCCTGGCTTCAGCATGGATCATTTCTTCAAAATTCAAATAGGTCCTGTTTTCGGGTAGAAATAGCATTTTTCCGCTTTCACGGGCCACATCTTCGTGTATGCTCAATGCTCCGCAAACAAGCTCGATCAGGCCATCCATATTAGCGGCTATGCGATGAATGGCACCTATAAAGGCATCCTTACCACCGCCAACCATACCCATGCGCAATTTTCTTTTGCTCATTTGTTGTATTTAGTTAAGTAATTATTAGGTAGATTGATTTGCGTTAAGTCAATTGGGTCGATCAAGTTCGGGCCGGAATGAACCCGATAACTTAATCAACCCAATCAATTCGGTCCATTTATGATCAGGACAGGGCCCAGGCTTTGTCGCCTTTTTTGTATGGGATACAACCATCATAACGGCCTGGTACCGGAACGTAACGCAGTGCTTTGGTACAGCCGACTTCCGACGTAAAATAGCCCAACAAAGTAAGCTCCTTCATCATCCTGAAATAATGGTTAGGATCCTTTGGTTTCTTGGTTTTTGAATATCCCTGTTGCTCTTTATCCAAATCGGTTAGTAAAGCAGTACGCTGGGTAGCGTCCAGGTCCATAAATTTTTTGCTGAATTTTTTGTTGCTGGCGTCATCGATCTGTGTTATACCTTTCAGGAATATATCCTGGTCAGGAGTTTCGTAACAATCACGCACCATCACCGCCATAAAGGCGCCTACTTTTGCGGCTTTTGCGCCAGGGCTGCTGGCTGTATCAGGCAAAATAGTATCGGCCACTTCGTCCATAAAGGCAACATGATCCTGGTCGAAAAGGTCAGCTACCTTTGGAGCGTTTGGTTTACAACCCGAGAGCAAAAATTCAGCACCTATCATAGTACCGCCCATTATCAGGGCTACTCTTCCGATGGCATCTCTTCTATTCATTGTAGTTATTGATTTACTAAATTAATGAATTATTGATTTTTAATTGGTTTGACGAATTAAATATAGGTAAAATCAAAGTAAATGCAATGCTTTAAACGGTTAATGCAAAGCCTTCGCGATAATTACGTTTCACGTATTGATTTACTTCGTCGAAGTTGGTTACCTTCATATTCGCATTGTCCCAAAGCAGTTTTACCTGGCCCGGGTAAGTATTGCGCCCGTTTGCACCTTTTACAGCCAGGTCGTGACCCCTTACTGCCAGGTTTGCCATCAGTAAAGCTTCGGTAAGCGGGCCTGCCTTATCAAACGGCGAGCTTAATTCGGTTTTTCCGTAACCGGCAATGCAACCTTCCACCCACTGTGCGTAATGACCGTTAGCGCCGCCGGGTACACGTGCCCAACGCTGTTTTGCATCTTTAACAGCCTCTTCCTGCATACGCGAGCTTGGCAGCAGGTGGGCAGCGTCCGAATAAGTACTTGAATACATTTTTCCTTTTGTGCCGATAAACAAGCAACCGTTGCCTTCTTCACCACCATAGGGCTCATTAGGTCCAAGTTCCTCCGGCCTTTCGGGTTCAATGCCGCCGTCCATCCAGTGCAATGTAACATCGCCTTTGGTTTTAGCGGTTTTGGGAAAAGTCATGGTAATATGGCTTGATGGCGGGCAGCTTTCAGGGAAAACACCTTTGGTGAATTCGCCTACATAAACAGAACCCACGCTGGCCTGCACATCTTTTACATACTCAAGGTCGAGCACCCTGAACGGCGCCTCCACCAGGTGGCAGCCCATATCGCCCAATGCGCCTGTACCGTAGTCCCACCAGCCCCGCCAGTTGAAAGGCACCAGGTTATCCACAAAATCCTTATATGGAGCATTACCTAACCATAAGTTCCAATCCAGCGTTGGCGGAACCTCTGCTTTAGTTTTTGGCCATGCAACGCCCTGTGGCCATACCGGGCGGTTAGTCCAGCAATATATCGTATGCACATCGCCTATTAAACCGGCATCATACCATTCCGACATCAAACGTGTGCCGTCGTTGGAAGCGCCCTGGTTCCCCATTTGGGTAACTACCTTAAATTTCTTTGCGGCTGCTGTAAGCGTGCGCGCTTCCCAAAGATCATGCGTCATTGGTTTCTGAACATAGACGTGTTTGCCGCGGGCCATGGCATTATAAGCCACTACAGCGTGGGTATGGTCGGGAGTTGAAACTGAAACGGCATCAAAATTTTTCGATTCTTTATCAAACATTTCGCGCCAATCCTTATAACGTTTGGCTTTAGGGAAGTTTTTAAACGTGGTGGCAGCTTGCTTATCGTCAACATCGCACAAGTAAGCAATATTAGCTTTGCCGCTCCTGGCAAACATAGCTATATCACTTTGCCCTTTGCCACCGCAACCTACACTGGCAACGGTAAGCATATCGCTTGGTGCGCGATAACCCTTGCCGCCCAGCACAAAGCGGGGAACGATCATAAATCCGGCTGCCGCGAGGGCGCCTTTCTTAATAAAATCCCTCCTTGTGGGATCCTGGGGTAAATTTTCAGGTTCTTCAGTCATTGGTATCTGTTTTATAATTATTGAATTACTGATTTATTGAATTATCGATAAATTGATCAATAATCCCTAAATTAAATATTCCCTTTTTTAAGCTCTTCCACGGCGTGGTTTGCTGCACGCGCAGTTAAAGCCATATAAGTTAACGAAGGGTTTTGACAGGCTGTAGAGGCCATACATGCACCGTCCGTAACAAACACGTTTTTTGCATCCCAAACCTGGTTCCATTCGTTCAGCACCGAAGTCTTCGGATCGCGGCCCATGCGGGCGGTGCCCATTTCGTGGATACCACGGCCCAGTACCGGTTCACTGACGAAAGTATGAACGTCCTTCACCCCGGCAGCTTCCAGCATTTCTTTAGCGTCGTTTGCCATATCAATACGCATTTTCTTCTCGTTATCTTTTACCGTTGCGTCGATAGCCAAAACAGGCAAGCCCCATTTATCTTTTTTGTCCTTGTCCAGGTAAGTCCTGTTCTCGTGGTATGGCAGTGTTTCGCCAAAGCCACCCATACCAAAATTCCATTCGCCCGGTTCAGCCAATGCGTCTTTGAACGCACCGCCAATACTTAATTCAGGAATAGTCCTTCCCCATTCATCGCGGCCACCGCCACCCTGATAACCAAAGCCACGGATGTAATCGCGTTTTTCGCCATTGAGGTTGCGGTAACGCGGAATATAAATGCCGTTGGCACGGCGTCCGAAATAATATTTATCGTCGTACCCTTCAACCCTGCCGCCTGCGCCTACACCCAGGTGATGGTCCATCAGGTTGTGACCCAATTCGCCGCTGCTGCTGCCCAAACCGTCGGGCCAAACGTCTGTTGCTGAGTTCATCAGCACCCACGCCGAGTTTAACGTTGATGCATTTACGAAAACTATTTTAGCGTGGTACTCATAGGTCTGATTGTTCTCAGCGTCCAAAACTTCAACGCCCGTAGCTTTTTTGGTGTTCTTATCGTAAAGTATTTTCGTCACGATAGACCATGGCCTTAGCGTAAGGTTCCCGGTTGCCATAGCAGCGGGTAATGTTGATGATTGTGTACTAAAATAAGCGCCGAATGGGCACCCCAGCCAGCACTTATTACGATACTGGCAGTTAGTACGACCGGGAAGCGGCTTGGTGATATTTGCCGTACGGCCGATGATCATGTGCCTGCCTTCTTTTTTATAATGTTCGTTTATACGTGCTGCAACGTCTTTTTCCACACAATTCATTTCCATTGGCGGCATAAAATTACCGTCGGGCAGGATAGGCACACCATCGCGGTTACCTGATATACCGGCAAAGCCTTCAGCATAAGTGTACCAGTGTTCCAGGTCCTTGTAACGGATAGGCCAATCGACGCCTATGCCATCTTTCAGGTTAGCTTCAAAATCGGTATCGTGCCAGCGATAGCTTTGACGGCCCCACATCAGCGAACGGCCACCAACGTGGTAACCGCGAAACCAATCAAACCGCTTGATCTCGACATACGGGCTTTCCTTTTCGTTAACCCAGTAATCCAGGTTGGTTTCATTGAGAGGGTAATCCCTCTTTAGTACGGGATAATCCTTCTCCATCTGCACGGTACGGCCTCCCCTATGTTCAAACTCCCAGGGCGCCTTATTGGCGTTTACATAATCCTTTACGTGTTTGATATCCCTGCCCCTTTCGAGCATGATCGTTTTCAGGCCCTTTTCAGTAAGCTCCTTTGCTGCCCATCCCCCGGATATCCCAGAGCCGATCACAATAGCGTCGTATGTGTTGGTTGACATGTTAAAAAAATGATTGTTTTAGTTAAATCTTGGTTAGTGCGACTAATGTAAAAAATTATTTTCCTTTTATATAAATCCCATTGCGTTTTTTTAACACAATAAGGGCTTTGCAATTACGTGGAGGCCTTTTTTCCTTGGTTTTATATAAGCTTTTTTGCGGCTTATAGGATCATAGATTCCCCTTTTTCGATTCGCTTACGGCATGGTCAACTGCGCGGGCAGTAAGAGCCATGTACGTAAGTGACGGATTCTGGCATGAAGTAGACGTCATACTTGCGCCATCCGTTACAAAAACATTGGTGCATGCGTGCAACTGGTTCCATTTATTCAGCATGGATGTTTTAGGGTCCCTGCCCATCCTTACACCTCCCATTTCATGAATATCCAATCCCGGCGCCTGGTGGTTGGTGGACGGCTGGATATTTTTGAACCCGGCGCTTGTGAACATTTCGGTAAGCTGTTCGATATAATCCTTTTTCATTTTCTCGTCGTTGTCATCATAATCAACTGAGATATCCAGCAAAGGCACGCCCCATGCATCTTTATTACTGTTATCAAGCTTTACAAAATTGGTTTCCTTCGGAATAGTTTCGCCCATCATGTGTGAACCTACGCGCCACGGCCCATATTCTTTTGTTGACAGACCGGCTTTGAAATCTTCGCCAAAGCCGTCGTAGCTGTGTTTGAAACCCCGATAGGCACTGAAGCCTGATGCGTAACCGCGCAGAAAATCAGTTTCCTGCTTATATACATTCCTGAAGCGCGGAATATATCCTCCGCCGGCTGGGTTGCGACCATCGGTTGCCCATTCTTCAAAGCCTTCCACCTCGGCGCCTATGTGTGCCGAATAATTATGGAATGCCACAAACTTACCCAGCACGCCGCTATCGTTGCCCAGCCCATTTGGAAAACGGTTCGATTTGGAGTTGAGTAATATCAGGTTGGTGTTAAGGGCCGCCGCGTTTACAAAAATGATACGCGAATAAAATTCTTCCGCTTTTTTGGTGTTGGTATCTACAATGCGGACACCGCTTGCTTTCCCCTTGTTTTCGTCATATATAATAGACTCGACTACCGAAAATGGCCTTATTGTTAGGTTGCCGGACTTAAGTGCCCAGGGAATGGTTGAAGCATTACTGCTGAAATATCCACCGAAAGGGCACCCGCGTTCGCAAATAGTGCGCTCCTGACACTGCGCCCGGCCCTGGTCGAGATGTATTTGGTTTGGTTTGGATAGATGCGCACAGCGTGCACTAATAACATGCCTGTTCTGGTAATTTACTTTAACGTGCTTGCTAAAGTATTCTTCCACAGCATTTAATGGAAATGCAGGCAAAAACTCACCATCAGGCAGTTCGGCAATACCGTCCTTATTACCAGATATACCTGCGAACTTTTCTACGTGACTATACCAGGGCGCAATATCTTTATAACGAATAGGCCAGTCGACCGCGAAACCGTCCCTTGCCGGACCTTCAAAATCAAACTCGCTCCATCGCTGGGTTTGCCTCGCCCAAAGCAGCGATTTACCACCCACCTGGTAACCACGTATCCAATCAAAAGGCTTGGTTTGTATATAAGGATGTTCTTTGTCCTTTACAAAAAAATGAGCGGCACTCTCGCCAAAAGCATAACAACGGTTCACTATAGGATTGGCCTCCTGCACATCCATGGGCAACTCGCCCCGGTGCTTGAATTCCCAGGGGTACATATTGGTGGTAGGATAATCCTTAATATGCTTTACGTCGCGGCCGCGCTCCAGCATCAAAACTTTAAGGCCCTTGTCAGTCAGTTCTTTGGCCGCCCAGCCTCCGCTTATCCCCGATCCAATTACAATAGCGTCAAAGGTGCGCTCTTTCGCGCTGTCTATATTCAGATTAGCCATTTTATGCCTTCATATTATTTTTAACAGGGAAATGTGCGTTATACCGGCCCGGCACCAGTTCATAAACAATTTCTTTAGTCATGAAATATTGGGATTGGGTGTAACCGAAAACCGTCAACCCTTTTACAGTACCATAAAATGCCTGCAAATCATCTTTCTTTTCGGCTTTGTCTCCTTTTTTTCCTGCAGCTCTGCTGCCGGCGGGTTTATCGCCCGGTTTCTTTTCAAAGGTGCCCAGAATCGCTGCTTTCTCGGTTTTACTACAGTCGGCAAAGCTTTTGTTATACATCTTTTTGGTAAGATCATTAAACTTATCCATGCCCTTGAAAAAGGCATCCTGATCCTCTTTTTTTGTACAATCATCCAGCATCAGCCAAACAAACTTATCGAGATTAAGATCCTTTGCCCCGGGTGTGGTTGTTTTGGGAATGATGGTTTCTGCCAAATCTGCCACCAATGTTTCCTGGTCGCCGGTGATATCAAAATGTTTGAAATGAGCCGTTGGATTATCCTTAGTACAAGCCGGTAATATTGCCGCGCTACTGAGTACCAGAGCTAAATTTCGGATCGCTGTACGCCTGTCCATTTGTTAAATTAGGTTATAATGCCTGTTTTAGGGGAAACACTGGCAATATAGTGTATAATTGACATGATAAAATAAAAACGCAAAAAAATACCCCTTATTCTGGCAATACGCCGCAACGGATTTTTTACCCGATGAAAAGTAACGAAAAAGGGGTTAGAAACCCCATTTTTTCATAGTTTGTAAATCAATTTTTACACAATCGAACGGATCCTTACCCTGGTACGATTCCTGCTCGATGATGAACCAGCTGGTGCCACCATGCTTGCGGGCTTCCTTCACAATATCCCTAACCGGCATAACGCCTTCGCCGAGTATGGTGCTATCGTAGCCATCCATACCCTGGCCGGTAGTACTTTTTATTTCGTCCTTTACATGCAACAGTTCAAAACGACCGGGGTATTTTTTCAGCAGATCCAGCGCAATACCGCCTGCGCCCAGCATATTGCCCACATCCATTTGCTGTGCAACCAATTCAGGGTCGGTGTTGGCTAAAATATAGTCGTATAGCGTACCATCGCCCACTTTGGTGCTGAACTCAAAGTTGTGATTATGATAACCGAATTTCATGTTATATTTTTTGCAAAGCTCGCCGCATTTGTTAAACTGATCCATCGTCTTTTTTAATTTATCAGGATCGTGACGCAAACCTTCGTCAAGCCACGGACTGATCACATAGCGCTGGCCAACTTCGGCTGCATCCTCAACGGTATATTTCCATTTATCAGTAAAATCGTTTTTTGCATCGTCCCAATCATGCGCTGTCATTACGGTATGGCCGCTATGCATTTGCAAGTCCATGCCCGATAATAGTTTTTTAAACTCCTTAGCGGTATACCCATAGAATTTACGGTTTACGTAATTGGCATGTTCCACATGAACATATCCCATATCGGCCAATTTCTTGAGCGAGCCTGCGGGATCTTTGTCCATGGCATCGCGGACCGAATAGAGCTGTAGTCCTACCCTTTCGATCTTTTTTGGTGCGGCGAACAGGTCGTTTGACGACACTAAAGCTGTACCGGCAACCACAAGGGCTGTATTCCTGATGAAGTCTCTGCGTGAATTATCCATTTTTTATCTGATTTTTTAGCGTGTTTCTTTTATTACTGTCCTATCGGAAAAGCCGGAAATAACAGGCTCGAGTTGCTCACCAACGCCAGGTGCTTGCTGTCCGGCGCCCACGACGGGGTATTGATGGTGCCTTGTCCACCATATAAATATGCCACCACCCGCGATGGGCCGCCGCTCACAGGCATCACCCTTAAATAAACATGTTTATAAAACGGGTGATCTCCGGGGGATACTTCATCTTTCAAAAAAGTGATATAAACTATCCACTTACCATCAGGCGAAACATGGGGAAACCAATTGTTAAAATCATCGTTGGTAAGCTGGGTCTGCTCGCTTCCATCCGCTTTCATACGCCATACCTGCATCAGGCCCGACCGCACCGAGTTAAAGTAAATGTATTTGCCGTCGGGACTGTATTCGGGACCATCATCTAATCCTTTTGCATCGGTCAGCCTTACTTCAGGACCACCGCCTGAAGGGATGCGGTAAACATCATATTCGCCATTCCGGTCGCCGCAGAATACGATGTATTTCCCATCTGGCGACCAGCCGTGCATGTAAGAGGGCCCGGTAGGCGTGATCTGTTTCGCCTCTCCACCGCCAATAGGCACGGTAAAACCAACAGAAGCGCCCTTTTCGCCGTTGCCACTGCTTACGGCCAGCATTTTGCCGTCGAAGGAGATCACATGATCGTTATTGTTGTGGCTGGCCACACCCGTATTGATAGCTGTTGGTGTACCAGTTGCCAGGTTGAAATTGTACAGGATGCCGTCGCGGTTATAGATCAGTGATTTGCCATCTTGCGTCCAGTTTGGCGCCTGAAGCGAATTAGGTATCTGGTAGATCACTTTTGCATTCTGATCTGCCAGGTCGAGAATTTCTATACTGCTTCCTATATAATTGCGGTATGGCACCAGGTTTTTGGGGGCCGGTACCACTATACGTACATTATTAAAGGTTGCCTTTTCGACCACGTCTGCGTTGTGCGAACAGATAAAAAGGCCCACATACACATCGTCACCCAAAAAATCAGCAGTATCCAGTTTTACACTAACAAATGTCTCGCCTTTATGCGCTACCGACATGGTATATATACCATCCTTCCGTTCCAGTTGAATCACATCGGCGCCGGTGAGCTCAAACTTTTTTTCGAGGGTGGCCCCGCCAACAGACGCTCGGTACTGCAACGATGTTAATCCGCTACCATGCACCACAGCGCTCAGATGTTTTGAATTTGTATCAAGCGAGGAGCGGACCATCCATCCCACTTTGCGATGCTCCTCAACCCCTTTACCGATAAAACTGATATTGGTGCGCAGGATGAAATCGCCCTTCATCTTTTTCCATAAGTAATGGAACTCATCGTGTGTGGCCCAAACATTAGTGCCTGCCCCTTCCACTTGATATTGCTGTACGTTGCTGTCGTACGTCGCGCCACCCTTATGCCTTACGAGGCCAATGTCGGACTGTCCGTCAAAAATGCCTACCGGGCCGGTTTGAGCATGGGTGCTAAAAATACCTGCGCATAAAAAGGCAAAAACAGCAACCAGGCGTATTTTATTTTTCATCAGGAAACGGTGTTTAATTGACACTAATAATTGGGTTAGCTAATTTATAAATTACATTGAGAAAAGATGCAAATAGCTTGTGTAAATTTTACAGCGACGTTTCGGAACCTGAATTTACAGCGTCGGTTACTTTGAATTAAGGAGAAAGGGCAGGGTAAAACCAAAGATCAGGCATACGCCCTGTTCAGCGGGAGGCTGAAATAAAATTTGCTGCCTTTGCCAGGAGCGGAAGATATCCAGAGTTTACCGCCGTTAAGTTCAACCAGCTCCTTACAAAGCATCAGGCCGATGCCAGTACCGCTTTCGCCGGAAGTGCCCCGTTGGGAAAAATGTGTTTGTATGGAGAATAACTTTCCCATTTCGGCTTCGCTCATACCTTTGCCGGTGTCTTCTACGCTGATAATGAGACCATCATCGCCAAAGGTAGAATTAAGGGTTATACGGCCTTCGTTATCCGTAAATTTAACGGCGTTGCTTACCAGGTTACGCAACACAACCTTGATATGGTTCTCATCGGCCAGGGCAGAATTACCGGTAACTGCCTTATTAATAAACCTGATATTCTTTTTTTCGAGAGCCTGGCTAAAAACCTGCTCCACTTCCGCCCCCAGGAGGGCAATATCCAGGCCGGATGAGTTGACACCGCGTTCCTTTATCTTGCTGCCTGCCCAGTCCAAAAGATTCGACAGGGTAAGTTCTGCGGTTTTGACCATCGGGTTTATATCCTTCATCAGGATATGAACCTCTTCTTTGGACAGGTAATCCACGCCAAACATGTCGGTGATATTCCGCAGGTTAGCCAGCGGTGTGCGCAGGTCGTGCGCTATGGTAGCCAGTAGTTTGTCTTTTATATTGGCAACCACTTCAAGATTAGCAGCCTGCACTTCTATCAGTTGCTTTTGTTTCATAAGACCTTCGTTCTGCTCGTTCAAACGTTCGCCCAATTTCTTTTTCTGCGTATAGAAATAATAGGTAATAAACAGCACAAAAACAACAACCAGCAGTGCAACAGCAAGCGTTACGATAACGGCACGCTGCCATTTCAGCATGGCCTTATTTTGCTGGCCTGCCCGTTCCATATCAGCAATATCATTCAGGTGCTTTTCGAGGGCGAAATAATCCTGTATCAGTTCGGTGTTTTTTATCTTATTAAATGTGCTGAGGCTATCCTCCATTTTGTTGAACCTTTTCTGGTAAAACATGGCCATTTTCAGATCGCCCTTTATTTCATAAGTATTTATCAGGGCCTTATAAGCGCCGGAAATAGCGTCTACCACTCCGATAGTATCGGCCAGGTTACCGCCTTTTACCGCATAAAACACCGCCTTTTCGTAATCGTGCAACTTATTATAAACTACGGCATATTCCACAAAAGTGGTAGCACGCAATCGTTTATTGTGTGTCGTAAAGCTCATTGCCAACGCGGTATCCGAATAAGCTATCGACTCCTTATACCTTCCCATTAAGGTATATATAGTGCTTAAACGGCCATATAATACAGCTGTATTAGGCTCGTCGTGTGCTTTCGCATTAAGTTTTAAAGCCTTTTTAGCATCGTCAAGCGCCGCCCCGTATTTACCCTGCCTGCGGTAAACTAAAGAGCGTTCACTATAAACTTCGGCCACCCGGTCCGGATCGCCGTGGGCGTACTGCTCGGATAGATTAAGATTATACAGTGCCAGTTTGAAGTTTCGCAGATCGGAGTAGGTGCGCCCGATGATATTGTAACAGCTTGAAATCAACAGATGATCCTCCTTCGGAATATTCATTAACGCTTTATTAAAATAAAACAAAGCGATGGGGTAATAGGATTGCGACCAGTAAACATGGCCTACGTTGAGGAAACTGCGGCCAATGCCATCGGCATATTTTACCTTTTCAGCAAGAATGAGTGCCTTTTCCGCTAAATGGCGGGCTGAATCCGGGGATTCCAGATAAATATTAAAACTAACAATATTGAGGCTGTCGACCGTTTTCTTCGGTGCGGGCGGAACCGCGACTATGGCTCGGGCAAAAACACTGACTTTTACCGCTAACAGAATGATTAAACCAAATAAAGCCCGCATAAATGCTATTACGATAAAAAAGTGTTAAGGTTTGGCAAATATCGCATAAAAACGCACATTATCAGGCTATGGTACAGCGTTCGCCTTCAAGCATTTCCCGGCACAGTTCCTCGTTATCCGGCATCACTATCTTATCGGCCTCCTGTTTATAATTATGTTTAAGCTGCTTACGGCGAACAGCTTCAAGAAAACGCCTTACCTGGGTGCGGTTCTGCAATACCAGGCCTGGTACCATAACAGGCAGGTTATCCTCGTTCTTTGCCACCATAGTAAAATAGCTGGTATTGGTATGGTGCACGGTATTGGTTTTGATATTTTCCGAAATGACCTTAATACCTACAACAAGCGACGTTTTACCCACATAATTTACTGACGCCATTAGCGATACCAGGTCGCCAACCTCTACCGGCGCCAGGAAATCCACAGTATCAATGGACGCTGTAACACAATAATTACCCGCGTGCTTGGCTGCGCATACGTAAGCCACTTTATCCATTAGCGACAATAAAATACCACCATGTATCTTGCCGCCAAAATTGGAGTAAGATGGTATCATCAATTCGGTTATAACCGTCTCGGAAAAACTTACCGGTTTATAGGCAGAGGCGTCGGTTGGAGTTGTCATCTTCGAAATAAAGGTATCATTATCCGGCAAAAATATATACTATCCGTCAGTAAATATACAGGGAGATCCTTTTAAAACATACAGCGCCTATGGAGCAATTCAACAACTGTTTTAAAGCCAAAAGCAGGGTTAACATGGTTAACACATTTTTGCCGTGAATGTTAATTAATCAACTGATTATCAATTACTTAATATAAATAACAGTAAAAACGTGTAACCCATCAATACCACAGGTTCTGTTTGACTTCTATGAATAAGTTTAAAAACTGCCCGGTTGCCGCCTCAGGTTAACCGGTTTGATGTTAAAAACGATTTCTCCGGGTAAACAGGGGTACAATTTGAATTTACGTGTCTATGCTTATATTGCCTCGTCTTATGTGCAACAAAAAATTACTGCTTTTTCTGCTTATTTTTTCCTTAAGCGCGAGGTGTTTTTCGCAGGACCTAATTGAAAAAAAAGAAAAACTGGCCGACAAGATGACCGCGGTTTACACCGTGCTGAAGAGTGACGAGCAAGTTAAAGACGGGCTTTACCAGGAGTTTTACAGGCGCAAGCATCTTATTGTGAGCGGTATATATAAAAAAGGCAGAAAGACCGGCGTTTGGCGCTATTTTAACCCAAAAGGTGTGTTAATGCAAACCTACAATGTCGACAAGGATTCCATCGTTTATGAAGCGTTTGAGAGCCGTGCATCTGGATTTGATTATTTGGTTGACGAGGAGTTGACCGACTCCGACAAAACCACCAAACCCTTAAAAATAGGTGGCCGTTATTATGGTTACCTGCCATACCTGGCTATTTATAAAACGCCTTTTATCAGTTATTACTGGGGTTCGGGATTATATGAGGGGAAAGTGGAACTTTTGATAAGCCCGCTTGGCCGCCTTGCCGACATGAAAGTAACGGTAATGGGCCCTGACCTTCTTCAGGGAACTCGCCTGTCGCTAAAGCTGCTTAAAGAAGAAGACAAGCAATTTGTACCCGCTACAATAAATCACAAACCGGTAATATGCCGGATCATTATCCACTGCCGGGTTGACGGCGATGGCGGCCTGGTGCTTTTTGACGATGATATGCGGCGGGGTGTAAAGTACGACCCGCCGCATATTAATTATGGAGTTGATGACGATTTTTGAAAGTCGCCTGAATATTTAATGATGATGGTGACCATCCGGACCATGAGCATGGCCGTGGGCCATTTCGTCGGCTGTTGCAGGGCGTACGTTGATAATATTTCCTTTGAAGTGCAGTTCGTGCCCGGCCATAGGGTGATTGAGATCGACTATAACTGCGTCTTCCGCAATTGATACGACGCGGCCCTGGAAACGGTTACCGTTGTTATCCTGCAACGGGAGCATGCTGCCTATTCCGGGCATATCTGTACCCTCAAACATATTTTTTGGCAGATTAGCTACCGCTTCTTCGTCATATTCGCCATAAGCATCACCGGCTGAAAGCTGGAAATCGTATGGGTCGCCCGTTGAAAGGGTACTCAAATTTTCTTCAAACTTAGGCAGCATCTGGCCCGCGCCGAATAAAAAAGTCAAGGGCTGCTCTTCGGTGGCGCTTTCTACTAAACCTTCTTTTCCATCCTCGTCTTTTACGTACAGATCGTAGGTTAAGGACACTACGTGTTTTGGTGCAATCTTCATGCTGTCTCTTTTTTTGATAAGTATCTAATTATTGATTTGTTTTAAAGCGTCGTGGATATTTTCGGAAGGCAATCCGCAGGTTTTGTCTTTACAAACAAAAATGCGGGTGTTTTCGGCTATCCTGCCCTGCAGCAAAGGTAAACTTCCTTTTTTACCGCCCAACACAATTTTGTTGGGGATATAATTTTTTTCCAATTCGATGCGCGTTGCTTCATACTCATTCCCTGTTATGGCAACTTCGTTCAGCCCGAAAACCTCGTTCAGCATCAGCATAGCCCAATTAGAATAAGATGATCCATAACGCGCCATCTGCGGTGCTACACCAGCTAAAAGCCTGCTGGATATCTCCAAATAATGATCACTATCAAAGAAATGTCCGAGTTTTTGAAGATTTTGCGCCATCACTGAGTTTGATGCCGGGATAACGCTATCCATTACCTCCGATTTGCGGGCTATCAGTTGTTCATCATCAGCAGCGGTATAAAAGAAAACTCCGTTCTCCCTGTCATAATAGTTATCAATAGCGATACCAGCCAGTTCTTTGGCTTTATTTAGCCATTGTTCATCAAAAGTAACCTCGTATAAAGCTATGAAAGCATCGATGATGTTGGCATAATCATCTAAAAATGCGGTCCCGTTCCCCGTCGCCGCGGCAATGAAGGGGCCTTTATATATTCTTGACAGCCTGCCATCGGTTGCTATCATGTTATCTAAAATGAAACCTGCGTTTTTCAGTGCCAGTTCCAGGTATTCTGGTTTATCGAACGCCCGGTAAGCTTCACAAAGGCCTTTCAGCATCAAGCCATTCCACGAGGCCAATATTTTGTAATCCAGCCCCGGTCGGATACGTTCGCTGCGGACATCAAACACTTTTTGGCGAAGGGTTTTGATCTTTGAACCGAGTTCTTCCGGCGTCAGATCGTAGCGCTTTGCCAGTTGTTCGCTATTCTCGTCGCGAAAGAATACGTTGGTCAGCTCCTCTTCCCAATTGCCATCTTCTGTTACATTATAATAAAGCGAAAATAATTCTGCATCGGCCCCTAATATGCCTTCGATCTCTTCGCCTGTAAACGTATAAAATTTGCCCTCCACCCCTTCGCTGTCAGCATCCAAAGCGGAATAAAAACCGCCTTCAGGCGACGTCAATTCGCGCTTTATAAATGTAATGATCTCATCAACCACTACCGGATATAGAGGACTTGGTTGCCATATTGCAGCTTCAGAATACAGGCTGGCCAATTGGGCATTGTCGTACAGCATTTTTTCGAAATGCGGCACATGCCAGCGGCCATCAACTGAATAACGTGCAAATCCGCCACCTATATGGTCATAAATACCGCCGAAAGCCATTTTGCGCAGCGTCAGCTTAACCTGCCCGGCAATATCATCGTCCTTCATCAAATGTGCATAACGCATCAAAAACTGCCAGTTGTTGGGCATCGGGAATTTAGGCGATGAGCCCATGCCGCCTTCATTCCTGTCAAAATAGCGCAGCCAGTTCCTGACGATCAGTTCAAGATCGTCCTTTGTATACTGCACTTTTTCGTTTACCGGGGCGAATGATTCGTATTGGCGGATACCTTCGGTGAGTTTCACCGCGTATTCTTCGGCCTCTTCGGGTTTGGTCTTATAAAAATCGGCCAGGTTAAACAGCAGGCTCACCCAATCGTTCTTGCGGAAATAAGTTCCGCCATAAATTGGCCGCTGGTCGGGCAGGCAAATGCAGTTAAGCGGCCAGCCGCCGCGGCCCGTCATTAACTGGAGGGCAGTCATGTATATCTGGTCGATGTCCGGGCGCTCCTCGCGGTCGACTTTTATACAAACAAAATACTCGTTCATAACTGCCGCTACCTTTTCGTCCTCAAAACTTTCATGCTCCATCACATGGCACCAATGGCAGGCCGAATAGCCAATACTGACAAGTATCAGTTTATTTTCATCCTTCGCCTTTTGCAATGCTTCAGGCCCCCAGGGGTACCAATCGACCGGGTTATTGGCGTGTTGTAAAAGATATGGTGAAGCGGAATTGGCAAGACGATTCATAGGCATTAATGCAATTTGCGAAGATGCATATTCGATATTAAAATAAGGTAATCCAACTGTCTGAAAATATGCAATTATCACATTTCCAGTAATTAGGAAGTTACAATTGGAACATCGTCAAATAATTTTGGTTTCTTTGTTCCTCAAATTCTCAAAAATAATGAACCAATTAAAATTAAACCCCATTTTGGGAGTATGCTTTGCGCTATTGCTGGCGTTTAACGCATCGGCACAAACTACCGATTCTATCAAATATGATCACCAGGACCTTTTCGGCCCGATAACCTGGCCCGTTACCAGCGGTAATACCCGCTTGGCTGACGGTTTACCGGGAGCAAATTACTGGCAAAACCGCGCTGATTACAGCATTAGGGCCACATTGACCGAAGGCACGCAGGACACAACCGTGACCGGGGAAGTAACCATTAGCTATACGAATAACAGCCCTGACAAGCTTGACCACCTGTGGCTGCAGCTCGACCAAAACCTGTTCAAACCTGATTCTCGCGGCGCTGCGGTTACCCCTATCACCGGCGACCGTTTCGATGTACGCGGGTTTAGCCGCGGTGGGTACCATATACAATCGGTATCGGTTACTTATAACAAACAAGCTTATACTGTAAACCCCGTAATTACCGACGCCAGGATGCAGGTACGCTTACACGCCCCCATGGCGGCAAATGGCGCAAAAATAGAGCTGAAAATAAAATACTGGTTCTCGATACCCATGTATGGCGCCGACCGTATGGGCCGCAAGAAATTTAAAGACGGTTATGTTTACGAAATAGCTCAATGGTACCCGCGCATGTGCGTTTATGACGACGTAGAGGGATGGAACACACTGCCTTACATGGGCCTGGGCGAGTTCTACTGCGAATATGGTAATTTTGATTACTATATAACCGCACCGGCCAACATGCTGGTTGTTGGGTCGGGCGACCTGCAAAACGGCCAGCAAGTGCTAACCCCTACCCAGCTTTCGCGCCTGGCAGAGGCCCGCAAAAGCGATAAAACAGTGTTTATCACCAAGCCAGATGAGGTTTTGAAAAATGCCAATGCCACCGGTACCAAAACATGGCACTTTAAAATGCAAAACACCCGCGACGTATCGTGGGCAGCATCAAAAGCTTTTATATGGGATGCTGCGAGGGTGAACTTCCCCTCAGGACGCAAGGGCATTGCTATGGCCACCTACCCGGTTGAAAGCGCAGGAGACGATTCGTGGGGCCGTGCTACGGAATATTTGAAGTACAGTATCGAAATATATTCGAAGAAGTACTACGAGTACCCATGGAATTCGGCAGTGACGGTATCCGGCGTGGCTTTAGGCATGGAATACCCGGGTATAGTATTCTGCCTGGATAACCTGAAAAAAGGAAACTTGTGGGGCGATGTAACGCACGAGATAGGCCACAACTGGTTCCCGATGATCGTTGGATCAAACGAACGTAAATATATGTGGCAGGACGAGGGCTTCAATACCTTCATCAATGAGTATTCGACCAGAATGTTTAATCACGGCGAATATGACGACACCACAGCGCGCCCTGCGCATAACCTGGTTGGCTACCTGAAAAGGCTGAAAGACCCACTGATGGTGGCGCCGGAAGCCATGGGCCTTAATGACTACGGGCAGTATTACGTGAAAACATCCGCGGGACTGGACATGCTGCGAAACGTGGTGTTGGGCCCTGATCGCTTTGATTATGCCTTTAATGAATATGTTAAACACTGGGCATTTAAACACCCCTTGCCATACGACTTTTTCCGCACCATGAACGATGCTGCCGGTGAGGACCTGAACTGGTTCTGGAAAGAATGGTTCTTTACAACATGGGAACTTGACCAGGCCGTACAATCTGTAACCTATGTAAAAGGCGATGCAGCCAACGGCGCCATCATCACCTTAGTAAACAAGCAAAAAATGGCGATGCCGGTTGATCTGAAGATCACACAATCGAACGGGAAAGTGGAAGTACTGCACCTGCCGGTTAATATCTGGCAGCGTATCGGCGGGGTTTGGAAATTCAAATATCCTTCCACATCAACCATTACCAAAGTGGAAATAGACCCGGATAAGCAAATGCCGGATGTTGACGTGAAAAATAACGTTTGGGAAGGGAAATAAGCGGAAAGCTTTGAAGTTTTTAAATAATAAAGACCGGGTTGAGAAGATCCGGTCTTTTTTGTTTAGATAGGATACGATCGGACAAGTTGCTTAATAAGCTGGGGTACCTCCGACATGAAGATCGCCTGTACCGCAATCAATTCTGCAAAAATGATTGCCGGAACGCTACGGGCGATTGGTTGGTTTTGCGTTTGAACAATTTGTTAAACGACTGCGGATGTTCGAACCCCAAACGGTAGGCTATTTCGGCAATGGTGAGATTGCTTGTGCTGAGTATCTCTTTAGCTTTTTCGATCAGTTTGTTGTGAATGTGCTGCTGGGCGCTCTGGCCGGTGTGCGAACGAAGCATGTCACTCAGGTAGCGCGGCGATACATTAAGCTGATTGGCTATATCCTGCACTGCAGGCAAACCAGACATGGATGCTTTTTCGGTATCAAAATAAGCAGTCATCAGATCTTCCAATTCTGTTAGCAGGTCGTTGTTAGCCGCTTTTCGGGTGATGAACTGGCGGTTATAGAAGCGATTGCTGTAGTTGAGCAATAGTTCTATCTGTGTTACGATGACATCCTGGCTAAACTGGTCGATAGGCAACTCCAGTTCATCCTGTATCATTTTGATGATGCCAAATATGGTTTCTTTCTCCTTTTCTGAAAGATGGAGCGCCTCTGATGCCGAATATGAAAAGAAACCGTAGTTCTTAATGGTTTTCGCAAGCTGATAATTCCGCAGAAAATCAGGATGGATCAACAGTGAAAAGCCGCCATAATCCTGGTCTTCCTCATCAACAACCATCACCTGGTTTGGCGATGTAAAACACAGGCCGCCTTCATTAAAATCGTAATAATTCTGCCCGTATTTAAACTTACCGGTGTAATTGGTTTTATAAGATATCTTATAAAGATTCATGACCATACCTCCGCCTAATCTGTTCCAGTCGGGTTTCATGTCTTTGTAATAGTTAATCCCCACCAGCGGATGCAGCGGCCCGGGCAGGCCCAGCGCCTGGTTCAACTCCGAAACGGAGTTGAACACATGCGGCTGTTTATTTTCTTTCTTCATTTCGACTTACGATTCAAGACTTCTGGCTTATTACAAAGTTGCCATGTCTATTACAAAGCGATAACGTACGTCACCTTTTTCCATACGCTCATAGGCCCGGGAAATGTCTTTGATATCGATCATTTCGATATCGGACACAATATTATTTTCGGCACAAAAATCCAGCATCTCCTGCGTTTCTTTAATTCCGCCGATGCCGGAACCTGCTACACTTTTGCGGCCAGCCAAAAGACTGAACGCCGATATTTCTGCAGGTTTTGAAGGCGCGCCAACACACATCATAGTACCGTCTGTTTTTAGCAGCGACAGGTACATATTAAAATCGTGCTCGGCTGAAACGGTGTCCAATATAAAGTCAAAAGTGCCTTGCGCGGCTTTTATCTGTTCAGGATCGGTTGTAACCACAAAGTTATGGGCACCCAATTTTTTGGCATCAGCTTCTTTTTTAGGCGAAGTACTCAGCACGGTAACTTCGGCGCCAAAAGCCACCCCGAATTTTACGCCCATGTGGCCCAATCCACCCAGGCCCAAAACAGCCAATTTATGCCCCTTGCCTACTTTCCAGTGGCGCAAAGGTGAATAGGTAGTAATGCCCGCGCATAGCAAAGGTGCAGTTGCTGCCAGGTCAAGTTTATCGGAAATGTGCAAAACGAATTCCTCCTTAACCACAATGGTATTTGAATAGCCGCCGTAGGTTGGTGACGAACCATCGCGTTCCATACCGTTATAGGTGTAGGTACAGCCCTCAAGGCAGTATTGCTCCAGGTCGTGTTTGCAATTATCGCAATGACCGCATGAATCAACCATGCAGCCGGTACCGGCCAGGTCGCCTACTTTAAAATTCTTTACATGGTCGCCTACTTTAATTACGCGACCGACGATCTCGTGACCAGGGACCATCGGGAAAATGCCCGGGAACCAATCGTCTTTTATCTGGTGCAGATCGGAGTGGCAAACGCCACAAAATAAAATATCAAATTGCACATCGTGCGGGCCAACCTCGCGGCGGTCAAAGTTCCAGGGAGCAAGATCGGATTTGTTGGTTTGGGCTGCATAGCCTTTTACTGGGATCATAAGTTTCTGATTTTATAACTCAAAGTTGAGCATTAAAAACCGAACACGTGTATCCATTCCGGTTTTTATTGTAGCCAAAATGCGGTGCGGGGCAGAAAGCCAAAAGCGGAAAGCAGAAAGCTAAATTATATCCACAAATATGAAAGCTTCACGCTTTTGGCTTTTAGCTTTCGGCTCAAAAAAGTAACTTCGTCCCCCGACAGAAAAGAGGAAAAGAGATTGGATTATTTAAAGGGATTGAACCCGGCCCAGCAGGCCGCTGTAATGCAAACCGAAGGACCAGTGATGATCATCGCAGGCGCCGGCTCGGGCAAAACGCGCGTTATTACCATGCGCGTGGCGCACCTTGTAGCTAATGGTGTGGATGCCTTTAATATATTAGTACTCACCTTTACCAATAAAGCCGCACGCGAAATGCGCGAGCGTATTATGCACGCTGTAGGCGCCGAGGCAAAAAACGTGTGGATGGGTACTTTTCACTCGGTATTCGCCAAAATTTTGCGGGTTGAGGCTGACAAGATAGGCTACCCAAACAATTTTACTATTTATGATACCGATGATAGCAAAAGTGTATTGCGGGCCATTCTGAAGGAGCTGAGTCTTGATGATAAATTGTATAACCCCAATTTTGTCTATAACCGGATATCCGCAGCCAAAAACAACCTGATATCATGGCAGGAATACCAGCAGAATGATCAGATACAGGCCGATGACTTTTCAACAGGTCGCGGGCAACTGGGCAAAATATATGAAACCTATGCAACGCGCTGTTACCGGGCCGGTGCGATGGATTTTGACGACCTGCTTTTCAAAACCAATGAATTGCTGAAACGCTACCCCGACGTACTTTATAAATACCAGAACAAGTTTAAATACCTGATGGTGGATGAGTACCAGGACACGAATTTTTCGCAATATCTTATTGTAAAAAAGCTTGCTGCCATTAACGAGAATATTTGTGTGGTGGGCGACGATGCGCAAAGTATTTATGCGTTCCGGGGTGCGAATATCCAGAACATCCTGAATTTTGAAAAGGATTATCCCGACCTGAAAGTTTTCAAACTGGAGCAGAATTACCGTTCGACCCAAAACATAGTTAACGTTGCCAATAGCATTATTGCCAATAACCAGGAACAGCTGAAGAAAAATGTATTCTCGGAAAAGGAAGAAGGCGATAAGATAAAGGTAATGCGAGCCTTCAGCGATAACGAGGAAGGTAAAATAGTTGCCGAAGGCATTTTACAGGAGCGCAGCACCAAAGGAATGAAATGGCACGACTTTGCTATTCTTTACCGTACCAATGCTCAGTCGCGCTCGATGGAAGAAGCGTTACGTAAGCTGAACGTACCTTATAAAATATATGGCGGCCTTTCGTTTTACCAGCGAAAAGAGATCAAGGACCTGATAGCTTATTTCAGGCTGACGATAAACCCAAACGACGAGGAAGCCATGAAAAGGGTGATCAATTACCCTAAACGCGGCATCGGCGATACTTCAGTGGACAGGATAATACTCGCTGCTGATCAGAATATGATCACACCCTGGGAAGTTATCGTCAATCCGTCAAAATACATCGATGGGCGCAGTTCGGCACAGGTCAGCGTGTTTGCGACCATGATACAGGCCTTTGCGGTTATTACCAAAACCCAGTCGGCTTATGATGCCGCGCTCCATATCGCTCAACATTCAGGTTTGTTAAAGGACCTTTACGAGGATAAGTCGGTAGAGGGGCTTAACCGGTACGAGAATATCCAGGAGTTACTGAACGGTATCAAAGAATTTTCGGAGCGTGAGGATATCGAAGATAAAAGCCTTGCTGTATTTATGCAGGATGTAGCCCTGCTTACCAACGACGATAAAGACAATAATCCCGACGCCGATACCGTATCACTGATGACCATTCACTCGGCCAAAGGGCTTGAGTTTCCGCATGTGTTTGTAGTTGGACTTGAGGAAAACCTCTTTCCTTCGCAAATGTCACTTAATTCGCGCACCGACCTGGAAGAAGAGCGGAGGTTGTTTTATGTGGCCGTTACCCGCGCCGAAAGCAAGCTGACCATCAGTTATGCAACATCGCGCTTCAAATTCGGTACGCTGATCAGTTGCGAACCCAGCCGTTTCCTTGATGAAATAGACGCCCGTTACCTCGAGCTGGACTTTACCGCCAAACCAACTGTCAGCAGTTCGAGCTTTTTTGATGATGAACGAAATGCGTGGAGCAAGCGCGGTGATACTTTCTCCAAACCGCGCCCCGCTACCACGGCACCGGTTAAAACCACATCTATATTGGCCAAAGCTCATGTTCCATCAGCCGGCTTTGCCCCTTCCGATACATCCAACCTGCAGGTAGGAATGGAAGTTGAGCACGAACGCTTCGGCTTCGGCAAAGTAATCAGCCTTGAAGGGAATAAACCAGATATTAAGGCAACTATTTTCTTTAAAGAAATAGGCCAAAAACAATTACTCCTAAAATTTGCCAAGCTGCGCATTGTGACCTAATTAATTATTATATTAGTAGTTAATTATTCTGACCCGCATTATTAAGTATTTCTGAATACATTAATTCATTTACAATTGGTTAAAAATCGGTCTATTTTATTTTCGTATCGTAGAATAATTTCCCCGCGATGTAATCAAGTAATTTGCTTTTTATGCAAAAACAGCCTATTTAAGAGCAAAAAATTTGTGGCACACCGTTTGGATATAAAGTCCTAACCCCCTAATTAAGGCACAATTGATTATGAACGATTTAAAACAAAGAACAGCAAACAAATCCGTTGGTAAGAGCATCCGCATCTTACGACACCAGCACGGATGGAGCCAGGAAGATATAGCCAGCCGTTTAGGTATATCGATCCCGGCATTTTCAAAAATTGAAACCGGTGTAACCGACGTCAACCTGTCCCGTTTGGAGCAGATCGCCAACATTTATGAAGTGAGCGTAGTCCAGCTGCTTACCGTTGACAGCGAGCAAACTGAGGCAGCCCCTTCGCATCTGAATGTTATGCAAAAGAAACTTAGTGACCGTGAGGCTGAAATTGCAACCTTACAGCGCAAAGTTATTGAACTGTACGAGGAATTGCGTAATAAGAACCCGGTAGCCGTATAAGTATCGTATGTTTAGTAAAACCGACACTTTATTGTTTGATAAAGTGTAAGGTTACTCTTATTCGGAACACGGGCATCCAGTGATTTTTAAACACTAATTAACAATCTTAATTGTAACAAACAAAGATTTCTAATTAGTAAAAATCCAAATAAAACATCTGTTTAGCAGGTACTTTGGAGTAATAATTGCATCATAGCAGATATAACAACATATCCAGCCTATGATGCTTAATTATTTGATTTCGACCACGAAGAGTGGCCATTCGAAAAAAGCGGCCATTCATGACCCTGAAAGTAAGCTAAAGATCAAGGTATTCGACCTTGTAAAATCCAGGTTTATTCCCAAGAAGGGCGAGGTGACTTATTTTGTTACAGCCGGCACAGAAAAGATCGGCTTTCAAACCGAGGGATATAAGAAGCACAAAACATTACTTATACTGCACATGATAGCCTGGTATTGTATGTACCTGGGGCTGATGGAGGCTCAGATACATCCTAATTGGCCGTGATCGTTAAGGCGCGAGTCAAAAGTCATGAGTCTTAAGTCTCGTATATTATATTAAAAATATAGTTTGTTGCTTTAAGATACCGGACTTATTGAAAGCTTGTCCGTTTGGGGTCGTGAAGGATATCGGTCATATCGATGATCTTTTCGTCAATATCAGACACGCACTTGTTCATCATGCTGATACACTCCTTCTCATCAACAAGGCCCTCTTTTTCAAGATTCATCAATCCTTTAAGTGTAGCTATTGGGCCGCGTATCTGGTGCGACAAATAAGAAGAGTATTCCGAAAGTTTTTTATTCTTGATCTGCAGGTCGCGCGTACGTTCATCAATTATCTCCTCGAGGTGATGATTGATACGGTCGAGATTGTCTTTCTGGCGCGAAACTTCGCTGTTCAATTCCGTCAACCGGAAATTGGTTTTCGCTTTGCGCTTCACATTGCCGATCAATAAGGCTATGACAACCAAGAGCAAACCAGAGCCTGAAACCGCCCACCAAAATTTAACACGGTCGTTCTTCTGGCGTTCTATGATCAGTTCACTCTCTCTTTGTTTCTCCTGCTGATCGTGCTGTTGCTGCATCAGTGTTAAGTCGGATGATAACGTGCTTTTCTGCAGCGTACTATCACGTTCATATATTGTATGTAATATGGCTACCGCCCGTTCGTAGTTTTTACGGTGCAGTTCTAACTGGTACGAGTTATAGCTAAAATCGGCCTCAAGCTTCTCATCTTTTGTTACCTGGGCAAAGGCTATCCCTTCATCGAGAAATTTCCTGGCCTTATCATAGTCCTTTTTTTCAATATAAATTGAGGACAAAGTCAGGTCGGTTATACCTATAGTTGTATTTTGGTCCTGGAGCCGTGCCTGCTCATGCGCCTTAAGCAGCATTTCCTCTGCCTTGTCGTACTGTTTTAATTTGTAATGAATAACGCCCGTATTCTGCAGGCAGATAGTGAGGTTAGCCTGGTCATTTAGCTGCGTTAACAATTGCTGGCTTTTAGTATAATATTCCAGCGCCAGCGAAAAATTCTTTTTACGGAGGTATACGTTACCTATATTTAAGGTAGCGTAAGCGATCAGTTTGGTATCGTGCAAACTTTGCGCTATCGTAAGACCCTTTTCAAGATAATCTAACGATTGATCGTAATCTATGGTCAGATATAAGTTGCCGATATTATTGTAAACCTTTGCCTGACCCAATGTATTGCCGGCTTTCCTGAAATAAGATAGCGCATACGAATAGTTGGCAATAGCCTTGGCCTCGTGGTTGGCGTAAGCCTCACCTACCCCCATTACGCGGTAAGCTTCGGCCATGCCGTTAATATAATTTAATTTTTTTGCCAGTTCGAGGGCCTGCTCCGCCTTTTTGATCGTCTCGTCGTGATCGGTCATACGGCTTTTAAACCCCTGCTTATTCAACAGATTTACCTGCGCGGTGTCCTGGCTGGCAAATTCCATGGCAGCTTCGGCATATACTCTTGCCAGGGCAGCGGTCAGAAATAATATGATGAGATAAGCTTTTTTCATTAACCTGGTTTCGTCACACAAGCCATATTAAAGTGCATAGTTTAGTGTGATAACACCTTATTACGTAAAAAAATTAAAAATGATGCAAAAAATATTCTTTAAATAATGTTTTTATTTCTGAAAAACATTTTTACCTTTGTGAAGGAACTTTAGTTAAGGACTGCAACTACCTAAAACAGAGCTTGTTATAAGCAAGACATTTATTGCAATTTTGATGATTTTTGATAGATATATTATCAATTTTTCAAAATATCGTCCCTTAGAATAAAATAATTGCAATTTTTGGATAAAAAACAGGATTATAAGCATTTATAGCGCTTATATGATGTTAACGTAGTTTGGCCTTTAACTAAGGATTTTTAGGAAGAATTTTATTAACCAAATAATATTTATAACCATTTCTAACACATTCAAAACAATGAAAAAAGTAATCTTCGCAGCTCTATTAATGGCGAGCATCGGTACACTTTCATCTTTCAAAGCCGATACTTCTGCTGTAAAACACGACACTGTTGCTGACAAAAAAGAATTAGGCACTGCTGACGACAAAAAAGAGCTTGGTACTGCTGATGACAAAAAAGAGTTAGGTACTGCCGACGCTCACAAACGCAGCACCTTGAACGACAAGAAAGAATTGGGTACTGCTGACTAATTAAAGCCAGCATTACCTGGCAGTAACTTGCAATAAGTTACTGGCAGTGGGGTTGCATATATTGGAATTTTCCAATATATGCACAAATGATCGGATTGACTATTTCATTCGGGGTTGGGCTGTATTTTTAAAAAATCCAGCTTTATAATGTTCGAAAGCTTTAATCTTGTCCCTCAAGACGTTAGCCTTTCCAGGCGATGTTATTTTAGTTACCTATCTAAAGCAGCCCTTTAAGTTTCTCTCCGTTCCTGACGGCTATTTTTATGGCTGAACAGGTTTTCTTTTTAAAAAATTTGACGGTTTGGCATTCAACAGAAACTCTATATTTGTTGCAAATTTTCCTGTATGCAAAATATTAAGCAGTACGTCGAGCAAAACAAACAACGTTTTTTGGATGAACTTTTTGACCTGCTGCGCTTCCCCTCGGTAAGCGCCGATCCGAAATATAAACCAGATGTCTTAGAAACTGCTGATTATGTGGCAAAAAAACTGTCGGATGCCGGGGCCGATAAGGTTGAGGTATGCCAGACATCCGGGTATCCTATTGTCTATGGCGAAAAGATAGTTGACGCTACAAAACCCACTGTGCTGGTATATGGGCATTATGACGTACAACCACCTGATCCGCTGGAACTTTGGAAAACCCCACCGTTTGAACCGACTATACGCGACGGCAAAATATACGCCCGCGGCGCCTGCGACGACAAGGGGCAGTTTTATATGCATGTAAAAGCATTTGAGCTGATGATGCAAAACGGCGGCCTTCCCTGCAATATCAAATTTATGATAGAAGGGGAAGAAGAAGTAGGCTCGTCGAACCTGGAAATATTTGTTAAAGAAAATAGGCAACGCCTTAAAGCTGATGTAGTGCTCATCTCGGATACGTCGATGATCAGCATGGAGCACCCCTCGCTGGAAACAGGGCTAAGGGGCCTCTCCTATCTTGAAGTGGAAGTAACAGGCCCAAACCGCGACTTGCATTCGGGTGTATACGGTGGTGCAGTGGCCAACCCGGCTACCATACTGGCAAAGATGATAGCATCGTTGCATGACGAGAACAATCATATCGCTATTCCAGGGTTTTATGATGATGTAATAGACCTGACACCAGAAGAACGCACAGCGCTTAATGATGCACCGTATGATGAGGCTGAGTATAAGACCGACCTGGGTGTGGATGAATTGTGGGGCGAAAAGGGTTATACCACTTTCGAACGTACCGGCACGCGGCCAACATTAGAAGTAAACGGTATTTGGGGCGGATATATTGGCGAAGGCGCTAAAACTGTGCTGCCGTCAAAAGCCAGCGCCAAAATATCGATGAGGCTTGTGCCTAACCAGCATTCGGACAAAATACGGGACCTGTTCACAGTACATTTTGAAAAAATCGCTCCCAAAAGCGTAAAAGTAAAGGTAACGCCGCACCACGGTGGCGAGCCGGTAGTTACCCCTACAGATAGCGTGGCTTACAAAGCAGCGCAAAAAGCAATAACCGAATCCTTCGGAAAAGCGCCTATACCAACACGCGGCGGCGGCAGCATTCCTATCGTAGCTCTATTTGAGGCCGAACTGGGCATCAAAACCGTATTGATGGGCTTTGGCCTGGACAGCGACGCGCTCCATTCGCCAAACGAGAAATACGATATTTATAACTATTACAAGGGTATCGAAACCATTCCGCTGTTTCATAAATATTTTGCAGAGTTGAGCGGGAGTTAGTGATTTGTTAATTGGTGATTAGTTAATTAGGGATTGGCTGGCCTGCAAACTATACAAAGCACTAATCACACACCAACAACTAAACCACAAACTTCTCACATCCCGCCAGGAAAGCTTCATTCGCATCGGCGCCTATGCCGGGAGTATCCGCTATTTTGAGGTGATAACCTTCGTAAATTACGCCGCCAACACATGGGTCTGCCAGGTGGCCCAGCATGCAAGTGTCCATATCAAAAAATTTGATGTTCGGGCTGGCATATACAAAATGAAGCTTGGCGCTTAAAGCGATACGGCTTTCAAGCATCCCTCCCATCATACAGGGAATACCGTGCTTCGCGGCAATGTCGTGTATTTTCTTTGCCTCAAAAATACCGCCCGATTTGGAAAATTTAATATTAATATAATCACAGGAGCCGCTTTCGATCTGCTTGCGGGCATCATGGTGATTGAAAACACTTTCATCAGCCATGATCTTTACCGGTGAAAGTTTTCTCAATTCCGGTAAACGGTCATCATACCAGGTGCGCATAGGCTGTTCACAAAATTCAATATTGTAGGGGTTTATTCCTTGCAGTGCAAAAACCGCGTCGTCAAAACTCCATCCCTGGTTGGCATCCACCCGTATCTTCATTTCATTCCCTACTGCCTCTCTAATTTGTTGAATGCGCCCGACATCAGTCCGTGCATCTTTGCCCAGCTTTACCTTCAAAACAGAGGCACCGTTTTGTTTGAACTCAACCGCCCTCCGGGCCATTTCAACAGGCGTAGCTATGCCGATAGTAATATCCGATTCCACTTCACCTACCGATCCGCCTAAATATTGATATAAAGGCAAACCTGCATTTTTAGCGGCAATATCGTGCAAAGCAATATCGAAGGCGCTTTTGATGGTGCTGTTACCTGCCGTAAAATCGTGTAGTTGCTGTAGCCGGGCCGAAACATCGAGTGCATCCTTATCTTTCCACAATTTTGCAAAGTCGCGCGCCATGACCAGGCAAGTATCCTGTGTTTCACCGACGATCATCGGGAAAGCCGAGCATTCCCCCACTCCATAAAAACCGGCATCGGTGTGCACACGGATAAAGATATTCTGCGCGTGGTCCATGGTTCCGGTAGCAATGGTAAACGGCTCCATGGGTATGCTGAAGCGGTATATTTCGGTATGGGTGATCTTTATTGGTTGCAATGTTGTAGCGTTGAAGTTTGTAAAGTTAGTATGTTTTGTGTAATGAATAAATGCGGTTGGTTAGGCTAAAGCCATATTGTTTTAAATTATCCCGTCGACTAAAGCCGGCGGCAATGAAAGAACTTTGCAACTTTCCAATAAAATGCATTTGCACATTAACACATTTGGATTATCTTTGCGTTACTTCAATAACAATTCAACTTTGGCCGCCCCGGTAATATTAGGGGATCTGCGCTAATTTTAGTATTTCACTTTAACGTTTTAAACTAATTTTTTTATGGGCACAGAACCATCAAAACCATTTGATTATAACTCCACCAGGAGTAAACTTATATTATCGGAGTACGGGCGTAACGTGCAAAATATGGTAAAATATATTTGCGAGTTGCCGACCAAAGAAGAACGTAACCGCTATGCACAAGTCGTGATAGACCTGATGGGCTTTTTAAACCCGCACCTGCGCGACGTGGCCGACTTTAAACACAAACTTTGGGACCATTTACATATCATCTCCAATTTCCAGATAGATGTAGATTCGCCATATCCAAAACCAGAAATGGATGTAATTAACATGAAGCCGGAGCCATTGAAATACCCGCACCAGCGCATCAAATACAAGCATTACGGCAAAACCATCGAATTGATGATGGATAAGGCGAAAACTATAGAAGAGCCGGAGCGCAAACAGCACATGGTGCAGGCCATTGCTAACTTTATGAAAATGGCTTATGTACAGTGGAACAAGGACTCCGTTGCAGACGAAAGTATCATTGCTGATTTGCGGGCAATGTCGGGCGGGCAATTGCAGCTGGAAGAGAATGTGAACCTGAACAAGGTGGAATTTCGTGCCAACCCTTATGTTAAGGAAAATAATGCACGCGGAGGACGCACCAACAATAACAACCAAAATAACCGGGGACGAAGTAACCAAAACAACAATCCGCGGAACAATAATAATCAGAATAATCGTAACCGGAACAGCGGCGGCGGCTCGCGCAAGTATTAATTGGCCTGCAGTTCGTGGTTGATAGTTCATGGCAGATCGCAGATAATTTATAATCTTTGCAGCGATCTGTTCATTCCAACTGGCTATGAACTAGGAACCATCAACTATGAACCACAATGAATAACGCATTCGAAATAATAGGTGGCAAGCCACTAAAAGGCGAAATTATACCGCAGGGGGCAAAAAACGAGGCTTTACAGATACTTTCGGCAGTGTTGCTGACCAGCGAGAAAGTAACGATCAGCAATATCCCCGATATAAAAGATGTCAACAAACTGATAGAATTGCTGGGTGATATGGGTGTAGTGGTGGAACGGCTTGCCCCGGATACCTATAGCTTCGAGGCCAAAGACATCGACCAAAATTTTTTCCAGTCGGACGCTTTTAGGAATAAGGGCGGCAGCTTAAGGGGATCGGTAATGATCGTAGGCCCGCTGCTGGCGCGTTTTGGCAAAGCAGCTATCCCGAAACCAGGTGGCGATAAAATAGGCCGGCGCAGATTGGATACACACTTTTTGGGTTTTGAAAAGCTCGGCGCAAAATTCAACTATGACCCGGAAAGCGGATTTTTCAATGTCGATGCTTCGGACCTGAAAGGTACTTATATCTTACTGGACGAAGCGTCGGTAACTGGTACTGCCAATGTAGTAATGGCCGCGGTGCTTGCCAAAGGCACCACTACCATCTATAATGCCGCCTGCGAACCCTACCTGCAGCAGCTTTGCAAAATGCTGAACCGAATGGGTGCTAAAATAAGTGGCATTGGCTCAAATCTACTGACTATTGAAGGTGTAACCGTGCTAAAGGGCACCGAACACCGCCTGTTGCCGGATATGATCGAGATAGGCTCGTTCATTGGCCTGGCTGCTATGACCGGCTCCGAGATCACGATCAAAGATGTCCACTATGATGAATTGGGCATGATACCCGATGTATTCCGGAAACTTGGCATCAGGATCGAACGCAAAGGCGACGATATTTACATACCTGCCCAGAAGCATTACGAGATAGAAACTTTTATCGACGGCGCTATCATGACCATAGCCGATGCGCCCTGGCCGGGTTTTACACCCGATCTGCTGAGCATCGTACTGGTGGTTGCCATCCAGGCAAAAGGATCGGTACTGATCCATCAAAAGATGTTCGAGAGCCGCCTGTTTTTTGTGGATAAGCTGCTGGATATGGGCGCCCAGATCATCCTTTGCGACCCGCACCGGGCCACGGTAATAGGCCTGGACAACCAGGTGCAATTGCGGGGCATATCGATGACCTCGCCCGACATACGTGCGGGGGTTTCGTTATTAATAGCGGCATTATCGGCCCAGGGCAAATCGACAATTTACAACATTGAACAGATTGAACGCGGCTACCAGCATATCGATGACCGTTTAAGGGCGTTGGGAGCGGATATTAAGAGGATCTGATTATTTAGTTGGAAAGTCCGGATTCCGCGTAAGTCCGAAAGATGGATAGTCTTTCGGACTTATTTTTTACCTTTATAAAAAACTAACCAACTTGCCTGCCGACAAACACAATCAACAGAAATTAACTTCTTTTATCCTGCTGTTCGTTGTTATCAAGATCGGCCTGAACATGCTGGCCATGTTCCATTTTGGGTTTCAGCGCGACGAACTTTTACACCTGGCACTGGGCGATCATTTAGGCTGGGGCTTCAAGGAAGTACCTCCATTTATCGCTTTACTGGCAAAAATATCTACGACACTGTTCGGCGGTTCGGTATTCGCTACGCGGATATTCAGTACGTTGGCAAGCGGCTTTATTATTTGGTTTACCGGAAAGATAGTTGAGGAGTTAGGCGGCGGCAGATTTGCAATAGCGTTAGCCTGTCTTGCGCTGATATTTGCACCTGCATTTGCCGCAAGCGGGTACTTATTTCAGCCGGTAGTGTTCGATCAGTTATGGTGGGTATTATCTGCCTACCTGGTCATTAAGTATATTAATACACCTGACAAGAATTACCTGTACCTGTTGGGTATGGTGATCGGCATTGGTCTGCTTACCAAGTACACCATGGCATTTTTTGCAGGCGCTTTGATAGCCGGGTTGTTGCTGACCAAAGAGCGCAAGGTGCTCTGGAGCAAGCATATCGCATTTGCCGTATTGATTGCCATAGCGATATTTCTACCTAACATTTTATGGCAATTTAAACACCATTTACCGCTGATGACCCACATGAAAAACCTGCGGGAGGAACAACTGAACTATATTAAGCCGTTAGATTTTATCAAGCAGCAATTGCGGGTTAATGGCATTGCTTTGTTTGTTTGGCTGCCAGGCTTAATAACCCTGCTGTTTTCTGCAAGGCTAAGCAGGTTCCGGTTTGTTGCTTTCGCTTTTATCATTGTATTTGTTTTCCTGCTTGAAATGAATGGCAAGGAGTATTATTTATTTGGCGCTTACCCCATGCTTTTTGCCGCCGGCGGATATTGCTTTGAAACCTGGATAAAGCCAAAGTACAAGATACTTCGCGTGGCTGCTATCCTGGTATTGGCTTTTACGAATGTTATTTTTCTGCCGTTGGCCTTACCCTTGCTTACTGTGGACAAAACGATCGCGGCATTTAAAGCGCTGCATGTGGCCCCTAAGTGGGAGGACCAAAAAGAGCACCCGTTATCACAGGATTATGCGGATATGTTTGGCTGGGACGAGATGGGCAATAAAGTTGCCTGGGCGTACTCGGGCCTTACACCTGACCAGCAAAAACACACCCAGATATATGCTGACAATTATGGCGATGCCGGGGCAGTGTACCACTACGGAAAAAAATATCACCTGCCCGAGGTTGCAAGCCTGAATAGCAGCTTTACCCTTTGGGCCCCGGATACCCTGAGCGCACATTACATTATTTATGTGGATGACCAGGGCGGAGGGAATGTAATCAAGAGGCTCGCGCCTTTTGTCGAAAAATATGTAAAACTGGGCGAGGTTACAGCGCCATATGCCAGGGAAAAGGGGACGGCCATATTTTTACTGGTGAATCCGAAGCCCGGACTAAATGACATCTATCAAAAAGAACTCGCCCGAAAAAGGCTGGAGTGATTTGATGTGCACATGAGGATGAGCGGGTGTGCAAATTTCAGATGTGCAGATGAGTTTAGTGAAACAATTTGTTATTATTGACTATTAGATTGTTTATTGATCTTATGCGCGGGCTTAAAACTATCATCTTCCTTTTCATTTCCAATACCTTTATGACCTTTGCCTGGTACGGGCACCTCAAATTCAAAGAATTCTCGTGGGGGAAAAACCTGGGGCTTTTTGCTATCATCCTCATCAGTTGGGGGCTGGCGTTTTTTGAATACGTGTTCCAGGTTCCGGCCAACCGCGCCGGTTCACAGGAAACCGGGGGACCATTCAGTTTGGTTCAGCTAAAAACTATACAGGAGGCCGTTACGCTTACCGTATTCATTATTTTTACCACCATTTTCTTCCGCACAGAAAAGTTAGGCTGGAACCATCTTTTAGGCTTTGCGCTTATCGTACTCGCCGTATTTGTGATATTTAAGAAATGGTAAATTGAGCAGAAAGCTGAAGTCGAAAAGCAGAAAGCTGAGAATTATTATGGATTCAGTTTCTTGTTAACTATCCTGTCCGTATAATCCTGGATAAATGCCTTGCAATCGAGCATGCCTTTGCTCATTTCGGCGTTCAGCATTTCGCCCTCCAGGTTATGTTTCAGGCTCTTATCCGAGATGGCATAGATACCGATGATCTTTTTCCCATCAAACAAATAAATATAATTGTCCTGCATAAACTGGTAAATGTTTCCGGGCGAATTGATAACACGCGGGGTTTCTACAGGCGAGTTGGTTATCAAACTCCTGCCCCACGACCGGAAGGGCTTGTTGTAGCCGATCAGGTCGACCAGTGTGGGGTATATATCCATTTGCGAAGCCAGGTCCGTCCTGACGCCTTTAAGGCCGTAGGCCGGGTTGGCGCTGTAAAGCAATATCGGCACCGCAAAGCGGTTTATTTCCTTGCTGTATTCCGGGTAATAGGTTTGACTGGTGTGATCGGCGGTAATAACGAATATGGTATTGCCATACCAGGGCTGCGTTTTGGCGTAATTGAAAAATTCGCGCAGCGAATTATCGGTGTATTGCACGCATTTGTCGATAGCCAGCGGACCACCTTTGAAACGCGTTTTATATTTTGATGGGATCTGGAAGGGGTCATGAGAGGATAGTGTGAACAAAGTACCCAGGAACGGTTGTTTTTGCGTGCCGAGTGTTCGGCCCACAAACTGGAAGAAAGGTTCGTCCCAAATACCCCAGATACCATCAAAATCTGCGTCATTATTGTATTCCGTCCGCCCGTAATAATGCTGGTAACCCAGTATATTGCCAAAACCCTGGAAGCCCATGGAGCCGTCTGCCGCACCATGGAAAAATGAAGTTTGATACCCCATGCTATCGCAAATAGATACGATGGATTGTATCTTTTGCTTGGCATAAGGTGATGAGGTAAAAGCGGTCTGGAATGAAGGAATACCCGCCAGGATAGATGACATGGCATGAATGGACTGCCGCCCGTTAGCATAGGCATTGGTAAATATTAAACTATTGTCCGACAATGAATCGAGGAACGGTGTATATGATTTGAAACCCGGAATGTTAACGCCCCGGTTCATACTGCCCCAATATTCCCGCGCCATGCTTTCAAGGATGATGATCATCACATTGGGGCGGGTTGCCGGATGGCTGTTGTATTGCTTAATGGGTTTGATATTGGTGTTGATATAATTTTCGTCGGTCCAGTGTTCCAACTTAAAACTGCTGCTGGTTATGGTACGGATGATAGCGAAAGGGGTATTTAAAACAATATCGCCCTGGTTGGGGATGGCTACATGCTTATAGGCATCGACCATGTTGATCGGCCGGGTGCTGTGCTTGAAATCACCGCGAACGCCGCCGATCATTAAGGCGATTACGGCTACAAATACAACCACCGAAAGGCCGAAATATATCTTTTTGTTCTTAACAGCCGCTTGCTTACCCTTTACCCTGTAGTACAGCCAAGCCCAGCAAACACAACATACGATAAAGATCACGATCACATACCAATAGGCCCAGGAAAAATGGGCGAATAGGGCTTTCTTGTTGCTCTCGTCGGCAAGTACATCGAGCGTGGCCTTGGTCGACCGTACCTGGCTGAACCGATAGTAGATAATATCGACGAAATTGGTGGCATACGCCAGGAAATTGGTAACGAAATATAAAATGGCCAGACCTTTTTGATATCCGGCGCGGGTATTAACCGTTAATGGCAAAATACTCAGAACGATGAACAGGCTGTTGATATACAGCAAGGCTGTCGTATCGAATGCCAGGCCGTGGTAACACAAAGTAAGAAAGGCCCAAATCCCATCCACCGCAAACAAATGGGTATTGAAAGCAAAAAACAATACCCTGCTGATGAAGTAGAATACGTATGCTAAAAGTATCCTATAAGCAAGCGCCTTGTATTCTGTTGATCTAAACTTATCGCTCATGTATATTAACGCGGGGTTAAATATACATTGCGATAACGTTAATGTGCAATCATATTAAAGTAAAATCCACTTCAACCCGATATCGCATTGATAATATCATACTGCGTAATGATCTCGATCCTGCCCTGTTCATCTTCAGCCAATACCGCAATGTTATCCTTGTTGATCATCGACGATATTTTGTCGATAGAAGTATTCAGATCGATAAATGGGAAAGGTGCGGTGGTGATAGTTTGAACCGGCGATGATTTCAATGCTGGGTTATCCAACAGGGCATCCAGGATATCGCTTTCGGTTATTTTGCCTATCACCATGCCTTTCTGGGTAACCGGTATTTGGGATATGTTAAGCGATTTGATAACATTGATGGCTTCCAGCACTGTCTTTTCGCAATCGATGGTGATGATCTCCTGGCGCTCCTTCTTTTTGATAATGTCCCGGGCTGTCAGTTTTTCGTCTTTCAAAAATCCGCGTTCGCGCAGCCAGTCCTCGTTATACATTTTTCCCATATAACGCGAGCCATGATCGGGGAAGATAATAACAACTACATCGTCCTTTTTAAAGGTGTCTTTTAGCTGCAACACACCAGCGACAGCAGAGCCGGTTGAGTTACCGGCGAAAATACCTTCTTTCAAAGCCACCTCGCGTGTCATTAAGGCGGCATCCTTATCGGTTACCTTCTCGAAATGATCTATGAGGCTGAAATCAACATTTTTGGGCAGAAAGTCCTCCCCTATGCCTTCGGTTACATACGGATATATTTCTTCCTTGTCAAATATGCCGGTCTCTTTGTATTTTTTGAATACCGAGCCGTACGTATCGATGCCGATGACTTTGATGCCGGGATTCTTTTCCTTCAGGTATTTTGCGATACCTGATATGGTACCGCCCGTGCCCACCCCTGCAACCAGGTGCGTTATTTTGCCCTCGGTTTGTTCCCATATCTCGGGCCCTGTACTTTGATAATGTGCAACAGAGTTCGACAGGTTATCATACTGGTTGGGTTTCCACGAATTAGGCACCTCGCGTTCCAAACGCGATGAGACTGAATAATACGAGCGCGGGTCCTCCGGATCTACATTCGTAGGGCAAACAATAACTTCTGCACCGAAAGCACGCAGCGCATCAAATTTCTCTTTTGATTGCTTATCGGTACTGGTAAAAATACACTTGTAGCCCTTGATAACTGCTGCAATAGCCAAACCCATACCGGTATTGCCCGAGGTACCCTCTATGATAGTTCCGCCCGGTTTAAGCAAACCATTTTGTTCGGCATCTTCTATCATTTTCAGCGCCATACGGTCCTTAATAGAGTTGCCGGGGTTGGTAGTCTCTATTTTGGCCAGCACCGTTGCGGGGACGTCTTTTACTATTTTATTCAGCTTTACCATGGGCGTGTTGCCTATGGTTTCGAGTATATTGTTGTACCACATATCGTGTTGTTCGTGTCTGCCCCAAAATTACTTTTTCTAAAGTGATATTCCTTTATGGAAAAGCAAACAGTTGTGCATCATGCTTAAAACAACTGATAAACCCGTATCCCATGTCACGTCTCTGCAAAAAAACAACAGCGCTTTTATTGTTTATCGCTTTCATACAAGGCGGCTTATTCGCACAGCAAAAACTACTGACTCCCAGTCGGCAGAGCAGTTATTATACTTTTATCTACCGGCTGGAGCCGGATGAGGTGATGCGCTTTTATGGCAGGGCCGACGAGCTGCTACCCGAGAAAATGATGCATACGCTGGTAGATTCGTTTAAAACAGATGAGCGCTGGCGGAATTACCTGCCGCCGGGTAATTACCTGAAGGTTTATGCGGAGAAAAACGTGCTGCAGTATAAGCTGATCGAAAATCACACAGCAGACCTGAAGCTTATGCATAATACCGGCGATATTTCATTTTCCCTGGTTAACCGCCAGGGCGAAAGGATAAGCAACGCGGTAGTGCATATCAAACATAAATTGATAGCTTTTGACAGCAAAAGCGGGCTATATCATGCCAAAAGCTCAAAAAAAGTAAAGCTTATCCGGGTAGATTACCAGGGTGTGGTAAATTTCTTTACTGTAGCTGAGCAACACCGCTATCGCCGTAACTGGCTGAAGGCAAAATGGTACGGTATTAAACAACTGTTCAGGCATAAGAACAACTATAGTTATAACCGCTATCCAAATAACTATAGCGACTATTACACCGGCTTTATGATTTTCAATAAGGCCATTTACAGGCCCGGTGATACGGTAAAGTTTAAAGCTTTCATCCTGGATAAAAAGAGTAAGAAACCGATAACCGTTCCGCGTGTGCTGGTAAGGCTTACCGACCGCAACAATATTGACGATGTAATTACCGGGTATGTGAACAGCTACCGCGATGGCGGTTACGAAGGCAACGTGGTTTTGCGTGATACGCTGGACCTTGATCTCGATGAACAATATACAATCAGCCTGGAAGACCCATCGAGCGCCAAATATGGCCTGGACGATGACAACACTGACAGCGAGGACAAGGCTGCTATGGCCAAACGCAGGGTTTTTTTCGCCGCTCAGTTTAAGTACGAAGAATATGAGTTGAAGTCAG
Organism: Mucilaginibacter sp.; assembly: GCF_035492695.1. Classification (GTDB taxonomy): domain Bacteria; phylum Bacteroidota; class Bacteroidia; order Sphingobacteriales; family Sphingobacteriaceae; genus Mucilaginibacter. The sequence continues at coordinate 246,085 of NZ_DATJJC010000006.1, read as the reverse complement.
TCAATTTCAGCACCCGGCTGGATAAGACCGAGCATTGGACCGGCGACCCGCTGGTGGTATACCTGAAGGCCGTGAATGAAAACGATCTGCCGGTAAGCGACGGCCGTGTTACTCTGACATTGACTAACCCCATATTGAAGTACAATCAATCAACAAAAATTTTTGTGCCTGATACTTTGTGGGTGCACCAGGTGACGCTCGAACCGGTTGGTGAAACAAAGGTTCTTATCCCCGATTCGATATTTCCGAAGGCAAGCCTGGGTTACGAGATACAAGCTCAATTTTTAAACAGCAATAACGAGTCGCGGTCGACACAAAACCAGGTGACCTATAATTACGAGCGCTACCGCATATCGGGTGAAATAAAGGGCGACACGCTGGTTTCCTCGTATTTTAAACTGGGTAAAGAGATAAAAGGCGAAGCGGTGATCAGCGCGCTTAGCGGCGAGGATACCCTGTCAAAAACGAAAGTGATGCTGCCGTCTAAGATCATCATCAACCCAAATGCTGTAAGCTACAATATTGAAACCGACAGCACCGACATGGATGTGGATCTGAAAGAAAGTCAAAGTGGTATCTCGCTCTCTGGTTACCGCACTGCCGATTCACTGTTTGTAAGGGTGACCAATGAGCGTAACCTGCATTTATGGTACGCTGCATTTGCGGGTACCGACTTGTTGGAAACCGGTGAAGCAAGCACCCTGTTTTACAGGAAAGCGTATAGCGGATCGAAGGATATCAATTTTGTGGTGAATTACATTTGGGCCGGCAAAAGTGAATCGGAACAAACTACGGTGCCTTACCAGGATAAATTGCTGAATGTGTATGTAAAGCAGCCCGTAACCGTTTATCCCGGCCAGCGGGTACGTTCGGAGATAGCCGTAACCGACCAGGCAGGCAAGCCCGTGGCCAATGCCGATATTACCGCATGGGCCCTTACACGAAAGTTTACCGACTACCACACACCATTTATACCCTATTTAGGTAAAGAGAATTATTACCGCAGGACCAACCGCGAAAGATACCTGGAGCAAAACAACAATACTACGGGTATGAGCCACCTGGATTGGAAACGCTGGAGCCGCGAAATGGGGCTCGACAGCATAGCCTATTACCAATTTACCCACCCGCATCCTGTATACCGCAGCGAGGAGGCGTTGCATGATACCATTACCCAGATTGCGCCTTTTGTTATGAAGAATGGAGATATTGAACCGGTACATATCCTTTTTATCGACGAGCGGCCGGTATACTTTGACCAGGCGCAGCAAATGGAGCGTTACAGCTTTGCCGTAAAACCGGGCAAACATAACCTGAAATTCAGGACCACTACGCAATTCATTAAGCTGGACAGTGTACAGGTTGACGCTTACAGGAAACTCATCATCAGCCTGAACGATGATACATCGAACCACGCTGCAACATTTGTCAAAATGGCCGATACGTTAGACCGCTACGAAGCCAATTTTGTTGATCAGCATATGGTTACCATTACCGACAATTTCAACGGTAAGCTGGCGCTGCTACAACAGGGCGATCAGTTGGCGTTGCTGAACCCTGTTAACACAGGTTACCGCAACAGTAACCAGGTGCTTGTTGGCCCGTTGGCCTATAACTATGCCGACCTGCTTTTACCCGGCGAAAAGCCGAGGAGCTTCCTGGTTGAGCCGGATTACAGCTATTTGTTTGAACCGGGCCTGTTGAAGCAGAAAAGCATTCCCTCGAGATATCCGTTCCGCACGGCGCTGATATTCGGACAGGGCGCAACCGACTACAAACAATACGTGCTTACCCATAGCGAGGCTGACAGTATATGGGACCAATACCAGTACCTTAAAAGCAATACCCAGCAATTGTTTATTAATGAACCTGTTACAGGCAGGGTTACCGGGCGGCTGGAAATTTCGGTACAGGATTATAAAGACCATAAGGGTCCGCTGATCAAAAACATCATCCTGTACCGGTACGATGACCCGGATTTTATACAGGTACATTCAGGCAATACAACCAGGTTCAGCCCGTTGAGGCCCGGCAAATATCGCATACTGTTCCTGCTGAAAGGTGACAGTTATGATATTAAGGACGATGTGGTTGTTAAGGCGTTTGGGGTGACAATGTACAAATTTGATGTGCTGCCCACCCACGCCAGGGATTCTGTCAGCATTAAAATAAACCGGGTAATGGCCAACCGGACAAGCGCCTATAAAGCCGGCGACAGCGATGTACAGAACGACGCGCTAAAATTGAAAGAGGCTTTTAACGACCAGTATTTTGATATGACGAACTTCGGCGATTCGATGAGCGGTACCGTCATCGGCAGTGATGATAAACAACCTATTATTGGTTGCATGATAAAAGTAAAGGGAACCAACCACGGCGTGGTTAGCGATGTGAACGGGCATTTTAGGCTTAAAGCACCTTCATCAGGAAAGCTGATCGTGAGTTATATTGGCTACGTCACGCAGGAGATACGTATAGAGCCAGGGCGCCAGGTGACGATTAGCCTTACCCCTGCAAGCAACCAGTTAAACGAAGTGGTGGTAACCGGATACGCGACGGTTAGAAAAAAGGATATTGCATATTCTATGGCGGTCGTTACTACGACAGAGCAGGGCCTGATGGGACAAGCTGCGGGTGTAATGATTGAAGGCCAACCGGGTGGCGGAAGTACCATATACATCAGGGGCATATCAGACAAGTCAGGTGCAAAGCCACTCATTGTTGTGGATGGTGAAATTGTTGCGGACCTGAACAGTATCAGCCCGGCCGATATAGGGGAAATATCGATGCTAAAAGATGCCGCAGCAACTGCTTTGTATGGGTCGCAAGCTGCGAACGGCGTAATAGTGATCAATACCAAAAAGAAGTCAAAAGCTGGCCAGGGTGCCGACACCACCAGGCAGGGGGAAGGATCGCAAAGTCTTCGCAAAAATTTCTCGGATTATGCTTACTGGCAGCCTAAATTAACCACCGATGCCGAAGGTAAGGCCAGCTTTGTTTCGATATTCCCGGATGATATTACCAACTGGCGCACTTTTGTTGTAGCTATAAACGGCCAAAAGCAAACCGGGTTCAGTGAGAAGCAGATCAAATCGTACCGCCCGGTGAGCGCTAATTTTGTATCGCCCCAGTTTGCTGTGAGAGGCGATGAACTGCATGTAATAGGCAAAGTGCTGAATTATACAGCGGACACGATAAAAGTGGAACGGGGTTTTGCTTTCAATGGCAAACCCATAACCCACGATCTGCTGCAGATAAAAAACTCGCACATTGATACCATGAGCGTGACTGCCGGGGGTGCCGATAGCCTGGCATTTGAATATACCATTAAACGCGACAATGGCTACTTTGATGGCGAACGTCGAAAAATACCTTTGATGGAACAGGGAACCAAAGAGACCAAAGGTGTTTTTGAGGCGCTTGAAAAGGATACTACGGTCAGCCTGAAATTTGACCCTGCTTTGGGTTCGGTTACCTTTCATGCAGAATCGTCGGTATTGCCGGCTTTACTTGAAGAGAGCGATAAGTTAAGGAACTATCAGTATTTGTGTAACGAGCAGCTGGCGTCCAAGTTGATAGGGCTGCTGAGTGAACGGCGCATCAAAAAGTTTTTGAATGAACCTTTCGAACACGGAAGGAACATTACGGAGATCATCAAAAAAATCCAGCAAAACCGGAATAGCCAGGGCATATGGGGCTGGTGGAAAGATACGCCTGAAGAGTTGTGGGTGAGCCTGCATGTGATTGATGCTTTGCTGGACGCCGAAAATGACGGCTATCAAACCGGACTGGATAAAGTTAAGCTTACCCAATATTTATTATATCAGCTGGATAGCTATAAGGAGCGGGACAGGTTAAACTGCCTCGAACTACTTAAAAAATTGGGTGCAAAGGCTGACTATGAAAAGTACGTCGCTATTATCAGCAAGGAAATCAGCCTTCAGAAAACACCATCGGAATATAATAAGATGCGGCTGATGCGGATAAAACAGCAGGCCGACCTCCCGGTAAAAATGGACAGCCTGCTTGCGAAAGAACTGCACACCATGTTCGGTAACATTTACTGGGGTGAAGAAAGCTACCGCTTTTTTGACAACTCAGTTCAATTGAGCGTACTTGCTTACCAGATCATCAAGAATGATGGGAAACATCCGGAAGTACTGGCTAAAATAAGAGGCTACTTTATGGAGCAGCGTAAAGGTGGAGACTGGCGCAATACCTATGAATCGGCATTGATACTGGAAAATATTTTGCCAGACCTGTTAACAGCCGATAAGGAAATCAAACCTGCTTCGATCACTTTGTCCGGCGCAAAAGAAGAGACCATTATCAAATTCCCTTACACTGCTACTTTTACCACTAATGACCTGAAAATTACCAAAACAGGCACCCTACCGGTTTATATCACTGGTTACCAGCAATTCTGGAACAGGAAACCTGAAAAAGTAAGCAAAGACTTTACTGTTAATAGCTGGTTTGAGAAAAAGGGCGACAAGCTGACCAAATTAAAAGGCGGTGAGGCTGTTGAACTTAAGGCAGAGGTAACTGCCCGCGGCGATGCCGATTATGTGATGATCAATATCCCGATACCGGCCGGATGCTCGTACGAAAGCAAAGAGCAAAACTGGGGCAATGAAGTACACCGCGAATATTTTAAAGACCGGGTAAGCATTTTTTGCCGTAGCCTGAAACAAGGCACGTATACCTTTACGATAAATTTGATGCCCCGTTACAGCGGTATCTACAACATCAACCCGGCAAAGGCCGAGATGATGTATTTTCCCGTGTTTTATGGCAGAGAGGGGATGAAGAAGGTAGCAGTGGGTGATTAAGTTGATTGAGTTTTGCAAGTCCGGAAGGATGGTCAACTCAATCAACTAAAACTTCAAATGCTTTACCGTTAACCCGTTGTTGATGAGTTGTTTCAATGATTCGATACCAACGCGCAGGTGGGTTTCTACATATTGTTCGGTAACAGCTGAATCACTTTCGGAGGTTTTGACACCTTCCGGGATCATCGGCTGATCTGATACAAGCAATAACGCGCCGGTGGGTATCTTATTGGCGAAGCCGGTAGTGAAGATAGTAGCCGTTTCCATATCCACGGCCATGGCGCGTAATTTTTTGAGGTATTGTTTAAACTCTTTATCGTGTTCCCAAACGCGGCGGTTGGTAGTGTAACAGGTACCTGTCCAGTAATCGCGTCCAAAGTCGCGAATGGTGGTCGATATAGCTTTTTGCAAGGCAAACGCGGGCAAAGCCGGCACTTCGGCGGGCATATAGTCGTCGGAAGTCCCTTCGCCCCTTATCGCGGCTATCGGTAATATCAGGTCGCCTACTTTATTCTTCTTCTTCAATCCGCCGCATTTACCCAAAAATATAACGGCTTTGGGTTTTATAGCTGTTAGCAGGTCCATAATGGTGGCAGCAACCGGGCTGCCCATTCCAAAATTGATAATGGTAATGCCGTTGGCCGTAACGGTTTGCATGGGTTTATCCAAGCCCATTATCGGCGTATTTTCGTTCCAGTCTGAAAAGAGCTGCAGGTACCTGGAGAAATTGGTAAGGATGATATACTCGCCGAAATCAGCCAGCGGCCGGCCGGTATACCGGGGCAGCCAGTTGGCTACTATCGCTTCTTTGGTTTTTAAGCCCGATTTTACTGGCGAAGTTACTTCTGCAGGTTTTTCGGTTTCAGGGGCGTCTTTTTTGATGTCTTTTTCTTCGTTCATAGTATGTAGAGTTATAAGGTGGATGTCATGTTGAGGCTCCCGAAACATGCGGGCAAAGGCTTTTTCACTCATCCTTCGGGTATCTCAGGCTGACACCCCTATTTTGATTTTATATTATACGACAAACCCCGGTGTTTCACCAGGGCTTGCGGTACAAATATACGTGTTTTTAAATTTATGCTATGTTAAGCCACCTTTAATTTTTTCAGGTCCGACTTTTCAAATTTCTCCCTGGCGTAGTCCATGGTCACATTCAGGCGTTTAACATCTTTTTTTGACGGAAACTCGAACATGGCGTCGATCATGATCGCTTCACAAATAGAACGCAGACCACGGGCACCGAGCTTAAACTCCATTGCTTTATCCACGATGAAATCTAGTACCTCCTCATCAAACTCCAGCTTCACGCCCTCGTATTCGAACAGTTTTTTATACTGTTTAAGGAGCGAGTTTTTAGGTTCCGTCAAAATATTCTGAAGGGCTTCCCTATCCAATGGATTAAGGTAGGTCAATACCGGCAAACGACCTATCAGTTCGGGTATCAAACCAAACGACTTCAGATCCTGTGGAGTAATGTATTTATACAGATTCTTCAGGTCTACATCGCCATCGTGGTTCTTAAATTTGTAACCAACGGTTTGCGTACGCAGCCTGCCTGCTATCTTCTTTTCAATGCCGTCGAAAGCGCCGCCGCAGATGAACAAGATGTTATTTGTGTTCACGGTGATCATCTTCTGATCGGGATGCTTGCGACCGCCCTGCGGTGGTACATTCACCATAGTACCTTCAAGAATCTTCAACAAAGCCTGCTGAACACCTTCACCAGAAACATCGCGTGTAATAGAAGCGTTGTCGCTTTTGCGGGCTATCTTATCCACCTCGTCGATATAAACGATACCTTTTTCGGCAGCAGCTACGTCATAATCGGCAGCCTGTAACAAACGGGTCAGAATGCTCTCCACGTCTTCCCCCACATAACCGGCTTCAGTTAATACTGTCGCATCACAAATGCAGAAAGGAACGTTAAGTGTCTTCGCAAGCGTTTTGGCCAGCAGGGTTTTACCGGTACCTGTTTCACCCACCATGATGATGTTGGATTTTTCAATTTCCACCTCATCCTTATCAATGCGTTGGTTAAGACGCTTGTAGTGGTTGTAAACAGCTACGGAAAGGATTTTTTTGGCGTCATCCTGACCAATAACGTACTGGTCGAGGTGCGCTTTGATCTCGGATGGTTTCAGCAACGAAGGGGCCGATGGAGATGTTTTTACTTTGCGAACCTTCAGTTCCTCGGCCAGTATCTCGTTAGCCTGGTTTACACATTTATCACAAATATGTGCATCCAAACCAGCGATAAGCATCAGCGAATCCTGCTTTCCGGCACCGCAAAATGAACACCTTATCTCTTTGCTATTCTTATTCATCTTATCAAATATAATTAAAGCCCGGCATTATCACAACGAACAGGGCCATTTATTTATTATTAATACGTTGTAAATGACCCCGTTGTTTTTATTATTTCTTGCTGTTTGTGCCACGCAGTATCTCATCCACCATGCCAAATTCGATAGCTTCTTCCGAAGTCATCCAGTGATCACGGTCCGATGCTTTATCAACTTTATCATAAGATGCACCGCTATGATCGGCAATGATCTGGTACAGTTCCTTTTTCAGCTTGGTGATCTCGTGGTAAGATATTTCGATATCCGACTGCTGGCCCTGCGCACCGCCCGATGGCTGGTGTATCATCACGCGCGAATGCGGTAATGCGGCCCTTTTTCCCTTTGTACCCGCGCAAAGCAGTACAGCGGCCATCGAGGCGGCCATGCCGGTACAGATGGTTGCTACGTCGTTCGAGATAAACTGCATGGTATCATAAATACCCAGGCCGGCATATACCGAACCACCCGGCGAGTTGATGTAGATCTGGATATCGCGTTTGGCATCGGCCGACTGCAAAAACAACAACTGCGCCTGGATGATGTTGGCGATATTGTCATAAATAGCATCGCCAAGGAAGATGATACGGTCCATCATCAAACGCGAGAATACGTCCATTTGAGCTACATTCAACTGGCGTTCCTCAATGATGTACGGCGTCATGCCGGTTGGGGCAATGCCCATAGGCATACCGGTCGCTTGTACATTGCCAATAAATTTATCTACATACAGGCTGTTTATACGATGATGCTTAACAGCATACTTCCTGAATTCGTTTTTATCAATGTTCATGTTTTTGATCTTTCTTTTTGAGTTAATCGGGTTAAATATAGTTTTTAGTTGAATATGATTATTCAACCAAAGTTTTTTAAAAGTAAAATTATCAGGTGGAGTTTTATAAAACAGCAAAGCAACCCGGATGAGTTGCTTTGGTTATCGTAAGTGTCTGAACCCGAATTTTTAAAATTCAAGAATTAGCAGAATTTGACTTGCATGTCCAGAGATGGCTTCGCTCCTCGCCATGACGTGAAGTGGAAGATTATTTTTCCAGCTCAGCGAATTTCTTCGAAGTGATCTCTTTCTGATCCAACGTTACAATACTTTTCAGATGGTCAAGCACTTTAAGCGCCTTTACTTCTTCAAATATCTTGTTGGCTTCATCCTTGTTCTGTAAATACTGAACAGTGTACTGGCCTAATTGCTCGTCGCTTAGCGGCTGCGGGCTGTACATTCTGAACTGCGCATCCAAACGTGCCTTTGCTGCCTGGAAAACTTCCTCGTATTTGATCTCGATCTTGTTATCCTTGATCACCTTGTTCTCGATCAAAGTCCATTTAAGGTTCTGGGCGAAATCGTTATAACCACCTGCCAGTTCCTCATCAGTCAGTTTATCATTCGTAGCTTTAAGCCAGCGTTTCAGGAACTCGTCGGGCAATTCAAATTTAGCTTTGTCAACGGCCAATTTATACAAGTCGTTTTGCAACTTGCGCTCCGAATCCTGGGCATACATAGCTTCCACTTCTTTGGTTATCTCATCCCTGAAACCCTCTTCGGTGGTCACCTTACCTTCACCAAATAATTTATCAAAGAACTCCTGGTTCAGATCACTTTCTTCCAGGCGGTTCACATTTTTAACCGTCAGGCGGAAGTTTGATACAACGTCTGCAGCAAAGTCTTCGTCTATTTTTAATATAGCCGCTATACGCGCTGCGTCCTTATTGTAAGCTTTCTGAATATCCAGTGTTACCACATCGTCCTTTTTAAGGCCGATAAGCGATTTTTTTATTTTCGCATCCTGCACCTGGTCCAATCGAACGGAGGTGGTATTGGTAATGCCATCCTCAAAAACAGAACCATCGGGAGAAAGCTGAACTAATTCGGCATAAAGCACATCACCTTCTGCCGATACGTCAGGATTTGTCATTTTGCCATAGCTTTTGCGGATATTGGTAATACGTGCAGCCAGGGTTTCGTCGTCAGCTTTGATCACATATTGGGTCACTTTATCCTTCGACGAAAAGTCTATCTCGAAAGCAGGCGCTAAGCCTAATTCGTAGTTAAATTCGAAATCGTCGGCAAAATCCCAATTATATTCTTTGTCGTCAGCTTTTGGCAGGGGTTGGCCCAATACTTCCAACTGCTGCTCGTTAATGTAGTTATTCAGCGTATCCGAAAGCAGGTTGTTCACCTCGTCGACCAAAATGCTTTTGCCATACATTCTTTTTATGTGCGATGCCGGCACCATGCCCGGGCGGAACCCTGGTATCTTGGCTTTCTTCGCGTGGTCGCGTATAGCTTTTTCAACCCTTGGCTGGTAATCTTCGGGTTTGATATTGATTTTTACAACTGCATTCAGGTTGTCGATCTTTTCCTGTGAAATATTCATCTTTTTCGGCGTGTTTTTACTTTAAAATTCAAACGGCCGGGCGCTAAATCATTTGCACACAACCGATTTTGGAGGGGGCAAAGGTAAGAAGATTTTTTGGAAAAAATAAGTCAGGCTAATGTCTTTTGGAGAGCCCTGTTGCGATATGCCATGAAGTTTTGGTTTTTCGACAGGCTATCGACCTGCCTCTGTACTCTTCCACTCGCCAGCCCTCTGTATGGTTTGCCATAAAGAGGGCTGAAAAGCTGGATTAGTTCACATGCGTTACTGTAGCAGCGCCAAGTTTAGATGTATTGACATTGGCGGGATTACCCTTGTACTTCACGTCAGCAGCACCGGTAGAACTTACCTGCAGATCGTTCAATACATTTATCTCGCAATCGCTGGCGCCGGTGGTATGTAAATCATATTTGCCCACCACAAAATCAAAAGCGTGCACGGTTCCGTTACCGGTCATTTCAATGCGGTGCGAGGTTGCCTGGCCTCTTAACGTGATCTCGCTGGCCCCTGCGCTTTCGGTACTTAAGTTTGCCGCCGACAGGTCCATATTAATATTACTTGCGCCGTTAAGCTTAATGTCAAGGTCTTTGGTATTGATCTTTCCATCTGATACAAAGTTAATGGCACCCGACCCTTTTAGTTTTTCGAGGTTACGCACGCCGATGCTGATCTCCATCTGGCCGCTCGGGCAAACATTCTTTTTATAATATACTTTCAGTTCGTCGCCGTCCGATTCGACATGAATATATTTCATCAGGTTATCGTCGGCATTGATACTTACATTAAGGCTGCTGTCCTGTTTCAGGGTTACCTTGAAGCCGCCTGACACATTGATACGGGTGAAATCACTCACTTTATGGTTCTCGGAAACGTGATTGCCCGAACCTTTAATGCACCTGAACCTGCATGATGGCAGTATTACTATGGCGAGAAAAGCGATAAAAGCTATTGAAATAAAATAAGTCCTTTTCATGGTTTGGTTGTTTTGATATGTTAGACTATAAGGTAAATATAAGGGTTACAGCAAAAATACAATAAAAAAAGCCGTCCGATCTATTGGGATACGGACGACTTTTTGAACATATATAATTGAATCCTTGCGATGATTAATTATAAACCTGCGAACTCGTCGGCTTTTGCGTTGTTTTTTGTCACGCCGTCAATAGTTCTTACCAGGTGTGCGGCTGCAAATTCGGTGCTGTTTAAAGTAGCTGAATGGTCGTATTTCAGATTGCTTTGCTCAACACTGCCTGCTATATCGGCTTTTGCGCGGCCTTTCAGGATCACATTCATGCCGTAACCGTCAACTTTCAATTTTGCGTAGGCATTGTCGCTCAAAGTTACAGTCAGGTCGAGTGGTGAAAGTTTGCCAAATGACCTCACTTCGGCATTGTCATAAGCAGTAATGGAGCGAAGATCGGCTGATTTAACCCAAACTACCAGTTTCTGACCAGCGTAAGATGAGATGCGCAATACGCCGTTCTGGCTTTGTACCAAGGCGCTTTGCTCGTAGTATTTGTTGTAAACTTTTACCTGGTCGGCCTCGCCGTCAGATACATAAAGTTCGACATTGCCGCGCACTTCTATCTTGCTGATCTTCGATACATCGGCAAGCACGGTGCTTACCTCGTTACTGTTTTTGGCGACTGAGTCATTTTTGCCGTCTGCCAATGCTGTGTTTCCTATTCCGAGTGCGATTGCTGCAACTGCTACCAGGGAGAATATTTTAGTTTTCATATAAGTAATATTTTAAAGTCGGTTGTTTTTTTATTTCCTAATTACACTCATAAGACTATACACAAGGGGGCGCCGTTACATCAAAAAGGCCTCTATTAGTTATACAGGGGCTTTTTTTCGGTAAACCGGGGATTTCAGTCGGTGAAAGTTTTTATCGTCCATACCACCGGGCGCAAATGGAAGCAGTTTCGTCCTATGTCGCAATGGTACCGTAACATTGTCGCTCTTCGCTATCACAACAATTGCATCCGCATCGTACCTTTATGTGGAAAAAACCTGGTTACTTATGACAACGTCCCGGATCAAATTTGAAACAGTGGAACAATACATCGCCTCATTTCCGGCAGATGTGCAGCAAAAGCTCGAAACTTTAAGAACAGCCTTTAAGCAAGCGGTACCCGAAGCCGCAGAGCTGATACACTACCAGATGCCTGCGCTCGACTATCACGGCAAGCTGGTCTATTTTGCCGCCTTCAAAAATCATTATCATATAACTTTTCCGCACGCCGGTAAAGTGTTCGGTGCTTTTAAGGATGAACTACCTGGCCTTGATATCTCAAAATCGTCCATCAGGCTGCCTGCCAATAAGCCACTGCCGCTGGACCTGCTTACCCGGATGACGAAATTCAAAGCAGACGAGCTTAAGGGGAAATAGTATAGCTTATATACCCTAAAAAAATAGTAATAAATCAAAAATTAGTGTTAGAACATCCTTTTAAATATAGGACGTTTGCTATGTAGCCAGCTATCCTTGAAGTGAAATTTGCACTAAACTGTTTATCAAACATTTATTTATCCACAACGCTTCTTTTTTAACTTTTGCTTTTCTTATATTTAACCCGCAGATAACCTTGTGGTTACTTTAATACCAGATAGTTAATTTGCTCGACCAAAAATTATCGCACGTACCCTAATTAAAATGGCAAAAAGTAAATCAAACTCACCTGTTGGAAACAACATCAGGCGCCTGCGCGAAAACAACAAATGGAGTCAGCAGGTAATAGCTGAGCGGCTGAACATTTCCATCCCCGCCTATTCAAAAATCGAAACCGGCGTTACGGATGTAAACTTATCCAGGCTTGAGCAGATAGCTCATCTTTTTGAAGTGGGACTTCCGGGTTTATTTGGCGGGGATACCATACCTGCGCCAATGCCGACCCCTGAATTTGAAAAGCTTGAAAAAGAGCTTACCGAATGCGAAAAGGAGATATTATACCTGCAGCGCAAGGTAATACAGCTTTACGAAGAGCTTAACAAGGTAGCGGTTAACCAATAAGATCACTACCCTTTGGATTAAAGGAGCAGCAGGACATTCACCTGCTGGCTTGTCTTACTTTTCACTTCATTTTCCTAACTGCAGCCACCGTTGGCCAATATTTTCCGCAAAAAAAAAGCCATCTGTATCATACAGATAGCTCTCTGAAATATATGCTGAACTTATACCCCCAACCGGGGTAAAAGGGGATTGCTTATAAAGTAGCCATATCTAACTGGTAGGCTGGTACGTTCCTGTTCTCGGTCATGTGCAGGGCAGTAAGGTTTACCTTATTTACACTGGTAGCCAAATCGTGCTTCAGGGTCATATCGGTAGCTGTACCGCTAAGGTCGGCTTTGGCATGATCGGCCAGGGTAACATTGGCGCTGTAAGCGTCCAGGTTCAATTTCGCCGATGCATCGTTGTGAAGGCTTACATTCAGGTCGATCGAACTTAACTTACCGAATGATTTTACTTCTGCATTATCATAAGCGCTGATGGCACGCAGATCGGATGATTTTACCCAAACCACCAATTTCTGGTCTGCGTATGACGAGATGCGCAGCACACCATTCTGGCTTTGCACCAATGCGCTTTCCTCATAATATTTGTTGTAAACCTTTACCTGGTCGGCATCGCTGTCAGATACATAAAGTTCAACATTGCCGCGAACTTCGATCTTACTGATCTTGTTAACTGTGGTAAGCACCGTGCTTACTTCGGCTTTGTTTGCTCCACCGTCTTTATCGGCTGCCATTGATTTATTTCCAGCGCCTAATGCTAAGGCTGCGATGGTTGCGAGTGTTATGATTGTAGTTTTCATTTTTGTAATTGTATGATTGTGAATTATATATGTTCTTTTGTTTTTAAATACATCCATAAGACGATGCCCCTGAATAAACGTTACAGGCAAAACCCGACTATTAGATGTACGGCCCTATTTTCACGGTGAACGGGCAGTAATCGTCGGTGAAAAGTTGGGGGATAGTGATTGGTTATTGGTGATTAGTGATTGGGAGAAAGTAGACGGCGTGATCGGAAAAGCCAGTTACAACTATTACCTGTAACTATTCAGCACTCACTACACTAAGTGTTCACGCCGCCGCCGCTTGCCGAACCAAATCATATTTAATTATTTGATAATCAGATAATTGATGTTGCGAAACCACCAAAAAGTGCCCTATTTTTAACATTTTCGTGAACACCTCTTTGTTATATAGCTGTTAATCAGGCAAATGAATATTCATCCTGCATGCTCGTTTGTCTCGCTTTTTCACCGAAATTTCAAAAAAAGTCAACAAAAGTCAAAAAAAACCATCTTTAGCCCGTTTTAGTCCGGTCACATTTGCCCGGACAAAAAATAAAAACATATCTCCGCGATACCTTTTTTCAAATTCCATACACTAACTGAATCTGCCCTCTCCCTGCTGCCGTTTCTATGGTACATAAAGAAGTACTCTTTTCATTTTACCACAACCCTCTTTACCGCTTGCGGTAGAGAGGGTCGACCAGCGCAGCGTCGTCGGGGTGAGTCAACCGGTGAAGCGACCGTTCAACTACAACCCAAAAGGGGATAATGTCATTGCTTCGCTCGACCACCCTCTCTTCGCTGTGCGAAAAGAGGGCATTAAAGAAAAGAGGAAATTAAATAAAAAGTAAAAAAACAACCCTCTTTGTTGCTCGCAACAGAGAGGGTCGACCAGCGCAGCGTCGTCGGGGTGAGTCAACGGCGAAGCGACCGTTCAACTCCACCCCCCCCGCTTAACCTGAGTTTGTGCAGCAAACCTGAATAAATAACCCCAAGTTCGGCGACATGTATAACGACCGCGCCCCCATAACCGGCAACAACGATGACCCGAAAGGCGACAACGACGGCAAAAAACACAACATGACCATACCCGGCTGCCCCCGCGAAAAGTTTACCGGCATACCACGTTTCGTAACCGTAAAAGGCGGCGGATACTTCTTTCTGCCGTTATCCCTCTATCCCACGTCATGGCGAGCGATAGCGCAGCCATCTCTGCACATGCTTATCGGGGATGTCTGTTGGAAGGTTGAAATAAGATGCTTAGTGTCAACATTATATAATAAGATCAAAGGCTCCGTCCGGGTCAGATGATTATTTTTGACTTCCGGGCCGGGTCCTTATTTTTATTTGTGAGATTTAAGTCGCCCTTCGGAAGACTTAAATGAGAATGTGGGTTTCTTTTTATATTAGCACAATGAGACAAATATTCTTTTTTAGTTTCGTTGTATTCATAACCGCTATTTTGGCAGGGCCGATCCTGACCGGCATTATTCTTTCATTGACCGATCCATTGGTTTATCAAATAAGTGATATTTTTGATGGCCTCAAATATGGTGTTCCCCTGGGAATATTATTATGCGTTCCCTCATGGCTTTTATTGTCGATCGCGATCAGGTTAGTTGCAAAGCCGGGCATGTCCGTTATTCGCGTCAAGTTTTTTGCGTGTTTGGCTGCAGCTCCGCTTATTATTTTGCCTTTTGGTATTTTAAATTTCAATGAATTATTCAATAAGTTTTTTTGGACTTCAAGTGTATTTCAATTCCTAAGCTATTATCTTATCACATTAATAAGCATCTGGAGCTACAAGCTTAAATTGCCGATGGTGCAAACGGAAGTTTAATTTAAAGATTTAAAAGAAATTGTTTTTTTACCCCGCCCATTCGAGCGTCTTTTCGCTCGAATGATCTGATCTTAAGCGTCCACGCTTAAGTCTTAATGTAAGCGTAGACACTTACATAGGCTGGTGTCCAAGTGCAGACACTTGAACAGGCGAGAAGTTATTAAGCCATGAACTATCAACCATCGCCACCTCACAAATAATACCTCTCCCCGTCCGTTTTTATCTTCCCTGCATCCAGCAGTAATCGAATAGCTTCAATACGCTCCTTTTCGGTACCGGTTTTGAGGTTCGTCACCAGCTCGCCAATGTTCTTATGTTCCATGGATAGCGATTCGACGATCTCGGCAGTGATGTTCTCGGAGGTTTCGGCCTTGTTCTTTTGGCGCTTTTCTTCCAGGCAAACGTCACACACGCCGCATTTAGGGGCGGTTTCGTCAAAATAAGCCAACAGCATCTGGCTGCGGCATTTTTTATGTTCGGCGTAGGCAAAAACGGCTTCCATTTTATTGCGGTAAACGATTTTGCGGTTTTCGATATAACGCTTATTGATGATCAGCTCGTTATGCTGTAACCGTGGCTGTAGCCAGGTAACCTGCGGCAGATCGGTTTGCTGCAGGTAGTGCAATATCCCTTCTTTTTCCAATTGCTTCAGGCCCTCTATCACCTGTTGTACGCTTAGGTTGGCGCGCCTTGCCAGGTCGAACTCCCGCAGGCGCACATAATTCTCAAAAGCCCCGCCGTACGACCGCAGCAGGGTTTTGATGAATGGGTCCCAGCCGGAATTTTGTACCTGGAAATTATACAGTTCCTCATTCCGCACCTCGAACCGGAACCGTGACGGCAGAAAAACGCTCTCGTTAAAGGCCAGGTATTCATCCTGCTCCAAAAATTTAAGCGCATTAATGGTTTTGGTGGGGTCGAGCTTATTACGCGTACAAAAATCTCCCAGGTCAAGGTCAAAGCTTACGCCCGCCCCGGTGCCATAAGCCAGCTGAAAATAGCTTCCTAATTGATGATAAACCTGCCTGATCTCATCCACCGATGGAAAGCTGGACTCGAACTTCTTTTCATTTTTCAGGCGGTCGGCATAGTTGTAAAGCAGTACCGCATAGGCCTTTTGTTCATCGCGCCCTGCCCTGCCGGCTTCCTGGTAATAAGCCTCCAGGCTTTCGGGCATATCCTTGTGGATCACAAAACGGACATCCGGCTTATCTATCCCCATCCCGAAGGCGTTAGTGGCCACTATAATGCGGGTATGATTCCTTTGCCAACTATCCTGCTTCGCTGATCGTTGTTCCATCGTCAGCCCGGCGTGATAAAAATCAGCGCTTACATGGTTCTCGCTATAAAATTTGGCTATTTCTTCGGTTTCCTTGCGGCTGCGCACATAAACTATGCCGCTGCCTTTAACTCCGCGTGGGATATCCAGCAGTTTGCGCAGCTTGTTTTCCTCGTTCTGCACCACGTAGCTGATATTACGCCGTTCAAAGCTTTGCTGGAAGATATTCTGTTCTTCGAAAAGCAGCTTCTGCTGTATGTCCTCCCTTACCTCTGCCGTTGCGGTTGCTGTTAAGGCAAGCACAGGAGCATCAGGGTGCAGCTCTCGCAGCTCAGCAACATGCAGGTATGGTGGTCGAAAATCATAACCCCATTGCGATATGCAATGCGCCTCGTCAACAGCTATCAGGTTCACGTTCATGTATTTGATCCGCTCGCGAACCAGTTCAGACAACAAACGTTCGGGCGACAGGTAAAGGAATTTAAAACCGCCGTAAACACAATTATCCAGTGCGATATCTATCTCGCGCTTGCCCATCCCGGTTACGATGGATATGGCCGGAATACCTTTCGCTTTCAGGTTTTCCACCTGGTCCTTCATCAGGGCAATAAGCGGCGAGACAACAATGCATAGTCCCTCTTTCACCAGCGCCGGCACCTGGAAACAAACCGACTTGCCCCCGCCGGTTGGCAGCAAAGCCAAAGTATCGCGCCCCAATAAAACAGATTGAATGATCTCCTCCTGCAAAGGCCGGAAGTGCTCGTATCCCCAATAGTGTTTTAGTGTTTCCTGGATGGTCATACTGAATGTTGAATGTCGCCCGCAAGTTGGCGGATCGAAATTTTACGAAGCTAAGATAAATTCGAAATCGAACATTCAAAATTCGAAATCCGCCGAAATGCCTCAATATTTCTAACTTCGCAGCGTTAACTTTCTATCATTATGAAATATATTCTCGCTATTATACTCCCCTTCCTAACTGCCAATATCCTTTATGCCCAAAAATGGAACGTGGAAAATCCGCCCGGCCCATCAAAAAAAGTCACCATAACTACCGATGAAGGTACCTGGATGGACCTGGATGTTAGCCCAGACGGGCAGAATATCGTTTTTGATCTTTTGGGCGATATTTATACTATCCCCGTAAAGGGTGGAAAAGCGACTACGCTCAGCAGCGGCAAAGCATGGGAAGTACAGCCACGTTACAGTCCGGATGGTAAGATGATTGCCTACACCAGCGACAAAGACGGCGGCGATAACATTTGGGTAATGAACAGCGATGGCACTAATAAGCATCCTATTACCAAAGAGACCTTTCGGTTGTTGAATAATCCGTACTGGACACCCGACGGGCAATATATTGTGGCCCGTAAACACTTCACCGGCACCCGCTCGTTGGGAGCAGGCGAAATGTGGATATACAACATCAATGGCGGCGACGGGATACAACTAACCAAACGCAAAAACGACCAGCAGGATGCCGGTGAACCCATTGTATCGCCCGATGGAAAATATATTTACTGGAGCGAGGATATGACCCCTGGCCCCGATTTTGAATATAACAAAGATCCAAATAAGGGTATTTATGCCATCCGCCGCTTAAACAGGGAAACCGGGAAGATAGAAGAAGTAGCCGGTGGCCCAGGCGGGGCATGCCGCCCGCAAATATCGCCCGACGGAAAGCTGCTTGCGTTTGTTAAAAGGGTGCGGTTAAAATCTGTCCTTTACCTGCAAAACCTGGCTACGGGCGAAGAATGGCCGGTGTATGACGACCTGTCTAAAGATCAGCAGGAAACATGGGCTGTCTTTGGGGTGTACCCAAATTTCAACTGGACGCCCGATAGCAAAAACATCATTTTTTACGCCAAAGGGAAAATATGGAACCTGGACATTACCACACTTAGCGCCGAACAAATACCTTTCGAAGTAACAAGCCAGCAAAACATTACCGAAGCGCTTCATTTTAATCAGAAGGTTTTCCAGGATGAGTTTACTGTAAAAATGATACGCCAGCTTACCACGTCGCCCGATAGCAACCTGGTCGCCTTTAACGCCGCAGGGCACATTTATACCAAGACACTCCCGAACGGGGTGCCCCAGCGGATAGACACCCTGAACGATTTTGAATATGAGCCGGAGTTCAGTCCTGACGGCAAGTCGCTGGTTTATGTGGATTGGACCGACGAACTCAAAGGTTCGGTAAACCGCGTCGACCTTACAACACATGCCATAACGCGGCTTACGGTCGATAAAGGCTTCTACTACTCACCAAAGTTCTCGCCCAGGGGTGATAAAATAGTTTACCGCAAAGGTGAGGGCAACGAGGTTTTGGGTTTTGCCTTTGGAAAAGATCCCGGCATTTATATGATACCTGCTATGGGCGGGACGCCTAAAATGGTGCTTGACCACGGTATAAGGCCGCAGTTCTCGGCCGACGGTTCCAGGATATATTTCCAGGGATCGGAAGGCGAAAATAAGGCTTTCAAAGTGATCGACACTACCGGGGCAAACGAGCGAACGCTTTATACATCAAAGTATACCACACAATTTGCTCCCAGCCCTGATGGCAAATGGATGGCTTTTACCGAATTGTATAACTGCTACATCACCCCCATGGTAAATACAGGCAGCCCTCAGGATCTGTCGGCCGCAAACAAGGCCATACCGCTGAGTAAACTTACGCGCGACGCCGGCACCTACCTGCATTGGAGCAAGGACAGCCAAAAGCTGATGTGGACCCTGGGGCCAAGATATTTCGTGCGCGATATTAAAAATGCTTTCCCATTCGTGGATGGCGGGAAAGACAAGACCCCTGTTATCGACACCGTAGGAATTGACATCGGCCTTAAATTAAAAACCGACGTACCAACCGGCAAGATCGCCTTTAAGAATGCGCGGATCATCACCATGAAGGGGGATGAGGTGATCAGGAACGGCACCATCGTTATCGATAAAAACAAAATAGTCGCTGTCGGCAAAACTGAAGACGTGCAAGTGCCGGCCGACGCAATGGTTTATGACGCCACAGGTAAAACCATTATGCCGGGCATTGTGGATGTCCATGCGCATCTGCACCCCAGTCCCGATGGAATATCGCCGCAGCAGGATTGGAACTATTATGCTAACCTGGCATTTGGGGTAACTACCGCCCACGACCCTTCGTCCAACACTGAAATGGTATTCAGCCAGTCGGAAATGCTGAAAGCCGGGAACATGGTTGGCCCAAGGGTATATTCAACCGGTACAATATTATATGGCGCCGACGGCGATTTCAAAGCAGTCATCAACAGCCTTGATGATGCCCGGTCAAACATCCGCAGGCTAAAGGAGGTGGGGGCATTTTCTGTAAAAAGCTACAATCAGCCCCGCCGCGAGCAGCGTCAGCAAATTATTGAAGCTGCCCGCGAGCTGCAAATGGAAGTAGTGCCCGAGGGTGGTTCGACCTTTTTTACTAATATGAACATGATCCTCGACGGGCATACCGGTATCGAACATAACATACCGGTTGTGCCTATTTATAAAGACGTAAAAGCTTTATGGAACGCCAGTAAATCGGGCTATACCCCTACGCTTATCGTCTGCTATGGCGGTCAGTTCGGTGAAAATTATTGGTACGACCGTACAGAGGTATGGAAGAACGAACACCTGCTGAACTTTACCCCAAGAACTATCGTCGATTCCCGCTCGCGGCGCCGGTCTACATCGGAGTATGGTGACTACGGGCACATCGAGGTATCAAGATATGTAAAG
Organism: Mucilaginibacter sp.; assembly: GCF_035492695.1. Lineage (GTDB taxonomy): Bacteria > Bacteroidota > Bacteroidia > Sphingobacteriales > Sphingobacteriaceae > Mucilaginibacter. The sequence goes on along the minus strand of NZ_DATJJC010000006.1, from coordinate 225,858 downwards.
CAGATAGCTGACGGCGGCACCAAAGTGAACCTCGGTTCGCATGGGCAATTACAGGGCCTTGGCGCACATTGGGAGTTGTGGATGCTGGCGCAGGGCGGCATGTCGCCTATGCAGGCTATACGCTGTGCAACTATCAACGGTGCTTCTTACCTGGGGATGGAAAAGGAGATCGGTTCGCTGGAAACAGGTAAACTTGCCGACCTGATCGTGCTGAATGATAATCCGCTGGAAGATATACGCAACAGCCAGAAGATCAAATATGTGATGCTGAACGGCCGGCTTTATGATGCAGATTCGATGAATGAAATTGGCAACCGCGAAAAACCGCGGCTGCGTTTCTGGTGGCAAATGAACCGTGGCGAAACGGTAAATTTACCGGTCGGCAACCTGGAAACCTATCAATTTACCAGCCAGGACGGCGATTGACAGCCCACACCCCAAACCCTCCCCTTGCAGGGAGGGCTCTTACTACTTGAGCCGGCAATAAGCATTGGATGTTTAACGATGGCTTAACCATTGATAAAACGCGGGAAAATCCCCGTTCCATTGCTTCTCGTTGTGTTTGGCTCCTTTTACCACCACTTCGGGAGTATTTTGTTCGCTTATCCCCTTGGCGCGCACAAGGCCTGCCATTTTCTTCATGTCGGCAACCATGCTGTCGCTCTCTGAATCGCCGCATACGAAATATATCCGGGTATATTTTTTCAAAGACCTCAGTTTTGCATAGTCGTATATAGCAGGCGGCAGCCAGAACGAAGGTGAAAATACGCCCGCATTACCAAACACATCCGGATATTTCAGGATAGCATACATCGATATCAGCCCTCCCATTGAACTGCCCGCTACGGTTGTATTACGCGGGTCTTTTTTAGTACGATAATGCCCGTCGACATAAGGTTTTAGCGTCTTCGCCAGGAAATCTGCATACCCGCTCCCTTCGCCTTTGCCATATTTGGTGTCATAAGGGTCATATTCAGAAAGACGATGCTCGCCGCCATGGTCGACACCCACAATAATGCACTGATCTTTTACCGGCAGCTTATCCATTATCTCATCCACGCCCCATTCGCCATAACCCGAGGTATAAGCGTCAAAAAGGTTCTGCCCGTCCTGCATATAGATAACCGGGTATTGTTTATGAGATATTTCATAATCCGCAGGCAGGTAAATCCACACGCGGCGCTGCCTGGCTAACTGAGGTATCTCAAATTTTTCGCTAAGTATATGCACATTCGCACTTGCTGTATGTTTCTTCTCTTCAGCCTTAAAGTTGTCCTGCCAGCCCGCAATGCTGATGGTTATTGTAGTATCGTGTTTTAATGTAAAACTGCGGTTATCAACGGGCTTTCCATCGCTTGTACATTCCACGGTTTGCCAGTTCCCCCGGGTGACTTTAAAGTTAATGATACCCGGCTTCATCGTCGTGGTAACCGCGAAATTTCCGTTGCCTTCAGAGGGTATTTCATAACGGGCATCAGAAGGGTTCCAACCATTAAAATCACCGGCCAGGAACAGGTGTACACTAGGGTCTTTGGATAATGGTATTTTATTGATTTTAAAGGTAACCCGTAACTGTCCAAACAGCAAAAAGTTTTGACAAAAAAGCAAAAACGCGCAGAAAAATATTTTTTTTATCATTTTAAATTGTCTTTTTAACAGTTATTTCTCCGGGAACGTTCCCGGGAACGTTTTCATTAAAGTAAAATTATTAAATGTGTAATTTTGACACTTATATTCGCCCGAAAAGTCATTTTATTTATAAAATTTCGCACAATTTTTGAAAAAAAGCCAATAAAAAACCACCCCTAAAATATTTCTCTAAAGTTAAATTTTCATCGCCTAATCGGCCGAAAATTATCTCTAACATAAAATTTGGAATTATTACTTCTTAGTGTAAATTAGTCACACGCTGTTAAAGCGAAGTTAACAAACCAATTTTACAACGGGCGATAACCGCCGATTTTATTCACACACAATAAAAGTATGAGAAAAAATTACTCAAAAAAGTATTTGCTTCTTTGTGCGTTTTTAATGATGTCTGTCATGGCATTTGCACAAAAAGGAAGCATAAAAGGCAAGGTGCTGGACGAGACCAGCCAGCCCCTTCCCGGTGCCTCGGTAAGCATTGACGGCACCACGCTCGGCGCCACTACCGACGCCAACGGAAATTACACTATTGCAAGTGTAAACCCGGGCAATTACACCCTAACCGCAAAATATATCGGTTATGTGCCCGCTAAGCAAACCATTACAGTAGGTTCATCCGTACTTACTGTAAATTTCGGTTTGAAAGCTGAAAGCACAAACTTGAACGAAGTGGTAGTTATCGGTTACGGCAGTCAGCGTAAAAAGGACCTGACCGGTTCAGTTGTTGCAATTACTGCCAAAGATTTCAACCAGGGGCCCGTTACAACTCCCGAAGCTTTGATAACCGGTAAAGTTGCCGGTGTCGAAATCACGTCGAACAGCGGTGCACCCGGCGCAGGAAGCACCATTCGCATCCGCGGCGGTGCTTCGATTACAGCCAGCAACGACCCTCTGATCGTTATCGACGGTGTTCCTGTAAGCAATTCCGGCATAGCTGGCATCGATAACCCTTTGGCAACCATCAACCCGGATGATATCGAATCCTTTAACATCCTGAAAGATGCTTCTGCAACGGCTATTTACGGTTCGCGCGCATCAAACGGGGTTATCATCATCGTTACCAAAAAAGGTAAAGCCGACAATAAGTTGAGAATCAATTTCAGCACTGTTAACTCTTTGTCAAAGATCACTAAAGAAGCACCGGTATTAACTGCCGCCCAATTTCGTGATGTAGTTAACAGCCCGCAGGCTAATTTAAATGCCGACCAGATAGCCGAGTTGGGAAATGCAAATACCGACTGGCAAAAGCTGATTTACCGCCAGGCTTTCTCTACAGACAATAACATCAGTTTTAGCGGTGGTGTCAAAGGGCTGCCCTATCGTTTATCCATAGGTTACCTTGATCAGGATGGCGTTCTTAAGAGAGATAATCTGAAAAGGACCACCGTAGCGCTGAATGTGAACAAATCATTTTTGAATAATAGCTTAAAGATAGACCTTAATTTAAAAGGCACCTACACCGACCGCTTGTTTGCTGCCCAGGGAGCCATAGGGGCTGCAGTAAGTTTTGATCCTACTCAACCGGTTTATTCGGGCAACCCCGACAAATTTGGAGGATACTACGAATGGCTCGATGATAATGGCAACCTCAATGGTCTTGCAGGTAAAAACCCTGTAGGCTTGTTAAATCAATCTACTGGTCATGGATATACCAAACGCGGTTTAGGAAGTGTGTCATTTGATTACACCTTCCCATTCCTGAAAGAATTGGAATTTAATGCTACTTTCGGTGGTGATGAAAGTGAAGGTATGGGGAATAACACGACTGCCCTTTCCGCAGCATCAGCTACTACAGCTACTACTACCGGATCTTATTCTCAATATTACAGTAAAAATTACACCTACAATGCCGATTATTATTTAAAGTACTCCAAGGATTTTAAATCGATCAGTACTCACGTAGATGCACAGGTAGGTTACTCTTATCAGTATTTCCATTTCTTTACCAGGCCCGAGGCCACTTATGCAGGCGATAAAACTACCGTGATATCGCAGGCCGCCAATATTTTCCCTGGTCAATATTATATCGAGTCGCCGTTTGCACGCTTAAACGTTAGCGTTATGGATAAGTATTTGCTTACAGCTACTATCCGCGATGACCGCTCATCACGCTTCTCCAACCTTAACCGGAATGGATATTTCCCTTCTATAGGTTTGGCATGGCGGATTAAGGAAGAAGACTTTCTTAAAAGCGTCGATTTCCTTTCTGATTTAAAACTTAGGGTTGGCTATGGTATAACCGGCCAGCAGGACATTGGTCCGCTATTCGGTTATTTAGCAGTTTACGAACCAAGCAATAACTCGGCTCAGTACCAGTTTGGCGATACTTATATCAATACATTGCGTGCCGATGCTTACAACCTGGCGTTAAAATGGGAGCAAACAGCTACTACCAACGTCGGTATCGATTATGGCTTCCTTAACGGACGCATCTCTGGCGCCATCGATTATTATTATAAAAAGACCAAGGACTTGTTGTTCGACACACCTGTGCCCGACGGTACTAACTTAACCAACCACGTTATCGCCAATATAGGTAACCTGCACACCCAGGGTATTGATTTTGCTATTACGGCAGTACCGGTGGATAACAAAGATTTTAAATGGACCTTCGGATACAATATCTCGTTTAATAAAATTACTGTCGATAACATTTCAGCAACAAAGGATCCTAACCAAATTATTCCTACAGGTGGTATACCAGGTGGTGTAGGTAATACCATCCAATTGCTTAAGGCAGGATATTCTCCCTATGCTTTCTATGTATATCAACAGGTGTATGGCACCAACGGAATGCCGCTTAATGGTGTATATGTTGACAGAAATGGAAACGGATCTACATTAGACGACAAATACCTTTACAAACATCCGAACCCTACCGTATTTATGGGCTTCAACAACAATATAAACTATAAGCAATGGGGCCTTGGCTTTACTATGCGTGCAAACCTTGGCAATTATGTTTATAACGCTGTACAGGCAAGCAACGGTGCTTATGCCGGGTTAAAATTTCAGGGATACCTGAATAATATTCCTAATAGTATTTTGAAAACCAATTTCCAGCAATATCAGCTGTATAGCGACTACTATGTAGAAAATGCTTCATTCCTTAGGATGGACAACGCTAACTTGAGCTACAATTTTGGTAAGGTTGCAAAAGTTGCGTCACTAAAGGCAAGCTTTAACGTAGAGAATGTATTTGTGATAACCAAATACACCGGACTGGATCCTGAAATTTCTTCAGGCATAGATAATAACATCTACCCGCGTCCGCGTGTCTTCTCTTTAGGGGTTAACTTAACATATTAATATAAAGATATTTACAATATAAATAAATCATGAAAGTAAGAAACATCAAACTACTGGCGGCTACTATGGTAATAGCTGGCTCAGTAACTATTACTTCGTGTAAAAAGAATTTGGAGCCTATTGGGCAAGTAACTACTGCAAGCGTTTATAAAGACTTCGGTAATTATCAGCAGGTGCTGGCCAAATTATACACGGCGTATGCATTAAGCGGGCAACAGGGCCCCGCAGGAAACCCTGATATTGCTGGTATCGATGAAGGCTTTGGCAACTATCTGCGCGAGTATTTCAACATGCAGGAATTGACCACTGATGAAGCTCAGATCGTGTGGAACGACGGAACAGTTCATACCCTGCATGATATGAACTGGAATAACCAGTGCGAATTTATCCGTGCAATGTACGACCGTATCTATTACGAAATATCTCTTGATAACGAGTTTATCCGTAATACCACTGATGCCGAATTAGCTAAGAACGGGATAACAGGCAGCGACGTAGCCACAGCAAAACAGTACCGTGCCGAAGCACGTTTTTTGCGGGCACTTAGTTACTGGCATGCTATCGATCTTTTCGGCAGCGTTCCAATGGTTACTGAAGCCGACAATGTGGGCGTGTTTTTTCCAAAACAGGCTTCGCGTACTGATGTTTTTAATTACATCGAGAGTGAATTAAAAGCCATTGATGGAGACCTGGGCGCCCCGCGATTCTCTTACGGTCACGCTGATAAAGCAGCCGCCTGGACACTGCTTACAAAGCTTTATCTGAATGCTAAAGTATATACAGGCACCGACCGCAGTACAGACGCAATTACTTACGCGAAAAAAGTGATCGACGAAGGTGGTTACACGTTGGAACAGCACTTTAAAAACCTTTTCCTGGCCGACAACAATAATTCAAATGAGATCATTTTCCCTATCGAATCCGATGGCCTTCATACGCAAGGCTATGGCGGTATGACTTACCTTATTCATGCTTCGGTAGGCGGGAAAATGAACGTGGCCGACTTTGGCATCAATTCACAATGGTCGGGCTTGCGCACTACCCCTCAGTATGTTGCGCTGTTTTCCGATCCAAGTGGCAATACTGATAAACGCGCCATGTTTTTTACAGACGGTCAGAAAAATGACATAGCCGACGAATACACCTTTACGGATGGATACGCGATCACCAAGTTCAAAAACCTGACCTCGACCGGTGTAGCGGGCAGCGACCCGACCGGAAATTTCGTGGATACCGATTTCCCGATGTTCCGTCTTGCGGACGTGTACCTGATGTATGCCGAAGCTGTTTTGCGCGGTGGTTCAGGCGGTGATGCAGCAACAGCGTTAAATTATGTAAACCTGGTGCGTACCAGGGCTTATGATGGCGATACTGCAGGAGATATTACCGCCGGTCAGCTTACTTTGCCATTTATGCTGGATGAAAGGGGCCGCGAGCTTTTGTTTGAGGGTCACCGCAGAACGGACCTTATCCGCTTCGGTAAATTTACCTCGGGCGATTATACATGGCAATGGAAAGGTGGTACCCATACAGGTACAGGTGTAGAAGATTACCGCAACCTGATGCCAATACCGTCAACTGATATTATAAACAACCCTACCTTAAAGCAAAATCCGGGCTATAATTGATCGGGATCATAAACAGGTAAGTGTTTTAAATTAAAAGAGATAAAATGAAAACATTATTAACGAAATTTTTAGCCATCTGCAGCATCGGGCTGCTGGTGCTGCCGGCCTGCAAAAAAGATGAGAAAAAGGTGTATGCGACAAATGTAGCTACATCGGGGTTGCAGGCGTCGTCAACCACTATAGTGTTGACCAAGGCTGATCTGACAAAAACCGCGGTAACCTTTAACCTGACGCAGGCCGATTTTGGGTACTCTGCAGCGATAAATAACGTGTTGCAGATAGACGCTCCTGGCGATAACTTTGCCAATCCGAAAGAGTTTACTATTAGCGGTAAAACTGCTACGCAGGCTTTTACAACGCTCGATTTTAATAACCTGGTATTGGCGTTAAACCTGCCAACCGGAGTTGCTTCCCCGGTTCAGGCACGTATTAAATCTTCTATAAGCGCAACGGTTGATCCGGTTTATTCGAATGTAGTTTCATTAACTGTGACCCCATTTGCTTTGACGGCATTTATTTATGTTCCAGGAGCATATCAGGGTTGGAACCCGGCAGTGGCCGACAGTTTGGAATCTGCGACGGGCAATGGCGTTTATACCGGCGTGATCAACTTTACCGGAGGCGACTTGAATTTCAAGATTACCTCTAACAGGGATTGGAACCATACGAACTATGGCGATGCAGGTGGTGGTTCAGTTAGCTCATCTGGAGGTAACTTGGTGGCACCTGCAGGTGGCAATGTTAAAATAACTATCGACCTGAATGCCAATACGATCGTAATGACTCCCACTCAATGGAGTATCATTGGTGATGCTACGCCAGGCGGTTGGGGAGGCGATACCGATATGCAGTTTGACAATGCACATCAAATGTGGGTGGTTACTGCGAACCTTACTGCTGGTGGTAATATTAAGTTCCGTTTGAATCACGATTGGGGTACTAACCTCGGTGGTGCTGATGGAAGTCTGTCTCTTAACGGTGCAAATATTCCCGTTGATGCAACCGGCAGCTATAAGATCACACTTGATGTGAATGCAAACACCTATACTATTACAAAACAATAAGATAATAACAGAGAGTTGATTGATTGAAGCCCGTTCCCGGTTATACCGGGGCGGGTTTTTTGTTTGAACACGCTCACATTACCTGGGATCTTCAACATAATGAATGCTAAATGAAAAGGCTCCCGAAGTTTAAAACTCCGGAAGCCTCCTTTATAAATTTAATAGGCTATGATTTGTAAACCATCAGCCATGAACTAAAATTACCGGCTCTTTATATCCACATACTCCCTGTTCACCTGCCCTACATATATCTGGCGCGGGCGGCCAATAGGTTCCTTATGTTCCTTCATTTCTTTCCATTGCGCTATCCAGCCGGGCAACCTGCCAAGGGCAAACAACACGGTAAACATATCTGTCGGGAAGCCCAGCGCACGATAAATAATACCCGAATAAAAATCGACATTAGGGTAAAGTTTACGTTCGATAAAGTAATTGTCTTTTAAGGCTACCTCTTCCAGCTTTTTGGCTATCTCCAGCACCTCATCATCTATGCCCAATTTTTCCAGGATATCATCACAGGCCTTTTTAATGATCTTCGCACGCGGGTCAAAATTCTTGTACACGCGATGGCCGAAGCCCATCAGGCGGAAAGGGTCATTCTTATCCTTGGCCTTTTTTATCCATTTATCGGTGTCGCCTCCATCTTCTTTTATCTTTTCCAGCATTTCTATCACGGCCTGGTTGGCCCCGCCATGCAGCGGTCCCCAAAGGGCCGATATACCTGCCGATACCGACGCATATATATTCGACTCGGACGAGCCTACAATGCGCACGGTTGAAGTAGAACAATTTTGCTCATGATCGGCATGAAGGATAAGCAACGTATTCATGGCGCTCACGATAACCGGGTCAATCTCGATCTCTTCTGTACGCTGGCCAAAGGTCATGTGCAGAAAGTTGGTTACGTAATCATATTTGTTCCGGGGGTAAATAAATGGGTGCCCCAGGGATTTTTTATATATCCACGAAACTATCGTAGCCATCTTGCCCAGCATTTTGATAATGCTCAGGTCGAGTTCCGCTTCGCTTTGGTTCGATTTTAACGACTCGGGGTAAAATGCCGATAGCGAACACACCAGCGACGATAATTGACCCATTGGATGTGATTTTGACGGAAAGCCATCAAAAAACTTCTTCATATCCTCGTGCACCAAAGTATGGCGGCTGATATGAAGCTGAAAATCTACAAGCTGCTTTTCGGTTGGCAATTCGCCATAAATAAGCAGGTAGGCAACCTCTATAAAACTGGACTTTGAAGCAAGCTGCTCAATAGGGTAACCGCGATATTTTAAGATGCCAAGCTCGCCGTCCAAAAATGTAATGGCGCTTTGCGTGGCACCGGTATTCTTATAACCAATATCAAGCGTTACGTAACCCGTTTGATCGCGCAGTTTTGAAATATCGATGGCTTTTTCGCCTTCGGTTCCTTCAATAACCGGGAAATCATAGGTCTTATCTCCTATTTTTAATTGTGCAGTTTCCGACATAGATGTTTTCTTTAGCGTAGCAAATGTAAATAAATCCGTGTTATATACGGCCGGGCAAGGTTTACTAATTGTAAAAAAGTTGATTGGCAACAGGCTGAAAGTCCGGACGTCCGAAAGTTGCCTTTTTTAATAAGCATTACTTACGAAGCTCGGCCTTGTGCACACTTTCGGACTAATTGGACCTTATGGCCTCAACAGGATCGAGCCGCGAAGCCGAATAAGCAGGTATGATGCCCGAAATGATACCAATAATGGTCGAAGTGCTCATACCAACAATAATATTCTTTACATCCAGCACTACCTGGATATCAATGGCCGCCTTTACGGCAAAAGTGGCCAGGTAAACCATCCCCAAACCTATAGCGCCGCCAAGCAGGCAAAGGATAATAGCCTCGAGCAGAAACTGGAGCAGGATGAAGTAATTTTTTGCGCCAAGCGATTTTTGTATGCCGATGATATTAGTACGTTCTTTTACCGACACAAACATGATATTAGCTATGCCGAAACCACCAACTAATATTGAAAAGCCGCCGATTATCCAGCCCGCGGTATTTAGCACACCAAATATCTGGTCGAGCTGGTTGGAAATCAACGTAGCCCTGTTCAAAGCAAAGTTATCCTCCTGCCCTGGCTGTATGCGCCTTATGGAACGCATCAATCCTTCCAGTTCGCTTTCCACGTCCAAATCTGTCAGGCCGGTTTTGCCCTTGACAATAATGGTGGGCTGATATTGATTGGCTTGCACGTCTATTACATCCCTGGCAAAATTGAGTGGGACTAATACCGAATTATCGTCCGAGTTGCCGAACATATCCTTACCCTCCTTGGCGAATACACCGATCACCGTAACATAACGGCCCATAACTTTTATTTGCTTGCCGATGGGACTGCCAGACGGAAAAAGATTAGAGGCAATATCATAGCCAATAATGGCGACAGGTGCACCGGTACGTGAATCGATCTCGGTAAAATAACGACCTTCATTCAGGTCAAAGTTCCACACCTTGTCATGATCTTGCGTCACAGCGTTTATTTGCGCTCCCTCAGCGGTGTGGTCCTGGTATTTAATGGTGCGGTCGCCGATGCCGATTTCATAACTTATAGCCAGAGCGGTCTGACTGCGGCGCTGCAGCTGGTCAAAGTCCCTCAGCTTGGGATCGGGGCGCTGAAGATACTTCCACCAGGGGAAATCATCCCCACCTATCCAGGGCCATTTTTGCACGTAAACACTGTTACCACCAAGTTTGTTGACACTCTTTTGAAGATTAGCCCGCAGCGTATCTACAGCTGACAATACACCGATGACCGTAAAAATGCCTATGGTAACCCCCAGCAGCGACAACAGGGTGCGCAGTTTATTTTGCCTTAAGGCATCAAATGCAAAACGGAAACTTTCCCGCGAGAGTTTTAAAATGATCATATAGTCAGTATTACACCGATTTTATTTTGATTACACCTATCATGTTCCTGGCATGATTGTGTTTATTGTAAATCAAATTTGAAAAAATGCTGTTACTTATTTAGACGATGGGTTGCTAATTAAGTTACACAAGTATATACTTTAGTTTTAAATAACCGGTTTAAGTTTTAATAACCGGTTTAAAAAATCGGGTGTAATCAATACTATCGTAATTGGTGTAATCCTTAAAAAAATAATCAGCGAAATCGTCAAATATATTCGTACATTTGCGCCCTAAAAATCCATTAGATAAAGCATGAAATTATCTCAATTTAAATTCAATCTCCCCGAGTCATTAATTGCCCACACACCTGCCGGTACACGCGACGAAGCGCGCCTGATGGTATTACATAAAGATTCGGGTAAAATTGAGCATAAAATATTCAGGGATGTGCTGGACTATTTTGATGATAAGGATGTAATGATCCTTAACAACACCAAAGTATTCCCTGCACGCATGTACGGTAATAAAGAAAAAACCGGTGCTACTATCGAAGTGTTCCTGCTAAGGGAACTGAACAAGGAATTACGCCTGTGGGATGTACTGGTTGATCCGGCACGTAAAATACGCGTAGGTAACAAACTTTATTTCGGCGACGACGATCTGCTGATAGCCGAAGTTGTGGACAATACCACCTCGCGGGGCCGCACAATCCGTTTCCTGTTCGACGGGACCGATGAAGAATTTCGTCGTAATGTGGAAATATTGGGCGAAACACCGCTGCCAAAATACATTAAACGCAAAGCAACTCCCGAAGATAAAGAACGCTATCAGACTATTTTTGCCAAGCACGAAGGCGCAGTTGCAGCACCTACCGCAGGATTGCACTTTAGCCGCGAGCTGATGAAACGCCTTGAACTGAAAGGTGTCGAGTTCGCCGAAGTTACATTGCACGTTGGCCTGGGAACTTTCCGCCCGGTTGAGGTAGAGGACCTGACCAAGCATAAAATGGATTCGGAGCAATTTATTATCGAGCAAAAACAGGCTGATATCGTAAACCGGGGTATAGAAGCGAAAAAACGCATCTGTGCTGTTGGGACTACTTCCATGCGGACCATTGAGTCGGCGGTATCTGCCAGCAAAACTTTGAAACCTGCTAACGACTGGACCAGCAAATTCATCTTCCCGCCGTACGAATTCAGCATTGCAAACTCGATGATCACCAATTTCCACACCCCTGAGTCAACTTTATTGATGATGGTTTGTGCTTTTGGCGGTTATGAAAACGTGATGCATGCTTATGAAGTGGCCGTAAAAGAGAAATACCGCTTTTACAGTTATGGCGATGCCATGCTGATGATATAATTGGTTGATCGGTCATTTGTCATTGGGTATTTTTTTAATTAGCTTAACACGGTTATTGTCGCGAATTGACTAATGACTAATGACTAATGATTAATGACCACAAATACTACGCTATAATAGTGGCAGGTGGATCGGGCACCCGCATGCGATCTTCGGTTCCCAAACAGTACCTGTTATTGAATGGCATTCCCCTGTTAATGCATACTATTAACGCATTTGATGCATGTGCCACAAAACCGGGCATTATTTTAGTACTGCACCCCGATTCGCACGACTACTGGAACCAATTATGTGAAGAGTATAATTTCACAGTTCCGCACCAATTGGTAAGTGGCGGCGAAACACGTTTCCATTCTGTAAGGAACGGGATAAATATGATAGAAGACGACGATGCTATAGTCGCTATACACGATGCTGTGAGGCCTCTGGTAACTTGTGCTATCATTGATGAATCGTATGAATGCGCAGAAAAGTACGGTAACGCTATTGTTGCGGTTAAAAGCCGCGATTCGGTCCGACAGATCCGGGACAACCGCTCACAAAGCCTTAACCGCGATAATATTTACCTTATACAAACGCCACAAACCTTCCAGGCAGCCCAGTTAAAAAACGCATACAAACAGGTTTACCAGGAAAGCTTTACCGACGACGCCAGCGTTGTCGAACAAACCGGCGTTAATATCAACCTGATTGGCGGTAGTCATCAGAATATTAAGATAACTTTTCCGGAAGATATTGCTATTGCAGAGTTCCTTTTAAAACAATAGCCACTCCCCTGTAAAGGAATGGCTATCATTATTTTGCCGGCGCCCGGTCAGGCTCGCCTGATGACGCCAAGCAGCAACGCGATGATTGCAATAACTAAAAGCACGTGGATTATTCCACCAGCTGAATAAGCAAAAAATCCTATTGCCCAACCTATTATCAGGATGACGGCAACGATGTACAATAAACCTCTCATAGTATAAATGTTTTGATTAGATAATGTTTTTATCATAAACTCAAAACATTCCAAAAGGTTTTATAAAACAAAAAGCCCCGAAAGTTCAGGGCTTCGTTAGTCATACCGGGATATTAGTATTCGTCTTCGTTGAAGAAAAAGTCGTCTTTTGTTGGGTAATCAGGCCATATTTCCTCTATATTCTCATACGGTTCACCGTCGTCTTCCAGTGCCTGCAGGTTTTCTATAACCTCGACAGGCGCCCCGGAACGGATAGCATAATCGATCAATTCATCCTTTGTTGCCGGCCATGGTGCATCTTCGAGGTGTGATGCTAATTCAAGTGTCCAATACATATATTTAAATCTATAAGGTTATATTTTAAATTTTGGCAAAAGTATAATATTTTTAAATTGATTATCAAATAAATTTTTCCAAAAATTTACACACGGGGTATCCACTGGTTTTCGGGTATTTTTTGCTCATTCCCTATCTTCCTGCCGAGTGTAAAAAGATAGTCGCTCAACCTGTTCAGGTAGATGATCACCTTCTCGTCGACGCTGCTCTCGTTAGCCAGGTGCACAGCAAGCCTTTCGGCCCGGCGGCATACACAGCGCGCAATATGGCAAAACGAAATGGCATTATTGCCACCAGGCAATATAAAATGACGCAATTCGGGTAATCTCTCGTTCATCGCATCCATCTCTTGCTCCAGCAGTTCAATATCTGCCAAATGCAGGTCGGGGATCACCATTTTTGATTTTTCCGGGTCCGATGCCAGCGACGATCCGATGGTAAATAACCGGTCCTGCACCTGTTTTAGCAATTCCTTGTCATGTTCGGCTATATCCTGGTCGCGTATCATCCCGACATAGGAGTTCAATTCATCCACCGTGCCATAGCTTTCGATACGCAAATGGAATTTAGGCACACGCGTACCACCGATGAGCGATGTTAACCCTTTGTCGCCTGTTTTTGTGTATATCTTCATTTTGATTTCGAAATCCGAAAGTACAATTTCCGGTTTACTTATTAAATCTGTTAGCTATACGATTGAAAACTCTTAAGAGTTATTAATGTTATTAAATTTGATGCTTTTAAATACTCCTGTTGAAGCAGTTTGTCCCATGAAAGTATTCCGATCTGTATATAAGCCCACTTTTTTATTACTGCCCGCGCTATTTTTTCTGAGCTTTAAATGCGGCGGCGACGATCGCACACCAATCGTGGCGGCCAACATTCCGGTTCGAAGTTTCCTTAGTGAGAAACAATTTAACGATCTGTTTCCGCTTCGCGACAAATTTTACACCTATGCTGCTTTTATGAGAGCCATCAATAATATGGGGGCTATCAAAATAAAAGTTGCCAAACGCGCAGTATCGGTTTACCAGATCACTCGTACGGATAAAAAAACGGGCAAATCCGTGGTAGTGCGGCAGGATGAGGATTGGAACGAGGATTGGGCAAAAAAGAAGCCTGATAGTATTTACTTAATCGACTATGGGAATTTCTGTAGCGAAAAAGACCTGCGAACGAATAAAAAAGAACTGGCGGCCTTCTTTGCCAATATCGCCCATGAAACACGCCATGGCGAGAACGGCAAATACAACGATGGCCTGATGTACATTCACGAGAGCAATACCTCATTGCCTTACATTGCCGACAACGATAATTACCCACCTGTGGCCGGTAAGAAATATTATGGACGCGGACCGCTTCAATTAAGCTATAACGGTAATTATGGGTACGCGTCCGACTGTATTTTCGGCGATAAAAAGATTCTTTTAAATAATCCCGATCTGCTTGAAACCGACCCGGTGGCAGCATTTGAAGCAGCTATTTATTTCTGGATGACGCCGCAAACCTATAAGCCCTCGGCGCACGATGTAATGTTAGGTAAATGGCAGCCCAAAGCCGATGATAAAGCCAAAAACCGTAAGCCCGGTTTCGGCATGACCATCAACATCATCAATGGCGCAGTAGAGTGCGGACAGGGGGAAAATGTGTTCAGCATGAATGACCGTATCAGCTTTTATCAATATTTCCTGAAAAAATTGGGGGTTAGCGATCCTAATTGCGCCTGCTCATGCGGGAGTATGGCGGCATATAAATAATGACTATGCCGGAAAATTAGGAAAATGAGCTCTGAATACTTTTCTTAATACTTGATCCCCCATGATGTCACTATGGAGTCAGCTTGTTTTACGGTGATCTTCGTATCTTCCTCTGAGGGCGAACCATCTATCGGGTTCCGGGCGCCTTTGAACATACAACCCCATTCACTTATTTGTTCTTTTTCGTTAAAATAACAGGAAATGTATACTTCTTCATTGTAGTCGACACCGTCTCTGCGGTACTTTTTAGGGCCCTCGAAACGGTTTTCTTCACCATAGATTTTATTATCCTTTATCGTTATTTGTTTATGGATGAAACCCACACCAGTTAAACTTTCTTCCGGCGCCCATCTAATGATCCCCTGATCGTCCTTAACCAATTTCCAATTGGATTGAAGCGCAGGCAGTCCCAATTCTTGCCTGTTTTTATTAAAATCAGTGCCATATTTTTTTTCAGGGTTGTCAGAATTGCAGGATGCAAAAAGGACGATTAACAAAATTACCAGGTATGGTTTCATTGTGACAGATAATTTAATATAAAATACCCCCAACGCTTTCTTCTTCAAACCGATCAGTTTAAGCGCCTCGGCTTAAATTAACAACAAATCCTTTAAATCTCAAAATCGTGTCTTATACTTGTGTATGAACTACCCGTTTGATACCGTCGGCCTCAATAGCGAAACCATCGACATGTTTGATGAGACTTACAAGCTGTTGAAGTCAAAATTCAAGATCGAACTGACTGGCAACATCGACTTTCGCTTGCAGGATTTTGAAGTATTTAGAGGATGTAATAACGTCAATATCCGGGGCTCCTATGTTATCAAAAACTCACGCACTGATTGCTATATACTTTTTGTTGAAATCCATAAAATAAAAAAGGGCGGTCTCGGAACTGTACCACCTACATACGATTATTACGAATACCAAACCTGGGCGCTGGCCTATGTAAAAAAGGACTTTGGCCGTGTCTTTATCCGTCCGGAAACATTAGCCGATAAGATAGTCGAGTTGGTACACCCAGTAGAGCTTGATTTTGCAGACGATAAGGCTTTTAGTGATATATTTTACGTATTAGTGAATGACCGGTGGAAGGCCGAATCAGCAATGGACCGTAATTTCAGAAATGCAGTAATGGATGTGCGGCACGAAGACATTCTTATAGAGATTATCGATCATACCCTCATCATCGGGCACCGGCACCAGGTATCGCCCGAAAGCTCGCAGCAATTAGCCGATTTTGTAGCAAGGATTTGTTCAACCTGCTGATAAAAAAATCCCGGCTACTTTTACGTAACCGGGATTTATATCAATAACAGCTCACGCCTTAATTATTCAGTTTGATCAGGTTAATCGTCAGTTTCTTTTGTTTCTTAAAATAATTAAACTGCATAACATAACCAGCTTTCGCCGGGAACAAGTGTGAAAGATCCGCTTTTTCATTTTTGATGGGAATTTTATCAGAACTAAATTTACCATCCTTGTACTTTATCTGCCCAAAATTATCGGTTGCTTTTGCATCGGCATCGAGTTTATCATGATCAATAAAGCTGAACGTCAACTCTGAACTATCTTCATTTTTTAACGTGTACATATAATCCATCCAGCCCCACGATTCGGCGGCCATAGCTAAAAGATATGGGGACATTAGGCCTATGTAAGACGGGAAGTGCCCCGTACTGGTCTTGCCTTTGGGTATCTCCTGCGCTTGTAATACATTGCCATCCATATCAATTTCCATAACAACCATATTTTCAAGCTGCAGTTTGATAGGCCCGCCCGCTGTGCTCCGGGCAAATGCCGAAAATGCCGCCATAGCTATGCCACCAGCATCTGTACCCTTTTTAAATTTCTCGGCCACAACAATATTGGTGTTATTTTTTGTGCGTACAATGTCATGAATGTAGATATAATAGTCATCCTGTAAACGGTGATCAGCAATTGGCAAATATTTTCCCAGTGATTCCTCGAACGTTTTAAAATTGCTTTTCAAAAGCTTTCCCTGTTTATCTACTTCAATAAACGCCAAACCATCCGGAGCGGTTGTATAGGTTTTTGCCGTTTTATAGTTCAGTCCCACAATTACAATTTTATCTTTTTCAAAAATTGCATTAATTGGTACAACATGATTGTCTCCGAATTCGGTCGACATATCAAATAAGACGTGTCCGTCTGCTGTGCTGTTGGCCAGGATGGAATGATCAGTCTTTGTATTATACATTCCCTTCTCAACCCGTGATACTCCGGTCAAAATCACATCGTCGTTTGCGTTCAGATACCCGGGGATCATAACTTTGGATTTCCCTTCAGGCTCATAGGTTTGCTGCCACACTTTTTTTGTATTCCCGTTTATATAGCTAACGATAAAAGCATTATTGGGGTCATTAAATACATAATCGACAAAACCATTATTATTGGCTATGTTTATTTCGGGAGTAGCCATTGAACTGTACTTCTGATAATCGCCGCCGGTTGGTTTATAATTTACCTTTATGGTGCTCGAAGAAATTTCTTTGGCTTGCTGATCGTAAACTTTTAATTCAATCGTTTTTGTCTTTTCATCCCAAAATTTAAAACAAAAATTGTTGCCGTCAAATCCGCTGCTAACCAATTCCCATTCTTTAGGTCCGAGTATATCTTTGGCACCCAAATCGTTCAGATTAGCGTCAACCAGGTTTAGCCGGTATAGTACAGTTTTCCTGTCAACCTTGTCAAATTCGTAGAAACTGAAGTATCCTTCAATCACATTATTCTTTTTAATGACGCCAATATTACGTAGCGTGATGTCCTTTACGCCGTCGAATGCTTTGGATGCATCCTGGCCAAATCCCTTAAAGCTTAACAGCATAAGGGCCATAATAGCGAGTTTTATTCTCATGATCAATTGTTTAGGGTGTTGTAATCGTTAATAGTTTGTTTGGGGGCTGTGATTAAAGCTTTATTGTTATTGTAATAAATATAAGTAATACGGATCAACTTATCCAGGCTTATTCTATCCAATAATTGCAGCAGTTTGGCATATTCGTCTTTGTCATCATCTGTAGCATACGGACTGTTTACCACCGTGTACAAGATATGTGAGCGCTGATACTTACAGAGTGAAACCAGTGTTTCAAATATTGCCGTTTTAATGTTATTATCTGATGGAAAGATGGCATCGTTTTCTATAAGCTGGTACAAATAAAATCCGTAATTATCTTTTTCCTTCGAATAAGCGGCTTCATCAAAAAGGGCTATTCGTTTAATAGCTGACAGCCTTGAGATATTTCCGGTAACAAATTCCGCTCCGGGCTTTGGATTATCATTGAACGAAGCCAGCATGATCGCTTTACGGCTTGCACAGTCGGGATGTGTTTTCAACGAATCCGCTGTTTCCTTCTTTTCATTCCCGCCGAATCTCATTTGCTTTACCGGTTTAAACCAGCCGGTGTCCAGGTCCATTTTTTCCTGGTCAAAAAATTCTTTTATGGTACATGCTGTAGTTTTATTTTCAGCTGAATCGAGCAGATCGAACAACCGGGCGACATTTTTACCACTATAACCCGTATTGCGGAACAAGATCATTCCCAACGAATCTGCCGCCCGTTCCTGCGAACGCGAGTGCCTTCTGCGGTCGAATACATCAGCCATTAGCAATCCCTCCAACTGAGTATTAACACCGTAACGCTGTTTTTTTATTGCCTTTACGCGGGCTAAAAACTCGGGCGAATTAAGCTTCTCCAATTGTGCTACGATAGCTTTATTGCAGTGCTGCAGCAGGCAATGCCCAAGTTCATGACAGAATACCATAGCCAGCTGATCTTCGTTTTCTATTATACCAAGCAAACCAAGGTCGCAAATGACGGTTCCATCTTCATAACTGTAAGCGTTAACCTCGGCCGACCGGTCGATAAAAAAGTGATACCGGCTTTTATCCAGCGAGTTCTTTTCAAGAATGTTGTTTAAAATGGAATTAAGGTACGGGTATGCTTGGGTATCGAAAAGAAAGCCCTTTTCATTTAGCTGCTTTATCAATGCAGAATTTTTTTCTTCAATGATCTTGCTGTATTGTTTTTGCAGCTTCTTGTTTAGGCCCGATGTGTTTTCTAATGCGGTCTGCGCTAAAAAAGCCTGGTAACCCTCAATATTTGTATAAAGGTAAGTATTGCTTTGCGCAGTTGCACACAGGCCAAACAGTGCAAACAAAGCAAATAAAAAGGCTCTCTTTAAGAGGGAAATATACAATTGTGATGCTGGCTTTTTATCACGGTAAAAATATCATTTTTTTGTCAGATAGCCATCATACATCATAAAATTCCATTGTTAAGCAGGTTCGGTATGCCTTTGCACCCGCTGAATATTCGGATTAGCATAATCATTCTCGATCAGGCCATCGCGCATCCTCACAATGCGGTGGGCATGCAGGGCAATATCTTCCTCGTGTGTCACTAAGATGATGGTATTGCCTTTTGCGTGAATATCTTCCATTAGCCCCATAATTTCTATGGATGTCTTGGTATCGAGGTTACCGGTAGGCTCATCGGCAAGAATGATAGACGGGTCATTGATCAGGGCCCTTGCCACTGCAACGCGCTGGCGCTGCCCACCCGAAAGTTCGTTTGGTTTGTGATCGATACGATTACCCAGGCCTACATTTTCCAAAGCATGTTTAGCGCGGTCCTGCCGGTTTGCTTTATTTATACCTGCATATATTAAGGGTAAAGCCACATTATCTAACGCCGTGTTACGCGGCAGCAGGTTGAAAGTCTGGAATACAAAGCCTATTTCCTTATTGCGCACATCGGCCAGTTCATTGTCGGTCATGTGGCTCACGTTGGTTCCGTTAAGGATATAATCGCCCTTGGTAGGTGTATCGAGGCATCCGAGAATATTCATCAGGGTAGATTTTCCTGATCCGGAAGGGCCCATCAGGGCTACAAATTCACCTTTATTAATGGTTAAGGATACCGATTTAAGCGCATGAATAGTCTCTGCACCTATCACATATTTACGCCCGATATCTTTAATAGTAATTAATGGCTCCATCCGTTTTTATTTGCTTTGACTGTAAGGTGGCAGTAAATGTTACAATCTTTTTTAGCCAAAAGTCCTGATAGTATCCCAAATCTGACTTTCGGACTTATGCGGACTTTCGGACTTGCCGACTTACTTCTCGATCACCTTAGCAACCAGGAAATAATTCTCATCATGCTTTGGCGCATTCTTCAAAGCCTCCTCATGGGTTATTTCCTGTTTCACTACATCCTCCCGCAGCACGTTTATCTCATCGGTCATATAAACTAAAGGTTCCACGCCAGATGTATCGACCTCGTTCAATTTGGCCATAAAATCCAGTATCTTGCCCATATCCTCCATCATGGCTTCTTTCTCACTCTCCGCCAATTCCAGCCTGGCCAGATGGGCCACCTTATCTACCGTTTCCTTATCAATGGTCATGTCCAGTCAATTTTTGATTGATGATGTCGTAAACTTTGTTTCTTAATGCATCCGCGTCATCAGGGTTCATTCCCGCTGTTTCTATCGGCTTGTGAACAAATATATGACAAATACCCGGCCTGCTGCCAAATTTCAGGCCGGTATCCCACAATATATGCCATGCGTCGGTTATCGTTACCGGCACTATAGGCACGCCAGCCTCAATAGCCAGCCGGAACGGCCCGTTCTTGAACGGCTGTAACCGGGGCGGGTAATCGTCAGCAATACCTCCCTCGGGGAAGATGATCATTGTCGTTCCCTCAACCAGTTTTTCGGCAGCTTTTTTAAAAGCGCGATAGGCCGACATTTTACTTTCGCGGTTAACGGGAACATCTATCGTCCTGAAAAACAAGCTGGTAACGGCACTTTCGCTTAACTCTTCTTTTCCCATAAAGCTGCAATCGCCGCTGATCATGGCACACATGGCCGAAATGTCGATACTGGCTGCATGGTTGGGGCATACCACGTAAGTTTTATTCCAGTCGATGGGCACCTCATATTCAAAATGGTAAAATATCCCGGCAATAGCCGAACTTACAGTAGCGATAACGCGCCGCATCCTGACAATGGACCGGTACCGCCGCGGGTTCCGTGCCAGGAAATAGAGATAAGGATAACATATCATGTAGAAGAGACCTACAGCAAGCCTGTAGAAATGTGCATGCGCCTTCTTCAATATCAATTTCATCGGTACCAAAAATATAAAAAATCCTTACTTTCGCCCCATTATGGAAACTGTCGTTAGTGGTATTCGTTCAACCGGGAAATTGCATTTGGGAAATTATTATGGAGCTATCCAAAACTTCGTAAAAATGCAGCACGAGTATAATTGCTATTTTTTTATTGCCGACCTGCATTCGTTAACTACCCATCCTACCCCTGCCGACCTGCATGGCAACATCAAACAGGTTTTGGTGGAGTACCTGGCGGCTGGTATCGACCCCGAAAAGGCGACGATCTATATCCAGTCGGATGTGCCGGAAATTGCCGAGTTGTACCTGTATCTGAACATGAATGCTTACCTGGGCGAATTGGAACGCAGCACCTCTTTTAAAGATAAAGTGCGTGCGCAACCGGATAACGTTAATGCAGGCTTGCTAACCTATCCTGTTTTAATGGCAGCGGATATCATCATCCATAAAGCAACCAAAGTGCCTGTAGGAAAGGACCAGGAGCAGCACCTGGAAATGGCCCGCACCTTTGCCAATCGCTTTAACCGCTTGTACAACAAAGAATATTTCCCCGAGCCGTATGCTTTCAATTTCAGCGATAAACTGGTAAAAATTCCAGGGCTTGACGGCAAAGGTAAAATGGGCAAATCCGAGGGCGATGCTAACGTTGTGAATTTAGCCGACGAGCCGGAAGTTATCCGCAAAAAAGTTATGCGCGCGGTTACCGACAGCGGCCCAACCGTCGAAAATCAGGAAAAGCCTGTCGAGATCCAAAACCTGTTCGACCTGATGAAGGTAGTTTCTACTACCGATACTTACGAGTATTTTGACAAGCTATACAACAATTGCCAGATACGCTATGGCGACCTGAAAAAACAATTGGCCGAGGATATGATAGTAGCCACCGCCCCTATCCGCGAAAAAATAAACGCCATTGCTGCCGATGCGCCTTATTTAAGGCAGGTTGCCCGCCATGGTGCTATTAAAGCAAGGGAAAGCGCTTCCAAAACCATTAAGGAAGTAAGAGAGATCATTGGTTTCCGGAGTTTCTGATAGCTTATAGTTCATAGATGATAGTTCATAGTAAAAATACCAATTGACAAGCAGCAGCAATGAACCATCAACTATTATCTATGAACCAAAAAATGTATATTCGTCAGATTAGTTAACTGAATTTTGGTTCCGTGAACCATCCACCATCAACCATGAACTAAAGGATGCACATAGCAGTTGTAGGAAATATCGGCGCCGGGAAAACTACGCTCACCGAATTACTGGCAAAAAACTACGGGTGGACGCCCCTGTACGAAGCGGTGGATAACAATCCTTACCTCGAGGATTTTTACAGCGACATGAAACGCTGGAGCTTTAACCTGCAGATCTATTTCCTCAACAGCCGCTTTAAACAGATCATCGATATTCAAAAAAACGGCCGCGACATCATCCAGGACCGCACCATTTACGAAGACGCCTACATATTTGCCGAAAACCTGCACGATATGGGCCTGATGACAACCCGCGACTACGAAAATTACGAGGCTATATTCACCAATATTACGTCGTTCATCAAACCGCCAGATCTGCTGGTTTACCTTAAAGCATCGGTACCTACCCTGGTTAATAATATACACCGCCGCGGCCGCGAATACGAGATAGGCATCCGGCTCGACTATTTATCCAAACTAAATGATAAGTACGACAAATGGATAAAAAACTACAAGCTGGGCAAATTATTGGTATTAGATAAGGACAAGCTGGATTTCGCCAACAATACCGAAGACATGGCGACTATAGTCGAGAAGATTGAAAGGGAAATAAACGGCTTATTTTAATTTTAGATTTTAGAATTACGATTTACGGATATCTTCAAATAGTAATTCAAAATCGTAATTCGTAACTCATGAAAATCCTCGGCATCATTCCCGCCCGCTACGCATCCACCCGCTTCCCCGGTAAGCCGCTGGTTGATATTGCCGGCAAAAGCATGATACAGCGGGTTTATGAACAATCAAAAAAGTGCCATTTATTAACTGATGTGATCGTAGCCACGGATGACGAACGCATCTATTACCACGTAACCGGGTTTGGGGGCAAGGCCGTGATGACTTCGACTGAACATCAAAGCGGCACCGACCGTTGCGCAGAGGTAGCCGGGAAATACCCGGAGTTCGATATTATCATCAACATACAAGGCGACGAGCCTTATATCAACCCGGAACAGATCAGCAATGTCGCCTTATGCTTCGATAACGCTGATACACAGATAGCCACGTTAGTCAAAAAAATACAAACTGAGCAAGAACTGTTTAACCCTAATTCACCTAAAGTAATCCTCAATAAAAATTCAGAAGCTATTTATTTTTCACGCTCTCCCCTGCCGCATATCCGTGGGCACGAACAGGCTGACTGGTTAAACCACTTCGCTTACTATAAGCATACAGGCATTTACGGTTACCGGGCCGATGTATTGCAGCAGATAACCAAACTACCCATATCATCGCTGGAAAAAGCCGAAAGCCTGGAACAACTGCGCTGGGTTGAAAACGGCTACCGCATTAAAGTTGCCAAAACCGAACTGGAAACCCATGCAATAGATACGCCGGAAGACCTGGAGAAATTGTCTGAACTTTGACTTGAATGATTGAATGAAAGCTATGACTCGGGTGGCAGCGATAATGTTGCGAATCACAGTCCGTCAAAAAATCAATACAACCATAGTTCAAGAACAATCATAGTTCCGACAACATTTCCACATCTCACAACCTTTTCAACAATTACAACCAATCCAACTATTTTTCCTACTTTTGTATCCCGTACACAAACATTCGGTACAGGCATAAAAACCGGTACTAAATACAACTGATCATCATGACTAAATACATTTTTGTGACGGGCGGCGTTACTTCGTCGTTAGGTAAAGGCATTATTTCAGCCTCGTTAGCCAAGCTCCTCCAGTCCCGCGGGTATCGCGTAACCATCCAAAAATTCGACCCCTATATCAACATTGATCCGGGTACGTTGAACCCTTATGAACATGGCGAATGCTATGTAACTGAAGATGGTGCGGAAACCGACCTGGACCTTGGGCACTACGAGCGTTTCCTGAACACCCCTACTTCCCAGGCCAACAACATTACTACCGGCCGTATTTACCAGAACGTGATCAATAAAGAGCGCGAAGGTGCTTTCCTGGGTAAAACCGTACAGGTAGTGCCGCACATTACCGACGAGATCAAAAGAAACATCCGCATTTTAGGCGAAAGCGGCAATTATGATATCGTAATTACCGAATTAGGCGGAACGGTAGGCGACATCGAATCGCTGCCGTATATCGAAGCTGTGCGCCAGTTTCGCTGGGAAATTGGGTCGAGCAATTCGCTGGTTATCCATTTAACCCTGATACCCTTCCTGGCCGCTGCGGGCGAACTGAAGACCAAGCCAACCCAGCACTCCGTTAAAATGCTGCTGGAATACGGGATACAACCCGACATCCTGGTTTGCCGCACCGAACACCCTATAAACCAAGACATCCGCAAAAAAATAGCCCTTTTCTGCAACGTAAATATCAACGCCGTTATTGAATCGATCGATGCGTCGACAATATATGATGTTCCGTTACTGATGCTGAAAGAGCAACTGGATAAAACCGTATTGACCAAATTAAAATTATCACATTCTACTGAGCCCGACCTGGAGAGTTGGAAAGATTTTTTGGGACGGTTAAAAAACCCTACGTCAGAAGTACGCATAGCCTTGGTAGGAAAATATGTAGAGCTGCCCGACGCTTATAAATCCATCACAGAATCGTTCATTCACGCCGGATCAAAAAATGAGTGCAAAGTAAGGGTGGAATATATCCCATCGGAACAACTGACGCCGGCAAATGCTGTGGAACGCCTGCGTAACGTGCATGGCGTGCTGGTTGCACCCGGTTTCGGCGAGCGCGGATTTGAAGGAAAAATTGAAGCGATACGTTATGTACGCGAAAATAATATCCCATTCTTTGGCATCTGCCTGGGTATGCAATGTGCGGTGGTCGAATTCGGCCGAAATGTGCTTGGCTTAAAAAATGCCAACAGTACCGAGATGAACGAAAATACGCCGCATCCCGTTATCGCGATGATGGAGGAGCAGAAAAAAATCAAGAACAAGGGCGGCACCATGCGCCTTGGCGCTTATGCCTGCGAATTAAAGAAAGGCAGTAAAGCTGCTGCAATTTACGGCAAAACACATATAAGCGAACGTCATCGCCACCGTTACGAGTTTAATAATAAGTACCTTAAGCAATACGAAGAGGCCGGTATGATACCTTCCGGCATCAACCCGGATAACAACCTGGTTGAGGTTATAGAACTAAAGAAACACCCGTTTTTTGTAGGTGGGCAATTCCACCCCGAATTAAAATCAACAGTTGCTAATCCTCACCCACTTTTTGTTAACTTTGTCGCCGCTTCGCTGGAGTATGCCCGCAGGAAGTAATAAAGTACGATAACAATAAAATGGATAAAAATACATACACAGGTTTCTTCCTGATAGTTTTAATAGTGATAGGCTCTTACTTTTTGTTAAAGCCTTCCGACGCCGAGATAAAAAAGGAGAAACTGCTACAGGATTCGCTAAAAAAGGTAGCCGCAGCCACCGTAAAAACACCGGCTAATACCTTAAAAGCCGATACTTCAAAAACCGCAGCAAAGGTTGACACAACAGCCTTAAAAGGTGTTCCTTTTGGAACGGCTTCTATGGGTACCGAAAAATTCGTCACCATTGAAAACCAGGAACTACGCGTAAAATTAAGCACTAAAGGTGGGCGTGTTTACTCCGTCGAACTTAAAAATCATAAGACATTCGATAAAAAACCGCTCATCCTTTTTGATGGCGACAAAAATGCTTTCGGATTGACTTTCAGGGCACAAGACAAGCCTATCAGCACCACCGACCTCTATTTCACATCAACTTCGGAAGGGTTTACCGTAGCCGAAAAGGACTCGTCGTCGCTTACTATGCGTTTGAGCTATAGCCCTACACAATATATTGATTATATATATTCGTTAAAAGGCACCGGGTTCAAATTAGGGCTTACTATCAAAACTACAGGTCTCGATAATATAATAGCCAATAGCAATACCCTCAACCTGGGTTGGTCTGCCAGCCTCCATAAACAGGAAATGGATATGAAGCAGGAGCGGCAGTATTCTGAGATCTATTACAAAAATTCTGAAGATGAGATAAACGATTTTGGGGATACAAAAGATGACCAAAAGACGGTTGCCGATAAAAAATTAGATTGGGTAGCATTCAAAGATCATTTCTTCTCTAATGTCCTGATAGCGAAACAGGGGGCTATCGACAAATCGGACATGGCTGTAAATACCGATGTAAACAGCGCTACCGACGTAAAAGAGATGAAAGCCAGCCTGGTATTTACCCGCGGCACAGATGGCAGCATTCCTTTGGAATTTTATTTTGGGCCAAACCAATACAATCTGCTAAAAGATCAGGGTAATGACCTGGAAAAGATCGTTAACATTGGCTGGGGGCCCCTGAAATATATTAACAGGTTTGCTACAATACCTATTTTTAACCTGCTGAAAAAATTCAACTGGAATTACGGCCTTGTTATTCTTGCACTCACGTTAATTTTGAAGTTGGTGCTGTCGCCGCTCACTTATAAGTCCTATTTATCTATGGCCAAGATGCGTATCCTGAAGCCGGAGATGGACGAGATAAAGGCCAAGGTTGGCGAAGATAACCCCACCCTGCTACAGCAGGAATACATGAAATTGTATAAAAAAGCCGGCGTTAACCCACTGGGCGGATGTTTACCTTTATTATTACAAATGCCGATAGTGCTGGCATTTTTCCGGTTTTTCCCAAGTTTGTTTGAACTGCGGGGACAAAGCTTTCTGTGGATGCATGACCTTTCAACCTATGATTCGGTTATCACTTTTTCACCTATATTCGGTACGAGTCACCTCAGCTTAATGTGTTTGCTGATGACCATATCTACCCTGGTTTATACTTATTTTAACAACCAGATATCAGGCGCTACGGGCCAGATGAAATATATTGGTTACATCACTCCTATTATCTTCCTGGTTACGCTGAACAATTATCCGGCTGGTTTGAACTACTATTACTTCCTGGCGAACATGCTGACATTTACGCAGCAATACCTCATCAGGCTGATGGTAGATGACAAAAAGATACATGCCCAGATACAGGAAAACAAAAAGAAACCCGAAGAGAAGAAAAAGAAAACCGGTTTCCAGGCACGTATGGAAGAGATGATGCGCCAGCAGCAACAAGTACAGGGGAAGAAGAAATAGGTTAGTCAGCAAGTCGGAAAGACCGCAAGCCCGAAAGATATATAAGACCTGGTTAAATGCCGGGTCTTTTTTGTTAACTTTCTTTCGGACTTTCTGACTTATGCGGTCTTTCGGACTTTAAAAAATCACTAAATTTGGCCCTATGTACGCCATTGTGGATATCGAAACTACAGGGGGGCATGCCAACGCAAACGGCATTACCGAGGTAGCGATATGCCTGCACGATGGCAATAAGGTAACACAACGTTACAGTACCTTAGTAAATCCGCAAAGGGATATTCCGGTGTACATCCGCGCACTGACAGGCATTACCAATGAAATGGTGCAAACGGCCCCGCCGTTTGAAGACGTGGCGGCAGACATTTATCACCTGCTGCACGGCAAAATATTTGTTGCACACAACGTCAATTTTGATTTTTCCTTTATCCGCCACCATTTGCAGGTGGCCGGGTACGATCTGCAATGCAATAAGCTTTGCACCGTAAGGCTGGGGCGTAAAATAATGCCAGGGCTGCCTTCTTATAGCCTCGGCAAATTATGTCATTATCTCGGTATCGAAAATGACAGCCGTCACCGTGCCGCCGGCGATGCCGAAGCTACGGCTACCCTATTTTCGCTATTGCTGCAGAATGATTCGGAAAATCACATTACTCAGGCGCTGAAACAGCGTTCGCGCGAACAGGTGTTGCCACCTAACCTACCTAAGCAGGATATTGACAACTTACCCTACGCACCCGGTGTTTATTACTTCCATGACGAAAAGGGAAAAGTAATTTATGTGGGCAAAGCAAGGAATGTAAAAAAGCGCGTAGCAAGCCACTTCAGCGGGAACAATGCAGGCTACCAGCGCCAGGAATTTCTCAGAAACATTCATCACATCTCCTTCCAGGACTGCGGCACCGAACTGGTTGCCTTTGTGCTGGAAGCGATAGAGATCAAACGCTTGTGGCCAAAGTATAACCGGTCGCTAAAACGCTATGAACATGCTTATGGCATTTATGCTTTCGAGGACCAGCGCGGCTACATGCGTTTGGCGGTCGACAAACGACGTAAAATGGCCGCCCCGCTGTACACCTGCAATTCGCTGCTCGACGGCCGTAATATATTAACCCGGCTAATAGACGATTTTGAGCTTTGCCCGAAATTGTGTTTTATACAAACCAACCATGAGCCTTGTACGGGCGCCGGGGGGCATGTATGTGCTTGTGAAGGCATAGAAAACCCCGACAGCTACAACCAAAAAGTGCAGTGGGCCATTGATAAATTAAGGGACACTTTACCGACTTTTGCTATACGCGATGAAGGCCGGCGGAACGACGAGCATAGCTGCATACTGATTGAAAAAGGTCAGTTTTACGGGATGGGCTATATTTCCCATTACTTTGACGCCGATAGTCTGGACCAGCTTAAAAACCACCTTACCCCCTATCCCGGCAATGATTATATACGGAACATGGTTTCAAACTACGCCATGAAATATCCTGAGCGGATGATGGTTTTTGCCTGATTTAAAACTATATTGTTTAATTCATATCCTTTCACACAATATCTTTTTCCGCGGGTTTATAATAGACATTAACCAATAAACATCCTATTATGAACAGCATTAATCAACAGCAAATAGAAGAAAACATCGAAAATTTAGAAGGAACCGCAGCCATCGATAAAATAAAAGAACTGGTTGGCAAAACTTCCACCTGCTTCTTTTGCAGCAACATTAAAACCGGCATTCCTTTTTCAACCCGCCCAATGTCTGTGCAAAAAGTGGATGATGATGGAAATCTTTGGTTTCTAAGCGCCGATGATAGCAATAAGGACATGGAACTGAAAACCGACCCGTTTGTTCAGTTGCTTTTCCAGGGTTCACCACATTCCGATTTTCTAAATCTTTACGGGATTGCCAGCGTCAGCAAGGACAAACAAAAAATAGAGGAAATGTGGGAGCCTATTATGAAAACCTGGTTCACCGGAGGCAAGGACGACCCGCGTATTTCCGTTATCAGGGTAGAACCTTCAGAGGCTTACTATTGGGACAATAAACACGGTAACGCGGTTGCATTTTTGAAAATGATGGTTGGCGCGGCCATCGGCAAAACTCTGGATGATTCGATTGAAGGGAAATTGGAAGTTTAAAAGAATCAGGAGTTGCAGGAAACTTTCGAAGTTTTGAAAATTTCGTGAGTCTTTCCAATCCTGGTTCTCAATTAAACTACCCCGGCTTTTTCCAGCTCCGCTGCCATCTGTTGCTGAACTTTCATCGCCTCGGCCCGCGCCGCTTCAGCAAAATCCTTTCCATCAGAGGCGTAGATGATAGCCCTGGAGGAATTGACGATGAGCCCGCAATCTTTGGTCATACCATATTTACAAACGTCTTCCAAACTCCCACCCTGCGCACCTATACCGGGCACAAGCAGGAAATTGTCGGGCGCATATTTCCGGATATTGGTAAACTCGGTGCTTTTGGTAGCACCCACAACATACATGATACGATCGGCGCCCGCCCAGGTATTGGCCTTTTGTATCACTGTTTCATAAAGCGGACCATTACCGGTGTCCAGGTATTGAAAATCCTTACTGCCAACAGACGAAGTTAGCGCCAGGATGATTACCCACTTACCTTCAAATGCCAGGAAAGGGGTCACGCTGTCACTACCCATATAGGGAGCCACGGTTATAGCATCAAAATCCATTCCTGCTGCGTCTTTATCAAAAAAAGTTTTGGCGTACATGCCCGATGTATTGCCGATATCTCCCCGCTTTGCGTCGATAATACTAAGACAATCTTTAGGCAGGTATTCGCTTGTTTTGATAAGGCTTTGAAGGCCAGCGACACCATGTCTTTCGTAAAAAGCAGCATTGGGCTTGTAAGCAATACAAAGGTCGCGCGTAGCATCAATAATGCGCTTGTTAAATTCGAACAACGGATCAGGATATTCCTTTAAAAATGCAGGTATCTTGTCAATATCGGTGTCAAGACCAACACACAGGAAAGATTTCTTTTGTTTTATCTGCTGGATTAACTGCTGACGCGAAAGCATTTACGGGAAAATTTATTTTCGAAGGTCAAAAAAACTAAAAAATAACCTAAGTGTTAACTGATAAAAGATATTTTTTCAAAATTTTTGATTTCTGAATTTTTATGAGTAAAATTGCAGCGTTATCCTTTGAATTTTTCTTGCACTAAAGAAACAATTTAAAATTCCACCATACTCATTAATTTTTAGATATTGCAAGGCAAGCTGCAAGTTAATTTCTCTTAAAAGTATATTCCTTTTGAACTATAATTTATCCCATGTTTGATACATCAGAATTGAACGACAAACTCGTGTCCGAGTTGCGTGACATTGCAAAAAGCTTAGGTATTGCTGAGGCTGAAGAACTCAGGAAAGCTCAGCTGATAAGCAATATAATAGAACAACAACAACTGATAGAAGTTGCCCGGCAGCAACAAGCCATAGTAGCCCAAAATTATTCAGAAACTAAACCAGCCGACGCTCCACCTGAAGCTACGGCTGCCGAAAAACCCCGTAAAAGAACACGTACCCTCAAATCAGCCAGCAGCAAACCACGGGTCGAGGTCCCTTTGGACGATACCAACCTGTTTGACGAGGCTGACGATGAAACCCCGGCAGCCGAGGAGGCTGATGAGGAAGTTGCTTTTGTACCTGCAGCAACCGGGCAACCCAGCCAGGAGCCCGCAGAAACTGCTATAAAATCTGAAGAGGTTGGTGCTGAAAGCCGCCCGCAAAAATTTGAGCGCCGCTTTAACAACGGGCAAAATCCTAATCAGCAAAAAAACCAGGAAGCAATCAATCTCGATTTCGACAATGTCATCGTTAACGAAGGCGTACTTGAAATTATGCCCGATGGTTATGGGTTCTTAAGATCGTCTGACTATAACTACCTTACTTCTCCCGACGATATTTACGTATCGCAATCACAGATAAAACTTTTCGGCCTAAAGACCGGCGACACCGTTCGCGGCAGCATTCGCCCGCCGAAAGAAGGTGAAAAATATTTCCCGCTGGTACGTGTGGAAGCCATTAATGGCCGCGTGCCTGCCGAGGTTCGCGACCGCGTTCCTTTCGACCACTTAACGCCGCTGTTCCCGTCCGAAAGATTGGAACTGTTTACCGATATGGGCAACTATTCCACTCGTATCATGGACCTCTTCTCGCCTATCGGTAAAGGCCAGCGCGGTTTGATAGTGGCGCAGCCAAAAACAGGTAAAACCATGTTACTGAAGGATGTGGCCAACGCTATTGCGAAAAACCATCCGGAAGTTTACCTGATCATCCTGCTGATAGACGAACGTCCCGAGGAAGTAACCGACATGGCCCGCAGCGTGCGCGCCGAGGTGGTTTCGTCAACATTTGATGAGCCTGCCGAGCGCCATGTGAAGATAGCGAATATCGTACTCGAAAAAGCTAAGCGCATGGTTGAATGCGGTCATGATGTGGTTATCCTGTTAGACTCAATTACCCGCCTTGCACGCGCTTACAATACCGTAGCGCCTGCTTCGGGCAAAATATTATCAGGTGGTGTCGATGCTAATGCGTTGCACAAACCGAAGCGCTTTTTTGGTGCTGCGCGTAACATTGAAGACGGGGGCTCGCTCACCATCATTGCAACTGCACTGACAGAAACCGGCTCGAAAATGGACGAAGTTATCTTCGAAGAATTTAAGGGTACCGGTAACATGGAACTACAGCTCGACCGTAAATTATCCAACAAGCGTATATTCCCTGCCATTGATATTACCGCATCCAGCACACGCCGCGATGATCTGCTGCTTGACCGTGAAACGTTGCAGCGCGTATGGATACTGCGCAACCATTTGGCCGACATGAACTCGCAGGAAGCGATGGAATTTTTGCAGAGCCAGATAAGAGGCACAAAAACCAACGAAGAATTCCTAATCTCGATGAATTCTTAATACTTTTGAGGTTATGAAATCATGGGTGTTTTCCTGTGATTTCATAATTACTTAATATAAGCTGGATACCTTCGGGCCTAAAATGAATAAGCGCATAAGCAAGCACCTGCCCAATACCATTACCTGTGCTAACCTGTTTAGCGGCTGCGTAGGGATTGTATTTGCATTCCAGGAAAACCTGATATTCGCAGCGTATGCTTTGTTCCTTGCGGCTATCTTTGATTTTTTTGACGGATTTGCATCCCGCGTGCTAAAATCGTTTTCAGGCATTGGCAAAGATCTCGATTCGTTAGCTGATATGGTAAGCTTCGGCTTTTTGCCTTCAGCTATCCTTTACGAGCTTTTCCTGCAATCGCCGCAAATACAGGGGATAGGCCCCTATTTGAATTTTGCTGCATTTTTAATCGCTGTCTTTTCGGCACTCAGGTTAGCCAAATTCAACAATGATACGCGCCAGGCCGATTCTTTTATCGGGCTGCCTACACCTGCGAATGCTATACTGATAGCTTCTATCCCACTGATACTGGACCACCATCCTGAATTTTCGGGATATATATTGAACCAATATATCCTGGCAGTGCTGGTTATCGTTATGTGCACTTTACTGGTGGCCGAGCTGCCCCTGATGTCGCTGAAATTCAAAAACACAGATTTTAACAAGAATATTTATCGGTATTTGTTACTGCTGTTCTCGGCAATATTGATACTATTTTTTAAATTTGCCGCGGTACCGGTGATCATACTAATGTATATCACGCTATCTATTATTCAATTCAAATTTTCCCATGATACGGTGATAAGCGGTCACCAAAAAAACAAATAGCCGCGCAGCACAGTTATCATTACCAGGTAAAACACAAAGCTAAAATGACAAAGTTCCAGGCCGAAATAGACGTAATGCCCAAAAAGGAAATACTCGATCCGCAAGGTAAAGCAGTAACAGGAAGTATGAAAAACCTGGGCCTTGCTGAGATACAAAACATTCGCATCGGTAAGCATATCTCGCTTGAGATAGAGGCAGACAGTGAAGAAACTGCACATGCAAAAGTGGAACAGGCGTGCAAAAACCTGCTGGCTAACCTGATTATGGAAAGTTATAGCTTTAAAATAGAGAAAGTTTAAAGTTCGGCTTCTTTTTCCGCTTTTACGCGTGTAAGTTCTACCATGTTGGCGTTGATGAGGCTACTCACCTGGTCGAATTTTTCAGCAATAGCACCCGGATCGCTTGCGCCTGCCTTACATAGCGCTTCAATTTCCTGAAGCAGCTCCTGCGAGATCAGCATACCGAAAAAACCCATAGACGGTTTCAATTTATGCGCCGCTGCCGCTGCACCCGGCCAATCTTGTGCTTTTAATGCATCGTCAATACTTCCGAGCAATTCTGGCGCCTGCTGCAAAAGCATATCGATGGATTCGATAATAAACTCATTGCTCCCGTCGGCAATTTCATACAAGAAAGAAAGATCAATATCCTGGCTCAATGGGTATATGTACTTTAGGTTATTTGAATTTCAAAATTATAACTTTTTTACGTGCAAATCGCTTTTAAGTTCGCTTTTGAGCTCAAAAATACTCTTATTTAACACCGGGTGAATAAAATGAGGCGTTATCTCGTTCAATGGTTCCAGCGTAAACATTCGCTTATGCAGTTCAGGGTGCGGTATGTTAAGATCGGTTTCACTGATGATTTCCTGCCCATAAAACAATATATCGATATCGATGATCCGCGAGCCCCATTTTTCTTCCCGCTTCCGTCCCATAAGCATTTCGATATGGAGTATTTTTTCAAGCAATACCCGTGCAGGCACGTCAGTTTTTAAATAAAGCACCTGGTTAAGGTAATCTGGCTGATCTGTTTTACCCCACGATTGTGTTTCGTAAACGGAAGACACTGATATAATGGGCGCTACATCGGTTTCTATGTGGTCCCGTGCATTGCTTAAAAATGCCTGCCGGTCGCCAAGGTTGCTTCCTAAAAGCAAAAAAACATCAATCATTGTTGTAACAAATATTATAGATTAACCTCTTAACATTATATATATCGAATTGCTAAGTTTGCATAGATAAAAAGATTTAAAATATTTAATGAAACAATTCTTCAAATTTGTTTTCGCCACGATGGTGGGGATAATTTTAACCAGCATTATTTTTATCGTAATAATTGTTGGTTTGATAGTGGCAGCGGCGAATGGTGATAAACATACTGAAGTTACAGAAAATTCTGTTCTCCACATCGATTTCAACAACGCAATTCCTGAACGCACACCCAAAAACCCGATAGCCGACCTGCTTGGCCTTGAAAATGACAAGGCCATCGGGCTCAATGATATACTGGCCAATATCAAAAGGGCCAAACACGACGACAACATCCGCGGTATTTTTTTAGATGAAAGCTACATGCTTTCAGGCCAGGCCACTACCGAAGAGATCCGTAACGCCCTTATCGATTTCAAAAAATCAGGAAAATTTGTTGTCGCCTATTCCGAAGTTTATACCCAGGGATTTTATTACCTGGCGTCGGTTGCCGACAAGGTTTACATCAATCCAAAAGGCATTTTTGAATTCAGGGGTTTCAGCTCACAGATCACCTTCCTGAAAGGTACGCTGGATAAACTGGGTATCGAAGCCCAGGTTATCAAGGTTGGAACCTACAAAAGCGCTGTAGAACCGTTTATTCTTACCAAAATGAGCGATGCCAACCGGATGCAGGTTAACTCCTATCTAGGATCGCTGTACGACCATTTTCTTTCAGGTATCAGCGAGGCCCGAAAGGTAAATAAGGACTCATTGTTTAGCATTGCGAATAATTTAAAAATTCAATTTCCAGAAGATGCTTTGAAATATAAGCTGGTTGACGGGCTGAAATACCGCGACCAGGTACTGGACGAATTGAAAGAACGTACCGATGTCAGCAAAAAGTCTTCCCTGAATAATGTCGATATAGCCGATTACACTGGAAGCAGCAACAAATCTGACGATAAAAAAGATACCAAAAACCACATCGCCATCATCTATGCCTCGGGCGAGATACAAGGCGGGGACGGTGACGACAATACGATCGGCTCCGACAGGATTTCGGAATCGCTCCGTAAGGCCAGGCTCAACGATAAAGTAAAAGCTGTGGTACTACGCGTTAATTCGCCGGGCGGCAGTTCCCTTGCGTCGGATGTGATCTGGCGCGAAGTGGCGCTCACCAAACAGGTAAAACCTATCGTAGTTTCTATGGGCGACCTGGCGGCTTCGGGCGGTTATTACATCTCCTGCGCTGCAGACTCCATCTTTGCCGAACCAAATACAATAACCGGGTCTATAGGTATTTTCGCTATCATCCCCAATCTTCAGAAATTATTCAACGATAAACTCGGTATGACATTCGACGGGGTAAAAACAGGTAAATTTGCTGATCTGGGCGACGTAAGCCGCCCGCTTTCGCCCGAGGAAAAACTTATTCTGCAAAACAGCGTGAACCGGGGCTATGACGAATTTACCAAAGCCGTAGCCGACGGCCGCCATAAGACACAGGCTTATATCAACAGCATTGGGCAGGGCCGCGTATGGACCGGCACCCAGGCCGTGAAGATAGGTTTGGTTGACCGTTTGGGTAATATCAACGACGCCATTAAGTCTGCTGCTAAAAAAGCTGGCATTAAAGGCTATGTGGTAGACGCCTACCCCGATCAGAAAAGCATTTTCAGCAAATTCGGGAGCAATATGAGCGCTGAAATGCGTACAAAGGCTGTAAAATCGGAACTTGGTGAAAATTACCGTTACTACGAACAAATAAAGGGCATTACCCAAATGATGCGTACACCACAAATGCGCATGCCTTATGATATTGTTATTCGATAGCAAATAGATCATGGTTCATAGATCATAGTACTTGCAGGTTGTTAATTTGCATTTGGTTCAATTTTGAGCCCGGTCGCAATTTTACCATGTACTATGAACTATCATCAACGAACAATTTGTACTTTTACGGGCCCGATCAATGGAAAATAAACCAATAGCCCGTACCCTCCGACTTTTATCGCAGCTGATGGAATTGCACGATGAAAACCCGTTCAAGATAAAGTCGTTGGCCAACGCTGCATTCAAAGTAGATAAACTGCCCTTCCCTATTGCGAAAAAAAGCCCTGCCGAGATGGAAAAGATCGACGGAATCGGCAAAAGCACCGCAGGGAAAATTGTTGAGCTGCTCGAAACCGGGCATATTGGAGAGATGCAAACTCTTTTGGCTGCTACTCCCGAAGGGATTGTCGAAATGCTGGGGATCAAAGGCATTGGCCCCAAAAAGATCGTTACGATTTGGAAAGACCTGGGTATAGAAACCGTTGGCGAATTGTATTATGCCTGTAACGAGAACAGGCTGATAGAGGCCAAAGGCTTTGGCCTGAAAACGCAGGAAGAGATAGCCAAAGTCATTGAGTTCCGGATGGCCAGCAATGGCAAGTTCCTTTACGCAAGAGTTGAGGCTGAAGCCAATGAATTATTTAAAAAGATAGGATCGCTTTTACCGGGCGCCAAAGTCAGTTTCACAGGCGAGTACCGCCGGTGTAGCGAGATCATTACCGAGCTTTCTTTTTTGGTGGGCACACCAGATATACAAGGAGCAATAAAGGCGCTGACCGAAGCTGCGCTTTTCCTTGATATTTCAGAAAACGAAACCGGAATTAAAGGAGAAACGGAAAATAAGTTGTTGGTGCGGATCGATGCTACAGCAGCTTCGTCATTCTATTCCGAATTATTCAAACAAACCGGAACCATTGAGCATGTTGGGGCGGTGACTGCCAGGCTGACCGGTGATATTGAGCAAGCCGAAAGCGAAGAAGCCATTTATGAAAAAGCGGGGCTGCAATGGATGCCGCCTGAACTACGCGAAGGCGATACATTTATTGGAAAGGCTGCTGTTAATAATCTTCCTGAACTGATCACCTATACTGATCTCAAAGGCACCCTGCACAATCATAGCACCTGGAGCGATGGCGTGAACGCCCTGGAAGAAATGGCCCTTTATTGCCGCGACCAGCTAAAACTGGAGTATTTGGGCATGTGCGATCATAGCCGCAGCGCGTTTTACGCCAAGGGTCTGAGCATAGAACGGGTTTTACAGCAACATGAAGAAATAGATAGCCTGAATAAAAAGCTAAACGGCTTTCATATTTTTAAAGGGATCGAATCGGATATTTTGAACGATGGTTCACTGGACTATCCCGACGAAATATTAGCACGGTTTGATTTTATTGTAGCTTCTGTACATTCGAACCTGAAAATGGAAAAGGAAAAAGCAACTGCCCGTGTGATAAAAGCAGTAGAAAATCCATATACCACCATACTCGGGCATCCTACGGGGCGGTTGCTTTTAAGCAGGAAAGGATACGATCTCGATTTCAAAAAGGTGATCGATGCCTGCGCTGCCAATAGTGTGATAATAGAGGTTAATGCTAACCCGCTACGGCTCGACCTGGACTGGCGCTGGCACCAATATGCTTTAGATAAAGGCGTTATGCTATCCATCAACCCGGATGCACACCGTAACGAAGGCTTCCTGGATATGCATTATGGCGTATTGGCAGCAAGAAAAGGTGGCCTGAATAAGGAAATGTGCCTGAATGCGTTTACATTGGAAGAGATAAAGAAAGTTTTTGAAACGAAAAAGAATAAAGTAATAGCCTGAAATGCTGGTAGAAAAAGTACGTCGCATACAACAAATGCAAAAACCGCCTGCTATCCTGGTCATAGGCGACCTGATGATAGACCACTATATTTGGGGCGATGCGACGCGGCTATCACCCGAGGCGCCGGTGCCTATCGTCAATGTCAAAAATGAATCCACCACGCTCGGCGGCGCGGCTAACGTGGCACAAAATTTAGTTGCTTTAGGTGCTAAAGTAACCCTGAGCGGCGTAACCGGCAACGACTCATTTGGTATGCGGTTGAAAGAGATCATGGTTGCCGAAGGTTTGGAAACCGACGCGATTGTTGAAGACGCCAGTCGCCCAACTACCGTAAAAACCAGGGTTTTGGCGGGAAGTCATCAATTGGTACGCGTGGACAGGGAAATAACCGACCCGATCCGCAGTGAACTTGAAGATGAACTGGCTGATAAACTGGATCATTACATCAATGAAGCTGATATTGTGCTTTTTTCAGATTATGGCAAGGGCCTATTTTCAGAAGGATTTACTCAACGACTTATAGAGCTCGCAAAAAGCAAGCGCAAAAAAGTGATCATCGACCCGAAAGGGTATGATTACGGAAAATATAAAGGCGCATTCATTATCAAACCCAACCGCAAGGAACTGGCAGAAGCCGCCAAAACCGGGCAGATCAAAAACATGGATGATCTGCAAAAAGCTGCGAAGATCGTTCTGCAGCAAACCGGTGCCGAATACCTGGTGGTTACCCTGTCGGACGAAGGCATTATCATATTAGATGAACTTACCCACAAGTTACTGCCTACCAAAGCTACCGCAGTTTTTGACGTCACTGGCGCCGGCGATACGGTTTTAGCTACGATGGCTTATTTTATAGCTTCGGGCCTGAGCATTGAAGAATCTTGCGAGCTGGCTAACCATGCAGCAGCTATAGTTATACGGCGCGTAGGCAGCGCCACAACTAGAATTGATGAAATTATTGCCGATATTGGTAATTAGTGATTGACTAATGCCGGTTGACCAATGACTGAAAACATGATAATTGAAGAATTAAAGGACCATCAGCAATTGATACAAAAAGTGATCGATACACTGGAAAGTGATATCGGAAAGGCTTGTGAAATGATGGTTTCGGCATTGAAAAATGATTGCAAAATATTAATAGCAGGCAACGGCGGCAGCGCCGCTGATGCCCAGCATATTGCTGCCGAACTTAGCGGGCGGTTTGTACGCGACCGCCGGGCATTACCCGGGATAGCTTTGACTACAGATACTTCTGCCCTCACCTCTATAGCCAACGATTATGGTTACGACCATGTGTTCTCACGACAGGTTGAAGCCCTTGGCCGTAGCGGCGACTTATTCATTGGTATATCTACCAGCGGCAATAGCCAGGGAATATTAAATGCATTTGAAGCGGCAAAGAAAAGAGGGTGCCATACGCTGGGTTTATCCGGAAGGGATGGCGGCAAAATGAACAACCTTTGCGATCTGAATATTATTGTACCATCAAATGTTACAGCCAGGATACAGGAGATGCATATCCTTATCGGGCATATCCTGTGCAAGGCGGCTGACGATTCTTTCTAACAGCATGAATCACGACATCGAAAAAAAACTGCTCGATAAAATAAGTGATCTTCAAAAGCTGAAGGCCACCGTTATCGCATGGAAAAGCGAGGGCAAGAAAATTGTATTCACCAACGGTGTTTTCGATCTGTTGCATATTGGCCATATTACCTATTTAGCTAAGGCAGCTGAGTTAGGAGAAAAGCTGATAATAGGCCTAAATTCCGACAACTCAGTAAGGCGAATTAAAGGCGAAGGTCGCCCTATTAATGATGAAAACAGTCGTGCCGCACTACTGGCTGCCTTATTCTTTGTCGATGCCATAGTATTGTTTGGCGAGGATACGCCGCTAAATCTGATTACAGAGCTTTTGCCAGATGTTTTAGTGAAGGGAGCGGACTATGCTGTTGAGAACATCGTAGGCGGCAAAGAAGTTATAGCCAACGGTGGTGACGTAAAAACGATCGACTTTGTTGAAGGTTACTCGTCCACCTCCATAATCCAAAAAATAAGGAACCAGGTAAGCTGAGCTTATGAAAATATTGGTCATCCGGTTCAGTTCGATGGGCGACATCATTTATACCACGCCGGTGGTGCGGTGTCTTAAAACACAATTACCGAACGCCAAGGTACACTTCCTCACCAAGCCTGCATTCAAATACATTTACGACGATAACCCTTACGTAGATAAATTACTATTGTTAGAGCCTGAATTGTCTCAAACCATCGATGAGATCAAAGCCCAAGGTTACGATCTTATTATCGATCTGCATAACAACCTGCGCACTGCAATCATAAAATTAAGGACCGGGATCAAATCATCAACCTATAAAAAACAGCCCGTACGTAAGTGGTTAAGCCTTAAATTCAGGTTGAAACTGGTGGAACCCATCCACCTGGTTGAACGTTACCTGAAAGCGGTTAAGTTTTTAGGCGTAACGAATGATGGCAAACCCATCGACTATTATATCAAAGCGCAGCACGATCTCAATAAACTACTACCCGCAACTCATCGGGACAATTATATCGCATTTGTTATTGGGGCCACCCACTTTACCAAGCGCATGCCCAACGAGAAAATCATCAGTATTTGCCGGCAAATCGATCGCCCCATCGTGCTATTGGGCGGCGAGGATGTAAAAGCAAACGGTAATGAAATAGCAGCTGCTATTGGCGGGAGTATTTATAATGCCTGCGGCATCACTACGCTCGATGAATCCGCTTTCCTGGTTTCAAAAGCGACCCGAATACTTGGGTTCGATACCGGGTTAACCCACATTGCCGAAGCGTTTGATAAACCCATAGGTTCAATTTGGGGAGGAACGGTTCCCGAATTATTAGGTGTTCAGCCTTACATGGTAAAAGACGCCGAGGTTATCGGTATAGACCTTTCATGCCGGCCGTGCTCCAAATTCGGTCTTGAAAAATGCCCGCTCGGACATTTCAAATGCATGAAAGATATTTCGGATCACATAGTCGCGGGTTTTGCTAATCGCCCTTAATGAATACTTGCAGGGACAATATTTTCTTTTATTAAATTAAATAATTAGTTTTGATGTAATTATTTAACCTAAATTTTACAACCTAAATTAATCATGAAACAAACACTTTTACTTGTAGCCCTTTGTGTGGCTTCCCTGGCAACTTTTGCCCAAACAACTACAACTTTTGGCATTAAAGCCGGCATCAACTCGTCGAAACTTACAGTTTCTGCAACAGGTGGCTCGGTATCAACCGAATCATTGGTCGGATTTCATATCGGCGGCCTGGTCGATATAGGCACCGATAATTTTTCCTTTCAGCCAGGTGTATTATTTAGCACTAAGGGCGGAAAAAGCTCATCTGAAGGCGGCACCAGCAAAGCCACTTTAAATTACATCGAGATCCCGGTAAATTTTCTGTATAAAGTTCCAGCCGGCGAAGGGAAAGTATTTTTTGGCGCCGGCCCTTACTTTGGTTACGGCATATCAGCAAGCGGAACCGATGCTGACGGAACTAAAGAAACCGTGCATTTCGGCAGCACCTCAGACGATGTTAAAAATCCCGACTACGGTGTTAACTTTTTGGCAGGCTACCAGTTTAGCCAGGGCTTTGCTATAAACGTTAATTATGGCCTTGGCTTAGCCAACCTATCAAACGACGATGCAGGCGTAAACCTGAAAA
This sequence comes from Mucilaginibacter sp., assembly GCF_035492695.1. GTDB lineage: Bacteria > Bacteroidota > Bacteroidia > Sphingobacteriales > Sphingobacteriaceae > Mucilaginibacter. The sequence goes on along the minus strand of NZ_DATJJC010000006.1, from coordinate 184,110 downwards.
CCAAAAACCAGGTGCTTAGCTTTTCGTTAAGTTATTTTATCAAATAAAACTATTTCAGCTCGTATGGTATTATATTCGTATCATACGAGCTGATTAATGAAAAAGCTTCTTTTAATACGCCACGCCCGCGCTACTCACGATCTTGACTTTGAAGATTTTGAAAGGCCTCTCAAAAAGTCAGGTATACGCGACGCTGAACTTATGGCCGAAAGGCTGCTTGCTGAAAAGCTTGTGCCCCAAAACCTGGTGACCAGTCCCGCTCTCCGTACGCTGAGCACCGCAGATATTTTTACCCAATTTTTGTCGTTACCTAAAGCCAAGGAAGACATTCGCATCTATGAGGCAAACCGTCCTGCTTTATTACAAGTGATAAACGAGTTTGACCAAAAACAAGATTTTATGGGCTTAGTAGGCCACAATCCTACGCTCGAGCAAATCATTTATTACTTCACCGGTCAATCGCTCGACTTTCCAACCTGTGCCATCGCCCTCATCGGGTTTAAACTGGATAGTTGGGAAATGATAAGTGCCGGGACTGGCACCGTTAAATGGTATAGCTTTCCAAAGGAGGATATTAATTGAGCGTGTAAGTTTTGCCCGGCAGCGAACGGATATAACCCTGCATTTCCATATTCAGCAGGTTCATCGCCAGCTGGCTCATAGGCATATTTACCTTTAAAGTAAGGTCGTCTATCGCTAATGGCGATTTGTGTTGATGGATAACATCAAAAATAAGCCTTTCTTCGGTTGTCAGGTCCATCGCAAAAGCCAATTGCTTTTTGGGCTTTGCATCTTTACTGCTCTCCCAGCCCAGGCTGTAAGCCAGGTCGGCCGCGCAGGTAAGCAAAGCGGCCTTATTATTTCTTACCAGGAAATTACATCCTTCCGAATATTCGTCATCTATCCTTCCCGGGAACGCAAATACATCCCGGTCGTATGAATTGGCAATTTCAGCAGTGATCAGCGCCCCGCCTTTTATGCTTGCCTCAACTACCACAGTAGCATCAGCCATACCGGCAACAATACGGTTCCGTTGGGGGAAATTCTTCGCATCAGCTATGGTACCCGATGGATATTCCGTTAGTATTCCCCCATTTTCCATCATCTTTTGAGCTGTTGAACGGTTTGCCGCCGGGTACATCATTTCAAGGCCATGCCCCAAAACCCCTACCGTCTGCAAGCCTTGTTTCATACTTTCTTTATGGGCTGCGGTATCTATCCCCGTGGCCAGCCCGCTCACCACCAAAACATTATATTGCTGTAATTCTTCAACCAATTGCCGGCATAACTGCCTGCCGTAATCCGTCGCCCGTCGTGTACCTACAATACTAACCACGTGAAGTTTGTTCAGATCCATATCGCCTTTGGCATAAAGTAATATGGGGCTGTCGATACAGTTTTTTAGTCGTTTGGGATAAGCAGCATCTGTATAAAAGATAGGCGTTATTTCATTCATTTCAATAAACCGTATCTCCTCTTCGGCCCGGTACAACACGTCGGTCAGACTGAAAATATCGGTCCGTTTTTCGCCGATCCCGGGTACCTTAAGCAATTTGGCTTTAGGCGTTTTAAATATTTGTTCTGCATCACCAAATTGGGAAAGCAAAGCTTTGGCGGATGCAGGGCCTATATTTCGAAGAAACGTTAAACCGATTTGGTGTAATAGCGACATAGATTTAGATAAACAGCGCCAATTTATGGAAAATCTTGATTTGCTCAAATTTTTAGCAAAAAATATTCCTGCACTCTTAAACTCTCAACCAGTTTCAAACTCAAATCACTGTAATTGAAACCCTTTTATAATTCAATTAAAATTTGATAAATTGGCATTACCAAAAAATTTAATACGCTAAAGCCATGTCACAGTGCCGAAAGGAAAGGGGTTTCAGGGTTATCCCCAAATACCTGGTGATTTTTTCCATCGGGTTATCTTTAATTTTTTTTTCCGGAAATGTTTTTGGACAGGACAGTTCCCGTCAACGTCCTGAACCGCCACCGCACCCAAAGCATAAATCATTGAAGGAAATGCTTGATAAGATCAACATCTTTAAAAAGAAGAAGAAGGATAATCCTGATAATAAAAATACAACAACCGAAGTTGAAGATAAAAAACATGACGAACCTGCCCCACCGCCACCACCCGAACCAGTAAAACCAAAGGCAACGGTTAAATCCACACATAAATCGACTAAGGGGAAGAGTAAAAAGATAACGAAACCAGCTGCTAAAAAGCTAACGCAGCCTGTAATTTAACGGTAAAAGGCAGGAAGGGTTAAAACTGGTCAGGCGCCTTTTATATAGATCACCTGCTTGGTTTCGAAAAATTCTTCGGCGAAGTAATCATTAAGGTGGTATTGACGGACAACCAGCTTTGATTCGGCAATTTCCTGTTGCAGATCGCCTCCCTTTAGGTAAAGGATACCATTAAATAGCTCGTTTTTGGATTCTTTGTTGAATTTTCCTTTTACCCATGGATAAAACTCTTTTAGCTGGGTAACAGCCCTCGATACCACAAAATCAAATTTGCCGGGCACCTGCTCGGCGCGGATATGTTCAGCCTTAAGGTTTTGCAGACTGATGGCTTTGGCAACTTCATTAACTACTTTGATCTTTTTGCCGATTGAATCCACCAGGAAAAATTGTGTTTCAGGAAACATAATGGCCAAAGGGATTCCCGGGAAACCTCCCCCGGTCCCTACGTCCAGCACACGTTCACCGGGTACGAATGGCATCACTTTAGCTATCCCTAATGAATGCAGCACATGCCGTTCAAACAGCAAATCAATATCTTTTCGCGATATCACGTTGATCTGGCTGTTCCAGTAATTGTATAATTCGGGCAGTTGTTCGTATTGCTCCTTTTGCCGGGATGTTAAGTCGGGGAAATATTTAAAGATGATGTCAGATGTCATCCCTGTTAAAACGGTTTATGATATTGCCCAGCAAGTACCTTGCTCTGAAAAGCTGCGCCTTTACTGTGCCAAGCGGAAGATCGAGTTGCACAGCGATCTCTTCATATGACAATTCATCAAAATAACGCAGGGTTATCAGGTTGCGGTAGCGCGGTGGAAGACCCTCTATCAATACTTTTAGCTCCTGTGTCTGCTGTTTTTTTATCGACGTTTCTTCCGGGTTCAACACATCGGCTTTTATCTGCAGCGTTTTTTCTTCGCCGTCATCATCCACCATGCCATGGATCGACATGGTATTTAACTTTTTCTTCCTGATAAAATCGATACAGTTGTTAGTAGCAACGCGGAACAGCCATGTACTAAAGGCATAATCAGGCTGATATTTCTCCAGTTTTTCAAAGGCCTTGGCAAACGTTTCCACTGTAAGGTCCATTGCATCTTCTTTATTATTCACCATTTTCAGGGCCATAAAGTAGATGGAATCTTTGTAGCGGTGCATCAGGTCGGCATACGCCTTTTGGTTTCCTTCGCGGGCTTTTACCACAAGGTAGAAGTCGTTCTTAGCATTCTCGGTAAAATTTGCGTTTATTTCCACTGCGTAGTTTTTATAAAAGTGCCTATCAATCCAAAAATATTTAAATAAACGTAATAAACAAGGTCAAAGAAAGGCAAATACCATATTAAATTTTTGCCGTCCAGTTTCCTGAATATTTTATAGTACAAAATTAATTGGGCAATTATTCTGAATAAGAGCAAACCCAGTGCCAGCAATGGGTCGTGGGTTAATATTAAACTGATGACTACTAAGATATAAAAAAACAAGCCGGAAAGTGCATCAAAACTCAACATGCGGCGGTGTTTGTTCTGGTACATTTTGCCTACGCCCATATGGCGGCGTTTTTGACGATACAAGGCTGACATGGATTCTTTTGCCGGACTGTATGTAAAAGCTTCAGGGTGTATTTCAATGGCTATATTTTCCCGCGTCGCATTCTCATTTACAAACAAGTCGTCATCGCCCGACATCACATGCATGTGTGATGCGAAGCCTTTATTTTTAAAGAACAGCGTTTTAGTATAAGCAAGGTTACGCCCTATACCCATATAAGCATTGCCGGCTAAGGCTGCTGATAAGTAGTTTATGGCGGTCCTGATAGTTTCAAAGCGGATAAAAGCATTTAGAAAACCACTCGTACCAGAATAGGGCGAATAGCCCAGCACAATTTCTGTGGGACCTTCAAAATTTACGGCCATGCGGCTGATCCAGTTTGACGAGGCCGGTTTGCAATCGGCATCAGTGAACAACAAGTGTTCGTTTTTTGCCGCCTTAATACCCATGGTCAATGCAAACTTCTTACCCGTTTTAAATCGGTCGTTTTCTGTTACAACGGCTACTTTAAGATGCGCGTATTTTGCACACAGTTCCTTCAAAACTTCTTCGGATTCATCGAGCGAACAGTCGTTAACAACCACCACTTCAAAATCGGGATAGTCCTGTTCTAAAATGGCGGGAAGATTAGCGGCAAGGTTTTGCTCCTCGTTACGCGCACTAATAATAACGGAAATAGGGATATTACTTTTCTTTAATTCAGCGAGGGGTTCATAAGCAGCCAGCCGGCGATGGTAATAAACAAGGTAGTATAGCTGGACTATAAAACAAATAAATAATAATGCGAGTAAAGTTCCGGGTAAATATGCTTCCAAATCAGATCGTAATATCAGGCAAAGTTGTTAAAAATCAGTGAAAGATTAAGTTGAAATTTAGATTAAGTTGATTTGATTAAGCCGGTTAGATGCAAAACGCGCCAAATATTCACCCCGATCAACTTAATCAACATAAATGACTAATTTTGCCCCCTCGAAATGAAATTTAATTTAACTGCACAAGACCCGCTTTCCAAAGCCCGCGCGGGCGAGATCACAACCGATCATGGTACTATACAAACACCTATCTTTATGCCGGTGGGTACTGCCGGAACGGTTAAGGCTGTGCACCAGCGTGAGCTGAAAAATGATATTGAAGCGCAGATCATATTAGGCAACACCTATCATCTTTATCTAAGACCGGGACTTGATACCCTCGAAAAAGCAGGCGGGCTACATAAATTTAACGGATGGGACGGCCCTATCCTTACAGACAGCGGCGGTTACCAGGTGTACTCGCTTACCGATGTAAGGAAAATAAAAGAAGAAGGCGTCACTTTCCGTTCACATATCGACGGCTCAAAACATTTGTTCACGCCCGAGAACGTAATGGATACCCAGCGCACCATCGGCGCAGATATTATTATGGCCCTTGATGAGTGCACACCTTACCCTTGCGAATATGGCTATGCGCGCAAATCTATAGAGATGACGCATCGCTGGCTCAAACGCTGCTGCGACCGTTTTGATAGTACCGAACCTAAATATGGGTACACCCAAACCCTCTTCCCTATTGTACAGGGGTCGGTTTATAAAGATCTGCGTATAAAATCAGCGGAAGTTATCGCATCCTTTGAACGCGAGGGTAATGCTATTGGCGGTTTATCGGTAGGCGAACCTGCGGAAGAAATGTATGCCATGACAGAAATTGTATGCGATATATTACCGAAGGAAAAACCACGTTACCTGATGGGCGTTGGCACACCGGTAAATATTTTGGAGAATATAGCGTTAGGTATTGATATGTTTGACTGTGTGATGCCTACGCGTAATGCCCGTAATGGCATGCTTTTCACTAAAGAGGGCATCATCAATATACGTAATGAGAAGTGGAAAAATGATTTTACACCGATAGAAGCTGATAGCGACCTGTTTGCGGATGTATGCTATACAAAAGCTTATCTTCGTCACCTGGTGCATTCCGGCGAAATATTGGGCGCACAGATAGCTACCTTGCATAACCTGCATTTTTACCTGTGGCTGGTGAAACAAGCGCGCGAGAAAATTATTGCCGGTGAATTTTATGACTGGAAAGAAAAAATGGTTAAACGCCTGGGCCAACGATTATAAATGAAACGTTTGTTTAGTAAATATCTTAAAGTGATCGACTGGTACATTATCAATAAGTACCTGGGCACTTTTGTATTTACCCTTGGCATATTTACTGTTATTACTGTGGTTTTTGATATTGCCGAACACATCGATAATTTTTTAAAATCGGGGGCAAGCCTGCACGATATTGCTTTCAAATATTATGCAGGCTTCATCCCTTTTTACCTGAACCTGCTCGAACCTTTGATCAATTTCATTGCAGTTATCCTGTTTACCGCCAGGATGGCCAACCAAACGGAGATTGTACCGATATTAAGTTCCAAAGCGAGTTTTGCCCGGTTTTTACGGCCCTATTTTGTTTCGGCTTCGCTGATATTTATTGTATCGCTGTTTGCTAACATCTATCTTATTCCTTTCACCAACAGGTTAAAGGTTGATTTTGAGAATAAAAATTTCAGCGATGGCAGCGATCCATCCAAAAGCGAGGTACACATGCAGTTGGATAAGCATACTTTCGTTTTTGTAAAATCATTCGATAACTCGTCAAAAACAGGCTTTGAATTTATTATGGAGAAGTTTAACGGTGATACCATGACCGAAAAATGGGTGGCCCAGAATATTTCATACGATTCGCTCAAACGCAAATGGACCCTGAAAAACTACAGCCTGCGCCGTATCAAAGGTTTAAAGGAATCGATGATATGGCACGGCACGTCTAAAGACACCACACTGGATATGAAACCCGTGGACTTCGAGATCAGGGACAACGCCTATAGCGCCATGTCGACCCAACTGCTCAACAAAAATATCGAAAAGGCTAAATTGCGTGGTACCGGCGAACTGATGGATATGGAATTTGAAAAATACAATCGCTTCGTATATCCGTTATCCACCTACGTGCTCACGCTAATTGGCGTTTCTATGTCGTCGCGCAAGGTGCGCGGAGGGATAGGACTGCCCCTTGGTATCGGTATCCTGCTTTGTTTTGCCTATATCGTGGTCGAGCGGTTTGCGCTTGTATTCTCTACAAAAGGCGGTGCGCCGGCTTTACTATCAGTATTTGTACCTAATGTATTGTTTGGTATATTGGGTTACTTTCTGTTATTAAAAGCGCCAAAGTAAATGCCTTCCGAAACCGAACCGGCTACCCTAAATAAGAACCTGGTCATCCTGCATTTTACTGTTTTCATCTGGGGTTTCACGGGTATATTAGGCAAGCTTATCAGCGTGTCGGCGGTGCACCTGGTATGGTACAGGGTACTCATCGCATCCATATCTCTATTCTTTTATTTCCGGTTTAACCGCACCGAATTTAAGGTAAGCAGAGCCGCCTTTTTCAAGCTGGTCTTAACCGGCGCGCTGGTTGGCGCACACTGGATATTATTCTTTCTGTCCATCAAATTATCTACCGTTTCGGTGGCCTTGGTATGCTTCTCATCCCTTACATTATTCACTGCCATACTCGAACCACTCATCAATAAAAACCGGATATCCGGGCTCGAGATCATTTCTGGTTTACTCATTATCCTGGGTATATTTATCATATTCAAATTTGAAACACAATACACTAAGGGCATTATTGCAGGTATCATTTGCGCCGTTTGTGCGAGCCTTTTTTCCATCATCAACGCCCGCCAGGTAAAACATTACCAGGCACCTGTCATCGCCTTTTATGAGCTGTCGGGGGCCTTTGTGTGGATATCGTTATACCTTGCCTTCACCAATGGATTCAACCAATCAATGGCGCTTTCCCGCTCCGATTTCGGCTATCTTTTCCTGCTGGGAACGGTGTGTACATCACTGGCTTACGTTGCCGGAGTATCGGTAATGCGCGAGCTTTCACCCTTTCGCGTGGCGCTCATCACTAACCTTGAACCCGTTTATGGGATTATCATGTCGTTTCTTTTCTTTGGTGATATGAATAAAATGACAACTGGTTTTTGGGTCGGCGCCATCATTATTTTATCTACCATCTTCCTGTTTCCTGTCGCTCAAAAGCAATTGGCGAGAAGGAAAAAATAGTCATCGCTTTTCATTTTTGTATACGGTCCTACCCGCGGCGGGGTAGGGCAGGTGCGGTTCATGCGTATCATCCTCACGCATTTTAAAGCGATTTAAGCTATTCTGGTCATCACCTTTACTTAACCCCGGCGGGTCAGTTTAAGTGGATTAAAGGGGAATTTATAAATTGCCTTAGTGTAAAATAACCATCAATATTAGCGACCGTTAAATTCTGCTAAATAAGAGCAATTTTCGTGATCAATGCAAGTAAAAATTTTCGCTTTGTAAATTTTTAAATAATTTTATTTTACTGATAATCTTATAATTATATCAAATATATAAATCAACTGTTTAACAAAAGCGGCTTAACTAAATTATCAAAAAAACTAATATTTTTAGCAATTATTCAATAGTGGGGTATTTTTACTATTTATATATTTATTAATCAATTATTTAACATTGGCTATATACATAAAAACTTCATTAAAGGTAATTAACCGCAAATACGCAATCAAAGTGTATCAAAACGGAAATTGTGAGTTTTGGAAAAATCGCCGGAGTGCCACGCGTACCAGCAAAAAAATTCGAGGATGTATTTTCCGGTGTTTCGTACGCGAAATTTTCACATGAAAAATTGACGCCGGTTCGTCAAAAAAAATAAGAGAACGCTTTGCTTAATTTTTCTGGTTTTTCAATTCGATAGAAACGCTTATATATTTTACAGCCTTCGCTCCCACTCCCCTTCCCTTTTTGTAGATTAGTATTTCATTGCCGGGTCACATTTTTAAACGATATAAACCGAATCATTTTTTCACCGTTAATTTGAAATAGACATGAGAATAAAAACAATGCTGATCATCATCATTACGATACTGCTTACCGTAGTGATCATGCAAAATAGCGAGCCTGTATTTTTCAATGTGTTGTTTGCTACTTACCACATTTCGAAATTGGCTATGCTCCTTTTTGCCGCGATAGCCGGCTTCATCATCGGGGTGCTCGTCGGTAGGCCTGGGCGACCAAAGTATATCCCGGGGCAAGTTGAAGATGCCGATGCTAAAAAGGACCATCCTAATACACTAAGCGACGAAGACAGGGATTACATCAGTTAAAATAACAAAACAATCTACTATATGAAAATCGGGTTTATTGGCCTCGGGAATATGGGCCTTCCAATGGCGAAAAATTTAATAGCTGCGGGCTATCATCTGCAGGTGTACAACCGTACGGCTGAAAAGGCCGACGACCTTGAAGCGTCGGCAATTACCAAATGCAAAACGCCTGCGGAGGCTGCGGCTAATGTGGCTGTGGTAATTACCATGCTTTCGGACGACGATACCGTTAAAGAAAGTGTTGTCGGAAAAAATGGGATCTTAAACACTCTTCAAAAAGGCGGGCTTCATATCTCAATGAGCACCATCTCGCCGGATATTGCTCAATTCCTTTCCGATCAGCATAAAGCCGCAGGGAGCTCATACCTCGCTGCGCCCGTATTCGGTCGCCCTGAAGCCGCGGCTGCAAAGAAATTATGGGTATGCGTTTCGGGCAGCAAAAAAGATAAGCAAACGGCAACCCCTATTCTGGAATGTCTTGGGCAGGGCGTGGTTGATTTTGGTGAAGACGCCGGTGGGGCCAATGTCGTGAAGATAGCAGGCAACTTCATGATCATGTCGTCACTCGAAATGATGGCAGAGGCATTCACCCTGGCAGAGAAGTTCAACCTCGACCGCACCAAAGTGGCTGAGTTCTTCGGTTCTACGATATTCAACGCGCCTATTTATCAAAACTATGGCAGGCTGATCGCTAATAAACAATACGAACCGGTAGGGTTTAAAGCAAAACTGGGTTATAAAGATGCCCGCCTCGCATTCAAATTGGCCCAGCAAAGCGAAACGCCTATGCCCCTGGGCACACTTATCCATAATCGTCTTTTAACAGCTGTAGCTAAAGGCCTGGGCGACCGGGACTGGGTTGAAGCCGTTGGCCGCGGGGTAACTGACGATGCAGGCGTGTAAATCAAATATTATAAAACACCTGGTTTGTTTTCTCCAGTGATGACAGATCAGGTGTTTTATCAAATATCCCGAAAACGGAGGCCCCGCTCCCGCTCATACTGGCGTATATCGCGCCTGCCTCATACATAGCCGCTTTTACGCCTCTTATTACTGCGTGGTTTTTAAACACCGATTCCTCAAAATCATTTTTGATGCTGTGCTTCCATTCGTGAATGGGTAGGCTTACAAGTTCTTTTAAAGACAACTCTGCCGGCGCGGGCTTAACTCCCCGGTACGCTTCGGACGTGGAAACATGCGCAGGAGGCATTACCAACGCAATGTGATACCCGGACAGATCGAGGTTTACCGGTTCAAACCTATCCCCCTTTTCAAATGCAAATACTGGTTTGCTTTCGATAAAAAACGCACAGTCGGCGCCCAGTTGCCGGGCGTAGTGCAGTTTCTGTTCTGTGGCCATACCTAATTCAAATAGCTGATCGATCAGCTTAATAAAGAAAGCCGCATCGGCCGAACCGCCGCCAAGCCCTGCCCCTATCGGGATGTGTTTATGCAGGTGAATAGTTACCGGCGGCAGCTCGTAGTCATTTTTGATGAGATGATAAGCCTTAATGCAAAGGTTATCCTCTACCCTGCCGGGAATACCCAGGCCTGATGATTGAAAACTCAGCTCCTTGCCTGCCAATGCTTCCAGGGCGTCATATATTTTAACCGGATAAAAAATTGTTTCGATATTATGGTAACCATCGGGCCGGCGGCCTGTTATATTAATGCCGATATTGATCTTGGCGTTCGGGAATACGATCATCAGATTGATTAACACGGCGTGTATTTTTGCACATCCGTAGGATACCAAAAATAGATTATTTTTATTTGTATCGGGAAGTTAGATTCAGTTGATTGAGTTAAATGGTTGATTAAGTTATGATCGGCCGATATTTAAAAATAACAATTCAACTTGATCCAGCATAATCAACTTAATCAACCCAATAATGAAACAATACCTTGATTTGATGAAGCATGTGCTGGATAACGGCGCACAAAAGCACGACCGTACCGGCACCGGCACTTTAAGCGTATTTGGCTACCAGATGCGTTTTAACCTGCAGGACGGCTTTCCGCTGGTTACTACCAAAAAGCTTCACCTGAAATCGATCATACACGAGCTGATATGGTTTTTGCAAGGCGACACCAATATTGCTTACCTGAAAGAGAACGGTGTACGCATATGGGACGAGTGGGCGGATGAGAACGGCAACCTGGGACCTGTTTATGGCTACCAATGGCGTAACTGGCCAAAACCCGACGGCGGGCATATCGACCAGATAAGCCAGGTGGTGAACCAACTCAAAAACAACCCGGATTCGCGCCGCATCATGGTGTCGGCCTGGAATGTGGCCGATGTGGAACGCATGGCGCTCCCTCCTTGCCACAGCCTTTTCCAATTTTATGTAGCTGATGGCAAATTATCCTGCCAGCTATATCAGCGCAGCGCGGATATATTTTTGGGCGTACCTTTTAATATAGCATCATACGCTTTGTTGACTATGATGATGGCCCAGGTGTGTAACCTGCAGTACGGTGACTTTATCCACACCTTTGGCGATGCACACCTGTATAATAATCACATTGAACAGGCAAACTTGCAGTTAAGCCGCGAACCCCGTCCGCTGCCGACAATGAAGATAAACCCGGATGTAAAAGATATTTTCCAATTTAAGTTTGAAGATTTTACACTGGAGAATTATGATCCATGGCCGCATATTAAGGGAGCGGTAGCTGTATAGTTCATTTGTTAATTAGTTCATTGGTTGATGGGGAATAGTCCCGACTATATTAAGACGCTTTTTCCTGACTTGTTAAGCCTGGATAAGGCATTGAATTGCGTTCATGTTAAAAATCGGCCCGGTTTAGAACAAATAAGGCTGGAATATCTTATACAAAAGATCATCAGTGAAGATAATGTATTATTAACGCTCCTCGCCTCTCATTAATCATCAAATCAATGACAATATCTGCCATCGTCGCCATAGGCGAAAATAACGCCATCGGTAAAAACAATCAGTTGCTATGGCACTTGCCGGCCGATTTGAAACATTTCCGGGTGGTTACTTCCGGGCATACCATTATTATGGGCCGAAAAACATTCGATTCGGTGGGCAAACCGTTACCCAATCGCCGCAACATCGTTGTAACCCGGCAGGACATCAAAATTGAAGGTTGTGAAGTAGTGAAATCGATTGACGAAGCAATAACCTTATGCCAGGGCGAGTATGAAGTATTTATTGGCGGCGGCGCCGAAATTTACCGCCTTGCGATGGATAAAACCGATAAAATTTATCTTACCATTGTTCATAAAGCTTTTGATGCGGATACCTTCTTCCCTGATATTGACCACAAAAAGTGGATCGAAACCAAACGCGAAGACTTCCCGGCTGACGAAAAAAACAATATCCCATACTCATTTATCACCCTCGAACGGCCCTAACACTCAATGCCTTTATTTTGTTTGAATATAAAATTTTATGCTTATAAAATTTTATTAGATTTGCCGTCTTATTTAAAAAGCTTATAAACTAATTTATTACATATTATAATTTACAATGCAAGGTAAAGGGGTTATCAAATTTTTCGCCATCTTTTTGGCGATAGTCTGCTTATACGAGATTTCGTTCACGTGGGTGGTGCGCAAGGTTAAGGACGATGCCGTAGCATATGCCAAAGGTGATACAACAAAGCAAAAAGCATATTTAGATTCCATATCGACCAAACCGGTATATCCTATCCTCGGGCATACCTATCAATATTGCGAGAATCACGAATTAGCCCTCGGTCTCGACTTACAAGGTGGCATGAGCGTAACCATGCAGGTTGCGTTGCGCGATCTGGTGCAGACGTTGGCCAACAAAAATCCCGATCCTACTTTTAACCAGGCTTTAGATAAGGCAGATATTGACAGCAGAACCAGTCAAAGCGACTACATTACACTATTTGTAAAGGAATACGAAACGCTTAATCCAAACGGCAAGCTGGCAGCTATTTTCGCTACACAGGATAACCGTGAGCACCTGAAATTCAGTGACGATAATGCCAAAGTTGAGACTTACCTGAAGGAACAGGCTGATGTGGCCGTACAGCAAACCTATACGGTTATCAATACCCGTATCGACCAGCTCGGTGTCACCCAGCCCAATGTTCAGTTGTTAAAAGACCGCAACCAGATATTGGTAGAACTGCCGGGCGTAACAGAGCAGGAGCGTGTAAGAAAACTATTGCAAGGGACCGCCAAGCTGGAATTTTATCGGACATTTACCAACACCGAGGCCTTTGCTACGCTGAATAGCATTAACTCGCTATTGGCAGCAAAAAACAAGGCTGCTAAAACTGATTCAACCAAAACTAATGCTAAAGCAGACACCGGGAAAGCCGGCAACAAGGTTGCTGAAGCCAAGAAAGACACGTCAAAAGGTGCGCTTTCGTTGTTGAATAAAGTAAATAAAAGCGCCGGGAAAGATACATCGTCATTAGCGGGTAAAGCTTCCAGGAGTGCGCAATTTCCGTTGTTTACGCTCCTGAGTCCTAATTACGTTCAAAATCCAAACACCGGCCAAGTGCAGAAATCGCCGGTAATTGGTTACGCGCTTAAAAAAGATACTGCTAGGGTTAATGCAATCCTTAAGATGCCGGAAGTAAAGGCCCTGATGCCCCAAAATATGAAATTGCTGTGGGGCGTTAAACCCATTGAGGATAAAACCGATAATTCCAATAACCAGGATAAACGTTTCGAACTTTATGCCATGAAACTTTCAGGCGCCGATAATGGCGCTGTGCTTACAGGTGATGTGGTAACCGATGCCAGGAGCGAGATTGATCCTGTTAAAGGTTCCCCGGAAGTGAGCATGAGCATGAACCCGCAGGGTGCCCAGAAATGGAAAGAAGTAACAGAACAGGCGGCTCCAACGAATGATGCTATTGCCATTGTGCTCGACGATAACGTTTATTCGGCCCCCGGAGTTGAAAACGCGATAACCGGCGGCGAATCGAGGATCATGGGTAACTTCACTATTGAAGACACAAAAGACCTCGCCAACGTACTGAAAGCCGGTCGTCTCCCCGCTCCCGCAGTTATTGTTGATGAAGATACGGTAGGTGCAACATTAGGCCAGCAGGCTATCAACGCTGGTTTATTGTCATCTGTTTTAGGTTTTGTGGTCGTGCTTGTCTTCATGATTGCTTATTACAATCGCGCGGGTACTATAGCGGTAGTTGCTGTTATCATCAACGTATTCTTCCTGATGGGCGTGCTCATTAGTTTAAATGCCGTATTAACTATGCCAGGCGTGGCCGGTATCGTGTTAACGTTGGGTATATCGGTTGATGCCAACGTGCTTATTTACGAACGGGCACGGGAAGAACTTGCCCTGGGTAAATCCATCAAGCTGGCAGTAGCCGATGGTTTCAAACACGCACTTTCATCTATCCTCGACTCCAACATCAGTACCTTCCTTACCGGTTTGATATTATTCGTATTCGGCAGTGGTCCTATCAAAGGCTTCGCGGTGGTGTTGATGATCGGTATCGCAACTTCGCTATTTTGTTCGTTGCTGATTTCTAGGCTCATATTTGAATGGATGATCTCCAAAGGCTGGGATATTAAATTTTCGAACCCATGGAGTTCACACACCTTTAAGAATGCCAATTACGCCTTCGTTAAAAACCGTTTCAAATTTTATATTTTCTCGGGCGCTTTCATTATTGCCGGGCTTATATCCATGTTTACGCAGGGCTTTAATTACGGTGTCGATTTTGTCGGTGGACGTACATACATCGTTCAGTTCAACAACAAAAACGTAACAACTGAGACCGTCCATAAATCCATCGATGGCCCATTGGGCGTCAGTGAGGTAAAGACCTTCGGCAAGGATAAAATAAGCATTACTACCAAATACCTGATCGAAGAAAATACCACTTCGGCTGATACTAAGGTTAGGCAAACGCTGATCAATGCTTTAGGGCAAACCCCGGAAACCAAGATCACCGACAAGAACATCATTAAATTCCAAAAAGTGAAAGCTACCATAGCAGAGGGCTTGAAACAATCGGCTTTCTGGACGGTATTCATTGCCATCATCGTCATATCGGCTTATATACTTCTCCGGTTCCGCAAATGGCAGTTCAGCCTCGGGGCGATGGTAGCTACCGCGCACGATGCTTTGATGGTATTATCTTTCTTCTCGCTGTTCAAGAATTTTATTCCATTCCTGGATATCGACCAGTCGTTCATAGCGGCCATATTGACAGTTATCGGTTACTCGATCAACGACACCGTAGTGGTATTCGACCGTATCCGCGAGTTCCTGGGCCTGCACCATTCTGCATCTGACGACCCTGAGGAAGTTATTAATCATGCTATCAATAAAACGCTGAGCCGTACCATTATCACTGCTTTAACGGTGTTATTCGTACTGATAGTGTTATTTGTATTCGGTGGCGAAGTTATCCGGGGCTTCTCATTCGCCTTATTGGTGGGCGTTTGCTTCGGTACTTATTCGTCTATTTGTATCGCTACTCCGGTTATTGTCGACTTTGGCAAAAAAGACCTCAAGTAAAAGTCATCTTTCATATTATCGAAGGCTCCAAACAACATTTGGAGCCTTTTTTGTTATCTATATGGTAACATATTCATTTAAATATGAAAGCGACAGACACATCAAAATACCCACGGGTGGTAATTATAGGCGGTGGTTTTGGCGGCCTTGAGGTAGCTAAAGCCCTTGCCAACAAACCGGTAGAAGTGCTAATGATAGACAAGCATAACTACCATACTTTTCAACCGCTGCTTTACCAGGTTGCAACGGGCAGCCTCGAAGCAGAATCTATAGCATTCTCACTGCGAAAAAACTTCGATGACCAGGAAAATTTCCGTTTCAGGATGGCTGAAGTGACCAGCATAAACCCGGAAAAACATATCATTGACACTACTACCGGCGAAATTCCATATGATTACCTGGTAATTGCCACAGGATCCACAACAAACTTCTTTGGCAACAAGGACATCGAGCACAATGCCATGCCGATGAAATCGATCCCTGAGGCATTAAACCTGAGATACCTGGTATTGCAAAACCTGGAGGAAGCGGAACTGCTCAAAACCAGGGAAGAACGCGAACCTTACCTCAACTTCGTACTGGTAGGCGCGGGCCCTACTGGTGTTGAACTGGCGGGTGCACTTGCCGAATTGAAGAATCACATACTCAGCAAGGATTACCCTGAACTGAACAAGCATGAGATGAAAGTTTACCTTGCCGATTTTTTGCCAAAGGTACTGGGGCCTTTTTCAGATGAGGGGTCGGCTGCTGCCAAAAAATTCCTCGAGAAAATGGGTGTTGAGGTTATGCTGAACGCAAAGGTTGAGAGTTATGACGGCAGCGTAATTACCTTTGAAGGCGGCAAAAAAATTCGTACTAAGAACGTCATCTGGTCGGCGGGTGTAATGGGCGTTATTCCTGGTGGCATTGACAAGGGCCTTGTGGAAAAAGGTAACCGCATCCGGGTGGATAACATATGTCGCGTGGCAGGATACTCCAATATATTTGCCATTGGTGATGTGGCGGCCATGATAACGCCTGACACGCCAAAAGGGCACCCCGGTGTTGCACAAGTTGCCATACAAATGGGAAAGAATGTGGGCAAAAATATTGTACGAATCATTAACAATGAGCCGGCAGAACCATTTAAATATTTTGATAAAGGATCATTAGCAACCATCGGGCGCAACAAGGCTATAGCCGACCTGGGCAAGTTAAAATTCCAGGGCTTTTTCGCCTGGCTGATATGGATGTTCGTACACCTGATATCACTTTTAGGTTTCCGGAAGAAAGTGGTTGTATTCATCAACTGGGTGGGAAGTTACCTCAGTTATAATGGAGGGTCGCGTTTGATCATGAGGCGATACGTTAAGGAGGCGGCTCCGCAGGATGCTGAAATGATGTCGCATCCGGATTAAACTTTATTTCGCTATCACGGTCAAATTACAGCGTTACAGCACCTATATTTAGCATTTAGTAATCCCGCCATGAAAACTTTAATACTCAGCATTGCGTTAATGTTCGCACTTTCCATTGTCAATGCCCAGGACGATGGCAACAGCGTTGTACGTACCTACCAGGTCGATCACGGACGAAACGCGCCGATAGCCACCGTTCATGATTCTATCAGGCTGCAAATCGATAGCAACATGGCCTGGTATCAAAAAACCTTTAAAACGGACAGCGATATTAAAGTAAGTAAGATTTTTTTGCGCGCCCTGCAATTTATGGCGGCAAAGAACTTCCAGCAAAACTATGGTTACGAGCCAGAGGGTAAGATGATATTTACAACCACACAGGACCTTAATCCGACCCAGCCGGGAAACTACGACGAATTGCAAATATATACGGTGCAGTTTGCCGTAACTATCGACATAAAAAATGCCAGGTATCGTACAACCATTCAC
Source organism: Mucilaginibacter sp. (assembly GCF_035492695.1). Classification (GTDB taxonomy): domain Bacteria; phylum Bacteroidota; class Bacteroidia; order Sphingobacteriales; family Sphingobacteriaceae; genus Mucilaginibacter. The sequence goes on along the minus strand of NZ_DATJJC010000006.1, from coordinate 166,714 downwards.
AATGTAACGTTTTATTTGCCGTCGGAAACCGGCAACAGGCGGCTGACCTTAAAAGAAATGAATCAACGGGCAGTGTTCGGGAGCTCCAGGTCGGTGCGTAAGGAAGCTGCCCGTATCATGGAATCATTCGAAAGGTATCTCGTAGGCCTCACCAACGAACTTTATGTTGAGGTTGAACATAAAGCTATAATTTACGACCCAAAATTCTGACATTCGTATCAATGTCCTCCACAATACAAATTACCGAATGTCCGCGCGATGCGATGCAGGGCCTTGCTCATTTTGTGCCGACGGATATAAAAGTGACATATATTAACCTGCTTTTACAGGTAGGTTTTGATACAATAGATTTTGGAAGCTTTGTTTCGGCGAAAGCCATCCCCCAAATGAGGGACACGGCGGAAGTGCTGAAAAAGCTCGATCTGAGCAACACCTCGTCAAAACTGTTAGCTATAATAGCTAATCACCGTGGAGCCGAAGATGCATCAAAATATGAGGAGATCACTTACCTGGGATTTCCCTTTTCCATATCCGAAACTTTTCAGCGGCGAAATACCAATACAAGTGTAAACGAGGGTTTTGACACGGTAAAGAGGATCAATGAATTATGCCATAAAAGCGGTCAGCATCTTCTTACCTACCTTTCAATGGGATTTGGAAATCCTTATGGTGATGTATGGCACGAAGAATTGGTATTATACTGGGCTGAAAAGCTGATCAATGAAGGGATAAAGTATATCTCACTGGCCGATACGATCGGCATAGCCGAACCTGCACAGATAGAAAATTTATATAAGGCGCTTTCAAACCGGTTTTTGGGAGCAATATTCGGCGTGCACTTACATTCGACCCCCGATACCTGGTTTGAGAAGATAGATGCGGCTTTTAAAAGCGGCTGTAAACGATTTGACACTGCATTAAAAGGCTATGGAGGCTGCCCGATGGCGAAAGATGAGCTTACAGGCAATATTGCAACCGAAAATGCAATTGCTTACCTGCAACAACAAGGCATCGATACAGGGCTTAATTTGGACAAATTAAAGGAGGCAATGGAATACTCCGGAAAAGTGTTTATGCATTCCTGACCATCTTGTAATGCCTAATCCCGGCTTCTTCAAACTCGGGCCCGGTTTTTACAAAGCCGAAACGTTCGTATAAGGTTACTGCTGCAACTTGTGCATGCAAATAAACATAGTCCGCATCGGCTGGAAGATCAGCTAATACGGCTTTCACTAATGCTTGTCCCACTCCATCGCCACGGAAATCTTTTTTTACCGCAAAACGCTCTAATTTATAACCCTTATCTGTTTTACGCCAGCGCGATGCGCCGGCGGGAATACGATCTACAGTTGCCAGGAAATGGTTTGATTCGTCCTCGTGTTCCCATTCCAGTTCGGGTGGACAATTTTGTTCGCCTACAAAAACTTCGCGCCTGATGGCAAATACTTTTTCCAGGTCGGATTGATCAGTTACTTTTCTTACTTGTATGTTTTTTGGCATTCATATAGGATTTTCGCGTTCTGTATTGCCCCAGCTTCATCTGGTGGTTCTCCTCAGCTGCATCGATCGAATGGGTACAGGTAATGTCCTCCTCTTTCTCGGCCAGGTCAGACAACTGTACATAAAACTTGTGTAGCTGATCAAGCTCTTCTTCACTAAGGTCCTCAATATCAACTATACGGTTACTTGACCCCTGGTGTGACGCCAGCAGCTCATTCAGCTTCAAATGTATAGCTTTTGAATCTTTATTTTGTGTTTTCTGTATCAGGAAAACCATCAGGAAGGTTATTATCGTAGTACCAGTATTAATAACCAATTGCCAGGTATCAGAATAATTAAATATAGGTCCGGTAACTATCCATCCCACAATAACAAGCATTGCCAATATAAATGCCGCCGAACTGCCGGTAGCATTTGTAGCCCAATTCGCAAACTTTTCGAACAGGTTCTTTTTCTTCTTTTTATAGATCATAACGCAGATAAAACAAAAAATGCCCGCACAAGTTTGTGCAGGCATTTTATCCGCAGTAAAAAACTACAGTTTTTTGTTTACATCAATGCAATTCAAATCTTCGAAAGCGGCCGACAGGCGTTTTACAAAGTTTTCCTCGCCCTTGCGGAGCCATACACGCGGATCGTAATATTTCTTGTTCGGCGAATCTTCACCATCCGGGCTGCCGATCTGGCTCTGCAAATAGCCTTCTTTTGATTTATAATAATCTTTAATACCCTCCCAGAATGCCCATTGCATATCGGTATCGATATTCATTTTGATAGCGCCGTAAGAAATAGCTTCGCGGATCTCTTCCTGGCTCGAACCTGAACCACCGTGGAATACAAAGTTGATCGGTTTTTCGGCAGACAGGTTAAATTTCTTTTTAACATACTCCTGCGAGTTATGCAAGATCACCGGTTGAAGTTTTACGTTACCTGGCTTATATACACCATGTACGTTGCCAAAAGCAGCGGCTATGGTAAAACGCGGACTTACTTTTGAAAGCTCCTCGTATGAATAAGCTACATCTTCGGGTTGTGTATATAAGCGTGAGCTATCAACATCGCTGTTATCCACTCCGTCTTCTTCGCCGCCGGTAACACCTAATTCGATCTCGAGGGTCATGCCCATCTTGGCCATACGTTCCAGGTATTTAGCAGAAATCTCGATGTTCTCGTGGATAGGCTCCTCTGAAAGGTCAAGCATGTGCGATGAGAACAGCGGCTTTCCGGTCTCGGCAAAGAATTTTTCACCGTGATCAAGTAAACCATCTATCCAGGGCAATAACTTTTTAGCACAATGGTCGGTATGCATAATTACCGCTACGCCATAATGTTCGGCCAGTAAATGCACGTGTTTAGCGGCTGATACTGCACCTAAAATGCACGCCTGCAATTTAGAGTTGTCCAACGATTTTCCGGCATAAAACTGCGCGCCACCGTGCGACAATTGGATAATAACAGGCGAATTAACTGCTTTCGCTGTTTCCATTACACCGTTAACGGTATCGGTACCTATAACGTTTACTGCCGGCAAAGCGAACTGGTGTTTCTTTGCTATTTCAAATAACGCCTGCACCTGGTCGCCGTGCAGTACACCTTTATAATCTTTTAAATTCATGAGCATGATTGTTTCGGGCTTCGAATTTATAAAATTTATTAGTACGAGGTGGTATTTATTTGAATATTATTAAGTAAGTCTATAAATTATATCAACATTTGTAAACAATCATAGGCTTGTTAAGCTTATTATAATTCTATCACATCATTAATATTTTTTGTTTCTTTGCACTTGATTGGAGATAACGAATGACCTGGTTTAAAAGAGAATCAAAAGGCATTATAACCACGACAGAGGAAAAGAAAGAGGCCCCTGATGGTATCTGGAATAAATGCCCAAATTGCAAAAAGCCGCTTCACTATACCGAACAGGTTGAAAACCAATATGTTTGTCATTACTGCGGGTATCATTTACGCATCGGCTCAAAGGAATATTTTTCCATCCTTTTTGATGATAATCAATTTACAGAGCTTGATCCGAACCTAAAATCGGGCGACCCGCTGCACTTTGAGGACACTAAAAAATATACTGACAGGTTAGCGGAAACTATAAAGAAAACCGGGCTGAATGATGCTTTACGCGCAGCTGCGGGTAAGATCGACGGACAGGATATCGTTATCGCCTGCATGGATTTTAACTTCATAGGTGGTTCGATGGGTTCGGTTGTTGGTGAAAAAATAGCGCGGTCGATAGATCATAGCATCGCTAATAATGTTCCATTCATGATCATATCCAAATCAGGCGGTGCGCGTATGATGGAGGCGGCATTTTCGCTGATGCAGATGGCTAAGACTTCGGCAAAGCTCGCGTTGCTCGCTAAAGCTAAAATACCTTATATCTCGTTACTTACCGACCCGACGACAGGTGGCGTTACTGCATCGTATGCCATGCTGGGCGATATTAATATTGCCGAGCCCGGATCGCTTATTGGCTTTGCCGGACCAAGGGTGATCAAAGAAACCATCAAAAAAGACCTGCCTAAAGGCTTTCAAACTGCTGAATTTGTACAGGAACATGGCTTTCTTGATTTTATAGTTGACCGCAGGGAAATGAAGGAGAAATTATCGACCTTTTTGAAATTAATGGCCGGTTAACTAAAAATATAGATCAAGAAAAAGGCTTTGATGTTCGTCAAAGCCTTTTTCTTTTAAATGCGCCTGTTAAGCGCCCGACAGGCAATTGCTTACCTGAACCAGCGAGCATGAAACGCCAAAAGGTTTCTTTGCTCTATTTACCCGGTTGTTTGAATCCCGGTTTCTCTTTATGTTCCCCGGCCCACGGTGCCGTCGAGGGCACCGCTCCCGGTCGATTCCTTCGGGGGCAGATCGGCAAAACTACCGTCTTTATGTAAAACTTTGGTTTTGTTGTCCTTTGCAGGCCCCTTAGTTTCTATGGTAGCTTTCTTGTTAGCTTGGTAGTTCTTTCTGTCACTATTATTCTGCATTTCATCAGCAGTATCCAAATATTCACTCATAATTTTATAATTTAACCAACAAAGGCCATCTCGTCAATAGCCTTTGTTGTACATCACACTTAACAGAATTGTTATATGGCTTCGGTGCCGGGCTCATGACCTATCATGCGGCCGGTAGTTCTTCCTTGCGGGCGGCTCTCAAAATCTGATTTGGAAGGGCCGACAGAAGGAAATTCCTTTTTATTAGGTGGAGTTACATCGTTTCGTTCGGTAAAAGAAGAGTCCGCGCCGTTCTCCTGGGAAGATGCTGATTCACTCTCACGAGGATATAATATTTCGTCTTTTTGACCTTTATCCGGTCTCCTGGAAGGGTCTTGCTGGTTAGCTTTTGACCCGCTTTTTCCTGATGTATCTTCGGTAGTTATCATAGGTTTTATACGTTTTAGTGTATAAGTAAGTAACCCCTATGATTGCCTTATTGTTTTCTTTTTTTCTTACAAAGAAATTAATTATACTTAATTATGCATAGGCCATGCATAATTCCTTTAGTTTAGATACGGTATAGTCCACTTCTTCTTTAGTGTTATACTTGGAAAAGGAGAAACGCACCGAAGGGCCCGCGCCAATGCCGCCAATGGCGTTCAGCACATGTGAGCCTATATCTGTGCCCGAACTGCATGCGCTACCTCCCGAAGCTGATATACCCGCAATGTCCAGGTTAAATAACATCATATCGGCCATATCGCTGCAGGGAAACGAAACATTGAGTACAGTGTATAAGCTTTTATCCACATCTGTCTCGCCATTGAACTTAACGCCAGGGATACTAGCCTTCAACTGCCCGATCATGTACGACTTCAGGCCTTGTATATACTGCTGGTGCTGCTCCATATCAGCGTAAGCCATTTCAAGCGCTTTCGCCAGCCCAACGATACCATAAACATTTTCGGTACCGCCGCGCATATTACGTTCCTGGGCGCCACCGTATATAAACGGCTTTATCTTGACTTTGTGATTGACGTACAAAAACCCTATTCCTTTAGGGCCATGCAATTTATGAGCTGCACAAACCATAAAATGGGTCTTCAGTTTGCTTAGATCATGGGCAAAATGTCCCATTGTCTGCACGGTGTCCGAATGATAAATAGCGTTGTATTGCTCGCACAGGTCGCCTATGCGCTCCATATCGCTAAGCGTACCCAGTTCATTATTTGCGTGCATTAGGGATACAAAGCTGCGGTCATTTTCTTTCAGCAGCCTTTCAAGGTGATCATAATCCACAGTGCCCTTGCTGTCCACGTCCACATAACTCAGCTTGATGGTACCGGCTTTTTGCATAGCCTCCAGCGTATGGATCACAGCGTGGTGCTCTATCTGGCTCGAAATAGCATGGGTAATTCCATTATCCACAATGCCGCAACGGATAGCCGTATTATCAGCTTCTGTCCCCCCCGATGTAAAAAATATTTCAGACGGGGAAGCATGCAATAGGTTAGCTATGGTTTTGCGTGAACGTTCGATAAGTGTCCTAACCTCGCGGCCATGGCCATGTATTGATGACGGATTACCATAGTGGTTCTCCATTACCTTATACATTTCCTTTAAAACTTCAGGGTCAATAGGGGTTGTGGCAGCATTATCGAAATAGACACGCATCGTTTAATTATTGAGTTAAGAATTATTGAGTGACCGATCTTCCGGACTTCCGGTCTTGCCGACTTTCGGACTAAAAGATCAATCTTTCAAATGCAGAATATCCTTTATATCCGCTATCATTTTATTGGCGATGTTATCGGCTATAGTTTCCGAATTTCCTTCCGAATAAATGCGGATGATGGGTTCTGTATTTGAACGACGCAAATGTACCCATTCTTTGTCAAATTCTATCTTCAAACCATCAATTGTGGTGTGCGGATGATTTTTGTATTTCTCCTCCACTTTAAGCAAAAGAGCATCAATATCCATTTCTGGCGTTAAGGTGATCTTATTTTTCGAGATGAAATAACCCGGGTAACTACTCCGTAAACTGGAAACCGACTTGCCATACTTAGCAAGGTGTGTCAGAAATAATGCTATACCGACCAAAGCATCACGACCGTAATGCAATTCGGGATAAATAACGCCTCCGTTGCCCTCGCCACCGATCACGGCATTTACATCCTTCATTTTATTCACCACATTCACCTCGCCTACCGCAGCAGCATGGTATTCACCACCCGCCTTTTCGGTTACGTCGCGCAGGGCGCGTGTGGATGAGAGATTGGAAACCGTATTACCTTTTATATTTTTCAACACATAGTCGGCCACAGCCACCAGGGTGTACTCTTCGCCGAACATATTGCCGTCTTCACAAACAAAAGCCAGGCGGTCAACGTCAGGGTCGACAGCAATACCTAAGTGAGCTTTTTTCTTTACCACCTCCTGAGATAACGCGATCAGGTTTTCAGGCAGCGGCTCGGGGTTATGCGGGAAATTTCCATCGGGCTCGCAAAATAGTTTATGAACCGTTTTTACGCCCAATGCTTCCAGCAAAGCCGGAATAAATATGCCGCCCGTTGAATTAACGCAGTCGATAACAACACTAAAGTTCGCTTTTGCGATAGCTGCGACATCAACCAGTGGCAAAGCAAGTACCTTGTCAATATGTTTCTGCAGGTAACTGCCATCAAGGGTTACTTTTCCAAGATCGTTCACATCGGCATATTTAAAGTCGCTGTTTTCGGCAATGGAAAGTACTTCCTGGCCTTCGGCATCGCTGATAAATTCGCCTTTATCATTTAATAATTTCAGCGCGTTCCACTGCTTGGGATTGTGGCTGGCGGTAAGGATAATGCCCCCGGCGGCTTGTTCATCAGGAACGGCAACCTCCACCGTTGGTGTAGTAGAAAGACCGATATCGATAACATCTATGCCCAGTCCCTGCAAAGTACCCACTACAAGGCTATTAACCATATTGCCAGACAACCGCGCATCGCGCCCCACAACAATTTTCTTTTTCCCTGATTTTTTGATTGCCCAGGAGCCGTATGCTGATGTAAATTTTACGATATCCAATGGCGTAAGACCATCGCCTGCTGCGCCGCCTATGGTACCGCGTATACCTGAAATTGATTTTATTAATGTCAAAATGTAAATGTATTGGTGTGCAAAATTAAAAATATTTGGACGACAGCCGCACAAAATCGATCCGATAAGGCCTTATTTTGCTGACGGTACTGAGGGGCAATTAAATAACACCGTGCACCTTTAATAGTTTTTAAGTCATAACGCAGCTGCTGCTATAAGTTGTATGTGATAATTAACTATTTTTGGCTGATACAATATGATTGAACACCTGGTACAATTCGACCGGCACCTACTCCACTTCATTAATCATGATCTTGGTAACCCGTTCTTTGATTGGCTGATGCCCATTTTGCGCAATGCCCGGACGTGGATACCGCTGTATATTATTGTTATCGCGCTCTGCATATGGAAGTATAAAAAACAAGGTGTCATTATTATCGCGCTAATGGCCTTGAGCGCAGGCATTGCCGATTTTACGAGCGCACATCTTTATAAAAAGGAAGTTCATCGGCTGCGCCCATGTAACGATCCTGAGATAGCGTCCACTGTTGTTTTAAGGGTGAACGGCTGCGGAACAGGTTTCAGTTTTCCTTCCACCCATGCTACAGATCACTTTGCTATGGCTATTTTCATAGCATTTGTGCTTTACAAAAGATGGCGCTGGATATGGCTATGGGCAATACTATGGGCCGGGCTGATTTGCTTCGCACAGGTATACGTTGGAGTGCATTTTCCTATTGATGTCACGGTCGGCGCACTTTACGGGGCCTTAGTCGGTTGGATAATGTCCCTGTTGTTTAAAAAAACACAACCTGGTTTTTGATGGATATCTGGAAGATAATTGTGTTGTTCCTGGGCGCCTTTACCGGCGGTATATCCGTATTTTTCTTTAAGGGCGACAATCATAAAACCCTAAAGCTCGTCTTGTCATTCAGCGGGGCATTTCTTTTTGGCATTACCGTTTTGCACCTGATACCTGATGCCTATCATGGCAATGACAATTACGTTGGTGTGTTTATCCTGATCGGCTTTCTGTTCCAGATCGTCCTCGAGCAGCTTTCGGAAGGTATCGAACATGGCCATATCCATAAGCCCGGTCCCGAACATTTTTCCTTTCCGCTTGGCATTCTCGTCAGCCTCTGTATCCATGCCTTCCTGGAGGGTATGCCACTGGCCGAGGGCAACCAAAATCAATTAGTCTTTGGTATTGCCCTGCATCATATACCGGCTGCATTTGCGCTCGGCACGGTGTTATTGGCTAACAGGCAAACTAAAGGGAAGACGATATTTTTTATTCTTTTATTTGCAATAATGGCACCTGCGGGGTATTTCTTTAGTAACGAATTAAGCGCCGGGGGCATAGGAAATCTTCAAAAATATTACGGCCGCATTATGGGCGTGGTCATCGGTATTTTCCTGCATATATCTACGACGATCCTGTTCGAATCAAGTTCGGATCACAAATTCACGGTACGCAAAATGGTGGCCGTGCTGCTGGGTATGGGAATTGCGCTGGGCGCTTTTTTCGCAGAACTGTAATTTGAGCTGAAAGCTTTTTTCGGCCCAATTTATCTGCTTTCTGCTTTGGTCTTTTAGCTTCGCGTTTACCCACGAAGCTTATCCAGCAGGTCACTCAATTTCCCTGCTTCTTCGTCGGTAAGGTTACTTTTCAGAAATTCTTTCGTTTTGAATTCCGAATCCATTTTGGCGAGTGTTTCAAGACCCAGATCACTGATGCGGATATCTACGGCACGGCGGTCTTTATTGTTGGTACAGCGGGACACCAAACCCTTTTGCACAAGCCGGTCGACGATACGTGAGGCATCGGACATCTTATCCAGCATGCGTTCTTTTATTAGGTTCACGGTAGCCGGATTGGGATATTGACCCCTTAGAATACGGAGCACGTTGAATTGCTGGCTTGTTAGTTTATGTTTCTCAAAATGACAACGCCAAACATTATTCAGCCAGCCGTAGGTGTAGTTGATATTGATTACGGCCTTATGATAATTATCCTCGAAATTCGTGCTTTGTATTTCCTCGTCGATACGCATGATACCTGCCTCATTTTTTGCAAATGCAAAGATGAGGAATTATTTTTTAACTTGTTTGGTTTCTTTAGGTCTGCCATAATCCCAGGGACAATGCAGGCATTTGTTTTTACAGCAATATCCCCGTTTCAGGTGGTATTCTTTCGTAAACACAAAAAAACCATCCTCATTGATGTAATAGTCGACACCTTCTACCAGCATTCAGTTCAATATTTTTACAAAAATACGATCGCCAAAATGTTTTCGTAAATGATTACCGTCACCGTGCAGCGTCCACACCTGCTTTGGTGCTGTCTTTTCAACTGTTTGTAATATATCGTTCCAATCGGCATGATCAGAAATAAACAGGGTATCATTTTGGTTCACCTGTAAATTTTTCCAGCCCGAAGCGAACAGCCGCTTCACCCCCACTGCCCTATAATAACTTTCAAACGTAAACGGCGGAACGATGTAGACGTACTCTTTCTGCTCTTTCATCAGCTTACGGCTATATAATTGATGCTTACCAATATCGACACCCATCTTTTGATAAACTCCATTTAAAGGCATTATACTGTGATGTATCAATAAGGTCTTTTGCGGGACATGCTCATTTATCAAATTGATCAGCCGCTGGCTTTTTCCCAGGCCATACGCACCTAAAAGGATATTGACTTTGATATCATTTAATTTTCCGATCTCTTCTATTGGGTCGGGATGTAAAATAGCAGGATTAGCAAAAGTGCTTTCGGTGATCAGCACATCCGTTTTCACCCATTCCAAAGGCTCACAGGTGGCGTCAGGCTGCAATTTATAATCCCCGGTGTACAGGTATTTCACTCCCTGATGTTCCATCAGTATTTGCGCCGAACCCAGCATATGCCCTGCCGGGATGAACGTGATATGCACACCGCCTATGGTAAATGGTTTATTATAACCTGCAAGGTTAAAAAACTTAGCGGCGTTTTTGCCGTATCGCTGTTTCATAAATAACGACGTGGCCTCGGTACAGTAAACTTCGTTATTCCCGGGTATGGCATGATCGGCATGGGCATGCGATATCACTGCGGTTTGTACCGGCTTAACAGGATCGATATAAAAATTCCCATATCTGCAATAAAGGCCGTTAGTGTCGAAATAAAGGAAATCTTCAAGTATCATTTTCGGTGGTCATTGGGCATTAGCAAGGTCTGTTTCAAATGTCTAATGACCATTGACGAATGACAAAAATCGTTCATGCAAGGCCAAAATCTGTGGGATAACCAACTCCGTGTCATCGTTCCTGATCACAAAATCGGCCAGTTCAATTTTCTTTTCTTCAGAGAATTGGCGCGCGTCGCGGCTCAATATTTCTTCCCGGGTAAATCCATCGCGCTGCATTACGCGCTTTATGCGCAGTTCAAGCGGAGCCGTCACAATAATTGATCTATCACACATTTTATAGGAGTCGCTTTCAAAAAGCAACGCCGCCTCTTTCATTATATACGGAGCATTTTTTACCTGAGCCGCCCACTCGTCAAAAGCTCTGAAAACGGCCGGGTGCACCAACGAGTTAAGTTTAGCCAACTGTTCTTCATCATTAAACACAATTGAGGCAATAAACTTGCGATTGAGCGTACCGTCATTAAAATAACTTTCCCTGCCAAAAGTTGCTTTTATTCCATCCATCAAAATAGCGTCCTCCACCATAACCCTTTTTGCAGCGTCGTCGGCGTAAAAAACAGGAATCCCCAATACCTCGAATACTTTGCTTACAGTGGTTTTGCCACTGCCAATATTACCGGTGATACCTATTTTGAGCATTATTTACGGATGATAAAGTCAACATTTTGAGGTTCTATCTTCACGATCTTACAATAAGGCGGGTAGCGTGTCAATTTTACGGGCAAAGTACTGTAGCCGCGGTTGTGCCATAGGTCAAGGTCAGCAGCAGCTTCAAAAAAGTCTTCGTCCATTTCAGGATATTTCCTCAATGAGGTCGTAAAGGTAATTTTGACTTTTTGCGGGAATATCTTTACGCGATAGAAATTGTGGTTATTAACCAATTTAACAGGTATCTGCACCGTCTTTTCGGTAAACTCGTCAACAGGTATTCTTACCCTTACCGATTTGGGGTAGATGCTAAGGTTACCTTGCTTGACAGGTTCTAATGTAAGATTGGCCCGTATGGTCTCGTTGACGCTATCAAGTACCAGCGAATCTGTGTTCCACGATTTAATATTATCGATCACGTTATCCGGACCACTTACCGTTACGTATGACGGTTCAACCGTAATATTATTCGATTGTGCAAACTGCCGCTGGTAATGTATACCTGTAATTAAGTTAACAGGCACCCGCTTTACTGTTCTGCCTGAGAAATCGAAATAAAGCGTATCAGGGCTAAAAGAGACGATGGGCTGATCGAAATCTGTTCTATTGTTTATCTGTTTTAGCTGAGAACTCAGTACCACATAATCCTTGCTTTCAAGCGATTTCAGGTCAACCTCGATATTCTTATTGGCGTATTCCATTTTCTGGAACAATATCTCCCAGCCGGTGCCTTTTAACGTTGCCTTAATCGTATCGGCCTGTAGCGGATGGAATGCTCGTTTTTGAGGTGAATTTTTGTAGACAAGCACCTCATTAACTGTAAAACTATAGGTATCAGAGAGTGTATAGAACACCCAAACCAGGACGGCGAGCACCACGCAGGTAAAAAATGCCGACAAACGTCTTCTTTCTGATGCTGATAGTTTTATTAAAGCCATCTATTAAAATGCTTAAAGCTGAAAGCAAAAAGCCCAAAGCTGAAAATTGAAATTTAGCTAATTTTCATACTTATAACTTCCTGCTTCCAGCTTTTATTTCAGCCTTCTGCTTTTTAGAGCTTCCCTTATCAGGCTTTGGCCTTTTCTGTCTTTGTATCGGTCTTGGCGACAGGTGGAGGCGTGTTCAGCGCTTTAGATGCTTCAAGTGATATAGCTGATTTATCGAAACGTATCTTGCCGCCGCCTTCAGTTTCAACCAGGAATGTAGCTTCAGCAACATCTGCAATACGGCCATGTATACCGGCTGTAGTTACCACCTTATCACCTTTCTTAAGCTCCTGTACATATTTTTTCTGATCTTTTTGTTTTTTGATCTGTGGACGTATCATAAAAAAGTAGAATACCACGATGATCAAAACCAGGGTGATCAGCTGCCCGCTGGCAAAACCACCGGTTGCACCGGCTGCCTGTAATAGAATTGTTGTTGTCATTTTATTGATTAATTAAGGGTCACCTCACCTATCAGGTGCACAATGTTTTGCGCCGGATTGGTGTTGGCGGTTACTAAAATTTGTTTATCCTGCAAGCCAACTTTCCCGGCGCTGTTAAAAGTGACTTTTATTTTTGAGCTTTCACCCGGTTTTATCGGCTCTTTCGGCCATTCAGGTATGGTACATCCACACGATGCTTTAGCATCGGTAATAATAAGCGGGGATTTGCCGGTATTGGTAAACTTATATTCGTACGTTATCTTTTCGCCGTCTTTTATTTTGCCGAAATCGTGTGTCTCTTTTTCAAATTTCATTACCGGTTTATCGGCCGGACTTGTCGCGTTGGTATCATTCGACGCCGTGCTGCCCGATTGATTGTTGCAGGCAACCATTAACATGCCCGCGGCCATAAGTGCTAAAAAAAGTTTTTTCATTGTATTTAAAAAATTTTAAAATCAGACCGCATCAATAAATCATTCGTCTATCAGTCCCCTTCCCACTTTCCTGATAGTATTATCGGCTTTCAATTCGTATAAAATCTTGTCTAAGATACCGTTTATAAATGAATTACTCTTTGGCGTGCTAAACTCCTTTGAAATCTCGAGGTACTCATTAATAGTAACTTTAACCGGGATGGATGTAAAATTAACGAACTCCGTAATAGCCATCTTCATTAAAAGCGTATCCATCATTGCAATGCGGTCGGGCTCCCAGTTTTGCGTTTTTTTGCCAATCATATCCTGGTACTCTGCATCATACCTTATCGCCTGCCGGAATAGTTCAATAATAAACTCCCGGTCTTCGTCCCAATTACCTGTTACCTCGGCCAATTTATTTTGAGCCGGGTTATCGTATGAGAAGTTTTTGAACGTCTTGGCTATCAATGCCTGCAATACATCTTTATCCACGGGCCAGAAGATAAATTTATCTTCAAAAACCTGCTCCGCGAGCAATGATTTCAGGATCACCTTTTTAAAGATGAACTTGATTATGTCCTTATCACTATGCAGTGTATCGTCTGTCTTTTTCAAATAATCGCCATATTCCGATGAGTTTTTTAGAATAGTGAAAAGCGATTTGGCCAGTTCCGGGTCGAAACTCCAGGATATCTTATATTTTTTTACTGACGCCAGGTATTCATCATTTTTATTTAGCGATGTAATGAACCTGTTTTCAAGCAATTTGAGTTTTGGCGCCAGGTCATCAGCCGTTGGCAAGTGCTTATGTTTTCTTTCTTCTGCGTCGGTCTGGGCATAGCTTACAACTTCGGATATTAACGAAAGCATCCAGATGTACATCTCGTGTACCTTTTCGACGCTTTGCAGCAAGTTCTTTTCATGCTGCTTAATGTCCTTATTGTCTGACTGATGATAGGCGTAAAGCGCCTGTAAAACTTTTACCCGTAGATGTCTTCTGTTTAGCATGGTAATAAAGAACGGTTTCGACCCACCCTGCGGCGGACTGTTTATGATTTAATAGGTTGATTTTACTTTCTTAATATCTGCAATTCGTTTTTCTGCAATTTTGTTTGCTGCCTCAATGGTCGAAATCTTTTCGGCCTTTGAAAGCTTTAAAACGTTTCTCGTCGCTTCATAAATATTCTCGGTTAGCTGCAGGGTGCGTTTTTTACTGAACCCCATTAACTCCGAATAGCAGTTGATAACACCGCCTGCGTTTATAACGTAATCAGGTGCGAACAATATCCCCTTTTCAAGCAGCATACGCCCTTGTTCGTACTCATCATCCAACTGGTTATTAGCCGAACCTGCAATGATAGAATACTTAAGTTTATCAATTGTTTGCGCGTTGATGGTAGCTCCCAACGCGCAGGGCGAATAAATATCAGCTTCGATATCAAAAATAGTATTATTTGATATTGCCTGGGCGCCATATTTTTTCGCCACCTGTACGGTACGCTCCTCGTTTATGTCGCTCACATACACCATGGCATTCTCATCTCGCAGCAAGCGCACCAGGTTTTCGCCAACATGGCCTATCCCCTGCACCACTACCGATCTGCCAGCTATACTATCGTTACCATACAGCTCTTTTACTGCTGCTTTTATGCCCATAAATACCCCAAGCGCAGTAATTGGTGACGGATCTCCGCTACCGCCTATCGATTCGGGCACACCCATTACATATTGGGTCTCCATGCGGATATATTCCATATCACGTGGATTGGTGCCCACGTCCTCAGCAGTAATAAACTCGCCGTTCTGGTTTTTGATGAAACGCCCGAATTTGCGCAACAAGGCCTCCGACTTGTCCTTGCGTGCATCACCTATAATAACTGCTTTGCCGCCCCCAAGGTTCAGACCGGCAACGGCCGCTTTATAAGTCATGCTTTTTGATAAACGAAGTACGTCGTTAAGGGCATCTGCCTCTGTTTTATAAGCCCACATACGTGTGCCGCCTAAAGCCGGCCCCAACGTAGTATCATGAATAGCGATTATGGCTTTAAGACCAGTATGCGGATCATTGCAAAAGACAATTTTTTGATGTCCGAAGGCATGCATCTGATCAAACAGTGATTCGCTGGCGTTTTGGGCTGACATTATTAGTAGTAAATGTACCCGTTCAGGGTACCGACAAAAGTATAGGTTTTTTTGATTGCCACAAACTTAATTTAGCTTCTGGTTAAATAGATTGACATTTTATATTTCACTATTTTGCTTAAATGCTTTGATCAGCAAGGGAAACACCTACCATAATAACAGAAAAACCGGTGCTCTGCGGGGCGCCGGTCTCTCGATCTACATTTTATCTATTTGTTTATAGCGATACTACGATATTTGAACCTACCGACGCGCCATTTTCCACAACTTTAGCCAATGCTGTCGGAACGCCGCTGACAGTTACACCACTCATGGTTACGTTATTTGTTACCAGGCCGCTTTGGGCGCTGTATATTGTAATTACGCAAGATTTAAAATTAGTCACCGAACCGCCCGTCATGCTAAAATTGCCCGGGCAGGTATCCAGCATCACGGCCATCGATGCAATACCATTCCCGATGAATGTAGTATTTTGCACCTTTACTATATTGGTATTCATCAGGTTGATCGCCTTACCGCTTTTTGCCGCAGTTAAAGTACAACTGGTGATTGTAATGTTCTGGCAGCCTTTATAAGCCTCAATACAGTCAGATCCTGTACCCGAAACAATATCTCCATTAAGGGTAATGTCGCTACTGCCGTATGTACCGTCCAAAAGTATCCCGATATTGATAGCACTGGTAATTATGTTGTTTTTTGTAGAACAAAGTTTACAGTCTGCAAATTCCAGGGCCTCGGCGTCTGAGCCGCTGAATTTATTTGCCGATACAGTTATCCCTGATGACCGCACTACGCTGCAACCTATTGAGCCTGCGATGAATGTGTTATTACTGATCACACTGTTAGTCATATAACGCACTTCGATCCCCTCAGCGCTCCAGTCTGCCGGCTTTACAGGCATCTTGAAAACATTGCCTGTGATGGTCCAATTTGAAGTTACCACCGCGGGATTATTTGAACTGCCCCTGATAGCTACTCCCGATTCCGAAATTGTAGCGGCAGGCAACATGCTTTGATCAACTACATTATTACTGAAAACACCACCTGAGGTATTTCCTGTTTCGGCGTCAAAATAAAACCCCATATAGCCATTTGTGGTAATAGTACAATTAGTAATTGAAGGGTTATTGCGCGCGCCAACCACTACAATGCCGTAGGATGGGAACGATGATATAGTTACATTTGATATAGTTGCATTGTCGGCATATATGGCCATGCCCTGAACCCCATTTGGGTTTCCTAACGCCGAACTGCTCCAAATCCCGGTTACACTACCGTTTGTTACAGTCGCCCCCGAGGTCACAAGGGCAACTCCCGTGCCGGATGTGCGGGTCATGTGAATAGTCGATCCGTTTAAATCAAAGTTATACGTTACCCGCAGGCCTGTTACATTATAAGTTTTGCCAGGTGTTAGTGTTACATCACCTACATTCAGGTATTTCTGCAACACCTGGGTATCGTCATGAACGCCATCGGCATAAACTCCTGTCATCATAGTTGGGGTAGCAGTGGTTATAGGCGGCGGAGTTGTGGTTGTTGGCGGGGTTGTCGGCGTTGTTCCGGTACCACCCGATGTAGGAGTAGTTGTTTTAACAGTCGCGCTGCCCGAAGTTGCTGACACGGCTCCCGTAGGTGTTGATGTTTTAGTAGTTGCGCTGCCACCAGTAGTTGGACCAGTTGTAGTTTTAGTTCCGGTTGAAGCACCGTTAGGTACCGAACTGCCTGCTGCGCCTGCAACTGCTGCAGTATCAGTGCTGGTTGTGCCAGTAGATGTTGTTTGCTGCGCCGGAGTGATCGGATCAAGCCCGTCTTTCTTACAGGAGAAAGATAGTATCAAACAAAAAAGTCCCAAAACCGCTGTAATCTTCCTCATACTTTGAGTAGTTTGAATCAATCAGGTAGAATTGGGTACTTATACCAGCTTTATTACTCAAAAGTTGCAAAAAAATAGAGGGATTTTTCTTAATAATTAATATTTTTTTTATTTAATACATTGATTATCAATGATATAAAAAAAGTCACCTAAAGTGACATATATTTTTTTAAATACCTTAAATAAGGCATAAAAAGGAGTGTTTCTGAGGGAAATTCAATAAATATTCCCTTGAAAACACGGAGCTTAGGAAACTAAATGCGACTTATTAGGTAAAGGTGCGGACGAAATAAAAAAAGGCCGGCATCTAATTGATACCGGCCTTCCGTTGATGTTTATTTAATTACTTTTAAAGCTTAACCAAGATGTTTGCTCCAAGATAGGTGCCGTATTCAAGCACCGAGAGCAGCCCTTTGGGCACACCACTGATAGTAACTCCACTCATGGTAACATTGTTTGTTGTCATGCCCTGTTTGGAATTATATATACAGATCACAGCTTGCTTGAAATTACTTGCCGAACCTCCCGTCATTGCCAGGTTGCCCGGGCAATTATCTAACATAATAGCAGCTGCTGCCGTACCGTTCCCTTTAAAGGTTACATTTTGAATTTTAACCTGGTTTGTACTTTGCAGGTTAATTGCTTTGGTATTTGCACTCGCTGTTAAAGTGGCGCCATTAACAATAAGGTTATAGGTATTGTTGTAAGCATGTATGCACTCTTCAACTGTGCCCGATATTTTGTCGCCGGTTAGGGTTATGCCATTGCAGCCCGAACTACCGTCAACGAGTATCCCAACACCGCCAGAGCTTGTAATCGTATTATTTTGAGATGAGCAACTTTTGCTGTCGGCAAACTCCAGTCCTTCTTCAATTGAACCGCTAAATTGGTTCCACGAAGCTGTAACGCCCGAGCACCTTACGATACTACAACCGATTGAACCATTTGTAAATGTATTAACGCTTATGGTGCTATTTGTCATGTATCGTACTTCCATGCCCTCAGCATTCCAGTTTGAGGGCCTATATGGCATTTTAATAACGTTACCTATAATTGACCAGCCGGAAGTTATGATACTTGGATTATTGGAACTTCCCCGGATAGCCACGCCGGATTCATTGATTGCCGAAGCAGGTATCGCACTACGGTCGACTGTGTTGTGACTGAACACGCCGCCAGAGGTGTACTTAGTTTCAGCATCAAAATAAAAGCCCAAATAGCCTGTATTTTTAATAAGGCAATAGGTTACCGATGGCTTGTTAACAGCGGCCACCAATATGCCATAGGCAGGGAATGATGCAACTGTTACTTTTGAGACCGAGCAATTATCTGCTGCGATGTACAAACCGGCAGCACCGTTAGCATCTGCTGCCTGCGATGTGGTCCAGCTTCCTTTGATAGTGCCATTGGTAATGCTGGCGCCATAACCGGTCATGCGGATAGGGTACCCATATTTGGCAGTGACATAAATAGTTGCCCCATTTAAATTTAATGCATGAGTAATCCGAAGTGAGCTTACATTATAAGTTCTTCCGGCCACCAGGGTAACATTGCCTGCATTTAACTGGTTTTGCAATGTGTAGGTGTCGTCGGTAGTGCTTGCGTTACTAAGCAACGCGTCGTTTTTAAACGCACTTGAATCTGATGTTGATGTAGTAGGTGTAACGTTGTTGTCTTTCTTGCAGGACGCCAAAGAAAGTCCAAGGATCAGGCATAGCGATCCCAAAAATGCTGCTGTTTTTTTCATTTTAATTAATCAGGTAGTTTGCCAGCCTTTTTTTAAGCGTACAAGGCGGCAAAAGTTAAAAAATCTGTTTTTTGATGTTATTTAATTATAGATAGTAAAAGATAACGGATCGCGATTTGCGAGAGAACGATCTGTAATCAGTTATTTTCTGGAAAAAAGATTTGATGTTACCCTTACGGGATGATATTCTATTTTATGGAAAAACCCTGAGCGTAATAGATGCAACAGAGTCACGGGGTGCCTGGTCTGTTTCATTAGTTAATTAATTTAAGGATGGACAAATGTACGAATCATTTTCAGAAACACCACCTCAATAGTTAATTTTATTTCCAAATAATGGTTATATTTTAATTATAAATACATGTAATAATATCCGATATCAATGAAAATAGCGGCATCATATTTACTATACAGGCGACAGAGGGCGTTTTGGGATATTACAATATTGTATAAAGTACACTAAAACGAATCGTCAAGAAATTGTTAAAATATCAACGGCTGACCAGACCAGCGCTTGACTCAGGCCCTCCCTCTTTAAAAAAGCATACCTTTGTTAATACCGGATGAGAAGTCTTGCATACCTCAATAAGTTTCTTTACAAATACCGCTGGCGACTGATACCAGGGATCTTATTCGTTATTATATCCAATATCTTTGGTGTACTGCCGGCTAAAGTGATCGGTATGGCCTTTGACCTGGTTCGCGAGAATATCTCTGTCTACCAGCTTTTCGCCGGCTTTGACAGGCAATCCATGATCTACAGCATTTTTGGTTATAGCCTGCTGCTTTTTGGCGTACTGGTGCTCCTGCTGGCCTTACTCCGGGGGCTGTTTCTGTTCTTTATGAGGCAAACTATTATTGTAATGTCGCGGCACATCGAGTACGATCTGAAAAACGAAATATACGAACACTACCAACAGCTTTCGCTCGCGTTTTATCGCCGTCACAATACAGGCGACCTCATGAACCGAGCAACCGAAGATGTAAGCCGGGTGCGCATGTACCTGGGTCCTGGCATTATGTATACCGTTAATACGGTCATATTATTTATCATGGCCATTGCCATTATGCTTACAGTGAATATTAGGCTGGCTGTATTTTCAATACTTCCCCTGCCTATCCTGGCGGTGACGATCTATTATGTAAATAACATCATCAACTTCCGCAGCGAGAAGATACAACAACGGCTGTCGGCATTGTCAAGTTTTGTGCAGGAGAATTTTTCGGGCATCAGGGTGATCAAATCCTATGTGCGCGAAAATTCTGTGCGGGAAAGCTTTGTTCATGAGAGCGAAAATTATAAAACGCACTCCATGGCGCTGGTTAAAGTCCAGGCGCTTTTTTATCCTACTATGCTGCTGCTGGTGGGCCTTAGCAACGTTATCGTGATGTATGTAGGTGGCGTGGAGGTGATGAAAGGCAACATAACCCCAGGCAATATTGCTGAATTTATCGTTTACCTTAATATGCTTACGTTCCCGGTAATGGCGTTGGGATGGGTTACGTCACTGGTTCAGCGCGCCGCGGCCTCGCAAAAACGCATCAACGAATTTCTGCACGAAAAGCCCGAAATTACGTCACCCAACGTTCCGGCTGTTATAATAAAAGGCCGTATCAGCTTTAAAAATGTTTCATTTACCTACCCGGATACAGGTATAAAAGCATTAAAGAACGTCACGTTTACTGCTGAACCAGGCGAGATGATAGCCATAATAGGCCGAACGGGATCGGGGAAATCGACCATTGCCAATTTAATTATGCGGATGTACGATTGCACGGGCGGAGAGATCGATATAGACCATGCCCCCATCCGGCAATTAAACCTCGACAGTTACCGGTCACAGATAGGTTTTGTGCCGCAGGAAGTCTTCCTATTTTCAGATACGATAGCGAATAATATCGCCTTTAGCGCTGATAACTTAGACATGGCCAAAATTGAACAGGCGGCCCGGGATGCAGCAGTGTACGGCAATATTATGGAGCTTGAAAAGGGCTTTGAAACTTTGATAGGCGAACGTGGGGTTACGCTGTCAGGCGGACAGAAGCAACGGGTTTCCATTGCAAGAGCCATTATGAAACATCCCCAGGTACTGATCTTTGATGATTGCCTCTCTGCGGTAGACACACGCACCGAGGAAGAAATATTGAGAAACCTTGGAGGCATTATGCAGGGAAAAACAAGCATCATCATAGCTCACCGCATCTCGACCATCAAAAACGCGGATAAAATTTTGGTGATGGATAACGGCGAAATAGCCGAACAAGGCACCCATGATGAGTTAATGGAGCGAAGGCAGATTTATTTTGAGTTATACGAAAAACAGCTGCTGGAGGAAGAAGAAAACGCCTGATCGTTAACTAATACTATAAAAATATCGACTATTCATTGAAAAAAACACAACAATATTGTTTTTAATACTTGTACTTTGAAAATTTATTTATATTTATGCCGGGTAAAAAACAAATTACAATTATTTAACATGGGTGATTTTGACAACAGAGAACGTGAAGAGGTTTTTTCGAAAAAGGTTAGGGCTGGGAAGCGGACTTATTTTTTTGATGTAAAGGCGACACGATCAAACGATTATTATATTACCATAACCGAAAGCAAAAAACGTTTGGAAGATGGTGTATTCATCAAACATAAGATCTTCCTTTACAAGGAGGACTTTGAAAAATTTGCCGAAGGTTTGAAAGACACGGTGGAATATATCAAAGCCAACCAGGAAGTTACCGAAAAAAGGTATGAATTCAGCGAAACGCCTGAAGTGGCTAAAACCGTAGATGAGGACGACTTTTCCTTCGAAATTTAAAAGCTAACTAAACTAATACATGATACGAACCCGCCCGAAGCGGGTTTTTTTATTTGGCATGCATCAACGAACCGAATATGAGCATCGCTATATTGAAATAGATCATCAGTCCGGTCACATCAACCAGGGTTGCTACAAACGGAGCCGACGATGTGGCAGGGTCGAAACCAAGTTTCTTAAGTGCGATAGGCAGCATAGATCCCGCTAGTGAGCCCCATAACACCACGCCAATCAGTGCAAAACATACGGTAAAGGCCATTAACAGCCAATGTGCGCCATAAACATTGCTGAATGTGGTCCATACTGACACACGTAAAAATCCAATAATTCCCAATATAACACCAAGCATAAGGCCCGAGAGTATCTCGCGCCGCATAACCCGCCACCAGTCAGCCAGCTTTACTTCGCCCAAAGCCATCGCCTGGATAATTAATGTCGAAGCCTGCGAACCGCTGTTCCCTCCGCTTGAGATGATCAGCGGGATAAAGAATGCCAGCATAGTTACGGCCTCCAGTTCGCCACCGTAGGATTGCATCGCGGTGGTAGTCAGCATTTCGCTCAGGAAAAGAATGATGAGCCATCCTATGCGCTTTTTAACCAGCCTGAACAGATTAATATCAAGGTAGGGCTCATCTAATGCTTCGGTACCACCTATCTTTTGAATGTCTTCGGTATATTCTTCATTGGCTATCCAAAGAATGTCGTCTACTGTTACGATGCCCAGCAGGATGTCTGCATCGTCGGTCACGGGTAGCGCCGTGCGGTTGTTCATCCTGAACACATTAATAGCTTCTTCCTGCGGGTCGTTCACGTTTAATGCGATCAGGCGGCTGTCCATCAGGTCATTTACCTTGGTTTCCGGGTCGGCCAGCAATATCTCACGTATCCTGATGTCATCGATCAACGCCCCATTGCTATCTATAACGTAAACCACATCGATGGTTTCAGAGTCCCTTCCATATTTGCGTATGTGCGCAAATACCCGCTCCATGTTCCAGGTCTTTTTTACTGTAATATAATCGGGGGTCATCAGCCTCCCTACGCTATCCTCTTTATAACCTAATAAGCGCAAAGCTTCCCTGCGGTCGTCGGCAGGTAACTGCTGTATTAGTACCTTTACGGTATCGCCATGCATTTCGCTGAATAGTGCGGTACGATCATCTGGAGGCAACTCATAAATAAGCTCGCGTACTTTAGCTCCTGAAACTTTTTTTAATATCCTTTCCTGGGTTGGAAAATCAAGTATGCGGAAAACATTTACCGCGCGGTTAATTAAAAGCAGATCAATAAATAAAGGGCCATGTTCCGGAAATTCACCTATCAGAACCTCTACGTCCGATATGTTCAGGTTGTTTAAATATTCCCGGAGTGCTTCTTGATCGCTATTCTCCAGCAATAGTTCTATCTGTTCAACCATTTCTTCCATAAAAAAGGCCCTCGTGTTTACATTGGTGAGTACTTAAATTTGCTGCGGGTAACGCAGGCAAAAGTCGTTTATTTTTTCAAAAATACAAGCCCGGTTTTTTCTTTTATCTTTGCGCCCGAAATAGAGCCGGGATACAAGGATCGGGTGCCATGACTATACAGATGACAGCCTGATCTTGACTCATGGTTCTGAATCTTGATTCTGAAAAAAATATGGGACTTCAATGCGGGATAGTAGGATTGCCAAATGTGGGTAAATCAACACTTTTTAATTGCTTATCAAATGCCAAGGCACAGGCGGCCAATTTTCCGTTCTGCACAATAGAGCCTAATGTGGGTGTGATCACAGTACCAGATGAGCGCCTTACCAAATTGGTTGAAATAGTCGAACCCAAAAATACCGTTCCGAATGTTATCGAGATCGTTGATATAGCGGGCCTCGTAAAGGGCGCCAGCAAGGGTGAAGGCCTCGGTAACCAGTTTTTAGCGAATATCAGGGCGACCAACGCTATCATACACGTGCTCCGCTGTTTTGATAATGACAACGTGATCCATGTAGACGGTTCTGTCAACCCTATTCGGGATAAAGAGATCATCGATACTGAATTGCAGTTAAAGGATCTTGATTCGATCGAGAAAAAGATCAACAAGATCGAAAAAATGGCTAAGACAGGCGGCGATAAGGAAGCCAAAAAGGCTTTTGATGTACTGACCATTTATAAAAATCATTTGCTGTCCGGAAAATCTGCCCGTACCGCTCCTGTTGCGGAAGAAGACAAAGAATATATCGAGGATATCTGGCTGCTGACAGCCAAGCCGGTGCTTTATGTTTGTAATGTGGACGAAGGTTCCGTCAACACCGGCAATGCTTACGTTGAAAAAGTAAAGGCTGCTGTAAAGGAAGAAAATGCTGAAGTGTTGATCATTTCGGCGCAAATCGAATCTGAAATAGCGCAATTGGAAACCTATGAAGAACGCCAGATGTTTCTTGACGACTTAGGTCTTGCAGAATCGGGCGTAAACAAACTGATCAAGGCCGCTTACAGGCTGCTTAACCTGGCTACCTATTTTACAGCAGGCGTGCAGGAGGTTCGTGCCTGGACCATCACCCAGGGCTTTACCGCCCCACAGGCGGCAGGCGTTATACATACCGATTTTGAAAAAGGATTTATTCGTGCCGAAGTTATCAAAT
Source organism: Mucilaginibacter sp. (assembly GCF_035492695.1). Taxonomy (GTDB): domain Bacteria; phylum Bacteroidota; class Bacteroidia; order Sphingobacteriales; family Sphingobacteriaceae; genus Mucilaginibacter. Next base: position 142,300 of record NZ_DATJJC010000006.1, on the reverse strand, counting down.
ACGAAGACTTTGTGAAATATAATGGCTCGGAAGCTGCTATTAAGGAAGCCGGCAAAATGGCCATTGAAGGCAAAACCTACATTGTGCAGGACGGCGATATTATGCATTTTAGGTTTAACGTATAAAAAGATCTTATTTTTATCAAAAAGGCTTAGAATTCATCTAAGCCTTTTTTATTTCTGCTCCGCGGCCGATAGATCGTGAAAAAATGTATCGATTACATTTATTCTTATGGAATTGATATTGTGATTAAAAAAATAATTTAAATTCGCTGTCACTATTCACCAGTTTTATAAACTTATTCTTAAGCTAAATCAAAAGGCATGCTGCTATTAGGTATCGATATTGGCACTTCATCCATCAAAGTTTCGGTGGTCGATCCGGAAACGCAGGCAGCCATAGCTTCAGCCCAATACCCTGATGAGGAAAGCCCTATACTTGCACCCCAACCCGGCTGGGCCGAACAATCGCCAGATATGTGGTGGTTGCAGGTGCAGCAGGCCATTCAATTGTGCAATAAAAGCGGCAAATATGACCCCAACGACATTTCGGCCATAGGGATTGCTTATCAGATGCATGGGTTGGTATTGGTAAACAAAGATCAGCAGGTATTAAGAAACAGCATTATTTGGTGCGACAGCCGTGCGGTGGAAACAGGCGAAAAAGCTTTCAAAGCCATCGGTGAAAAGAAATGCCTTGAACGCCTGCTTAATTCGCCGGGCAACTTTACTGCATCCAAGCTGGCCTGGGTAAAACAAAATGAACCGGATGTTTATGACCAGATCGACAAGATCATGCTGCCTGGCGATTTTATCGCGATGCGGTTGACCGGTGCAATAACCACATCCGAATCTGCCTTATCAGAGGGTATATTTTTCGATTTCAAAGAAAATAAGCTCTCGAAAGACATCATCAAATATTTTGGATTCAGTACTCCGTTTTTCCCTGAAGTACAGCCTGTATTTTCCAATCATGGTGAATTATTACCTGCAATAGCAAAAATATTGGGCCTGAAGGCTGGCATACCTGTGGCCTATAAAGCAGGTGATCAGCCCAATAATGCTTTATCATTAAATGTACTTAACCCGGGCGAAGTAGCCGCAACAGCCGGCACGTCGGGAGTAATTTATGGTGTAAGCGACAAACTTGCATACGACCCGCAATCGCGCGTAAATACGTTCGCGCATGTTAATTATACCGAAAAACAAAAACGCCTGGGTGTATTGCTTTGCATTAACGGGACAGGCAGGTTATACAGTTGGGTTAAAACACTGTTTGGTCCATCGGTCAGTTATACGCAAATGAACGAAAAGGCGGCGCAGTCCCCTTCCGGAAGCTACGGACTGCGTATTTTACCTTTCGGTAATGGTGTGGAACGGATGCTGAATAACAAACCGATTGGCGCTCATTTTCACAATATCGACCTGAACGTACATAGTAAAGAGCATATCATGCGTGCCGTGCAGGAAGGCATTGCCTGCGCATTTCGCTATGGCCTGGATATCATGCGCGAAAACGGCATGAATCCATCCGTCATCCGTGCCGGCAAAGCCAACCTTTTTCTGAGTGATCTTTTTGCTGAAATATTTGTAAATGCCACCGGCGTGCCGGTCGAACTTTATAAGAACGACGGCAGTGTGGGTGCGGCACTGGGCGCCGGCATCGGATCGAAAGTGTTTACTTCGCCTGCTGAAGCTTTTAGCAAAATGGAAAAGATAAAAGTAATTGAACCGGCATCGAACAATAAGTTTGAACCGGTATACCAGGATTGGAAAAATCTGCTGCTGGAACACCTTAAAATCAATCAATAATTCAATAAATCAATCATTCAATAACTAAGACATGATACTCACTGGTGAAAAAGAATTTTTCAAAGGCATAGGACAGGTAAAATACGAAGGTCCGCAAAGTGATAACCCATTGGCATTCCGCTGGTACGATGCGGATAAAATGGTTGGCGGAAAGACCATGAAGGACCACCTGCGCTTTGCCTGCGCTTACTGGCACTCCTTCTGTGGCTCGGGTGCTGATCCTTTCGGCGAACCAACCCACCTTTTTCCGTGGAATGAAAAGGCTGACGCGGTTGAAAGGGCCAAAGATAAAATGGACGCAGCGTTCGAGTTCATTACCAAGATGAACCTGCCCTATTATTGCTTTCATGATGTTGATGTAGTTGATTACACCAACGACATCAACGAAAATGACAGGCGCCTGCAGGCTATGGTTGAATATGCTAAGCAAAAGCAAGCCGCCAGCGGTGTCAAGTTGCTTTGGGGTACGGCTAACCTATTCTCTAACCGCCGCTATATGAACGGCGCTTCTACCAACCCCGACTTTCATGTGCTGACACATGCCGCAGCCCAGGTTAAAGCCGCATTAGATGCAACTATCGCTTTAGGTGGCGAGAATTATGTATTCTGGGGCGGCCGGGAAGGCTATATGACTTTGTTGAATACTGATATGAAACGCGAGCAGGAACATTTTGCGCAATTCCTTCATCAATCAATAGCTTATGCACGCAAGCAGGGATTTAAGGGAACGTTCTTCATCGAGCCTAAACCATGCGAGCCAACCAAACATCAGTATGATTATGACGCAGCTACCGTGTTGGGTTTTTTGCAGAAATATGACCTGTTGGACGACATGAAATTGAACCTGGAGGTAAACCACGCTACTTTAGCCGGTCATACGTTCCAGCACGATCTGCAGGTGGCCGCTGATGCCGGTTTGTTGGGTTCGATAGACGCCAACCGTGGTGATGCGCAAAATGGATGGGATACCGATCAATTCCCTAATAATATCAATGAAGTGGTGGAATATATGCTAATCATACTGGAAGCCGGTGGGTTTGCTGGCGGCGGCATCAACTTCGACGCCAAGATTCGCAGAAACTCAACCGATACAGCTGATCTTTTCTATGCGCATATTGGTGGTATGGATATTTTTGCAAGGGCGTTGGTGATAGCGGACCAGGTACTACAAAAATCGGATTATAAAAAGGTAAGGAAAGACAGGTATGCTTCGTTCGACAGCGGAACAGGCAAGGCCTTCGAAGAAGGAAAAGTATCGCTTGAAGCACTTAGAGATTACGCAGTAGCTAATGGCGAACCAAAAACCATCAGCGGCAGGCAGGAATACCTGGAGAACCTGATCAATCGTTACATATAAGTTTCCGTTCTAATTCCGGGGCAAATTGATATATTTGCCCCGGTTATTGTTCCCGTAGTTCAACGGATAGAATGTCAGATTCCGGTTCTGATGATATGAGTTCGAATCTCGTCGGGAACACGTCAAAATATAAAGCTGTCTTAATCAGGACAGCTTTTTTTATGAATGAGCTTTAATTAAATCTGATCTTATCAAATCATACCTTTGCTCGGTTAGCTCTTTATCAAATGCCTTTGATGGCTTCTCTTCCGTAAGTTGAAAACCATACCTTTTATATAACGCGGTAGCTGTCTGTTGTTCATTGGTGGTCCACAAATAAGCAGCGGATAATCTTTGCTCCTTTAAATACTCCATAAAGCTATCCATTAGTTTTTTACCTAATCCCATTCCACGGTATTCCTCCAGCAGGATAAAGTATCGGAGCTGCGCACTTTGGCCGCGATTTACTGCGGCAAGGAAACCCACAATCTTACCCAGATGCTCACATATCCATACCCTGTCCTTATACGGATTATACTGATGTGCAAATTCGCCCAGGCTTTCCAATACATAACCTTCGAAATTTAACCCATAGCTGCATTCTTCGGCATATACCTTTCCATGCAGGAAAGCTATATAACCAAGGTCGCCGGGCAACAACGTCGTACGAATATTGATCTCGTCCGGCTTAATCTTTTTGCCGGGCTTCAACGCTTCCATTATGCCCGACATATCCAGGCCCAGTTTTTTCTTTTGACCGTTTGACAACGGAGCGATCAGATTATTTATTTGTTCGTTCGAGGCCTTGTTGAGCATTCCGAACTCCTTCTCCCCTTTTTCTGTCAATGAAAGTATAACTGCCCGTGCGTCGTTACCTGATCGTTTACGAATAATGAGCTTATCTTTTTCAAGTTTTTTTAGCAGGCGGCTCAGATAACTTTTGTCGATATGCATTTTATCGATTATTTGAGATGCCTGAATATTTCCCGCGTTATTTATCTCGAATAGAATGCGGGCTTCGACAAGCGCGTAGGGACTATCCAGCAAATGCTGGTCGAGCAGCCCGATAATATCCGTGTAGAAGCGATTAAAGCTCCTGATGTCACGAATAATGGCATTATGATCATTCATGATACAAAACTGCAATAAATAGTTGACTTTGTCAACTATTTATTATCAAGCCATCAGCTCGTGAAGAAATTCCCGTGTAAGCGGTTTGATTATGAACGAGTCGACAAAAGAATAGGTCTTTGACTTTTTAATATCATGCGGAGCGATAGATGAAGAAACTATATAGACATGAATGGCCTTCCGAAGCGAATCGTATATTTTTTTGTAATCATTTAAAAAATCCCACCCATTGTAGCCCGGCATGTTTAAATCGACAAAAATATAATCGGGCAGTTGTTCGGGATTTTCCTTGTTCTCTTCAAGGAAATCAAGTGTGGCTTTGGCATCTGTGCTTGAAACTACATCCTTTACAACGCTGTATTCTCTCAGCATTAATTGGGAAATTTTATGGTACATGGGATCGTCGTCGATCAAAATAAGCTTGCTCATAGGTTTATAGGTGAAAGGAAAGACGGGGGGAGACCTTAATATAAAGATAAGGTATAAAATTGCCAAAAGGCAAACAACTTTTGCACATATTAACAGCTAAGAAATTTCTATATTAACTATTAATACACACAAAAGTTGTTGCATCACTAAACTTTTACTTTCTTCCAGTTTCCGCGTTTAAAAAGCAGGTAGCTGGTTATCGCAATAAACGTTTGAGAGATTGGAATGGCAATAAATACGCCTGTTGTTTCCCAATGAAAGGTTTTGGCCAGCACATATGCCAGTGGCACCTGGAACAGCCAGAAACCGATGAAATTCAATTTAGTTGTCGCCCAGGTGTCGCCCGCTCCGTTAAAAGCGCTCATCATTACCATACCGATACCATAAAAAATATAACCCGTACTCATAATTAGCAGGGCTTTAGAGGCTATTTGGCGTACCGCTGCATCATTTGAAAAAATTGCGGCGAGCAGGCCGCTGGCTGCCAGGCTTATAAGCGTTACAAAGCCCATATAGATCATATTGTATTTTATGGTTTTGTATACTGAATCCTCCGCACGCTCAGGCTGTTTTGCTCCCAGGTTTTGGCCTACCAGCGTGGCCGCAGCATTGCTCATGCCCCATGCCGGCAGCATGAAAAACAGCAATAATCGGATGGCTGTTTGGTAACCTGCCGACCCCTCATCGCCGCCTACGTTGGCCACCAGCCCTGATAAAAATATCCAGCTGCACGATCCGATGGTAAACTGGAAGATGCCGGGCAGCGCTATCTTCAATATTGCTTTGGCCTGCTCCCAATGGGGCCTTAAATATGCGATTCGCGCCTTAATCAGGTTTCTGCCATTGAAAAGGTGATAGACCTGGTAACATACGCCGATGCCACGACCGATAGTTGTGGCAATAGCCGCACCAGTTACCCCCAGACCAGGAAACAAGCCCAGGCCATTAACCAATAACGGGCAAAGGATAATATTAGCAATATTGGCTATCCACAAACTACGCATGGCTATGGCCGCGTTACCTGCACCCCGGAATATACCGTTGATCAAAAACAGCAGCACGATGATGATCGTCTCGCCCATCATGATACGGGTATAATTTACGCCCATCCGTATCGTTTCGGCAGTTGCGCCCATGATCTTCAAGATATCCGAAGCAAAATAAAATCCGGCGCCACCGATCAGAATATTGATAATTAAAGCGATGGAAATAGTCTGCATACCTGCTTTTGCCGCGTCTACGGGATTATGTTCGCCCATGCGTCGGGCTACAACGGCGGTGGCGGCCATGCTTAAACCGATTGCCAGCGAATAGATGATAGTCAGTACCGATTCGGTCAATCCCACGGTTTGTACAGCATAACTGCTGTTTTTTAAATGGCCCACAAAAAAGAGATCGACTATGGCAAATACAGATTCCATCACCATTTCCAGCATCATCGGGATGGCCAATAACAATACCGCGCGGCGTATACTGCCTTTGGTAAAATCGTGATTTCCGCCTTTTAGGGCTTGTTTTAGAAGTGAGAATGTCCTCGATAGCTTACCTGGAGCCGGTTGAAATGTTGTCATGAAAAATAGAGTAACGTAAAAAATGAAACCAGTCAGCCAGGGGCTGACGAACAAAGAAGCGGATGTGGTAGTCCAGGTTAGAACCTTAGACGGACTGCTGCTATTATCATGGCGCGGCGTTATTGGAGTGACAAAGGTATGCGATTAGTTTTTTAAGTTCCTAATAAAATAAAAACTTGTCGTAAACACGCCTGCGCCGGGTGTGTTTGCTCAAAAAAGGCTCCGTACAAAGAGCCTTTTTTAACATTATGAATTGGAGAAGGTGATCTATTCGCTTCTTAAGCTTTTAACCGGATTTGTGACCGCAACTTTAATTGTTTGATAACTGATGACCAATAAAGCGATCAATAAAACAGCGAAAACGGGCATTACCAATAGCCACCAGCTAACCGAAATATGGTAGGCATAACCGTTGAGCCATTTGTTCATGATAAACCAGGCTAATGGTACGGCCAGCAATGCGGCTATGGCAATCAGTTTAACAAAATCTTTTGCTAATAAGACAAACAACTGCCGAAATGCAGCGCCAAGCACTTTTCGGATGCCGATCTCTTTGGTACGCTGCATAGCCACCAGGTAGGCAAGGCCGTAAAGGCCAAGGCACGCGATCAATATGGACAGTATGGTAAAATAATTAAAAAGCCTTATAGTGGTCATATCCTTTTGATAGGTGGAGTTGAAATCTGCATCCAAAAAATTACTATCGAACGGAAAATCCGGAAAATAGCTATGCCAGGTATCCTGTACTTGTTTAACCTTGTTCGGGTCTATTTTTACTAAGATCGACATCGGCTTCATAGAAGTGTATACCATCACAAGCGGTGCGATTGGATTATGCATAGAAGCATAATGAAAATTTTTGACAACGCCCACTACCGTTCCCTTATGATCAAATCCTTCAATGGACTGCCCGACCGGGTTCTTCCACCCTACCAGGCTTACAAAAGCTTCGTTTACAATAAAAGCCTGCTTCTTGTCGGTAGGCATATCGGCCGAAAAATTACGCCCTGCTACGAGATGCATGCCCAGCAATGGCATAAATTTTTCATCCACAGAAAAGTAATTGGACATGGTTTCCCTTTTAACGCCGTTCACGGTAGTCAGCGTAGTTGCTTTGGGGGCCATATCCGTATTCCCGGCAGAGAAGCCTGTCTGGATAGCTGTTGCTTTAACTGCACTCATTTGTTTTAAGGCATTATCGAACGCTTTGACATTAAGCAGCGCCACCGAATCATCGGGCAAGGCAATATTCAAAACCTGGTTACGGTTGTATCCCAACGACTTATGTTCAACATAGTTTATCTGCCGGTTCATAATGAATGCGCCGGCTATCATGACCGTCGCGATGGCAAATTGGGTTACAGTGATCACTTTTCGCAAGGTCAGCCCCTTAGACATTTGCCTGAAGTTGGCCTTCAATGCCGTTACCGGCTGAAAGGCAGACAATACAAATGCAGGATAAAGGCCCGTCAACAGCGAGGAAGCCAGTACAACGGCGCAAATCGCCCAAAAACTATAGGTCGACCAGGTGAGCCCGACCTTTGCCTGGAGCAAACTGTTTAAAAACGGCAGCATCGCAAACATCAATCCTAAGCCTATGGCCAGCGCAATGGTAGTGACGAAAAATGATTCAAACAGGAACTGCCTGATAAGGGCCGGCCGCAGCGCTCCGTTTACTTTGCGTACACCAACTTCTCTTGCTCTTTCAGTAGCCCGAGCTGTAGACAGGTTAATGTAATTCAGAAGGGCAATAACCAATATCACTACAGCCAGCACCGAAAAAATATAGATGAGTTGTTTATCCCCTTTTGGCGTATCGCCCAGGTAGCCTGTGGCAAAGTGTACATTGTTAAGCGGCTGAATGGTAAACTTGATGGAATATTTCACGGCGCCCATTTTGTTTAGCTCGGGCTGGATGTCGTGTTTGGATATCACATCCAATTTCCTTTGAAAATTTACCAGGTCGGGTTTTTGCTTGAAAAGAACAAAGGTATATACCGCAAAATCATCCTCCATCCATTTGGTTATTTTTGAAAACTCCGGCGACAAAAGTGCGCTAACCTTCAGGTCAGAATTTTCGGGCAAATCCTCAAGCACCCCGGTCACCTGGTAAAGCACCTTGTTAAAAGTTATGTTTTTACCCACGGCGCTTTGATCGCCAAAATATTTCTTAGCCAGTGATGCGGAAAGCACCATTTTATGCGGACCGGCAAGCGCCCGTTTGGGATCGCCTTCCTTGAATTTCCAGCTGAAAACGTCAAACACATTTGCATCGGCCTTGTAAACATGGTCCTCTGTAAATAAATGGTCGTTCACCTTCATTACCGCACGCGCGGGTTCAAAACGCACGGCGGTCTCTATTTCAGGATAAGTTCTTAAAGTAGCTGCCAAAAGTGTTGGCGAAGGCGCCGCGGCTACATTATCATTCTCCGGGGTGCGCATAATATTTGCTACGCGAACTATCCTGTTCTTTTTGAGGTTGTAAGTATCAAAGCTTAATTCATAATTCACATAAAGTGATATAAGCAGGCAGGCAGCAATGCCGATGGACAGGCCGCCGATATTGATCAGCGAGAAAACTTTGTGGCGAAGCAGGTTTCGCCAGGCGATCTTTAGGAAATTTTGGAGCATACGGAGAGGCGTTTGATTATCAAATGTAAACAGCGAAACACTGATCGCACACTGATTAACAACTGTTTAACACATTTTAACAACAATTAACAATTGCACCCGGGCAGATATATATTAAATATTGGCGGTGATTTTAAAAATTATATTTAATATTATGCTTCAATAACCAACCACATAAACCATGCGATACCTGTTCATTTTTCCTGCCGCCCTGCTGGCGCTTGCATCATGCAAACAAAAAACTGAAACTGCTGAAACGGCATCAACTAAATCGCCCCTGAACGGCTCATGGCGGTTAGTTAGCAGTAAATCCATCACCAAAGACACCGTTGATACGTCGCCTAAAGCCGGCATTGAAACGGTAAAATTGTACAACGACACCCATTTTACATTTTTTACCCATGACACAAAAAAGGGGAAGATAGACACACCTATTTTTACGGCCGGCGCGGGAACTTATACACTTTCGGGTGATAAATACACCGAATACCTGCAATATTGTAACGCCCGCGAATGGGAAGGTCATGATTTTGATTTCACTATGGCCCTGAAAAACGACACGATGACCCAGCGCGGCGTCGAAAAAGTTCCGGGTGTGGTGGATCATGTCATCATAGAGACATACGTGAAGATGAAATAAACCAAAACCGAAGCAGCGACGTTACTTAATAAAGTGTATGCCTGATATAAAACAAATCGCCGACAAGCTGATCAAGCTTTGCAACGAACAAAAGTTCGTAGAAGCTTACCGTGAGCTATTTGGCGAGGAAGCCGAGAGCATCGACCCCTTATACCCGATAATGCCCCCGGCGAGGGGGCTTATAACTTTGATAGAACGCGAAAGGCAGTTTTTAGCCAAGGCGCAGATACATAGTATCATCTTCTCGGAGCCGTTAATAAGCGGCAGCTATTTCACCGTCAAACTAACCATGAGCTTTACCCACGCAGACCGGGGCGAGGTAAACATGGAAGAGCTTTGCGTTTACCAGGTTAAAGGCGGCAAAATAATAAGCCAGCAGTTTTTCATTGGCTGACAGGGCTTGCCAAAACACCGCTTTCCTGTCCCGGTTTGCGTTTTAGAATAAGCGCAGCAACCAGCGAAACCAACACGCCTACAGGAAATATCTCTATTAAGGTCATAAATGCGTGGACAAGCGGGTTATGGATCAACTTTTTCAGCTGTTCATATTCCTGCGACTTTGCTTGTACCTGTGCTAATGGAGCACCCGCTGCTTTCAGCTTGGCTACCTGGTGAATTTCACATTTGTCGTAAAAATCGGGAAAGAACACGTAGTATTCGATCATCCATCCCATAACGTATATGGCCGAAGCGATCAGCGTTATACCGAAACCGATCTTAAAGGCCTTGCCAAACGAGATAATGCCGCCATTTTTATCGCGGCTCACCTTTATATTCACAAAAATAAGCGAAAACCCCACCAGCATGGTGGTGTATCCAAACACCATGCTGCCCGCGCTATCGGTATCGTAGATCATAGCCATACCGGTGAGCATAACGCCGGTAACCAATAGCCCGGCTATTGCACCGTAAATAATTGTCTTTTTCATTGCCTTAAAGTTTTTAGTTGGGCAAAATTGTGTAAGGAACTGCAAATCGCGGTCATACTTTCGGGTGATTTTAAGCAGCAGCACCCGATTTAGTACTAAAGTATGAATATTTAGGGTATAAGCCCAAGCCTTTTGCCGGTCTCCACAGCCTGGGTGCGACGCCTCACATCCATTTTACCGAATAGCTGCGCCGAATGTGTTTTGATGGTATTGAGCGAAACAAACAGCTTGTCTGCTATTTCCTGGTTGCTCAGGCCTTCGGCCATTAATTGCAATACTTCCAACTCACGTTTGCTCAGGTTCAGGCGTTTTAGTTCGGCCTCATTAAGAACAAATTCCGTAGACGGCGACAGGCGTACTTCCTTCTCGATAATTACTGTCTCCACTTTTGGTCTGCGTAGTTTTGCGGCGATCCAGATACCCAGCCCGGTAAACAATAGTGCGATGATGCCGATGTAAGTGTCCATTTGATCGTCAGCCAGCACATAGCGTATTTCGAACCATCTGATAATAAAAATGATAGCGGCCAGCGCAATGCCGTAAAGAATGGTTTGTTTATAGCGGGATAGGAATGTCAAAATTCAATTTTTATCCGGAAATAAAAATGCTAAAAAACAACGTCATTTCGAACGATAGTGAGAAATCTTAGACTACCTATAAGCCGGGGCACTCGCTTGTATAAGATTTCTCCGCCTATCGGCGATCGAAATGACAACCGGTGAAAGCCTTACAATACCTGTTCGTTATATAATTTCTGTAACGTTTCAGCCGGATCCTCACATAAACCAGGGTGCACTTTGGAAGTTTGCACCACGGTACTGCGTGTTGCTGTAAGCCATCGAAAACGCGAAGCCAGGTCAAGCTGAGCTATCGGTCCGCCATCTTTACTGCCACGACATATTTCAGCAAAAGAATGCAGATGAGCTTTAATTTCGGCGACATCGATACGGTTGGAAAATGAACACAGGCGGCTCTCATCGATGGTGCACAAGCATTGCAGAAATTTGAGTTTAGGACAATAGAGTATCACTCCTGCATTCAGGAATTCCTCGCGTTCTACCTGGGGCACCACGCGGATAACGGCGTACTCAAACAAGTTGCTCTCTTGCATTTTGTGCTTCCTTTACAAAAATACCCGATGCGGCTATACGTGTATTTAAAAATTGAGTGTAAATATCCCGTACTTCATCCGGGCTTTCCTGCCATTCGCTTTGCAGCCATACATCCGGAATGAGGGAGACGATAGCATCTATACGTTCCGGTGTCAATATTTGCTTTAATTCTTCATCGGCCCCTTCCAGTTCCGTTGCCCTTGGTAGTAAAACATGATCTTTCACCTGCAAAAATGGCCTCACAGCCTGCTCCTGCCAGTTATCCCATGAATGGTGGAAATATAAGGCGGCGCCATGGTCTATCAGCCAAAGTTCCTTGTTCCAGGTGAGCATATTGGTATTGCGTGGTGTACGGTCGACATTGGTCAGCAAACAATCCATCCATACGATCTGCGATGCCAAATGGTAGGACACATGCATTACCGAAGGATCGAACGTAATAGCTCCTGATAAATAATGTAATCCTAAATTCAGTCCCACACTGGCTTTCAGCAGGTCCTGTATCTCTTCATCCGGTTCGGAGCGGCCGAAAGCTGTATCGAGATTGGCAAAAACGAGTTGCGGAACCTTAAAACCCAACGCCCGGGCTATTTCTCCACCTATCAGTTCGGCTATTAAAGCTTTCACGCCCTGCCCCGCACCACGGAATTTGATCACATAAAGGAAACCATCGCCGGCTTCGGCGATAGCAGGCAGCGAGCCTCCTTCGCGCAACGGGGTTACATAGCGGGTTACGTTAACGGTGCGTAATTCGGGTTTGATGAAATTCATTTTTCAGCCGGCAACAAAGCTATAAAATATGACGGGTAAAAAAACAAAAGCCACCCCGCATTACCAGGGTAGCTTCATCAGTTTAGTTAGGGTCAATTATTTTTTTTCAGCTACCTTATCCAGCAGCAAATATCTCGGCCGGTCGGTAGCCTGTTGCGCGCCGCTGGTTACGTCGATGATCATGTGGTGCATTATGCCATCGCTTTTATTGGCGGGCCATTCAGGCAAACCACTGCCGTTCGGGTTACCGGTTTTGATGAAGTTGGCGAAGTAATCTTCCATAGTTGCCGAAACTTTAAAGTCATCAGCGCCCCAGTCATATACCTTGTTGCCATTAAGGTTGCCCAGCGCGTATTCAATTTCCGAAGCATGTGAAGCGCCTGGGTATGGCGCAGGCTGAGGATTTGGCTTTTCATTGGCATCGCCTTTGGTTACACCGCCTGCCAGGCCTGCCTTAGCATTGCCCATGGCAGCAACCATTTTTGGCCGCGGGCGCGAGAAGATATAGCTGTAAACCGGCTGTCCGCCAGTTTTTGCGCTTTGCTCTTCCCACTTCCAGGTACTGTAAACGATAAACCGATCACTTGCCAATTCTGTCGCCGATTTGATCACCTCCTCCTGGGTCGAGCTGGGATAGAGTTTTAACACTTCATCAGCATCATTCGGGTAAAACTGCTTTACTTTTTTTACAAAATTTTCGGTTGTCGGTGCATCGCCGTACATAAAAGCCTGGTACGGTATCTCGGCCGAATTCCACCCGGCTAATAAGGGCACGTGCATCTGCTCGCCTGCTGAGAATATCTCAGAAACCTGCTTAGGCAGAAAATAACCGTCCACGATCAAAGCCATGCTCCAATTGCCTGCTTTTGAGGCGATATCCAGGAGTTTATCAGCCGGGATCGCTCTCAGGTCGGCTAACGACGAAGCGCCTGCTTTTTGCTGAAAGGACGTCCCATTTTTTTCGGCGTCTGCTAAAGATGAAAGATGCAGGATACCACCGCTTTCTCCTATTGCGCCGGCAAATAGTCCTTTATTTAGGGGCGAGGCCATCTGATCGCACACGGAGATAGAACCAGCTGACTCACCGGCTATGGTTACCCTTTTCGGGTCACCACCAAAAGCTGCTATATTTTTTTGCACCCACTCTAAGGCGGCATGCTGATCCATCAGACCGTAATTACCTGAAGCGTGATGAGGCGATTCTTTAGTAAGTTCGGGATGCGACAGGCAGCCGAAAACACCAAGCCGGTAATTTACCGTAACTGCCACAATACCTTTGGTGGCCATGCTCTCGCCGTCGTAACGCGACTCAGACCCATCGCCTGCAACAAAGCCGCCGCCGTAAAAGTAAACCAGCACAGGTAGCTTCTCTTTTGCCGATCTGGCAGGCGTCCAAACGTTCAGGTAAAGACAATCTTCGCTCATGCTGTCGGCGCGAAACATCATATCACCAAAAACATTCTTCTGCATGGCATTATGACCAAAATGATCGGCCTTGCGGATACCACTCCAGTTTTTTACGGGTTGCGGGTCTTTCCAGCGAAGGTTGCCTACCGGAGGCTGCGCAAACGGAATACCTTTAAACATATTAATCCTGGTAGCCGGATCGGTAACTCCTTCTAACACACCGTTAGCTATCTTAATTTTCGGCCCCTGGGCCAAGGCGGTCATGCTTAAAAGGGGCACAACCAACAAAATGGTAATATAAATTCTTCTCATGGTAAAAATGGTTTGGTTATAATTAAGGGTGATTTTCACTTATTGTAATAATTTGTTACAATAATAATTTATTACTTTCTTTATAGCAAATTTTTCATACCGGTTTAAACCATTTATGACGCAAGAGAAAAAGGAAAGCGAAACTAACCCCGCCGGCAGCGGTTATCTGCCCGGCCTCGCTATTGACGCGGTAATATTTGGTTTCCATGACCACCAGCTAAAAGTTTTGCTGATGGAATACAAAAGGTCGAAAATATTTGCCCTCCCCGGCGGGTTTATCCGCAATGACGAGGATCTGAACAAAGCTGCTCACCGGGTTGTCTCCGAACGTACAGGCCTTCAAAATATTTATTTGGAGCAGTTTTACGTTTTTGGCGATTTTGGACGATCGGATCCGAGGCCGATGAAATCCATTATGACGGCTATCGGCTTAAAACACGACGATACCCATTGGCTTTTGCAACGTTTTGTTTCGGTTGGTTACTATGCTTTGGTCGATTTTACAAAAGTTACCCCCATGCCCGATAAAATATTTGATGGCTGCGCATGGTATCCGCTTGGGGAGATTCCCGATCTGATGCAGGATCACGCGCTGATAATTAAGAAAGCGTTGGAAAGTCTCCAGGCAGATCTCGACCGTAAATTGGTGGCCTTTAACCTGATGCCGGAAGAATTTACCATGAACGAATTACAAACAGTTTATGAAACCATCCTCGACAGGAAGCTCCTGCGACCGGCTTTCCAACGTAAAATATTAAGCCTGGGCCTGCTGGAACGAGTTGCCAAAAAATGGACCGGTGGTGCGCATAAAGCGCCTTACCTATATAAGTTTATCTCGTAATTATCCTTTCTGGCTTAGTTTCTTATCAAAATTCAATTTTGATAGTACTATGTATTGGATAGTACTATTATTTTACATATCATTGTATCATTAAAACTGACTGATATGAAAAATTTAAAAATGACCGCTTTTGCAGCATTGGCTTTTATGCTTGCTTCAACCTGCCATTTCGGGCGGCATACAACCATTGTTGAAACCGGCGATAATTACCATTTGCGCATCGAATACGCAGGAAAAATACATTTCAATTACGATGGCACAGCGATCAGCGACATCTCGAGAGGAGGCTACGTTAAATATGAGAGAAATGATGAGACACTTGAGGCGAAGAACGATGGCCACGGAGGTGTGAACTACGAATTGTACGACCACGGCGAACAGGTAGACCCGCAAGCCGAAGGAAAGGCTTTTATAGCCCGGGCGGTTAGAGTGATGCTGCAAAAGAACCATCGCCCCAATTGGAAATGATCAAGCCCGTACCAATATGGTGCGGGCTTGATGTAAAGACAGGTTTTATATTTGGGCCGAGGCCAGTCCCGGGATCGCGCAACGCTTTCTATTTTTTCACAGCATAACCCAATCCAATATTCACAGAAACAAAAAATGCGCTTTGATTTTTATTGGGCCCGTTATTTAGTTTATAATTATCCTCGACACGCCAGTTACCGTGGGCTGCATTGATATAATAGCCGGCGCGGATACCAATAGGTATACTGCGTTTAACGGTAAAGCAATCCATCGTTTTCTCTGAAAGTGGTATCAGATAATCCAACCCGCCTCCCAGTTCGATGCCAAAATTGGGCTGATAAAAAGTTTTGCTGGCGCTGGTGTTCAGCAACTCGTCCGAAAAATCAGATGTATTCCTGATCGCCCTCTTGTCCTGGATGTGCAGCACAGCGGCTGATAAATTTACCCCGGCGAACGGGAAAAGCCTGACGTCAGGATTATTAACAACGTTGTAACCAAGCCTGGCAAAAGCCTGATACTGATTAAACTTAGCCTTTATATCGTTGCCCGTAGATGTGGATACCGGTGTAAATCCAATTCCATCTTCCAATATCCATTTATTGTGAATGTGATTCATGGAGGCGTTGATCCAAATGTTATTGCCTGATAATGTCCCCAGCCCGTTTGGTGCAAGTATGCGGTTAAGCTGGGAAAAGTACGTGTAACGATAAGTGCCCTGTATCTGAAAGGTGCCCGCGATACCGTTCATACCGTGATGGAACCATCCACCGGATTTAACGGTGTCTGTGTTTTGTGCTTTAGCAGTTAGGGAAGATAGTAATGCCGATACGGCAATAATAGTAATTGTTAATCTTTTCATAATAGGTGAGTATAATTAATTTACCAATAGTTAAACCCTATAACATACAAGGATGGGGTAATTGTTTCGGATAAATGAAAATAGCAGGTAATTCAGCCGCGCCTTTTTCCAAAGACCGTGTTCATCAAGTATTTGCCGGTGTTCATGTAAAATATTTTCGTGCCTGTTTCAAGCAGGTTTTCTTCGTGATATAATTCGAAAGATCAATTTTAAAAAATAGAAATCATGAAAGATCACCACCACGAACATGGACCGTTACCTGAAGAACAAAACGGCAATAACGACGGCATAGACCGCCGGGGATTTTTAGAGTGCATGGCATGGGCCGGCACGGGAGTATTATGGATGATGTCGGGCGGTATACTGAAATCGTTTGGTATGAGCCAGATGATAGACCATACAACCGGCAACATAAAAAACGGGCTCATAATCCCTAAATCAGATTTCACGTTCGTTCAGATCAGCGACAGCCATATCGGCTTTAACAAAGCTGCCAATCCAGATGTGGTTGGGACTTTGCAGGCTGCCATTGATAAGATCAATACTATGCCGAAGGCACCTTCATTTGTACTGCACACCGGCGACCTTTCGCACCTGGCACAGGCCGCAGAGTTTGATACGCTGGACCAATCGCTAAAAAGCGTTAAAACGGATAAGATATTTTACGTTCCGGGTGAACATGACCTGACAGATAACGGGAAACTTTACCTGGAGCGTTACGGAAAAGGCACCAAAGGCGGCGGCTGGTATAGTTTTGACTCGCACGGTGTTCATTTTGTCGGGCTGGTTAATGCCCAGGTGCAGGTTGACGGTGGTTTGGGCACACTTGGCGCCGATCAGCTAAAATGGCTCGAAGACGACCTAAAAGGTCTATCATCAAGCACCCCTATCGTGGTGTTTGCCCACATACCGCTTTGGGCAGTTTATCCGCAATGGGGCTGGGGAACAAAAGACAGCGAACAGGCGCTGGCTTTACTAAGACGTTTTGGCTCAGTATCCGTTCTCAACGGGCATATTCACCAAACTATACAGAAAGTTGAAGGTAATATTACCTTCCATACGGCCATGTCGACCGCCTTTCCGCAGCCTGCGCCCGGCAGCGCCCCATCGCCCGGCCCGATGAAAGTACCCGCCGATAAACTGAAAAGTGTTTTGGGTTTAACAAATGTGCATTACCAGGAGCATCACCACACCCTTGCGGTTACCGATGTGCCGCTGATGGAAGCTGAAAAAACAAACGGATAAGATGAAAAACATATTATTATTGATTGTTGCAGGGTTGTCCTGGGAAATGGGCCTGGCACAGTACAGGCCCGTTGACCAGGGTTCGTCTATAAAATTCACCATACAAAATTTTGGCTTCGATGTAGACGGTTCATTCAGCGGCTTACATGGTATGATCAGTTTTGATCCGCAGTACCCGGCAAACGGGCATTTCGACGTCGATATCGATGCCAATACGATCAACACCGGCAATGGTTTAAGAGATAATCATTTACGCGGGAGCAGTTATTTCGACGTAAAAAAATATCCGCGGATACAAATAGTATCAGCAAAAATATCTCCCGCAGATAAAAAAGGGGTATTCCTTTTCGCCGGAAAACTTACCATCAAAAGCACCACGAAAGATATTTCCTTCCCGTTTGAGGCCATGCCCTCGGGTGAAGGTTATTTTTTTAAGGGAAGCTTTAAGATCAACCGGAAGGATTTCCAGGTTGGGGGCACAAGTACCATATCCGATAATTTGGAAGTGCAATTGAATATCGCAGCACAAAAAGAAACCGTCCAGTCAAAATGAAAAGGAAAGCGAAATTAATAGTAATAGCGGGATTATGCGGGCTGGTCATTCTTACCACTGCTGCCACCAATATAAGCAAGCCTGACGAGCCGTATACCAACCTGCAGGTTCTGCCAAAGGATATTAGCCAGGCTGATCTGAAAAAGATCATGATAGACGATTTTGAAGACTCCATAGGTGTCTCGTGCGGCTTTTGCCATGCGCAAAAAAAGGACTCGGATGAACTGGACTACGCAAGCGACGCCAAGCCTGAAAAACAAATAGCGCGGCAAATGCTAAAGATGACGCTCAACCTTAACCGCGACTATTTTAAAATAGAAAACCCCGCGATGGGTATTAAAGGCAATGTGGCAGTTACCTGTAACACTTGTCACCGTGGTGACACCTTTCCGGATGACGGCGCAGGTGCCATTAATTAATTACCATATTTTAACGTAATTTGATTTAAAATCCATTGCGGATAACTGACAACAGACCATTATTGCTGGTGAAAATAAATAAAGCGATATACCATTGCATTTTTTGGCTGCTTGCATACTTTTTCTGGATATATATTTTCAGGAACAGTACGCTGGTGCTGGCGCATACTATCACTATCCAGTTTTGTTACCTGGTATTTATTGCAGCCAATTATTACTTTAATTCGCTGTACGTTATACCTTTCCTGCTGAACAGGAAAAAGTACGCCCGGTTTTTTGCTGCCTTTTTGGCGGCCATCATCGTTACGGCCTGGCTGAGAGTTCCGGTATCGTACGTGGTACGCAAGTACCTTTTCCGCGTAAATGATACGCACTTTAATAGCCTGGATGTTTTTTACGAATCGTTCATCAACATCTTTTTCTGGGTGTTTTTTATTGTTGCGGCCAAAATGGTGATCGAGCGCATACGTTCGCAGGTTTATATTGAACAGATAGAAAAAGAAAAAGCAGCCAACGAGCTTAATTTTTTAAGGGCCCAGTTCAATCCGCATTTCCTGTTCAATTCCATTAATTCAATTTATGCGCATATTGATAAATCGAACAAAGACGCGAGAGGTATGTTGCTTACCTTTTCGGAAATGCTGCGGTATCAGTTGTATGAATGTAACGTGGAGCTGATAGAGATTGAACGCGAGCTTAACTACATCAAAAATTACATTTCGCTGCAAAAATCGAGGATAGACGAACGGATAAAAGTTTGCTTTTCGGCCGAAAACATAGACAATGCGTTTAAAGTACCGCCGCTTATCCTGATAACCTTTATTGAAAATGCTTTTAAATACGTAGGATTTAACGAATGCAGGGAGAATCGGGTCGAAATATGCCTGAAATACGAAAGAGGTGATCTTGTGTTTAGTGCATTTAATACAAAAGACAGCTTTATTAACAAAGCGCAAGGATCGTCGGGTCTTGGGATAGCCAACACCAAAAGAAGGCTTGAGCTATTATATCCGGGTAAACACTTACTGGAAATACAGGATACTGAAAACGATTATACCGCCCGTTTAACCATTTTGAATATATGACACTGAATTGTGTAATTATAGACGACGAGCCCATAGCGCGCAAGCTTTTACAGGAATATATTGAAGAAACGGATTTCCTGAAATTGGTTGGCACCGCTGAAAATCCGTTAAAAGCGGTAGGGCTGTTAAGTGCGCAGGATGTTGATCTTATTTATCTTGATATCAATATGCCGAAAATGAGC
Source organism: Mucilaginibacter sp. (assembly GCF_035492695.1). Taxonomy (GTDB): domain Bacteria; phylum Bacteroidota; class Bacteroidia; order Sphingobacteriales; family Sphingobacteriaceae; genus Mucilaginibacter. Next base: position 122,568 of record NZ_DATJJC010000006.1, on the reverse strand, counting down.
GGAATGGAGTTTCTTCGTTCAACATCCAATCTTCCGATGGTTATCATGACCACTGCTTATGAGCAATACGCACTGGAGGGTTTTGAAATGGCGGTGATAGATTACCTGGTAAAGCCCTTCCCGCTGGAGCGTTTCCTGAAAGCCTCGCAAAAGGCCCTGGAGTACAAATCGTTGAAAGAGAAGAAAATCGCCGAAACGCCGGACGGCAAGTACATTTTTGTAAAAAGTGATGGCAAGCTTGAACGCGTGGTACTGGACGAGCTTATTTATGTGCAGGCTATGTCAAATTATGTGATACTGCAAACTACCCGGGCAAAACTGATCGTATACCTCACTGTTAAAGGTGTTTTGGAAAGTTTGCCACCTGATAAATTCATACAGGTGCATAAAAGCTACATTATGAACATCAATATGATCAATTCGATCAACGGCAATACGATTTACATCGGTAACGAGCAGGTGCCGATTGGCCAAAGCTTTTATGACGGCCTGATGGATAAAATTCTGAAAGGGAAATTCCTGAAAAGATAGCAGTTTTTAGACCGATACCGGCCCTCTTTTTATCCTGTGGGCTTCTTTTAACAAAGCAACCAGCGTGTCCAGTTTCATTGGCTTGGATATGTAATTGTCCATGCCATGGCTCAGGCAAATATCACGATCTTCCGAAAGCGCATTTGCTGTCATTGCAATAATGTATGGCTGCTCCAGTTCCAGTTTGCGTATCGTCCTGGTAGCCTCGTAGCCATCCATTTCGGGCATCTGGATATCCATTAAAATGATATCGTAACGTTTTCTTTTAAGCTCGTTTACTGCCTCAAGGCCATTATTGGTAACCAGCGCGGCGTAGCCCAGTTTAAGCAAGATACGCTCGATAAGTTTTTGATTAACCGGGTTATCCTCGGCAATGAGAATATCCATTTCATATTGCTTGCCAAAGCTTGCATCGAGCACATTATTTTGCTGGACATCCTGTGCCACCGTTTCTCTGCGCTCACCCAGTTCGGTGCAAATGCTCTTCAATAATTGATTTTGCTTAACCGGCTTGGTAAGCACGGCCGAGAAAAGGCCGGGGTATTTTTTACGGCTCTCGTCGTTGATGGAACTCAGTATGATCACCGGAACGGGGCGCGGCGAGTTCTTGATAGCACGCGCCAAACCAGCACCGTCTGTCTCCGGCATTTGCATATCTGAGATCACAAGCTGTACCGATTTATCAGATGCCAGCACCTCCAGGCACTCTTTAGCTGAAGAGCAGGTTACCGGGATAAGCTTCCAATGTTCCAGTTGGGCCTTAAGGATGACAAGATTAGTTTTGTTATCGTCGACGATAAGCACTTTTTTGCCTTGTATATTATCAAAACCAGGCATCAAAATATTTTCGGCTACAGACTTGTTGCTTGTTTTAGCGCGAATGGTGAAATTAAACACCGAGCCTTCGCCTACTTTACTTTCAACCCACACATTGCCGCCCATCAGCTTAACCAGGCGTTCGCTGATAATAAGGCCCAGGCCTGTGCCGCCGTATTTGCGCGTGGTTGATGAATCAACTTGTGAGAAAGGCTTGAACAGGGTTGACAGCTTCTCCTCGGGGATGCCTATACCAGTGTCCTTTACGCTGAACGCTATCTCAATTTCATCATTTGAAACCGCCTGCGACAAAGAGGCCTTAATAAATACTTCACCTTTCGAGGTAAACTTGATGGCATTATTGATCAGGTTGATGATTACCTGTTTAAGGCGGAGACTATCCCCTATCACAAAACGCGGAAGGTTAAAATCAACCTGGTATATAAGGTCGAGGTGTTGTTCGGCAGCTTTTTGCGAGAACATATCCATGATCTCTTCAATGCTTTGGCGGAGGTCGAAATCCTCTTCCTCAATATCCATTTTACCCGATTCGATCTTGGAAAAGTCGAGGATATCATTGATCACATTCATCAGGCTGTCGCCGCAATTAATGATAGTTTCAGTATATTCCCGTTGCTCCTCGTTTAGACGCGTTTCGGCCAGCAGCGACGCCATACCTATTACGCCATTCATCGGCGTGCGTATCTCGTGGCTCATGGTGGCCAGGAAAATACTTTTTGCCTCGTTTGCCTTATCAGCCTCCTGTCGTGCCTTAAATTCCTGGTTCTTCTGATCTTCTAATTCTTCTGATTGCGACTGCAGTTCCTCGTTCAACGCCTGCAATTCATCAGATTGTGAAAGTAACTCTTCATTTACTGCCTGCAACTCTTCGGACTGTGACTGCAACTCTTCGTTTAAAGCCTGTAAGTTATCTGATTGCTCCTGTAATTCTTCGGCCTGCCGCATTACAACAGTGGTACGTTCTCTCACCTGTTGTTCCAGGCGCGCCTTTTGTTTGATAATGCTGTGAACCCGGTACCGGTAAATGCCGTAAATAGAACTTAAAATAAAAAGGCCGGTCAGCGTTTCGAACCACCATGTGAGCCAAAACGGAGGCACCACCGTTACTTTTAGCGTAAGTACATTGGGCGACCATTTACCGGCGCTGTTCTGGCTCTTTACTTTAAATACATATTCCCCGGGGGGTATATTGGTGTAAACTGCCGTATTTTTATCTTCTACATAATTCCATCCTTTATCAAAAGGCTCCAGTATGTAAGCATATTTCTTTTTATCAGGCGACAAATAGTCCAGAGAAGCATATTCAAATGAAAGTACCGATTGATCGTGCGATAGAGTGATAGACCTGGTCTCAGAGATATCTTCTTTTAAAGGCGACTTATCATTATCGCCCCGGGACACTTCAACGTCTTTATTAAAAATCTGGAACCTTGTTAATACCAGGGGCGGGTTATATGGGTTGTCAACGATCTGATCGGGGAAAAATGAGTTGAACCCGTTTACGCCGCCAAAGTAGAAGGCTCCCGTGCGGCTTTTGAGCGAGCTATGCTGCTTGAACTCATCGGCTTGCAGGCCGTCTTCTGTAGTAAAATTCCTGAATTTGCGGGTAACAGGGTCGAACATCGACAGGCCATTGTTAGTGCTCACCCACATATGTCCTTTATCGTCCTCCAAAATGGATTGCACATAGTCATTCGGCAGGCCATCTTTTGTTTTATAGATGGTAAAGTGTTTGGTTTTCAGATCGAAAACATCCAATCCACCCAGGGTACAAATCCAAATACGGCCTGAATGGTCCTCATAAATATCGAACACCGTGTTATTGCTGATACTGTTCCTGCTATCGTCATGTTTAAAGCTTGTACAGGTATATGACTTTGTATCGAACAAACACAAACCGGCATCGTCTGTAGCCAGCCAAAAATTGCCCTTGCTGTCGCAAAGCATGGCGTTTATCCGGTCGCTGCCCAAACTTTTTGGATTGGCAGGATCGTTTTTAAAATGGGTAAAACTATTCGAGTTAGGGTCGTACAGGTTCAGGCCATCACCAAAGGTACCCAGCCATATCCTTTTGTCGGGTGTTTGAAGTATGGCATATACATTGTCGCCGCTCAGGCTTTTCGGATCAGCCGGATCATGACGGAAAGAGCGGAAAGTACCTGTTTTAGGATTCATCACGCTTACCCCGTTGCCCCATGTGCCTATCCATAAATTCTTCTGATCATCCTGCTTAATGTCGAGTACATTGTCACCGGCTATACTGTTTTTGTTGCCGTCCTGGTGCCTGAAAGTAGTAAAACTGTTTTTCTTCAGGTTGAACACATCCATACCCCCGCCATCAGTGCCAACCCAGATATTGTAATCATCATCCTCAAAAAGACTTAACACAAAGTCGTTTGAAAGGCTATTTGGCAATGAATTATGTTTGTAATGTATAAAGTTACCAGTATTCTTTTTGTACAGGCTAAGCCCCCCGCCGTACACACCTATCCACATATTGCCGTGGCGGTCTTTAGTGATGATATCAACCGAATTACCGGTAAGGCTGGTGTTATCGACATCATCGTGCTTATAACTAAAGAATTGTTCCCACGCGTAGGTATATATGCTCAACCCACCGTTTTCGGTACCTATCCATAAGTTGTGGTTGTCATCTTCAGCAATGCTCTGGATGCTATTATTGATCAGCGAATTGCTATTTTTCGCGTCATGCATAAAATGCCTGAACGTTTGCGTTTTGGCATCGTACAGATTCAGGCCCGTTTCCTGTGTCCCTATCCAGACATGTCCGTCGCTATCTTCGTATATCGCGGTAACCTTATTGCCCGAAAGTGAATTTTTATCGGCGCTGTTATGTTTAAAGCTAACAAACGATCTCTTTTGGCGATCATATAAGCAAAGGCCGTCGTTCACAGTACCTATCCAGATGTTATTGTGACTGTCCCTGGCGATGGTCATTATTTCGTTGTCGCTAAGACTGTTAGGATCACCGGGATTGTTCCGGTAATGTTTAAATATCCCGTTGAAAGGGTCATATACATCAACGCCATCGTGCTGGGTGGATACCCATATTTTTCCGTAATCGTCAATAACAACCTTACTGATAAAATTGCTTGCAATACTGTTCAAACTTTTAGCATCGTGCATAAAACGGTGAAAGCGATTAGCCTTCCTGTCATATTTGTTGAGGCCCCCCCCTACTGTTGCTATCCATAAATTACCCTCACGGTCTTCGGCAATATCCTGTACGTAGTTATTGGCAATCGAGGTGGTATCTTTTACATCATTTCGGAATACACGGAATTTGTAACCGTCATAACGGTTTAGTCCATCGGCTGTACCTATCCATATAAAGCCGCGGCTATCCTGCAGTATACTGTTGGGATTCAGCTCGGATAAGCCATTCGCAGTGCCTAAATGAGAAAAATGCAGTTGTTGTGTTTGCGCAAACGAAAACACCGGGGCTGCTAAAAATAAGAGCACTAACCAACACCTCAGTTCCTTCGACACAACGGTTCTTATTACATTAACGGCTTTAACCATCACTTTTAATAAAGTTCTAATTATCAGGGGTATTTATCTGCACATTTATACGAAGTGGAAAGCTTTTGGTTATATTGACGATCTAAATATTTACTTTAGCTAAGCGTACAAATAACACTTTGACACTCCAAAAGATCATCGAAAAAGTATAAAATGAGTATAATCAACATAAGAAAGGACATTGAAACCCGGGAAGATATCCGCCTGCTTGTTGAAAACTTTTATCGCAAAGTTGCCGATGATGAGATAATCGGTGAGATATTCAGGGATGTGCTCGTCTTCAAATGGGAGACCCATATACCCGTTATGATCGATTTTTGGGAAACAGTGCTATTAGGCGGCGCGTCTTATCGGGGAAATACCATGCGCGTGCATATCGACCTTGACAAAAAACACCGGCTATCGCCTGTACATTTTGAACGATGGAAAAAACTTTTCTTCGAAACCATTGATGAGCATTTTGCCGGCATAAAAGCCGATGAGGCAAAAAAAAGATCCGAACTAATGGAAACATTGATGCTAACTAAGATCGGTCAGAGCAGGAATCCCAATTTTATACAATAATTACAGCCCCCTTTTAAGTATTACTACCTGACCAAATACCGTGTAAACACGGTTGCAAGCCTTAAGCCTATATTTTAACTTTAGCTAATCTACTAATAATCAATATTTTCTTTATTTTTATTTAATAATATTGACTATTAGTATAGGTAATTGCTTTATCTGGATCGGATATGGGTAACTTTCTTGCAAAAACAAAAAATCAGTTAGGCATTATTATTACTGTAATGTTCCTTGTACTGCTGGGTGCGGGTTATTTCTTTGTCTACATACCCGCAAATGAAAAAACGGTACAACAGCGCCGCTTTACATCGCTTCAAAAAATTGACAGTAACATCCATTCGAAGATAGATAACAGTGGCAATTTCCTCGCAACACAGCTTCACTCTTTCGACCATACGCCCGCGTACAAAGCATTCGTTACCAATTACTCAAAAAAAAATTTCACCCTGCTTTATGATCCGTCTTTACCCGGCACACCAAATAGCACAGGAAAAAATGATAAGCGCGACCATGGGCCGGTTGTCGACACAAGCGTAGATGTTTTTGTCGATAATAACGCCCAAAACCTGATACTGATCAAAAGCCGGCAGGGCGATACAAATGCCCGGCTGGGTATCCAATTTAAATTTAAGCAGTTTATCCAGTCACTTTTGCCGCATAATGTTTTCGACCAGTACATCGTATTTGCCAATAATAAAAAGCTTTATGAAACATTCCCCTCAGGACTTACTTACCAGGTACCCGATTCGCTGCTGCAGGTGGTCAATAAAATATCCTCGCCCGGCGTCCGAAGCCTGAAAATAGGAGGCACTGATTACAAGGCCTTTACGCAGCCTGTAAATGTTGGCAATGGCAACGAACTGCTTGTTGTTGGCCTGGTACTGAATGAGAGCTATCAAAAGGAAAAAAATCAGCTCCCGCTTGGTGTGGTGCTGTTTCTGTTAACCATAGCCATCGTGATGATCGTTTGCCTGCCCTGGATAAAGTTGTATAACATGGGTAATAAGGACAAGCTGACCGTGAAGGACGGCATCGAAACTGTATTGGTGTCGATGGTGCTAATGTCGTTGCTGTTCTTTGTGTTTTTTAAGTACGGGCCTTACCTGAACAATGACAAGTTCAAGTATAAAAATGGGTGGTTTTCTGCAGAAAGCTACTCGGGGAATGTATTGGCCGGCAAAATATCAGATGCCTTTGAAAATGAGCTAAAGGCTGTTTCAAATCTCCTGGACTCCGCTGATAGCCTTTACAGCCACGATCACATCCTTAAAGGCCACGGCTGGAAGGATAATTCTGATTATTACACCCTGCTTAAAAAAGCCCCGGAGAGAATTGCCGCAGATCAGCTTTTCTGGATGGATGTCCGCGGTAACGTTGTATCGCATTTGACAAACGGTACGCCTATACCAGATAGCAGCAATTTTAAGAATCGCGATTATTTTCAAAGAACTAAAAACAGCCAGCCGAACCATATTGGGCAGCCTCAGTTTTATGTGGACCAGGTAGTTTCAAGGGTCAGTAATTCCTTCACATCGGTTGTCGCAAAAAGTTCGAAACTGGAGAAGGTCGTCGCTATGTCCTTCACCGCCAAAAGTCTCGACAGCGTGGTGATGCCGGATGGATTTCAATTCGCGGTTATAGATGACAAAGGGAACGTGCTATACCATTCGCAAGCCGACCGAAACCTGAACGAGAACCTGGTAAATGAATTTGGCGAAAAAAGTCAGTTCCTGGGCTGTATGGAAGCGAAATCGGACACGTGTTTTACTACTGAATATCTTGGCCGGCAATGCAATTTAAAGATCAAACCATTTAAAAACCTGCCTTATTTTATAGTGGTATTTGAAGATAAGGAATACAATGATACCCGCGACACTGAAGCCTACTTTTTCACTTTTTCGATGCTGATTTGCCTGTTGTTATTCCTGATCATCCAATTTGGGGTGGTGTTTTTTGTATCAGCGAAACGATCATTCTTCAAAAAACAGCTATTCGACACCTCGTGGATCGGCCCAAAAGATTTTTCACATGAACAGTACAACATGGCTTCGATCGGCAACCTGATCATCATTCTGCTGCTTGGGGTTTGTTATTTTTTCAGTTCGTTCCTGCTTTACCTGTTTATCCTGCTTATTTCTATCACTTTTTCGTCACTCCTTCTTACCGGGTTGTTTGCACGTAAGTACCGCGACCGTAATTTATACCTTTTCAATTTCAAAAAGATAGCGGTAGGCTGGCTGTGCTTTTTTGCATTGCTTATCAATATAGCTGCCTGGTGGATCATGGGCCGGTCGCAAAACCTGCTGGGCCTGGGCCTGTACGAGTTAGTATTAGCAATACTTTATTTTACCTTCTATTTTTCGGGCTTTAAAGTACTTGCCCTTTGCTATGGTATCTTATCAGGCATAGGGCGCATAACTATCGGCGTGCGTAATTATGTTTTCAAACCTTACAAAAACAATTATGTGCTGCGCATCCCGTGGACCTACACGCACAGTTTTTCGTTAATGGCCACAACGCGCTTAGTTATTATAAGCGGCATCCCTGTAGCCGTGTTCTTTATCTATTCGTTCAATTATGAACAAAACCTTGACGCACGTTACCGCCAATTGCTTTTTGCCAGGCAGCTAAGCGGCAAAATATATCACCTTGCAAACAACGGAAAAGACGAATTAAAAAAAATAAACGAAGGCACGGCTTATACCTCAGGCATATATACAGACAACCACTTTATCAATGCAATTTCAGAACCCGACAAGAAATACCGGGATAGTATTAAACCCTACAACAGGGAATATTATGCTACTGCCTGCGTGCTGGACGCATTCAGGGCACACCTTAACAGCGTTGCTGTAAAAAATGATAAAATGAATTTGTCATCGATAGGGAACGAAGCGTATTTTAATTTCCCGGTTTCACATGCCTATCTTAGAAAGCTTCCGACAACAACGTTTTATCACCTGGGTGGCACCGACAGTTACATCCGTGTGAGTTCAAGACACCTCAGCTACTCATATCCAGAATGGTATCTTGGTCTTATATTTATCATTTCCATCGGTGCTTTTTATTACCTCATCCATAACATCATCCGGAAGCTGTTTGCCCTAAACCTGCCGTCGATGGGAGCATGGAAAAATATGGATGAGGAACTGATTAGCGATAGTGTATTGAATAGCCTGCTTTTTATAGTCGGCTCACCGGGTTCGGGCAAGCTGACAAAACTGAAAGAAAAGATCAGTTCGGGCCAATTGTGGGGACACGATAATCAGCAATTGACATTTGGCAGCGCCACCCAAAAAGGCAACGTTTACATAGCCGACATGATACTGATATCGCCAACCGGCGGCGAGAACGATCCGGAATGGAAGCGGTGTAAAAAAGAGGCCATGAAAGATCATGCCCTGGTTATTATTAATCACTTCGAATACAATATAAAAGACCTTACCACCAACAGCATCAAGCTCGATTTCCTGGAAATGCTGATGCACAAAGGCACCAGCAAGATCATCATCGTATCCACCGTTCATCCTGTAACCTTCCTGGATTCCTTTAACAATGATAACGCCTTCTTGTCAAAAGATGATAAGGGTCGCATTCCTGAAAATGAGCTCGAACGCTGGCACGTATTGTTGGGACATTTCAGGATAGTTATTGAACCACTTGTTTGCTCATCTATTCCCGACGATACAAGTGTGTTAAGAAGAATGGTGATGGAGGAAACGCAGTACAGCCATTTTCTGCACAAAATGCAGCCGATGACCTTATCACATATCCCTGCTTCGGAAGCTGACGGTATTGGCCCGATAAGCGACTCCCTGATATTTAAACTGCAATTAACCTCGCAATATTTCTACACCTACATATGGCAGTCGTTAACCAAAGAGGAAAAATTTTTGCTGTATGATCTTGCTGAAGACGGTTTGGTAAATCCATACGATGATCATAACCTGACCATGCTTATTTGTAAGGGCCTCATCATAAAGCCAAGCGGAACGCTTATGCTTTTCAACAAGGGTTTCCGGAATTTTATCCTGACGGCGATCGGGAACACCGAAGCTAACCGGATAAAAGAGCAGGTAAAAGACAACGGTAGCTGGGGCAGCCTGAAGACACCGATGAACCTGGTTATATTGGCCATCTTGTTTTTCCTGCTTTTTTCGCAACAGGAGGCCTACTCGCGAATCATTACCTACATCACTACAATAGGCGCAGGGCTTACAGCTATTTTGAGGATATTCCCGATGCTTAGTAATACCAATACACAGAAAACAGAATAGAAATTTCAGGCGACTAATGCGTCCTTATTATATTTGTTCCTGTAATCAACCGGCGGCATGCCGGTTATTTTTTTGAAAACATCCCTGAATGCTTTAATATCGGTATAACCAACATCGTACATCACTTCATAGATGGTTTTCCGGTTGCTTTCAAAGCTTTTTTTGGCGGCCTCTATTTTAACACGCTGTATATACTCCACTACCGTATTATGGGTCGATTTTTTGAACCGGCGTTCGAAGGTGCGGCGAACAATATTAAATCTTTCAGAAAGGTCATCCACGGAAATCTTCTGTTGAAAATTTTGCTCGATATATTCCTGCGCATTCTTTACTACCTCGTCTTCATGATCTTTTTGCCCCTTGAAAATAGTGAAAGGCGATTGATCATTACGCCCGATATCGACAACAAAATATTTGGCAGCCAGGATGGCCATTTCACGGTTGGTATATTTTTCTACTAAATATAGCAGCAGGTTCCAGTAAGAGTTGGCGCCGCCGCTCGAATAAACATGTCCTTCTTCGGTAATTATCTTTTCGTCAACCAGTTCAACCTCCGGAAACATATTGCGGAACTGGTTAGCAAAAAACCAATGTGTTGAACATTTTTTCCCGTTCAACAATCCTGTTGAAGCTAACAGGAAAGCGCCAATGCAAAGGCTGGCAACTTCGGCACCTGCATCGTATTGGTCAATTATCCACGGCAGAAGATCCTTATTTAATCTGATAGCGGCATTCAAATCGCCGAAAAGAGGCGGGACAATAACCAGGTCCGATTTCTTTACTTCATCCAGCAACAGGTCGGTATGGATGGAAAACGCACCGCCATTAAGTTTCACTTCATGCGTTCTGCCTACAAGCTGCACCTTAAATAAGGGAGATTTGCCGGAATTTTCCAAAAACTGGTTTACCGCGGTAAAAATGTAGCGCGGATCGGCAATACCCTGTAGAACCGAGCTTTCGGGCACTAATATCGAGACTGTTTTCATAAAGTAAAGTTAAACCTGGTTTCTGTCGCAATCAACCCGCCTGAATGTCGTATTTGCGCATTTTTTGGCGATGATAATCATACTAATTTGCATCAATCAATTTGTTAAACAAAATAAATATGAAAAATGACTTGGTAGCGGAGATCGAAAGCACAAAAGAAATGCTGCTAACAGCGCTTGGTTCCTTCACTCGGCAAAATATAAACACGGTACCTTTTGACGGGAGCTGGACAGCGGGCCAGGTTGGCGAACACGTGTTAAAATCGGCATCGGGTGTTTTGCAGACCATAACCGGGCCCGTAAAACCTGCCGGGCGCGACCCGGAACAAAATGTAAAACCGCTTGCCGATGCGTTTTTGAATTTCGAGATCAAATTTCAATCACCCGATTTTATTATACCATCCAATGAGCCTAAAGACAGGGACTACCTGCTAAGCGCATTGAACGAAGCTTTTGAAGGGATAAGAAAAGTGACCGGGTCAGCCGATCTGAACCTGGTATGCACGGGCTTCGAAATGCCCGTAATGGGACAGATGACCCGATTGGAATTTATCAATTTTACCGTATTTCACACCAAAAGGCATACACACCAGCTAAACAATATTCTGAAGTATTTTTAAAGTTTAATGCCATGACAACATTGAACCCATATATCAATTTTAACGGCAACTGCCGGGAGGCAATGCAATTTTACCAGCACTGCCTTGGGGGCGAGTTGAGTATACAAACAGTAAAGGGATCAGCCATTGAAGACCAGTGCCCGCCTTCCATGAAAAATAAAATACTCCATGCAACACTTTTGAACGGTGCGGTTTTTATTATGGCTTCGGATATGACCGGACCCGGCGGGGTTGCAAACGGCAGCTCGATAGCGATCTCTGTAAATTGCTGCAGTGAGGAAGAGATCAACGCGTTTTACAATCGCTTTGCTGAAGGCGGAAAGATAATCGACCCGCTAAAGACCCAGTTTTGGGGAGGGATGTTCGGTGTGGTGGCAGATAAATTTGGCGTAAGGTGGATGTTCAACTACAATAAAAACGAAGAGAACTAAAAACAGCGGTTTTTTATAACTTGATCTTTAACCAATTAAAACTCAAATAAAATGGCAATAGTAAATTCCTATTTAAACTTTAGCGGTAATACCGAGGAAGCTTTCAATTTTTATAAATCAGTGTTCGGGACCGAATTTTCAGCGCTGGTGCGTTTTAAGGACGGGCCCGGCGGTGATAGAATCCCCGCTGAATACCTGGACAAGATCATGCACATTGCCTTCCCCGTAGGTAACGGCAATTTGCTGATGGCGACAGACATGATCGAATCGATGGGGCAAATATTGAAAACGGGCAATAATTTCAGCCTATCCATTACCCCAGGCAGCGAAGAAGAAGCGCTGAAGTTTTTCAACGGCTTATCGGAAGGGGGAACAATAGAGGCGCCTTTTAAAAAGGAATTCTGGGGGGCGTACTTTGGCATGTTCGTGGATAAGTTCGGCATCCGGTGGATGATCAATTATGATCCTAATGCGAAATGATCATGAATATGAAAACGATCAAAATACTCTACTGGGTATTACTGGTAATCTTTTGCCTGTTCCATGTTGCGGATGGTTTCGGCGGAATTATGAAAACGCAGGCTGGTATCGATGCTATGAATAAATTAGGCATGCCTGCTTACTTAATGCCTTTTTTAGGTACGTTAAAAATATTGGGGGTTATTGCCTTAGTTCAAAACAAATTTAAAACCATTAAGGAATGGGCCTTTGCCGGTTTTGCGTTTACTTTAATGGGAGCGGCAGTAGCTAATGCCTGCGCAGCAAACAGCCAAACCGCTTTTGTTATTATGCCTATCGGCTTGCTCGCGGTGCTGTTTTTGATATACTACTGCTGGCGGAAACTGGAATTAAACACGGCAAAAAAATAATGGGGCGAACGCCCCATTATTTTCACTTCTTATCCTTTGGCTTTGGCGCGTCGTCATCGAGGCGCAATGTGTAGGCCGACTCCGCCGCATCAAATGACTGCTTTAGCAGATCAGCGTCCGCTTCTTTTCCCTTTTCCAGTTCTTCTTCGCTTGGATCTATCCCTGTCGAGTGGATATCCTGCTGACTCATCTGGTCTTCCTTGTCCGACCCTTCAAGGTCATCCAATGGCATTTCGTCTTTTGGTTCTATCATGGTGATGATGTTTAACGTTTGGTTGATAACAAATCTAAAGTACAAAAGGGGTTAATTAGATGATCAATATCAAAAAAAAAAAATGCTACTTCAACCCGTAAACCATAACCTGGTTTGAAAATGTGGCTACGTATACTTTACCATTGGCAATAGTCGGTGCGCAAAACTTGGCGTAGCTGCCGGGTGAATCGCCTATAGCCTGTGTACTGTTCCAGAGTTCCTTACTAACATTTGCCGCATCGAACGCCCTTAATATGCCCCCGCCTGATATTGAATAGTATGCCCAAACTATACCTGTTCCTGCGGTTGTACCTTTAGAAGAAACCGACAGGGAAGGCCCTGGATACTGCGGACCATTTGCAGCCGAAAATGCAGCGCCATAAGTAAGCTGCCCGCTGCCTGCGTTAAATGCAAGCGACTGCAACTGAGCATGTCCGGGCCATATATAAACAAACTCGTTAGCGCTGCCTTTGTAATACGCAGGCTGGCAATGCATCGATTGGTTCATGGGGATGGTCTGTGTAATTTGATTGGACGATCCTGAGTAGCCGCCCATATTATCTTTGTTTAACACGTACACATTGCCGTCCTTGCACGCTGTGAGGTAATAATTTGAATTCGGGATCAGCATTGAGCCCATTACACCATAATCAAGATCGTTAACATTCAGGTCGACGTAATTGGTGGGCGTAAAATAGCTGGTTACCTGCATCGTATTTCCGGAGGGTGTGAGGCGCAACGCGCTCTCGGCGCGGTTGGCCGGATTCGTCGGGTCAGGATTAGGTGTTCTTTCATCTGTCCCATTGGTTGTTGGGTTGTACAAATTACCCTTTCCAACGGTGCCGTTTCCGGTGGTGACGTACAAATTTCCTGCCTGGTCGGCTTTTATACCCATGCCGCATTCCCAAATTCCGCCGCCTTCGCCATCGGGTGTATCATTGTAGGCCACCGTCTGCTGCAATGTACCGGCATCATAACCAAGTATCCAGCCATGATACGGGTTCCAGTCGCAATGCGAAGAAAAGCTGATATAAACCACGCCGTTTACAAGCACCAGGCCCTGGCGCTGGTTATTCCGCATCGGATCAAACGACGACGTGCCCCCGCTGCTTCCGTCGCCGGTACCAGGTACACTGGCAGTAATTTTTACCGGGCTGCCCGACCGCTCGGCCCCGCTTGTAATATCAACTGCATGCAGGTATTGTACAAAGTTACCTTCGCCGGGACCCTTCGTGCTCCTGGCAACAAAATAAATTGTCTGCGCAGCCGAATCAATAACCGGCGTGCCGACGATGCCGATACTGTTAGCAAAATCGTTGTACGGATTACACCAGCTCGAATTCATGTCGCTGGCGATCGGCGGGCGCATACCATTGGCCGTATAGTTATTGCTCCAATATTTGGTACCATTATCGGCATCATAAGCATATACGGTATTGTTTACTGTGGCTATATATACAACATTGTGCGTACCCGAACTGATAGACACATTACCTACAACCAGGGGCTGGGCATATACCTGTGCATCAACCGAAAGGACGAACTTCCTGCCGAAATGCGCCGTGTTCACGTTGGAGGTGTTCAAGGCAGCTTCCTGGCTGTTCAACCCGGCCCTGGTATTATCATTGTGCTGGGTGAGTACAGACACATGTTGTACATTTGCCGAATCTTTAGTTGTACCGCCGCCGGTATTACCGGGATCGACTTTTTCCCTCTTTTTACACCCGAAACAAATGACCCCTACCAGCAAAACCGGCAACAGGGTATTTTTTAACATCATATACTTTTTTATTATTTGAGGTTTATATACACGCCTACCAGTTCATTAACGGTCGACGATCTGCATTTATCTATATCTAAGGGCAATATAAGAGTTTAATGGCTTATTTTTCTGACCAAATTATTTTGATAATCGGCTACATAAATATTGCCTTCCTTGTCAGCGGCGACGCCGAAGGGTTGGTTAAATGTCGCTTTAGCGGCATCACCATTATCTGCCCCGCGTTCGCCCGTCCCGGCTAAGGTAGTAACAACACCGGCGGGAGTTATCTTACGTATTTTGCTATTGCCTGCATCGGCAACATAGAGATTACCTTCCCTATCCACAGCAATACCGCAAGGATTGGAAAAAGAAGCGGTGGCACCTTTACCGTCTTTGGCGCCATTATTATGCTTACCCTGTTTGGCGGGTTTTCCTGCAATGGTGGTAACAACCCCCATTGGGTCCACCTTGCGTATCATATTATTGTAAGTATCAGCGATAAAAAGGTTCCCCTTGTCATCTAATGCAATACCCTCGGGTAAGTAAAATGACGCGGCGGTGCCCGTCCCGTCCTTTGAGCCGGGTTCGCCGGTACCGGCAATGGTGGCCATTTTGCCATCGGGAGTTATTTTGCGGATAACATCCTTTGCCCAATCGGTAAAATACACGCTACCATCTTTTCCTGCTACTATCCCATGCGGATTATCTAAACGTTCAGGATGTTCAGGGTTATCCTTCGTATCCGGTGTAAGGGCGCCTGCAATGGTGGTAACTGTTCCGTCGGACGCTATTTTGCGGATGAGGCTGTTGCGTGTATCAGCGACGTATACATTCCCCCCGGGCCCAACTGCCAGCGCAGCGGGGAAAAAGAACGACGCTCTATCCGCTTTCCCATCGGCTGCACCGGCTACACCGTTGCCTGCCAGCGTAGTCACTACACCATCCGTACTTATTTTGCGGATGAGGTTATTGCGGGAATCAGCTATGAATAAATTGCCTGCCGAATCTACAGCAATGCCCATCGGGTTTGCGAATGATGCTTCGGAAGCTTTGCTATTCGCAGCTCCAATAGCCCCGCTGCCTGCAAAAGTAGTGACCATAGCACCCTGGTGCTTTTTACCGCAGGCAAAGAGAAAGCCTGTGGCAATAAATATAAACGCGAACTTTCCTCTCATAAAAGGCAATGGAATGTTTTATAATGATGTCTTAAAACTAAGATTATTCCTTATAAAACTTACACTTTTTTATCCGCTACCATATCTGTATATACTTCTTCAAACGGCTTTCCCCTGTGCTGCTGCCACAGTGCAGAGAATTTGATCTCGATATTTTTTAACAGACTAATGCAAAGCTGTTTGTCGTCTTCATCCAGTTCCATGGTCATCATGCCGGCTACCTTCCGCATCTGCAACATACAGAGATCTATCGCCTTCGCCCCTGCCGCGGTTAATTCGATACGTTTGGAGCGTTTGTCTTCTTCGTCATCATATTCCTTTATCAGGCCGCGTGTTTTCAGCCGGTTCAGCATATCCGTTCCGCTGGACAGCTCGAATAAATTAGCATAAATGATGTCGGTTTTTCGCGGGTTGCCTTCCTGTTGCACCGTTAGCAATATGCCAAACTCTTCAACCTGGTTAAGGCCCGTTCCCTCAAGCGCGCGGCCCGCATAGTTCATATTGAGTTTATGGATGCGCCCTATCATTTTTAACAACAGTCCTTCGCTGGTAGGCGGCACAACACCACCGGTAAGCGGACCGGTAATTTTTTGCTGCTGATGACTTGCAAGGTAATGCCTGCAAAAGTCGTCGATACTGGCGCCGGGGTGTTTTTCCTCAAATAAGGCCCATTCGTTTACCAGTTCCACTGTCTTATTCATGTCATTTTATTTCGGTTTCGCAGTAAAGATATGAAATTTACTTCGCAACTATTGTTTATTACGAAACCGAAGCATAGTTTTGATTTATACAACGAAAACGAATCAATTATTATGAGCTCATCAACATTATTGCAAACCCTGCTTGTACTGCATATCAGCGGCTTTGTCACCCTTGCCGGCACTGTAGTGGCCGATACAGCTATTTACAGCCGGGTAAAGAAACATTTATTAACCGATAAGGGCAAAGCGTCGGTTATGCTTGACGGTTCGGCCCTTTTCCCTGTTTTGATCAGGATAAGCGCTATCGTGGTTATTATTACCGGCATGGGAATGGTGGGTATTGTGCATGCATTTACGGATATGCTGTGGTTCAGGCTGAAAATGCTAATGGTGCTGGGCATTATCATCAACGGAGCAATAGTTGGCCGGAGTTTGATGGCGAAACTAAGAAACCTGCTTTCTGGAGACATTACCAACGGCGTAGAAATTGAAAAGATACAAAGCAGGTTAAACCTGATGTACACCGTGCAGTTGATCCTGTTCCTGATCGTATTCACCCTGAGTGTTTTTAAATTTTGATCGTATGAAAATAGAACAAGCAAAAATTAACCTGCTGGTTATAGGCGCAAATGGAGGCATTGGCCGGCAAACAGTAGAACTGGCGCTTAGTTACGGGCATCATGTTACTGCGGTATTGCGCAACCCGGCCAAATTATCACTAACACATCCAAATCTGACCATAGTTAAAGGCGATATCATGAAGCCTGACGCCTTTGAAAAATACCTGGGGAACCAGGATGCGGTCATTTCAGCTATCGGCGCGAGCGGTGGCATAACTGGCGATGCACCAACTACGCTTTATTCGCAGGGTAATGCGCACCTTATACAGGCCATGAAAAAGATGGAAGTTAAACGTGCTTTTTTTATCTCGGCTTCGGCAGTAGAAATAAGCCCGGTACTCCCATTTTATGTACGTTTTGTAGCTAAATATATTCTTCAGAAGCTACTGAAATACATGTATGCCGATCTGCTGCGGATGGAAACCCTGGTAAAAGAAAGCGGTTTAAACTGGACCATAATACGCCCGCCCCGGTTGACCGATAAAGCAGGTACAGGCAAATACCGGGTTTCCATAAACAGTTTTTTGAAGAACGCCCTCAGCATTTCAAGGGCCGATGTCTCACACTTTATGATCAACAACGTGAACAATGAAGCGACTTACCGATCTACTATCGAGATCGCTTATTAGGTACAGGATCATGAAAGTGATCAAAGCCATAGTATTTAAACATCATATAGATTATGAAAAAAGATAAAAAAATTTACTGGTCGGCAACGATAATTATCAGCCTGATCATGCTTTTCAGTATTTACAAGATGTATACGCCTCTTTACGAGCACCTGGGGTTTCCGTCTTATTTCAGAACTGAATTACTTGTAGCAAAGATACTTGGGCTGACGGTATTGGTTGTCCCTCAATTTTCATTGCGGGTTAAAGAATGGGCTTACGCAGGCTTCGGCATTGTGCTTATTTCGGCTTCTGTGGCACACTTCAACAGCGGCGATGCTATCGCTAATGTTTTTGAACCGTATATATGGCTTGCAATACTGATTATTTCGAATATTTATTTGCACAAAGTTCGCGGCGCCAAACCTGCGGCAAAATAAGCGGTTATGGAAATATTAGTTTTTAAAACAAATGTAAATAGCAGGCGAAAAGCAAACCGGATAGGTAGTTTGCTGGCCGCTACTCCAACTGTCAGGCATTGGAACTTTGACCTGGATGATTGCGATAAAGTGCTGCGCATTGAAGCAACCGGGTTAGATACAAACATGGTAGCATCGCTGCTGCGCGCTGCGGGATTTGTTTGTGAGGAACTGGATTATTAAGGAGCCGGGTACAAAGCCACTCCACTGCGCATTACTCTGATACTTTTTGATGAGAATGAGAACCGCCCCCGTCGCCGGGCCGTTTCTTTTTCTTGAACTTGCTGCGGTTATTGTTTCGCCTGTTATCAGATGGGCTGCGCTCCCTGAATACCGGAGCTTCGCCTAACTCGGCCGGCAACGGGGTCGCTATTATCTCGCGACCTATCAATTGTTCAATGCTTTTCAGCTTGCGCGAATCACGTTCGTTAACCAGGGTTATAGCGGTGCCTGTGGTTTCGGCCCGGGCAGTACGGCCTATGCGGTGGATATAATCTTCAGGGTCGGAAGGCACATCGTAATTAATTACCAGGTCTATCCCTTCCACGTCTATTCCGCGCGACAATGCATCGGTACCTATGATTACGGGTAAAGTGCGGTTTTTGAAATCTAATAATATTTGCTCGCGTTCAGCCTGCTCAAAATCCGAATGAAAGGCATTTACTTTAATATGTGCACCTTTCAGCTCGCGCGCCAGGCGTTTTACCTCGTCCTTGGTATTAGCGAATATGATGGTGCTGGTATAATTGCCGTTTTTAAGCAACAGGGTTACCAGCTTTGACTTTTGTTCGTTATGTAACTTATATATCTGTTGATCGATACCCTGCGCCGGTTGCGACGTAGCCAGGTTGATCTGCTCGGGGTTTTTCATGATGGAGCCGGCCAGTTTGCGTATTGGTCCGGGCATGGTTGCTGAAAACAGCAGTGTTTGGCGATGAGCCGGTATATCGCGGATGATGCGCATGATATCGCCCATAAAGCCCATATCCAGCATCCGGTCGGCTTCGTCCAATATCAAATATTTGATATTATTGAGCTTTAGCACACCTGATGTAAGGTGAGCGATCAGCCTGCCGGGTGTGGCTATCAGTATATCTACATTGTTCTGGATGCCGCGGCGCTGTTGCTCGTAAACAATGCCATCGCCGCCGCCGTAAACGGCAATGGAGCTGAGGCCAGTAAAATAGGCCAGCCCCTCAACCTGCTGATCGATCTGCTGGGCTAGTTCGCGGGTTGGCGCCAAAATAAGCGTAGTGGTACGGTGGCCTTCATCAGCCTCGGCAATTTTATGCAGAACGGGCAATAAATAAGAGGCAGTTTTACCCGTACCGGTTTGGGCACAGGCTATTAGGTCCTTACCCTCTAATACCACCGGGATCGCCATTTCCTGTATTGGCGTGGGTGTGGTGTATCCCATGCTTAGGATACCTTCGGTAAGGTGTTCGTTAAAATTAAAATCCTGGAATGTCAAATAATTAATAAATAATGGTAAAGATACGAAAATTTACCGCTTCGCGCATTTTCCCTGTTTGCCCGGCAGCGGAATCAAATTAACATCACGTCCGTCGACAGGAGGCAACTACGAGGCCGCTTTCACTATAAACAGTCAACTCCATTCAAATTAGTGCAAATATAGTTGGGAAAGCCGAATTGGCATGTCAATTTATGGTTAACCTGTTTTTTGTCTATTTTAACACAATATTCTTATAATCAGATACTTATATTATTAATACAGAAAAAAGTATTAACCATGTTAACCCTACTGTATTAACTAGAGAAATGTCGAATGGCTTGATAGAGTACATGGTCTGAAAGCAATTTCTCCAGCAGTTGAACTATCCGGCAACATACTTGCCGATGTACGGTATTTTACTCAAAATGAATATCAACGCAAACGAAAGTATAAAACACACCAGGGCTATTAACGGGATACCCAGGTAAGGATTAAAAAGTTTATAACTAAAGTCCCAGTCGGCCAGTAAGGTTAAAAACAGGGCATGACAAAGATAGATACCCAGGCTGTAGTTTCCGATAAGATCGCGAATGGGGATAAGGAATTTAGGTATTTGATAAACTGTTATTCTTGCCAGCAAAAATATGCCGGCCGCATATAAAATAATGAACGGACCCAGGGGCTCGTACATCAGGGTACTGATATTTCCGGATGATGCCGTGGTGAAATACGTGCCAACGGTTATCCCGGCCAGGCATAAGAAATAAAAGATGACCAAACCGGTTTTATTTTGCTTTTCAGGCAGTTCCTTAAAAGCTAAGTAATGACCCAGTACCAGGTAACCGACGTATCCTGTAAAATAACGGACATCAACCTGCGGCCAGAAACGGGACAGGTAGGGCTGCGTAAATGAAATGACCGTGAACCAGACGACTAAAAAGTACAGTATTTCCTTTTCTGTAGCCGCACGCGCAAACCGGCCGATAACGGGAATGAAAAAGTACAGCCCAACGAGCATATACACGTACCATAAATGATAGTAGGCACCGTATTTGAGCTGGTGGAGAATCAGCAGAACGTTCTTCCAAACATCCGCTGTAAATACGATCTCTTCATCGTACAGCGAATAACCGACGTACACCAAGCTCCAGAACAGGAAGGGCCAGATGATACGCGAAAGGCGGCGTTTTAAAAAATCGCCGATCTCATATTCGCGGTGCAGCAATAAGGCGCCGGTGATCATCACAAAAACGGGAACAGCAAACCGGGTGAGCGCGTTGTACAGATCGGCCGCCAGCCAGTCGCTCAACGATGCTTTTTTGAAATCCATCAGTAACAGCGAAGCGGTGTGCAACACGATGACGGCGAATAACGAGATCACCTTCAGATTGTTTATCCAATCGATGGTTGGGGGTTTCGCTATCTCCGGATTAATTGTTTGTGCGGTTTCCAGGGTTGAAAGTTTCGATAAAAATAGCAAAACTTAGCTGACTAAGCCATGAACGGAAACCCGCTTAACTAAAAAACCCGCCCCGGTAGTAAACCGGGAACGGGCTCATTATAGGAACAGTTAATGTGTGCGTTGTTCTTATTTCTTCAACTCGTCTATCTGCATTTCAGGTTTTAGCACATTGTGTACTTTTTCGACAATGATGGTTTTTGGCAGATCAAATTTCTGTGACTTTTTAATGTCGGTTGACGAAGCGCCAACTTTTACGGTATAGGTACCTGCTTCGCTAACCCAGGCCGATTGTGCCGTGTTGAACGATTCGAGATCCTTCGCCGACAAGGTGAAACTCATGGTTTGCGACTCTTTAGGCTGCAGGGTTTTGGTTTTGCCAAATGCGCGCAGTTCTTCTTCGGGTTTCTGCAAAGTTGCTACGGGCGCGCTTACATAAAGCTCAACCACTTCGCGGCCGGCAACTTCGCCTGTATTGGTAACCGTAACAGTTGCAGTTACCGAACCATTGAAAGTTTTGGAGCTCAGCTTCAAATCGCTGTATTTGAATTTGGTGTACGATAAGCCATAGCCAAACTCATAAGCCGGTTTCACATCAAAGGTTGTAAAGTAACGATAACCCACGTAGATACCTTCTTCGTAAGTAACTACAGCAGGGTGACCGCGCATCGGGTTGGGTTTCTCACCTTCCGGCATTGGTAATTCCTTGCCCGGGAAGTTTTTGGCCGAAGGTTCATCTTCATATTTCACCGGGAATGTTGTAGCCAGTTTACCAGATGGGTTAACTTTGCCACTCAACACATCAGTAATAGCGTTACCGGCCTCAAGGCCCGGCTGCCATGCCAGCAGGATGCCGTCAACCTGATCGCGCCAGCTGGCGGTTTCAATAACGCCGCCAATGTTCAATACTACTACCAGTTTTTTGCCTTTAGCATGAAAAGCGTCCGAGATATTTTTGATCAGGGCCTGTTCAGAATCCATCAGGTTAAAATCATTTTCCACCTTACGGTCGGCACCTTCGCCGGCGTTCCTGCCGAGCGTCAGAATTGCCACATCGGCACTCTCAGCCTCCTGCGAAAGCATGTCAGGCGTTATCGCCATTTGCGGAATAGGCGGCGGCAGCATAAAAAACGACATCCTGTTCTTTGGCTGTTTGGCTTTTGCATCGTTTATATAAGTCTCATAAGCGCTTTTCAGGTTAGCATCAACAGAATAGCCGCCATTAGCAAGGCCCTGGATAAGCGAAATAGTATACGCCTTATTCACGTTACCGCTACCGGTCCCGCCAGCTATCAGATCGTAAGATGTGTTACCGAAAAGAGCAACTTTTTTACCTTTCAATGGTAGCGCTTTATCATCATTTTTTAGCAGTACCATACCCTGTGCCGCTGCCATACGCGATACGGCTGCATTCTTTTTCAGGTCGGGTTTGCTTGAGTATTTATACTTTTTAAACTCGGGCGACTTAAGGACAATATTCAATATCCTTTCGACATTGGCATCCAACTGCGACATCTTGATCTTGCCGCTATTAACCGCCTCTAAAATCGCCTTCGATTGCATGGTGGTGCCCGGCATCAAAAGGTCGTTACCAGCGTTCACCTGGGCAACCGCATCGCGGCCGCCAAACCAGTCTGTCATTACAAATCCTTTAAAGCCCCACTCCTTTTTTAGTATTGTGGTTAACAGATCAGGGTTTTCAGAAGTATAAGGGCCGTTCAGCTTATTATAGGACGACATTACTGTCCACGGGTGCGAAGCCTTAATAGCAATTTCGAAATCCTTCAGGTATATCTCGCGCAGCGCCCTTTGGCTTACAATAGTATTAACGCTGTTACGATTAGTTTCCTGGTTGTTTGCGACGAAATGCTTGATAGATGTCCCCACCCCCTGCGACTGAATGCCGTTAATGATAGCTGCCGCCATACTGCCCGATACCAGGGGATCTTCAGAATAGTATTCAAAATTACGGCCGCCGAGAGGGTTGCGATGGATATTGGCGCCCGGACCTAATATTACATCAGCACCGTACTCATGTATTTCGTTACCAAATGCAACACCCACTTTGTGCACCAGGTTAACATCCCACGAAGAGGCCAGCAAAGTGCCCACCGGAAAAGCTGTAGCGTAGTAGGTTTTTGAACTGTCGCCATTACGTATCGGGTCGATGCGGATACCAGCGGGACCGTCCGAAACGGTGATAGAGGGGATACCAAGCCTTTTTATAGCGTGTGTGCGTCCTGCAGCACCGGGCACCTTTTCAGGGATATCATCACTTGGATCGATTGGGGGTAAGGTAAAAGCAGGTGGCGTTGCCGCAGGTACTGCCGTTGTCCCGGTTTCTTTCTTTTTTGGGGCCGAGCTGGCGCCTGGCATTTTAAAGCCCATACCGACCACCAGTCTAACTTTTTCTTCCACGGTCATAGCTTTTATAACCGCCTTCAAAGGGCTTTTTCCAAGCTGCGGGGTGGCCGCAGCAGGCTTTTTTTGAGCCGATGCGCCCACACACCATACGATGGCAAGGATGGACAAAAAGGGTACTTTTCTTTTCATTGCGAATTTTATTTGGTTTGATCCGGAATAAATCACCGGCAGCACAATTGGTTTGACAAACTGATAGTGTCAATTAGACACAATGATAAATATTATTTTATGAAATATGAAAGACACTTATACTATTTTAAGAAATAATAGACGCGCAGCCCTCAAATGCAGATGAGGGTCCGTTTTTTATCTATCAACGCATAAGTAAAAACCGATGCGCTTTCGGCAGGTGAGATTTGATGCACACACAAGCGTGAATCGTTTTAATTGATTACTTTGCGCCACTTTATTATCAAAAACACAAATGACTTACTGCTTAGGAATCAAGGTAAAGGAAGGGTTGGTAGCCATTGCCGACACACTGATAACGTCGGGGACGGAAACGGTTTACAAAAAGAAAGTATTTGTAGAACAAAAGGACAATTTTTCGCTTTTTATCATGACAAGCGGGCTTAGGTCGGTGAGGGATAAAGCGGTGGTATATTTCAGGGAGCAACTGGATAACCAGGAATTCAATAAATTATACAAAGCGGTAAATGCTTTTGGCCTGCAGGTAAAGAAAGTGGCTGAGGAAGACAAGGATTCGCTTGAACATGCCGGGTTTAAATTCGATCTGAATACCATCATCGGCGGGCAATTGAAGGACGACAAAGAACCAAAATTATTTCTGCTGTATCCCGAAGGAAACTGGGTTGAACTGGGGCAGGGCGCACCGTATGTTATCATAGGTAATTCGGGGCACGGCAAGGCTATCCTTAACCGGACGTTAACGGAGGAGTCGAGTATGAAACTGGCGCTAAAGGCGGGGTTTCTCTCGTTTGATTCGACCAGGGTAAGTTCGAACAATGTGGATTTTCCGATAGATGTGGTGCTTTATAAAAAGAATAGTTTTTCGCTTACCGAGCAACGATACGAGCAAAAAGACCTGCAGACAATATCGGCGCAATGGGCCGAAGAATTGAAGAAAGCGCTGGAGGACATTCCCGATGAATGGATGGATGCCGCGTTCTCAAAATTGCCTCAGCAGGATGATTAACACCAGTCGATGACATATATTGTCAAGTGGTTAGTCATTTTTAATCCTTATCCAAACAAATCCCAACAAATCAGCTTAATGCAAGTTAGTCACTAATCAACTGAAGGATGAAATTCAATGTGTCTGCCCAAATGATTTATGATGTGCGTTCCGCAGGCACACTGATATTAAATATTCACGCCTTGCGTACTCCCGCGCAGGCAGTATTGGAGGAGACACTTACCGTAGACCCTTATTTGAAAGTTGAGGAATTATTTGCCGTTAATGGCGAAAACAGGATCATCCGCCTGGAAGTGCCCGAAAAAAGCATTGTACAGATAGCCTACGAAGCGATAGTAGACAATGATTTTGAGATAAAGGACCATACGGGCCGCGAGGAGATCCTGGTCGGCAAAATGGACCCGGCGGTACTGCCCTATTTATATCCAAGCCGGTATTGTCAATCGGATAAACTATTCAGGCTGGCTAATAACCTGTTCGGTCATATTTCGAACCCCTTTGAAAAAGTCGTCACACTTGCCAACTGGATCAACAAAAATGTAGAATACCGCAGCGGGTTCAGTAATGCGCAAACATCGGCTTATGATACCGTTACCGAGCAGGCGGGTGTTTGCCGCGATTTTGCTCACCTGGGCATAGCGCTATGCCGCGCGCTTACTATCCCGGCCCGTTATTACACCGGTTATGCATACCAGTTAAAACCAGGAGATTTCCATGCATGCTTTGAGGCTTACATTGGCGATGAGTGGATATTATTCGATGCCACGCGACTGGTACCGCTGAACGGCCTTATCAAAATTGCTACCGGCCGCGATGCCGCCGACACAGCCATAGCCAATATTTTCGGCGACATCCTGTTCACTTCCATGCTCGTGAAGTGTGAAGTGGCTGACGAGAATTTCGTACCGTTTTACTATTGATCCGGCTATACCCGTCTTTACACGTTATTCAGATCAAAAGGCAATTTTCTTACACGTTTGCCTGTTAGCGCAAAAACAGCATTGCATAGCGCCGGCGCTAAGGGGGGCAGACCGGGTTCGCCAACACCTTTGATAACCGGCCCGCCATCGGCAAGTATGTGTACTTCTATTTCGGGCATTTCGTCGATCCGCAACATGCGGTTATTATGAAAGTTCGACTGAACTGCCTTTCCATTTTCGAAGGTTATCGCATCTTTTGTGGCGGCGGTAAGGGCCATTGCAATACCTCCCTCAACCTGCGACCTTACATTGTCCGGATTTACCACTGTACCAAGATCGATCACCGAATATACCTTGTCTACTTTTACAGAATTGTCCTTCCGCCTTGAGACCTCAACAACATGGCCGCATAATCCTGCGAAAAAGTTCCATTGTGCCACTCCGCGCGCTTTGCCCGCAGGCAGCGGTGTATCCCAATGCGAGACTTCTTTAAGCTTCATCAGCACTTTTTTGCTGTCCGATGGTTTGTTAAGCATGCCCAGCCTGAACGCCATTGGATCTTTACCCGCGGCAACTGCCATTTCATCAATAAAACTTTCGTGTGCAAAAGATACTGTAGATGCGGTAACCGAGCGCCACCATGTTAACGGTAGATGAATTTCGGAATAGACATAGGCATTTCTTACATTCGGTATTTCATAGGGTTGAATGCTGATCCCTTCCACCATGTCCTCGTCGACCTTGCTTTTGTCGAACTTATCCATTATAGTAGCATTGATTGATGGAGAAACCACCTTATGTTGAAAGGCAACAGCCTTTCCATCGCCCGATAATCCACCCTTCATTGCTGAAAAAGTTGGTGGCCGGAATGGCCCGAGTGACGTGTCGTCTTCGCGGGTCCAGATCAGTTTGACAGGTTTATTAATTGCCTTCGCGATCGATGCGGCCTCTACCGCGAAGTCCTGCGATATGCGCCTGCCAAAGCCACCGCCGCTGAACAGCATATTTACCTTTACGTTTTCTTTAGGGATGGACAAGGCCTTTGCTATCTCGTCGCGTGTCCATGCCGCACCTTGCGACGATACCCATACTTCTATTTTACCATCTTTCCATTCAGCCGTACAATTCATTGGCTCCATCGGCGAATGAGAAACAAATGGGGTTTCGTACAACGCCTCAATTTTTTTCGCAGCATTGGCATAACCCGAATCAAAGTCGCCATCCTTGTGTGCGGTAAGCCCTTCCGTTTTGGAAAGTTCACGAAGGCTCTGTTCGTAATCCTTTGAGTTGAATTTATCAAGCCCCTGGTTATCCCAGGTCACTTTCAGTGCTTTCCTGCCCTGTAATGCCGCCCAGTAATTTTCGGCAATGACGGCAAGGCCCATATAGTGGTTTTTGAAAAATATGCGATCGGTTTTAACCACCTGTGTTACTCCTTTTATCTTAAGTGTATCGCTATCGTCGAAACTCACAAGTTTACTGCCCAACACCGGGCAGCGTTCGATAGACGCATAGACCATACCGGGCACATCAGCATCTATACCGAAAACAGCCTTCCCTTTCACCTTTAACGGAATATCATTTCGCGGCGATGATTTACCGAGTATCCTGAAGTCTTTAGGATCCTTTAACGCCGGTTTTTTTGGCACGGGCAGCTTCGAAGCTCTTTCGGCCAGGTCGCCATAGCTAATGCTTTTACCCGACGGTTTATGATGCACCATCGCATTTGCTGCATAGCACTCGGTTACAGGGGCTCCCCACTTTTCACTGGCTGCCTTTACCAGCATTTCCTTTGCTGCTGCTCCTGCTGTACGCAGGGGCAAATAGTTTGTGTTGACCGACGAGCTTCCCCCCGTCATTTGCTGATCATCCGGAAATTTCGCTTCACCGGAAGTTAATTTCACGGTCACCTGGTCCAACGACACCTCCAGTTCCTCGGCAATCAACGCCGGGACTGATTGGTAAGTACCCTGCCCCATCTCGGCCTTGGGATTCATCAGGGTTATCTTGCCCGATCTGTCAATAATAATGTAAGGGGTAAATTCCGACCCGGCGTCGACACCACTCATGTTCACCAGTTCGCCAAGTTTTGTTTCTTTTAACAGGGCGTATCCTAATACCAGGGCACCGCCTGCAATTCCCGAAATCGTAATAAATTTCCTGCGGTTTATCTTCGTTTTTTCTTCCATGGTGATCTCCGGTTATTTGGCTTCGGCTAAGTTATTTTGCCTGATCGTCTGTCCCGCAGCCTGGTGAATGGCTTTGCGGATACGCTGGTAAGTGCCGCAACGGCAAATGTTGCCCGACATAGCGACATCAATGTCGGCATCGCTGGGGTTAGGGTTCTTCGCAAGGAGTGCGACAGCCGACATGATCTGCCCCGACTGGCAATAGCCACACTGCGGCACCTGCTGATCGGTCCATGCTTTTTGTACAGGGTGGTCGCCGGTTTCAGATATTCCTTCGATGGTGGTTATTTTTTTACCATCGGCGATAGATACCGGAATGCTGCATGACCGCGTTGGGTCGCCATCGAGATGAATCGTACAAGCGCCGCACTGCGCTATTCCGCAGCCAAATTTTGTTCCCTTCAGGCCGATAACGTCGCGTATTACCCAAAGCAGGGGCATCTGAGAATCGATATCAACGGTATGGGATTGGCCATTAATAATTAGGGTGTGATCAGCCATGAGGTTGTGATTGAGTGTATAAAGCTACTTAATTACCATTAATAAACAATACATCAAAAGGCTGGCATCAACGAACTAAATCTTCAGGGTTATAATTTCGCCGCCAGCCTGATATGCTTGGTTATTTTCATTAATTTACCGGCAATTATTCAATCATCCCATGACTGAGACGCCTCTTATACAAATACGTAATCTTTCCAAATCCTATGGCCAGAAACAGGTATTAAAAAATCTTTCTCTCGATATTTACCCAGGTCAGGTTATCGGATATATAGGGCCCAACGGTGCCGGAAAATCGACCACCGTAAAAATCCTGACAGGACTCATTCCCGATTTTGAGGGCGAGGTACTGGTTGAGGGTATCAGCCTGGCAAAGGACCCAATGGCTATCAAAAAGCTTTTTGGCTACGTACCCGAAAACGCCGAGATATACGATGTGCTTACCCCTATGGAATACCTTGATTTCATAGGCAAGCTATACGGCATGGAAGAAAATGCATTGCAGGACAGGGCCCGGAAATTACTTGCTGCGTTTGGGTTAGGTGTTAATGCGGATGACAGGATGGATACTTTTTCAAAAGGGATGAAGCAAAAAGTGCTTCTTATTGCGGGCATAATTCACAACCCCAGGATCATTATACTGGACGAACCACTGTCCGGGCTGGATGCAAACGCCGTTATTATGATCAAAGAATTGATCACACGGTTATCGAAAGAAGGCAAAACCATATTTTACTGTTCGCATATGATGGATGTGGTGGAAAAAGTTTCGGACAGGATATTACTCATCAACAAAGGCGAGATAATTGCCGACGGGACATTTGAATCGCTCAAACAAAATCACAGCGACACGCTGGAACGTATCTTCTCCAAACTTACGGGAAGGGAAGATTCCTCCAGTGAAACGGACGCGATCATTAACGCTTTTGACTGACCTGCCTTATGATGGACAAAATATTTCTCCGCTTCATAACATTCCTTAATCCCATTTTGGCACGCACAGGTGTAGACACCTATCAGCTGAACGAGATATTACGGGTAAAACTTATGATCGATAACCGCAGGCCCCGCGTAGCATTCGCTGCACGAAAAAATGCGAAGAACAAGAAGCAATCCTCGTGGGTGATAAGTTTTTTCACTGTGTTAATGGGTTTTTTTATAAGCCTGGTACTTTTTTTAAATAAAATGCCCTATGTAGGGCAAACGCTGTATTTCAGTGTGTTTATGGTGTTAATGGCCCTGACGCTGATCTCGGATTTCACTACGGTTTTGATCGATGTTCGCGATCAGTTTATTATCCTGCCCCGGCCAGTCAGCGACCGTACAATGGCCGTATCCCGCATTTTGCATATCAGTATTTATGTTCTCCGCCTGGCCTTATTGCAAGGCGCCCCCGGTTTAATAATGATTGGCTTTATCGACGGGCCGCTTTCCATACCGGTTTTCTTTGTCCAGATAATTGAGGCTACTTTTCTCAGCATTTTCATTGTCAATATTGTTTACCTGGTGATCATGAAGTTTGTGAGCCCACAGAAATTCAAAGATATTATCAGCTATATCCAAATAGGGTTTTCTGTTATCATATTTGCCGCCTATTATTTGCTGCCACGATTGATCAATGTAGCAGTTATTGAAAATATCAGTATTCTTAGCCATTGGTATGCTTACATTTTGCCGCCTGTATGGATCACAGCATTAAATGAACTTCTCTTCCATCACGGCCCCACTAACCTGGTAAGCAGCCTGCTTGCCATTGCGGGCCTTGTGGTACCAGTATTCGGGCTATGGCTTGTTGCCAAAGTATTGGCGCCGGGCTTTAACCGGCGCCTGTCTGCCATAGCGACTTCGGATGGCAACAGCGGCTCACCTGCTATCGCAAAAAAGGAGAAGCGATCGGGATTATTGGATAAAATAGCAGGCATCGTGGCTCCGGATCCGGTTGAGAATGCCGGGTTCAAGATCACCTGGAAGCTTTCGGCCCGGACACGCGAATTCAAAATGAAAGTGTATCCGGCTTTTGCCTATATTCCTATTTATTTTATCTACTTTACATTAAACGGCAAAGGGCAAGACCTGGCCGAACGTTGGGAAAATTTAAGAAATGGGCATAACTATATAATTCTTGTATATCTCTGTACATTTATTCTTTCGGCGATATTGACGAATATCTCTATGTCAGACAAATACAAATCGGCATGGGTGTATTACTCTACGCCTATCAGCGAGCCAGGCAAAATATTGTCCGGGATGTACAAGGCTATTCTGACTATCTATTTTTTACCTTATTGCCTGGTTTTGGGCATCATTATTTTTTTCGTCTGGGGGCCTTCAGCGGTCAATGATATTATCCTCGCCATGCTGGTCTGCTCCATTTATGGTGTACTAATGGCCTTATTTTTGGTCAAAGGTTTGCCGTTTTCGAAGCCCGTTATAGTAAAACAAGGCGCCGGGCGTATCTTCACCTCTTTAATGGTAATGCTTTTCCTGGGCGGGATAGGCGTAGGGCATTATTTCCTGATGAAATGGGAAAATGTGATATGGATACTTTGTGCCTTATTCGTTCTTATAGCCTGGGTTATGTTGCATTATTATAAAAAGACAAGCTGGGAAAGTTTGGAAATGGCCGATGACTTGTAGGCTGAATTGAGTATGCTAATTTGCTGTTATACCCATATCGATCGCCAATGGACTGAGCAGGAGCTTAATGAAAAGCTTTTTTTGCTTCCTGATAGTCTGCACGGCGAAGCGTTGAGAAAGAGGCAATGGATAGATAAGCAGTTAAATATCACTGGAAAATTGCTGCTGATAGAATTGCTGAAACAGTTTAACTTGCCTTTATCATTAAGTGAACTCGAATACAATACTCATCACCGGCCTTATTTCGATAATAACTTTGATTTTAATATAGCTCACTCAGGGAATTTTGCTATTTGCTGCGGAACGGACGCCGGCAAGGTTGGCATCGATATTGAACAAGTCAAACCTATTAACCTGAATGATTACATTGATCACTTTACAAACAACGAATGGCGCGTCATCCGGAGTTATCAGGACATCGTTAAAGGTTTTTATATCTTCTGGACACGAAAAGAGGCTTTATTGAAGGCTATTGGTACCGGTTTTCATACGCCGCTATCCTCAGTAGAAGTATCGGGCGATACAGTTACCTACGATGGCGTTACCTATTATATACAACAACTCAATATCGTTGATGGTTATGTATGCCATATCGCTGCCACAACGCAACCGATCGGGGTTAAGCTGTTGGTAGTCAACCTTTAAAACATTATCTTGTGTTTTTGGTTATCTGTATCGTTCGATCTAACCTGTTATGGAAAACTATCATTCAAAAAGGATTCAATATTTCCCTTTGATCATCAGCATATTGATCACGCTCGCCATTGGTATCGGTGCATCATTTTTTACACGCCCCGAAATAAGCGGCTGGTTCGCCACATTGAAAAAGCCTTCGTTCAACCCGCCAAACTGGATATTTGCTCCTGTTTGGACAACTCTTTATATTCTTATCGGCATTTCGGCATACCTGGTATGGAAGCTGCGTGATAGTTCCGGTACATTTAAACTAACCGTTACCATCTACGTCGTTCAACTCCTGCTGAATTTTTCCTGGTCACTGGTATTTTTCAGGATGCACGAATTGTTTGGCGCACTTATAGTCATAAAGCTTTTATGGCTTACTATACTGGCCAATATTATTTATTTCGGAAAATTCAGCAAACCCGCTTCGTGGCTAATGGTTCCCTACCTGCTTTGGGTTAGTTTTGCTACTATGCTAAACTTTAGTATTTACCTGCTTAACCGATAAAAAATATTACTTTTATTTCAACATCGCGACCGGCCAGGCCGTACCCTGAAATATGAAAAAAATTTTACTGTTTGTCTGCCTTCTCGTATTTTCCGTGGGCGTATCTTTTGCTGATACCGTAACGATCAGGCACTTCGCCATTAAGGAAAACCCTTTTGCACAAAGCGAGATAGCTGTGGTTGCGGTAGATACATCAGGTAATATCCTCGAAAACGTGAACGGCATTTTCTCCTTTACCGTTAACGGTTTTCAGAAAGACCTTCGCTTTGATAAGGGCACGGCTTTCTATCACGAAAAGCTCGATAAATCAAGCTTCCTGTATGTGAAACATGTAGACGAAGCGGGTACACATTCCATACTTTACTACGTTTACAAAGGCGACCATAAATTGACCCCGGTCCACATTAGCTGGATCGTGCTACTGGCTATCCCGGTATTGCTCATTATATTGGGCTATATGTTCAAAAAGTTTATCGTTATAGCGGCGGTCATTTTTATTATATTTATTTATTTCAATTACAACCACAACCTGGGAGCAGGTACTTTTTTCGAAAGCATTATCGACGGCTTGAAGGGGATGTTCGGTAAGTGAGCTTGAAGCGGAAAGCCCTGAAGGCTGCTGCTATCAATAATTCAATAAATCAATAATTGATCAGAAAGGCATACCTACGCCAAAGTTTAGCTGCATAAAGTTATAGCTGTCGCCATTGGTTTGCCTGTAGGTGTTTTTGAATGTGCCGGAATGGAACAGCTCGTCGCCATGTTTTAGCAGCACCCACTGATCGGAGCCTGAAAACTCAGGATCCTTAAATTTAAAAGCAGCGTCCAGCCTGAATACGAAGAAGGTGAGGTCGAACCTGAGGCCGGTACCTACTGCCATAGCCGTAGAGGGCAGAATGTTATCTAGCCTGAACTCCTGGTTAGGGAACTGATCCTGTTTATGCAAACGCCAAACATTGCCTGCGTCTACAAAAAAAGCGCCCTTTAATGCCGATCCAAAAAAGTTGTTGGCAATCTTATACCGGTATTCGGCATTCGCTACGAATTTAATTTCGCCAAATTGGTCGAGGTAGCGTAAGCGGCTCCTGAGTTCATTAGCAGCGGCGTCTGAGCCATAACTTGCCCTGTTAAATTGGCCCGGCCCGAGTGTACGCGGTATCCAGGCCCTG
This sequence comes from Mucilaginibacter sp., assembly GCF_035492695.1. Classification (GTDB taxonomy): domain Bacteria; phylum Bacteroidota; class Bacteroidia; order Sphingobacteriales; family Sphingobacteriaceae; genus Mucilaginibacter. Next base: position 89,215 of record NZ_DATJJC010000006.1, on the reverse strand, counting down.
ATATCGTTGGCGCCCCCCACGTAGAAGTTTTTTTCAAATACCAATTGCGAACTATTGCCGTATGGGACACCTATTCCCGGATTAAGCCTCAAGATAAACTGCTGTTCGTGACCCAAATCTTTGTAAAACCTGACATCGACCTCCGCTTTGGAATATTGTGCAAAGGTGTAGCCGAAAAACGTGCGCTGCCCCGCCGTATCGCGCGGCGTATTGAAAACGTTGCTTAATAACGACAGCGTATTGCCGCCAATATCCAGGCTGCCTCTGAAGTAAATAAAGTTTTGATACGAATTCAGTTTATTGGCATTGAGCTGGTAGGTGTATTGCGAGCCCGACGTAAAAATGGTACGTCCGATAAGGTACACATACGAGTAGTACCCTTTGTTCAAAAGCGAGTCCCTGGCTTGTTCGTTTATTGTTCCTCTTGAAAATTCGATATCAATTGGTGTTACCGTATGTATTTTACTTGCCGTCTCTGTAAAATCATAGCTGATAGAGTTTACAAAACTCTGCCGTTCAACCAGACCTTTTTGGAAGAACAAAGAATAACTGCTGGCGAACGTAGTGTGCGGTACGCCATATTTTCCCAAAATAGGCAAATGAAAAGGAAAAAGTATTTGGGGGTAAGTAACGCTTGCTCCAAGTTTAAACTCCTGGTTCTCAACTGCGCCGCGCACCGTAGAATTGCTGCCGTTGTCGAACAGCGTATTATAGTTGAGCTTTACCTGTAAAATGGTGGCCGACTTGAACAGGTTTCTGTCAGTAAAAGTATTGCCAATGTTGAACCCATATCTGCCGCCGTTGAAAAGGAACTCGCCCTCCACCCTGTCCGACATCTGTTTCAATGGCACAAGGTCTATTCGCTTGTTAAGGCGGTTAGTACTATCGGCCAGCTTTTCATAGGCCGGGTTAGGCACATTCCTGAAAACGTTCAACTCGGCCAGGCGCGACGTTGTCAGTATTTGCCTGTCGATATTATAAAGTTCACCCTTTTTCTGGAAATCGTAAATGGTGATGATACGTGGGTTAAATTTATGCGAATAGTCGATAAATTTATATTGGGAATCTACTTTGAGGGTATCTGCAGGCCCGGTATTCCTGCCGCTGGTGTTGGATATCGTTATCGTGGTGTTGTTGATCTTATATGTGGGGTGTGTACTTTTGCCCTGCGGGTTATCAATAATCATTTTTACATCGGCAACGCTTTTGTTAAAGGTAGTATCGGCATCGAAAGTGATGTATTGGCGCAAAAAATCATAATACCCGTTCCGCTTCATCAGGGTGTAAATTCCATCGCGTTCGTACGCCAATGTATCAGCATCATATCGTCCGCCAGGCCTTACATGGGTAAATGAAGAAAGATATTGCCGGTAAAGGTGCTCCACCTTTTTATCCGCAATGCTATCGCTATATTTTCGAAACCTGAACATTGGGCCCTCGGTTGCTGTGAATATGAGTTCGGCCCGCTTATTTTTTACCTTTATGGTATCGGTAACGGCCGCTTTCAGGTACCCCTTATTCCTCAAAAATTTTTGTATCTGCTGTTTTGAAAATTCTACCAGAGACGTATCCACGATATTAGGCGGTTCGCCGATGTCTTTTTTCCCGTTCTTGCTGAACCAGTAATATAACCGGAGATTAAATTTGTTATTAGGCTGCTGGTCTTTATCTACATAGTTGATGGCAGCTTCAGAAAACTCTTTATCGACCCCTTTGATGGTAATTTTACGCACAAGCGCCTGGTTATCCTTAAGCCGCCGGGTTAAACTGCAGCCCGAAACCAGAAAGACAAGAAGAATACTTAATATTGTAAGGCGGTAACCTTCTGTACTATATGCTTTCAAAATCCCAAATCAATTTATTAAAGTCATTACAACATAAAAAGTTTCGCCGCGAAGCAGGTTTTTTTTTGGTGGAGGGCCACAAATCCATCATCGAATTTGTCAATTCGCCTTACCAAATAGAAACTATTTATCATATTCCCCGGTTCGATTCAAAAGTGCTGAAATTATCCCAAAAAATAAACTTGTGTGAAATTTCTGTTACCGACCTTGAGAAAGTAAGCAGCCTTAAAACGCCGCAGGATGTTGTAGCGCAAATCAAAATACCAGCATGGGGGGCTTTGGGCCACAACGAATTGAAAGGGAAGTTTTCGCTGGTATTAGATGGTATCCAGGATCCTGGTAATATGGGAACCATTATCCGCATTGCCGACTGGTTCGGCATTGAGCAGATCATTTGTTCAGAAGACACGGTTGATGTTTACAATCCGAAGGTGGTACAGGCCAGCATGGGTTCCCTGGCAAGGGTTAAGGTTTACTATACCGGTCTGAGTGCGTTTTTGCCGTTGGTTAAGCTGCCTGTATTCGGGGCTTTGCTAAATGGGAATAACATATATAACACTGATTTTGGTAATGAAGGGCTTGTGTTGCTGGGCAACGAAGGAAACGGGATCAGGCTTGAAACGGAAAAATTGATTACCAGCGCAGTAACTATACCGCGTGCCGGTAAGGCGGAATCATTGAATGTAGCGATAGCAACGGCGTTATTTTGTTCGGAAATAAGCAGAAAAGCTTTAAAATAAAATTGCCAGCCAATAAATATTTACTATTTTTGCACTCCTTAAAAAGGGTCGGATGGCCGAGTGGCTAGGCAGAGGTCTGCAAAACCTCCTACAGCGGTTCGAATCCGCTTCCGACCTCGAGGTTTACAATATTAAAATTACAACACCATGGGCGTTACACGTTTAAAAAGAAAAGACAGAAGAAATAAAACTTTCTCACGTTTAGAGGTTCAGGGCCTTAAGCTGGCTACCAACATCGAGCTGGGAAGCCGTTCGGCGGAGCCGAAAAAAAGCCAATTAGTGAAGAATAACGAAGCTATTGCGAAGGCTTTAGGTAAATAAGCCCCCTCTAAATCTCCCCCTGCCGGGGAGACTTTATTGATCAAGTTACAAATCCTGTTTGCTTAGGCAGACAGGATTTTTTTATTGATCCGGCTGATCAAACCGGGGCCTTCATAAATAAAGCCGGTATAAAGCTGCACCAGTGAAGCCCCAGCCTTTAATTTGTCCATGGCATCCTGTGCGGAATGGATGCCGCCCACCCCAATAATGGGGAAAGCACCCTTTGACCGTTGGGAAAGATAGCGTATCACTTCGGTGGAGTGTTCCGTTAGGGGTTTTCCGCTTAGTCCGCCTTGCTCCTCTGTATATTTTGCTGATCTCAACCCTTCACGAACGACGGTAGTATTGGTGGCAATCAAGCCGGCAATCTTTGTTTGGATAACGATGTCCACAATATCATCCAATTGCTCGTGGGTCAGATCGGGGGCGATCTTTAATAATATCGGCCGGCTGATACCATTTTTGGAATTTCGTTGCTGCAGGGTGTTCAATATATTCATCAACGGCTCCTTCTCCTGCAAAGCACGAAGGCCTGGCGTATTGGGCGAACTCACGTTCACAACGAAGTAATCAACCACATCAAACAGACGGTCAAAACATTTGATGTAGTCATTTACGGCTTCTTCGTTGGGTGTGACTTTGTTTTTGCCAATGTTACCACCTATGATCAACCCCTTTTGCAAGGGCTTGGCATTGCGGCGGTAAGCGGCAATACGCTCGGCTACTACATCAGCTCCCATGTTGTTGAAACCCATGCGGTTAATGAGCGCCTTATCTGCCGGCAGGCGGAACATCCTCGGTTTAATGTTGCCTGGCTGCGGTAAAGGAGTTACGGTCCCAACTTCAATAAAGCCAAAACCAAGGTCGGCCATCTCGCCTATCACTTCGGCATTCTTATCAAAACCCGCAGCAAGGCCCACAGGGTTTTTAAACTTAAGGCCGAATACCTCTTTCTCCAGGCGGGTATCCTGTATATCCCATATCAACCGGCTTACCTTTGAACCACCGGGAAAGCGATTGAAGCGTTTTAAATTACGGGTAACAAAATAGTGTATATTTTCAGGGTCGAACCGGAACAGCAGCGGTTTTATCAACTGGTACATGCCGCGAAGTTAGATTTTTTAGTTCATAGTTCACGGATCATAGTTCATGGCGTCTATCGCTTTTTGCTTTCTGCCTTAAGCTTTAAGCCTCAAAAACCGTATCTTTGCGCGCAAATGATCGCTATAAATAATCTTACGTTCGAGATAGGTGCGCGGGCTTTATATGATGAGGCTAACTGGCATATTAAACCGGGTGAAAAAATTGGCCTGATAGGTGCTAACGGCACCGGGAAAACTACCCTGTTGAAAATGATCGTTGGTGAGTATTCGCCAACGTCGGGTACTATATCCATGGCCAAGGACCTGACCATGGGCTACCTAAACCAGGACCTGCTCTCCTACTCTTCCGAAAAAAATATATTGCATGTGGCCATGGAGGCTTTTGAGCGCCAGAACCAGTTGCACGACGAAATAGAGAACCTGCTAAAAAAGCTCGAAACAGATTATAGCGAGGACCTGCTGCACAAACTGAGTGACAAGCAGCATGAATTTGAAGTGCTGGATGGTTATAACATCGAATACAAAGCGCACGAGATACTGGCCGGTCTTGGTTTTAGCGAACCGGACACCCATCGCAAGTTGAGCGAGTTTTCTGGCGGCTGGCGTATGCGTGTGATGCTTGCCAAGATACTTTTGCAGGCACCGGACATCCTGTTGCTGGATGAGCCTACCAACCATCTTGACTTACCTTCCATACAATGGCTCGAGGAATACCTGAAAGCTTTTGAAGGGGCAATAGTTATTGTATCACACGACAGGTGGTTTTTGGACAGAGTGATCAACCGTACGGTTGAATCGCGCAAAGGCAAGCTGACCGTTTATGCGGGTAATTATTCATTCTACCTGGAAGAAAAGGCACAGCGTGAAGAAATTCAGCGGGGCGAATTTAAAAATCAACAATCGAAAATACGGCAGGAAGAGCGTTTGATAGAACGTTTCAGGGCCAAAGCTTCCAAAGCTAAAATGGCGCAGTCGCGCATTAAAGCGCTGGACAAGCTGGAACGTGTGGATGATGTGGATGATGATAACCCGTCGGTGAATTTCAGCTTCCGCTTTTCGAAGCAATCGGGCAGGCACGTGGTAACACTGGATAACATCACCAAAAAATATCCTGCTATCGATATTTTAGAACATGCGGAGGCGGTAATTGAAAAAGGCGACAAAATTGCGCTGATAGGCGCAAACGGCAAAGGTAAATCAACCTTATTGCGCATTATTGCAGGTGCTGATAAAGATTTTACCGGCAAGGCTGAAACCGGCCACAATGTATCGCAAACCTTTTTTGCGCAGCACCAACTGGAAGCTTTACATTTGGAAAATACAGTTTTGCAGGAGTTACAGTCATTCGCCCCAAAACATACCGAAACAGAATTGCGGACTATTTTAGGTTCATTCCTGTTTACCGGCGATGACGTATTCAAGAAGATCAAAGTGTTATCGGGTGGTGAAAAGTCGCGTGTTGCTTTGGCGAAAGCTCTAACAGCAGACGCTAATTTCCTGGTACTGGATGAGCCGACGAATCACCTGGACATCGCATCAGTAAACATCCTGGTACAGGCGCTGCAACAATACCAGGGTACTTTCATCGTCGTATCCCACGACCGCTATTTCCTTGACAATGTGGCCAACAAGATATGGTTTATCGAGGACCACCTGATAAAACAATACCCGGGCACTTATGCCGAGTTTGACGAATGGAGCGCTAAACGTAAGTTTGCGCCCAAAGCCGCCACCCCTGCACCCCAGCCCAAAAAAGAAGAAAAGAAAGAGCCTTCTCCCGAAAAGCAACAATCGGACGAAAAATCCAAACAGATAAAAAAACTTAACCAGGACCTGGCAAAGATGGAGCAGGAAATAGCTGAACTGGAAAAGGCGGTGAAGGAGTTTGAGGCACAACTTGCCGACGATAAGTTGTATAACGATGCGAATAATGCAGCCAGGGTAACTGACAGCTACCAGCTAAAGAAACTGGAACTACAGGAAGTGCAAGTTAAGTGGGAAGCGCTGGCGGAACAAATTTTGGAACTGGAGGCTTGATTGTAGGGATTTGTGATTAGTGACCAAAGATTAGTAGAGTAAACCCAGGTAAACCATGAGGAGATTTGCGTTATGTTTCTGCATAGCTTTGTTTTTTAGCTTAGGTGGCTTTGCGCAAACTACGCCCTATACCGACCAGGTTTTTCTTCCGGAAATAAAAACCGTCGAATTATATAACACCAAAAAAGCAGCATCATTCCCTCTTATCGAGCTAAACTCGGGTGAGCAGCTTTTATTGGGCTTTGATGACCTGCAGGGCGGCAGCCGCAATTTTTATTATACCATTGAGCATTGCGACGAGAACTGGACCCCGACCAATATTTCGCCGGCAGAATACCTGCAAAGCTTCACCGAGGACCAAATACGCGACTACAGCTATTCATCGTCCACTATTCAAAAATACACTCACTACGAGCTTAAATTTCCGAACGATAATATCAGGCCAAAAATATCCGGCAATTATGTACTGAAAGTTTACGAGGACGGGGACAGATCCAAAATGGTGCTTACACGGCGTTTTTATGTGGTGGAGCCGAAGGTTTCTACTGTGGCCGAGGTTGTTCCGTCGAGTGATAATTCGTTAAGAGAAACCCATCAGAAGGTCAATTTCGAGATCAACTACGGGGCTTTGCGGGTACAGAATCCCAATTATGACATCCGTGCGCTTATCATTCAAAACCGGCGCAGCGAAACAGCTATCCTTAATTCGCAGCCCGCCAACATTCGCGGCAACACATTGGTCTACAATGACATCAGCACTAACAATTTCCAGGGACTAAATGAATTCAGGCATTTCGATACGCGCAGCCTGAAATTGAATTCGGACCGGGTATCGCACATTTACCGCGATACAGCGAATACGGTAGTGTTACTGATAGACCCGACCAATAACCAGCCTAACTACGCCTTCTATTACGACAACGACGGCAAATTCTTTCCGGGAAACCAGGATGGCGGCAGCGACCCGCGTGTAGACGCCGACTATGCACACATGTACTTCATGCTTGCAACAACCAGATCAGATAACGATGGCACGGTGTATATTGTAGGGCAATTCAATAATTACCGGCTTAGTGATGCAAGTAAATTAGTGTATGACCCAACGGATCATCACTTTCATATCCAGTTGTTCCTGAAACAGGGCGTTTATGATTATGAATATGTGTGGGTGCCTAAAGGATCGGCTAAGCCGGACAATACGGCTTTCGGCGGGTCACATTTCGAGACGGAAAATGAATATGAAATACTGGTTTACTATCACCCCTCGGGCGCAAGGTGGACCGAGCTGGTGGGGTACCGGCCGTTGAGTACTCAAAAGAGGTAAGGATTTGTATATTTACGGCAAAACCCCCAAATATGAAATCCAGAACGCCCAAAGAATCACACACCATTATGAACGAACTGGTATTACCCAACGATACCAACACATTGCATAACCTGATGGGCGGGCGCTTATTGCACTGGATGGATATTGCTGCGGCTATATCGGCGCAAAAGCATTGCAACCGTATAGTGGTTACTGCCTCTGTTGACAATGTCTCTTTTAAGCACTCTATCAAGCTGGGCGATGTGGTTACTATTGAGGCGAAAGTGACCCGCGCATTTACCACTTCGGTAGAGGTAAGGCTTGATGTATGGGCACAAAATATACCCTCGGCGACGAAAGTTAAAAGCAACGAGGCTTATTACACCTTTGTGGCTGTGGATCAAAGCGGGCGGACGATACCTGTACCGTCGCTGGAGCCGGAAACCGAGGAAGATAAACTGTTGTATGCCGGTGCATTACGCCGTCGTCAACTACGCCTTATCCTGGGCGGAAAAATGAAACCGGATGATGCTACAGAATTGAAGGCGTTGTTTTTTACCGATCAGAAAGAGTAAGTTTAAAATGCTCGTTTATTCGCCGGGCTGATTCGTTACGGGCTTTATCAGTCCGTCCTGGTTAATGGACCACGAGGATTTGCCGTCTTTATCTTTTACCAAAGCCATAAACTGGTAATCTGTTGCCTGAAGTGTTAATTCATTTGCCCTTCTATCGACACTAATCTCCTGGCCCAAACCAAGGTCTGTCAAGTTTTTATTGTAGCTGTGGTGTTTTTCATACCATTCCTTTTCACGGTAGTAGACGAGCCACAGGTATTGCTTTTGCAATTCTGCATATGGCATGGTAAAGAGTACCGAGCCAGACTCTTTTTTGCTGAATTGTAAATAGCCCCATCGTTCGGGGTAGTGCATATTGATAAGCCCCTGCGCCGACCATACCCAATTATGTTCGGGCAGTGGTTTACCTGCTTTATCGGTAAGCTTAACATTCTTACCGTCAATAACTTTGGTATCCCACTCAACCCGCGAAAAGTTAGCACGCCAAATTGTTCCTTCACGCGGCACGATAGGGCCGCCGCCCAGACGCATCGACCTGAATGGCACAGCCATTTCAATTGTCCAGCCCTCATCTTCGTCAGCCGGGTTATTAAGCGTGCCCTGTATCTTCACCGCCGACCGTAAGCCTTTAACATCCCAGCTGCTCAGAGGTGTTCCGCCGTCGCGATAGGCCTTATTCAGGAACAGGTCGAAAATGGTATTAAATGGGTTTATCTCGACCTCGAAATAATTATGCATTGTGTTATAGGGATCTATAAAAAATTCGAAATCATTATCATGAAAAATGACATCGTCCCTGTTCTTTAAGGTTGCCCACACCTGCGGCTCGGTTAGCTGAGCGGCAATGTAAAGACAGCTATCGTCCCAAAGCATCTTTATTTTGGTAGAAAGCGAAGGTTTGGGTTTGTCGGCGCCTTCAATGTCTACAAATTCGTTCGTCCAGGTTACGTGCTGCCAGGCTAATTCGTTAATATTGCCGTCGATTACCGGGGGAATTGCTGTGTGATAAACGATATAGTTCCCCGGTGTGGTAAACAAGTTTTCCAATCCCTTAAAAGGTGACTGCGCCCGGAGGGCAATTGAATTAAGAAGAAGAGCGGAGCAAAGCAGGTATCTGAACACGGAAAAAATTGAGACAGGTTGATGATGGACAATTAATTATGATTTAGCTTCCCATTTCCACTATCTTATCAAATTCCTCCCTTTTCACTGCGGAAACAGACAAGCGGCCGAGCTTTACTAATTGGATATCTTTTAATGCCGGTTCGGCTTTTATTTGCGCCAGTGTGACTGATTTTTTCAGGGCTTCGACAGGCACGAGATCAACCACCAGCCAATTGGTGTCGTCGGTAGTTGGGTCCTGGTACGATTCTTTGATCACTTTGGCTATGCCAACAACATCCTTACCCTCGTTGCTATGATAAAAAAACACCAGGTCTCCCTCTTTCATAGCTCTCAGGTTGTTACGCGCAGCAAAGTTGCGCACGCCGTCCCAAACGGCACGGCCATCCTTATTAAATTGTTCCCAGCTATACTTATGAGGTTCTGATTTGACGAGCCAATAGTTCATGATATAAGTTTTCACCAAATATAACAGTTGTCGTAAATATAAGGGGCGCGATTTTGACGATATTTTGCATGATAAAATGTTGCTGATAATGGCATTTCGAGGTATTTTTTTGACCAAATCAGCCCATAACCTGCCTGAAATTGGCGGTAAAGAACGGTGATTAGCACACTTCAGCAGTGCAGCCCATTTCGGCCCCAAAAGCGCCCGGGCGGGAACAAGGTTTAACATGGACGCGGTAGCGCTCTCAAAATCAGCCGATTATTTTTTCGAAAAAACAGCGCCAATCTCCTTAACAAGTCTATCTTTACCAACGAACATTTGCCACATGGGATTGCCTTTAAGAATAACCTTTAATGATACCGACTACGCGTATCAAATCGTCAATAGTAAGCTGATAGACCGGGACACGACCGAACTCGAATTGATTTTAAACGGAGAAACTATTGAGCTGCACCGCGATCAAAATAAAGGCTGGATACAAAAAGACAGCAATAGTTCCGTTAACCCTGATCTTATACAGGCACTTGGGCGTTCGGTATCCTTACGTTTGAGGATGTAGTTGTAACTGGTTTGCTGTCAGCCCTTTTTTCCGAAGAACACTTTTCTGTAATTTGTTGCCATAGGATGTTTTGACAACACAGGCGGAAACAGTACGTATTTATCGACAATAGCTTTATCGAAGAACTTTTCATCAACGGCAGTTACTTTGAAGCCCACTTTCGCCAACATATCAACAAAGTCATCACCGAATATTCTCATATGGTCATCCTGGCCAAAAAGCCTTTCGCGTTCTTTCGGGTCGGTAATGGTCAAGTCCTCGTAGGTTTTATCCAGGTGGTCCTTTTGTGGTACTGTCAGTATACAATAACCGCCATCGTCAAGCACCCGATAAATTTCGGTCAGGCCGTTATGAAGATTATAAACATGCTCTAAAACATCACAGGCAATAAGGCAATCAAAGCTTTTGTCGCCTATTTGCTTCATATCTGTGATGTCAAGGTTGTAATCTATATCGCCGTAATCGTAGCCCTCTGCAAGATAATCACCAGTTTTGTATACCGCCGGTTTTCCTTTTAAAACTCTTTTGGTAGCTTCTTCGGGTGCGCAATGAAGTACCCTTTTGCCCACGATCAGTTTGTTTTCACTGAACTCATCCAGCATGGTTAAAGCAGCTACCAATAAACGACTACGGACAGTAGAACCGCAATTAGGGCAGCTTGAATAGGCGTGCCAACTATTGCTTTTAAGTTTATTTGCCTTATAATGACATATGTTACACTCAACTTTATTGCCAGCCAGTTTGTAGTAAACCTGGGATGCCCCGATAAGCGTTTTTTCGGCTGCCCGTTTTCCTTTTTTTAGTATTGTTTTCATTCAGAGAGAGGTGGTGATGGGGTTTAAATTTTATCTATTCATTTGAAAAAATAATACTGTCTGGTTTGATATGAATGGAAATTTATACGACAATGACCTCAATATAGTAATTATTAACAGCTTATTTGCAATTAACTGGCTTTCCCTCAAAAAAAGGCTTTCTATGCAACGGCTAATTCGTATTGGATAACGCCTCTTTTTCGAGCTTTATTTCCACCTTTTTGCTGCGATTGAACCAAAAGATGCTGGCAGTTTTCATATACTCAACCTGTTTCTTAGGTTTCTTGAACGTGTATAACCACCACAAGCCGTACTTAAGGCAGAAGTTATAAAAAAATACGGGCAGCACTATACCCGATGTCCATACGATAAGCACTAACGCCGGAACGTAATACAGATGAAAGACGCTCATGCAAATGATACGGGTAAACGACATCGTAACGATTTGCATAACGTAAATAAACAGCGAGTGATAACCTACGATACGAATAAAGGTCAGCGCCTTGTACCGCTGAAGCAAAAACGAAAAACTAACCGAGGTTACGCACCCGATAAGCGCTTCGATGAGAAACCAAAAGGGCTGCTGGTATTCGACATATTGCATACCGAGCGGTGTCGGCTTGATGTTCAATTGCGTGAAATGATACTGAACGTACACAAATACAGCCAATAGGGGTAAGAATATTTTCCAGGAAGTAAAACGCTCTATATTCCCCTCTGCTAACATGATGTTCGATATCAGGTCGCCCAGGGCGAAAAAGAAATAATATTCGCATATGTCGTTCAAAAAGCCCTTGTCAATCTGATGCGTCTTCATATAAGCCGAAACCGAATACAGCGCAAAACCAAATATGATATGCAATACAGGGCTGATCTTCAGTTTCGATTTCAAAAGTGCATATATTCCTCCTATAAAGAATAAAGCGTTCAAATACCAAAATGGGCCGTTCTGTCTGGGGTCGGTGATTAGGTAGATGTAATTCCAGGGCGTGGTGCCATTGTTTGTAAATCGTGCGGCCAGCAATTGCAGGGTCACCTGGACTGAACCCCATATTAAAAGGGGGTACAAGATATTATTGACACGGTCGGAAACATAGCCGCCATACCCTTTTTTAGCGAGACTTTTGCCTACAAGCAAACCGGATATGATAAAAAACAACGGCATCCGGAAGCCATAAAGAAACGTATTAAGGTAATTAATAAAAGGGTAGTCGCTCAGGGGCAGGCCGTGACCGTTAAGCGTCAGGAAGCAATGCCCGAAACCGACGAACATAATACTGATGCCTTTATCGTAGTCGATCCAAAGCCATCTTTTTTCACTTAAAATAAACCGGGAATTAAAAGGATCCATTTTTAAAATTGCAAATTAGTTTTTCTGTTAATTCCGGCAAAACAGTAATGGTATTTATACGTTGTAGTAAATAATGTCTTGACAGCGATTTTAAACGGGATAATAGCAAATAATGTTCCACTTAGCTAAATTGCATTACTCCTTATTTTTCACCAAATTAAAATTGTCATGTAAAGTGCAGATTTATAAAAATTTAAATTTCACGAACGCGGAAATGTAACATTTAAATTACAAACCATTTTCATTTTACTATAATATTTTATTTTAAATTAATTATTATTTAGTTTTGTATTTAGTATTAACTAATAATAAATCTACCTAATGGATTTTCAGACAGTTGTAAGTGTGGGGAATGTGTACCAGAACATAGCGTTCTATACATTTTTGGCTCTAATGGTGATTATTTGCGTTGAATTGTTAAAACATAACTCAAAACAAAGAGATATTGGAGCTTCGTTCCACAATAAATGAGCATTTTTTACCCCGACCGGTTAGTGCAGTATCTTAAACATTAACTCTTTCATCAATTCGCCGGGGCCGTCGTTTGAATCAACTCCCTTACTTTTCAGATCGTATTCACGAAGCAAGCTTATTATTTGCATAGTTTTCCCATAGTTATAACTGCGCCCCGCCAGTTCATAATCTTTTACAAAATAAGGGTTCACCCCCAACTCGCGCGCCAGGCTTTGCGGCGACTTGTCTTTCGCGTAATGATATAACAACACCTTACTGAAGAAATTATTCAAATTCCCCAGCACCAGCACCATGGGATTGGATTTAGGGTTAGCTTCAAAATAATTAACGATCTGATTGACCTTTACAGGATCCTTACGGCTTAAGGCTGATTGTAATTCGAATACATTATACTCTCTGCTGATACCAATATTATCCTGCACGTGCTGTAAAGTTATAGCTTGCCCCTTAGCTACGTTCAGCATCAACTTATCGAGTTCATTAGCAATTTTTGAGAGGTCGTTCCCCAGGTATTCAGCCATCATCGCTGTTGCGGGCCCATCCATCTTGTAACCTCTTTCGCCGGCATATTCTTCTATCCATCCGGGTATCTTGTTATCATACAACGATGTTGACTCGAAAACGAGCCCGTTCTTATCTATCGCTTTATAGGTTTTTTTCCGCTTATCAAACTTGCCGTATTTATAACAAAAAATAAGTACCGTGCTGCGCAATGGATTTTCCAGATAGCTCAATACGGGGTCTATACCCTTTTTATCATCATCCTCCTTGCCCCATTTCATGTCCTGCGCCTCTTTAACCAGCACCAATTGATAATCGGACATCATTGGGTAACGCTTGGCAGCGTTAAGCACGGTCATTATATCCGTGTCCTTGCCGTAAAGCACTGTCTGGTTAAACCCCTTCTCGGCATCCGACAACAGTTTGTCTTCAGCATAGTTGCTCACAAGGTCGATAAAATAAGGCTCGTCGCCATGCAGAAGATACAGGGGCTTAAGCTTTCGGTTTTTAAAGTCTTTTATTATTTCGGTCGCCGTCATAGAGGAAGTCAAAAGTAAAAATTCAAAAACGAAAAGCCTGCTATTTTGAATTTTGAATTTTTACTTTTGGAACAATGCTTCAGCCACTTCATCTACCACCCTACTCTTTCAAGATCGTTGAGCAAAATGGCGTGTTGACCATTTTTGACGAGATACGCAAAAAGCATATCATCATAACCCCTGAAGAGTGGGTACGACAGCATTTTGTTCAATACCTCATCAACCAAAAAGGGTACCCGAAATCACTGATCAAACTTGAAGGAGCTTTGAAACTGCACGGCAAAGCGCGGCGAACCGATATAGTGGTTTTCAATTCTAAAGGAGAGCGGATACTCCTGATAGAATGCAAAGCTCCCTCGGTCAGTATCGACCAAAAAGTATTTGACCAGGTGGCCCGCTATAATATGGTACATAAGGTGTCGTTACTGGCTGTCAGCAACGGGCTTAAACATTATTATTGCCGAATTGATTTTGATAAACAGAGCTATAGTTTTATCGAGGAGTTACCCCAGTATAAAGAGGTTTATCTTAACTTATAGTTGCCACCAGGTTCTGTATCTTTTCCTTTAGCTCGTCGGGCTTGAATGGCTTGGACACATAGTCGTTCATACCGGAGTTAAATACGCGCTCTTTTATGTCGAACAGCGCCGAGGCGGTAAGGGCTATAATAGGGATATTAGCCTTACGGGGATCACGCATCTTTCGTATTTCCGTAGCCGCATCAAACCCGTTTAGAACGGGCATTTGCAGATCCATCAGGATGATGTCGAAATTGCCGTACTGCACCATCTCAATGGCGCGTTCTCCGTTTTCGGCTATAGTGGGTGTGATGCCCCATTTGGAAAAAAGCTTTTTCATCAGCATCACATTTACCATATTGTCCTCGGCAATCAGCACGCGCAACTGGCTTATTGAATCTATAGCGGCTGTTACGGATTCGGGCTGATCATTTTCTTCCGGCACCGGAGCGACTTCTGTAGAAACAGGGAATTCCATATCAAATGAAAATTCCGAACCCTCGCCAAGTGTACTTTGCACCTCCATATGCAAACCCTGTAGCTCGAGCAAACGCTTCACAATGGCCAGGCCTAAACCAGTGCCGCCGTATTGCCTGGTAGTACTAATAGACTCCTGGGTAAAAGGTTCAAATATCGTTGCAAGACTTTCTTTCTCGATGCCGATACCCGTGTCTTTGACCGAGAAATTAACATTTACGATATTATGCCTGTCCTCAACGCACTTAACATTTACCCAAACATTGCCGGACGGTGTAAACTTAATTGCATTACTTATCAGGTTAAATATGATCTGGGTTAGTCGTGTCGGGTCACCGATGACGATCTTATTTTTCAGGCTGTTATCAATAGAAACCCTGAATTCAAGTTCCTTCTCTTCAGCCTTCAGCCGCAGCCCGCCGCAAACGTTCTGCATCAGGTCGGGTATTTTGAATTTAATGTTCTCAAACACCACCTTGCCCGCCTCTATCTTGTTAAAGTCAAGCACGTCGTTTACAAGTGCAAGCAGGTTATTGGCCGAAAATTTCAAAATATCCAGGTTATCTTTCTGATCGGGCCGCGGGTTGCCCATCATCAGCAGGTTACCCATACCTATCACCGCGTTCAGCGGGGTGCGTATCTCATGCGACATGATGGACAGGAACTCCGATTTCGCCTGCGCTGATTTTTCCGCCTTTTCTATTACCTTTTCCAGCTCAACATTCAGGTTGCCGCGTTCTTCCGCAGTTGCCCTCAGTTGCTTCATACTTTTAATAAAGGCAGTGTAAAAATGGCTATGCATGAAGATAATGAGGATAAAGTTGGCACACACCGCAATGATGATTGTAGATTCATCTATTGTCATAGGCTTAATGCCTATCACATAGTTGTTATCGTATTCCAGTATCAAAAACAGCAATACCGGTATCAGGTTCATCAGCGAATAAAACATCCCGCTTACCTGGCCAAGCATATAAAAGCTGAATATAATGATCAGCAGTACGATCTGTGCAGTAA
This sequence comes from Mucilaginibacter sp., assembly GCF_035492695.1. Taxonomy (GTDB): domain Bacteria; phylum Bacteroidota; class Bacteroidia; order Sphingobacteriales; family Sphingobacteriaceae; genus Mucilaginibacter. Next base: position 73,468 of record NZ_DATJJC010000006.1, on the reverse strand, counting down.
TGATATCTACCGTTTGCAGGGTAATAAAAACATTGGTAAGGTTCACCACCGTAGCCATTACCAGCAAAATATGCGATATAATACCCCAGCGAGGGCGAAAGGTTAGGTATTTAAATAAGATGATAAAACTGACCAGCAATATCAGTGTGGTAAAGGCAAGCAGGTATTGATGATCGAGATAGATATTAACTACTAAAGCCGAAACCGCAATGATGGCGAGCCACAAACCATAATACAACAGGCGTATACGTGCCTGGTCAAGGATGGTCTGCTCCCTGGTCAATATCTTATTTACCGAGAAGTTAAAAAAACCTACGTCTCTGTTCATCGTGGGGTAGCCCTGATCTATTAAATATTAATTAAAAATACAATACCCAATCCTTTCGGCAGGTGCCGATTTTTCAAGGAGTCGCCCTTTTATTAACAATTAGCCTGCCAAGCCCCGTAAATTGTCTTCAATTATTTTCAATTTGGCCACCGCGTCGGCTTTTTTCTTAAGCTCATTCTCAATAATTTCCGGCTTTGCGTTTTGCATAAAACGATCATTGCCCAATTTTGCATCTACGGATTTTAAAAAGCCAAGCAGGTATTCCTTCTCTTTTTGCAACTTTTCTATTTCAGCGGCAGTATCCAGATCTTCTTCTATTGGGATAAAAAACTCGTCAGTAGAAACCCTGAATGCAATTGCACTCTCTATTTTGTTATTAGCCGGGCTAATATTGGATATATTGGCCGTCTTTGAAATAATGTTTTCGAACCTCCCGAAACTAATGCCTGAATTTGCTTTTATCGAAAGTTGAAGACTTTCTTTTGGCGATATTTTTTTAGTCTGCCTAACCTCGCGTATCTTCGTTATCAGTTCCTTAACAACCTCGGCTTCCCGTAGTAATTGGGTATCAATTTGCCCGATTTCCGGCATTTTAGCTACAATGCAGCAATCCTGTACGCTTCGTTGCCCAAATATATCTTCGTCATGCCATAACTCCTCTGTAATAAACGGCATAAAGGGGTGCAGTATTTTCAGCACACCTTCAAAGAATGAAACCGTGGCATCGTATGTTTCTTTGTCAATGGGTTGTTCGTAGGCCGGTTTGATCATCTCCATGTACCAGGCGCAAAAATCATCCCATACCAACTTATAAGTCGACATCAGGGCCTCCGATATCCTGTACTGAGCAAAATTGCTTTCTATCTCGCCCAGTGCCTCATTAAACCGGCTTTTGAACCAGGATATGGCTATCTCATTTTTATTTTCGAGCGAATCGTCAACCTGCCACCCTTTAAGCAGCCTGAAAGCATTCCATACCTTATTTGCAAAGTTGCGGCCTTGTTCGCAATGCTTTTCATCAAACATCAGGTCGTTACCGGCAGGCGACGAGAAAAGCATTCCTACACGTACGCCATCGGCGCCATATTTCTCCATCAGATCAAGCGGATCAGGCGAATTGCCCAACGACTTTGACATTTTCCGGCCGATCTTATCGCGAACGATCCCAGTCAGGTAAACGTTCCTGAACGGAAGTTCGCCCCTGAATTCGTGCCCTGCCATGATCATCCTGGCCACCCAAAAGAATAATATTTCAGGCGCCGTCACCAGATCATTGGTTGGGTAATAGTAGTTGATATCGTCGTTGTTCGGATCTTTAAATCCGTCAAATACCGATATGGGCCATAGCCATGAGGAGAACCAGGTATCGACAACATCGTCTTCCTGTCGTAAATCTTCAATCGTGATTTCTAAGTTGCCCGTTGTAAGTTTAGCGTGTTCTAACGCCTCTTCACCATTTTCTGCTATCACATATTGCCCGTCCGGTAAATACCAGGCGGGTATGCGCTGCCCCCACCACAACTGGCGACTGATGCACCAGTCCTTCACGTTTTCCATCCAGTAACGATAGGTGTTTACAAACTTTTCCGGGATCAGTTTGATATCGCCTTTTAACACGTAATCAAGCGCAGGCCTGGCCAATTCGGGCATTTTACAGAACCATTGCATAGAAAGTTTGGGCTCAATAACTGCGTCCGTCCGTTCCGAGAAGCCGATCTGCGACTTATAATCTTCTATCTTCTCCAGCGATCCCGCTTCTTCCAGCATCGGGACGATCTTTTTTCTGGCGGCAAAACGGTCTTCTCCTACCAAAATTTGCGCCTTATCATTCAGGGTCCCGTCATCGTTAAGGATATCAACAACTGGCAGGTTGTGTTTTATACCAAGCTCGTAGTCATTCAGGTCATGAGCAGGGGTCACTTTCAGGCAGCCCGTACCAAACTCCATATCTACATAATCATCCAATATGATCGGAATTTCCTTATTGATCAACGGAATAAACGCTTTTTGCCCATGAAGATGCTTATACCGCTCATCATTGGGATTGATACAAATAGCTGTATCGGCCATAATGGTTTCGGGCCGGGTGGTCGCTATCGTCAAAAAACCACCATCAGTTACGGCGTACCTGATGTAATAGAGCTTCTGATTTACTTCTTTACGAATAACTTCTTCATCTGAAACCGCAGTTTTTCCCTGCGGATCCCAGTTTACCATGCGAATACCGCGATATATCCACCCTTTCTTGTATAGGTGAATAAAGGTATCTGTCACCGCTTCGGACAGGTCCTCATCCATGGTAAAACGGGTGCGGTCCCAATCGCACGAGGCGCCGAGCTTTTTTAACTGTTCCAGGATAATGCCACCATACTTCTCCTTCCATTCCCAGGCATATTCCATAAATTTCTCGCGGCCGATATCCTTTTTATTGATGCCCCGTTCCTTCAGCATCGCGACAACCTTTGCTTCAGTGGCAATACTCGCATGGTCGGTTCCCGGCACCCAGCAGGCATTTTTGCCCTTCATGCGGGCACGACGTATCAGTACATCCTGTATGGTATTGTTCAGCATGTGGCCCATGTGCAGCACACCGGTAACATTAGGCGGCGGGATGACTATGGTATAAGGTTCGCGCTCATCCGGCACCGATCTGAAAAACCGGTGCTCCATCCAGTAACTATACCATTTGTCTTCTGCTTCTTTGGGCTGATACTTTGTAGAAATATTCATAACGCGCAAAAATAACCTTTTTGCTTCATAGTTGATGGCTCATAGTTTATTGTCGCAGCCAATTAGCAACGGTCATCCATAGACAGTATGTGCTGTTATCCATCACAATATTGTTACAAATTGATTAACACATTCATAGGGCTTCCAAAACCCACTTTCAGAACACTTTACAAAACAGTATTCCATCACTTAAGTTGCAGGCTTTGTATCTGTGACAGGTATTTTATTAAATTCAGCCCTTTCTCAAATAATTAGTATGAACGTCAAATTATCAAATGTACTGCTTGCAGGTGCAGTATTGGTTACAGCCGCCGCCTTCACTCCGGACGGTGGTAAAAAAGGCCCTATCGGCCCGCCTGCCAAATTCATCGATCCCGCGAATATGGACTTGTCCATCAAACCAGGTGACGACTTTTTCGATTATGCAAACGGCACCTGGATAAAGGATAACGCCATACCCGCCAAAGAAACGCGCTGGGGTAGTTTTAATATTCTTCACCAGGAAAATGTCGACAAACTACAGGGCTTATTAAGCGAGGTCAGTAAAATGTCCGGCCAGCCTAAAGGCAGCCTTAAACAACGTGTGGGCGATCTGTACGCCAGCGGCATGGATAGCCTTGCCATCGAAAAAAAAGGGTATGACCCGATAAAACCAGATCTTGCCCGTATTTCGAAAATATCCGACCTGAACGGTGTTATTGATGAAATGATCTACGAGCGCGTAAGCGGCGATGCCAGCCCGCTTTTTGGTGCAGGCGTAGGCGCCGACTCAAAGCACCCGATGCGCAATATTGTGTCGCTACGGCAAGGTGGCACCAGCCTTCCCGACCGGGATTATTACCTGAAGGATAACGACCGTAATAAAAAAATAAGGGAGGCTTATAAAAAATATATCGTCACCTTATTTACACTGACAGGCACTAATGCCGGTGAGGCCGATAAAGACGCTGCCACCATATTAAGTATTGAAACTGCATTGGCAAAAGCACAGTTGAGCCGTGTTGAAATGCGCGACCCTAACAAAACCTATAATAAATTCTCCGTTGCCGACCTTAACAAAACCACGCCACACCTCAACTGGTCGCAATTGCTGCCGATGATGAAAATGAATGGCGTTGATACGGTTATTGTTGGCCAGCCTGGTTTCTTCAAAGTGGCCGACGACATGCTGGCATCAACACCTGTTGCCGATTGGAAAGTTTACCTGCAGTGGAACATGCTGAAAGGGTCGGCCTCAGAGCTAAGTTCCCCATTTGTAAAAGCGAATTTTGAATTCAGCAGCGCACTTAGCGGCCAGAAAGTACAAACGCCACGCAAGGAGAGGATGTCGGGCCTGGTTGATGGTAGCCTGGGCGAACTGCTTGGGCAGCTTTATGTTGAAAAATACTTTACTCCGGCCGCCAAGGAATACATGGTGAACCTGGTGAACAACCTTAAAAGTGTTTTAGGTGACCGCATTAAAAGGCTTGATTGGATGAGCGCCGAAACCAAAGAACATGCACTTAAAAAACTGAACGCTTTTACGGTGAAGATAGGCTACCCGGATAAATGGCAGAACTATGATGGCCTGGTAATAAACCGAAACGACTATTATGGCAACCTGAAGAGCATATCCAGATGGCGTTACAACTATAACATTTCGCAATTAGGCAAACCTGTTGATAAGAAAAGATGGGGGATGACGCCGCCAACAGTAAATGCTTACTACAACCCGGTAAACAACGAGATCGTTTTCCCGGCAGGCATTTTGCAGTTCCCTTTCTTTGATTTTAAAGCAGACGACGCCGTAAACTATGGTGGCATAGGGGCCGTTATAGGCCACGAAATGACCCACGGTTTCGACGACCAGGGCCGCCAGTACGATGCAGATGGGTCATTACACGACTGGTGGACCAAAGATGATGCCGATAAATTTAAATTGCGTGCCGACCAGGTGGTTAACCAATATGATGCATTTACCGTAGTTGATACGCTGCATGTGAACGGCAAACTGACCTTAGGGGAAAACCTTGCCGATCTTGGTGGCATCAACATAGCGTACGAGGCATTTAAGAAAACAAAAGAAGGACAGTCAAACAAAAAGATCGACGGCTTTACGCCAGATCAGCGTTTCTTCCTGTCGTGGGCACAGGTTTGGCGCGGTTCGCAACGGCCCGAGGCTGCCGCACAACGCATACTGACCGACCCGCATTCACCGGAAAAATACCGCTGCAATGCACCCATCAGCAATGTGGATGCCTGGTATGCTGCGTTCAATATTCAACCGGGCGATAAAAATTATAAGAAGCCGGAGGATAGGATAAGAGTTTGGTAGTCCGAAGCCACACATCATAAGTTTAAGCCCGGTTAAAAATTAACCGGGCTTAGTTTTTTAATATACCTGCTCCAAATAGCCAAACCTTCCTTCTGCATCCATGCCTTGTATAATTACGCGGTAATGTTTGGCGTTGTCAGAATTGTAAAACGAAAATTTTGCCTCGCCGCGGTGTGTATCAAGGTCATGGTTCCAGTAAAGCGTCGTACGGTTATCGGTTGTATTTTTAATTGGTGGCTTACTATAATCAGGTGCTGCAAACTCGCGTGTTATGGTGTAGCCGTTGAAAGTATAACTGTTAAATTGCCCATAAGTATGTATGCTTCTCCTGTCGTCATTACTGTTTTTTGTATAAATAAGTATTGCTCCTATCGCCCCACCATTTAAGGGTGCAAACCATACTGGCGGTGGCACAAATCGGATCAAAGCTATTTCTTGCATTGGAACCTCTAATGCGTCGTCCAGGCTTACCGGTGCTTCATCTACGTAAAACGCAGGCCGTACAGCCTCGCTACCAATCAATACACTTGGGCCATGATACCTGAAAATTATTCCAATGACAGGGTCATGAGTTATCTGCAAACCGGGAACCCGCCCATTTAAGTAATCCAGAATATTAATGGTGGGCATAGGATAACTTATTAAATCAAATGATTCGGCATTATTTGTTTCCAGGCGCTTTACGTGATCCTTAATCAATTCCTCCGTAGGTGTCAGCCTTCTTTCGTGGATATTAACTGTATTCAATAGCCTGCCCTGCAATACCAATCGCTCTTGCCGTTCCCTTTGTGAGTTAGCCATAAAGGAATTGGTAATGGGAGGCGTGGCATCAAAAGCCGAATGCAGCGGCGAATAACGGGCCGCCTGCAGGCTATCTGCGTAAGTACTATAAAGGCTCACTTTAAGCTTCCCCGACCTGTCCTTTTTGTTTACGGCCTGCATCAGGATACTTGCGCGTCCGGCGCGGTTGTAGTCGCGTATAATGAATCGGCCCGCACTATCCGGCTCTACATAAGCAAAGTATTTGGTCGAGTCCTGGTTTTGAACCATCAGCTTTACCCTAAGCGGGTTTTTATTATTTAATTGCTCACTATAGCTGATGATCCGCCCGGCAATGAACTGTGATTTTTCGACAGGGTTTTTTAGAACAACGGAATCCTTATCCCACCTGAAACGCCGCCAGCCATTTGTCAGCATCACCAGGTCGAGTTGTTGCTGAAGGGTATCGCTGTTATTTTTAAAATAATAAGCAGGATGATAAACTTTGCCTGTCAATTCGGAGCTCATCAGCATATAAGAGCTGATATTGTCAGCAGCTTCATCCCCGCTTACCGCGTCCGCATCGGTTACCGAAACGGAAAAGTTGCCGTTTACGTTTTTACCATTAGCTTTCGACGAGTTTAAGGTAAATGTCGATCTCATTCGTGGATTTAACGAGACCGAATCCGGGCTAAGAGAAAGTTTTAGCTGGTCATTGTTATTGATAAAGGCGATCCTTTCTGCTTCAGGCACGCCCTGTTGATCGAAAAGAGTTAGCCGCAGTATACCTGTCAAAAAATCCTTCTTCTTAATATGGATAAGGTTTATGCCTTCACTAAGCCGCATGGGGTAAGTATTAAATGTGCCGTTATCCTGGAAAGCAGCCAGTACCACGTTTTGATAGTTATTACTATTTGCGCCACAGGTTATCCTCACTTCCAAATTATCGGCTGGTAGTGTATTTATCTTTAATACCAAGCCTTGTTTTTTGAAATCGGGCAGCGCAATAGTTTGCACTGATCTGTCCGGGAATATAACAGTCGCAACATTCGGATGTCCGAAACTACCCTCTATTTCGAACGATCCCATGCCGTCGTGAATGGTAACGATCCTTGCTACTGCTTTCTTGCCTTCGGTGAAAACATCGCCTTCTACATTTATAGGGCGTCCTTTTGCATCCCAGGCTTTAAACGCTATGTTGCAAAGGCCGCCTTCAACGGGATCGCCACCTTCGGGAAAAAAGGCGATATGATATTTGTTTTCCGCGGTTGCGTGAGGATCAGCAACTCTTTCGCTCAGATTTTGAACATATATCTTTTTATGAAATGCCCCTTCTTCTCCAAAATTCATTGTCCATGCCATAAATCCTATCAATTGATACCATCCCGATTTGAGACTGTCCGGCAGGCCGATGTTTCCAAAAGCCAGCCCGCCTTTCATAGGCAGTTTATTTTTGATGATCGCATTTCCAGCCGAATCGGCCAACACTATGTAAGCGATATTGCTCAGTTCCGAAGGTTTTCCATAAGCCACAGCGTATGCCTTATACCAAATTGTTTGCCCGCTTGCATAAAGGCCGGCATCTGTATGAAGAAATACCTTCTCCTGTGGATATCGCTTAAAATGATTAGCAAGTGAATTGCGCGTATTGGATTCTACTTGTTCGATATTTTGAGCACGTACTATTCCTGGCATCCAAAATCCAACGGATAGAATGATCAGCCCTATTTTAGTGGCAAGGTATCTCACAGAAAAGTATTTAGGATATAAGGTTTTATGAATTATCTAATATACGAATTTTAAATGAATTACGAAGTCCAAAAACTGACTTTTAAGTAATAAAATCATACGACCAGCGAATCAGGACACGCTGTAATGTTTTACCTTATCATGTGATTCTAACCTTCAGAAAAACTTATCTTTGCTTCAATTTATGATCATTCATCAATTTTACGACAAGGGCCTGGCCCATGCATCCTATGCAGTGATAAGGCTTGGAAAAATGATCGTTATCGATCCGGCCCGCGACCCGCAACCTTATTATGATTTTGCTACATTTAATGACGCTGAAATCATAGGGGTTATCGAAACACATCCGCATGCCGATTTTATAAGTTCGCACCTGGAAATTCATCAAACTACCGGAGCGACGATTTATGCAAGCAAACTTTTAGGTGCGGAATACCCCCATGAAACTTTTGATGATGGTGATATAATTCATTTGGCCGATATAAAGCTGAAGGCGTTAAATACCCCCGGCCATTCGCCTGATTCGATATGCATTTTGGTAGTAGACGAAAATGGCAACGATAAGGCCATATTTACGGGCGATACTTTATTTGTCGGCGATGTGGGGCGGCCAGACCTGCGTGAAAATGCCGGCAATATAACAGCAGCCAAGGAAGTGCTTGCCCGCCAGATGTATCATTCCACCCGCGAAAAGCTGATGACTTTACCTCATCATGTGATAGTTTACCCGGCGCACGGCCCCGGCTCGCTTTGCGGGAAAAATATCAGCCCCGACCTTGAAAGTACCATTGGCCACGAACTGCGGGAGAATTACGCGCTGAAGTTTATGAAGGAAAGCACTTTCGTAGATATCCTGGTATCCGACCAGCCTTTTATGCCAAAGTATTTTGGCCATGATGTTGAGATCAACAAAAAAGGCGCCGAACCATTGGATAAAAGTGTGTCGGCGGTGCCCCGGATAGATAAAAATAGCGCGTTGGAAAAAGGCATCGTCATAGTTGATACCCGTCCTGTGGATAATTTCAGGACAAGCCATTTACATGGCGCTATGAATATCCAGGACGGCGATAAATTTGAAACCTGGCTGGGTTCCATCATTGGACCGGATGAACCATTCTACCTTATCGGCACAGACGAGACCAGCCTTGATACCCTGATAAGGAAAGCGGCTAAGATAGGCTACGAAAAAAATATAAAAGCTGCTTTACTGCCGCCCGATCAAATGCCGGAAGTACTTCCCGAGATCGATCGGTCTGATTACAAATTCCATCCCGATCATTATTCCATCGTCGATGTAAGAAATTGGGGCGAGGTGAACGAAAACAAGATCTTCCCTCATTCAATCAGCATTCCCTTACCCGAGTTAAGAGAACGCCTGGGTGATATCCCAACCGACAAACCAATAGTAGTACATTGTGCTGCCGGTTACCGCTCTGCTGCGGCAACAAGTATAATAGCGGGCAAGATCAATTCCGTTCCGGTTTATGATCTTGGCGAGGCTGTGGTCGAGGTGGTAAGGCGTAAGGCTAAAGTTTGACCTGATGCTTGAAATCGTCACAACGGGGGACGGATCCAAAACGATCTATAACAGCGAGGTTGGCGAGAACTATCACTCCAAACACGGAGCCTTACAGGAAAGCCGTCATGTTTTTCTGAATTCCGGGCTCATCTATTTTTTGAATATCACGCAACGAAAAGAGGTATCAATACTGGAAGTAGGGTTTGGAACCGGGCTGAATTTTTTGCTTAGTGCCTATCATTGTGCCGAAAACAAGGTCGAACTTGAGTACACGGGCATAGAGGCATTCCCTTTAAGCGAAGAAATGATCCGTCAAACTGGTTACGACGAATACGTGCCAAAAAATACCTGGGACAACTTTATGCTCCTATACCCCGATTCCTTACATGGCCCTGTTATGATGGCTGAATTCTGCAAACTTCAAATCGCCGGCTGCAAACTGGCCGATTTTAAAAATAAAAGTTTGTTCGATGTCATCTACTTTGATGCTTTTGCATCGGCATATCAACCCGAAATGTGGAGCGCGGATTCTATTGCACACGCTATACAGTTTCTGAAACCGGGCGGCGTTTTTGTAACCTATGCCATCACCGGAAATCTCAAACGCACGATCAAATCCCTCGGCCTGAAAGTAGAAAAAGCGCCCGGCGCCCCCGGAAAGCGGGAAATGCTTCGTGCTACAAAGCCATTCTAAAAGCGGAAGCCAACATTAAATTTCATAGTAAAACCATTGCTCGCCGGCAACTCACGGGCGGCAGTATTATTTAAAAGTCCTGTACTGCGTGTTGCGTAAATAATAGGGCCTCCGCATAAAGTAAATGAGAACCGCGACGCGACGGGTACAAAATTTAACGATGGCCCTACGAGTAATTTCGCTCCTCCCTCAGCTTCATCGGTTTCCCAAAAACCTTCCAGGTCTTGCCCCACAGCCTCGATGCCGCCAAATAGCGACCCTGTTATTTGCCTGTGCACACCCAAACTGCTTATCACGTCAATACCATCCCTACCCTGGGCAAAAGCTTTTTCGAACCTAACATTCGCCCCCATTCGCCAAAAAGGGTTTTCGAAGGCGGCGGTGATCCTGCTCAAAGCAACTTTATCATTATTAAACTCACGCCTGAAGCCAAGACTTGCACCTATGCGAAAGCCAAAAGGCTGATTGCCGCCAACAAAATCGCGGAGCACTTCAACCTGCTGCAAGCTATTCACTTCGCCCCTGTTCGCAAATCCGACACCCATCGAGGCCATAAACGTGAATTTATCGCCTAAATACCCTTTGACAGCGAGGTTTTGATCGACGCCATCGTAACCAAGCGGTGTAATGGTGTGTTCGCCATAACCACCGGAATAGTTCACACTCCAGTTGCGCGCGCCGGGATTCAATGTGTTGATGGTAAATAAAAATGGCTGGGGCTGCTGCATAGCAACGGTTGCCTGTTGCTGGTTTATAGTTTGCGCTTTAACTCCGGTTCCAAAACACATTATTGCCGTAACAATAGCCAAAAAGTAAATCTTTTTCATAGTAGTACTGTAAGGTGATGTGCGTAAAATTATCGCTAATAATTATGATCCGGGTTAATTTAATATTAATAGTAAAAAAAATCTAAACACAACGATAAATAATTTATGGTTCTATTTCAGATCACTTTTTTACGGCCCGTTTTAAATCCCCACATTTGCATATCAGCAAAATTCGCACTTTATATGTCAATAACCCCTCCTGTTACCGGTAATACCCCGGCCATTGCATTTGAACGCCTGCTTACCATTATGGACGACCTGCGGCTTAATTGCCCCTGGGATAAAAAACAAACACTGGAAAGCCTGCGGCACCTTACCATTGAAGAAGTGTATGAACTTTCCGACTCCATTTTGAGCGCGGATATACCCGAGATCAAAAAGGAACTTGGAGATATTATGCTGCATCTTGTGTTTTATGCCCGGATAGCTTCTGAAACCAACGACTTTAACATCACAGATGTGCTAAACGGCATTTGTGATAAACTCATCAACCGTCATCCGCATATTTACGGCGATGTGGAGGTGAATGACGAAAACGATGTTAAGCGCAACTGGGAGCAGATCAAATTAAAAGAGGGGAACAAATCTGTTTTGGGCGGTGTACCCGCATCGTTACCTGCATTGGTTAAAGCTTCGCGTATACAGGAAAAAGCCCGTGGCGTGGGATTCGACTGGGAAGAAAAAGGCCAGGTTTGGGCGAAGGTTGAAGAAGAGATGCGGGAATTCAGGGATGAATTTAATGCTGAGGACGACAGCAAAATAGACCATGATAACGCCGAAAGCGAATTTGGCGATCTGTTATTTTCGCTCATCAACTATGCGCGGTTTATCAATATTAATCCTGAGGACGCGCTCGAAAAAACAAACCGCAAGTTTATTAAGCGTTTTCAATATCTCGAAAACAAGGCAAAAGAACAGGGAAAAGACCTGCATGATATGAGCCTGGCCGAAATGGACGTATTTTGGGATGAGGCAAAAAAATTATAAAATATACCATACCCCTGTAGCGTTCACTGCAATTTACGCGTATAGCCAATTATGAACCGAAATTTACTGTATCTGCTCCCCTTTCTGATGATTTTGGGAGCCGGATGCCTTAAAACCAATAACGACGTAACGCAACCGGGTACGCCATCGGGCACCTTTAGCGGGCAATTCCGGTATCTGCACCGGCATACCAGCAATGTTCCGTTCGATACGGTTAAGACTAACCTGACAATAACCATGGCAACTCCCGCAAATACCTATACGGTAACTGGAGACACATCGACGATACACGCAGGTAGCCACGGTACGTTTAGCATCGGCTCTCCATACATGGTTTTTAATGATGCTACTTTTCCACCCACCGGCACAACAACAAAAACTCACCTGGCCGGAGCTTATCTTTATTATTACGACGGTACAGTGTTCCAGTTATTGGCCTACAGCGCCGACACGCTGAGTTTGCAATACGACCTGAAAAGGACACAATAGCAGATATTTTTATTTTAAGTTTGAGGGGAAGGCCGGTAGCAGTACCGGCTTTTTTTGTTATTATGCATGTGAAAAATATTTTCATTTGCTGTTACGATAGCGCGATAACTATCGTAACAGATTAGTAAACGGTTGAATTATAGGCTGAATATTTAACATTTAATGCGTCCACCCCATCGCATTGCCGAAGACGAATTGATAAGGCAATGCAAATCAGGCAGCTTAAAGTACCAGGAACTGCTTTATAAGCATTTCTACGGCTACGCCATGGGTATCAGCCTGAGGTATTGCTTTAACAGGGACGATGCTATGGAGGCGGTTAACGATGCCTTTATTAAGGTGTTCAACTCGATGAAGAGTTTTGACACCGAAAAGCCTTTTAAAGCATGGTTACGGGCCATTGTAGTAAATACCGCCATCGACAGACGGCGCAAAGACCTAAAACTGTTACAAAATACTGATCTGGATGATGCCGGGCAATTAACACTTGGTATAACTGTAATCGATAATTTAAAAGCTCAGGATATACTAAACCTGATGCAAGATTTACCACCCATTCAGGCTACAATATTCAACCTATACGAGATAGACGGATATAATCATGATGAGATTGGCGATATGCTTAATATCCCGGCCAGTTCGTCGAGGGTATATTTAAGCAGGGCTAAAGAAAAATTGAGAAAAATTATTACGGTAGAAATAAAAAAACATGGATGACCAGCTTGACAATGAGTTAAAAAAGCGCATCACCGAAGTGTTTGAAAACTACGAAGACACTTCGGCCGATGATGGCTGGCTAAAGCTGAGGGAAAAGTTCCCTGAAGAAAAAAAACGCCGCGCGGCTGCCTGGTATTGGGCCGGTATGGCTGCGGCATTGCTGTTGCTTTTCCTGGGCATTTTATGGTTTACAACATCGGAGACAAATAACCAGCTACGACTTGGAAATAAAAAACCAGCACTTAAACACCAGGCTGAGCCGGCAACACAAATTGCAACGAATGCCGGAAAAGCCCATACTGACAGTTTACATAATGCATCGATAGCACGGCAGGCAGCAGCTATGAATGACACTGAACAAGCTGCCGCTCAGAAAACATCTCAACCGGCAACGCAAATAACCGCAAATGATAAACAGGAGGCGATAGCCGCCACGCCTCAGCAAAACACAACAGTTAGAAAAAACAGCAGGTTGGAAAATGGCCAAACAGGCAGGTCAGCACCTGTTAAGACGGAGACTATCGCCGCAACGCAGTCAACAAGTAAGGGTGCAAAACAATCCCGTTTGCAAATTTCGGCACCGGCTAAAGCCGCCATCATCGCCGCGGTGCAGCCTCAAAATAATGCTTCGGCACCCGCCGGCCTGCAAAACCCAGTAAAAGGGCAGGTTGACTCTGCCGTAAGAGTTCAATCTCAATCGGTAGTTGCTAATCAACCAGGTATAGATATGCGCTCGGAAGCCAAAAACAAAGCTCAGGTTAGTAAAACTATCGATGAGATGTTTGAGCAGGATAAACGCGCTACTGACCGGAAAGAAAAGAAAACATCAAAAGAAGATAAAATAATAAATCTTGGCGTTTACGCTGCCACTTATTTCAATTATGCAAAAGGGAGCAGTAACCAGTTTAATCTTGGCGCGGGCATAACCTCGGATGTTAAACTGACCCGGAACCTTAAACTGTCTACAGGAGTTTCCGTTGGTCAGAACAGCCTGACCTACGCCGGGCAACCTCCGCAGCAATCTAATTTATCTTACAACTCAATAGCCGCGGCCACAACATCAAATTTCAGCCCGGCTAAAATGCTGTATACAGCGTCGGCACCTACATTTAAGGACTATAGCGCTAATTTAGTTGGGCTGGATATTCCGTTAAACCTAAAGTTTGTTTTCGATCCGCAAAAAAGCGGGACCTACATATTGGCGGGAGTTAGTTCGGGTACGTTTATTAACGAAACTTATACCTATAGTTATAGCACTCCGTCGCTGTATTCTGCAAATGTTTCGCAGGTGCAAAATCAATCGACCAAAGATAGTTTCAATGGCTTTTATTTTGCTAAAACATTAAACCTTGCGTTTGGTACAGGCTACACTATAGGCCGCAGCCAGTTGATGGTTGAACCCTTTATCAAATATCCGCTCGACGGATTGGGCTCGCAACAATTGAAGTTTGGTGCAGGCGGGGTGAACCTTAAGTTCAACTTCCAGGTGAAGAAAAAATGAGGATAAGATTTCGGGATAATAAAGATCGCTTAAGATATTCAATAACAGCTCAAAAAAAGCTCAATTCAATCTTCTTAAATCTTATCATCGTGTCTTATTTAAAGCGAATTGCCTTTACCGGTGATATTTTAGCAACCAGCATGGAAGGTATAATGAGGACCAGCAGGCAGATCACCATAGTGCCAAGGTTGAGTAAGAGTACATCTGACCAATGTAATTGCATAGGCACAAATTTCATGTAGTACGACGCCTCGTCCAGTGTGAAGAAATGTGTGCGATGTTGAAAAAGGCTTATTCCGAGTCCGAATACATTGCCTAAAACGAGTCCGATTCCTACGAGGTAGCTTGCGTTATAAAGAAATATTTTCTGGATGGTCCAGTTCTTTGCCCCCATCGCCTTAAGTATCCCGATCATAGATGTGCGCTCCAGGATGATAATAAGCAAAGCCGATATCATATTGATGGTACCTACAAGTATCATGAGTATCAACATCACTTTAGCATTCAGGTCCAATTCGCTCAGCCATACAAATATGGTTGGGTACGACTCGATTACGGTATACGATTTTAACTTCAGCGGCATTGTATCGGCCAGGAAATCATTCGCTGCATCCAGCTTATCAAAATCCGTTACCTGTAACTGATACCCGCCGATCTCATCGGCATCCCAATTGTTCAATTTAACCAGCAGCGAAAGGTCGCCGATAACAAATGTCTTGTCAACCTCTTCAACTCCGACATCAAAGATCCCTTTAACATAAAAAGGCCTCTTTTTCAGTGGCTCCTGTACAAAATACATCAGAAACTTGTCACCCACCTTCAGCTTAAGCCGGCTGGCTGTATAACTGGATATCATCACTTGTTTTTGGGCATCAACCGTATCGCCAA
Organism: Mucilaginibacter sp.; assembly: GCF_035492695.1. Taxonomy (GTDB): domain Bacteria; phylum Bacteroidota; class Bacteroidia; order Sphingobacteriales; family Sphingobacteriaceae; genus Mucilaginibacter. Next base: position 57,966 of record NZ_DATJJC010000006.1, on the reverse strand, counting down.
AGTCGATCACATTACCTGCAACCAGCATCTTTTTGAAAAATGTCCAGTCATAATCCCTGTTTACACCCTTTATTACCACGCCCTCTATCTCGGTTTTGGTTTTGATAATCCCGGGTTTGGTGACCGTGGGCGCGATATTGGTAAAAAGGGGGCTCGACCTGACCTTCTTCATAAAATCATTATCCGTGTGTATAGGAGAGGCTTGATACGAGTTATTATTGTCGTAATTCTGCACCTCTATGTCGCCGGCAAATCCCCGCAGCTTCTGCCTTATCTCCTGTTTAAAGCCGCGTATAATGGCTACGGATAATATCATTACCCCAAGGCTCAGCATAATGCCGATTATCGCAATGCGAACGATCAGTTTGGAATAAGTACGGTTCGACTTAAAAGAAATCCGGGATGATATGAAAGAGGCGAAACTCAATGCGGAGCGTTTTTTGTAACTTCGCAAATATGCGGATTTCAGTTGAATTGCTGCTATCCGTGCTGCATTTACACCTTTCTGCTTATGAAACGATATTCTTTCATTGTATTCCTTCTTTTATCAGCTTGTACGCTGGCCGGCATAGCGCAGCATAAAGCAAAAAGCAAACATAAGATCAAGTATCACAGGCCAACCCGGCAAACTGTTCTTCCAGGCGCAGATCAGACCGGTTTGTATATTGGTTACCTGAAGAACAAGAGCATCGGCATGGTCATTAATCAAACATCGGTTATCGGCCCCAACCATGTTTCCAGTTTGGACAGTCTTGTGAAACTCGGTGTGCATGTAGTTAAAATATTCGGGCCCGAACATGGCTTTCGGGGTACCGCCAGCAATGGCGCCACGGTAAATGATACGGTCGATCCTAAAACAGGCATCCCGGCTATTTCGCTTTATGGCAAGCATTATAAGCCAACGCCCGACGATCTTAAGGGACTGGACCTCCTCATTTTCGATATACAGGATGTTGGCACCCGGTTTTACACCTACCTTTCCACGCTTCATTATGTAATGGAATCTTGCGCTGAAAATGATGTTGAGCTGATGATCCTCGATCGTCCAAACCCAAACGGGAATTATGTCGACGGCCCTGTGCTGGATACAGCGTACCGTTCATTCGTCGGGCTTGATGTCATACCAATTGTTCATGGCATGACATTTGGCGAATATGCGCAAATGCTAAATGGAGAAGGCTGGCTGAAGGGGCATGTACAATGTAAATTAAAAATCATTAAAGTAGCAAATTACAGCCATGCTACGGCCTACGTACCACCTGTCAATCCTTCGCCCAACCTTAACACTTACAATTCTATCATACTTTATCCCAGCCTGTGTTTGTTTGAGGGCACCACGTTAAGTCTGGGCCGGGGCACATTATTTCCCTTCCAGGTATTAGGGCATCCCCTGTTCAAAGGAAAATTCAGCTTCTCTTTTACCCCCGAAAGCATACCAGGCATGAGCGAGGACCCACCACAAAAAGGGAAAACGTGCTACGGAATTGACATGCGAAATTATGACCCTGAATCTATAAGAAATAAGGGCAAAATCGATATATTGTGGCTGATGAAATTATATAAGGATTTCCCTGATAAAGAGCACTTTTTTAACAATTACTTTACCAAACTGGCCGGCACTAGCGAATTAAGAAAGCAGATTGAAGCAGGCAAAAGCGAAGTGGAAATAAGGAAAAGCTGGGAACCTGCTTTAAGCAATTTTAAAACAATCAGAAAGAAATATCTCTTGTACAAATAAATATTAGAAAAAATCAAAATCCTGCAACCTGTTTATGAGGATAGTTTTTATGGGTACGCCCGAATTTGCCGTAGCATCGCTTGATGCGCTGATCGAATCGGGCGCCGAGATTGTAGGCGTGGTAACCGCGCCGGATAAACCTGCGGGAAGAGGACAAAAATTAAGCGAAAGCGCCGTTAAACAATATGCAGTAGCGCATGGCTTAAAGGTTTTGCAGCCCGAAAAGCTTAAAAACGAGCAATTTCTTGCCGATTTGCAGGCATTAAAAGCCGATTTGCAGGTAGTAGTGGCTTTCCGGATGTTACCCGAAGTGGTGTGGAACATGCCACCAAATGGAACCATCAACTTACATGCTTCGCTGTTACCACAATACCGCGGTGCTGCACCTATCAATTGGGTGCTGATAAATGGCGAAAAGGAAAGTGGTGTAACTACTTTCTTTTTAAAGCATGATATTGATACCGGCGACATATTATTTACCGAAAAAGTTACCCTTACCGGCAAGGAAACAGCTGGCGAACTGCATGACAGGCTAATGAATAAAGGCGCCGGGCTACTTGTAAAAACGGTTAAAGGCATTGAAAGCGGGCGGTATAAAGAACTGCCGCAGGCGCAACTGGTGGAAGGGGCCGAGCTAAAGCATGCCCCCAAGATATTTAAGGATGATTGCAAAATTGACTGGACAAAACCGGTACAAAACACCTACAATTTGATACGGGGCCTTAGCCCTTACCCCACGGCATTTACCACGCTGAATGATAAGACCCTTAAAGTTTTCGCCGTTGATTTTGAGATAACAGAACCCGGCATATCGCCCGGCGGTTTTCTGACTGATAACAAGACCTTCCTGAAATTTGCCGCAGCGGACGGCTTTATCAGCCTGACCGATCTACAACTGGAAGGAAAAAAGCGCATGGGCATTGAAGAGTTTTTAAGGGGCGTGAGATTGTAGATTTTCTTATAACTTATTCAGCTCGCCTATCAAACCTTTACTTAGTTGATTAAAATAACGTTTAACCCCAAAGCCCATTACCCATTGTATGCCGCGTGAGGCGTTGGTGAGAAAAACTTCATCGGCTTCATACAAAATATCGGGGTTAATTTCTGCTTCGGTAAATGGGATATTGCTTTGCCTGGCAAGTTTGATCACGATGTTCCGCATCACACCTTCCACGCACCCTTCGCTTAGTGCTGGGGTATAAAGATGGCTCTTATACCAGACAAAAATATTAGAGCTGCCGGCTTCGCACAAATTACCGCGCTGGTTAACCAGGAAAATATCGTCCAGCCGGTTCTGCGTTTTGAACAAGCCCGCCATCACAAAAGGCAACGAATTGCAGGTTTTGATATTTGAAAGATAGTTGACGGGCTTGGGCAGTTCCGTAAATACATCCATTATCAAACCCTTATCGTTCAAAAAATAACGCGGTTCGTCTATAGGCTGCAATTCCAGGCAATAACCCATTTTGTTTTGGGTGGGGGCATAAAGCCCTTCGGCGTCGCGGTAAACGGTTAAGCGCAAGCGTCCGTGTTTTATTCGGTTTCGCGTAGCCAGTTGCTCCACCTTTTCTTTCAAAAACCAAGTATCCATTTGCGAATAGCCGTCAATTTTCAACAGCTTCATACCGCGCTGCAGCCGGTCGGCATGCAGTTCGGCAAATTTGAGGTGCCCCTTCATCAGCCTCATACTTTCAAACAAGCCATCGCCGTACTTAAAGCCACGGTTGCCTACCGTCAGTAGTTTGCTGTCTGCCGCAAGTATTTCGCCATTAAAATTGATATATAAGGGGCCCATAAAATCAACACCAATTTAATTATCCTGCTCTTTCATTGTACCAGAATATCGACGCCATTTATCCAATACCATTTCGAAGTCTTGTGGTAAAGGCGCTTCAAAACCCATATATTTTTTGGCCGAAGGGTGAACAAACCCGAGCGTTGCTGCGTGAAGCGCCTGCCTCGGCATTAATTCAAAGGCATTATCGACAAATTGTTTGTATTTGCTGAAAACTGTTCCCTTCAAAATTTTATCTCCCCCATAAGTAGCATCGCTAAACAAGGGATGCCCGATATGTTTCATATGTGCCCTTATCTGGTGTGTGCGACCGGTTTCTAATTGGCATTCGATCAATGTTACATAATTCAAACGCTCCAATACCTTGTAATGTGTCACCGCCCATTTCCCTTTTTCCGGGTCGTCGTAAATAGACATTACCCGCCTGTCGCTATGGCTGCGCCCAATATACCCGGTCACCGTTCCATCCTGCTCAATATCGCCCCAAACCAGCGCGAGATATTTACGGGTAATGCTATGATCAAAAAACTGCCGGGCCAGGTAGGTCATGGAACGCTCGTTTTTACTAATGAGCAACAAACCAGAAGTATCCTTATCGATCCGGTGCACCAGGCCGGGGCGGCCGTCATTACCCGGCATGGTCGGCAACTGCTGAAAATGGTAAACCAGCGCATTTACCAGGGTGCCGGTATAATTATTATACCCGGGATGAACAACCATACCAGCTTCTTTATTCACCACCAGCACATCATCGTCCTCATAAACAATATTGACCGGTATATCTTCCGGATAAACTTCTGTATCACGCGGCGGATGTGGTAATACTACGGAGATAATGTCTAAAGGCTTTACCCGGTAGCTGGCTTTGATAGTTTTCTCGTTTACCAGGACATTTCCCTGCTCAATGGCGTTCTGTATGCGATTGCGTGAAGCATTTTCGACGCGGTGCATCAAAAATTTATCGATGCGCAACAGTGATTGACCCTTGTCGACGACCAACCGCAGATGCTCATATAAATCCTGTTCTTCCTGTTCTGGTAATTCGATCCCGGTTGTCATTATGGCAAAAGTACTCGTTTTTTCATTAGCGTAATTATCCCCGGCGATTTGTTTTTAAACGCGGCCTACAATGGCTGCAGGTTATTAAATATTGACGATTAGTTGTTCTAAATTTGCCGGATGGAGATCGATTTCGAAATTTTTAGTCCTGTTCAGCAAATACATGATAAGATGTTTGATGATCGGGCGCTCAAAGTTTTTATCAAGCGTGACGACCTGATCCATCCTATCATTTCGGGCAATAAATGGCGGAAGCTGAAATATTTACTTAAAGACGCCAGCGCCAGCGGAAAAACCCACCTGGTCACATTCGGCGGAGCCTACTCCAATCATCTGCTTGCTACGGCCGCGGCTGCTGCTAAATTTGGTTTTAAGGCGACAGGAATTGTGCGGGGCGAAGAAGTAAATAACGACACGTTGTTTCTCTGTACTCTGCATGGAATGGATTTGATATTTACCGACCGGGAAAGCTACCGCAATAAAGTCGCTTTATTTGATAAGCATTTTTCGTACGATCAATCGGTTTATTTTATAGACGAGGGCGGAGCGTCGCCATTGGGTGCACAAGGCTGCAGCGAATTAGTGGCAGAGTTAACAGAAAATTACGATCATATCTTTTGCGCCTGCGGAACGGGCACTACTGCGGCGGGGATTATTAATAGTTTAGCAGCTATGGGCTCTCATACCCGGTTTCACGGTGTGCCGGTTTTGAAGAATGGCGAATTTCTGAGAGCAGATATAAGTAAATACCTGGCTTCGCCAGTTGACTACGATCTGCATACGGATTACCATTTTGGCGGTTATGGAAAAGTAAACGATGATATTATCCATTTTGTCAAAGACTTTACTTCCTCCACCGGCATATTGATAGAGCCTATTTATACCGGCAAGATGCTGTTTGCTTTATATGACATGGCAGCTAAAAACTTATTTGTACCCGGTAGTAAAATTTTAGCTGTTCACACCGGCGGGTTGTGGGGTTTGCTGGGGATGAAGGATAAGTTTAAAAAGTAAATTTCAGGCAGAAATCTGCTTATTCCGATCCCCAAAATCGTCGCACCGGCATCTTAAAATTAGTCGACCAAAATAAAGTTCAGTCCAAAATATAGGTTTAAACAATTTAAAGTTACTTTTTTGCCAATCGGTTCAAAAATGGCCTAAATTGTTGTTTTTGAGGGTTTTTTTGTAAATTTGCCATAAACCAATTGCTTATGTATAACCTTCAGATCGCACCCGAGAACGTACAAGACACATTAAAAAAGCATATCCTCGCCGATGGCTTTGACTTAACTTTTGACATGGAAAAAAGTAAGGGCGTTTATATGTATGATGCCAAGCATAAACGCACCTATCTCGACTTTTTTACCTGCTTCGCTTCGGTGCCCTTAGGTTACAATCACCCCAGGATGGTAGATGACGAAGCGTTCAAAAAGAACCTGTTACTTGCGGCCCTAACGAATCCGTCAAACTCCGACATATACACCGAACAATATGCCCAATTCGTTGAAACATTCGACCGCGTCGGCATTCCCGATTACCTGCCGCATGCCTTCTTCATTGCCGGCGGTTCGCTGGCTATAGAGAACGCGTTAAAGGTTGCCATGGACTGGAAAGTTCAAAAGAATTTCGCAAAGGGCTATACCAAAGAAAAAGGTTTTAAAGTGCTTCATTTTGAACAGGCATTTCATGGCCGCAGTGGCTATACTTTAAGTTTGACCAATACCCTGCCGGTTAAAACCAAATGGTTCGCAAAGTTTGATTGGCCGAGAGTATCCATCCCTAAAATGGTGTTCCCTTATTCAGATGCCAATCATGAGGACTTGCTTCGCAGGGAGGGACTATCTATCAGCCAGATCAAAAAAGCCTTCGAAGTAAATAAGGATGATATTTGCGCCATCATCATCGAGCCAATACAATCTGAAGGTGGTGATAACCATGTAAGGCAGGAGTTTTTAGAACAGTTACGAATTTTGGCTGATGAAAACGATGCGATGCTGATCTACGACGAGGTGCAAAGCGGGGTTGGGCTTACCGGTAAATTCTGGTGCCACCAGCATTTTGGCGAAAAGGCGCGTCCGGATATCATCGCATTTGGTAAAAAAATGCAGGTGTGCGGTATACTCGCCGGTACACGTGTTGACGAAGTAGAAAATAATGTATTCAGGGTATCATCGCGGATCAACTCGACATGGGGTGGCAGTTTGGTAGACATGGTACGTTCGTCCAAGATCATGGAAATAATTGAAGAGGATCAGTTGTGCGACAATGCTGCAGAAGTTGGCGACTATCTTCAAAGCGAGTTGTTAAGGATATCTCAAAAAAATCCTGTCATTGGAAATGTACGGGGTAAGGGTTTAATGACTGCCTTTGATTTCCCCGACAAGAACAGGCGTGATATGTTTGTGCAGGAGGGAATGAAGCACAATGTAATGTTCCTGGGATGCGGCAATCAGACCATCCGGTTCAGGCCCGCGCTTATTATGGATAAGGAACATATTGATGAAGGGCTGTCCGTACTTGAAAAAATATTGACCATATTATAATACCGGTCGGTAATATTTTTGCGACAAGGCGCCTGTTTTCAAAACAATAGGCGCTTTTTTTATATTATAAATACTATAACAGGCGGTTTAAACGTATTAAACAAGTAGATATTAATATATACTATTTTTTAACCACAATAGGCAATATTCACAATTATTATGTGGGTTAACTTTGTGTTTTTTGTTGCCCCTTATTATCTACAATCTATCTATCATGAGCAAGCATATCGAAAAACTTAAAAAACAACTGATGGAGATATCCGAAGTTGTTAATTCCTTTAAATCGGAAGCAGTGCAGGTGAAAGTTATCGACCGCCTGCTGGATGCAATGGCTGAGTCAGAGAAACATGACCTGGAAGGTTCTGAGATCTATTTAAAAAGAGGGCGGAAACTGAGAACCGGGATTGACGACGAGAACTCATCATTTGGGCGAAAGAAGCCCGGGGCTACCAAGATACTGAACCAGTTATTAGCCACTGATTATTTTGATTCAAGGCATTCCATATCTGCTATCGCCGATTATTGCAAAGATCACTATGATTCCGATTTTAAAACTTCCGAGTTGTCCGGGATACTATTGAAACTTGCTAAAGAAAATAAGCTAAAACGGGAAAGAAGCCACGATAACAACCGGTTTGAATACGTAAAAGCATAGCAAGAGCCCCAGATGCCCAAATACTAAATCTTAGCGAAGATCGAACAAACTATCTATCCCCAGTATTTTTCTCGAGGTAAATCCTTCGGCATATTTTACACCTATGCTTTTACCAAATTCCCGTGCCCGCGCTTCTATCACGGCTATAAATTCGGGAGATGAAATATAGGTTTGCGGCTCGCCCTGCCAGTCGGGGTTGTAAAACTGCGAGCTGAACGCATTGATACTTGCTACTTTCTTATCCCAATGATCAGTAATATCGACCAGGATATCAGGTTGGATATAATTGTCCTGTATGAAGTGTAACACCAATTTTGGGCGCCATGCCTCTTGAAGTTCGTCGCCGTCAAAAGTCTCTATTTTTCTAAGGCCTGATAAAAACGTCGACGCTTCTACTAATTCACTGGCGCGGCCATGATCGGGGTGACGGTCGTGATATGCATTCGTGATAATAACCTCGGGCCGGTACTTTCGGATAGCCGAAATCACTGTTAATTGATACTGCCTGGTATTTTCAAAAAAGCCATCAGGAATGCCAAGGTTGTCCCTAACGGCAACACCCATTATTTTGGCTGCGGCTGTGGCTTCCTGTTCCCTTATTTCGGGGGTACCGCGCGTGCCAAGTTCACCGCGGGTAAGGTCGACTATACCAACACTTCTTCCGTTAGCAATTTCTTTTAATATGGTGCCAGCGCAACCTAATTCAGCATCGTCGGGATGGACGGGTAATACTAAGATATCTAATTTGGGCATAATAACAGGTGGGTTACTTGCGCGAGAGCAGGCGCGATATTTTCTTTCTTATTTTGCCGGATGTCGGCTTGGTAAATGGGTAAAAAAAGTCGGTAACAACGCCTGCCTTATCCACCAGGAACTTGTGAAAATTCCAGCGTGGCACCGATTTTACATTGCCGTTCTTTTTCCTGTCGGCAAAAAACTGGTAAAGCGGATGAGCATATGGACCCCTCACCCTGATCTTTTCAAAAACGGGATAATTGGCTCCCTCCTGTTTACAAAAAGCGGCTAGTTCTTCTCCTTCAAGAGGCTCCTGCCCGCCAAAATCATTTGAAGGGAAAGCTAATATCTCGAAGTCCTGGCCATTAAATTGGTCTTTCAGAGCTGCCAGGTCGTGCAACTGCGGCGTAAAACCACACCGAGATGCTGTATTAACGATCAGGAGTACCTTATCCTTATATTCGGAAAGACTGACCTCTTCCCCTTCTAACGTTTCGACGCTAAACTGGTAAATACTGGTATCGTTCATTATCAATTCTGATAGGAATAGTAGCCCGCCTCGCGTAAAATAGCCTCCATGTCTCTTTCTTCGTTGGGGTCGTATTCCTCCTTTAAGTTATGCCCGAATATACGGGCTACCGACTGGAGCATAAACGCTTTCAAGCCACCTTTCAACTCTTTTACCATTTGGTAGCTCGTATTGCCGGTTTGCCTGTCAATCAACTTTATAAGTATCTCTCCCTGACTAATTGTCAGGTTCTCAACCTCTTTCTTAAACAGGTCCTTTATCTGCGTTTCGCAGGTATCCACCATCCGTTTCTGTTGTTTCCTGTCGGCAGTTGTTGCCATGTCGCGCTGTAATTTCTGGTATCTTTCAGCTGCATACTTAGCATAGGGCAATACTTTGTAAATGTTATATCTCAAACGGCGGTAGGCATCACGTTCGGCCTGGGTTTTGAATATCCGTACGTCAACGATCTTCACTTCGTCGGTAACTATCATCGGCATCAATTCCCCATCCACCATCACTAAATAAGTGCGAATGGTATCATTTTTGCCCATTTCCAATGGGGTAGCTTTTTTATCCTGGGCATTCCCCAGAACCGTCAAACAGCAGCACAGTAAAAGAAACCCAATAAATTTCATAATTTTACGTATTACAAAAATAATGCAAATTTCTTTGGTATTTCATAAATAACTGGCAATTTGATTTTTTGTTGCCCATAGATGATATTATACGGAAGCGTGAACATGAAAGATATAGTGATAGATATTGAAGCCGAAAAAAACGAGATACTAAAAAGATACCGCGCTTTGCTGCGCGCCTGCAAATCGACCCTGCAAAAGGGCGATAAGCGCATGATACGCAAGGCGTTTGAGATGGCTTTGGAAAGCCATAAGGATATGCGCCGCAAATCGGGCGAACCTTATATATACCATCCTATTGCCGTCGCACAAATAGCAGCTGAAGAAATTGGCTTAGGAACAACCTCGATAGTGTGTGCACTGCTGCACGATGTAGTGGAAGATACCGATATGACCCTTGATGATATTGAAAGGGAATTCGGTAAAAAGGTGGCAAAGATCATCGACGGGTTGACCAAAATATCCGGTGTATTTGATACCAACAGTTCGTTGCAGGCAGAGAATTTCCGTAAGATGCTGCTTACCCTGGCGGATGATGTGAGGGTAATATTGATAAAGCTTGCCGACCGGCTGCATAACATGCGGACGATGGAATTTATGCCGCGGGATAAGCAATTGAAACTGTCGTCCGAAACAGTTTACCTTTATGCCCCTTTGGCGCACCGACTTGGTTTATATACTATAAAATCGGAATTGGAAGACCTTTCCATGAAATACATGGAGCGCGAAACCTACCAGTTCATCAAAAATAAACTTAACGAGAAAAAGGCTGAACGTGAGAAATTCATCCGAGACTTTATCGAACCATTAAAAAAAGTACTGGAAGGTCAGGGTCTTCATGCCGATGTTTTTGGTCGTCCGAAGTCCATACACTCCATCTGGAACAAGATGAAGAAAAAGGCTGTCCCTTTTGAGGAAGTATATGACCTTTTTGCCATCAGGATAATATTGGATAGCACGCCGGAGAATGAAAAGTCGGAATGCTGGAAGGCCTATTCCATCGTTACCGACCTTTACCGGCCAAACCCGGACCGCCTGCGCGATTGGATATCTTCGCCTAAAGCAAACGGGTATGAATCGTTACATACTACCGTAATGGGGCCAAAAGGGCAGTGGGTGGAAGTACAGATACGTACCAAACGAATGAACGAGATTGCGGAAAAAGGTTTTGCTGCGCACTGGAAATATAAAGAGTCGTCAACCGACAGCGGGCTGGACCTTTGGGTACAAAAGGTGCGTGAAATGCTGAAAAACCCGGAATTGAACGCCCTGGATTTTTTGGATGATTTCAAGATGAACCTTTTTTCGGACGAGATATTCATATTTACCCCGAAAGGTGCGCTCATCCAATTACCACAAAATGCCACCGCACTCGATTTTGCATTCGAGATACATACCGATGTTGGAGCGACCTGTATTGGCGCCAAAGTAAATCACAAACTGGTACCGCTGGGTTACAAACTACAAAATGGCGACCAGGTGGAGATCATTACCTCGAACAAGCAGACACCGAAGGAAGATTGGCTCAATATTGTAGTAACGGCCAAAGCCAAAGCCAAAATAAAGTCGGCACTAAAAGAAGAAAAACGTAAAGTGGCCGACGAGGGTAAGGAGATTTTGGAGCGTAAGATGAAATCGCTGAAGATCACTTACAATTCCGATAATATCCACAAGCTTAGCTACTATTTCAAACTACCGTCAACCCAGGACCTATTTTTCAATGTTGCGAGAGGGTTGATCGACATGAAGGACCTGAAGGAATACCAGGCTTCAGAAAAGGTGGTGGAAAACAAACCACAGGATAAAATAGAGAACGACCAGGTTCAGAGTTTGCTACGTAATATCAAAACTAAGGATAGCGACATATTGCTGATTGGCGAGGATATGCAGAAGATAGATTATAAACTGGCTAATTGCTGCAACCCTATTCCTGGTGACGATGTATTTGGTTTTATTACGGTTAGTGACGGCATCAAAATACACCGTACCAACTGCCCAAATGCTGCTAAACTAATGGCTAATTATGGTTATCGTATCGTAAAGGCCCGGTGGACCAACCAACAGGAACTGGCCTTCCTTACGGGCTTGCGCATCACGGGTATCGATGATGTCGGTTTGATCAATAAATTAACGACAGTAATCTCAAACGATTTCAAGGTTAATATCCGCTCGATAACGGTAGATAGCGATAACGGGATTTTTGAGGGCTCTATTATGGTGTATGTGAACGACACCGAGCATCTGGAAAACCTGATCAAGAGGTTAAAGACGGTTAAAGGGATCACTTCTGTTACCCGCTTTGATTCGGCTGTTGAGATAGCGTCCTAACCATACTAACTCATTAGATTCATCCGACACGTAACTTAAATATTATTAATAACTTTGGGCCTTAATAATCCACCATGCCCCAGCAGGAAACCATAGACATGATCAAAAAGATTTTCGAGGCCTACCTCGAAAATAAGAACCTAAGGAAAACACCTGAGCGTTTTGCCATCCTGGAAGAGATCTATTCGCGCAGCGATCATTTTGATGTGGAATCATTATATATCCACATGAAAAATAAAAAGTACCGCGTGAGCCGTGCCACGGTATATAATACGCTGGAATTACTTGTATCGTGCGACCTGGTAACCAAACACCAGTTCGGAAAAAACATGGCGCAGTTTGAAAAATCCTATGGCTATAAGCAGCACGACCATATCATCTGTATCGATTGCGGAAAAGTTGTTGAATTTTGCGACCCGCGCATACAGCAGATCCAAAGCATGATGGGAGGATTATTGAAATTTGAGATCAAACACCACTCGCTGAATCTCTACGGAAATTGTGAAAAACTTAAGGCAGGTTATTGCGACAGAAAAGCATAACTTTGCCCCCTTTGATTAACCATCCAATTATTATAAATGGCTGTTGACGTATTATTAGGCCTCCAGTGGGGCGATGAAGGCAAAGGCAAAATTGTTGATGTACTGAGTGCGGATTATGACTTGATCGCACGTTTCCAGGGTGGCCCTAATGCCGGACATACGCTGGAATTTGACGGAAAAAAATTCGTATTAAACACCATACCGTCCGGTATATTTTTTGAGAATACACTGAATTTGATTGGCAATGGTGTAATAATAGATCCTATAACGCTCAAAAAAGAGATAGAAAAATTGAAAGACGCTGGTCACGATCTGCTGGCTAAGCAGAATCTTGTGATTGCAAAAAAGGCGCACCTGATATTACCCACGCATCAATTGCTGGATGCGGCATCTGAAAAAAAGATGGGTGAAGGTAAGATCGGTTCAACTTTAAAAGGTATCGGCCCGACTTATATGGATAAAACCGGGCGAAACGGTCTGCGTGTAGGTGATGTGACCCTGCCCGATTTTAAAGAGCGTTACAAAAAACTAACAGACAAGCATTTGACCATGCTGGAGGCGCTTTACGGCGAAACGCCAGACCTAGCCGAGCGGAATAAAGCATTTTTTGAAGCAGTAGAACTAATTAAAAAATTCCCGCTGGTTGACTCGGAGCACCTGGTAAATAACTACGTAAAAGAAGGTAAGAAAGTACTGGCCGAGGGCGCACAGGGTGCAATGCTGGATATCGACTTTGGTTCGTATCCTTTTGTGACTTCATCTAATACAACTGCTGCCGGAGCCTGCACCGGGCTTGGCGTGGCCCCACGGCAAATAGGCGAGGTAATAGGTATTTTCAAAGCCTATTGTACCCGTGTCGGTGGTGGCCCCTTCCCCACCGAACTGGATAACGAAACAGGCGAAGAGCTAAGGAAAATAGGCCATGAGTTTGGAGCTACCACAGGCAGGCCGCGCCGCACCGGCTGGATAGATCTTCCGGCATTGAAATATGCTATTATGCTAAGCGGCGTAACACAACTGGTAATGACCAAGGCTGATGTATTAAGCGGCTTTGAAAAAATATATGCCTGCACCAATTATAATTATTTAGGCGAAAAGATAGATTACATGCCATATGATATATGCGCGGTGGAAGCGGTACCTGTATTAAAGGAAATAGATGGCTGGAAAGAAGATATCACGGGCATTACTGAATTATCGCAGATACCTGAAAGGTTGAAATCGTATATTGAATATCTTGAAACTGAACTGGGCGTGCCGGTTAAGTACCTTTCCGTGGGCCCGGACAGGAAACAAACACTCGTATTACACTAAAACACAATACTATTGTCATAATCAAAAGGCTCTTCGGTTACGGGGAGCCTTTTGATTTTACTTGGCTATTTTTACAGGGTGAAAATCAGGGTTGATGATCTTCAGGAATTTAAACTTAAAGCACTGCAATGGGCATCACCCTTTGACGTCGTCTGCTGTTTGGATTCGAATAACTTTAACGACCGATATTCAAAATTCGACTTTTTACTGGCGGCAGGCGTCCAGGATGAGCTGATTGTTAGCAATGGTTTGGGCTTTTCGGCGCTGGAAAAATTCCGGGAAAAACATCCCGGTTGGATGACCGGCTTTTTTACCTATGACCTAAAGAACGAGGTTGAGGTCCTGTCCTCGGCTAATGCTGATGGCTTGGGCTTTCCTGACCTTTATTTTTTTGTGCCGAAACATCTGATCGTGGTCAGCGGTGGCCAGGTTGACATCATTTCGGCTGCTTCGCAGCAAATTGCCGGGGAGATAGCATCGCAACAACCCGCCCTTCAAGTTATTCATGATGACATTCAGCTCAACTCGCGGTTTACCCGGGAGGAGTATATTGACACGGTTGGGAAGGTAAAGGAACATATCAATCGCGGGGATATTTACGTCACTAATTTTTGCCAGGAATTTTTTGCAGAAAATGCAAAGATCGATCCGCTCAAAATATTTTTTAAGCTGAACAGTATATCACCCAACCCATTTTCGGCATTTTTCAGGCTAAAGGACAAATATATTTTGACAGCCTCGCCAGAGCGATTTTTGGCGAAGCGTGACGATAAGCTGATCTCCCAACCCATTAAGGGAACCTCGAAAAGATATAGCGACCCGGCCGATGATGAACTGTCCAAAAAAAAATTGCGTGGGCACCCGAAAGAACAGCAGGAAAATGTAATGATCGTTGACCTGGTACGTAACGATCTGACCAGGTCTGCTGTGCCTGGCACCGTACAAACAGAGGAGTTATTTGGTATTTATAGCTTTAACCAGGTTCACCAGATGATATCAACAGTAGTGTGTGATAAAGACCAGTGTATAAGCGATGTTCACGCTATTAGGAACACTTTTCCGATGGGTAGTATGACCGGCGCGCCCAAGGTGAGCGCCATGCGATTGATGGAGCATTATGAGCGCAGCAAGCGTGGTGTTTATTCGGGTGCTATTGGGTATTTCAGCCCGGACGGTGATTTTGATTTTGGTGTGGTCATCCGCACATTATTGTATAACGAGACAGCGAAATACCTATCGTTCCAGGTTGGTAGTGCCATAACCTTCCATGCCGATCCGGAAAAAGAATATGAAGAATGCCTGCTGAAAGCGCAGGCTATTTTGGAGGCGCTTGGCCAGCACTTATCTTTTCCACTCCCCTGACTATGACTTCGGAACCATCGGCAAAGAAAGCTGAATAAGGCTTCCTTTCGAGGTAAGGGACAAATTCTTTGCCATACAACTGCGCCACGTCAGCCTCGAAAATAGGTTCGATTACATTGGCAGCATTCCAGGTAATATGTTCTACCTGGTATTCCCGGGTTTTAGTTTTGCTGATCTTATTATAGCCCCAGTAGTGTTCAAAGATAAATTCCTCCTGGCTGCCGGGAACGATAGGATGAATGTCAGCGTCGGACACGGTACCACCCAGACGATTATTCCACCTGCCGTCAAACTTCCATTCATATAGATATTTTGTGAGTCCACCGGGCATATCATCGATGGAATGACGCATAGGCATGGCCCTGTAATGCTCTTTATAAAGTAAATTCGCAATGGTGGCAATAAATGGCTTGGGTACTATCTCGCTGATAAAGACCGCTCCCCGCTTCCATTCTTTTCCGTTAAAATGCTTAACGTAAAAGCGCAGGTTTACTTCATCAAAATTGACATGCAACGGCCATTTTATACCCTTTACAGCCGTGTCCCTGAATAGGAAACCAACCATACTCACCAGCGCTTTACCCTGCCACAGGTCAAGCTCTGTCGCGGGCGGTATGTATGGTGCCAGCACAGCCGGATCGACCTCGTAATTAAGCATCAGCAGGTTGATCCAACGCGCTTTCAGGAATTCATTTTTCGGCATTTTTTCTATTGATGATAGTATTTCATAGCCTCGGGTAGATGATCTTTGATATTTTGTATCCGCGTTTGATCTGCCGGGTGGGTGCTTAAAAACTCCGGGGGTGCGCCGCCCTTGTTCTGAGCCGCCATTCTTTCCCAAAAGGACACTGCATTGTGCGGATCGTAACCGGCCATGGCCATAAATATAAGGCCAAGCCTGTCAGCTTCTGATTCCTGGTTCCTTGAATATTTCAGCAAAACAAGTCCCCCGCCTACGCCGTAAAGCTTGTTAACGATCAATTGTGTCGCCTGCGATTTGTCGGAAGTCGCAGCCCCAACCAGTGAACCGCCGGCCTGGGCCGCCATTTGCTGGGAGATACGTTCTGCCGAATGTCTCGCAATAGCGTGGCCTATCTCGTGCCCCATTACAGTCGCCAGCCCCGCGTCATCCGTCGTAATGGGCAAGATACCGCTATACACTGCCACTTTACCGCCCGGCATACACCAGGCATTCACCTCTTTGCTTTGAATTAGGTTGAACTCCCACTTAAAGCTGTATTTATCGCCATATCCGTTTTCCTTCAGGAAACGCTCGATGACGACAGACAATTTTTCACCTACCCGTTTAACACTTTCCGCGTCGCGTGTACCGCTAATTACTTTGGTTGACGGATCGGATAAAAGCTGGCGGTAACTTTGAGCTGCAGAAGTATTTATTTCAGCATCGCCAACCAGGCTGATCTGTTTCCTGCCGGTTAGAGGAACAGTAGAACATGAGGTAAAAAAGGCAATTAAAATTGCCAGTGATATTTGTTTTGAAAATTTCATATTAAGCGTCCTTTCTTTTAAAAAGATTGACCTTCGATTCGGTACCCTTGAGCAGGCGTTCGATATTCTTTTGGTGGGTGACCAATATCAACAGGCATATACACATACCAAATATGACCACCATATTGTTTGTATTTTTATTATAAATAAGACTGACCCCAACAAGATACGTAAACCCGCCGGTAATTGAACTTAGCGAAACATACCTGGTTACAAGCAGGATAACTATAAATACCACGATACACAACAAGGCGGCATTCAGATTTACGGCCAATACCATCCCGAATAATGTAGCTATTCCCTTACCACCGCGAAACCCGGCAAATACCGGGAACAAGTGGCCCATCACAGCCGCCATTCCCATAGCCAACTGGTAATTAATTAGATTGGAATGAGGCCCGCCTGTAATGGAAACGCCTATAAAATAAGCCAGGTTAGTAGCCGAGAATCCCTTCAAAATATCGAGCAACATTACCGGGATGCCCGCCTTTTTGCCCAATACCCTAAATGTGTTTGTAGCGCCGGCGTTGCCGCTGCCATACTCGCGCACGTCGATCCCGTAGAACGCTCTGCCTATCCAGACAGCGGTAGGAATAGACCCCATTAAATAGGCTAATATCAATAACGAAACAGAACCAACGGTAATCATTTCTGCACAATATTAATAAAATGATAACGCACTAACTATTTTACCCGTCATTCTTTAACCGCTTTAAGACTCATATCTAAACTTTTTACAGAATGTGTCAATGCGCCAACCGAAATATAATCAACACCGCATTCAGCATATTGTCTTATATTATCTATCGTAATACCGCCGGATGCCTCGGTATCAAAACGCCCGTTTATTATTTCAACAGCCTTTCGCAAATCTTGAAAATTGAAATTATCCAATAAAATACGGTTTATTCCACCTGCCTGCAGCACCTGTTCAAGTTCTTCAAGGTTACGTACTTCTATCTCGATATCTAATTTTTTGTTATTACGGAGCAAATACTGTTTCGTATTTTCAATGGCCGGCTTTATGCCGCCCGAATAATCGACATGATTATCCTTGATCAGGATCATATCGTACAAACCGATCCGATGATTTACCCCTCCGCCGATGCGAACCGCCCATTTTTCAAGATAACGGATGCCAGGCGTTGTTTTCCGTGTATCCAGCACTTTGGCATGGGTGCCTTGCAGCAATTTAACTATCTGGTGAGTTTTGGTAGCGATACCCGACATCCGCTGCATACAATTAAGCACAAGCCGTTCGGCCGTCAGTATGCTTTTTGCGTCGCCCTCTACCATGAAGGCGATGTCTCCCGGCTTGATCATGTCACCATCATGCATCAATATTGTTACTTTGAGGTGCTCGTCAACCCGTCTGAATATCTCAACGGCAAGCTCAACCCCACCCAATATGCCGTGATCCTTGATCAATAATTTGGCTTTGCCGCTTGTATTTTCGGGAATTGTAGCCAGTGAAGTGTGGTCGCCGTCGCCGACATCCTCGGCCAATGCATTGGTAATAAATTGGTAAATGTATTCTTTATCCAAACTTTTGATATTTACAGCTCAAAAGTAACAACAATTAAGGATTATTTTGTTTTTTCGGATTCGATATGAATATCATCCAGTTCGAAATGACCACCGGTATTCTTAAGATTAAACGATACCCTGAAAGTGCCGTTAGAAGTGGTTACCAGCACAACACCAAAACGATAATTAACATTGGACGAGATCCGGTGCAATATTTGAGCGGACTTGGGCTGGTTTTGTTTGAAAAAAATGGTTAATATTTCCTGGGCTTTTGCGGCCGGGTAATTATCCTCGTTACCCAAAATAGTAACATCAACGTCGGGCGCGAAGGTTTTTGCAAGCTCGGTTATGTTTCCTGATCTGAGAAATTCGGCGGTTTTGTCAATAGGATCCTGGGTGTCCTGGAACACTTTGGGTGCAAGCAACAGCAAAAACAAGTAAAGTACCTTCATAATTAACAGATAAAAGTCACTTTAGAAATTGACTGTAGTATATTCCTTAAACGTTTTTATTGTTAAAACGTTGCCTTTATATTTGCATTGTGGAAAAACATAAAAAAGTAGTACTCATTATACTCGACGGTTGGGGCTACGGCCGCAATGATAAATCAAATGCAATATACGCAGCAAACACTCCTTACTTTGATTCGCTGCTAAAAAAATATCCTAATTCAAAGCTGGAAGCATCGGGTACGGCGGTAGGTTTGCCTGCCGGGCAAATGGGAAATTCGGAAGTTGGGCATATGAACCTGGGTGCGGGTCGCGTTGTGTACCAGGAACTTGGCCGAATACACAAGGCGGTTGATGATAACGAATTTGTAACCAACCCTGTACTTAAAGAGGCCTTTGAATACGCTAAACAAAATGGGAAGGATGTACACTTTATCGGTCTTGTATCCGATGGCGGCGTGCACTCCCATATCCGGCACCTGGAAGGACTTTGCGATGCTACAAGCGAATTTGGGCTTGAAAATGTTTATATCCATGCCTTCCTCGACGGACGGGACACCGATCCTAATTCAGGCGTAAAATTTATCGGCGAACTGGAGGATCATATCAAAAACACTTCCTGCAAACTGGCGTCGGCTATAGGAAGGTACTATGCCATGGACCGCGATAATCGCTGGGAAAGGGTAAAGAAAGCTTACGACCTGCTTGTTAACGGTACAGGAAAGCCAACGCAGGATATATTGTCTTCGATAAAGGAATCGTACAACGCTGGAGTTACCGATGAGTTTGTGGACCCTATTGTGCGGACAAACGAAAATGGCCAACCATTAGCTGTGATAAAGAATGATGATGTTGTCATCTGCTTTAATTTCAGGACCGACCGCGGCCGTGAAATCACACAGGTTTTGACACAAAAGTCATTCCCCGAGCAGAACATGCATCCGCTGAATCTGCACTATATCACCATGACGACCTATGATGAAACATTCAAAAATGTACGCGTGGTTTTCCAAAAAGACGACCTGACAAAGACATTGGGCGAGATATTGCAGGATGCAGGCAAGAACCAGATACGAATAGCCGAAACGGAAAAATATCCGCATGTCACTTTCTTTTTTTCGGGAGGGCGCGAGAAAGAGTTCGATAACGAAAAACGCCTGCTGATACCGTCACCAAAAGTAGCAACTTACGACCTTCAGCCCGAAATGAGTGCGGAAGGCATACGCGATGCGATCATCCCCGAACTGAAAAACGGCTGGCCGGATGTTGTTATCCTCAACTTCGCCAACACCGATATGGTTGGCCATACCGGTGTTTTCGAAGCGGTGATGAAAGCCGCTGAAACTGCCGATAAATGCGCACAAGCCGTTGTTGAGACCGGCATCAGTAATGGGTATTCATTCATTATTATTGCCGACCATGGGAATGCCGACTATATGATAAATGATGATGGATCGCCTAATACAGCGCATACCACCAACCTTGTGCCTTGTATAGTAATTGATGATGACGTAAAGGAAGTAAAGGATGGCAAACTGGGTGATATAGCCCCAACGATATTAAAGATAATTGGCGTGCCCATTCCCGCTGAAATGACCGGAAATGTATTGGTTTAAAAAGCTCTTTATTGTTGCCTGCCCTGTAATTGCTGCTTTGCTGGTACAATCATGCAAAAGTGATATTCGTGCCGGCAATGACACCGGAAAATTCTTCGACCTGAAAAAATATTTTTCGGATGAATCTTTGCGCCTGACAAAAGCTGATCCACTAGTCTCAAAAACAGCTGCTCATAATAAAGTCAAACAAACCAAACAACTTCATATTACTGATTGGGCAACTGAGCTCGATCTGTTCAGTGAGTCGGATATCAATAAACCAGCCTGGAAAGCGAGCTACAAAGTAGTTAACTCAGACGGAATATTAAGCTATACAGCCAAAGATCCCGGTTTAAAAACACAGGACATCGTTATTAAAAAACAGGGAGACAAAATTAAGTGGATATTAATAGTGAATCATACCAAAAGCACCGTACTGGGCAAGGTATTATATGAGACTACTGAAAAACTAAGCTACATACCCGATTCAGTATATCAAATACAGAAAAAGCAGTTTGTGCGCACGCTGGGGTTTAACTTTTACAGCGTTAAGGGACTATTTAATTAATGGCGGGCTGCAATCGTTTCAGTTAGCCGTTGTTTTGATATTTCTATCTGGTTGGCTATATCCTGGCGGCCGGGGTTATCATTCAGCACTTTTTCCAGGTCGGCAATAGAGGCTTTGAGAGAATTCGTTCCGCGAACTTTATCGTAGAAGCGGGAACCTGCCTGTAGTTTAAAGTCGCCGTATTCCCGGTAAGCTATACCCCTGTTTTGGTAGTATTTGGTATTGTTTTGATTATCGGACGGATCAATCGAAATAGCTTTGGTAAAATCAACTATTGCGCCTAAAAGGTATTTTTCTTTGTCGGCATCAGACATCTGACTGTCCTTAGCGAAATAGCTCTTAGCCCTGGCCCGGTAATAATAAGCGGAAGCATCGGCAGGTTTCAAAGCGATAACATGAGTATAAGCGGTGATCGATTTTTTATAATTTTCACTGTGATAATAGGAATATCCAAGCATCCAAAGTGCGCTCGAATTAGTTGAATCGATAACACACGACCGCTCCAAATGGCTCACCGCAGCCTTAAAGTCACCATCGAAAAAAGCCTGCTGCCCCATCTTAAAATAGGCATTCTGGCCATAAACCGCTTGCAATGACGATAGTACCAATAAAGACGATATAACCGATAGCCGCATTAGGTGCTTTGAATTCTGTAACAAAAATAATATACTTTACCTTATGCTTATTAACTTATTTTAATTCAAAATATTATGGGTTTAGCTATTTTGTTGAAAAAAAGGCATTTCGCGGTTTAAAAGCCATAATTAAGAGTTACTGACTTTTTTTCCATTCCAACTTATCGTTCATAAACCGCGTAAAAAGGGTATATTCACTATAAGATCAACACTGCCACAGACTTACTGCTAATAAATAGCCGTTTGGTATAACTTGGCACAGGTCTTGAACTATAACGATCCCACAGGCAAAACCCCGGTTTTGCCTTGGTATTTTATTCCTGTACTTTTGCAGGCTGACATTATGACGCTACTTAACAGAAAGGGTATTAGATGAGTTTTGATCCGTTCGATATAAAAAATGCTTTACCAATTATAAATGAAGATTCCGAATTTTTTCCGTTGATGTCATCGGAAGATGAGGAAGAAATGAATAATGAACAAATGCCAGAGGTGCTTTCCATATTGCCATTGCGCAATACGGTATTGTTCCCCGGTGTTGTAATACCCATTACCGTAGGACGGGATAAATCGATCAAATTGATACGCGACGCCAATAAAGGCAAGCGCATGATCGGCGTAGTTGCACAGCAGGACGTGGCCATCGAAGACCCGACATTCAGCCAGCTGAACCAGGTAGGCACCGTAGCGCTTATTATCAAAATGCTGCAAATGCCCGATGGCAATACCACCGTTATATTACAGGGTAAGAAACGCTTTATCCTGAAAGACGAAGTGCAAAGCGAGCCTTACATCAAGGCTACCGTAGAAACTTTTAAAGAAATAAAGCCAAAAGAAGATAAAGAATTTAAGGCCATGATCTCGTCCATTAAGGACATGGCCATGAGTATTATCCAGTTATCTCCGAATATTCCGAGCGAAGCAGGCATTGCCATCCGCAATATCGAAAGCATTTCATTCCTGATCAACTTCATTTCGTCGAACATGAATGCTGATATGTCTGCCAAACAGCGTATGCTGGAGGTAGCTAACCTGCGCGATAGGGCCAAACTGGTGCTGGAGCATTTAACGCTCGATCTGCAAATGCTGGAGCTTAAGAACCAGATACAGAGCAAAGTACGCATCGACCTGGATAAGCAGCAGCGCGATTACTTCCTGAACCAGCAGTTAAAAACTATACAGGAAGAACTTGGCGGCAACAGTCCCGACCTGGAAATAGAAAACCTGCGCTTGCGCGCAGCTAAAAAGAAATGGGGAAAAGAGGTTAACGATCATTTCAATAAGGAACTCGAGAAACTGGTGCGCACCAATCCGGCGGCGGCAGATTATTCGGTACAGATCAATTACCTCGAACTATTGCTTGATCTGCCCTGGAACGAGTTCACAAAAGACAATTTTGATCTCAAACGCGCCCAAAAAGTGCTGGATAAGGACCATTTCGGGCTCGATAAAGTCAAGCAAAGGATCATCGAATACCTTGCCGTGCTTAAATTGAAGCATAACATGAAGGCGCCTATTCTTTGCCTGGTGGGCCCGCCGGGAGTTGGTAAAACATCGCTTGGCAAATCCATAGCAAAGGCTTTGGGTCGCCGATATGTGCGCATGGCGTTGGGCGGGATACGCGATGAGGCCGAGATACGCGGCCATCGTAAGACCTATATCGGCGCCATGCCGGGCCGTATTATACAGGCTATCAAAAAGGCAGGTGCGGCTAACCCGGTATTTATACTGGACGAAATTGACAAAGTGGGTAACGATTTCAGGGGCGATCCATCATCTGCATTGCTTGAGGTACTCGACCCGGAGCAGAACAGCACTTTTTATGATCATTATGTCGAAGTTGATTTTGACCTTTCGAACGTGATGTTCATAGCTACGGCAAATTCATTGAGTTCAATTCAGCCGGCATTGCTTGATCGTATGGAGATCATCGACGTAAGCGGTTATACTATCGAGGAAAAGGTAGAGATAGCCAAACAGCACCTGGTACCCAAGCAACGTGAGGCACATGGTTTGAAGCCCAAAGATATTACCATCAAAAATGATGTGCTTGAAAAACTGATAGAGGACTATACCCGTGAATCAGGTGTACGTTCGTTGGAGAAAAAGATAGGCTCGGTAGTGCGTGGCGTGGCCAAAACTATTGCTATGGGCGATGTCCATACTCCGCTTGTCAACAAAAAGGAACTGGAAAAGATACTTGGCGCGCCAATTTTTGACAAAGACCTATACGAAGGGAATGACGTTGCAGGCGTGGTAACCGGTTTAGCCTGGACACAGGTTGGCGGCGATATATTGTTTATTGAAGCAAGCCTTAGCCCCGGCAAAGGCCGACTGACCATGACCGGCAGCCTGGGCGACGTAATGAAGGAATCGACTTCCATCGCCTTAGCTTACTTACGGGCACACGCGAAAGACTTTAACATTGATTATAAGCTTTTCGATCAATGGGATGTGCATGTTCACGTACCTGCAGGCGCAACGCCCAAGGATGGGCCTTCAGCCGGTATCACTATGCTCACAGCGCTTACATCTGCCTTCACCCAACGCAAAGTAAAACCACACCTGGCCATGACAGGGGAAATCACGCTCCGCGGTAGGGTATTACCGGTTGGTGGAATAAAGGAAAAAATATTGGCTGCCAAACGTGCTAATATCAAGGATATCATCCTTTGTAAATCGAACCGGAAAGATATTCTTGAAATAAAAGAAGACTACATAAAAGACCTGCAATTTCACTATGTTACCGACATGCGCGAGGTGATAAACCTTGCTTTGCTCAACGAAAAAGTAGCTAATCCATTGGACCTCACAGTGAAAGATGAATTAAAACCTGTAATGAACTGATATAGAACATATCATATTTTCAGATTTTTTTCAGAATATCCGCGTCAAAAAACGCGGATATTCTTTTTTTATACCCTTTTAGCCCGAAACTTTTTAGTTAACACTATCGTAATACGCCGTAGCTAAACTAATTAGTGGATACAATTAAACTGAATATAATGAATCATCTGTTTACTTTTAAAGCCAGGATTATCCTATTTGCTCTGCTGCTTAGCTATATAGGATCGAAAGCCCAAACTACATCGGACACTGTGAAGAGTAGTAACCCGGCAATGAACATAGATACCTCGCTTGCGGCAAAATCTTCGAGCTCCCAGTTGATAAAAACGGATACCACGCTTGTTATAAGGGCCGGCGCCACCATCATGAAAAAAGCAGATACTACAATGGTGATCGACCCGGACGGCTCTCTTGCTAAAAAGTTCAACGAAATGGTTGCGGCAAAAGAAAAAGCCGACCTGGAAAAAAATCAATCGGGCGGCAACCCTGTAAAAGTTGATTCGTCGTCAGTACAAAAATCTGATGCACCTATTATTGCAAAACAGGATAATACTGCCGTGAAGACGGATAACCCTGCGGCAAATGCAATTGCAGTTGCTCCGGCTCCAACTTCCGAAACAACAATTCAAGTACACGGGACAACTCCGCCACCCAATACGTATCAGCAAGTGAGGTCGGCAACTAACCCGCTTGAAACACATCCGGCAGGTACCGACGATCAGCAGGCAGCCGCTCAACAGCAGCAAGCCGACAATGTGAAGTCTTCGGTTCAGCAACAGCAGGCAACTACAGATAATGCCCAACCTGCAACGCAGCAACAGGCAACTGCCGACAATGCCCAGTCTTCGACTCAGCAGCAGGCAAGTGCGCCGGTTGATACTTCGAAGAAAGCTGATTCGGCTATGGTAGCAAAGGTTGACACCACAATAAAACAGGATACCACGATAAAGAAATCAGACAGCACCATGATGTCGAAATCAGATACCAGCATGATGGTGAGCGATACTTCGGCAGCACAGCATGTAAAAGCTGTCAACGCTTATCTTGAAGTAGGCGGACCAGGCCTTGCCATATCGGGCAACTACGACGCACGTTTCAAAAAAGAACGCAATGGCTGGGGTTACCGGATAGGCGCAGGCTATTTTGCTTCGGGCGGTAACACGGTATTTACGGTTCCTTTTCAGATAAATTACCTGTACGGCGAACACAGCGCGTTACTGGAATTGGGTGCTGGAACAACGTTCCTCAATTCGACAGGAACCAACGTTGGTAACAGCAAGTGGGAATTCGACAAGGTTACGGGCTTTATTGCCACAGCCACCATAGGTTTCCGCTACCAACCTCAAAGCAGGGGCCTTAACTTCAGGATCGCATTTGTGCCTATCCTTTATGACGAAGGCCTGATAGCCGCTGGCGGTGTGAGTGTAGGATATACGTTCAAATAAAAAATATAAGATTTACTGGAAAAGCCCCGATAATACCGGGGCTTTTTCTATTTTAGGCCTTATTTCATCCTAAAAACCTGATGAACTGCAAGATATTCTTCTTCCTTGTGTGCTTTGCCTGCTGCGGTACAGCATTCGCACAAACGCATAGCAACGAAATTGGCGCTCAAAGCGACAATGATTCTTACCTGTTCCAGGGATCTGACCGTTATTACACCGATGGTATTTATATTTATTACCGGCATGCATTAAAGGTTGATGAAAAATCAAATCTTCAGAATAAAGTGCTGGGTTTTGAAACCGGGCAAAAAATATTCAACCCGCAAACCGGCAGTATATCGATCAACGGCATGCCCGACGACCCAAGGTATATCGACCGCCCTTTTGCTGCTTACCTGTATGTTGGGTCTACATTGAATCTGCTATACAAAAACGAAAGCAACCTGAAATTAGGCGCCCAGATAGGGATAGTTGGCCCCGGAGCGTTGGGTAAAGAAATACAGAATTATGTGCATGATAATTTCGGCTTCTATCACCCAAGCGGCTGGGAGTACCAGATAGACAATAACCTGGAGCTGAACTTATCTGCCGAATATAACCGCTTACTTGCCCGTACCTCATCGTTCGACGTCAGTTTAACAAGTTATGCCAATCTCGGTAACGGTTTTACCGGCGCAGGTGTGGGGCCATTATTCCGTTTGGGCAGTTTCAATCAATTATTCAATTCGGTAAGCACACAGAGCACCGCCATCAAATCGCGGGGGTTCACTCCCCTTAACCAGCACGAACTCTTTTTTTACTATAAACCCCAGTTAAATGCAGTGCTTTATGATGCAACCGTACAAGGTAGTTTGTTTGGCACCCGAAGCGCCGGCAGTATAGAGGTGACACAAAATATAGAACACCTGATGTTCTCCAATCAATTTGGCGTGGGATATTCGGGCAAACGTTTTGTGTTGGATGTTGCCGCCATTTTCCACACCAAGGATGTTAAGGAAATGGTGCGATCGCACCAATGGGGTTCGGTAACCTTATTGTATCGCTTTAATTAATCGTCGAAATTCTTTTTTCGGCTGGCTTTCTTAGTCGATTGCAGCTTTTTATTCTCGAGCCGGGCGGCTATCATCGCTTTACTTGGTTTGGTTGCTTTACGTTTTTTTGGCTGATGGAGTGCTTTGGTCAATATCAACACTAGCTTCTCTATCGCCTTTTCTTTATTCATAAACTGGCTCCGCTCCTCCTCGCTCATAACCTGTAAATGGCCATCGCGGTTTAATCTTGACTGCAGTTTTTCCAATAGGCGTTGCTTCTCTTCATCCGAAAAAAGCAACGACCGTTCAATATCAAACAGTAATTCGACCTTGGTAGATACTTTGTTTACATTTTGCCCGCCTTTGCCCCCGCTGCGCGATGTTTTGTAAATAACCTCCTTTTGCAGTTCAGCCTTAGAAAAATTCATGGCCAAATGTAATATTTAGTTGGCAGTTTGCTGTGTGCAGTTTGCATCCCCTTGACGACTGAAAACTGCGCACTGCAAACTAATTTTTGTATTTTAGCCCTTCAATGAGCAGTAATATTGTGATAGCTATCGACGGCTATTCTTCATGCGGGAAGAGCACCCTGGCTAAGGCATTGGCACAAAAGCTCCATTTCATTTACGTTGATAGCGGCGCCATGTACCGGGCGGTAACGCTTTATTTTATTCGTCATCATGTCGATCTTCATGATCATCAGCAAGTCGCCGAAGCATTAAAAAACATCCATCTTAATTTCCACTCGCGCGACTACCAGACCCATATAACGCTAAACGACGAGGAAGTATCGGAAGAGATACGCCGCATGCCTGTCTCGGACAATGTAAGCGCTGTAGCTGCATTACGCGAGGTACGCCACGAAATGGTAAAGCAGCAGCAGCGAATGGGTAAATCAAAAAACATTGTAATGGACGGGCGCGACATTGGTAC
The DNA here is from genome assembly GCF_035492695.1 of Mucilaginibacter sp. Lineage (GTDB taxonomy): Bacteria > Bacteroidota > Bacteroidia > Sphingobacteriales > Sphingobacteriaceae > Mucilaginibacter. The sequence goes on along the minus strand of NZ_DATJJC010000006.1, from coordinate 30,210 downwards.
CACAGTTTTCCCTGATGCGCAGTTAAAGATATTTATGACCGCCGACCCCAAGGTGCGTGCCGAAAGAAGATATAAAGAACTACACGAAAAGAACCCTGGCATAACCTTAGAGGAGGTATTTGAAAACCTGGCCCATCGCGATTACCAGGACACCACAAGGGAAGAAAGCCCGTTAGTAAGGGCGCAGGATGCCATCATACTCGACAACACTAATATGACGCCTGATCAGCAATTAGAGTTTACGTTAAATAAGATCAAGTCATTGCTCGATCCGGAGTAGAGAGGATTTCACCGAATCAGCCGCTTCACCCTAAATCCCTCTGCAAAAGAGAGGGACTTTTATAATTCCATCAAAATACTAATTAACCAATCACAGGTTAACTAATCACTAATAACCAACTTTCTCCGCATTAATGCCAAACCGGTTCAGAAAATCCACGCCCTCGTCGCTTGGCAGCCCTTTATATTCAGCGTAGGAATTCAGGAAAAATACATGCTTCACCCCGGCCGAAAATATCAGCCTTGCACAAGGCAGGCATGGGGATAGGGTGGTATACAGCGTAGCGCCCTCCAGGTTAGCGCCATTTTTTACAGCGTAAAGTATCGCATTTTCTTCGGCATGCAGCGCAAGCGAACAGCTGCCCCGCGCGTCGCGCGCGCAGCCGGTTTCGGGCCATTCCTCGTCGCAATTATGGGTACCCGCCGGCGGGCCGTTATAACCGATAGAAATGATACGGGTGTCCTTGGCTAAAACGGCACCGACCTGGGCCTTTACGCAGTGGGAGCGTTTGGCCAGGTCGGTTGCCAGGTTCATGAAAATATGGTCGAAACTTAGTTTGGTCATTGTTAATCAGTGATCTGTTAATTAGTGATTAGTTGCACTTGTCAAAACTAATCACCAGTCAACTAATCGCTAATCACTACATTTTTTAGTGTCCCCCGCCTGCTTCCAGGTTATCTACGTCGATACCTTGCTTTTTTAATTCGAAGCCCGCTTTCCAGGCAAAGAAAGCAAGGTAAGCGAAGCATATTACGGGTATCACATAAGATAAATGTATACCGCTGGTATCGGCCAATATACCCTGAACCGGAGGGATAATAGAACCTCCCAGGATCATCATGATCAAAAAAGCTGAGCCCTGGCTGGTGTACTTCCCTAAGCCTGCTATTGCTAAGGCGAATATCGATGGCCACATGATTGAGCAACACAAACCGCCGCTGATAAAAGCAAATAAGCCGACGCGGCCGGTTGTCATCAATCCGACAATCATAGCTAAAGCACCGAGAATTCCGAATATCGTGAGCGTACGTACAGGTTTCTCTTGTCCTATAAAAAATCCAACGATCAAAACGGCAACGCAAACCACATAGATGTACAAATTGCTTACATCCTTTCCGCTCAGGTAATTTACTAATAATACGACACCAAAGGCGAACAACGGAACAATAACCGTCAGCACTTGTTTTATTGATTTTGAAAGATTAAACACCGAGATAGCACCCGTCCAACGGCCTATCATCAGGCTTCCCCAGTAAAGAGAAATATAAGGGGCAATTTCCGATTCTTTAAACCCGCCAAATTCAGGTGTTTTCAATAAAGCGCCCATGTTACTTTGGATGGTTACTTCCACACCTACATACGTAAATATGGCTATCATACCATAAATCAATTGCGGATAGTGCATGGCCCCCCATCCTTCATTACTTTTACTCGAGGCTGAAAGTGACGCGATCAGGGTTATTAATATAATAGCTAACGATGCATAAACAAAATATGACCTGGGTAACCCTGTTGCCTGGGTTAACGGGCCCGCAGCCAAAATTAGACAAAACGCCACAAATATCACCAGCAGGGGTAAATTTGTCTTGGTGCCTGCTTCTATTTTTTCATCGCTTGTAACCTTCGGCAGATTTGATATCCAGAAAAATATGGCCACAGCAATATATAGTCCGGCCAATATAAAATAAAGGTTATTTACCGAAGAAATATTTACGTCGGCTGCGGGGATCAATTTACTTGCACTGCCAAACAAAACAATACTTACTATAACCGGTCCAAGTAATGTACCAAAGTTATTAACCCCTCCTGCTAGGTTCAGGCGATTAGAACCAGTCTCCGGGGAGCCCAGCGCGATCACAAACGGATTAGCTGCTGTTTGCTGTAAGGAGAAGCCCAAAGCGATGATAAAAAACGCGCCGAGGATGAATCCAAACGAGCCTGAATTGATGGCCGGGACCATGATCAAGGCGCCAACAGCCGAAAGGATCAAACCGTATATAATGCCATTTTTATACCCCAATTTGTTCAAAATGTCGACTTTGGTAGCCTGGGACGCAAAATACAATACGAGCGAGCCAATAAAATATCCGCCATAAAAAGTAAAGTCAATCAGCTGAGATTCAAATTGGGTAAGATGAAAATGTGCTTTACAGAACGGGATGAAAATTCCGTTCGACGCGGCCAGAAAGCCCCAAAAGAAAAACACGGTGATGATAGTATACAGAGCCGATCCGTAACTTTTTGTTTTGTTTTGTTCCATTTGTTAGTTAGGTTGTCAGAGAGTGTTTACAAATCACTAACATAAAGATTATTTTTACAATTTGCCGCATAGTTTTTTTAAATAATAAATCCCAATTTTAACTTGGTTATTCATTATATAAAATCGCATATTCGTTCCCTGTATAGGGGGAATTTTATATTCCTAAGCCAGAATTAATGATAGAAGCTATAATTAGGGGTATTGGGATTGGGTTGGTGCTTACTTTTCTTACAGGCCCGGTTTTTTTTGCTTTGATAAAAACAAGCATCGAGAAAGGGTTTCATGCCGGGGTTTCAATGGCACTGGGTGTGGTTACCAGCGATGTAGTATTTGTGGGGGCGATATTGTTTGGGTCGCAATACTTCGATATTTCGAGCCAGGATAAACGCAATGCAGGGGTAATTGGTTGTGTTGTACTGTTTGCGCTTGGTATCTATTATATCTTCAAAAAATCAGAGGTCAATTATGATAATAAGGTCCCTTCGAAGCTAAAACGAACAGGGTATTTTTTTAAAGGCTTCCTGATGTGTATCCTTAACCCTACCCTTTTGTTTCACTGGACAGTTGTTATCGGTACCGCCAGTACGCTTTACATTTATGGGGTGCCAAATCGTTCGTTAAAGATCGCGGTGATGTTTCTTACCATATTAGTGGTTCAATTCGGGCTGGATACTACAAAAGCTTTCTATGCAAATAAACTGCGCGACCGTATATCAGTTAATTTTGTACACCGCCTAAACGAGGTTGCGGGTATAGCATTGATCATAGCCTCGCTGATACTTTTCGATAAGCTGGTTACCCATTATGTATTTGCGGCGTTCAGCACCTAGGTGAACGGTCAATAGTGAATGATGGCTTTTTGATTGACCGTTGACTACTCACAATTCACCACCTTACATATAGCCCCGCTGGTTTTTGCCTTCCATCCAGTTGACAAAAGCGCGGTTAACAACTTTGTTTCCTCCGGGCGTAGGGAAATTGCCTGAGAAATACCAGTCGCCGGTATGGTCAGGACACGCAACGTGCAAATTTTCCAGCGTCTGGTAAATCACTTTAACCTCGGCGTTTATTTCCTTTGGGGTGATGATCCGTGCAATGCGGTCAGATATCTGCTGATCGGTAAACGGCTCGTAGATCGCTTTAACGTAGTTCTCCACTTCTTCTTTAGGCAACGGCGCGGTGTCTTTACATTTTTGGTACACCCCAAGAATAACATCTTCTTTACCCGCTTCTTTCAACAGGCTGATGGCGGCTTCAAAAGCGACAAATTCGCCCATGCGCGACATATCGATACCATAACAATCCGGGAAGCGGATCTGCGGAGCTGATGAAACCACCACTATCTTTTTAGGACCAAGCCGGTCCAGGATTTTCAGGATACTTTGTTTTAAAGTAGTACCACGAACAATTGAATCGTCCAAAACCACTAATGTATCTTCACCTTTTTTTATAAGGCCATAAGTGGTATCGTACACATGGGCCACCATTTCGCTGCGGTCGGCATCCTGTGTAATAAAAGTGCGAAGCTTAACGTCTTTGATAGCGATCTTCTCGACACGCGGCGCCAGGGCAAGCACTTCGGTCAATTCCTCGTCGCTTATCTTGTCGGCCCTGTTCAACAGTTTGTCGCGCTGGTACTGCTTAATGTATTTATGCATCCCTTCTACCATGCCATAAAAAGCCACTTCGGCTGTGTTAGGGATATAAGAGAATACCGTGTTTTTAATATCCTGGTTAACCGCATCCAATATCTGCGGGCAAAGCAGGCGGCCCAATTGTTTACGTTCGCGGTAAATGGAAGCATCGCTCCCGCGCGAAAAATAGATGCGTTCGAACGAGCAGGATTTCTTTTCCAGCGGTTCAAAGAACATTTCTTCTTTTACTTTTCCACTTTTTTTAACGATCAGCGCATGGCCCGGCTGTATTTCTTTGATCTCCTCTATCGGGATATTGAAGGCAGTTTGCAGCGCAGGGCGTTCGGACGCCGCTACCACGATCTCGTCATTATAATAATAGAATGCCGGCCTGATACCGCTTGGATCGCGCATAACAAAGGCATCCCCGTGACCGAAAATGCCCGCTATGGTATACCCCCCATCCCAATTCCTGGCTGATTTCCGCAGAATTTTTGCAACATCAAGGTCTTTGGCTATCAGCTTGCTGATCTCAACATTGTTATCGTGCCCTTCCCGCTTGTATTGGTCGAACAATCCCTGGTTCTCTGTATCCAAAAAGTGCCCGATCTTTTCGAGCACAGTAATAGTATCGGCCTTTTCTTTCGGGTGCTGGCCCAGGTCGTAAAGCTGCTGCAGCAACTCATCAACATTTGTCATGTTGAAGTTACCTGCAATAACCAGGTTACGCGTTTGCCAGTTGTTCTGTCGCAAAAACGGGTGGCAGTTCTCAACACTATTCTTACCATGTGTACCGTACCGAAGGTGGCCAAGCAAAACCTCGCCGGTAAAGCTTACGTTCTGCTTTAACCATTCGGCATCGTTCATCTTCTCCGGCGTTTCCTTTTGGATATCGGCAAACTTTTTCTGGATGTATTCAAATATGTCTGCAACGGCATTGGAGGCCATTGAGCGGTGCCTGCTGATGTAGCGCTTGCCCGGTTCAATGTCAAGTTTAATGGTGGCAACACCCGCACCATCCTGGCCGCGGTTATGTTGTTTTTCCATTAAGAGATACAGTTTGTTTAAGCCATACAGCGCCGTGCCGTATTTTTTTTGGTAGTAGGAGAGCGGCTTTAACAGGCGGATGAACGCCACGCCGCATTCGTGTTTTATCTGATCACTCATGATTGGGAACGAGTCCGCAAAAGTACAATATAAATGTTGAAACTCTAAATTAACAATGTCATTAAAATGCATTAATATTAGGGCAGTGAATAGTCAATAGTGCGTAGTGAATTGTGCATGACCGGAGGCGAATAATGCATTGATTTTAACATTTCGTGTTCAAATATTGCCAGGTAAGTACGCATTTACTTTGTTATTGTTATTTTGGATGCACCAACTAACAGATTATGAAAAAGCTATTATTAGTTACAGCCTTTTTTATCGGCGCAGTTACGAGTAATTGCTGCGCGCAAAAGGGCAAACCGCTTTTTACCGCCCCTATCGGCGTACAGTCTTATACTTACCGTAACAGCTTTCCAACAGGGGTGGCGGCAACTTTGGATACCATCAAAGCGCTTGGGATAACCGAAATGGAAGGGCCCAATCCTAAAAATACCTCGCCGGAAGAATTTAAAAGGATGCTGGATGAACGGGGTATAACGATGCCGTCGCTTGGCGCCGATTATGGTGCAATAACCAAAGACCCGGAACAATTTATCAAACTGGCTAAGACCTTCGGATGCAAATATATTATGGTGGCCTGGATACCGCATGGCAAGACATTTACTATTGACGATGCGAAAAAAGCAGCGGAAGATTTTAACAGGGTTGGTAAAGTATTGGCAGAAAGCGGCATTACCTTATGCTATCACGATCATGGGTATGAATTCGGGCCCTATGAGGATGGCACTTTGTTCGATTATATCGTCAAAAATACCGACCCAAAATATGTATCCTTCGAGATGGATATGCTCTGGACCTTCCACGGCGGCGGCGACCCGGTTAAACTGCTTTATAAGTACAAGGACCGCTGGAAACTGATGCATCTGAAGGACATCCGCAAAGGTATAGCCAACGACCTGACCGGCGGCACCGATACCAGGAACGACGTAGCCTTAGGCACCGGCCAGATCGATGTTTCCAAGGTATTGAAAGCCGCGAAGGCCATCGGCATCAAACATTATTTTATCGAGGATGAAAGCCCGAACCATGCGGCACAGATTCCCGTCACGATAGCCTATATCAAAAGCCTGGAAGAATAAACTATTTAGCGCCGAGCAAGGTGACATGCGCCGCGACCGCATACCAGCGGCCATGGCGTTTTTCATAAACGTCCATATAGTTGGTGCGTACGGTATCTGTTTTGCCATTTGCTTTGATAGCTACGGTTATTTCGGCGTTGATAATACCTATATTGCCAAATAGGCGCACACTTACCGTATCAACTTTCGAGGAAAGACATTGCTGGCCGGGGGATACTACGCCTTTCAGGATGTCCTGCTTATGAAAGGTCTTGCCGGAAGGATTTGTCAAAACCAGGTCCTCGCCAAACACGCTTCCCATTTTCACAGTATCCCGGGTGACATAGGAGGCTATCCAATCAGCATTCAATTGTTTCAATGTGGCGGCGTCCTTGCTTTGTGCCAGGCAATTTTGAAATAACAAAACCCCGATAAATAACATCAATAGCCTTTTCATATATCTTATTCCATTACAATTACTTTATCACCATCCTTGCGCCGGATGGTTAGCACTCCCCCATTTGCCAATACACTCCAGCTGTACCCGGCGCCTGTAGCAGCTTCCTGCATAGGCTTGTCATTCAATAACACCTGCGATGGTTTGGCCTTCATCCTGATCTCTTCGGTTCCTTCGCTATCAAAGGCCCGGTAAAATAATCGGACTTTATTGGTATCCGCATTGAAATTGAGATAGATAAATTTCTTGAAAAAGCCTTTATAATCCACCTGCTGGATCACAGAGGTGCTTGAAAGGATATGATCCTGCGCCGGGGCGAGCGACGGATAAGTAGCCATAGCCCTCAAATAGTGCCGTACGTAATCGCCGTAGCCATCGGTTAGCCAGGGTTCATCAAAAGGAAAACAATTTTTTCCATCTACATCAACCGAATAAGTGGCCCAATTCAGTTCGAGCAATGCATTCTTATAAAAGCTGGTGTCGCCGGAAAGTTTAGTATACAACAACTCATCTGCCGCCTGCCTTGAACAATGGCTATTGCCCGGAACCGGGTAAACCGTTTGCTCTTTGGTGACGATAACTCCGTATTTTTTCCAGCGGTCATCGCCAAAGTTCTTATGTACCCAATTGATAATATTTTTAACATCGGTTTTCCATTCGGGAAAGTATTGCGGGTGTTCCATCATAAACCGGGCACAGGTCATAGCGTTGATCTGCGTTTCGCTCCATATACCCACATCTTCAAAAAACGGGCCCCATTTGTTGGTTTTTGCGGGATATTTCCTTATCCACTTAACTATTTTATCCGCCGCAATTTTATACGACGCCACATTACCTTTTTTCAATTCCGCCAAATCCCAAAATAGCTGCACCGTTGGCGTAAGGTTGCTGGTATAGCAAGCGGTATCTTTTGAATTGCCTTCCAGTTTACCCGTGGTGTTCAACAGAACGGTTTTGCCTGTAAACACATTAACCTTAAACGGCAATGGCGAATGCTCGTTATTACCTGCCCTGACGTTCGGCGCAAGTGTGTTGGCGATCTTGATGGCTGCGTCGAGAAACATGGGATCACCTTTGATCTTGTAAAGATGTACCAGTTCTAAGCCTAACGAGCCTGCCTTATCCAACTGCGCAACGTCTTTGCCATTGCGCATATCGCCGTCGTATATGCCCGAATAGATCAATGTATTATAAGGGAACGGGATGTTCGGCCATTTACAATTAGCAGGCGACAAGCCATGGGTAAGGTAATAGCCTGCAAGAAAACACATGTTCTCCTTAACATTTTCATCGCCGGTGTAAGCGTACCAAAGCCGCCACGACGACATGGCCATCATTAACTGGTCGCCGCCTATGCCGCGCGGGTCGTCAAAATTGGCGTTCCAAACCTGGTGGTTCATATAATACGGCAGGCCGTTCATATCCCGCCGCATATTGAACCAAAAATTCCAGATGGTATGCAGGTTATGGTCAAAAGCTATTGCAGGGTCGTCGTTATACCAGGGTACGATATTGCCGCCCTTGTCTGTTTTTATAGGATGATAGATCAGCATTTCTGCCTGTTGGGCAAGCAAACATCCCGTTGCAAAAGACATTATTACTGTGAAGAAGATAAATTTCCGGATCATGGTTCTTTTGAAAGGCAATAAGTAATTGGTTTGATAAAGTTAAAAACAATTAGGAGATACAGGTAAAAGCATGATACTTTCTGAAACCACATAATTGTTACACAGCGAATAGGATTTTGCACTATATTTATTTTATCCATAACCGGTTATCGTAATTATGAAAAAAGAACAAGAAAACCCCAACGCTATTAACAGGCGGCAATTTTTAACAAAGGCTTCTGTGCTATCTGCCGCGGTTATCCTGCCACGGTACGTAATAGGCTGCAAAGCCATGGCATCGCCGGGCGACCAAATAACCCTCGGTTTTATTGGCACCGGCAAACAGGCAATGGGCCTGCAGGATGCATTTCTGAAAACAGGGGAAGTAAGGATTTTGGCCGCGGCCGACGTATATGAGAGCAAACTCAAGTTATTCGCCAGCAAGTTGACTGGCTGCGACATGTATGCTGATTTCAGAAAAATACTCGACCGTAAGGATATCAACGCCGTTGTAATAGCCACGCCCGATCACTGGCATGCCGCTATAGCCGTTATGGCCGCTAAAGCCGGCAAAGATATTTATTGCGAGAAGCCATTGTCGCTAACTATTAAAGAGGGGCGCGCTATGGTAAAAGCGGCAAGGGAGCATAAAAGGGTCTTTCAAACCGGCAGTATGCAGCGTTCGTGGCCCGAATTCAGGCAGGCGGTTGAACTGGTGCGGAACGGCTATATCGGCGAGATCAAAACAGTAAGAGTTAACGTAGGTCCGCCGCCCATACCTTACAACCTTCCGCAGGAACCCATGCCCGCAGGATTGAACTGGGACATGTGGCTGGGGCCGAATGTAACGCCGCAGGTGTTTAACCATAACCTGGCACCCGGCTTAACTGATGATTTTTGGGCGCATTGGCGCGATTACAGGGAATTTGGCGGCGGCGGCATGACCGATTGGGGAGCACACATGTTCGATATCGCGCAATGGGGATTGGATATGGATAGCAGTGGCCCGGTAATGATAACGCCGCCCGATAAGGACCATAAATTCCTTACCTATCAATATGCAAACGGTATTACCATGACCCACGAGCCTGAGGGCAACCAGGGCGTAACCTTTGTAGGTACCAAAGGCGACATTCATGTGGTTCGCGGCAAACTGGAAACCAACCCCGGATCGTTACTTAATCAAACTATCGGGGATAATGAAAAGCATGTTTACCACAGCGATGATCACTATAAAGACTTTCTGCAGGCTATCCGCAAGCGCAGCAAACCCATTGCCGATGTGGAAATAGGCCATCGCACAGCTACGGTTTGTAACCTGGGCAATATAGCTTATGAGCTAAATCGCCCGCTAAAATGGGACCCGGCAAAAGAAGTTTTTCTTAATGACGACGAGGCGAACAAGTTGACCGGCAGGGAAATGAAGAAAGAATGGAATGTGTTATAAGCCTCACCCCAGCCCCTCTCCAAAGGAGAGGGGCTTAGAGTAGTTGTTATTTACTAAATCCTACCAGTTTATGCAGCGGCCCGGGTTCATAAATATGCCCGGCTTTTATCACCGTTGTTACGTTACGGATATCTCTTATATTTTTTATCGGGTCACCATCCACAATAATCAGATCGGCTTGTTTGCCTTCTTCTATCGAGCCGCTGTTTTTATCCAGTTTCATCACCCTGGCCGGTGTTATGGTGGCGGTTTGTATGGCATCGGCCGGCGTAAGCCCTGCTTGTACATATAGTTCCAATTCACGCGCTACGCTAAAGCCGGGGAAACCCTGGTCGGTGCCGGCTACAACAGTTACACCTGCCTCATGCAGCTTTTTCACGATGGTTACCATGCTTTGATAGAGCGGTTCAAGTTGTTTGGACTGTGCCGGTTCCATGCCAAAATTCTTTAACAAAGCCTTCAAAGGGACGGGCAGGGTGTTGAAAGCAGGTTCGATCTGGGTGATATCATCCTTTACATTCCGGAAGCTCAGCTCAAAAACACCAACTGTCGGATCGATGACCGTATGATGCTGTTTGATGAATTCGATCGCGGCTTTACTTACCGAATCCTCAAAATTAACAGAACGGTCTTTATTACGCTTCATAATGGAATACACATACTGTACGTGGTTCACCATATCCATTCCCGAATCGACACCCGCTCTCAGCGTCATTCCGTTAGGAATATGCCCGGTAACTGTTAAACCCTGTTTATGCGCCTCGTCGCAGATAGCTTTTACTATCGCCGGTTTTACCGAGCTGTATATCTTTATCTGGGCAAAATCATTATTCTTATACCGGTCTACCGCTGCTATGGCTTCTTCTTTCGTGTCCGCCTGGATAATGCCCAGCGCCATTGGCCCTTTGCCGTCGATGATCCCCGCTTTCAATATCAGCGGACCAACACCTTTTCCACCATCGATGGAGGTCTTAATCGCATTTATAAAGTCGAATTCGTTGCCGCAATCGCGAACAGTGGTTACACCGGCAGCAAGATAAGCCGGCCCCCATTCGGCCTGTTCAAAGTGGGCATGCATGTCCCACAAACCCGGAAATATCATTTTCCCTTTGGCATCGATCACTTTTGCACCGGCAGGCACCTGTACCCAGCCCGTTTTTCCTATCTTTTTAATAACACCGTCTTCAATAACGACCACCGCGTCGGGTATCGGCTTCTCATTCACTACATCGTACACCGTCCCGCCTGTTATCACTATCAGTTTATCGGCCTTGCTGCCCAATGAAGCTGATTTGGTAAAAAGGCGCATGCTATAAGTAGCCGTTTTACCTATCAGCGTGGGCAATAGATCTTCATACGCTTCGCGCATTGCTTCAAACTTGTCAAACTCTGCGTCGTTTTCTATAACAGCTATTACCTGCCCTTGCTTATCTGTCCACACAAATACATTTCCCCAAATCAACCCGCCTATCGTATAACGTTCCAGCATCAGCGGCTTTCCGGCAAAGGTTAGCGTGTCAGACCCGTCGCGCCTGATCTGCACCGAGCCAACGGGCAAAATATCTATACTCGCAGGTTCGTGGTGCTTCTTCCAGTATTGGATCAATACCTGCTGACCGATAATCGGCGCGTAACCCGCGACCGGGAAGGTAAGCGGTTTTATTTTTTGATCGTGAACCGAATCATCTACCTGGATATGCGCCTCGCCATTTGCGATATTTATCTTGTCGTTAATAGTGGAAAAACGGGAGAACTGCCCTTTGATATTGAATTCCAGTGGTTCCAACGCCGGTGTTACTTTTAATTCCGCTTTAAATGGCACGGGAGAGCCGCGATCCGTAAATTTAAAATCGGAGGTATAGGTTACAGCGTCCTTGCTTTTACTGACGTGGTAAGTTTCCTTCCCAATGTGCTGCTGGAATTTATGCAGTAGAAATACACCGCTATCCACGCTTCCCCCCAGGGCGTAAGCACCTAAACAAAAACTTGATAACGAAATAAAAAGTAAGGTCTTTTTCATTGCTGTGAGATAAAATACTGATTGTAAATTTATTATTAATTTCCAATCCGGCTAAAATAAACCAGGCAATTAAACCATTTTGAAATTTATCGTCTAAAAATCCGGTACCCCACCGTCAACCGATCCTGCAACACTATGAAAAAACTTATCCTATTTGCATTTGTCATTTTTATCATTCAACCTTCATCGGCCCAGCTAAACATCAAAAGGCCCGATGGCGGTTCGATGACGGCGTCGTCTATCGACAGAATAGTACACAAACTGATGGACACCGCCGAAGTCACCGGTTTGTGTATCGGTATCATCAACAATAACCAGCCTGTTGATGTAAAAGCATATGGTTACGCCAACAAGGCAACCGGCCAAAAGAATGATACTGCGACAAACTTCTACGCGGCATCGCTATCGAAAGCGTTGTTTGCTTATACCGTTGTTCAGCTGGCGCAGGATGGGGTGATCGACCTTGATAAGCCATTATATACTTATCTTCCCAAGCCCCTGCCAGATTATGAGGCCTACAAAGAATTGGCCGGAGACGAACGATGGAAATTAATAACTGCGCGCGATTGCCTGCGGCATACAACGGGATTCCCTAACTGGCGGAGTACGGAGCCGAACGGCTCTCCTAAGATGGGTATCTACTTCAGGCCGGGAAGTCATTATGCTTATTCGGGCGAAGGGATACAGTTGCTGCAGATGGTGATCGAGGCCATCACGCGCCGCAGCCTCGAGGACATTGCCCGCGAAAAAATATTCGTCCCATTCGGTATGACCAAAAGCAGTTACCTATGGCAACCCCGGTTTGAAAATGATTTTGCTGTGGGGCACAACATCGCGGAAGACACGATACATAAGGATAGGTATAAGAATGTTTATGCAGCAGGGTCGATGGAAACGACCATTGCCGACTATACACGTTTTATCTCCGCCGTGCTGCAGCATAAAAAGCTTACTGATAAATACTGGAACCAGATATTTTCGCCGCAGATAGTGATTAATTCGAAGACACAGATGTTTTCGCTCGATACCACTTCGATAGCGGATAACAGCAAAATACAATTAGCCTACGGCCTGGGCTGGGGGCTTTTTCAAACACCTTACGGGCGCGCATTTTTTAAGGAAGGACATGGCTTTGGATGGCAACATTATATGATCGCCATTCCGCAACAAAAAACAGCCCTGATCATTATGAGCAACAGTGATAATGCCGAAAGCATTTTTACCGAACTAGTCCAAAAGCTAACCGGTGTAACCATCCCTTATGAATGGGAAAGTTACCATGCTTACCGCGGTACAACTAAACTAACTGACGAGCAATTAAAACAATTTACCGGAGTATGGCACAATGAACGATATGATGCCACTATTAGCCTGGTAAATGGTAAACTGAAAGTAGAGGCGCCGAAAGTTGGGTTACCACCAACGAACATTTACCCCCAAAACGATCACCATTTATTTTTGAAGATAATGGAAGCCGATTTTGAATTTGTGAAGGGGCCGAATGGAAAATTTGACAAAGCGGTTGCGGATGATGAAGGGGAACATTATGAACTGACCAGGGTGAAATGATACAATGTAGAGACGCAAGATTTTGCGTCTCCCACCACAGGCGAGGATCCTTTCGTAGAGAGACGCAAAATCTTGCGTCTCTACAAAAAAATTCAAATTATAATTTTTCGCCGTGCTGGCTTATATCCAGTCCGATAGTTTCTTCTTCAGGCGACACACGTAGCGGCGAGATCATATCTGTTATTTTCAACAACAACAAAGAACCAAAGAAAGAAAATACCGACGCGACAACCAGGGCAATACATTGAACAAAGAATAAGTGCGTATGACCAAAGAATAAGCCGTTGCCGGTTACGTTGGCTGCATTTACGTTCTGATGGGCGAACACGCCGGTAAGCAGCATACCCACCATACCACCGACACCGTGGCAGGGGAACACATCCAGCGTGTCGTCGATTGAAGTGCGGGTGCGCCATTCAACCACCAGGTTACTAACAACCGCGGAAATAATACCAATTGCCAGCGAATGCGGTATCGACACAAAACCGGCCGCCGGCGTAATGGCTACCAAACCAACCACCGCGCCTATACAGGTGCCCATGGCCGAAGGTTTTTTGCCACGCAGCATATCGAAAAATATCCAGGTTAAGCCTGCCGCTGCTGAGGCAGTAGTGCTTGTTGCCAGCGCGTTCACCGCCAAATGATTGGCCCCAAACGCTGAACCGGCGTTAAACCCAAACCACCCGAACCACAGCAAGCCAGTACCGATGATAACATAAGTAACGCGTGCCGGGGCGTGATTAGCTTCGCTGCGCCCTTTGAGGTAAATGGCCGACGCAAGCGCAGCCCATCCTGCCGACATGTGTACAACCGTTCCGCCCGCAAAATCAAGTACGCCTAATTTTGCCAGTATACCATCCGGATGCCAGGTGGAATGCGCCAATGGAGAAAAGATGAATATCGAGAATAAGCAAAGGAATATGATGTAACTGTTAAAGCGTATGCGTTCGGCAAAGGCGCCGGTGATCAGCGCGGGAGTTATAATGGCGAATTTTAGCTGATACATGGCAAAAAGCAATAATGGAATGGTTGGCGCCAGTTTCCACGTAGCGTTACCCAGCATACCCTTCATCATGAAGTAGGTAGATGGGTTACCGATTATTCCCCCGATAGAATCGCCGAAGGCAAGACTAAAACCAAAAATACCCCACATTACTGTTATAATTACCATACAGATAACACTCTGAAGCATGGTGGAGATCACATTTTTCTTGTTCACCATACCGCCGTAAAAGAAGGCCAGGCCGGGCGTCATGATCAAAACCAACGCGGTCGACATCAGCATCCAGGCTATGTCGCCGGTGTCAAATTTTGGATTGCCGGCTACATTGTGAAGATCGACGGAAGGAAAGATAAAAGTTAAGACCAGTACGCCTGTTATAAGCAGGAAGGGAAAATAACGTTTCATAATTTGGTTAAGTAATCGGTTTATATTGCAGCTTGCAAATTACTATTTTTTCCAAAAAATGACCAATTTGTTTAAAATTTTATAAGAATATTCATTTTATTTTGATAATTACAAATTTTTAAGCAAAATATCCGGGAAAAAGCCCAAATAAATAACCAATATTGTAATTATTGCAACACTTGCCAGCAAATACTTGTTTGGAGAAGCAAAACCGGCGCTCCTTTCTGTTTTACGAAGGAATAAGTTGAGCGGAATTTTAATATAATAGAACAAAGAGACTACAGTTGTAACGGCGCCGGTTATCATTAATAACAATGTCCAGATATAATGGCTTTGCTGGTAGGCCGAATATGCCGCCGAAAAAACAACCAGTTTTCCGTTAAACCCTGCTGTAAGCGGTATTCCTGTCAGTGATATCAACAGGATAACAAATAATACCCCGGCAAGGGGATATTTAAATCCAAGCCCTTTGTAGCTGGTCATGTCTTCGGCCTTTGCCGCATCCGCAAAATAAGTTGCCAGCATCCAAGTGCCAATGCTTGCGAGTGAGTAAGCCACCAGGTAAAAAGACAGGGCAGTTTTTCCCGCATCGTTAAAGGCTGCGAGCGCCATCAAGGCAAACCCGGTATGCCCGATGCTGGAATAAGCCAGCATTCGTTTGACATTATTTTGAAGCACGGCGGCAAAATTACCCGCAACCATGGTAACAATGCCTGCTGCCGATAGCGCCAATTTAAAATCGTGCATATCCCATTTGGGATAATACAGGAACGGGATAAAGAAATTGATAAGCAGGCAAAAAGTAGCAATTTTGGGCACGGTAGATAAGAACGCCGAGACCGGCGTAGGCGCGCCCTGGTAAATATCGGGCACCCAAAAATGCATAGGAACGAACGACAATTTAAAGCCGACACCCACAAACACCAAAGCAAATGCCAAAGAAACCGCCATTGCGTTAGTGTGTAACAGGCCCGGCAACATATTACCGGTCAGCAGGTTCAATGACCCGGTGAAACCGTACAGCAGTGATATACCATACAACATAACAGCTGAAGATGCCGCGCCAAAAAGCACGTACTTTAAGCCAGCCTCGCTGCTCAGTTTGTTTTCCGTATGATAGGCCACCATTAAATATGATGCAATGGAGACCATCTCGATAGACAAGTAGATCGATAACAGGTTTATGGACATTGCCATTAAATGCAGACCAAGAATAGCAGCAATAGCGATGGCGTACAAACCTGACAATTTTTTGGTGTGCGACCGCAGCTCGTCGTCCCATTCAAAGTACAGCAAAAGTATAATGGAGAAAATATCAATAAGCGCCTTAAAGGTTACCGATGTACGGTGCAGCAACAGCATCTCGTTAAAAAACGGGAAGCCATTGTTCACTACGAGCCCGAATTGCTGAAGATCCTTTATAAGGACAACGACCAGCCCAGCGCACGCTAATATCCTGCATAACCAGCCCGAGTTTTTACCGAACAAAATATCGGTTACCAGTATCACCAGGAATAGCCCTGACAGGTATAGCTCTGGTATCAGCAAAGTAATGCCATCTAACACCTGGTTCAACTGGCCGGGAAGGAATGGTAACAGATCGTGCATATCTATGAATATGTTATTTTAAAAAATGCACCAACGCCAACACCGAATCATTGATCTTATCAAATACCAGCGAAGGCATCACGCCTAAAACGAGTGTCATCAACGCTAAAGGCATCAAAGCCAAAATCTCGCGCGAGTCCAAATCGGTCAGGGCGGTTTTCCATACGTCGCCGCCTTTAAGAGACAGCGTGCCGAAAAACATACGCTGCAAGGTCCACAGGAAATAAGCCGCGCTTAATATTATGCCCACCGAGCCGCATATAGCCATCCAATATGGCAAATAGCCATTGACCGATGATGATTCGAATGCGCCTAATAAAGAAAATGCCTCACCAATAAAAGCAGATAATCCAGGTATGCCGAGCGATGCAAAAAATGCGATCATGACAAATGTGGTATACTTGGGCATCAGTGTTCCCAGGCCGCGAAAATTATAAATATCGCGGTCGTGCACCCGGTTGTAAACCACCCCGACCAGGAAGAATAACATAGCTGACAGGAAACCGTGGCTCACCATCTGCATCAGCGCACCGCTTATGCCTTCGGGCGTTTGCGAAGCTATGCCCAGCAAGACAAAGCCCATGTGCGATACGGATGAATAGGCGATCAAACGTTTCAGGTCGCGCTGTGCAAGCGCATTCAAAGCACCGTAGATAATGGAGATCACCCCCAGCAAACCGAGCCAGAACGCACCGGATGAGGCGATCTCAGGAAAAATACCCAGGCAAATACGGATGATGCCATATCCCCCAACTTTTAGCAATATGCCGGCAAGGATGATAGAAACCGGTGTCGGCGCTTCCACGTGGGCATCCGGCAGCCAGGTGTGCAACGGTACTATTGGTACTTTGATGGCGAATGCGATGAACAGCACCACAAAGCCTACCGTACGGGCGGGCATACCCAAAATAGTTTTATGAGCCAGGACCGAAAATACCGAACCCTGATCATAATTGGCCGGGTTCATCATCTGGATGATGTTGAATGTATGACTGCCGGTAGCCGGGTCTTTCACGGATAGGTACAGGCCCACCATTACCAACAGCATAAATACCGAGCCGAATAAGGTATACAGGAAGAACTTGATAGCCGCATATTCGCGCCGGGCGCCGCCCCACATGCCTATCAGGAAATACAGCGGCAGCAACATTAGTTCGTAAAAAATATAGAACAGGAAGAAATCGAGCGCGCAGAATACACCAATAACAGCTGTGTTGAGCAACAGGAAAAGACTGAAAAAACCTTTCAGATTACTTTTTATCTCCCACGAAGCCAGCGCAGCGATAACCATTACCAGCGATGTCATCAGCACCAGCGTAATGGAAATACCATCGATCCCCACAAAATAATCGACCTGCATTTTACCCATGTTACCAAGACTAAGGTCGATCCAGGGTATTTTTTGGACAAACTGAAACTGTGCTTCGTTGTTCACCCCGCCAAAATGTCCCCCGGTTTGAAAATGCAGGTACATCCATATACTGATACCCAGCTGGACAAGCGTCGCCAGCAACGTAATATACTTGAACCCAGCGCGCATAGATGACGGCAGCACAATGATGGCAAGCGCAAACAGCAGCGGTATGAATATGAGCAGCGATAATATGTTCATCGGGTTCAGATCAACGTCTTTAAAATAAATATAACCAATATAACCGCCAGCATACTAAACAGATAATACTGCACCCTGCCGTTCTGGAACCTGCGGGCAAAATTACCTATCGCCATTACCAATGAGCCAGTAAGGTGCAAAATACCGTCGATAATATAACGGTCGCACCATTCTGCTACCTTCGACCCGGCGAGCCCAATATTTGCCAGCAAATGTATAAAACCGTCGATAATATTAAGGTCGGCCCAGCGGGTAGTTTTGCTTAACGCCATTACAGGCATTATGATAACCTTTTGATAAAGCTTGTCGATATACCATTCATTGTAGGATAGCCTGAACAGGAAGCCGGATTCGGGCAATGGCAGTGCTTTTAACTTGATATAAACACTCCAGGCCCAATAAAGCACCAATACTGCAACCAGGTTAACCAGTACCGGGATTATGGTATGATAAATATTCACCCTATCCAGCCCGGTTATATTGGGGAAGCCGGTTAATATCCAGGCCCGTTCATATAAAATAGGGTTAAGCGAGAACAGCAGGAACAAGCTGCAGATAGTTAAAAATATCAGCGGAACACGGTATTGCCAGCCGCCGTCGCTGATGTGCAGTTTAATGGACGGGTGGAATTGCAGCATCTTAAATTCGCCAAAAAAAACCTTGGCAATTAATCGGGCCACATAAAATGCAGTGAGCCAGCTGGTAACTAAGGCCCCTATCGGGATAAGTTTAAATACCCAGCTTTTACCTTCGGACCATTCAAAGGATTGTATCAGGATGCCATCCTTAGAAAGGTAGCCGGAAGTAAACGGCAAGCCAACCAAAGCCATGCCGCCAATGATACAGGCGATGAATGTCAATGGCATTTTTTTACGTAAGCCACCCATATACAGGATATTCTGCGGGTCGATGGTTAATTGATACTCGTCTTTAACGTGCTGAACTTCGTGAATGATGATACCTGCCGCTAAAAATAAAAGACATTTGAAAAAAGCATGTGTAGCCAGGTGAAACAGCGACGACGAATAAGCGCCGATACCCATGGCCATTACCATATAACCCAATTGCGATATGGTGGAATAAGCGAGAATGCGCTTCAGGTCGTTTTTGGTGAGTGCGATAGTGGCGGCCATAAACGCGGTAAAGCAACCCACAATGGCGAGTATGGTCAACTCGTGGTGTGTGAAAACCGGATAAAACCGGCCCAGCAAAAACACACCGGCGGCAACCATGGTAGCCGCATGAATAAGGGCCGAAATAGATGTAGGGCCTTCCATAGCGTCGGGTAGCCAGGTGTGTAACGGGAACTGCGCGGACTTAGCGGCGACAGCCAAAAACAGGCCGCCAAAGGCTATATATTGCCAAACACCCGTTACCTGGCCGGCGGCGGTTTTAACCAAAGCATTTGTGCCGAACAATTGGTTGATATCAAAACTGCGGGTAGTGGTGTAAATGATAATAATGGCCGAAAGAAGCCCGATGTCCCCTATCCTGTTCATGATAAAGGCTTTTTTGTTTGCCAGAACAGCCGCTTGCTTTGTGCGCCAGAAACCAATAAGCAGGTAGGATGAAAAGCCCACCAGTTCCCAGAAAGCATAGAACAATACCAGGCTATCTGTAACTACCAGCGCCAGCATACTGAAACAGAAAAAACTGAGGTAAGTAAAATAACGCCCGTACCGTTCGTCGTTTTTCATGTAGGCGGTGGAGTAAATATGCACCGGCAAGGCTACAACCGATACCAGCACCAGCATTAATACCGAAAGGTTATTGAGCAGGATACCAGCGTAAACTTTTGTTTCGCCAATGGTAAACCACAATTGCTGCTGATGAACAGGGTGCTGGTTCCAGACTTTTGAAAAAACAGCGACAGACAGGACAGCGCTTAACAAAATAGCAAGCGTAGATAGCCAGCCGGAAACTTTAGACCGTGCAGGAAGACAAAAGCCAATAACAGCAGCCAACAAAGGCAGCAGTACAGCTCCCATTGCGAAACTAATTGTTAAAGTATCTATCTGCTGCAGGAAATCTTCCAATGTTTATTTTTTTGTAGCTATCTCCAAAACTCCGTTAACTGCCTTTTGCCCGTACTTATCTGTGGCGTTTTTATTTTTTAGCACATTGATACTTACAATTGTATGAGGGTCGATGGTTTTCAAATCCTTTGTATATTCTTTGCCATCTAAGATAATGAGAGGCCTTTTATCCACAGCCGGGTCTGTATTCAGTGGCGGCGATAATTTTGAGGTATCAGCCTTTGCTTCATAGTTTTTTGTCCGTATTACTACCGCACCGTCCGAAGCGTCCGAACCATAAACTGAGGTTGCGTTGTTCCCTTTTAAGATTGTAACATCCATAATGGTATTAGGATCGATGCTTTTCAGGTCGCCTTTATAGGGTATTCCATCCAAAATAATCAATGGCTTAGTGTCGCCGGTAAATGAAGTTTTTGAAGGATTTTTTTGTACCGTGTCAACGTTTTGGGCCGAAGTATTTAGCGAGAGGAATAAAAAAAACATAACGGCGATCGTACCTATAAGAGCGCTGTGATGCTGAAGTACCCGAAGCATCCGGGCAAAGGCCTTACCACGCTCATCCTTCGAGAGACTCAGGATGACACCCTTATTTTTACTATGCGCGTTTTTTTTCATTTTCAATCTTTTAAATGATCCGTTTTTGACGGGTCGATGGTTTTATAACGTTTGTATAAGTTCAATATAATAGCTAATGCCACTGCAGTGGTGGCGGCTGCCAGTGTTATTGAAAACAGGGTAAAAATTTGCCCGCCGTTTGCCAGGCGGTCGTATTTGCCAAAGGCCACCAGGTTAAGGTTAGCCGCATTCAGCATAAACTCTATCCCTATCAAAACCAGTATGGCGTTCCTTTTGGTCAGCACGATAAACAAGCCCGTGCAAAACAGGGCCGCGCTTACTACCAGGAAATCAGTAAGCGGGATCATAAGCTTTTCTCCTTTCTCGATATGTGCGCAGCGCCTACCAGGGCCATCAGCAATAAAATGGATACTACCTCAAACGGGAGCAAATAATGGCTCATCAGGTTAATGCCCAAATTATTAACGGTTGCATCGCCGGATTTAACCATATTTTTCTCGCTTACAGCTTTTTGAACCCATTGCAAATGATCGGGATCTGTTTTCAGCAATATATTCAGCATCAAGATAAAGAACAACGCCGCAAGCAGTACGGCAGATAATTTATTTATACTGATAAAGCGGCTTTCCTGTTGCTGAAGCCCCGCAAGGCTCTCTCTGCCCGAAAGCATAAAGGCAAATATGATCAATACCAATATACCGCCAACATATACCACAATTTGGGTAATGGCCACAAAATCGGCACTGGCCAGCACGTATAACCCGGCCAGTGCCATTAAGGTTACAAAAAACATGAATACACTGCGCACCAGATTCCTACTTGCTGCCACGTACAGACCGGATGCAACGGCGATAAAACCCATCAGGTAAAATAAAGCTTTCACCATCGTCATGCGCCACCCTCCTTTTGCTTCAGGGCTGCCTCTTTGGCGGCTTGCTTTTCGGCCAGTTGCCTTTCGAGCAGCAAGCGCTTTTCCGCAGCGTCTTGGGGTGTCATGTCCGAAAATTCGTAATTCAGATCTTTCAGCTCAAAAACCGTCCTGTCGTACTGATTGGTCATGATGATGCATTCGGTAGGGCAAACGATGGTACACAAACCGCAGTACATACATTTAGCCATGTCAATATCGAACTTGGCGGCATAAATACGCTTGGGACTACCATCCGAGGTATGGCCTATCAATTCGGTTGCTTTTATCTGCTCGATATCAATACAATCAACCGGGCATATTTTGGCGCAAAGGTCGCATACAATGCAATCGTCTATTTCAACCTCTAACTGGTAGCGGCCAACTTCGGGCACGGGCAGTTGCTGTTTAGGGTATTGGATGGTGTTGGTACCCTCCATCTGTTTAAAATAATTGTCAGAGCTAACTGGCATTACTTTCCGTTTGGTGTTTTTAGAAAATAAATGCCTGATGGTAAGAGCAAGTCCCTTCCATCCTGTTTTAAACGCATTTATTGTTGTCTTCACTGATCTTTTTTTATTTTGATTTCACTGATTTTGCCTCACCCTAAATCCCTCTCCAAAGGAGAGGGACTTTTAGTTATATTCATTATTTCTTCCGGTCTTCCGGTCTTTCCGACTTACGGACTAACTCATATCACCCACAAACGCCATACACCCGATACCAGCATACAAATAAATGCAAGCGGAGTAAGCACTTTCCAGCATAGGTTCATTAATTGATCTACACGCAATCGGGGCAATGTCCACCGTATCCACATTTGTACGCCCACCAATAACAACACTTTTATAACTGTCCATAACACCCCCCAGGCCGTTCCGGTTGTCCAATCGGCCAGGCGCACCACTCCCATATTTGGCAGAGGCGTATTCCAGGCGCCCAAAAACAAAATGACCGCCACCATGGAAACCAGGAACATCATCGAATATTCAGCCAGGAAAACAAATGCAAAACGCATGCCTGTAAATTCGGTATGGAAACCGGCCACCAGCTCCGATTCCGCCTCGGGTATGTCAAAAGGCGCCCTGTTGCTTTCGGCCAGCGACGCTATAAAATAAATACCAAACGCGATGATGAGATGCGGCGCGCGGAATATATTCCAGGATAATATCCCTCCTGTCGCCGACACATCCCATATCCCCAGAAACTTTGATTGTTCGTGCGACAGGATGCCCTGCTGCGCTGCAATAGTTTGCAGGTTAAGCGACTGAGCGATCATCACCACCGATATTATGGCAAAGCCGGCGGGTATCTCGTACGAGATGATCTGTGCAACTGAGCGCATGGCGCCCAAAATGGAATACTTGTTGTTCGATCCCCAGCCTGCCATCAGGATACCCAACGTTTCGATGGAGATGATGGCGAAAATATAATAGAGCCCAAGATTGAGGTTTGATGGTGCCAGGCCGTTGGCCCAGGGAATAGCCGCAAAACCCATATACACCGCTATAAAAATTATGGCAGGTGCGAGCATAAACAGCCACTTATCAGCCGCCGCAGGCACAATAAGTTCCTTCATCAGCAGTTTGATGACATCGGCCAGCGTTTGAAGAACGCCGTATTTACCGGTTTCCGTTGGCCCGAGCCTGTCCTGTATAAACGCTGATACCTTACGTTCGGCATAAACGCCGAATAGCGCAAAGAAGCCTGAAAAACCAAACAGGCCGGCAGCGATAATAAAGTATTTGAGGTAAAAGTTCAAGGATCAGTTCGCTTCAACTGCAAACTTAATCATTTTTGCTTTTATTGAACCGGGGCAGCGCTGAATACTTGATTAAGTTTATAGACCTTGTATGATACATTCGGTTATCACAGCTTAATTAAAATGACAATTTATTTCAACAAGTGTTCACGAAAACATGCAAAATGAGATACTTTTTTGGCAGTGTTTAAATCAAAGCAATTGATAAACAAATACTTAAGTCGATCAAACTGTTGGCAAGCGGCGGTAGTATGAACACCTGTTATTTAAGGGCTGTGTATTCGGAAGTTACGGCTTCGCCGAAGAATATGGAGGCATGATGATCGAAATCCATGGTATCATCGGATGTGGTGAAGAATTGCCTGCTTCCATTTTTGGTTAATCGCTGTTCCATTTCGGGATGGCGCTGCAGGTAATCCTGCAGGCTTGCGGCAACAATATCTCCCTGCGGCACAACTTTGATATTTTCGGGCAGGTACGCTTTGATCTTATCCTGCAACAAAGGGTAGTGCGTGCAGGCGAGTAACAGGGTATCTATATGGGCAGACTGCGCAAGCACCTGGTCCAGGTATTTTTTCACAAAATAATCGGCCCCTGGCTGGTCGTATTCGCCGTTCTCGATAATCGGAACCCATAGCGGGCAGGCCTGCTGGTAAACTTTAACATCCGGAAAAAAGTTATTGATCTCGATAAGGTATGAACCTGACTGGACAGTGCCTTTCGTACCGAGAACTCCTATCTCTTTGGAAGCGGTATAATTCCCAATGATCTCGGCAGTTGGCCTGATAACGCCAAGCACCCGCTTTGCCGGATCTTCATTGAGCAGGTCGCGCTGCTGTATAGTACGCAGCGCCTTGGCCGATGCGGTATTACACGCCAGTATAACCAGCGGGCAACCCATATCAAAAAGCATCTGCACGCATTCCCATGTATATTGATGTATGGTATTGAACGAACGGTTACCATAGGGGGCGCGGGCATTATCGCCAAGGTAGATGTAATCGTATTGCGGCAAACTATCCGCTATAGAACGAAATACGGTAAGGCCACCATAGCCTGAGTCGAAAATGCCTATCGGTTGGTTATCCATCACGCTGTAAAAATAAAAAAAGCGGCCCGTATCGGTGCCGCTTTGTATGTTTTAATCTTCGTTTTTACTTAATGCCTAATTTGGCTTTCACATCGTTCATCAGGTTGTCACCCGGCGGCGATACGATCAGTTCAACCTGAGCGGTATTAATAACATAAGTATAGCCTTTTTGCTGTGCCGCCTGCTTTACCGTTTCGCGCATTTTTTCAAAAAGCGGTTTGGCAAGCTCATTCGTTTTGGTTTCTACTTTTTGCTGGGCATCGTTAGAGTAGCTTTCCATCCGTCGCTGCAAATCGGCCAGTTCTGTTTCTTTGGCGGTCCGTATTGCGTCGGACATTGTCGATTTCTGCGCAACATAGTCCTTACCCTTCTGCTGATACTCGGTATTCATCGCCGTCAGTTGGTCCATAAACTGCTTACTGTAAGCATTTATTTGCTCCTGCAGGTTTTTTGTTTCGGGCATCTGCTTCATTAACTCCTGGAAATCAATATAAGCAATTTTAGCCTGAGCGTTAGCAACATTACCGCCAAGTGTTATGAGTGACACAATAACGGTAATTTTTAATAGCCTTCCCAACATAAATTTTTCCTGATTGATAATACTATCCTGCCGAATTTATAAAACTACGCCCGACGGCTATTCTATAAAGGGTTGTGACTACCTATTTTAAGCCTAATTTCGCCTTTACATCGGCCAGCATATCGTCTCCCGGCGGCGAAACGATCAAAATGTCATTTTGCGAAGAATTGATTACGTAAGTGTAGCCTTTTTCCTTGGCAACCTGGGCAACAGCAGCACGGGCTTTATCAATTAAAGGCTTTGACAACTCATCCTGCCTGCTGGCTATTTTCTGCTGTGCATCTGTTTGGAACGCCTGGATACGTTTTTGAAGATCCTGCAATTCGCTCTCCTTTGCCGAACGTATAGCATCAGTCATGGTGGCGCGTTGTGCTTCGTATTGCTGGCCTTTTGACTGTAACTCAGTCGTCATAGCTGTGTATTGATCCTGGAATTGTTTGCCGTATGTTTCAAGCTGTGTCTGAACAGTTTTGGCTTCGGGCATTATCTGGATGATCTGGGCAAAATTGACATATCCAATTTTTGTTTGGGCCTTAGCGATATTCCCTGCGAACACAATACACACCGCAACTAAAGCTACTTTCAATAGTTTTTTCATTTTTTGTCTTTGGGTTAATAATAGTCTAATTTATCTATAAATTTTTACTTAGCAAATACTCCGGGTTTTAATCCCAGGCGGGTTATTACATCCGCGCTTTTGTCGTAGCGCGGGTTTGCATACAGCATTATCACTTCACTATTCTTATCAAATATCATATCCAGGCTTTCACTTTCAGCAACAGCCTGTATAGCTTTGGTAAGCCTATCCTGTATAGGTTTAATCAGTTCGTTACTTTTTTTTGCCAGTTGGCCGTCCGGCCCAAATTTCTGGCGCTGAAAATCCCTGACTTCTTTTTCCTTATCACTTATCTCGGCCTCGCGCCTTTTTTTCATATCAGCCGTCATCAAAATCTTATCTGCCTCGAACGCCTTATACATGCGCTCAATTTCCTGCGATTTTGCGTCAACTTCCTTTTGCCACTGATCGGAAAGTGCAGCCAGTTGCTTTTGTGCAGCGGCGTATTCCGGTATGTGTTTCAGGATATAATCTGAATCTACAAAAGCAAACCGTTGCGCAAATGTAGTAAACGCCGCAAACGTAAAAAATATTACTAAGATTATCTTTTTCATTGCCAGGCGCAAATTAATTAAACCCTCCGCTTAAGCTCTGTGAAATTGAAAAATGGAACTGGCCCTTGTTAGCATCCGGAATACCCGGTATCTTATCAAAGCCATAACCATAGTCCAAACCAAGCAGGCCAAAAATAGGCAAAAATATCCTTGCTCCAAATCCTACTGAACGCCTGACATTGAACGGATTAAACTGGCTGAAACTGTTCCAAACGTTACCACCTTCGGCAAAGGCCAAAACAAATATCGTTGCCGACTGGCTGGCGATAACAGGGTGGCGCAATTCGAACGTGTACTTGTTGTATATTGTGCTTCCTGGGTTGTTGTTCACATTGTAATTGGTACCTACCGGGATAACCGAGAAGTTTTGGTAACCGCGTAACCCTATGATATCACTACCCTGTAAAAATTGATAACTCTGCATACCGTCGCCGCCCAGTTTAAACCTTTCGAACGGAGAAGCAGGCACCGCCGAATTGTACTCGCCCAGGAAACCAAACCTCACCTGCGACATTAACACCAGCTTGCCATAAATCTTCTGGAACCACTGTGCATCGTATTTAACCTTGTAGTACTCAACAAAGTGATAAACTTCTTCCTGGGTAGGCGGCAGCTTATAGTTGATGTGATTAAATAATGAATATGGCGGTGTTCCCTGGATAGTAAGCATGATATTTGACCCCTGCGTAGGGAATATCGGCACATCCAATGAGTTACGTTGCAGTGTCTGGGTTAATTTAATATTGTATGATGTACCGTTGGTAAATATATAACCCGGATAATTATCCAAACTATAGTGGTCAAAATTCACCGAATAATTCAGCTGGAAATAGTTGTCCGGCCAGTTCAGCCTTTTACCTAATGTAACACCGATACCGTTAATACGCAGGTTATTATATCTTGAGTCGTTTTTGGCATAATATTGACCGGTTGAACTTAACTGTGTATAGGCCGACAGAGAGAAAAATATCGGCTTTTTACCTCCCAGCCACGGCTCGGTGAAAGTGAACGAGTAGTTTTGATAGATACGTCCGCTCGATTGCCCCCTGATGCTCAGTTTCTGTCCATCGCCTTTTGGCAGCGGGCGGTATTCTTTCAGGTGGAAAATATTCCTGAGCGAAAAGTTATTAAATGTTAGCCCGAGTGTGCCCACTAACTGGCCGCCACCAAAACCACCTGAAAGCTCGATCTGGTCCGATGGCTTTTCAACTACATTATAAATTATATCCACAGTACCATCGGACGGGTTGATGTTGGTAGGTCTTGGTTCGGTTTTCTGCTCGTCAAAATTTCCTAACTGGGATATTTCGCGCGTGCTGCGGATGAGCGCTTCCTTGCTAAATATCTGGCCCGGTTTGGTCCTTATCTCTCGCCTTACCACTTTATCATTAGTTACATCGTTCCCTTTCAGTATGATGCGGTTCAGTGTGTAACGGGGCCCTTCATATACCCGGATATCCAGGTCGACGGTGTCGTTATATATCCTGGTTTGAACAGGATCGGCACTGTAAGTAAGGAAACCGTTATCGAGGTACAATGTCGAAACGTCGTCGTTATTTGGTGTAGGACCTACAAGCCTTTTATTCAGCTCCTCTTCGCTAAAAACGTCGCCTTTACGAACACGGAGCAACTTATTAAGCAAAGTTGCCGGATATTGCGCATTGCCCGACCATGTAATGTTCCCGAAATAATATTTATGTCCTTCAAATAATTTTATTTTGACATTGACCGTGTTATCGTCGTGCCGCCAAACCGAGTCGCTAATGATCTCTGCATCGCGGTAGCCCTTGTCCTGCATTTTTTCAACCAGGTTTTGCTTATCGTCCTCGTATTTATCACGCAAAAACTTCCTCGACCCGAATAGATTATACCAATGGCGCTGGCGTGTCTTTTTCAGAAATTTTCTTAATTTCTTTTGGCTGAAGGCGGTATTGCCTTCAAACGTCACGCTATTTATTTTAACCTTTTTCTTCTTGTCTACTGCAACATCCAGAATAACGCTGTTAGCATCGCCCGGGTCTTTACGTTGTTTAATATCAACTGTTGTATTTAAATATCCTTTTTCAGCAAAATGCTTTTTGATGATGGCGGTAGTTGTACTCAATAAGTTTTCGTTAACGATCTTGGCATTTTTGTCGCTCAGTTTCTTTTGCAGATCCTCGATCTCGCCTTTCCGCGGACCGGTTATATGCATTCTGGATAAACGCGGGCGCTCTACAACAGCTATTTCGAGGTAAACGGTATCAAGGTTTATTTTAGTAATGTTCAACTGCACGTCGTCAAAAAGCCCCTGGTCGTACATGCGTTTTACTACAGCCGCATTTTGTTCGCCCGGAAGATTTATCCTGTCGCCCTTATTCAATTTCGATATCTGTACCAGCACATCCTTATCCAGGTTTTTAGTACCGGTAACCGTTACCCCGCCAATAATATAGTCCTTGGGGTTAAGGTAGCTTAAACTATCGGGGGAAATAGATTTTTGAAGTGCCGGCCTCGGCTGATTAGAGACCTGTGCCAGCGCAGCGGTACTTATAACAGTGAAAAGAATAGCAAAAAGAAGTTTATTCATTCGAATATTTTAGTGGGCTAAAAATAATTTATACAGTTGTTAAAAAGTGTTAAAAGTAAAAATTTAGTTCAGTTGCTCGCTGATCATACCAAAACGCCGTTCGCGCTTTTGATAATCAATGATGGCTTCGTACAGGTCCTCGCGCCTGAAATCGGGCCAAAGTTTCGATGTAAAATACAATTCAGCGTATGCAATTTGCCACAGTAAATAATTACTTATGCGGTATTCGCCGCTGGTTCTTATCAGTAATTCCGGGTCGGGCATTTCACTTGTATATAAATTATTTCCGAAAGTGTCCTCATTTATATCATCTAAACTCAACTCTCCCTGTTGTACCTTGCGGGCTATGTTAGCCGCTGCATGTGCAATTTCACGTCTCGAGCTGTAACTCAGCGCCAGGGTCAATGTCAAACCTGTATTACCAGCGGTTTTATTCATCGCGCTTAATAGTTCCTTATGACATTTGGCAGGAAGCATCTCCAATTCACCTATCGCATTCAGCCTTATATTATTCCTCATAAAGTTGTCTATCTCTTTATTGATAGTAGCAACCATCAGCTCCATTATAGCAGATACCTCCAGTTTTGGCCTGTTCCAGTTTTCGGATGAGAAAGTATATAATGTAATATATTTAATACCCAGCTCCGCAGAGGCTTCAACCACATCACGTACTGATACAACCCCATTACGGTGGCCAAACACCCTTAACTTTCCTTTGCCCTTTGCCCAACGTCCATTGCCGTCCATGATGATAGCTATATGCTGAGGTAACCTGGAAAAATCTATCTGGTCTTTATATCCCATTTTGTCTGCTTCTTAAAAGCCGGCTATGGCTAAAAAGATATACTCTAAATAAAAAAATTGGTCCGCCCGACGGTAACAGGTGTTCCCTACAGCAAAGTAATCAATCACTTAAGCCGTGTTTTTTTCAGGGTACAAAGGTAAAACTTACTTTGTACTTTTTTAGTATCACTCAAAAAAGAAAAATTGACAGACAAATTACGCTTGTTGAGCGGGGAAATGACCTTTATAAAAGCAAACCACCGGACAATCAGGAAGAAAGCCGGCGTTTACATATTGTGATAAGGATAGGTTAGAAAGCTCCTTGCTGTTTAAGCATGTCTATATCTTTAGGGGTGATATCGGCAACTGCGTATGTTTGAATACTGGTTATATTAAACTCATCCAAAGCTGATACGAAGTTGGAATAAATAGAGTGATCACTTGGTTTTAAAATAACGATAAGTGGTTTACCGGATGATTTCAACAGTTCCTGATTTTTGTTTATAAGCATTGCCCTCAATCCGGACTTACTAAAGCTAACCAACCTTGGTGCGGTTAAGGGCTTATCTGGCATGCCCATATAACACATTACTTTATTGTCTTTTCC
>NZ_DATJJC010000005.1:0-146782 GCF_035492695.1 Mucilaginibacter sp. | reverse complement strand
GGTGGCGCACTTTAAGGAAGTAGGTTTCAAGTTCGGCCGCTGGCTCGATCTGAAATTTATGGAGCTTTCGCCCTTATAGAAAATTTAGCTATAATATAAATTGCTGTAAAGATGCAAGTTGCACCGGCTCAGTTAGATGTTGATAAAATCCGATAACCCTTTACAACCTAAGGGCGTAAAAGTAGCCGATCTGTTATAGGTAAGATTAATAACAAATACGTTCTTTACCCAATCCAAAATCCCTGTCTCGTTAACGCGGACGGGGATTTCTTGTTTTATAGCGGGCCGAACAAGCGACGTCAGACCTTTAATTTTAACTTTCGTTTTGCCAGGAATCCGCCGATGATGACCACTATAAAAGCTACCGCCCACGACCGGAAGAAACCACCCCATCCATAATTAAGAAAAGCCGGATAGTGAAAATGAAAAAGGTTAAAAAAACCAACCTGTAAATAAGGTATCAGGTAGCAGGTAAGTGTAGCTGTTCCGGCAGGCCAGATGATACTAAACCAATTCTTTTTGCCTTTAAAATCAACCAGGTAGATCATGATCTCAAACATCAGGATGCTGATACCAATGCAAATAAATATCCAGGCAGGGGTGGAGCGTATTTTGGAAATACCTTCTGTGTACGGGCGGATGAGCAGCCCGGCAGCTATCGCCGCGCACCCAGCAAGCAGAAACAGCAGCCAGAGTTTGGTATTATAGCCTTTGGCAACCATGCGCGAGTACCACAATGATACCACCGTACCCGCCAGTACCAGCGATATCGAAGAGCCATCATAAATACCGATGATATGCAGGTGCAGTTTCATGCTGTGGTTGAGGATATTGAATCCCATAAATACCAGGAAAGCTATAATTACTCCTGTAAAATTTCCTTTCACCAAAAAATAAACGAATGCACAAACCAGGTACGACCAGCCGATTATGCCCAGGATACCCCACCATTCCGGCCGCAGGCCCCTGACTTCGTCGCCGCGACCGCCGACATACAGGAAGGCCATAGTTAATAATATCAGCCAGCCGCCGCCGATCAGGAAATACTTTTTAACCTTATCAAGACTTTCAGGATAATCCAGCCAGATAAGAAAGAAACTAACGGTGATCAGTATCTCCCAAACCGATTCGGGCAGCACGGCGTGGGCCGAATTGTAGCTTTCCAGGTTAACGTGCATAAAACCCATTACCAAAAGCGCAAAGGAGCGCGACAGGATGGAGAAGGCAATGGACCCCGATGAGGCCCCCGTTTGCCATTTTCGGTTGATAGCCAGCGGGATCGACAACCCAACGATGAACAGGAACGCAGGGAAAATAGTATCGGCAAAGCCCATTTTGTCATCCATGCGTTTGGCATGGTCCATCCACTCGGGTATCCCTTTCACGCCGCTCAGGTCGTTAATAAATATCATACATAACATGTTCAGCGCGCGGAACGCATCAACAGATAAAAGACGTTTAGGGGAACTGCCGGAAAGTGTAGCCTGGTCCATTGTGTTTTAGGTTGTAAAATTGCTCACCTAAGTTATTAAAATATTTTAAAATGTTCTCACAGGTTGATATAATATTGCACACCATATGAACGGTTACACTAAGTGTTCACGCCGGCGCCCTCTTTCAGGCTTATTATTTCCCGGATGTGCTATATATCAGCAATTTTATATTTACACTAAGGGGTCAAAATGGGTTTAATTTGAGGTTTTTGTGAACACCTGTTTTTAATGCACTGATATTCAATTTACTATAGTAAGTTAAATTTTGTTCGGTTACAACGCAAAATAGTTGCAAAATCACACATAAAGCGGAATCAGGCAACATCAGGCGCCAATCAGGCGCTTTTTATGCCTCATCAGGCAACCATTTTTGGCTTAGTGTAATGAATTGTGGCAAATACTTGGACATGTATATTTGATTTTCGGTACACATAGATTTTAGCATCAAATTAATAATATTAATTTCCTGGTCCCGATTCAAACAAATTTTCAAGCCGGGTGATGGAAACACAATCCATATCCATCCGGGTCGGTTACATAAATCGCTTTCCACCCATAGCCGGTTATAACAGGTGCTTTCAATTCAACATCCCGACTCAAAAAGTATTGATAAAGCGTCTCGATGTCAATGCAGTCGAAGTAGAAGCAGAGGTCTTTGTGACCTTTAACACGGCTGGGATCTGGCCCGGCGGGACGGTTTTCTTTTTCATACGCCGTATTCAGCATCAGGACAGCACCTTTATGTTCAAGTAATACCCAATCAACATCGTCGCCTTCGCCCGAACTCATCTTTTTTTCAAAACCTATAATATCCCGGTAAAATCGAAGGGACGCGAGCATATCAAAAACCTCGATGTAAGGCGCAATGCCTCCAATTTCAGGCATTTTAATGGTTGTGTTATTCACAAGCTTGAATTTTGATTAAAGTTAAAGATAAATGACCTAAGTTATTATTGACGATGTTGTCACTTCGCCATCGACTCAACCAGGTCCCGGTAGCTGCCGGCACTACACTTCTCGATCCACGAATAATACTTTTTACAATTAAGCTGTTTTCTATGTTAAATAGAGATGTATTTCAAACAAAAAGTAAAATTAAAAAGCCCCTCTTTACCGCTCGCGGTAGAGAGGGTGGTCGAGCGTAGCAATGACCGGGTGAGTCAAATAGCCGGGCTGCATTTTATCGATTAAAAGAACTTTATTTGCTGTCCGCCACGGACAAATTTTTCCGATGAAGTAATGAATGTTCAGGGACTTCTGTGAAAGGAGCTAATCTCCTTACATCACAAAAACCACCCTCATTCCTCCGAATAATTTCCAATCACCCTTCTTAACTGTTATTTTAACCACAGTTTTAGCAGGCCCTCTATGTATATCTTCTTTTCAAACTTAGCTGTATTGTTTATATCACCGTTCAACTGGATAGTGGCCTTGCTGCTTGTGGCCGTGCTGACAAAAAATCAGAAATGGAAAAAGCGAAGCCTGGTGTCGGCTGTGGTAATACTATTTCTCTTTTCAAATATGTTTTTACTGAACACTTATGCGCGTTGGTGGGATGTTTCGCCGGCGCCTTTGGAAAAGGGAAAGGTTTACAGCGCCGCTATTATTTTGGGCGGATTTACGAGCGAAGATAACAAGGGGAAGGGCTTTTTTAACGAACGCAGTGACAGGCTGATAGAAGGTATGCACCTGATGGCCACCGGCAGGGTATCGCACATTATGATGAGCGGCGGTAACCGCGATGCCCCGGCAGCGCAGTTTACAGAAGGCGCCTGGGTTTATAAAACATTAAAGGAATTCAACTTTCCCGATAGCGCGCTGCTGGTAGAGCACCGATCCATCAACACGACCGAAAATGCGGAATACACCCGGCAGGTGCTGCAGCAGGGCCATTTAAAAGGCCCTTATCTGCTGGTTACCTCAGCGTTTCACATGCGCCGGGCGTTGTATATTTTCAGGAAGAAAGGCGTGGATGTGCTGCCGTACCCCTGCGATTACGTGGCCGGCAATACCAATACAGCTACGCTGGATAATTTTATCCCCAACCTGTACGCGCTCAGCACCTGGAACTTTTATATTAAGGAACTGTTGGGTATGGTGGTGGCTCATGTGCAGCGGTAAAATTTATTTGTATTGTACCCAAATCTTATACATTTGCTGATATGCAAAAAATTCTGGTAGCCAATCGCGGCGAGATCGCTCTGCGGGTAATGCGCTCGGCCCGCGAAATGGGTATAAAAACGGTGGCTGTTTATTCGGCTGCCGACCGTGACGCACTTCACGTACGTTATGCTGATGAGGCCGTATTTATAGGTGAAGCGCCGTCGAGCCAATCGTACCTGGTGGGGGAAAATATTATTGACGCCTGCAAACAGACCGGCGCCGAAGGTATCCACCCCGGTTATGGTTTCCTGTCCGAAAACGCCGGTTTTGCCCGGATGGTGCGCGAAGCAGGTTTAACGCTGATCGGTCCGTCGCCCGAGGCGATGGAAGTGATGGGAAACAAACTGTCAGCAAAAGCTGCGGCGTTAAAATATAATATCCCGATGGTACCGGGAACGGAGGAGGCCATATCGGACATCCCCGAAGCAAAAAAACGTGCGGTCGAGGTGGGTTTCCCCATCCTGATAAAAGCAGCGGCAGGCGGTGGCGGCAAGGGTATGCGGATAGTGGAGAAAGCTGATGATTTTGAGGAGCAGATGCACCTG
Organism: Mucilaginibacter sp.; assembly: GCF_035492695.1. Taxonomy (GTDB): domain Bacteria; phylum Bacteroidota; class Bacteroidia; order Sphingobacteriales; family Sphingobacteriaceae; genus Mucilaginibacter. Next base: position 142,581 of record NZ_DATJJC010000005.1, on the reverse strand, counting down.
GCTGTATCCGAAGCCACGTCGGCTTTTGGTGATGGCTCGGTGTTTATAGAACGTTATGTTTCATCGCCAAGGCATATCGAGATACAGGTGCTGGGCGATACACACGGCAACATTGTTCATTTATTCGAGCGCGATTGTTCTGTACAGCGGCGCCACCAAAAGGTGATCGAAGAAGCGCCGTCGTCGGTTTTAACGCCGGAGATACGTGAACAAATGGGGCGCTGCGCCGTGGATGTTGCACGGTCGGTTAATTATACCGGTGCGGGTACCGTGGAATTTATCATGGACGACCAGCTGAACTTTTACTTCCTGGAAATGAATACCCGCCTGCAGGTAGAGCACCCGGTAACCGAAATGATAACCGGCATCGACCTGGTAAAGGAGCAGATACAGATAGCGCGCGGCGAACCGATAAGCTTTAAGCAGGAGGATTTGGAGATAAAGGGCCACGCGGTTGAATTGCGGGTTTATGCCGAAGACCCGGCGAATAACTTTTTGCCGGATATTGGCACCCTGCAAACCTATGTTACGCCCAAGGGGCCCGGTGTACGCGTTGATGACGGTTTTGAGCAGGGGATGGAGATACCCATCTACTACGACCCGATGATTGCCAAACTGACAACTTATGGCAAAGACCGTAAAGAGGCCATAGAACGTATGATACGCGCTATTGACGAATACCAGATAACCGGCATTACCACCACGCTTGGTTTCGGTAAATTTGTAATGCAGCACGATGCGTTTACATCGGGTAATTTCGATACGCACTTTGTTAAGAAATATTTTACACCCGACGTATTACAGACCGGCAACGCTGAGGAAGCGCTGATAGCAGCCATAATAATGGAAAAACTACTGAGCGACAGAAGTTTTCACCAAAACGGGCAACCGGCCATAACAGAAACATCAGCCTGGGTAAAAAACAGGAAGAAGCTCGCTTAAATATTAAAATGTCATGCCGAACTTGTTTCGGCATCCCACCGACTGCCCTTTGCATGAGAGATCCTGAAACAAGCCCGCCTGCAGGCAGACAGGTTCAGGATGATTTTAATTTTATTAATAGATTTTTTAAAAATTCCACCTGCGCCGCATTGATCTTCACCTTCGCCGTTTCCACATCAAACCAGCCGGCCTTATCCACCTCCGGGAAAGTTTGTTTTTTAGCCGACCGTGGCGGCCATTCTATTTCAAAAGTATTGCTTACAATGGTTTCGTGGTCAATGTCGCCTGCTATGGCCCAGGCGTAAACCTTTTTGCCGCCCTTTTGCGTTACCGGGTCGAGCGGTATAAATTCACCTGTTAACACCAGCCCGGTTTCTTCTTCAAACTCGCGTACTGCGGCGTCCAGCGCTTCCTCACCATCCGTAAATTCACCTTTGGGTATCGACCAGGCGCCATCATCCTTATTCCGGAAAAATGGTCCGCCGGGATGAACCAGGAATACTTCGGGCTGTTTATTTTTGAAGCGGAATAATAATATGCCGGCGCTTTGCTTTGCCATAGGAATTTAAAGGCAAGTTAACAAAAGCGAAAACATTAATAGTTACTTTTACATAACAAGCATAACATATCATGGCCGAAAACAACTGGACGAAATTTAAGGTAACAGCCGACTTTAACACCGACCTGCGAAGCGTTTACACCGCCTGGACAACACCCGCCGGTTTGGAAAGCTGGTTTTTGCGCAAAGCTAATTTCTACACCATTACCGGTCGCCTGCGCGAACCGCAGGAATCTGTGTTAAAAGAAGATACCTATGAATGGTACTGGCATGGGTTTGACGATAGCACGGTCGAGAAAGGTTCCGTGCTGGAAGTGAACAGCATCGATTTCTTCAAGTTTACTTTTTCGGATGATAACATCGTGAGCGTTTCCCTTGAAAGCCGCAACGGTCTTACTATACTGGAACTAACGCAGGAAAACATAAAAGAAGAACCAGATCCGTCCAAAAACCTGTTCGTGCAATGCCAGGTCGGCTGGACATTTTATCTCGCCAATTTAAAATCTATCCTCGAAGGCGGTATCGATCTGCGCAATAAACGGACGGATATACAAAGCAATTTTAAATAAGGCCGACAATCGCTCCGGATTAATGTATTACTTTTGTTATTCACTCTGTGGACTCTGTGTTCCTGCTTTGTGCGCTCTGTGGTTTAATAACCACAAAGGGAACGGAGATTTACACAGAGGGCACTAAGCATGTATTATGTTCACAGGCATTATTGAAACTTTAGGAACCATCACCAACCTGCGGCGCGAGCAGGGAAATCTTCATATCACCGTTGACTCAGCTGTCTCGAACGAATTGAAGATCGATCAGTCGGTGGCGCATAACGGCGTGTGCCTTACGGTTGTTGCTTTGGAAGATGGCAAACACACGGTAACCGCTATTGAAGAAACGTTGAATAAAACCAGCCTGGGCGAACTTAAAACAGGCGGCCTGGTAAACCTGGAACGCTGTATGCAAATGAATGCCCGGCTGGACGGACACATCGTACAGGGCCACGTCGACCAAACCGCGGTGTGTACAGCCTTTAACGAACTGGACGGCAGCTGGGAGTATACTTTCGAATACGATGCCGCTGTGGGCAATGTCACGGTCGAAAAAGGATCCATCTGCGTGAACGGCATCAGCCTGACGGTGGTTAATTCCAAAGCCAACAGCTTTTCGGTCGCCATTATACCTTATACCTTTGAACACACCAACCTCCAGCAGGTTAGGGTAGGGTCGAAGGTAAACCTTGAGTTCGATATTATCGGCAAGTACGTGGCCCGGCTGATGCAGCGTTAATGGCTCAATGCTTCTATCCGGCTTTTCGAGTATTCAATATAAGTTTTCTGTTTTTCCGGCGGTTTTGAGGCGATGTATTTTCTGTAATACCTGAACGCGTTTTTCCGGTTCTTTATTTCGGTATCATACAAACCCGCTATCAGGTAATAGGTCAAAGGTGCTTCCTCAAACTGTAACGACTTCTGATAGGCTTGTAAGGCGCTTCGGTTCCGCTTTAAGGTGGTGTAACTATCGGCTATTTCGTCATAATAACTGCTGATATTGGGTGATAATCCGGCTTCGATGGCCCGGTTAAAAAATTCAACGGCTTTTAGCTGGTTCTTCAATCCTTTATAACAAGACGCTATGTAATAAAATGTTCCCTCCGTTTTATAGATCCCCTGTATAGCCGAAAAGGTCTCGATGCCGCAAATGTATTGTTTGGTGTGATAATAAGCCTCGCCAACCTTGTTTTGTATGTAAGCCGAGTTATCCCCTGCCTGGAAAAGATTTTCGCCGATCGTAATGACGTCTTTCCATTTATGCTGGGCATATTCCAGCTTCACCAAACTTTCCAGCAGTAATATATTTTGCGGGTCGGCGTTAACGGCGATATTCAGTACATTTTCGGCCAGCGGAAACTTTTTCGCTTCCACATAAAAACCGCTTAACTGGGCGGCTACATCAGCATCTTTAGGTTGTAAACTGTTTGCTTTTTTCAAATAGGTCATGATCTTCGCGCTGTCGCTCTCGTCAATACTGATCTGGGCCATATCCTTGTAAACAATGAAATTGGTACTGTCCTTTTCCAATAGGTGGAGGAAATACCCCTTAGCTTTCTGATTATTGCCCTTGCGAAGGTTCAGGTTACCGAGGTTAAATAACACGCGGTAATTGGCGGAGTCGAGGTCATAAACCCGCTGGTAATAGATCTCCGCATCGGCCAGCAGCCCCGCCATTTGCGAGGTATAGGCCATGCTCGAAAGCACTTTCTGATCGGTAACCGGCTCGTGATAAGTGCTTTTTAAAAATTCGAGCGCATCGGCATAGCGTTGTGTTTGATAATAGTCTATCAACTGCTCGTTAACCGGTTTATCCTGCGCGTACGCATCAACGAAAAGTGTAAAGAAAAGAGTGCAGAGAAGGATCGATTTCATATAACTAAATTATTAGTTATTATTTACAATTGCAAACATTAAACAAAATTCCCGTTTTTGCTGTTGTGTAAGCACATTATTTAACCAAAATAAATTGGATATGGATAAGATCAAAAAGTTCGGGCTGATGGAAAAAATTGTCCATGAGCTTGAAGATTTAAAAAATAGCCAGCAGGCTATCATACAAAAATTAACCAAAATAGAGGTGGATAATATCGACCTTGGTGACAAACGCCTGGAAAAGGACCTGCCCGATATGCACCAGCGCGTATCCGATAACCTGGACACCATTGCAGGTATATTGGAAGACTTCGCCGGTAAAACAGACCAGTTCAACAGCCAGAATAATATCTCAGCGCTGAAGGAACAGGAAGCGTTGGGTAAGTGAGGTGGTGAATAGTGAATAGTCAATAATAAATTCACTATTGACTATTCACCATTCACAAAGCTATTGGTACTGTATATACATCGGCACAGGCTTCAGGTTTAATATTTCCTGTTTGGTCAGCATCCGCTTCGGCGGATTTTTTATGTCGTTTTTGTAAAACAGTTTGAACCCGGTAAACTGTACCGGCTGCTGCGATATGAAATATTTGTAAGTACCCTTCTTCAGGTCAGGTCCGCCCCATCCATCCATGTCCATCACTATCTGCACTTCGGGGCGCCGTTTGATGTTTTTATAATTGGTTACCATGCGTTCGGTAAAACGGTGCACCACCAGTATTTTGGGCGGCAGGTTGTATTTCCGTACGATCTCCGCCAGGTAATTCGACACAAAGTTAATATCAGCCGCATCAAAGGTGCCGATGCGTTTACCCGGCACGCTGCCTTCCTTCATTGAAAATTCCGGGTCGATACCCACATTTACATTGGGCATTTGAAGATACTTCTCTATCCGTGGAATTTCCTGCTGAACCGTACTAAAACCCACCTGGAAATCGAGGAAAACCAGTGCATTGATCGGTTTTGCCATTTCCAATACCTTATCTATTTGACTAAACGGCATCCGAAGGTTATGCAGGCCATTTTTTCCTGCGTAAGCCTGCGCGGTAACGCAGATGTAATGCAGGGCGGGTACAACCGGGGTTGCCGGGTCGGCAGCTTCCCATGCTTTTACCTCGGCCTGTAATTTCGATAACATCACCTTTGGCGCATACTCACCCAATACGCCCATGTTTTTGGAGTACATATTGCCATAATAAGCCACAATACGATTAAAAGGTAAAATGGCGCCGGGCAACGGATAGGGTGCATTCTTTACGGGCCATCTGCCGCTTGCGTCGCCATTGGCCATCCGGGTCATCAGCGAATCGTACTTCAGCGTATCAAGCTTTAGCGATGTTGCTTTAGCAATAGTGTCGGCAATAATTTTATGGGTAGCGGTATCGGCAGGCTGCTTTTTAACGGTGTCGGTAACCTGCGCCCTTGCAGACACAACGAGGCAAACAAGTGGTATGGAAAGTAACAGTTGTTTATTGATCATGAATTTGATTTGATTCGCGAAAGTAACAGATTATCCCCACTAATCAACCAATCACCAATTAACAAATCACTACTCTATACTCTTTCCCTTCATCGCCGTGCTGATAGCCTGGTCCATCAGGCGTTCGGCAAAGGGGCGGGTAAACTCGTTCAATTCGTCAATGCTTTTATGGATCAGGTCCTTATCACCGCTGGTGAGGGAATCTTTTAAAGCCTGTATCAATTTGGTCGTGTCGCTTATTTCGGCCACACTAACATAGCCGCTGTTTTTTTGCAGGAAACGTTCGACGGTATAAACCATTTGTTCGCCTTCGGTACGCGCTTCTATCAGCATGCGCTGGGCCACGTCATCCTGGGCGTGGGTAATGCTGTCCATCAGCATTTGTTCCACCTGGTCGTCGGTAATGCCATAGGTTGGGGTTACCTCAACCTCCTGCTTAACACCCGACCGCAGTTCCATGGCCTGTATTTTCAATATCCCATCGGCATTCAGCAGGAAATTTATATCCACCTTCGGGAAACCCGCCGGCATGGCCGGTATCCCTTTCAGGTCGAATTCAGCCAGTTTGCGGTTCTCCTTCACCAAGTCCCTTTCGCCCTGGTAAACGGCTATTTTCATATTCGCCTGCCCGTCAATAGACGTGGTATATTGCCGGCCTGCCTTAGTCGGCACTTTTGAATTACGCGGAATAATCACATCCATCAATCCGCCCATGGTCTCAATACCCAGCGACAGGGGGGTAACATCCAATAACAAAATGTCTTTCCGGTTACCCGCAAGTATATCGGCCTGTATGGCTGCGCCCAGAGCAACAACTTCATCGGGGTTCAGGTCATCATGCACTTCGCGACCAAAAAATTCGGCCACCATCTTTTTCACCAAAGCCGTACGGGTCGATCCGCCTACCATCACCACTTCATCAATATCCTTAATAGTTAGCCCGGCATCCTTCAGCGCATTGCGGCAGCTATCAATGGTTTGCTGCACTTTGGGCGTTATCAGTTCGTTAAAAGTATTGCGGTCAAGCGTACACCAAATGTCACCGATCTTGTCGTTCACCAGGCTTTGATAAGCGAAAGCCTTTTTGGCTTCCTCAGCTTTAAGCCGGAGCTCCTGTGCCAGCTCACGGTTTTTCAGCAGTTCATCCCTGTTTAATTGATTCTTTTCTATCCAGTAATCAACAATAGCGCGGTCAAAATCATCCCCGCCTAAAAAAGTATCGCCATTGGTGGAAAGTACTTCGAAAATGCCGTTTTGTATTTGCAGGATAGAAACATCGAAAGTTCCGCCACCCAGGTCGTAAACGGCAATGGTTTTGGTCTCCTCCGGATTCAATCCGATTCCATAAGCCAGGCTGGCGGCGGTTGGTTCGTTCACAATACGCAATACGTCCAAACCTGCTAATTTGCCGGCATCGCGCGTGGCCTGGCGCTGCGAATCGTTAAAATACGCTGGTACCGTAATCACAGCACGGGTAACCGGAGTTTTCAAAGCGTGTTCCGCGCGTTCCTTTAACTCCTTTAATATCAGTCCTGAAAGTTCAATAGGGGTATAGAATTTATCACCGACCTTGATCTTCACCAGGCTTTCGGTATTGTCGTCGATAACTTTATAGGAAAAGAAATCCTTATAATTCTCGATATCATGGTAGGAGCGACCCAATAGACGCTTTACGGAAAAAACGGTATTCTGCGGATCGGTGATCAAGTGGTTTTTTGCTTCGTTGCCCACAGTTATTTCACCAACCGGACCAAAGTGTACCACTGACGGCACCAAAACACCCTTACCGGTATCGTTAATAACCTTCGGTTCTTTATCCGGGTCGATAAAGGCAACCAGCGAATTGGTGGTGCCCAGGTCTATGCCGACAATAATATCTTCTTTTTGTATGGAACCTGTTGCCAGGTTGATGGAAACTTTAGCCATGTTAAACTATCAACAAGCGGCAAATGTACTTAGTTTTAGCTAACGGAGTGTCATTTAAATGTTGCGAGTTGAACTTGGAGTTTACTTAGCTACAACAACGATTGCATTGGCCTCAGACACACCGCCACCCACAGAAAGTGTCGTTGCCTTTCCGTTTTTCCAATAGGTAGCCGATCCGTTAAATTTCCCGGCCAGGTACACGTCCGTTCCTGAAACGCTAATGCCGTTGGCCTCTGTTTTGATAGGCACGCCATTGGATGTGACTGCTGTCACCGTGCCGTTTTTCCAGTAACTTAGGCCGGCTGCTTCATTATTTGTTATATAAACATCGTTTCCGTTCGCAATAATGGCAGAAGTCCCTGCATTTGAAGTGATGGTTTGCTTTACGCCATTTTTCCAGTAAATGGATGTTTGTATATGGCTTTGGTCCGAACTGTTTTCACTGCCGCATACATATACGTCCGAACCAACTGCTGTTACGCCCAATGCGATGGTATATTTGTCCGCATCGGTTTCCAAATAAGTTGGCACGCCGTTCTTCCATAATGCAGGCTTAGTTACGCTTCCAAACCCCACACTCCCGGCAACATATATATCTGAACCCTGCACGTAAATTCCGGTCGCGACCGAAGCCGTAGCGCCGTCCGGCGCAAGGCTCACCAAAATGCCATTTTTCCAATATACTGCCTGCTGTACAGCGCCGTTTAAGTAGCCGGCCACATACACGTCAGCCCCGCCGGTAGTAATAGCCAGTGCATTGGACGGCAACGAAGCGCTGTTGGGCAAACCAATTTGCTCGTTATTTTTCCAATACATAGCTCTTTGTAAATTGCCCTGGATGACGTAACCTGCTGTGTATACATTGCCCAGGTTAACTGTCAGGGCGTTTGCCTTTGCCTCTATGCCATATTCTGATAAAATGTTAAGGTTCCCATTTTTCCAGTAGGCCGCCTGGTTGGTACCCGCATCAACGGCAATATATCCGGCTACATATACATTGGCAGTAACACCGTCAACCGGGGTATGTGTGCTTTTTTTACAGGAAGTAATGCCGCAAAGTGCGATGCACACGATCAAACAATATTTATTGAGCCAGGACTTTTTCATTTTTCAGAAGATAAGGCGAATGACCAGTTTATAATTAACTACTAATATAGGTAAATAAATGCTGCAAGCAATGACCGGTCTATTTACCGATTGCATAACAGCTATTTTGTCATTACTTTCATCCCGATGATCGGACCTGCCCTGAAGAACAAATTTTCGATAAAAGTTTTACTGCTACTGCTGCTCGCAACTGCCACTAAAAGCAGCGCTCAGCAATTTGGGGGAAATCCGCCATCTATCAGATGGAACCAGATAAAAACTCCGGCGGCGAAGGTGATATTTCCCAAAGGACTTGATTCTTCAGCTTTTGAAGTAGCCGATATTATTCAGCGTATGAATAATGCCATCAAACCTACCATCGGGACAAAGCAAAAACAGGTTAGCATCGTATTACAAAATCAGACCACCGTTGCCAATGCCTATGTAGGTTTAGCGCCCTTCCGAAGTGAATTTTACCTAACGCCCGAGCAAAACAGCTTCGAAGTGGGCAGCCTGCCCTGGGCCGCGCAATTATCCATACACGAGTTCAGGCATGTGCAGCAATACAATAATTTTAACGTGGGCTTTTCCCGTTTCCTTCGTGTACTTTTTGGCGAAGGCGGGCAGGCATTGGGTAACGACCTGGCCATACCCAACTGGTTTTTTGAAGGCGATGCCGTTTTTAATGAAACCCTGGTAAGCGAACAGGGCAGGGGCCGCCTGCCTTACTTTTTTAACGGTTACCGTGCCTTATGGGCAGCAGGCAAGGATTATAGCTGGATGAAACTCCGCAACGGATCGTATCGCGATTACATACCCGACTGGTATCCGATGGGTTATATGCTGGTGGCTTACGGGCGCGAAAAATATGGGGACGATTTCTGGAAAAAAGTAACCCAGGATGCTGCGGCATTTAAAGGCGGGGTTTACCCGTTACAGCACGCTATAAATAAGTATGCTGGTATAAGCTACGGGCAGTTCAGAGCGGATGCCTTTGAACATTTTAAGAAGGAATTTGCAGCGGATAAAAAGAACTACGACCAACCGCCACATTTTGTTGCTAACGAGGAATACCCTGCTTTTGTAAACGACAGTACGCTGATTTATATGAAAAGCACGTACGATCATTTACCCGCATTCGTACTGAGAACAGGAGGGAAGGAAAGGGTCATCCGGACGCGCGATGCATCGCTGGATAATTACTTTGCTTATCAAAACGGGAAAATTGTTTATGCAACCTATCGGTCCGACTTGCGCTGGACCTACCGAGATTACAGCGAATTGCAGCTACTGGACGTAGCCACCGGTAAGGAAAAACGCCTGACTAAAAGCTCAAAATATTTTGCACCTGATTTCAGTCCTGACGGAAAAACTATTGTGGCAGTACAGGTTGGCTCTTCGGGGAAAAGCGGGTTACACTTACTGAATGCAGCTGACGGCAAACTATTACAAGTTGTTCCGAACCCTGATAACTTATTTTTTACCTATCCTAAATTTTATGGCGAAGAGAAATTGATATCCGCCGTAAGAAATAAGGACGGAGAAATGTCGCTGGCTGAGATCGGCATAAAAACCGGGAAGGTCAAATACCTGACGCACTTTTCCTATGAACCCCTCGGCTTCCTGTTTGTCCGGGGCGATACAGTTTATTACACACGGTCGGGGAGTACCGATAATTTATTCGCGTTTGACCTTGCCGACGGCAAACAGTATTGGTTACCCAACCCGGATAATCATGGGGCAATCGGCTACTATCAGCCTGCAATTACGGGCAAAAAACTGGCCTGGGTTGGGTTTACAGCTGCTGGATACCGGATAAATGAGGTCAATAATAAAAGTGCGGAGTGGCTCGAAATAAAAGATGCCCGGGCACAAACAGCCATGCCAAACTTTGGCATTTCAGCCTTAAACAAAAATACCGCATCGCAATTGCTCGATTCTGTAAAGCAACAACCGCTCGCGGTTACCAAATATCCCAAAACTTATCATTTGTTTAATTTTCACAGCATAATCCCAACGGTCAACGACCCGGATTATTCCATCGCCATTATTGGTGAGAATGTGCTCAATACATTTCAATCGCAAATATCCTTTGGTTACAATCGTGACGAGGGCTACAAGGATATAGGTTTTGATGCTGTTTATGGGGCATGGCTGCCGTTCCTGCGTGCCGGAATCGATTATACGATTGATCGTAAAGGTTTTTTCAAAACAGGCAATATTTACTGGAACGAGGTCAATGTCCATGGCGGCCTTCAATTTCCGTTTAATTTCAGCCGCGGCAGGCAGATCACCGGATTAAGTTTCGGTACCGACGTTTACTACAGCCAGGCTAATTTTCATACAGCCGATATCGGCTCAAGCCATTATACATACCTCAATAATTACATCAGGTTCGCAACACACATCCAGCAGGCGAAACAGAATATCTATCCTCGCTTCGGGCAAAGCATCTCGCTTAATTACAGAAATGCCATTACCGGCCTTACCGCAAGTCAGTTTCTGGCATCGGGGAATTTTTTCTTTCCGGGGCTATCGGTCAACCACAGTTTAGTTATCAACGCGGCGCACCAACAAAAGGGTGATGATAACGAGATCGATTTCACCAACAACTTCCCGTTTGCCCGCGGCTACGTGGCCGAGAACCTGTACAGCATGAATAAGATAGGCGCCGATTATCACTTCCCCATAGCTTACCCTGACAAGGGCGTGGCCAGTACTATTTACTTTCTGAGATTAAGAGGGGATGTTTTTTACGATTACAGCCGGGTGTCCGACGCATTTACCGTGGGCGGGCATCACCGCAGCTTCCGGTCGGCAGGTGCGGCCATATTCTTTGATACGCAATGGTTCAACCAGGTGCCTATATCGTTCGGTTTCCGGTACGATCGTTTGCTCGACCCCGATGTTTTCGGCGGTTCAGGGCGTAACCGCTTCGAGATCATATTGCCGGTAGCGGTATTTTGATTGGTTTGATCCGGAATAACAGTTGTTAAATTATCAAGTTTTCGTTCGGACTTTCCGACTTAAGCGGACTTTCGGACTAAAAAATTACCCGTTCGCCTCCCTTAAAATACTTCTCACGCGCTCCACATCCGTCATCGAATAGCTGTATTCATCCGTTTCGCCATAACCCATCAGGATATGATCGTTTTTGTAACCCATCTGGCTTTTTATGGTTTTCCGGGCAGATGAATGTATCTCCATTGCCCCGGTAAAGTGGATAATGTCAGCAACGGTGTTTTCGCTTACCCCGGCTCCTGGCATAATGCTTATTCTCCCCACAGCTTTTTCAACCAGGTGTGCTATTACACCCACACCTTCCACAGCAGTACTTTTTCCGCCTGACGTCAGGATGCGCTCGCAGCCCAACTCAATAATATCCTCAAGCGCCTGGTTCATATCGGCGCACATATCTATCGCCCGGTGAAAGGTTACCCCAAGTCCCTGGCTTTTTGCCATGCTAACCAATTCGCTGCAACGCTTTTTGTCAATCGAACCATCAGCGTTCAGTATGCCGATCACAATACCGTCGCAGCCCGTCTCGATACAATGCTGCACATCTGCTTTCATAATATCAAACTCGACATTCGAATACAGGAAATCGCCGCCACGCGGGCGTATCAAAACGTAAAGCTTAATGGAGAGCAGTTTTCGCGCTAAAGTTATCTGGCCGTATGATGGTGTGGTACCGCCCTCTGAAAGATTTTCGCATAATTCGACCCGTACCGCACCGCCTTCCTGCGCTGCTATTGCAGAGGCAACAGAATTGGCGCATACCTCGAGGGTGATAACAGGTTTAGTTTGTTTGTTCATAGTCTTCAGATAATCAATAGGTTACTCAACGGAAATTAAGGGAATCCGTCGAATTTTACTTAATAATTAGCTAAGTTAATCATTAATTTACAATTTTGCTATATCGGTACAAGCCGTAGATTATATCAATAAATGCTCTTTCCCTTAATCAATAGGTCCTGTTGATTAGAATCACATACCGCAAATGAGAAGCCGCTTTGAATGGCATAGGCCCCATACTCACCTTTTTTATTGATAGCCAGGAAACCAACCTGTATTTGTTTTGCCGTTTCCGGTTTCTTTTTGATGATGCGTTTTACTGCTTCCTTGCAGGCGTCTTCCGGCGAATAGCCCTGTCGCATCAATTCGACAACCAAAAAGCTGCCCACGTTGCGGATCACTTCTTCACCTACCCCTGTAGAGGTAGCGCCGCCCACTTCGTTATCTACATACAAACCCGCGCCAATGATGGGGCTGTCGCCCACGCGGCCATGCATTTTGAAAGCCATGCCGCTGGTAGTGCATGCTCCTGAAAGATTGCCTTTGGCGTCAATGGCCAGCATGCCTATAGTGTCGTGATTGTATTGATTTCCGGGAATGCCCTGTTTGTTCTCGATGTTAATTACCGGGCTATATTTTGCTGTTTTCAGCCATTCTTTCCACGCCTTTTCTGATTCTGGCGTCAATAGCTTTTCCTTTTTAAATCCTTGTTCTACCGCAAATTGGGTTGCGCCTTCGCCAACCAGCATTACGTGCGGCGTTTTCTCCATCACAAGCCTTGCCACCGATATCGGGTGAGCGATATGTTCAATGGCCGCAACCGAACCGCAATTGCCAAACTCGTCCATAATACAGGCGTCCAGCGTTACGTGGCCATCGCGGTCGGGGTAACCGGCGCGGCCCACGGTATGATTTTTCATATCGGCCTCGGGTATTCTTACTCCTGCCTCCACGGCATCGAGCGAGCGGCCGCCCTTTTCGAGGGTCTTCCAGGCTTCCTTATTGGCTACGATGCCGAAGTCCCAGGTGGAAATGACGATGGGGAATTTTGCGTCTGTAGTTTTAACCAGTGTTTCGGCCACGGCCGACCGTGACAAGGCGGCGAGCGAAGCCCCCGCAGCGGATACTTTAATAAATTTACGGCGATTGTACATGCCGCTAATATAAAGTATTTAATAACGAACACCGAATATTGAAGTGTTCTGTGATCGTTATTCGAAATTCATTATTCGATATTCACTTTACTGCCCGGCCGTATTCATAACCGGCCGCACTTCCACACTGCCGCCAAATTCAAATACCGGGCATTTGTCTGCTATGGCCTTTGCGGCGTCCATACTTTCAGCGTTAATAACCAGTATCGAACTTACCTGGTCGCCATCAGTAACGTAAGGCTCACTTTTGAGCGATTTCCCCGTTCCGCTTATCGTTAACCCGTCGCTCGCCACCCGGTAACCGCTTGCCAGTTTGCCCGACTTGCCCAGTTCGCCCATATACTCCTGCCATTTTTTGATATTGGCTTTCACAGCTTCGTCCGACGATGGTTTAAAATCGGCTTTAAAGCGGATAATAAATAAAAACTGTGTCTTGCCCGGATTCACAACCTGCTGGGCAAACGAGGAAAAAGCTAAGGCCGCAAATGCAATTGAAAGGAATACGTATTTTTTCATGACCGGTATTTTCAATGCTTAACAATCAAACTCGTGATAAGTGTCGTGTTTGGTGAAACTAATCGTTTCCAATCTCTTCATCACTATCAACGATCTCCCGGCACCGCTCCAAATCCCGCGCAAATATTTTAAGCTTGATACCGCCGCCACCCTGGTTATAAGCCGGGTAAATGCTGCCCATGTTTTCATCGGCTAAAAAACAGGGGATATCGTTCGCCTCCAGCTTGGCGCGAATAATCTCGGCCAGCATCGGGTCGAAATAGGTTTCAAAAGTTATAATCTCTTCTTCTTTGCTCATCTTAAAGTTTAATTAGTCGTATGGCCAAAAATGAGAATTTGTTTTGGTTAATTTGGCATAATTATGAACCGCATCGACCGTATATCGGCTATACTGATCCACCTGCAATCGCGCAGGGTGGTAAAGGCAAGCGATATTGCCGACCGGTTCAATATCAGCCTGCGCACGGTTTACCGCGATGTAAAAACGCTGGAAGAAGCGGGTATACCCCTCATTGGCGAAGCCGGAGTGGGTTATTCCATTATGGATGGCTATCGTTTGCCGCCTGTGATGTTTACAAGGGAGGAAGCAACCGCGTTTCTTACAGCTGAAAAGCTGATGGAAAAACTTACCGACCCATCATCGGATGAGAATTATAAGTCGGCCATGTACAAAATACGGTCCGTGTTGCGCATGGCCGAAAAGGATTTTTTGGACAACATCGACGGGCATATCGAAGTGCTCAAAAGCAGGAGAACGTCGAACACCCAACTCTACCTGAACCCTTTGCAGGTAATTTTAAAGGGCATAGGTGAGCGTACCGTACTGTCTATTCATTATTTTGCCATGCACAACCAGCAGCGCAGCGAACGCTGTATAGAACCAGTGGGCGTTTTTTATCAGGACAACTATTGGCACCTGATAGCCTGGTGCCGCTTGCGAACGGATTACAGGGATTTCCGGCTCGACCGGATATCAGATATTTCCCTTACCGGCGAGCGTTTCAAGACGTTGCATCCTAACCTGAAAGAATACATTTCGCGGCAGGCAAAGGAAAGAAACCTGGAGGAAGTGATCATCAGGGTAGAAAAAAGTATCGGCCCTTACCTGAACGAGCAAAAATATTATAATGGTTTTGTGTCGGAACGTGAAGTGGATGGGATGATAGAAATGACGTTCCTTACCGGGTTTGTTGAGGGATTTGTGCGCTGGCTGATGATGTATGGCGATATGGCCATGATAGTAAGTCCGTGCAGCCTGAAGGAAAAGATCAAAGAGCTATCCGGCATCATCATGGCGCGGAACAGCTAAAACTATTGGGTGTATTTTTCGTACAGCTTATTCCACCCACTCAATTTTCCAATCAAATACGATACATTCAGCATTAGCTTAAACACAGATGCAGGTACACTTGCAGGGCGCGCCAGTGCCTTGCACTTCATCTTCTTAACCATATATCCCATCATCCTCATATTTACCGATCCGCTTTCATTCAAATAACCGTCGTTCACCAAACCATTATAGCACTGCATAAGCCGTACCTGGTCAAGCGCGGGCCGGTATTCTATCAGGGTTTCCAGTTCTTCATCCTTATTATTAATAGCTGCATGCCGTTTCCCTTTCGGTACGATCACTTTTTCCCCGGGACCCGCAACATGTTCCTTACCATCCATGAGTACTTTGATCTCGCCTTTTTTAACATAATATATCTCGTCCTGGTAGTAATGCAAATGCTGGAACGGAAGTTTTACCCCGGGCTTTGATATCCACTGCATGGTAAAAGCATAAGGTGTTAATGAAATTGCGGTCAGGGCCTCACCGTTGATAGGATTGATAGATTGCTCGTAAATATTAATAGCCATTATACAAGGTTTATCCGGGTGTGCATTCAATTTAGGTTGCGGGGCATTCAAATATACAGCAATTGAACGTCGTGTCAACTAAAAACGTAGGTTCTTTTGTAACAAATTATGCACATTTTTTTGCCTGCTGACATAGGGCTGTCATTAACAGATGGTTGTTTTGTAACATCAAAAGGCAAAAAATATGGATACTGAAAGATATTGGATAACAGTCGTATCAAAAGATCATATCAAGCGCGGGGTGGCCGGCGGGTTTATGCAGGCCAATCATGGTAAACCCGGTTCGTTAAAAAAGCTCCATCCAAACGATTGGGTGATATTTTACTCGCCGAAAGTAACTTATGAAGGGGATGAAAAACTACAGGCCTTTACCGCGATAGGGCAGGTGGCCGACGGGAAGCTTTATCAGCATAAAATGTCGGATGATTTTATTCCCTACCGTCGCAATGTTAATTATTACGCCTGTAAGGATGTTCCCATCGTGCCGCTGATAGGTTCGCTGGATTTTATCCGCGATAAAAAAGCCTGGGGATTCAGGTTCCGTTTTGGCTTTTTTGAGATAGGCATGCACGATTTTTATTTACTGAAGGAGAAAATGATAAAACCAAAACAATAACGCAATACATCAATTTTTACAAATAACAATCAACAACAACATCATGGCAAATCTAACTTTAAAAACATCCATCGAAGTAAATGCACCGGCTGACAAAGTTTGGGAAGCATTGACAAACCCTACAATTGTGAAACAATATTTTTTCGGCACTAATGTGAAAACCGATTGGAAGAAAGGAAGCCCGATACTTTGGGAAGGGGAGTGGGATGGAAAAACCTACCAGGATAAAGGTACCATACTGGAAGTTGATCCGGGTAAGTCGGTGAAATACAATTATTGGAGTAGTATGTCCGGAACCGAAAATATCCCCGAGAATTATTTGGACATTACTTATGACCTATCCGAAAAAGGCGGGAAGACGGAGCTTACCATCATCCAGGAGCATATCAAAAGTGAAGATGCGAAAAATCATTCTGAGCAAAACTGGCAATCGGTTTTCGGAAAGATGAAGGAGATGGTGGAAAGTGGAAATATTTAAGTATTTGTTTAATTAAACTTTACAAATGTTTGTTAATAAATTATTTATAATTCATTATAACTTTTTTGAATAACCAAAATGCAGTATATTTTAGCCGAACAGGAAAAGTTTTATGTAGCAGGAATAGCAATTAAAACTATAAATAAAGACGATCAGTCGTCGAAAGATATTGGTGGCTTGTGGGAAAGGTTCATGTCGGAAAATATCATAGAGAAGATTCCCGGAAAACTATCGGATGATATCTATTGCGTATATACCGACTATGAAAGCGACCATAACGATTGGTACCGTGCAGTGATAGGGTGCCGGATAGACGAACCCCAAATAAACACCGGGTTATTTATGGCATTGGTGCCCGATGGCAACTACCGCAGGTATAAACCACAGGGGCAATTTCCTGATTGTGTTGCCGGCACATGGCGGCATATATGGGACAATTGCTCTGACAGGAAATATATCGCGGACTACGACCTTTACAAAGCCGGCGCTAACAGTTTTGAGGAAACGGAAACAGAAATTTATGTGGGGGTTGTTTAACTGTCTGAACCGGGATTAAACGGATTTAAGCGATTTGTCGAAAAAATAACGGCTGATCAGATGAATCTGTCAGATCTGTTTAATCCCGGTTCAGACAATTACCGATTGAACGTTAATCGTTTACCGCTTTTACCTTCTATCAAACTTCCATTACTGTAGGCCAGGTTGCCTGATACTAAAGTATGCATAACCTTAGACCGGAATGTAGTGCCTTCAAATGGGCTCCATTTGCATTTGTATAACAGGTTGTCTTTGTTTACGTTCCAGGGGTTATTTAAATCAACCAGCACCAGGTCGGCCCAGTACCCCTCGCGTATGTAGCCGCGTTTTTCTATCTCAAAACAAATCGCCACATTATGCGCCATTTTTTCGGCAATTTGTTCCAGCGTTATTTTATCTTGATGATAAAGCTCCAGCATTGCTGGTAACGCGTGCTGTACCAACGGCCCGCCCGATGGGGCCTGCAAATAAGGCTGCGACTTTTCTTCCAGTGTATGCGGGGCGTGGTCGGTGGCTATCACATCTATCCGGCCGTCCAGCACAGCTTTCAATATGCCCTCCCTGTCGCGTGCTGTTTTTACGGCCGGGTTCCATTTTATCAGGTTGCCCCTGGTTTCATAATCCTCGTCGCTAAACCATAAATGATGTATGCAGGCCTCGGCCGTTATCCTTTTGTCTTTTAACGGGGTGTCATTGCCGAAAAGCCAGGTCTCTTTTTCTGTCGAGATATGCAGGATGTGCAGCCTGGTGTTGTACTTTTTAGCCATTTCAACCGCCATGGACGACGACAAGTAGCAAGCCTCTTCGCTGCGTATTTTTGGGTGAAACTTTACAGGAATATTTTCGCCCAGCAGCTGTTTGTAGTGCGCCAGGTTACTTTTTATGGTAGCCTCATCCTCGCAATGGGTGGCAACCAGTATGGGCGCCTGCGCGAAGATATGCTCCAGGGTAGTGGGGTTATCTACCAGCATGTTCCCGGTGGATGAACCCATGAATACCTTAATGCCGCAGACATTTTTAACGTCCGTCTTTAATACCTCGTCCAAATTGTCGTTAGATGCGCCCATGAAAAACGAGTAGTTAGCCAGCGAGTTACGGGCAGCTATCTCATATTTTTGTTCAAGTAATTCCTGCGTTAAAGTATTGGGTACGGTATTAGGCATTTCCATAAACGAGGTAATGCCCCCCGCCACGGCCGCCCGAGATTCGGAATGAATATCAGCCTTATATGTCAGGCCCGGCTCGCGGAAATGCACCTGGTCGTCTATACAGCCCGGCAAAAGATAAAGCCCTTCGGCGTTGATGGTCTGGTCTGCCTGTTCGTTTATTTGCCCGTCTATGCGTTCTATCAACCCGTCCTTCACCAGCAGGTCGCTTACAAATTGTTTGTTCTCGTTAACAATGGTTGCGGATTTGATCAGGATCGTCGACATAAGCGGATTTTGAATTTATGTTGCAAAGTTAAGAAAACCACCTTCAAAGGACACATTCGAAATCAAACATTCAAATTTCGACATGCCCCAATCTTTTACCTTTATCCCTTCTGATGTCTTCCAGACTTATGCGGACTTTCGGACTTCCCGACTAAACACGTCTTTCCCGTCTCAGTTATCTTTCGGACTTACGCGGACTTTCGGACTTCCCGACTTAAAGTCTATCTTTGCCCCATGTCAACCGGCTTCGAAGATTTTAAGTTTAACAAACAGGTATTGAATGCTATTGCAGACGCCGGTTATACCGAAGCTACCGCTATTCAGCAAAAAGCTATACCGCCTATATTAAACGGGCAGGACGTAATGGGCATAGCGCAGACAGGTACCGGGAAGACAGCAGCTTACGTGTTGCCGATCATCATGCGTCTTAAATATGCGCAGGGCGAACAGCCCCGCGCTCTGATCATAGCGCCTACGCGGGAACTTGCCATCCAGATAGAGGAAAACGTCAGAACGTTTGCAACTTACACCGATCTGCGTGTAGTAACACTTTACGGTGGATTGGGCCCTAAAACGCAAATTGAACAGGTGGGCAAGGGTGTTGATATCATTGTCGCAACACCGGGACGTTTTATGGATATTTACCTGGCTGGCCATATTGTGACTAAACAATTGCAGGTACTGGTGCTGGATGAGGCCGATAAAATGATGGATATGGGCTTTATGCCCCAGATAAACCGTATACTGGAAGTGGTGCCTCGCAAACGTCAGAACCTGCTTTTTTCGGCAACCATGTCCGATAAGATCCGTGAACTGTCCGCTAATTTCCTGGAGTTCCCGACAATTGTCGAGGTTACCCCGCAGGCCACACCAGCGCAAACGGTAACACAAAAGCTTTACCTGGTGCCCAATATCCGCACCAAGATCAACCTGTTAAAACACTTACTGGACGGGGAGACGGATATTAAAAAGCTGATGGTATTTTGTAAAACACGTACCAATGCCGAAGATGTATATAAATTCCTGCACCGCCGTTATGGCGAACAGGGGGTGAAAGTACTGCACGCCAATAAGGGACAAAACACCCGCATCAACTCCATCAACGCATTTAAGGACGACAAAGTGAAAATGCTGGTATCAACGGATGTGGCTGCCCGTGGTATCGACGTGAGCGATGTTAGCCATGTGATCAACTTTGATGTGCCTTTTGTGATAGAAGATTATGTGCACCGGATAGGGCGCACCGGCCGCGCTTTCAATTCGGGCGAAGCCATCACATTTTGTACCCCGGCCGAAGAATATTATATCCGGAAGATCGAAAAACTCATCCGCCAGGAAATACCGGTATTAGCTTTGCCGGAAGAAGTATTTGTTGAAGAAACGCCTTACGAAGAACGCCAGGCCCAGGCCCGTGAAATAGACGACCAGAAACGAAAAGAAAACCCTGATTTTAAAGGCGCCTTCCACGAAAAAAAGACAGTCAATCAGCGTAAAAAATTTGACGCTGCAAAGGAGAAAAAATATAAAGGTAGGGGCGGAAAGGTGAAAGGGAAAAGGTAAGTAAATAATGAATATTATAATAAAAAAGGATGTTATTTCGATGAGCCCTGAAGGGTGGTGTGCAACCGGGCGAAGAGAAATCTTAAACAACATGCAATCCGCTTTGCCACATTGTATAAGATTTCTCCTCGCTGCGCTCGTTCGAAATGACATAAATTAGTATGAAAACCAGATTTCGCATTACCCCACTCAATTTTGCTGCCGCATTCCTGCTGTTTTTGGCTGTTTATATTTGGCTGTACGGCATCAGTATTATGGGTGGGCATTATCCGCATGCGCTTAAAAGCGGCTTGTTTGCAGGTATATTCCTGCTGTTCGCCATGGTGGTGTCATTTATGGATATCATGCTGCGCAATTTCTTCCGCGAAACTAAAAAACTGTGGATCGTTGAGTTAAGCTTTATAACTTTGGCGATTATTATATTTTTACTTGTTAAATAAAAAGATGAAGAAAGCTGAGATCAAACTCACAATTGACCTTGACGATGCCAATGTGCCGCAAAGCATTACCTGGGAATCCACCGATGCTGAAAATAAGGAGGCCCTGCCTGTAAAATCAATGATGCTGGCCCTGTGGGATCACAACTATAAAAATACGCTCCGTATCGATCTTTGGACAAAAGATATGCCGGTTGACGAGATGAAACGTTTCTTTTACGAAACCCTGCAAACCATGGGCGATAGTTTCCTGCGTGCCACCGGCGAGAAGAACATAGTAGAAGACCTTCGCGATTACTGTGCCCACTTTGCCGATAAAATGGAAATCAGCCAGAATAAATAATGAGACTTTCATCATTCATCTCCTTCGCGGGTTTTGTGATGCTCATAGCAGCAACCTACTGCCCCCTTTTTCGCCCGCTGCACATAGTTAACTGGAACATGTATAAGGCCAATATGCCCTATGGCATTGTTGTTTTACTCGTAGCAATAGTTGGGATAGTGGGCGTAGTTTTTATGCAGCATAAAATAGTCCGCCTTACCGCATGGTTATCGCTCGGACTTATTGTCCTGTTTTATTTTCTTTCACTGCTCAAGATCCATTACTCATTCAATTTTATTCCCTTCCATTCGTTCGAGCGGTTTTTGGAAAGGCAGATCAAATTTAAATGGGGCTGGTGGCTGCTGGGCACGGCGCCTTTACTTGCAATAGCCGGAACGCTAAAGAAAAAGCCCGGGTATAAACCACCGGTACCGGTTGGTGAGTCTGCTGAGTAACCTATTAATTTTCACCTGATTGAGCCACATTACCAATATGCAATGAGCGAAATACCCGGCATCACCGACCTGCAGCTTCATGAATTAACCGACCTGGTTAGAAAATTGCATGGTTTCGATTTTTCGGGGTATTCCAAAGCTTCTTTAAAAAGACGCCTGTCGCGCATTGTTATGCTCAAAAAAATGAGCCTGGGCGAACTTCACAAGCAATTAAACGCCGACCCGCATTTTTTTCAATGGTTCCTGGAAGAGATCACGGTAAATGTCACCGAGATGTTTCGCGATCCGATCTTTTTCAAGGCGCTGAATACCCAGGTTATACCTCATTTTGAAAAGCTGCAGCATATACGGGTCTGGAGCGCAGGATGCTCATCGGGCGAGGAGGTATATTCGTTGTCCATCCTGCTTAACCTTGCCGGCTTCGGCAACAGGTCTTTCATTTACGGTACAGATATCAATCTTGAAATGCTGAATGAAGCACGAAAAGGCGTCTATAACCTCCGGAAAATAAAAGCCTACCAGGATAATTATATCCAATCGGAACTACCCGGCTCACTTACCGATCATTTTACCATGATGCATGACGCGGCGGGGGTCCACAGCACGTTCAGGCAAAATGCCTTGTTTTCGGTTCATAATCTTATAACAGATAGTGTTTTCAACGAATTTCACCTGATTAGTTGCAGGAACGTTTTCATTTATTTTGAAGCCGCTTTGCAGGAGAAGATACTCACACTTTTTTATAACAGTTTGGCGCCCGGCGGCTTCCTGTGCCTGGGTACGAAAGAAACTATCCGTTTCCCTGATATGAAACATAAATTCAGGGTGATCAATTCAAAAGCCAATATTTACCAGAAACTGGAAGGTTAGCCCCTTAAAATAATCTGGTTTGTCCCACGCCAAGTACGCGGGCCTCATGCTCAAGCAGCCACTTTTTTCGCCAAAGCCCGCCGGCATACCCGGTCAGGCTGCCGTCCGAGCCGATAACCCGGTGACATGGCACAACAATAGCCAAATCATTTTTACCATTGGTTGACGCAATTGCCCTGATGGCCAAAGGGTTGTTCATTATTTTCGATTGCTGCAGGTAACTTATAGTTTTGCCATAGCCTATTTTCAAAAGGCATTGCCAAACCTCTTGCTGAAAGGCAGACCCCGGCTGCTGAATTGGAAAATCAAATTCTTTTCTTTCCCCTGCAAAATACTCATCCAGTTGCCGGGCAGCCATTTGAAGCAGGGGAGTGGATTGTTCTTCCTCGTCGCCTGCAACATCCCGGATATTAACGGAAGAGATAAATCCTTCATGTTCCCGTATTCTGATAACGCCGATAGGAGATGGATGATAGATAGTTGGCATTGGGTAAAGTTAAGGCATAATGCTGAAAGCATAAAGATGGAAGGCTTTTTTGATATATAGCGCCTTTTACCTTTATCCTTTGCCCTTTCACCTCCCAAAAAACTATCTTTGCACTCAATGGAACTTTACAGCCAAACCCTTCACCTGCTTAAAAAGGAGATACTGCTCGAATGGCGCTCCAAATACGCCTTTAACGGGGTTTTACTGTACGTGGTCTCAACGGTTTTTGTTTGTTATATCTCATTTCGGCTGACACCTGGTTTTGAGGGCAGCGCCGGTTACCCTATTGTCTGGAATGTGTTATTTTGGATCATCATGCTTTTCGCATCGGTCAATGCCATCGCCAAAAGTTTTTTGCAGGAAAGCAAGGGCAGGCTTCTGTATTATTACTCCATAGCAAGCCCCAGGGCTATCATTCTATCCAAAACTATTTACAATATCCTGCTCATGTCGTTGCTCAGCGTGCTCGCGCTGCTGGTCTATATTCTTTTCTTTAACAATACCATCGGCGACCCGCTGTTCTATTTTCTATCGGTTATTCTCGGCAGCATCAGCTTTTCTACGATATTCACCATGATATCCGCCATAGCCTCCAAAGCAGGCAACAATGGCACCCTGATGGCTATCCTGAGCTTTCCTGTTGTTATTCCCGTTATACTCGTACTCGTCAGGTTAAGCAAAAGTGCCATGGATGGACTCGACCGCAGCGCCAGCTACGGTAATATGGGCGTACTGTTTGCCATAAACGCCATCGTCATTGCAACTGCATTATTGCTCTTTCCTTATCTGTGGAAGGATTAACCTAGAAAATTATCACATCATAGCCTTGTTTATCAACTAATTAAGTTCTTATTTAGAATTATTTTAATCTTAATTTGGATTAAGTCTAAATAAAGATTTATTTTGCGGCATCAAACTTCATAAAATGAAACCCGCAACTTTTACCGCATCTGTTTTTTTTTCGCTGTTATCAACCAGCCTGTTCGCCCAAAAAGCGACAACATCCGAAGACTCCCTGAATAATAATACCTCAAAGAGCGCCACCACTATAGGCGGCTATGGCAATGTATTTTACCAGCGCAACTCGGCTTTGCAAACCTCTAAGATCAACCTGGAACGGTTTGTGTTGTTCACCGGCCACAAATTCAACGATAAAATTTCTTTCTTTTCCGAACTGGAAGTTGAGGACGCCAAAGTTTCAGGAGGTGAAGATGGCGGCGAGGTAGCCATAGAACAAGCGTATCTTAAATTTAACCTGAATGCCAACCAGTATATTACAGCTGGCTTGTTCCTGCCGCGCATAGGAATATTGAACGAGAACCACTTGCCTAATACATTCAATGGGAATGAGCGTAATTATGTAGAAACTTTTATTCTCCCGTCCACCTGGCGCGAGTTGGGTATTGGATTTTATGGCAACGTTAATAACCTGCCTTTAAACTATAGCGTCGGCGTATTTAACGGGTTAAGTTCCGAAGGATTCGAACATGGTTCCGGCATTCGCGAGGGCCGCTTCGAGGGGCGGAATGCCAGCGCCAATAACCTGGCGGTTACGGCTGCGGTGCAGTATAGCCCCGGTGATTTTAAATTCCAGGTATCCGGCTATTATGGCGGAACGGTCGGCTTCAGCAAGCGAAAGGCGGATAGCCTCGGTCTTAATTCGGGCACTTTCGGTACACCAGTAGCAATTGGCGAAGCGGATATGATCTATACTCATAATGGTTTTGAAGTGAGGGTTTTAGGAACTATCGTCTCCATTCCTGATGCAAGTAAGATCAACCAGGCGTATGCCAGCAACACCCCTAAAACAGAATATGGCGCCTATGCCGAAGTAGGGTACGACCTGCTGCATAGCTTCCGGAACGATCATGATAAGCAGCTGATCGTCTTCGTCCGCGATGAGAAGTTTAATGTCAATGCTTCGATACCATCAAATGGCGTCGTAGATGGCACATTGAACCAGAATCACGTGGTGGCTGGGTTTACCTACCTGCCTACCCGCAACGTGGCGATCAAAGGCGACGTGCGGCTGGTTCATACTGGTGCACAAAACGCCGATCTGATCATCAACCCAAGCCCTGTTGCGCAGCCGTACCAACAGAATTATAACCTGGTCAATCTCGGTGTAGCCTTATCATTCTGACAAACATGGATAGAAGAAATTTCATCAAACAGTCCTGCACAGTATGCGTGGCGCTTGGCGCAGGCATATCAATTGCATCGCTATCATCGTGTGCCACTGCGTCGGTATACCAATCGGCTATTGAATCGGGTAAGGTTGCAGTGCCGGTATCGTTATTCGCCCAAAACGATTTCCGGATCATCCAGCCAAACAAATTCTTTTACAGCATAGGCTTGCAAAAAGAAAAAGACGGCACTTATACCGCTCTGCTTCTAAGATGTACCCACGCCGATAATCAGCTCAACGCGACAGGTAAAGGCTATCAATGCAGCCTTCACGGCAGCACATTTGATAAAGAGGGGAAAGTTACAAAGGGCCCTGCCGAAAGATCGCTGAAAAAATATCCTACGGAAGTTATATCCGACAAAATTATCATCCACTTAAGTTAAACTTATGAAAAATATATTTATCACAGCATTTTGCCTGGCCGCAATAGCAATAGCCGGCTGCAAAAAAGACAGTACAAATAACGATCAGAATACGTCAGCCTCGACAGAGCAGAACGTGCTGACCGATTTTGCAGCTGTACTGGTAAACCCCAATTACCAGGATATCCAGGCAAAGGCATTGATCATGAACAATGCTATCGTTACATTCAATGCAACCCCGAACGACGCTAACCTTGAAGCTGTCCGAACAGCCTGGAAAAATACCCGCGCTGCCTGGGAACAATGCGAAGGCTTCCTGTTCGGCCCCGTCGAGGATTTTGATTACGATCCCACAATGGACGACTGGCCACTGAATAAAGCCGACCTGGATAACCTTATAGCCAGCGACAACCCGCTTGGAGTTGCCGATATTGAACAACTGGGCACCACGCTCAAGGGCTTTCACGCTATTGAATACATCATATTCGGCGTGGGCGGCACACAAAAGGCAGCGGACATTACCGACCGCGATAAGGTATACCTGGCGTCGCTGGGTCAAAGCCTTTATAACACCACTACCGAACTTAGGAATAGCTGGGACCCGACCCAATCCAACAGCTTTACCGCGCAGGTGGTTAACGCGGGTAAGGGCAGCACGCGATTCACCACACGTAAGGATGTTTTCCTGGCCCTTGTAGGGTCAATGGCCGATATATGTAACGAGGTGGCCAATGAAAAAATGCAGACCCCTTTCGCCGCACAAGATTCTACACTCGACGAGTCATCATTTTCGCATAACTCTGTAAATGATTTCAGGAATAACATCACTGGCGTTTTGAACGCTTATAAATGCCAGTACGGCAGTGCAACGGGCCACAGCTTGAGTGAGCTGGTTGCCTCGAAAAATACTTCGCTCGACAGTAAGATACAGGCGCAGATCAATGCAGCAATATCATCTTTTAGCGGCATAACCGTCACTTATGAAAAAGCTATCTATAGCCAGCAAACACAGGTTAAGAATGTGCAGGCCGCTATAAGGACTTTAAAGGAAACGATAGAGGGCGACTTAACTGATTTCGTTAATACCAATATTAAGGACTAACATTTAAGTGAAGAAGTTTAAAATAACAGGTTTACTTGCATTGCTGGTGCTGTTTTTGGTCGAATGCCAGAAATCGGCTGTATTTCCGGAAGATCAATATGATGAAAGGCTTTCTGCGGGCGTTGCAACGGTTTTTGATGCCACATCCAAGGCCTTTGGGGCCGCATTTCCGACGCTTTCAACTTATGACGAGTACGTGCACGAAAAGGGTGACCAGGTTTTCAGCCAAACATTTGTTACTGCGCCTGCTCCTATACACAGCGGCCTTGGGCCCCTGTTTAATAATACATCATGCGAGTCGTGCCATCACAACGATGGTATAGGTTTGCCCACTGCCGGCGATAACCGTTCATCTTTACTGATGCGGATAAGCCTGCCCG
The DNA here is from genome assembly GCF_035492695.1 of Mucilaginibacter sp. Lineage (GTDB taxonomy): Bacteria > Bacteroidota > Bacteroidia > Sphingobacteriales > Sphingobacteriaceae > Mucilaginibacter. The sequence continues at coordinate 115,607 of NZ_DATJJC010000005.1, read as the reverse complement.
GCGCGGACGAACACGGTGGCCCCGTAGCGGTACCCGGCTATGGTTTACAGGTGCAGGACAAAGCCGCCTACGGCAAGCAGCCAGAGGCGAAGGTTAATTTGGCCTACACCTATCAATCTTACTCTTTTGACGATGGCGAAGAATATAACCTTAGAACGCCCGTTTACACCTTATCAAATCTATATACGCCCATTTCCGGTAGTTATCTGCTGTCGCCCCGGCTTGCCCCGCCAATGATAGGTTTGGGTTTACTGGAGGCTGTTCCGGAAAGCCAGATAGTTGCCTATGCCGACCCAAATGATGCTAATGGCGACGGGATCAAGGGCGTAGCCAACTATGTATGGGACGTCACCACAAAATCAATTCAGCTTGGCCGTTTTGGCTGGAAGGCGAATACAGCTTCAATCATTACACAAGTAGCAACAGCCTTTAACCAGGATATGGGGCTTACAAGCAAAATATTACCCGTCGAAAATAGTTACGGCCAGGCGCAGGACGATGGCATGAAAGATGATCCGGAATTACCGGATAGTACGTTGAACGCGGTCAAATTCTATGCACAAACGCTATCTGTCCCTGCGCGCCGCAATGTGACTGATGCGACGGTAAAACGCGGGCAGCAACTTTTCATGCTGGCTAAATGCGGCACTTGCCACCGGCAAACCTTAACCACCGGCATCAATGTAGCCTTCCCGGCCGTCTCCAACCAGGTAATACACCCGTATTCAGATCTGCTTGTGCATAACATGGGTGCTGGCCTGGCCGACAACCGTCCCGATTTTAAAGCCGACGGCCAAAGCTGGCGTACCGCGCCGTTATGGGGTCTTGGGCTGTATGAAAAGGTAAATAATCCCGGCTATTATTTACACGACGGACGCGCACGTACCCTAGTTGAAGCCATCATGTGGCATGGCGGCGAGGCGGAGCAATCCAAAGTTTACTATGCACACCTTTCCAAAGCCGACAGGGACGCTGTGTTGAAATTCCTGTACTCATTGTAAATGATTTATTACAGGCGCTGCATTAAATTGCGGCGCCTGCTTCATTATTTATTCACAATAAATACTTTTCTTCGCGTTATAAATGCCTGTTAAAGTATTTTTGTTAAATGAGCGTAAAAGGGCTTATTCTGATCTTATTTCTTTTCCCATTCATAAGCCGGGCGCAAACTACCACTATTTCAGGTAAAATAACTACCAATGTGTCGCATACCGGTATTGGTAATGTGAGTGTTTTCCTCAGCAACTCATCATTCGGTACAACTACTGCCGACGACGGCACTTTCAGGCTAACCGGGGTAAAGCCCGGGCAGTATACACTGGTTGCCAGTTCCATCGGCTTTGAGGAATTTACCAGGGCAGTTTTAGTGGGAAGCGATCCTATAAATCTTGATATCACGCTAAATCCCAAAGTTAACCAGCTAAGGGGAGTGGTTATCAGCACCCCTGCCGACTGGAAGCGAAATTATGAGATGTTCAGAAAGCAGTTTATTGGCGATGACGAGAACGCCAGGAAGTGCGACGTACAAAACCCCCACGAATTAAACCTGATATACCACGGCAAGAAACTGCAATTGGAGGCATGGACCAACGATTTCCTCGTGATCGAAAATAGGGCGCTGGGTTATCGCGTCAAATTCCTGGTCGACACATTTTCTTCATCCGGCATACAGGATATTACCCAGTGGCAGGGGCAGGTGGTTTTCCAGGAACTTCCGGGCAGCGCATCGCAGAAAAAAGCATGGAAGCAAAAACGTGCCGAAACCTATTATGGGTCATCGCGTCATTTTTTACGTTCGCTGTATAAGAACACATTGGGGCAGGAGGGGTTTATCGTGTATAAACTTAGCCGCGAGCTAAATCCCGACAGGCCGGATGAAGGCGTCATCTTAAACAATATCAAAAAATTTCAGCAAAGTTTCTATCGCGATTCGCTAAATTACTGGATATCCAAACAGAACATGTCCAGGTATTATCACGAAAACCTGGTCAGGCAGCCTTTGCAGCCTTATCAAATTTGTGCCACTACAAGCCAACCCGGTATATTTCTGCTGCATTTTACAGACTGTCTTTACGTGATCTATACCCGCCGGCACGAAGAAACGGATTTTAAGGATGTGTACAGGCCCCTGGATATGGAGAATTTTGAAACAAGCATCTTAACTCTGCACGGGCCTTATGCGGTGTTCGACATGAATGGTGTAATTTTTAAAGATGTTCCGTTAAGTGAGGGTACCTGGTCAAAATCCAAAATAGCCGATCTGCTTCCGTTTAACTACTCACCCGAGGACGATAAATAAGCTTCTGGGCGGAAAGCAGAAAGATCAAAGCTTTATATTTCATTTTACCATTATTTGCTTTCCGCTTACCTTTATCCTTTCACCTTTTACCTTTCGCCACAAAACAGTACCTTTACACCCTCAAATCAAGCATGAAGATCATTTATCAAACCTGGTGGAAAGTATTGGCGGTCGTGCTGATATTTTATACACTTATTGCCGGGTTCCTTATCCCAGTACCCGTATTGCCCATCCTGCACGAGACCATACGAAACTTATACTTCCACGTGCCAATGTGGATCGGGATGATGTCGGTGTTGACCATATCTGTTATCTTCAGTATTATGTACCTCAATACCGGCAAAGAAGAGTACGACCTGGCATCTGTTGAATGTGTAAACGTCGGCTTGTTATTTTTTACGTTGGGATTAATAACAGGAATGATGTGGGCCAGGTTTACCTGGGGCGAATTCTGGAGCGGCGACCCCAAGCAAAATAGCGCGGCTATAGCCTTCCTGCTGTATTGTGCCTACCTGGTGCTCCGCAACTCGATGGACGAGGAGCAAAAACGGGCCAAAATATCTGCCATTTACAATATTTTCGCCTTTCCGGTAATGATCGTGTTGATATTCATTTTACCAAGGCTGACGGATTCCCTGCATCCGGGCAATGGCGGAAACCCCGCTTTCGGTAAATACGACCTGGATAGCCGTATGCGGTTGGTGTTTTATCCGGCGATGGCGGGTTGGGCTATCTTTTCCGTCTGGATCGCAACTATCCGCTATCGTATACGTTTGATAGAGCATAAAAGAAATAACATAGACTTATGATCCTGTTATTGTACAAATAAGTTTTTTGAACCAAATTTGAACCAAGATACCTGATGAAAAAATTATTGATCCTTGTTTTGCTTACCTTATCAAACATTGTTGTTTTTGCGCAGGAAAAAGCCGGGACGGGTATGGCCGACGATTTTTACAAGTCGGGCAGGATTTACGTTGTTATCGCCACGGTTGCCATAATTTTCGCTGGTTTAGCCATTTACCTGTTCCTGATGGACAGGCGATTGAAAAAAATCGAAAAAGGGAATTAGGCAAAAAAATAAGCCAGTTTGATTTAAACACAGGTTTGTGGTAATTATTCAATGGTGTAGCTAAAACACTAATAATTTTAAATTTGCAATATTGGTAATTTTAGTACCAAATTTGTGCACTTTTTTAAGAATCTTATAATTATTCAATTCTAAATTATGGCAAATAATATTCTGCTCGCCGATGAGGAAACCCATTTTTTCGGCGACGTATGTAAGAATTTCGACTATGCGGCACAATTTACCAAACACGATGCCGGGCTATTAGATCAGATAAAATCATGTAACAGTGTTTACCGTTTTCGCTTCCCTATCCGTAAGGGCGATGGCTTCGAAGTGATAGATGCATGGCGTGTTGAACACTCCCAGCACCAGTCGCCAACCAAGGGGGGGATACGATATAGCGAGATGGTGAACGAGGATGAGGTAATGGCCCTTGCGGCTTTGATGACCTACAAGTGTGCTATTGTAAATGTTCCTTTCGGAGGGGCGAAGGGCGGTATTAAGATCAATCCTAAAAATTACACCGTACAGGAATTGGAAAATATCACCCGGCGTTACACGGTCGAATTGATCAGGAAAAACTTTATCGGTCCAAGCATCGACGTTCCGGCACCGGATTACGGTTCGGGCGAGCGCGAGATGAGCTGGATAGCCGATACTTATGCCACCATGAATCCAGGCCAGCTGGATGCGATGGGCGCTGTAACTGGCAAGCCGATTGCCCTGCATGGTATTGCTGGCCGCCGTGAGGCTACGGGCCGGGGCGTAGCTATAGCTATCCGCGAATGTGTGAGCGTGGCCGAGGATATGACCAGGATAGGCTTAACAACAGGCATATCCGGTAAACGGGTTATTGTACAAGGCTTGGGTAACGTTGGTTACCACTCTGCTAAGTTCCTTGCCGAATTTGGCGCTATCATAGTTGGTCTTTGCGAGTTTGAAGGCGCAATTTATAACGCCGATGGCCTGGATGTTGAAGCGGTATTCCAGCACCGCAAAAATACGGGGTCCATCCTGGGGTATGCTGGTGCGAAAAAGGAGTTCAAAAACTCGATGGAAGGGCTGGAGCAGGAGTGCGATATTTTAGTGCCGGCAGCATTGGAAAACCAGATAACGGATACCAATGTAAAAAAAATCAAGGCAAAAATTATTGCCGAAGGCGCTAACGGTCCAACATCCCCTGAAGCGGAAACTATTTTTTACAGTAAAGGCGGGCTTATCATCCCTGATATGTATGCCAATGCCGGCGGTGTTACCGTGTCGTACTTCGAGTGGCTTAAAAACCTTTCGCATGTTGCTTTCGGCCGCATGAACCGCCGTTTCGAGGAAACTGCCAATACCAACCTGGTGAATATGGTTGAAGGTATAACCGGCGTAGCTTTAACTCCTATGCAGCGCTCTACCATTATCAAAGGAGCATCAGAACTTGAGCTGGTAAATTCAGGATTGGAAGATACCATGATCAGATCGTATCACGAGATCAGGGAGACTTACAAAAATACAGAGAAAATTGATACACTGCGCACTGCGGCATTTGTAGGCGCTATCAATAAAATAGCGGTATCCTATAAAAACCTGGGCGTTTGGCCGTGATAATTTTCCACAATGAAACTGGAGGAGGCGGGTATTTATATCCGCCTTTTTTGTTGCGTGTCAATTTTAAGTTATTATAAAATTGATGGGAGATTTATTAAACCTAATTTAATATAGTTAAATTGCACAATGGTTTCCTTATCAACCGATAATGAAGAGCAACCAATTTATAAACTAAACATTATTTAATGGCTACACGTTCAATACGGTAATACGATGTCCGCTATAATTTTTGTGCGCATGTTTAATAAAATATTTATAGTTTGCATATAATTATATATGGAAAGACGTCGGCGAAGGTCAGGACGAACCAGCAGAAAGGTTAGAAAGGTTCTAAAAAAAATAAAGCCTGTCTGGATCATAAAAGCTATTCTTTACGGCCTTGGAGTTTATTGTTTTCTTTATTGTAAAAGGGAATATGCTGTTACGCTGATAAGCTTCCAGTCTGTTGTTGTCACCGGTATTATTTCGGGGCTTATACTTTCCTTTATTATCGAACGACAGTACAAATATTACCTTTTTTCCATCATATTATTCGGCAGCCTGTTTATGGCGGTATTGTTTAAAATTAACCGGAGTTTTGCCAGCAGTAAAGAAGAGAAAATAAAGGCCCAGATACTTAATAAGGCGGTTAAGTCGGCTAAAACCGAAGGCTCAAGGGTTAACATCGAATATAACGATTTTAGCAAGGATATTGATATTGAGCGCATACAGGAATACCTGATGGGCCCGTCTGATTTTATCATCCTGACCGCACACAAAGGCGGCCTCGGATATTATATCATCACCTATAAGGAGCTTGTCGGCCAATAAGTCGCTTTTTTTATATAATCCCCCTTTTATATTTAATTTTGCTTCTTTAAATTGATTCTAAATAAGATTAATGACTTGTAACAGTCATTTTAATGATTTGTATCAATCGTTATTAATATAACGTTTTGTATTTTTGCAGAAACATTTCGTAAACCGCAGATGAAGAAGAGTTCAATATTTGGTATAGTTGTAATTGCGGTGGCGATAGCTGTGATAATAAGCACCTACGCCAGCTCAAGTACTTATGCCTCTTTCCGCGAAGCAAAACAAACAAATAGCGAATTGCATGTAATAGGGCACCTGGATAAGCAAAAGGAACTGTATTACGATGCTACAAAGGACGCTAACTATTTTTCCTTTTATGTAAAGGATGATAAGGGAGACGAGTGCAAGGTTGTATTTACAGGTACCAAGCCCGAAGACTTTGAACGCTCGCAGCAAATTGTGCTTACCGGAAAAATGGTGAATGACGAATTTCACGCATCCAAAATATTGATGAAATGCCCGTCGAAGTACACCCAGGATAAATTAGAAACTACAGAGGTCTCAGCTAAAAAGGCCGATATATAATTAATGGCAATAGATTACAAAGGTGAACACCTTTTCCCGGGGCATTTAGGTCAGATTTTTGTTGTACTTTCTTTCGGAGCGGCACTGCTCTCGCTGATAAGCTATTATTACGCAACTACTGATAAAACAGGAAGCGATAAATCGTGGCATAAACTGGCCCGAATTGCGTTTTTTATCAACTCTGCATCCATCATTGGTGTAGGCAGTTGTCTTTTCTACATTCTGTATAACCATTATTTCGAATACCATTATGCCTGGAACTACACGTCGCGCTCGTTACCGGTTTACTATTTGGTATCGGGCTTTTGGAACGGACAGGAGGGCGGCTTCCTGCTCTGGACGTTCTGGCAGGCAGTTTTGGGTAACATTTTGATCTGGAAAGCCAAATCGTGGGAACGGCCCGTGATGACAGTTATCGCACTTTCGCAGGTTATACTGGCCACCATGATATTAGGGATCGATATTTTCGGGCAGCGCATAGGCAGTTCGCCGTTTTTACTGCTGCGAAACGCGATGGAAGCACCCATCTTTCAAAGCCCCGATTATCTTTCTTTTATAAAGGACGGCCAGGGCATGAATCCCTCGCTCCAAAACTACTGGATGGTAATTCACCCGCCAACGCTTTTTCTCGGTTTGGCATCTATGGTTGTGCCGTTCGCCTATGCAATAGCCGGCCTTTGGCAGCGAAAATATAAGGAATGGATAACGCAGGCTATCCCTTATGCATTATTTGCGGGTATGGTACTGGGTACCGGTATCATAATGGGGTCGTTTTGGGCGTATGAGTCATTAAACTTTGGTGGTTTCTGGGCATGGGACCCTATCGAAAATGCTTCCGTTTTTCCGTGGCTTACATTGGTTGGTGCACTGCACGTTATGATCGTGTACAAAAATACGGGCCATTCTTATATCATGGCTACATTTTTGGTGCTCATCAGCTTTGTATTAGTTTGGTATTCATCTTTCCTGGCACGCAGCGGCATACTGGGCGACACATCCGTACACGCATTTACCGACCTGGGGATGTTCTGGCATTTGGTCATCGGTATTTTGATCTTCCTGATCCTGTCAATTTATCTGCCGGTTATCCGCTGGAAGGAGCTTCCCCGCTCAACCAAAGATGAAGACACCTACTCGCGCGAATTCTGGATGTTCGTCGGTTCTGTTTTCCTGGCGCTTTCATGTTTGCAGTTGGTTGTGGTTACTTCGGTACCGGTGTGGAACGCCATATTCGGCACTAAAATAGCTCCGCCTTCAAACCAGGTGGCGCTATACAATGTTTTTCAGTCAGCTTTCGCTATCCTGGTTACCACACTTGCCGGGTTTACCCAGTTCCTGAAATATAAAAAGACAGATCGTGCCAAATTCCTGGCGCAGGCCATAACGTACCTCATCGTTGCAATATTGGTAGCTGTTATCGTAATATATTTCACGGGTATATACCGGCTCAAGGTCGTTTTCATGTTGCTGATGCTCGGCGCTGTTTATTCTGTTTTTGTAAACGGCAAAGTGCTGGTTGATGCTTTCAAGGGCAAATTCAAACTGGCCGGATCGGCGGTTGCGCATATTGGTTTTGGTTTGCTGATGGTAGGGGCGCTTATTGCAGCAGGTACAAGCAAGGTGATCTCTGAAAATACTACCGGAGAACAATTCAGCCCTGATTTTGCCAAAGAAAGTAATCCGAAGGAAAATGTTATCGTTTACCGTAATGAACCTGTAAAAATGGGCCCTTATACAGTAAGTTACGTAGGCGATTCCGTATCGGCGCCCGATCATTTCTTTAAGATATTATATCAACGGCTGGATAATGCCGGCAAGGTGCAGGAACAGTTTATGTTAAAACCCAAAGCACAGGTAAACAAGCAAATGGGAGGCTTTGCTGCTTCGCCTGATACCAAGCATTATCTTTTTCACGACTTGTACACACATATCACGATGTTTAACGCACTAACCCCTGATGAAAACTCGCAGGGAGACGAAAAACATGGCGAAGACGACGATAAAAATTATGATCCGCCTATACCGCACCAGGTTAAGGTGGGCGATACCATACGCTATCGCGACGGTTATATCGTGTTCAAAGGATTAGGCTTGGACAACAAAGTGGCCAACTTGCAGCTTGGCAAAAACGAAGCTGCCGTTGGCGCCGACCTGGAGGTAGTATCCCATGGTAAAACTTATGCGGCAAGGCCTTTGTATGTTATGAAAAGTAACGGGGTATTCGGTTTTCCTAAAAAGATAGACGAGGCTGGCTTAAAACTGGCCCTTACCAAAATTACACCTGCTACCAAACAAGCCGAGATAACTGTTTATCAGCAGCCGGAGGGCAAAAGGAAATTTATAGTAATGCGGGCTATCGAATTTCCGTATATCAATTTCTTCTGGTCGGGCACCATCATTATGGTCATCGGTTTCCTGATGTCAATATTCAGGAGGAATAAAGAGTTGAAGACAAGTTAAATTCGGCGTACATTTACGAAAGTATATCCGCTGTCTGTGTCTCTACAGACAGCAATTCAAAATATGCGCATCACCATCATCGGTTCGGGCAATGTAGCCACCCATTTAGGGGCAGCCTTCAGAAATGCGGGTCATACCATAGTGCAAGTCTACAGCCGGGATATACAACATGCATCGATACTTGCCTACCATATTAAAGCCGAAGCTATTAATGACTTCGGAAAAATCAACGGCGACACCGACCTGTTCATCATCTCGGTAAAAGATGACGCGATAGGAGGGCTGGCTAAAAAACTTGCCAGGTACGGTAAGCTGCTCGTCCATACCTCCGGTGCTACTTCATTGAACGAGTTGTCGCAATACACTTCAAACGCAGGAGTATTTTACCCCCTGCAAACCTTCAGCAAAACCAAAGAAGTAAATTTCAATACCGTTCCGCTTTGCATTGAAGGTGCCGATGAGCAAATAAGCCGGCAATTAGAAGCCTTGGCGCAATCCATTTCCCAAAGTGTTTACCGGGTTGATTCTGAAAAACGTAAAATATTACACCTGGCAGCGGTATTCGCCTGTAATTTCCCCAATTACCTGTATTACGCGGCCGGCTCCATTATGGAGCAAAATGGCCTTGATTTTGACATGCTAAGACCCCTGATAATGGAAACAGCCTTTAAGGTACAGGGACATTTACCCCAAAATGTTCAGACCGGCCCGGCTATCCGTAATGATGAAAAAACGATGGCCGAACACCTGAAACTATTGCAGGATAATGCCGGTTTACAGCAGGTGTATACCTTGTTAAGTCAGATGATTATCAAAATGGATAAATAGGGTAACCGGGCACAGGTAATTTTGTTACTTTTGCCCAAATGAACATCTATAAAGTTAAGATCAGCTTTGAGGAGAAGGGGCACGAACCGATTGAGTTGCCCATAGCCGAAGGTGAATCTGTGCTGGACGTTTGCCTCGAGAACGGCATTGAGCTTCAGCATAATTGCGGTGGGGTTTGCGGCTGCAGCACCTGCCATATTTACGTGAACAAAGGGATGGATAGCATCCAGGAAATATCGGATAAGGAAGAGGATTTTATAGACCGTGCTGTTAATCCCCGCATTAATTCCAGGTTGGGTTGCCAGTGTGTGGTGATAGACGGTGATATCGAAGTTACTTTGCCCGATCAGTCGAATTTCCTGGGACATTAAAGGTTTATACGTAACATAAATATAATGAACGACAATAAATTTGCACTGCCGATTCACTGGAACGACCACGAAGATATTGCCATGGAGCTTTATGAAAAGTTTGGCGATGACTTTGACGAATCCAAAATATATCGTATCCGTTTTACCGATCTGTTGGAATGGGTGTTGAGCCTGCCAAACTTTGCCGGTACACGCGAGCAATCAACCGAAGGCCATCTTGAGCAGATACAATCGGCCTGGGTGTACGAGTGGCGGGATAATCAATAATTTCAGTTGTCAGGTTGTACGGTTGGAAAGTTCGCAATAACGATTACCAAACGACAATCAAAATCGGTGTAATCATCTAAACCAATCAGTGTAATCGCATATAATCAGTGGAATCGTTCCTAAATAAATTAAAAGATATTTCAACCTTCATCTTCGACGTGGATGGGGTACTGACGGATGGCTCGGTTTACGTAACTGAAAACGGCGAACAATTCAGGCAGTTTAATATTAAAGACGGATATGCTATACAACTTGCCGTAAAAACTGGTTATAATGTTTGTGCCATATCAGGCAGTCGCTCCAAAATATCCATTCATCGTTTAAACAGCCTTGGTGTAAAAGACGTATATGTAGGGGCACATACTAAATCGGACAATTTCAGGCTGTACCTCGAAGAAAAGCATGTGTTGCCGGCAAGTGTGCTTTTTATGGGCGATGATATTCCCGACCTGGAGGTTATGCAGCTTGCGGGTCTTGCTGTCTGCCCTGCGGATGCAGCCGAAGAGATAAAGGCGATAAGCCGCTATATTTCCCCGTTTCCGGGGGGCAGGGGCGCTGTACGCGATGTGATAGAAAAAGTGCTTAAGGTGCAGGGCAAGTGGATGAGCGAACAGGCGTATAGCTGGTAACCAGTTTGCAGTTTTGAGTTTGTAGTTAGTAGCGTTGTAATGCGCAATAAGATCGGAGTAATCAAAAAGTAATCGGTGGAATTGATAAATAAAAAAGTAATTCTTGCATCCAAGTCGCCCCGCCGGCAGGAGCTTTTGCGGCTTATGGGTATTGATTTTCGCATAGTGCTGAAGGATGTAGATGAATCTTATCCCGAAAACCTTACTCCCGAAGAAATAGCTGTTTATATAGCTGAAAAGAAAGCAAGGGCTTTTGATGAATCTGTGGATGATGAGGTTGTACTAACTGCAGATACCATAGTAAACGTGGATGGCAAAATATTAGGCAAACCTGAAACTGTTGAACAGGCCGCTGAAATGTTGCGGATACTTTCCGGTAAAGTGCATAGGGTGGTAACCGGTGTTTGCCTGTTGTACAAGCACAAATACAATTTATTTCATGATGTGTCTGAAGTTTTCTTCCGCAAACTGACGGAGGAGGAGATCAATTTCTACGTTCATAAATATCAGCCGCTCGATAAGGCCGGGGCCTACGGCATACAGGAGTGGATCGGCCTTATCGGTATCGAACGTATAAATGGTTCTTATACCAATGTTGTCGGTTTGCCTACGGAAAAATTATATCAGCAGCTGAAAAGGCTGGGTTAACAGAAATATAATTTTTTAAATTTACGTCGTAACCCTTTATGACACAATGGAAGAGCCAGAAGTTCCAACCGAGCATTTACACGAACATATTCACGAAGCTGCGCACCAGGGCCACGATAAGTGGTCGATGAGGGTAGCTATTTCAACGGCGTTTATGGCTGCGTTTGCTGCTGTAAGCAGTTTGATGGCGGGGCATCAATCAAACGAAGCGCTTATTACCCAGGTACAGGCTTCTGACAAATGGGCCTACTATAACGCCAAGGGTATTAAGGCCGAGGTGGCCGATGCCGTGCTGCAATTGAAAGATGCAAAGCAGCCGGACGATGCTAAAGCCGCCGCTGAGCGGAAAGAAAAGCTAAAAAAGGACCAGGAAAAGATACAGGAAGAGGCCCGGGAACTGGAAAAAGAATCGCAGGAACACTTGGCCGATGACATGGTGCTGGCGCGCGCCGTAACTTTTTTTCAGATCGCCATATCCATATCCGCAATTTCGCTGTTATCCAAAAAGAAACCGCTGTGGTATATTAGCCTGGTGTTGTTCGCCATTGGGATTACACAGTTTATACTCGGCGTTATCTGATCATTTGAACACGAAACCGTTGTTCCCCCTGTTTACGTCCGGCAGCGCCGCGTCCGGGTCCACAACAACGCTTTTAACCTCGCCTGTTGTTGGTACTACAAAGGTTACCATGTTATTCTGCAGCCAGGCCTCAACAGGTATTTTTATGCGTTGCGAAGTTCCGTCCTTTAGTTTTACTTCAACGGTAAATGGCATGGCCATTTGCTCAAGATTGGCAACCGTAACACTAAGGCCCTGCTTCGGGTCGTTGTTTACATATCCGGCGCTAAGCAGTTCCAGATCCAGTTTCAGGTTATTATAAAACCACCCTTTCCAAAACCAGGAAAGGTCTTCGCCTGCGCCATTATCCATCGACCGGAAAAAATCATCAGGCTGAGGATGTTTGAATGCCCATTTGGCAATATAATTCCTAAAGGCATAGTCGAACCTGTCGGGGCCTAATATCTGTTCGCGCAGTAACACCAACCCAAATGCCGTTTTATAGTAGGTGATGGGGTGCCGGTATTTTTCAGGCACAGCATCAGCCGCGGTCATAATCGTGGGCGCATCCGGATCAAGTATGGTTGGAATGATCTCGTCTGCCGGATTACCACCGCCCGGCGCGTATTCGCTATCGCGTTTGGGGGCAAACTCACCGTTGTTAATTACATCAGAGGCATATACGTCAATAAATGTATTAAAACCCTCATCCATCCATGCATAACGGCGCTCGTTCGATCCAACGATCATCGGGAACCAATTATGGCCGATCTCGTGCGCGGTTACCCAAAACAAGTCTTTTCCCTTGTCAGTAATGCCGTCGAATACGATACCGGGATATTCCATGCCGCCCGCTACGCCGGCTTCGTTGACGGCTACAGGATAAGGATATACGAACCATTTTTCAGAAAAATATTCTATCGATTTTTTCAGGTACTCGGTAGCCCTGTTCCAGGCGCTGTCGCCAACACTTTCAACCGGGTAAACCGACATCGCCAGCGATTTCTTACCGCCCGGTAAATTAACCCGTGCAGCATCCCAAACATAAGCCCTTGATGCGCCGAAAGCCACATCGCGCGTATTATTCATTTTAAAGTGCCACATAAGTGTGCCTTTATGTACAGGTCGCGACGCAGGATCGTTCACCTCTTTAGCATCTCGAATCATAACAGTTTTATCGCTTTCACGGGCAGCCGCAAGCCGGTCTATTTGCCTTTGGGTCAATACTTCTTTCGGGTTCAACAATTCTCCCGAACCGGCTACGATCATATCCCACGGAACGGTTACCTGGTAATCTATATCACCGTATTCGCAATAAAACTCCCCGCTTCCCAGGAACGGCAATGTATCCCAACCCTCATTATCGTCATATACACACATGCGCGGAAACCATTGCGCTATTTCGTATATCTTCCCGTTTTTGGTGTCGTTATAGTCTGTCCGGTTACCAAATGTGCCCGGAATGGTGTACCGGTATGTGATGCGCAGCTTTATGCCGCCGCCGTTAGGCTTTATGGCATTCGGCAGGCGCACCTGCATACGGGTATCGGTAACAATGAAGTCAACTTTTCTTACTACATCTCCGTGATCGATAGCAACTGATTCTATCTCGTAACCATTGGTATGCTGTGTTGGTGCCGCATCGGTGTAATAATTAGACCGCGCATCCTTTTTATAAGTATTCTGATCCAGCTGAAGCCATAAATATTGCAGCGCATCCGGGCTGTTATTTACATAATCAAGCGTTTCTGTAGCGGTAAGGGTTTTGGTAGCGGTGTCGATAGCGGCTTTTATCTGGTAATTCACCCTGTTCTGCCAGTATTTAATACCCGGCTCCCCGTTGGCTGCGTGCTGGTCATTTCCGCGCTCCGGATAAAACATTGGCGAAAAAAGATCGGCAGGCTGGTAGTTGGATATAATAGTATCCACGGTTGCAGGCCTGTGTTTGCGTTGTGCCTGGGTTGAAAATATTGTTAATACGGTAAGGCAGGTTAATATAGATCTTAATTTCATAAAGGTGCCGCTATAAGGGTCGCAATATACAAAGGATAGCTGTGATTTGTATTTGATTTAATAACGGCCCAAAGGTTTAATTTTGATAAATCAAATGATATTTTTTAAAGAGTATTGTTTCAAAAAAAATCACATTTCTGCTTTTGTCAAATGAAGATGATGCGACGTCAAAAGGATTTTTTAAATTCGGCATTAATAAATCCACTATCGCCATTTTGCATTTCCCCGTAAATATTCCTTTCGGCCATTCATCTATCCCGCTGCATTTTATTTGCGAAACATTGGCGTATTTTTTAGGGTACCGTTATTATGTTTATCTCCGCCGAAACGAACATGACCTTATTAGCTCAAATGACAGGTTTATAATCTTTATCGGAGCGGCTTTTGGGGCTTTTTTAGGGTCGCACATTGTGGGAATATTTGAAAACCCGACACTTGTTCACCAAATGAGCTTTGTGTATTTTATGGGAAACAAAACGATTGTTGGGGGCATGCTCGGTGGGTTGGTCGGTGTAGAACTAGTCAAAAAGAAAATAGGTATCTCGGTGTCCTCCGGCGACCTGATGGTTTACCCGCTGATACTGGCTATGATTATCGGCCGAACAGGCTGTTTTTTTTCCGGACTGGAAGATGGCACGTATGGCACCCGTTCCGGCTTGCCCTGGGCTATTAACTTTGGTGACGGTATACGCAGGCACCCGACCAATCTTTATGAAATACTTTTCTGGATAGCGTTATGGATAACACTGATGCTTTACGAACGCCACCACCGGTTTACCAACGGCTCGAGATTCAAAATACTTATGGTAAACTATCTTATACTCAGGCTGCTCATCGAATTTATTAAGCCGGATTACTTTTTTAGCTTTGGATTATCAGTTATACAATTGGTTTGTATCGCGGGTATTTTGTATTATTATAAAGTATTTTTTTTCCCGTCAAAATTAACAGAACCTAAGTCGTATGCCTGAACGCCCTTATATCTACTATGACTTTACCCAAAGCATTTGTTCAACCTGCCTGAAAAGGGTCGACGCAAAAATTGTATTTGAGCATGACAAGGTATACATGCTTAAAAACTGTCGTGTACATGGTTTTGAGAAGGTTTTGATTGCTACAGACGTGGCATATTATAGAAACTGCCGTAACTATGCCAAACGCAGCGAAATGCCACTAAAGTTCAATACTAAAACTCATTTCGGATGCCCCTATGATTGCGGGCTTTGCCAGGATCATGAACAGCATTCCTGTCTCACCATAGTTGAGGTGACCGACCGCTGCAACCTGAGCTGTCCTACTTGTTATGCCATGTCGTCGCCGAACTATGGCAGGCACCGCACTCTTGCCGAAATTGAACAAATGCTGGATGTTATAGTAGCCAACGAAGGGGAGCCGGACGTTGTACAAATAAGCGGCGGCGAACCGACTGTACATCCTCAATTTTTTGAGATACTGGACATAGCTAAAAAGAAGCCCATCAGGCACCTGATGGTTAATACAAATGGTATCAGGATAGCCAGGGACGAAGCTTTTGTTGCCAGGCTGGCTACCTATATGCCCGATTTTGAAATATACCTGCAGTTTGATTCTTTCAAAAAAGAGGCACTTGAACAGTTAAGAGGTGAAGACCTGCGCGAAGTGCGGGTAAAAGCGATTGAGCACTTGAATAAATATAACCTGTCGACGACATTAGTGGCGACGCTTCAGAAAGGTTTGAATACAGATGAAATAGGAGCGATCATCGAATATGCGCTAAAGCAGCGCTGTGTAAGGGGCGTTACCTTTCAACCTACACAGCAGGCGGGACGGCTAAAAAACTTTGATACAAACACAGATAGATATACTTTAACCGAAGTTAGATCGGCAATTTTGGAACAAACCAATATTTTTAATGAACACGACCTGTTGCCAGTTCCTTGTAACCCGGATGCTTTAGTTATGGGGTACGCGCTCAAATTGGGCCCGATGGTTTTTCCGTTGACACGGTTCATCAATCCTGACGATCTGTTGGATAATTCCAAAAATACGATTGTATATGAGCAGGATGAAGAGTTGAAACTCCACTTATTGAATATGTTCAGTACGGGCAACTCAGTAGATAAGGCGAGCGACCATTTGAAGTCTATAATGTGCTGCCTACCGCAAATAGATGCCCCGGACCTGGGTTACGATAACCTTTTCCGCATTATAATTATGCAATTTATCGACGCCCACAATTTCGACGTGCGCGCCATAAAAAAATCGTGTGTACATATCGTCAACAAGGATATGAGTATTATCCCATTCGAGACAATGAACCTTTTTTACCGGGACGATAAGGTCAACTATCTTAAACAGATACAAAATGAAATGTCAATGACATGAACGAACCGGAAAAAAATGACGAAATAAAAGCCTCCAACCGGTGGAAGGTAGTGGGTTACAATATGCTCGCATTGGTGGGTTACACAATGATTTGCCGGTTTATAGATGGCGGTATGTTTCTTGACGCGTTTTTCATCGCAGTCCATTTCATGGCAAGCATCGTTACTTCAATAGTAGCGAAGCGATGGGAATGGGTGTTAAGCGCTTTTTTAGTTCTCGCAATAGGCTTTTCGAGTTGCGTTACTTTGCTCGATCTGGGAAATATGCATTAAATGCAATTTTTATGGATAATTCTGATCGCTCGTGGAATTCAAGGAAAATATTTGTTGTTGCCATTAATATGGCGGTAATGATAGCCTATACATTATACACCCGATATGTTGAATCGGGAGAATTAAATATTATTCTCAATGCATTTTTTGTTGGTATACATGCAGTGCTTTGTCTTATACTTGCGATATTTGTATGGCGCAAAGAATTTTTGCTTAGCGCACTGCTTGTGTTATTAATAGGATTTTCCACTTGCTGGGTGATTTTCACCCACTAACCCATCATCCCTGCTAAAACACCCTCCTTCAATGAGTAAGTACACAGCGCGACATGGTTTATCGCAAGCTTTTGCAGGATGTAACGGGTGATCAGCGATGCCACCACGATCATATCAACCCTGACAGGAATGATCAATGGGTTCGCCTCACGTTCGGCATGAGTGGATAATAGTAGTCTATCTGTCACGTCCAGCAATTCTTCGTAGTCAAATACGTAATTTTTGATTTTCTTCAGGTCGAATACATCACTTCTTTTAAAAGCGGCAAGTTCGGCGAATGTCTCAAAAGCGCCGGATGAACCTATAAGGTTGTAAATATTAGTATCCTTTACCGCCTTGAACAGATCGCTAAGGGCATGCTCAAGATAAAGTTCCAATGCTTCGATAGCTGCCGGCGGAATAGGGTCGGCGTGATGGAATTTTTCCATCAGCCGTGCCGCGCCGATCTCAAAACTCTGTTTCCATACCAGGTTTTTATCGTTACAGATAATAAATTCGACACTGCCGCCGCCAATATCCATGATCAGGGAACTTTCCGGCGTAAGGAGCCCCGCGGCTTTAACGCCTTCATAAATAAAGGTAGCTTCCCGCTCGCCGTCCACCACTTCTATTTCGATGCCGGTTTCTTTTTTTACCTCACGAATAAAGTCTTTTCCGTTTGAAGCATTTCTTAGTGCAGAAGTAGCTATTGCTCTGATTTGTTGAACTTTATTATCTCTTATCTGCCGCGTGAAATCTTTCATGGTGTTTATGCCCCGCTCAAACGCGGCACGAAGGATAATGTCTTTATTAATGCCACCTTCGCCCAATTTTACTGCAATGTGCTCATGAACAATTTCCCGGAAGTCATTAATGTTTCCCTCGGCAATAAGTAAATGAAAAGTATTGGTGCCGAGATCCATCACGGCAAAGCGTTTATCCATGCCTCTAAAATAAATAATCCCTCAAATTGTTTAGGAAATGAGGGACTATTAAAAAATTATTAGGATCAGTACTACTCTTTATAAAAGAACCATTTTGCCATTTCTTTAAAGCTGGCTTTTTTGCCATACATCAAAATCCCGACGCGATATATTCTTGCTGCAATGTAAGTGCAGAAAATGAAAGTCACTACCATAAGCCCCATCGATAGCCCCAACTGCCAGCCTGGCACATGAAAAGGCACCCTCACCATCATGGCTACAGGGGCAGTGAATGGTATTATAGATAACCATACCGCCAGGGTGCTGTCCGGTGCCTGGAACAGGTAAGATACCGATAAAATATAGGTAAATAATAAAGGCAATGTTATCGGGAACATAAACTGCTGTGTTTCGGTCTCGCTATCCACTGCCGAACCAACAGCGGCAAAAAGTGCGCTGTACAATAAGAAACCGGTGAGCCAGTAAAAGCCAAAGCAAGCCAGTTCATAACCAGCGCTGGAGGCCATTGTCTGTACAAACTTAAATGTGGAGCTTTGCGATGCCCCATTCTGACCTAACAGCTTGCCAACAAGGTAAGATAAAACGATCCATAAGGCAAATTGCGTAAGCCCTACAAGCCCCACGCCAATAATTTTACCCGCCATTAGCTGGAATGGCTTAACCGATGAGACAATTACCTCAATAATGCGGCTTGTTTTTTCTTCAATAACACCACGCATTACCTGTGCGCCGTAAATAAACAGGGACATATAGATAAGAATGGCCCCTGCAAATGCCAGCGCATAAGCCGAGCCAATATTGGCGCTTTTATCGCCTTCGGCTGTCATTTCGCGGGTTTTTAATACAATATTGCTTTTAACGCTATGCAGCCGGGCTGTATCTATACCCATTTTCACAAGGCTTTCGTTCGATGCGATATTATTCATTTGCTGCTGAATCTCATCAGAAAGAGCAAGTGTGTTCTTCTTTCGAGCAAACAATTCCGCAGTGTCGTTTTTCCCTTCCGGGATCATCAGGACAATGTCGTCATCATTAAGCGACGCCTTGATGGAATCGAGCGGCTTATTAGTGTTTTGAAATTTTAAAGTTTTCGTACTTTTAAATTTATCCTGAAACTGGTGACTGTTATCAATAACGTTGACGATATGAATCGTCTGGTTTTTGTTGTTAGCCAGGTACGAAATGGTGGCAAACATGCCGCCAAATAATGCAGGAACCAGCAAAGTCATGACAATGAATGCTCTTTTCCTCACGCGGGTGGTGTACTCACGCTGGATGATCAATAAAATTTTATTCATGGTCAGGCTGATTTTTTGTTTACAGTTTCAATAAATACCTCGTTCATGCTGGGAATCACCTCCTGCAGCATATTTATCTGGACCTTTGGCAGCAGGTACTTCAGCACATCATTAGCATCGCTGCCGGCTTTAAGGCTGATCTTCATCCGGTAGCGGTCATCGTCGGGCATTTCATCCAGCAACTCAAACGGTTGGGCGATGTTTGCATCGAGTTTCGTACCGGTATATTCAACCAGGTAAGTATTATTACGGTACGAATTGCGGATGGCTTTTACCTTCCCATCCAATATCTTATGCGAAAGGTGTATCAGGGCTATTGAATTGCAAAGTTCCTCAACCGATTCCATACGGTGGGTGGAAAACAGGATAGTGGCTCCCTTCCGGTTCAATTCCAGTATCTCATCTTTTATCAGTTCGGCATTTACCGGGTCGAACCCACTGAAAGGTTCATCCAATATGATCAGGTCGGGCTCGTGCAATACGGTCGCCACAAACTGGGCCTTTTGCTGCATGCCCTTGGACAGTTCTTCGATCTTCTTTTTCCACCAGCTTTCCATTCCCAGCTTTGCGAACCATACTTTCAGGCGGCGTGTGGCTTCCTCGCGGCTTAGGCCTTTAAGCCGCGCCAGGTAAATCATTTGCTCGCCTATCTCCATTTTCTTGTACAGGCCGCGTTCCTCTGGCAGATAGCCGATGCGGTTGATGTGCGATTGGTTCAGCTTTTCGCCGTTGAAATAGATCTCGCCTGAATCGGGAGCTGTGATTTGGTTGATAATGCGTATGAGTGAAGTTTTACCGGCGCCGTTCGGACCTAAAAGGCCGAATATCTGCCCGCTTTCAACTTCTAAACTCACATCGCTTAATGCCTTATGGCCGGCATATTGCTTTTCGATGTGTCGAATACTAAGCATATAAAGGTCAGTTATTTTTAATTATAAATAGGATTACATGAACCGTGATTTGTTACGAATTATCGTCGTTATTATTGGTATGTGGCTTATTTTAATTGATCTAAACTGAACCGGATAACTTCAATAGATTCCTTCTGTCTCGATATAATAACATAAAGATAATTGTTGTAAATGATACTATGCGGGTATCCATACTGCCCGCCTTTCCACAAGCCCTCCTTTTTCAAATGGTATAATTCATCGGCAATGATATAATTTTTGTCAAACAGAACACCATCTTTTGATATGGATAAAACCAGCGGGTTACGGTCATAATGATGCAGCGTGTCGGGAATACCAACATAGTAAAAACGTTTGTCGGGCAGGCGGCCAAAATGGAACTTACTGTCATTATCCGAAAACGCGGTTTCAACCGGGCGCGACCACTTTTTGCCGTTATCTGTGCTTTCGGTGAGCCACAAACGACCTTTCCATCCTTTGCCAGTAACCCTTAGCAGCATGTGAAGTACCTCGTCGTCGGTTTGGAAAAATGATCCCTCACATAGTGGCGGTAAGCCAAGTTTTGCCGCCGGAGCGTAAAAAGTGGCCGAGTTATCCTGCGTATAAAGCGAGTCGGGGTAAAAGCTGCTCATCTTCCAGCTTGATAACCCCGATGGGTCATCGGTATACGGGAATGTAAAGTTGCCGCTAATAATAAGCCTGCCTCTGCTTGTTGCTTCAGGGCCATGGTTGGGTATTAACGGAAGATGTTGGTCTATCGCCTTGCTCCAGTGCAGGCCATCGGTACTTGTTTTAGCCCAAAGGTGGGTATTGGTGCGGTTTTTTGTATATTCCCCGTAGTAAGCCACCAGTTTGCCATTGTGCTGGTATAATCCGGCGGCCGTAAGCACGGTCAATGTATCATGGTCAAGGTGGGGTGACGCCAAAACAGCTGGAGCCGACCAATGGACACAATCCGCGGAAACCGAAAAAACTACGCGCTGCCCCGGCGAATCTTCGTCGATCAGTCCGTTTGACCATATCGCAATAAAATTATTTTTAAAATGAATGACCGACGGGTGGTGATTGTATAGCCAGACTTTCTCTGGCGAATAGATCATCGTTCGCTCGATTTTTAAATGAGGGATGCCGTTTTCGGTTTGATAATTATTTCGGATCGTCGGTGTATTCTGAGCATTCACACGTTGCAATGTGAAAAGTAATAAGGCGATATATGGCAGTAATTTGGTTTTTGTCATTTCTGAGCGGGCGTTTTAAAATTCAACAGCAGGCGGTTAAAAATAATAATTTGATACCTTAGATGTTACGATGAGAAGTTTTATTATCCTGTTTTGCCTTGGCATATTTACTATAAATAGTGCTTGTGCGCAAAAAGTCGCCCCTAAACCCGTCAATATCATATTCGATAGCGATATGGGACCCGATTACGACGACGCCGGAGCCATAACCATCCTGCATGCGCTGGCTGATAAAGGTGAATGCAACATACTTGCTACCATAGCCAGCACAAAATACGAAGGCGTGGCAGGGGTATTCAGTGTATTCAATACCTATTTTAAAAGGCCTGGCATACCGGTAGGCGTACCAAAAGGCGATGCGCTTGAATTGCGCGACTGGCAGCATTGGACAGATACCTTATTGGCCAAGTACCCGCATAAACTTAAAAATAACGCAGATGCCTGGGATGCGGTGAAGCTTTACCGAAAGCTGCTTGCTGCACAACCCGATAAAGGTGTAACCATTGTAACAGTTGGCTTCCTTACCAATCTTTCCAACCTGCTGAATTCAAGCGCCGACAAATATTCAAATTTGGATGGCAAATCGCTGGTTGCCCGTAAGGTAAAACTGCTGGTTTGCATGGCCGGGAAGTTCCCATCCGGGTTCGAATTCAATGTGATGAAGGATGCCAAAGCATCCCAAAATGTTTATCAGAATTGGCCGGGCCAGGTGATATTAAGCGGCTTTGAAATAGGGGCGAAGATACATGTCGGTTTACCGCTCGTTCATAACGAGGCTATAAAAAATGACCCTGCAAAGGATGTGTTTAGTATTTCCATCCCGAAAGCAAAGGAAGACTCCGCTGGCCGGATGAGCTGGGATGAAACCGCTGTTTTAGTTGCCATTAAGGGCTATTCCCAATGGTATAGCCTGCATAGCGGCAGGATGAAAGTAGCGGACGATGGCAGTGATGTTTGGGATGATAACGGCAAAGGTCAGGCTTATTTAGTAGAAAAAGTGGACTATACCGAAGTACAAAAACTGATCGATGAGTTGATACAGCATCAACCGGTTTTGAGGTGAAAGCAGAAAGAAAAAGCCCGAAATCAAACTGATCCCGGGCTTCAATATCTTTCGGACTTATGCGGACTTTCCGCCCTCCGGACTTAACCTATTCAAAGTATTCCTTCATCCGCTCAAAGAAACTCTTTTCGTTCTTTCCCGGGCTTGGTTTGAAATTAGGCGAATCCTGTAGTTTTTCAAGCGCCTCGCGTTCTTCGCGACTAAGCGCTTTTGGCGTCCATATATTGATGTGCACTAACTGGTCGCCACGATGGTAGGAATTTACTTCAGGAACCCCTTTTGATTTCAGCCTTAATATTTTACCGCCCTGTGTTCCGGCGTCTATTTTGATCTTGGCTTTGCCGTCGATGGTCGGTACCTCTACACTGGTGCCAATCGCAGCATCTACAAAGCTGATGTGCAGGTCGTAGATGATATTGTTACCATCGCGCTTTAAGGTTTCGTGCGGTATTTCTTCTATCAGGATGATCAGGTCGCCCGGTACACCGCCGCGGGGGGCCGCGTTACCTTTCCCACTCATGCTCAGCTGCATGCCTTCGCTTACGCCCGCAGGTATGTTAATGCTGATAGTTTCTTCGTCACGCACAACACCATCGCCGTGGCAAACATTACATTTTGCAGTAATAACTGTGCCTTCGCCATTGCAAGTAGGGCAGGTGCTGGTAGTTTGCATCTGGCCCAATATAGTATTGGTCACCCGGCGTACTGCACCCTGCCCGCCGCAGGTTTTACAGGTTTGAACCGACGAGCGGTCCTTAGCGCCTGTGCCGTCGCAGGTTTTACACGCTACCTGCTTGTTCACTTTTATTTTCTTTTCGGTACCGTTGGCAATTTCTTCCAGCGTCAGGCGTACTTTGATACGCAGGTTGCTGCCGCGTTGTACCCTTCGGCCGCTACCGCTTTGACGTCCGCCGCCAAAGAAGCCGTCGAAAGGACTGCCACCACCAAAGATATCGCCAAACTGGCTGAATATGTCTTCCATATTCATACTGCCGCCGCCAAAGCCGCCGCCATTGGCCGAGTGCGCATTAGCCGCGTGGCCAAACTGGTCGTAGCGTTGTTTTTTTTCGGGGCTGCTCAACACCTCGTATGCTTCGGCAGCTTCCTTAAAGTTTTCTTCCGCCTGTTTATCGCCGGGATTTTTATCCGGGTGATATTTGATAGCCATCTTGCGGTAGGCTTTCTTTATCTCATCGGCATCGGCACCTTTCGGAACGCCTAAAACATCGTAATAATCTCTTTTAGCCATTTATATATTCTAATTGTTGAATCATTGATTTACTGAATTATTGAAAATATTGGACTTGATCAGCAATTTGATAATTCGATAAATCAATAATTAATTGCCTACAACCACCTTTGCGTGGCGGGCCACCTTATCATTCAGGTAATAGCCTTTTTCCACTTCGTCAATCACCTTACCTTTCTGATCGTCAGAAGGAGCGGGAATATTGGTTATAGCCTCGTGCAATTCAGGGTCGAAGGCAGTGCCTACGGCCTGCATTTCTTTTAAGCCCTTTTGCCCCAGGATATTTTTTAATTTTTGCTGGATCAATACAACGCCTTCTTTTACGGCATTTACATCGTTTGCGTTATCCATATAGCGTGTTGCACGGTCAAAATCATCTAACACCGGCAGCAGGGACACGATCACATCCAATCCTGCGGTTTGCAATAATTCACTTCTTTCCTTCATCGTGCGGCGACGGAAATTGTCAAACTCGGCGTAAAGGCGTAAATATTTGTCATTGGCCAGCGCTACTTCCTGTTTTAATAATTCTTCAGGGGTCGATTCTGATGTCATGACATCATTTCCTTCAGTAGCGACAGATTCATTGTTATGATCGGTGTTTTCGGTATTCTCCGTCTTTTTTTTCTTTAGCATATCATTAAAATTCATGATTCAACAGTGCAAATCAACTATCCTGCCATTGCAGAAAAAACGACAAGGTGTCAGCCGTTTTCAGTTTGTAGTCTTGAGTTGGCAGTTAGCAGTCGGGTTAATGACAGAAGGTGGTACAGTTGTCAGCAATTGTCATACAAATATGCCGGCTGATTTTTTCAGGTGATCCGATAGCCTTAAAGTGAGGGCTACTAAAGTTAAAGTAGGGTTCGGCGCGGCAGCTGTAACATAATTGGAGGCGCCGGCCGTGAACAAATTGGAAATTCCATGCACCTTACAATTGGCGTCAACCACGCTGGTTTTTAGGTCGGTGCCCATGCGGGTAGTGCCCATGTGGTGCCAGCCGCCGCCTGTAAATTCGGGCCAGCTATTGTCATGCTCGTCGCGCAGATATTCCATTAAACGCACGCGGCCTTTGCCGGCGATGCCTATCTGGCGGCCAATGATCTCGTAGATCGTCCGGATGCTTCGCTTTTCAAGCGGCGTCAGTTCCCAGTGCAGCGTGGCACGTCTCATCCCAAGGGCATCGGTTTCGCTTTCAAGGCTGATCCGGCTGTTTGGGTTGGGCGCCTGTTCCACGCGCGTAAAAAGCTGGTAAGAATTGTGCCCGTCTTTATTTTTTGATTTCTTTTCTGTTTCATCAAATTTTCCAAATGCCTTTTCCCGCTCCTTGGGGTCGCTTGATTTCCAGATATCAATAAATGCAGGCTGATTCCTTGCTGCTTCCAGCGGAGAGAAAGAGGCTGTGCCATTCAAAATGCGGTGTTCACGCTGTTTCCCGGCGGTAATGGCAAGTTCGGCCCGTACCTTCGTTTTGCCGTAATCTATCGAATATAATTTTAGCTGTTCGGGATCAGGAAACCACATTTCTGCTGATTTTATCTCAATATGCTCCATAAAATAGCGCCCAACCACGTCATGGTCATTCCCCAGGCCTTTCGGCGCCTGTTTGTTCGATGCCAGCAAAAGCCGCGCGTTTTGCATGGAACAACATGCAAGCACAAAACATTTGGCCTTTACAGTATGCTGTTTACCTGCCAGGTTTTTTATGGTTACCTGTTTAACAGTAGATGCGTGTTCGTTTGCCGTAATATCGGTAACGTTGGCATAGGTGTACAGGTAGATATTGGGAGCATTAACTATGGTATCTTTATATTTTGTGCCGAAACGTGTAGGGGGACTGAACTGCCACATTTTGTTAAAAACAGCATCCGAATCGAATGGCAGCGATACCAGCGATGGGTCATTTTCCCGCCAGTATTCATAACTATATTCGTATGGCCCAAGGTCGAGGTTTCTTTGTGCGCGAACGTAAAACGCATCCAGGTCGCCGCGTTTAATAGGCCAGCCGCTGTAGGGCACCCAATCGCGTTTTTCGAAATCTATAGGATCAAATACTGAACAGAAGCCCGCCCAATGCCCGGTGGTACCGCCAAAATAATGCAGCCTTGCAGATTCAAGCGGGTAATAGCGCTGACCGGTAGTTTTGCCACGGTACAGGTCTTGCATAGCTGGTTCATAATCAAAGCCGCCGCCTTCAAGCAAGATGACGTTATAGGGAGTATTGATCCATTCCAACGCCATGCTGATGCCTGCCGCGCCGGCACCAATAATGCATATATCGCCTTCAATTACGGAATTATCAGGTATTAGTTTAGCGTCAATATGCATGATTTATGTATTAAGTATTGAAAATAAAGCACATTGACGGGCCTCGGTTACCGACATTACCCAACCGGCTGCCATAACAGTTTTGGCTGACCGGAAATCGTCTTTTACCTGTTTGTTTAAAAGCGATGTTAATACTTTGGCATCTGTTGTCGGCTTGCCTTCAGACAGGATTTGCCGGAGTGCCGTTGCCTCATTTTCATGCGGCGCCAATTTGCGATAGGCCATACCCGCCTCGCGTATTGTTTTTACGTCGGCGATCCGTGAAAAAAGAAATGGCTGGCTCAACGGATCATTTGGATTTTTCTTGCATCCATCGGCTAATGGCATAGCAAGCGCCAATGCCGTGTAAGCCGATAAACGAACGAAAACTCTTCTCTCCATAGGTATTCAAATGTAACGACCGGTACTCAGACCCGCAAAAACACTTTCTTTTTATACATGAAATGCAAAAACAACCATTTAATCAACAACAGGCAAACGGCAAATACTACCGCCCCCCAGGGGGTCCCAACCCATTGTATCAGCCATTTGAAAAAAGCATTGGTGGTGTATTCCCACTTTATGAATTTCCCGGACATATAAATAAGGATGGAATTCATCCCGATCACCCGAAAAAAGAAAGCCCATTTCTGATAACCAAGCACGTCGATCACATAATAAAACAACGACATCAGCAATAAACTAATACCGCCGACCAATAACACAAATGAACTTGTCCAAAGGTTTTTATTGATAGGAAAATCAAAGTTCCAGATCAGGGCCAGTATAATAAAGATCACACCGACGATGGCCATTCTGCCCGTCTTCTGAATTTGCGTCAGGGTATGTTTCTTTAGCGTGATGCCTGTAAGGATACCGAGTAAACCAGTGCTGATAGCGGGAATGGTAGAAAAAAGACCTTCAGGATCGTGCATGTTAGGTCTCCCATCGGGAAAAGGCACATACAAATGACCCGGCAATATGGTACGGTCGATATAGGAAGCAAAATTACCCTCCGGCGTCAGGTCGCCTGGGTGAAAGCCCGGAGCTGACGTGAATTTAAGCAGAAGCCAATACCCAATAAGCAATGCCCAAAACCATATCATCTGCGCTATTTCCTTCGAGTACAGGTAAATAATGTTGGCAAGCATGTATGCAATACCTATCCGGCCTAATACTGAGGGGAAACGTATATCGGCAATAGACCTGAGCTGCAGCCCGTTGTTGGCGATCAAGCCAAGAATTACCAAAATCAATCCGCGTTTGACAACACGTAATAAAAGCTGGCTGCGGGTTTTGCCCTTTTCCAGTTCACGACCTACCGAAAATGGTGTGGATACACCGGCCATAAAAAGGAATAGCGGGAAGATAAGATCGTAAAAATGAAACCCGTTCCAAAGCGGGTGTTCCAGTTGATCGGCTATTGCTTTTAAGATGCCCGAATTTGGGGCAGCTTCGTGCAAACTCTGGAATAAAGCATCGGCCCCCATTATCCAGAACATATCAAATCCGCGCAGAGCGTCCAGTGAATAGAGCCGGGTAGGGGTCTGCTGAAAATCATCAGCCTGGGTTTGTGCCATGTTATTAAAAAATTGAAAAAAGTGTGTGAGGTTTATAAATAATAAAGCTAAGTATTTCCGTTAATAATCAAAGTAAAATTAATGTGGCAATTGTCTTGAACGCAAATGGATCAATTTGAACGAATCCATGCATTAGGAACTTTATAAAATAATTGCTCATTTTGCACATCAGAAACATCCACCACAGCTAATGAGAAAACTAACCGAGGCTAACGCAGCCTTTTACACCACCATCCTGATATTAATCACGTTTCTCATTCGCTTATGGCTTGCAGCTTACACCGGATTGGGCATAGGCGAAGCTTATTATTTTCGGGGCGCTGTGCATTTGGAGTGGAGTTATTTTGATCAGCCTCCCTTATTTTTCTGGCTGAGCGGCGCAAGTATTAAAATATTCGGGCTGACGAATCTCGGGTTGAGATTTCCCGCTGTTTTGCTTTTTGCAGGTACGAGCTGGCTTTTGTTTGTCATCACCAGGCGGTTGTTTACTGCAAGGGCCGGTTTTTGGGCGGTGGCAGTGATGAACCTGAGTGCTGTATTTACCGTAGCCATAGCCTGTTGGTTTCAGCCCGACGCGCCATTGATGTTCTTTTGGCTGGCAAGTGTTTATTTTATTGTTGAACTGATGTTTGCCCCGGGGGCAAAGGACACCCGGAGAATGAGAAGCAGCCGGCGCACCTGGCTGCTATGGATCATGACGGGTATTTGCCTTGGCCTGGCGACTTTAAGTAAGTACCATGTGTTGTTCATTTTTGTGGGTGTATTCCTGTTTATGGCGACCAATAAAGATCAGCGCCATTGGCTTTGGCACCCCGGCCCTTATATAGCGATACTGATCACAATCCTGTTTGCATTCCCTGTTTTGTGGTGGAACTACAATAACAATTGGGCATCATTTGTTTTCCAGGGCTCGAGAGCGGGTACAGGTTCAAAATTTCAACTGCATTTCGATTGGTTTTTCCGCAGCATCGGCGGGCAGGCCTTATGGCTGCTGCCGTGGATATGGTTCCCAACAGTGCGGCAGCTTTTTAAATCATTTTTACTCAGGAAAACCTCGGAAGTTTATAGTTTCTTTTTTTGGCTGGCGATATTGCCTATTGTTTTTTTTACCGTAGTTACCCTTTGGTCCGATCTGCAATACCATTTTCACTGGCAGGCGCCCGGCTATATGATGCTGTTTATGCCACTCGGTTTTGCCATTGACAAAAGCCTGGTGAACGACATAAAATGGACAAGGCTTACCCGGCGATGGCTCGTGTTTTCAACATGGTTTACCATTATTACCATCGGTGTGTTAAGCCTGCACATGGTTACCGGTTTTTGGACCTGGTATGGGCCTAAATGGATAGTTCACAGATTTCATGGCGATAATGTGGACCCGACCATACAGGGTGTGGATTATGACGACATTGGTACCCGCTTCGCTAAAGAGGGATGGACGCAAAACAAACACCTGTTTGCGGGTAGCACCCGTTGGTGGCTTACCGGTAAAGTTGACTGGGCATTGAAAGGACAGAAAGAAGTAATCAGCTTCACCAATGATCCACGCAACACCGCGTTCCTGATCGACCCTAAAACGGTTTTGGGTTATGATGCGGTTATCATAGCGCAGGATCAGCAGCAAAGCGTAATAGATGATGTTAAGCCATACTTTGATGACGTGAAACAGCTACCCGATATAGCGATCATGCGCAACGGTGTCGACGAGTTGCATTTGCAGGTTTACTACTGCAAAAATTTTCATCAATCCAGCAAGCCAAGGCCGGATATGCCCCTGTACCGCCAGTTGAACGGTTTGCCGCCATTCGGAAAATAGTTGTGAATTTTAAAACTGTAATCTATGAAAATGATCATCTTGCTTTCTTTTGCCATCCTGGTGGTTTCATGCGGCCAGGGAAATGATAATGATACAGCGAAACTTCAGCAACAGGTTGACAGTTTGCAAAAGCAGCTTAACGGCGCCTACAGACCGGGCCTGGGCGAATTTATGATGGGTGTGCAGGAGCATCATGCCAAACTTTGGTTTGCCGGTATTAATCAAAACTGGCCTTTGGCCGATTTCGAAGTTCATGAAATAGGCGAAACCGTGGACGATATTAAAAAGTATTGTACCGACAGGCCCGAAGTAAAGAGTATTGGTATCATCGATCCGGCTATTGGCAGCATAAATGCCGCTATCAAACAAAAGAGTACAGAACAATTTAAAAAAGCATTTACCGATCTTACCAATAGCTGCAATAATTGCCATAAAGATAATCAGCATGGCTTTAATGTGATCACAATACCGTCCGGGTTGCCGGTTGAAAATCAAAAGTTCAAACCGGGTAAATAATTGGACAATAATTCCCATTTACGACAAAGGCCCCGGTGTTTACCAAGGCCTTTGTCGTTTGTAAAGCAGTATCGTTTAGTGCCTGATCTTGATCGGGTGGCTATTGTGTTCTATTTCGGTATAGGTCTCTAATTCCCCCTTTTCATTTATAACCCAATCGCTTAAAGCTATATAACCGCGATTTTTCTTTTTCCTTGGGTCTTCAAATGGAAGTATCAGGCTTATAAGCACGGCACTTACTTTAAGCGCCCAATATATGGTTATCATTCGTTGCTGGTTTGAATAATAGATATGAAGCAATTTTGTTGCCAAAATTTTAAAATGGATAAAATAAACGCCGCAAAATGCTTTTTGCCAATATTTTATAGCTACCTTTAGAAAAACGCAAAATACTCCTGCGTACAATTCTCCTTCACTTGGGCATTGCCTGCCTCTATTACAGGTAATATTTGAGCAATAAGCAATACAATTACGGCTGAAAAGCAGCCTTACTGATCGTTAAACTATCCCGCCATTTTTTATGGTCAATAGTTTAGTATCTGAAAGAACAAACATTTAAAGAAACAAATCATGAGCAAAGACAAAGGCAGCAGAGAGAAAAAAAAATTACCCGACCCTGCGGGAAAAAAGGGACAATCAGACTACCAGGCCGGCAAAAAATCGGCATCACAAAGTGAAATATTTTCAAACGGAAAAAAGAAGTAAGATGACAAACAAAATAGTTGATTTCCAGGCTAAAGTTTATGTATACGATCTGAATAATTGTGCCAGGGAATTTGGTTTTAAAGACGACGAAGGATGGGAATTAAGTTTAGCTACCCAGGATGAAAGAAAAGCGCTCGAAAAGAAATATTATCCAATTGTTTCAACTAAAGTTTTACCTGAGATACTAGTCGAACTATTCGGACTTGTGAAAGACAAACTTGAGCAGGCGAGATCCAATATCCAAAATCAACTGGACGCAGGCAATAAGGCCGACAGTAACATGCAATATTTGGTTGCATTTAACCCTAAGCGGCACAGGTAATAAAAAAGCAGTGACCGGCAATTAGCGGGCCGCTGTTTAGTATGATCAGAAGCCTTACGTGATTTGCATCGCAATGCATGGTATTTATCAGATACTGGTAAATACAACCGGGGCAATACGGCACCACAGCTATTTGACCGACCTGGTTTAATAATCAATAAAGGCGGATAATTAATACTAACCGCCTTTATTCACCTTTAGTAATACCTGGCGTTCGTAACAATAAAAGCTTTTAATTTATCAGCATTTGTGGTGCCAGCCGAAAGCCCGGTAAAGATTATTGTATAAACTCCGCCGTTAGCTATACTAACATTGTCCAGTGTAGCCAGCACTGTGCTTGTACCTTTTTGCAGAATGGTAAAAGTGTAGTTTTTATCGCCCGGCATTGGTGTAAACGATGTGTATTGCTTGTAATTTTTATTTGTAATAAAAGCGGCACTGTCTTTTACGGCCACATCAACAGCAGGAGCATCAGGGCTTAGATCTATAAAACGAATGCTTGCTCTGCCGCTTGCAGGCTTCTCAACGGTATCATTTAGTAAAACAAGTTCCTGGTGAGTTTTTGGACCTGCCAAAAACAGGGAATATATATTTCCGTCTTTAAATGATAGCGTATCCGAAAACTGGCTGTCCATTGTCGAAGGCAGGTAAAAGTTGGCTGTGCGTTTACTTGCAAAAGCTCTGAAATAATCTACTCCGTCGCCATAGTTGATCGGCCCCCAGTTTACTTTATTGTTATCGAGGTAAAAATCCAAAGCAGGGTCATCGGGAGCCGCCTGGAAAAAAGATACCAAAGCAATGGGTGGATTGTAGTTGTTGTTTTTGTCTTTTAAACACGAAGATAAAGACAGCAGGCCCATCACACCGATAACTGCTGCTGCCGTTTTTAATAAATAGGTTTTCATAATCGTTTGCACTTTTCTACATATACGCAACAAAACAGGCAAGCGATACAGATAATGCAGTAAAATAAAGGGTACTGCTTTAAACGCCCGAAGGATTAACTTGAGGAGGCGCTTTTTTTCCACGCTTTTTGATCTTTACTACCTGGTAAATTACGCCGAAAAGGTAAAGCACAAACAAGACAGTCAGGCTGTTTTTTAAGATTGGATCGTCTGGTCCGGCGGCAATCGGGTGGCTGATTGGCAGCCTGGTTAATGTTTCCACTATAGCAGGTACCATTGATAGGAAAAGCGTAGTAGACATGGCAACTACCTGGACGTATTTGCCAGCTTTCCCAAAAAAACGGTTAGCATATATACCTATCGGTAAGAGTATCAATATAATGATAGCAACATAATGCCCCGGTGTTAAATGTCCTGTTTTCATAATGGGAAACCCTGTGACGCAGGTAAGTATCGTGAGGATGATATATGATTTTCCCGAACCTGATGTCGGGTCGATTTTGCCTGAACGATACAATGCATAGTAAGCAACCAGTAAAGCAATGATGCTGATGGCTGTGTGAATAATTCCGAGGGCTGACAGGTGATTGGGCATGGTTGAAGTTTAACGGGTGAAAAGCAAATATTACAACTAACTTAGTAAAATATTCTGCCTTATCAAACTTATTTGCTTCACTGTTAAGATTTTAATAGGCCAACCGGGCATAATGAAAGCATGCCTTTGGAAAATGAAAATTAACTTCAGCTTAAAAACGTATCGTTACGAATTAAATACAGGCCTTAATTATTGCGAAAATACCGTTAAAACACGGGTTGAATATTAACTATTAATTGGCAATATTTACAAAAAGCCTCATTTCTGTAAAGGTTAATTAACAACCGTCAGGAATGTCGCGAATTGATCCATTTCTAAACTTATATTCGTTATGCCAAAAATTCTCACAAAGGGCGATCCGGTTAAAAGGCCGACTGAAAAACCTGGTGAAGGTTGGGGAGTTAATGGCGACCGTCTCCACTCGCCAAACGACCAGGTTGTGCCCGGCATTGTGAAAATATTGATGATCGAAAACAACCCCGCCGACGTTGAATTCACGCAAAATGAATTGAAAAAAGGGGACATTTCTTACATAATTAAAGTTGTTCAAAACGAAAACGACTACCGGGTTGCAATTAGCGAGTTTATACCAGACATTATCCTTTCCGATTTCGCGCTTCCAAAATTTGACGGAGATACGGCGTTCAAAATCAGGAACGACTTAATACCTGATACCCCATTTATCTTTATTTCAGGGACAATCGGAGAAGAAAAGTCTGTTGATTATATGAAAGATGGATTAACAGATTATGTACTCAAAGATAAGCTGTATACGCTGGCTTTTAAAGTCAGGCGGGCGCTTGACGATGTTGCAGCAAGACGAGAAAAGCATAAAGTTGAAGAAGAGCTAATTCGGAGCGAAATGCGCTTTCGCGCCCTTATTGAAAAGAGCACAGAAATGAAAACGCTCAGCAGCCCCGATGGTAAATTTCTTTATGCCAGCCCGTCGGTCACAATTACGCTTGGTTATGACACGGACGAGTTATTACATAAATCTATTGTTGACCTTCTTCATGAAGATGACATGCCTACATTTCTTAACAACAGAAAGGGGGTAATGCATGTGCCGGGTAATTCGGTTTTCAATGAAGTTCGCCTGCGACATAAGAACGGAAATTGGATATGGTGCGAAGGTTTTACTACCAACATGCTGCATGAGCCGGCCATCAATGCTATGGTGTCGAATTTTATTGATATTTCTGATCGTAAGCTGATACAGGAAAGGATCAGTGAAAGTGAGCGTTTTATCAAAACTATAACAGACAATTTGCCGGCCATGATATCTTATTGGGATGCCGGTATGCGTTGCCTGTTCGCCAACAGAACATGTGTAGAATGGTTTGAAAAGCAACCGGCTGAAATGCTCGGCATTGGTAAGAAAGAACTTTTAGGTGACAGTGAATTCAAACTGCGCGAAGATCATATCAAGGAAGTTTTGAACGGAAAGGCTCAAAGATTCGAGCATACTTTTCATCGCGCAGACGGCAAAGTAATTAACACCGATACGCAATATCTACCCGATAAAGAAGGTGACAGCGTTAAAGGCTTTTATTCCCTTATCTATGACGTTACAGAAGTAAAAAAGGCTGAATTAGCGGGGATACGAGCCCTCGAAGAAAGAAATACGATACTTGAAAGCATCGATGATGCATTTTTTGCTGTTGACAAGGATTGGGTTGTTACTTATTGGAACAATACAGCGGAGGAAGTGCTGAAGACACCTAAAGCTGCCATTATAAATAAGAATTTATGGGACGTTTTTGCTACGGCCGTAGGCTCGCAATCGTACAAATGTTATCATGAGGCAATTCAAACACAACGTGCACTGCATTTCGAAGACTTCTACCCGCCTTTAGATAAATGGTACGAAATTAGTGCTTATCCTTCGGCCGCAGGGTTGTCGGTATATTTTAAAGATATTACCGAAAGAAAAACCTCAGAAGCCCGCCTGAAAGAACTGAATGAAAACCTAAAAAAGCGCACAAAGGACCTTGCCGTCTCCAACGCCGAATTGGAGCAATTTGCTTATGTGGCGTCGCATGATTTGCAGGAACCACTTAGAATGGTAACCAGTTTTCTTACCCAACTTGAAAGGAAATATGGTGATATAATAGATGATAAGGGACGCCAATACATACATTTTGCTGTGGATGGAGCCAAAAGGATGCGCCAGATCATACTCGATCTGCTTGATTTTTCCAGGGTAGGCAGAACGGAAGACGACCTGGAAACAGTAAATTTTAACAAGGTTATTGATGAATTACTGGCTCTTTACAGGCGGCATATAGAGGAACTGCAAGCGGTTATTGTTGCTGAAAAACTTCCAATACTTCAAACTTATAAAACCCCGGTAAGACAAGTGTTTCAAAATCTTATCAGTAACAGCTTAAAGTATCATAAGCCGGGTAGCGCACCTGTTATCAGGATATCGTGCAGTGAAAATAATACAAACTTTCAATTTTCGGTAATGGACAATGGAATAGGGATAGCCCCTGAGTATTTCGATAAGATATTCGTCATTTTTCAGCGGTTGCATAATAAAGATGAATATTCAGGTACCGGTATGGGGCTGGCCATTGCCAAAAAGATTATTGAAAACCTCGGTGGAAAGATATGGGTTGAATCGGCAGAGGGTGAAGGAAGTACATTTTACTTCACGCTCCCCAAAAATTTAAGAAAATGAAAGAAATAAGTATTCTGTTGGTGGAAGATAACGAAGGCGATATCTTACTTACAAAAGAGGCCCTTGAGGATAGCAAGATAATCAATAAGATCAGCGTGATTAAGGACGGAAAAGCGGCGATTAGTTTTTTTGAATCCATAAC
This sequence comes from Mucilaginibacter sp., assembly GCF_035492695.1. Classification (GTDB taxonomy): domain Bacteria; phylum Bacteroidota; class Bacteroidia; order Sphingobacteriales; family Sphingobacteriaceae; genus Mucilaginibacter. Next base: position 80,324 of record NZ_DATJJC010000005.1, on the reverse strand, counting down.
GGCTAAGGACGAAATACCTGACCTTGTGCTTTTGGATATAAATCTGCCAAAAATTAGCGGCCATGAGGTATTGATGTACATTAAAAACTCCGAAAAATATAGGGGGATACCTGTCATTGTACTCACCACTTCTTCATCGGAAAAGGACATTTTAAAAAGCTACGATAACCACGTAAACTGTTATATAACCAAACCTATAGATGCGAACGATTTTATGAATGCCATGATAAAAATTGAAGATTTTTGGATAAATATAGTTTCTATCCCTGTTAAATGACCTTGTTATGCCCAATAAAGGCAGTCATAATTTTTTGATCATCGAGGACAACCCAGGCGATTTTGCCCTGATTGAGGAATTCCTTTTTGAGCAAATTGAAGCCCCGGTGGTTGCACATGCATCAACTTTTAAACAGGCATGTGCAATTTTGTTTACAAACACGCCCCTTTTTGATATTATACTGCTTGATCTTTCATTACCTGATTGCACGGGTATTTCCTTAATAAAAGAAATAGTAGCAATTGCTTTGAATGCGCCAGTTATTGTTTTGACCGGTTATGCTGATCTGAATTTTGGGGTACGATCACTTTCATTAGGCGTTTCGGATTATTTGCTGAAGGATGAATTAACATCAATAACACTGTACCGGAGTATTGTTTATAACCTTGAACGAAAAAGAACAATTTTAGAGCTGGCAGAGTCGGAAAAGAAATATAGTCAGTTATTCCATCTGAGCCCATTGCCTATGTTCGTTTTTGACTGGGAGACATTGATTTTCTTAGATGTGAATGATGCATTTATAAAAAACTATGGTTACGCCAGGGAAGAAATTATCGGGCTGAATTTAGAAAAGATCAAGCCTTGTGAAGCGACAATAATGCCTGAAACCATGCCTTTGAATGGAGCTCAATATCAAGAAAACAGTTCGGGTATATTAAAGCATTTAAAAAAAAACGGAGATGTTATACAGGTAGATATCCAAAGCAATTTTATTCAATATAAAGGTAAAAGAGCAAAGATCACTATCGCGACCGATATTACGGAGAGATTGAATTACATACAAGCAATTGAACGACAGAATGAAAAACTGCTGGAAATATCCTGGATACAGTCGCACATAGTCAGAGCACCGCTTGCCCGGATTATGGGACTGGTACAAGTTATAAAAGAATTAAAGGATGATGACAAAGAAAAAGAGATGACGTTAGATTTTTTGTTGTCATCTGCAAATGAACTGGATGAGGTTATAAAAAAAATCACGGATAAAACACAGTAGATGATGGTTTTACACGTAGGCAACAATAACGGCAATGCCCAATAAAGGTGATTATAATATTTTAATTATTGAAGACAATCCGGGCGACCTTACCCTGGTTGAGGAGTTCCTTTTTGAACAAATTGAATCCCCGGTATTATCACATGCTTCGAGTTTTGTTGAGGCCAAAGACATCCTCACCAATACTGCCCTGCCATTTGATATTATACTTTTAGATCTTTCATTGCCAGATAAAACAGGAATTCCCCTCATCGAAGAAGTAATGGAAATCGGCTCAAATACGGCTGTGATTGTCTTAACCGGTTATTCGGATTTGAGTTTTGGCGTAAAATCGCTTTCACTTGGCGTATCTGATTATATTTTGAAAGATGAACTTACCGCTTTATCACTTTACAAAAGTATTGTTTACAGTACCGAACGCAAAAGGATCGCCCGGGCTCTTGAAACCTCAGAAAAGCGCGCCAGGCGATTTGCCAAACAATTAAATAGTGTGGTAGAAGAGGAACGATTACGAATTGCCAGGGAGATACATGATGAGTTTGGCCAGCAATTGTCGGGACTGAAAATGTCAATGTCCTCATTGAAAAAAAATAATGGGGTTAGTTCCGATTTACAACCGGTGATCGAAGCCATACTTAGCGACGTAGACAACAGCATACAAACCTTGAGACTGATCGCGAATGAATTGCGACCTGCATTATTGGATAAACTGGGGCTATTTGCAGCAATTGAATGGCTTGTAAGCGAATTTGAGCGAAAAACGGGTATTAAGAGTAAAATATACGCTGAGATAGATCAGCCTTTGATCGACAGGACCACAGGAGTTAGTATTTTCCGGATATGCCAGGAGGCTTTAACCAACATTGCTAAGCATGCAGCGGCTTCGCTCGTATCGATAAGATTAGAAAGCGGGCCGGAAATGATCAAAGTTTATATATCGGACAATGGGAAAGGAATTGACACCCGTACTTTACAAAATTCCTCGTCGATGGGGTTACTTAATATGCAGGAGAGAGCAAGCCTGATAGGGGCGGAACTTAATATAAATAGTGTGCCCGGTAAAGGCACCAATATCGAACTTAAAATAAAAACAAATGGCAACGAAGATATTAATAGCCGATGACCACTCAGCAATTAGAATTGGTGTCAGGCAAATTTGCACCGGCGAATTTCCGTTTGTTCAATTTGGCGAAGCAACCAACTATGCGGAAGTTTTTCAAAAATTAAAGGAATCAGACTGGGATATCGTGATACTCGATATCGATCTGCCCGGCCGCAACGGGCTGGATGTCTTGAAACAAATAAGAGCAGATAAACGCAAAGTGCCGGTTTTAATGTTCAGTTTCCATGGGGAGGAGCAAATTGCTCTTAGGGCGTTAAAAATGGGGGCTTCCGGTTACCTGTCAAAAGACACTGCAGACCAGGAGCTTATAAAAGCCATTAATAAGATACTGGATGGTAAAAAATATGTATCGCCGGCGGTTTCAGAGAAATTTCTTGAGATGATGGATGACGATGCTATGAAAGAACCACATGAATTATTGTCCGACAGAGAATACCAGACACTCCTGCTTATTGCTTCGGGAAAAACTGTTTCAGAAATTGCAGATATGCTTTATTTAAGTACCCCCACCATAAGTACCTATCGCGCCCGCATCCTGGCGAAAATGAAACTGAAAAATAATGCCGAGCTTACCAATTATGCCATCAGCCAAAGGTTGGTGTAAGTTATTTCCTGTCACCGAAACAACTACAAAGGTTTCATAATCACAACTATAAGTAGTCTGCGGCTTGTTTAACAACTTTGAATAGTTAAAATCAAAGCCGATGGATAGGTCTGTAGAATGTTATTCCCTGTATTGCATGAACCTGCAATGCCAAAATTCAATTTACCATAATATAATGGATGTTCAAATGCCATTATCAGAAGATAGCCTGTTATCAACGCATAACTGCACACACTGCAAACGGCCTCTTGTTTCTGCAATTGACCTCGAAATAAATTATACGCTGACGAATTTGAATATGATAAAACCTGAGTTGAAAATTAGATGAGAAATCAGGAAGCACTTAAACTATAAATATCATGAAAGCATTAAATTTAGTATTAATAGCCGCAATTTTACTTGCCGCATGTAAAAAGGAAGCGCGGGTAGCACCGGAACCTAAACCACTCGCAACAGCTACGGCAGCCGTTGCGGCTATGGACAAGGATACAATACCTGACAAATCTGGCTTGAAACTCAGACTATACCAGGACAGCACAATTTCTGACGAAACTTTTATAATATTCAATCATGTTTCGAGTCCGGATTATGTTTTTAATGAGGATGCCCCTTATTTAAATGGTTTTGGACATGTTAATATAGCAAATATCTCGCGCGACGGAACAGATCTGGCTATAAGCAGTTTGCCATATTCTACAGGGATGTCCATTGGTTTGGATATACACACTAAATCGAGCGGCTCGTTTTTTTTGAGGATAAGTGGATTATATAAGATGCCGGCCGATAAACAAATATGGTTGAAAGATAATTTGCAGAAGGATAGCATTGACCTTAGGTTAGGTAATTACGGTTTCAAAGTCGATGAAGCTGATATTAATTCATTTGGAAAAAAACGATTTGTGCTTATAATAAAATGATAAATGAATTTGGCCCTTTAAGCGCATGGAAATAGTGAATGAGAAAAAAGAGCTCAATATTTTAGTTGTAGAAGATAACCCTGGCGATTTTGCCCTTATTGAAGAATTTCTATTGGAGCAAATGAAGCAGTTAAATTTAACGCATGCCAAAAATTGCCGTGAAGCAAGAAGTATTTTAACGGGCAGGTGTGAACAATTTGATGTGATACTTCTTGATCTTTCATTACCTGATAAGACCGGGGTACCATTGATCAGCGACATAACGAAACTGTGTATGAATACTCCTGTTATCGTATTGACGAGTTATACCGATTTTGCTTTCGGAATAAAGTCTCTTTCCCTTGGCGTTTCGGATTATGTACTGAAAGAAGAGCTAACCCCCATATCATTATACAAAAGTATCGTTTACAGCCTCGAACGCAAAAAAGCAACATTGGAACTGGAAGATTCTGAAAAAAGATACAGTGACCTTTTTCATTTGAGTCCGCAACCGATGTGGGTTTTTGATATCAACACATTTTATTTTCTGAATGTTAACGATGCTGCCATAGTACAATATGGGTATAGCAGGGATGAGTTTCTGTCTCTTACAATAAAGGATATTAGGCCGGCCGGGGAATTTGCGAAAATAAAAAAGATAATCGATTCGGCCATGCTAACGGGCCGACTTGAGTGCCAATGCAATAACATACACAGAAAGAAGAACGGAGAGCTGATGCGGGTTGACACTAAAAGCAAACTGATAGAATACCAGGGAAAAAAAGCCGTGGTTACCCTGGCAATTGATGTTACTGAGAGACTGAATTATATCAAGGCTATTGAATTGCAAAATCAAAAATTGAAAGAAATATCATGGATACAATCTCATATAGTGCGCGCGCCGCTGGCCAGGATAATGGGGCTTATCAACGTATTTAATGATATGCCAACTGCTGATGAAAAGGAAAAGGCCCTGAGGTATATATTGCTTTCGGCAAATGAATTAGATATTGCTATAAAGGAAATCACCAATAAGTCAAATATAGATATCGAATCGAGCTCGTCCCAAAGCTGTTAGTCTTTTTGGTGACTTGTCTTACAGCTTGGTTGAAGCAGGCCGGGAACCTGTTCTGAAATTAAAAATGCCTGTGATTCACAGGCATTTTTAATTTCAGACTAGTTTAATTCATACTTGAATTTAAGGAAATTAAGACGAAAATAACGTAAAAGGACATGCTTTACTATAAGTTAAAAAAGCAACAATCCTGTTACGAAAGCCATTTTCAGGCCAGTCAGGCAGGGGTTAACAATAATTTAATATTAAGGAGCCTATCTTTGAAACACGTTTCTTAAGCAATAATTAACAAAAAAAAACTCCAAACTATGAGGAAGCATTTACTTATTTTTTTAATCGCAACATTTGCTATAAACTGCATTGCCCTTGCCCAAGGCAACGAGAAAACAGTTAAAGGTAAACTGATTGATGCGCAAAATAAGGAGCCATTGATAGGCGCCACTGTGCTGGTAAAAGGCACAACTAATGCGACATCTGTATCACTTGACGGTACTTTTAAGATAAAAGTACCTGCCGAAGGCACTACGACACTTGTGTTGTCCTACATCGGATATATTTCCAGGGAAATACCAGCCGACAAAGACGATTTAGGTACGATCACACTCGACCCAACCTCAGCTTCAATGAAGGAAGTCACCATCACCGCCAATCAGTCAATAGCTATTGCGCGGCAAACGCCTATCGCTGTTTCGTCGGTAGGGAAGGTGTATATAGAGGAAAAAGGCGCGGGAGCAGAATTTCCGGAATTACTAAAAGCCACACCGGGCGTGATGACCAGCCGTTTAGGTGGTGGCTACGGTGACTCAAGGATCAATATTCGCGGTTTTAGCAGCAATAACGTCGCTTTATTGATCAATGGCTTGCCTGTTAACGATGTGGAAGCCGGTAAAATATACTGGAACGACTGGGCCGGCCTGGCCGATGTTACAACATCTATGCAGGTGCAGCGTGGTATCGGCGCTTCAACTGCGGCGGTGCCTTCATTAGGTGGTACAATTAACATCACCACTATGAGCACTGAACCTACGCCAAGCGGCACAGTATTACAATCAGTAGGGAGTTATGGTTCCCTGAAAACACTGGTTTCGTACTCGACGGGTTTGAGCGATAAAGGCTGGGCTTCTACCTTTTTGTTATCAAAAAGTACAGGTGATGGTTATGCCGAAGGGTTGTATTACACAGGTTACAGCTATTTCGCCAATATTTCGAAAATTTTAAGTCCTTCGCAAACCTTGTCGTTCAGTATAATGGGCGCATCGCAAAATCACGGGCAGCGTTATACTTATAATACAATAGCAACATACAGAGCGGCACCACAGGGCATCCGTTATAATTCTGACTATGGTTACCTGAACGGTCAATTATACAGCGCCGAGCAGAACTTTTATAACAAGCCACTGGCTTCATTAAGCCATAACTGGAAGATCAATCAAACTTCATCTTTGTCAACGCAATTGTATGCCTCTTACGGAACAGGCGCCGCAGTTTATTTGGCCGCGCCTGCAGGCGGTTCGTCGCCGGTGCTAACTACCGGAAGCACCTCGGCAAGTGCCGTACCACGTACCGGCAACATTTACTCGCCGATAGATTTTAACCAAATAACTAAAAATAACCTGGCTAATGCCGATGCAAGTTCCAGTTTATTTATGCAGAATGCACAAAACGATCATAAACAATATGGTTTGTTAAGTACCTATAAAAAAGCTTTTGGGGATTTTCGTTTCCTTGCAGGCGCCGACTTAAGATACTACGAAGGTGAACATTATAATAAAGTAAACGACCTGTTAGGTGGCACCTATATAGTCGATGCCAGGAACAACAGTCTTACATCGCCTTACGGCAATATCAATAATCCCGGCGCCCATATTGCAACTGATGGGAAATTTAACAACGACTATCGTTATAAAATAGCCTCCGAAGGTTTATACGCCCAAACAGAATATGTAAAGGATGATCTTTCGGCCTTTGTTGCCCTGGCCGGAACTAATACCAGTAACCGCAGGGTCGATTATTTTAATTATTTAAATGATGACCCTAATCAGACAACCAAATGGGTCAACTTTTTAGGTTACCAGGCAAAAGGCGGTGTCAACTATAATTTAGATAATCAGAGCAATATTTTTGCCAATATCGGTTATATTCAGAGGGCGCCCCTGGTTGCCACTGTATTCCTTAATAAAAAGAACGACATTAATCCGGATGCCAAGCCCGAAAAATTGCTTAGCTATGAATTGGGTTATGGTTTCAGCAGCTCACTTTTCAGTGCTAACATAAATCTTTACAGGGCCTCGTATAAAGACCGTGCAAAAACAAACACGTTCTTAAATAACGACCAAACTCTTTCCACCGTTAATGTTTCGGGTATCGACGAACTGCACCAGGGTATAGAGCTTGATGCTAAATTCCGCCCGGTAAAGGATGTCGTATTGAGTGGTATGTTATCTATAGGTGATTATCATTATACTGCCAATACCGGCCCCGCGCAGGTGACATCTGATAACGGACAAACCCAAACTTACCCATCATTATTGCTTAAAGATAAGAAGGTGGGTGAATTTGGTACGGCCAGTACAGGCGCACAAACTACCGCCGCTTTAGGTTTGGATGTAAACGTATTGCCGCAGGTAAAGGTAGGCGCAAACTATAATTATTATACCCGTTACTATGCATCGTATGATCCTACTAAAATGCAGGTTTCGTCAACTTTCGATCCTACGGCTTACAAGCCCTACGAGATACCAAGTTTCTCAACAGTTGACATGAACGTTGTTTTCAGGTTTAAATTCGCAGGATTGGATGCGTCATTTATAGGAAATGTTTACAACGTATTTAACACAACCTACCTGGCAGATGCTTTTGAAAACGCACCGTCGAACGCTGATTTTGTGACGCGTACAAAAGCCCTTGGAGTTTGGTATGGTTCGGGCCGGCTTTATATGACAACACTGAAAGTTAAATTCTAATAAATTTAAAAAGGATTTCATGAAAAAGATATATTATTTATTCGCTTTTATTGCAGTGGCAACAGCGCTCAGCGCTTGTCATCCGCTTGACGAAACATACAAAAAATTGGGACCGGTGCCTGCGCCAACCGCGCCTATACCGGCACCTATTACAGTTGACCTGACATTGGCCCCTGCCGATTATACTTTACTACCTGCGGATAATTACGCACACACCTCATTATCGTTTAAAACAAGCGACGATGCTAAGGAAGACATCCCCACTATTTTGTCATCAAAATACCCTACAGCATCTGACAAATCGACGTTGAATGTGATCTACGCAAATTCGCCTGCAACTATCACCGTGGCCGATACGCTTTTTACAGATGTGGCGTACACCCTTACGGATGCTGATTATCTATTGTTGCCTAATAATAAGTATACCGATTTCAGTGCTTCGCAAATTTTGAGCTGGTTGCCCTATAAATACCCAACTCCGCTTGATAATCAGTTAGCCCTGCTTACTTTTACTTATTATGAAAGTGGCGTTACCAGTACCGCAACGCAATCATTTTTATACCTGAACGGTGCATGGAAAAAAATATATACCATATCCCAGGCCCAATATCAGTCAGTTGGTAAAGGCGGCACTTTTAATGATTTTAGTGCGGGTGATGCATCTAATCTGCCTAATTATTTTAATACCTTTTTAAAAGCCGACGCCGGTGTGGCGGCGACTGCTAAAAAGTATGATATACAATACGTTAGTTTTAAATATTTTGCAAGTAAAAACTGGCAGCGCGTTATTCCTGTAACGTTTGATGGTGCTAATTGGGTAACCACGCCCATCAATGTAGGCTCTCCGCTCACCTTTTTAAAGACTGATGGCATGTGGGTCGCCGATAACACGGTTTATTATACAGCGACCACTGCCGATTATAAATATATCGGAACCCAAACTACAGCAGGTTCGCAATCTGCAAGGGATAATGTGGCCCAGTACGGCGACTTTAACATCAGCGCAGCTACTGACGCAACTTACTGGAGCGATACGGATATTCAGAATGCATTTATTGCATTACTGGCGCATGATTTCCCAACAGCTGTGGCCAATCAGAAATTTGTAGTTACCTATGAAGCCTACAATAAAGGTGCTACTGTTAATGTAACCAAAACTTTCCAGTACAACGGATCTGTTTTTGTATTTGTACAGTAACATAAGCAAGTGCCATTTAACAAAAAATGCCCCGGTTTTTTCCGGGGCATTTTTTGTTATGACAAATCGTTTCAATGATAAATAAACTCGCCGTTTTCGGAAGTGATGGTTACCTGCTTTTTTTCAGATGCTTCAACATGACCGATGATCTTGGCATCAACACCATAGCTTTTTGAAATACTGATTATATCCGTTGCTATTTCTTCGGGCACATACAATTCCATACGGTGGCCCATATTAAATACCTTGTACATCTCCTGCCAATTTGTTTTTGATTCTTCCTGTATCAGTTTGAACAAAGGCGGAACAGGGAATAACTTGTTTTTTACGATATGAAGGTTATCCACAAAATGCAGCACTTTGGTTTGCGCCCCGCCGCTGCAATGCACCATGCCATGTATTTTTTGTCGGTATTCTTGCAGAATGGTCTTTATTATAGGGGCATAGGTACGGGTAGGTGAAAGTACCAGTTTGCCTGCGGTTACAAAATCACCACTGCCAATATCGATCTTATCCGTCAGCTTTTTGGAGCCTGAGAATACAAGATCATAAGGTACGCCGTGATCATAGCTTTCAGGATATTTTTCGGCGATGCTTTTATTGAACACATCGTGCCGGGCCGAGGTGAGGCCATTCGAACCCATCCCGCCGTTATACTCTTTTTCATAACTGGCTTTGCCGTAAGATGCAAGGCCCACTATAACGTCACCAGGCCGTATGCGGTCATTCGAGATCACATCACCGCGTTTCATCCGGCAGGTAACGGTCGAATCTACTATAATAGTGCGCACCAGGTCGCCAACATCGGCAGTTTCGCCCCCGGTTGAATAGATGCCGATACCGGCATCCCGCAATTCGGCAAGTATCTCTTCGGTACCATTAATAATGGCGGCGATCACTTCGCCCGGTATCAAATTCTTATTGCGGCCGATGGTCGATGACAGCAATATATTATCGATGGCCCCAACGCAAAGCAGGTCGTCCAGGTTCATGATGATGGCGTCCTGTGCTATTCCACGCCAAACGGATGTGTCGCCGGTTTCTTTCCAGTAAGTATATGCCAGCGATGATTTCGTCCCTGCTCCATCGGCGTGCATAATGTTGCAGTAAGCCGGATCGTTGTTTAAAATATCAGGAATTATCTTACAGAAAGCCTTAGGAAAAATGCCCTTGTCAATGTTTTTTATAGCGTTATGAACATCATCTTTCGAGGCCGAGACGCCTCTCTGATCGTACCTTTGCGAAGAAATCATGGGCAAATATAGTGTATAATGAGGTTTAAACGTTATTTTTGCATTTTCTTATCTATCAATCGATGTCAAACAATATACTGTCTAAAATCCGCCTTCACCTTAAACATAGTTTTGACCGCCTTAACAATGAACAACTAAAAAAAAATGTACTTCAGGCAATTCCATTCTGGATAGCATCAGTAATAACCGGTTTGATAGCCGTTGTGTATGCAAGGCTTTTTTTTTATGCCGAAGACCTGACTGCTAAAGTGTTTCACTGGCACGCCTGGCTGTTATTTATATTAACCCCCGTTTGCTTTATCGCCGCCTGGTGGATAGTAAAGCGGTTTGCTGCTTATTCACGCGGGAGCGGTATACCGCAAGTTGCCGCAGCGATAGAAATAACCGGTCCCAAGACAGATGACAAGGTCGACAAGCTTTTGAGTATAAAGGTGATAGTGGTTAAAGTGATATCCAGCCTCGTGCTGGCAATAGGTGGCGGCGCCATAGGAAGGGAAGGGCCTACCATACAAATAGCTGCATCGGTATTTAGAAAAGTAAACCAGATTTTGCCGGCCTGGTGGCCAAAAGTTGCAAAAAGGAACATGATCATAACAGGTGCAGCCGCCGGACTTGCCGCAGCCTTCAACACCCCGCTCGGGGGAATAGTTTTTGCCATTGAAGAACTAACTAAAACACACTTCAGCTATTTCAAAACAGCCATTTTTTCGTCGGTTATCATAGCCGGTTTAACAGCACAAGGGATATTGGGCCCGTATCTTTACCTTGGTTATCCCAAGATCGACAGCCTTTCGACATTTATATTTCTGAGTGTTGCGCTCGTTGCAGCTATTACTGGTTTGTTAGGAAGCGCTATGTCTAAATTCATACTGGTCATACTCAAGTGGAAGGCTAAGTTTCGATTTCAGCGTGAACATGTGATCTACCTGGTTTGTTGTGCGCTTATCATGGTGACGTTTGCATATTTTGTCAATTTCGCAGCGCTGGGATCTGGGAAGGATGTGATGCAACGCGTGCTGTTTACTTCAGATAAATACTCTGTATGGTATATGCCGGTGTTTCGCATTATCGGTCCCGCGTTATCATTTACAACCGGCGCGGCAGGAGGGATATTCGCGCCTGCTCTCGGAGCCGGTGCAAGCGTGGGGTCGTTTGTGGCAAGCTGGTTCAATTTCTCTGAAGCTAACACCAACATGCTTATTTTAGCAGGCATGGTTGGCTTTTTAACAGGTGTTACAAGGTCGCCTTTTACATCAGCTATCCTGGTATTGGAAATGACCGACCGTAACAATGTTATTTTTCACCTCATCCTGGCCGGCATGATAGCAAGTTTGGCGGCGATGTTGGTGGACAAACATTCTTTATACGATCATCTTAAAGTTCAATACATGATCGACCTCAAGGCTGAGGAGGAAAATGAGAACGCACAGGACGAGCCCAAACCGATAATAGAAACGGTAAAAAACGAAAGCCCGGCTTAGTATTATTTATGTCTGCCTTATTTTATAAACAATAATTCGCGGAATTTAGGCAAAGGCCAAAGCGAGTCGTCTATTAGCTGCTCCAATTTATCCACGTGATAGCGGATCGGCTGAAAGAAAGCTTTCACTTTTTCGTCATAAGCAATAGCTTTTTCACGTATATCTTCGATACCATTGGCCTGTTTACGTTCGGCGATCATATAACCAACGTTCGACTTGATGAAATTGACATGCTCCGATATCTTCGATATAATATCAAGCTGCGCCGCATAGGTGCCGCTGTCAAGCCCGATATCTTTAAGCCCCTTTACATTCTCTATCAAATTGCTTTGGTAGGCTATAGCTGTGGGTATGATAACGTTGGTTACAAGCTCGCCAATTACGCGCGCTTCTATCTGCAGTTTTTTATAAAAGCTTTCCAGCAAAACTTCATGGCGGGCATGGGCCTCGCGCTGACTGAAGACGGCAGTGTCTTCAAACAAAATTGCCGATTTTTCGGCTAACAAAGCATCCAGAGCTTTAGGGGTTGTTTTGAAATTGGATAGCCCGCGCGCTTCTGCTTCTTCTTCCCATTCGGGGCTGTAACCATTGCCTTCAAAACGTATATTTTTCGACTCCTTGATGTACCGTTTTATTACCATCAGTATCGCCACGTCCTTTTTCTCGCCTTTTCTCAGTATCCGGTCAACGTCGTATTTGAATTTCTTGAGCTGCTCGGCCATGATCATGTTCAGGATGGTCATGGGATAAGCCGAATTAGCCGAAGAACCAACGGCCCGCAGCTCAAACTTATTACCGGTAAAGGCAAAAGGCGAGGTTCGGTTACGGTCGGTATTATCCTTTAATATCTGTGGTATTTTGGGGATGCCCTGCCATAGCAAAGCATCGTCTTTTATTTTTTTGCTGATACGTGAAGTTTCTATTTCGTCAAGTACATCGCTCAACTGGGTGCCCAGGAAAATCGATATAATAGCCGGAGGCGCCTCGTTAGCGCCCAGGCGGTGGTCGTTATTAACAGACGCTATAGATGCCCTTAACAAATCTGCATGTTCATATACCGCTCTGATGGTATTCACAAAAAAGGTAAGAAACATCAGGTTGTTTTTTGGTGTTTTACCGGGCGACAAGAGATTTCTGCCCGTGTTGGTGATCATCGACCAGTTATTGTGCTTGCCCGATCCATTGACACCTGCATAAGGTTTTTCATGCAGCAGTACTTTAAAGTTGTGCCTTTTTGCAACCCGGTCCATCAGGTCCATCAGCAGTTGGTTATGGTCAATAGCCAGGTTTATTTCTTCGTATATAGGTGCGCATTCAAACTGCGAAGGTGCAACCTCATTATGACGTGTTTTAAGAGGAATGCCCAGTTGCAAAGCTTCTGTTTCCAGGTCCTGCATGTAGGCGTACACCCGCTCGGGTATCGAGCCAAAGTAATGATCCTCCAGTTGCTGGTTTTTTGCCGACATGTGCCCAAAGAGCGTACGGCCTGTTAAGTACAGATCGGGGCGTGCGTTAAATAAAGCTATATCGACCAGGAAATATTCCTGTTCAATTCCTAACGACGCGTTAACCTTTTCTATGCTTTTATCAAAATAATGGCAAACATCGACGGCCGCCCTGTCTAATGCATTCAACGCTTTCAGCAGCGGAACTTTATAATCTAAGGCTTCGCCGGTATACGAGACAAATACAGTAGGTATGCACAGGGTACGTCCCATAATAAAAGCAGGGGACGAAGGATCCCATGCTGTATAACCGCGCGCTTCAAATGTGTTGCGCAGCCCTCCGCTGGGGAAGCTTGATGCATCCGGCTCCTGTTGTGCCAAAGCATCACCTGAAAACACCTCGATCGCGCCGCCATCGGGGGTTGGTTCAAAAAAAGCGTCGTGTTTTTCGGCAGTGGTACCGGTAAGCGGCTGAAACCAGTGCGTATAGTGCGTAGCGCCTTTGCTTATCGCCCATGCTTTCATAGCCGAGGCGACCTGGTCGGCCATGTCACGGGGGATCGGCTCGCTCTTCTCAATCGAGCTAACAATTACCTGGTAGGCATCTTTGGAAAGAAACTCCTTCATTTTTTGCTTATCGAAAACATTCGAATTGAAATAATCAGAGATTTTGTTTGAAGGAAGTTTTATTTCCGGAATTGATCTGTCGAGAACCGCCTGCAGAGCCTGAAACCTGAAGTTTGACATTATTATTGAACTTTTTTACGTGATTTACTCCAAATGTATAATTATCCTCAATAAAACAATTCAATATTTCTTCAAAATATCATATTGATCAGGAAAAGTGATGATCAGGCGAGTTTTATGTATAACTGTAAATGATAAAGTTTTAAATCGTCCTTCACATTTATTTTACCCCGGGCATGGCGCCAAGTGGCTTCAGATTGTAATAACTACACGAATAAAGGTGTTGTTTAACCTTAATTTTAAAATCTTGATGAATTTTTAGGGCTTTAGTAAGTTTTTTGATTGAAAATTATGCAAAATCAGTGTTAAATTTTAGTAAATATTTATGAATTTGATAATTCTTATCAATTTTATATGATTTTTGATATTAAAAATTTGTTTTGTTATGAAAACATTCATAATTTCATGAAAAAATTAATAAAATTGTATTTATAAATCAAATTTATATGATTTTATTAATCAAAATATGATGATTTACTCTTGTAATTTGTCTTTTATAATAATTGAATGTGATAATTTTATCAAAATCAAATTAAATTCCACTATATGAATATTAGTTTTACTAAACAGCTATTATCGGCCCTGCTAAAAAAGCTTTTACCGGAAAAACCCAAAGCTGCCTGGGTTAGTTGCCGGGTTTACAATGGAGAAAAGCCCGGCAGGCGGCCCCTGGTCGAAGTATAGGGTCGTGAATAACAAATAAATCAACTTAACTAAATAATAATCAATCAGTCAATCAATCAAATTAACCAAAACACTAATCATGAAAAAAAGATTTTTACTTTTATTCGTCGGTGTCGTTGCATTTAGCTTTGCTAAAGCGCAGGATACTGTAAAAACTACTTCAGATGCCCCTTTAGTTATCTTCGGTTCGGTAGATACCTATTACAAGGATGATTTCTCTGGTCATGCCAACATCCCTACCTATTTCGCTTCAGACAATAACTCGATCTCTATCGGTATGATCGATTTAGGCTTGAAGAAAACAGTAGGTAAAGCCTCTTTCGTGGGCGAGTTGGGATTTGGACCGCGGGGGCAATATCAGTCTACTCCAAACGGCGATGGCAGCGCCGGAAATGGAAATAATTCATTTCACATTCAGAATTTGTATGTTAACTACGCCGTAACCGACAAGTTTAGCCTTGCCGCCGGTTACATGGCGACTTTCGTAGGTTATGAAGTAATTAGCCCGACAGGCAACTTTAACTACTCAACCTCATACCTGTTTGGTGCCGGCCCGTTCCAGAATGCTGGTTTCAAAGCAACCTACGCTTTTTCGGACAAAGTTAGCCTGATGGCCGGTATATTTAACGATAACTGGAATGTGTACACCTCAACTCATGATGTGTCAACCTTTGGCGCCCAGTTAATGGTTGCGCCTGCAAAGGGCTGGACCGCGTACTTTAACCTGGCTACAGGTCCTACATCGGGTACTATATTTGACCTGACCACTGCTTACCAGATCACTGATGCATTTAAATTGGGTTTAAACGCTGCAACATTTACCCCTGCCCATGGCGGTGGTGGATATGACGGTGTTGCGCTTTATCCACAGTTGGCCGTATCTAAAGCAGTTACTTTTGGTTTAAGAGGCGAGTATTTCGAAACCAAAGCGATCGGCACTAGTCCAAAAGCTCATGTTACCGGTATTACTGTAACTTCAAACATCAAAGCGGGTCCGTTGACTTTCATTCCCGAGATCAGGTTTGATAACGGTGGTGACGAGATATTTACCGACAGCAATGGCGCGCCTACAAAATCCGCATCACAATTTGTATTAGCTGCAGTTTACGCGTTTTAATAATACCCCGGTTAAATTTAATTTCAAGCCGCTCTTCAATTACCGGAGAGCGGCTTTATCTTTATGTTATGAAAAGGATATTGCTTTTGTTTACCTGCCTGCTTGTTTTTCAGTTGGCCCATGCTCAAAAAAGTTTGTTATCGCTTAACGAGCAAAATAAATATATCTATTACCAGGTTGTTGATCTGCCCGGCGCGGGCGCCGATAGCTTAAGTAAAAAAGCAGCAGCTTTTGCAGCCGATAATAAACTGAAAGGAAAATTAACGGCGGATACCACGCTTGTTATCCACGATAAATTTCTTACCCATTCCAGTCTTTCGTTCTCCAAACACGAAAATGGCGAGATCACCTGCACGTTTACCATACAATGTAAGGACTCCAAATATCGGTTCTGGTTTACTGAATTTGTGTTTATCCCCTATGAAAGAGACCGCTACGGTGCTTTTGTGCCTGTGAGTGGCAAACAAATCGAACTGGACAATGCTTCATCAAAACTTGAAAAAAAAGAATTGAGCGGTTATCTCGATCAGGCGGGCGCATATTGCCAGCAATTAGGCGCAAAATTGAAAGAATATATGTCGCAAAACCATTCTGTGAAAAAAACCGCTGCCCCGGCGGTGAAAAAGATCGTTACGGATAAGTGGTGAAACTGTGCCGCTCAAAATTTTATTATAGAATTTAACAGGCATACAAAATTTTATTTTGCAGTCGCGCAATATTAAATATTGCTATTGCGTTATAAAGTAAAATTAAATTTTGAAAAAATGCCTATCACAGAATTAGATTTATACAAGTCCGGGTGGCTCGAACTTGTATTTGACGACCGTAACAAAGCCTACGGCGCTTACGACCTAAGGAAGCACTATGCAGACAACCTGCTCAAGGCGTTGGGTTTCACCATTGGGGGCTTTGTAGTGCTAATGCTGGTTTGCAGCTTTTTTATGACCAGGAACCCGTATGTGAAGATAACGGAAGTTATAACGGATCCGCGTATTGTCGCGCCTCAAACAGTGAAACCGCCGGTTACTCCGCCAAAGCAAAGGGTTGAACCACCGGCTCAACGTAGTACGGTACGGTTTCCTCAACCAACGCCGGTACGTGATGACCAGGCTGAAAATCCACCCAAAATAGAAGACCTCCAAACTGTCGACCCAGGACAGGAAACTGTTAAAGGCGATGGCGGTATTTCTATTCCTGAACTTTCTTCCGGTAAAGGAGGTGAGGTGGCAAAAGCGACTGAAGACAACGGTATTCACGAAGTTAACACAATTGAAGTAATGCCGCAGTTTCCTGGTGGTGAAGCAGCCTGGGCAAAATTTCTTCAAAAGAACCTTCGTTACCCCGGCCAGGCCCAGGAAAATAATATCAGCGGTAAGGTTTGGGTTAGCTTTGTGATAGAGAAAGACGGACACCTGTCAGATATAAATGTTATAAGGGGAGTTGGTTATGGATTAGATGATGAAGCGGTGCGGGTTTTAAAACTTGCCCCTGCATGGAAGCCAGGTATACAAAATGGCCAGGCGGTGCGCGTCAGGTATAATCTGCCCTTCAATTTTCAAATTCCGCCTTCGGACTAAGGCACACGTTAACTGATCTATATAAAGTAGGGCGATTGGGCTAAAATCCATCGCCTTTTTCTGTTTTTTGTGCTTTTTGGCTTTAAGCTTTTTCCTTTCTGCTTTTCACCTTTTTTCCTACTTTTGTGCTTCCTTTCAACAAACGATAATTGCCTTGGAGACCCTGGAATTAACCACCCCCGAAACAGCTAAAGATTTAGGTTTACTACCCGAAGAATTTGAACGAATAAAAGAGATATTGGGACGCGTTCCCAACTTTACCGAACTGTCTATTTTTTCGGTGATGTGGAGCGAACATTGTTCATACAAAAACTCCATTACCTGGCTGAAAACCTTGCCGAAAGACGGCCCGCGTATGCTGGCCAAAGCAGGCGAGGAGAATGCCGGCCTGGTGGACCTGGGCGATGGCATTGGTTGCGCTTTCAAGATAGAGTCACACAATCACCCCTCAGCTTTGGAGCCTTACCAGGGCGCTGCTACCGGTGTTGGCGGTATTAACCGCGATATATTCACAATGGGCGCAAGGCCGATAGCGCAGTTAAACTCGTTGCGCTTCGGTGATTTGAGTCTCGACCGTACCAAATGGTTGATCAAAGGCGTGGTGAAAGGTATCGGCGACTATGGTAATGCCTTTGGTATCCCCACTGTGGGCGGTGAATTGTTCTTTGACGAGTGTTATAATGTGAACCCGTTGGTGAATGCTATGTCCGCCGGTATTGTTAAAGCAGGTGAAACGGTTTCCGCTACCTCGTATGGTGTAGGTAACCCGGTTTACATCGTAGGCTCGGCAACAGGAAAGGATGGCATACATGGAGCGGCGTTCGCATCAAAAGATATCACAGAAGATTCGGTAAACGACTTGCCTGCAGTACAGGTAGGCGACCCTTTCCAGGAGAAATTGTTATTAGAGGCAACGCTTGAAGTGATCAAAACAGGCGCCGTGGTAGGTATGCAGGATATGGGCGCTGCCGGTATCATCTGCTCCAACTCCGAAATGTCAGCGAAAGGCGAACACGGTATGCGCATCGACCTGGATAAGGTACCAACCCGCCAGGAAAACATGAAGCCGTTCGAAATATTGCTTTCCGAATCGCAAGAGCGTATGCTGATCGTGGTCCATAAAGGCCGTGAAGCGGAAGTTGAGGCCATATTTGATAAATGGGACCTGAACTGTGCCATTATCGGCGAAGTAACCGATACCAAACGCCTGTTATATTATATGCACGGCGAATTGGTAGCCGACGTGCCTGCCGACGACCTGGTATTGGGCGGTGGCGCACCGGTTTACACACGCGAATACCGTGAGCCGGCTTATTATAAAGAAAATCAGAAATTCAGAATAGAAGATGTTAAGGAACCTGCCGACCTGGTAGCTGTTGCAGAGCATTTAATATCTCACCCGAATATTGCTTCAAAACGCTGGGTAACCCGTCAGTATGATTCAACCGTTGGAACATCAACCATGACCACTAACCGTCCATGCGATGCAGGTGTAGTCGGCGTTCGCGGAACGGATAAAGCCATCGCCTTGACTGTTGATTGTAACTCGCGCTACGTATACGCCGATCCGCAAAAGGGCTGTGCCATTGCGGTTGCTGAAGCGGCCCGTAATATCACCTGCGCCGGCGGCGAACCGGTTGCCATAACCAACTGCCTTAATTTTGGCAACCCGTACAAGCCCGAAGTTTACTGGCAGTTTGTGGGTGCTATTAAAGGCATGAGCGAAGCTTGTACCAAATTTGAAACCCCGGTTACCGGTGGTAATGTGAGTTTTTATAACCAGTCATCAGACGAAGGCCCGGTGTTCCCGACACCTACCATTGGTATGCTGGGTGTACTGGATGATATTTCGACCATAACCACATCAGATTTTAAACAGCCCGGCGACTTTATTTATTTGATAGGCGAGTCGGTGAATGATATTGCTTCATCACAGTACCTGGCATCCTATCATAAGATTCTGGCTGCTCCAGCCCCTTATTTCGACCTGGATAAAGAGTATGCGATGCACCAGGTTGTTAAAGAACTGATCAAACACAAAGTTATCCAATCAGCTCACGACGTTTCCGACGGCGGTTTGTATGTGACCTTGGTAGAATCGGCTTTGCCAAATGAATTAGGGTTTGAGATAGCTTCTGATAACTCTGTCCGCAAGGATGCTTTTCTTTTTGGTGAAGCGCAAGGCAGGGTAGTGGTAAGCGTATCGGCAGAAGAGCAGGAGCGCTTTATCGAACTGATGGCGACCAGCGAAGTTGAGTTTAGCCTGCTTGGTGCTGTCACCGACGGCTATATGACGGTTGATGAAGAATCGTTCGGGCATATAACCGATACTAAAATGGTTTACGATAATGTTTTGTATTCTATCTTAGGCGATTAAATGCTTAAACTTAACCGTGTACATCATATCGCCATTATTTGTTCGGATTATGAACGGTCCAAACAGTTTTATACGCAGGTGCTCGGTTTAAAAATAGTGCGCGAAGTATTTCGCGCCGAAAGAAATTCGTACAAACTCGACCTGGAAGTAAACGACTTATACCAGATCGAACTTTTTTCATTCCCTAATGTTCCTGCCCGGCCGTCACGCCCTGAAGCAGCTGGTTTACGCCACCTGGCTTTTGAGGTTGACAATATTGATGAAGCTATCGCGGAAGTTCAAAAACATAGTATCGTTGTTGAACCAATAAGGGTGGATGAATATACAGGCAAACGTTTCACGTTCTTTGCCGACCCGGACGGCTTACCGATCGAATTTTACGAAATTTGAGCCATGTCCGGCGTTTTTAAATTCAAGCAATTCGAGGTCGATCAAGCCGGCTGCGCCATGAAGATCAATACCGATGGTGTATTGCTGGGTGCATTGGCTGATGCTGATCAACCTAAAAATATTCTTGATATCGGAACAGGCACGGGTGTTATTGCTCTGATGCTGGCGCAGCGGTTTGGGACGGCGGAAATAGATGCGGTGGAGATCGACAGGCAAGCGGCTGAAACCGCAGGGCGCAATTTTGATAATTCGCCTTTTGCGGCAAAGTTAACCACATATCCTATTGGATTTGAGCAGTTTTTTGCCGAAAATCCTGGAAAGAAATATGACCTGATCGTATCTAACCCACCGTTTTATATTAATTCGCTTACGTCGGCTCAGAAAAATAGACAGGTTGCTAAACATTCGGATATAGATTTTTTTAAAACTTTGATCGGGCAAGTATCAAGGCATCTTCACGAGGTAGGCATCTTTTGTATGATATTGCCTTTAGACACAGCTGAAGAGTTATTGCCCTTGTATCGTAAATATGACATACATCAACAAAAATTAGTTTATATACGCTCGTTCCCGCTATCAGGACCGCATAGAGTGATGGTTTGCCTTGGCTTGCAAAAAACAGAAATCAAAGAGGATAAGTTTTTAATTTACGAGTCGAAGGATAGTTATTCATCGGAATATATTAAATTGCTGCAACCTTATTTTATCGCTTTTTAGTATGAAAACAACATCGATTGTATTCACCGTGCTGCTGATTATTCCCCTGGGAGGCATCTTATTATCTGCACTTAGTGCTTTAGCAGTTCAACATCCGTTTGAATCTGCAGACGGGCGACGTTTTTTGTTGTGGAGCTTTGCAAGCGCAGCAATAGTTTACTTTATATTTTTAGTTATCGCTCTTGTGCTTAATATCATGAGAAGATATTATGAAAATAGTATTATGTGCGCTACGCTTATCCTTGGGTATATTTTGGAATTGGTGATGCATTTCGGCACAAGCTTTCTTCTTCAATGGTCAAGATAGGCCTCCTTTCCGACACTCACGGCTATCTTGATGACTCCGTTTTCAAACATTTCGAAAACTGCGATGAGATATGGCATGCCGGAGACTTCGGCAATATAGAGCTGGCAGATAAGCTGGCTGCGTTTAAACCCCTGCGGGGAGTTTATGGCAATATCGATGGGAAAGACGTCCGGATAACTTACCCGGAACACCTGCGTTTTAATTGTGAACAGGTAGATGTCTGGATGACGCATATCGGCGGGTATCCCGGTCATTATAATCCGTCAATACGACAGGAAATTTACACTAAGCCCCCTAAATTATTCATTTGCGGGCACTCTCATATTTTAAAAGTTATCTACGATAAAAAACTTGGTTTGTTACACTTAAACCCTGGAGCGGCAGGGAAACAAGGTTGGCATAAAATACGTACAATGCTTAGATTTTGCATTTCTGAGGAAAAAATACATACCTTAGAGGCCATAGAATTGCAAAAATAGTAATGTATTAAATACACTAAGTAAATGAAGATAGCTAAAACTTTAGGCCAGTTCATTATTGAAAAGCAGGCTGACTTTCCGTACGCTAAGGGTGAACTTTCGAGACTGCTGAGAGACATCGGTATTGCCGCTAAAATTGTCAACCGCGAGGTGAATAAGGCAGGCCTTGCGGATATATTGGGGGAGAACGGAACCACCAATATCCAGGGCGAAGGACAAAAGAAACTGGACGTTTACGCCAACGAGCAATTCATTTCTGCCCTGAAACATGGCGGGGAATGCTGCATTGTGGCGTCGGAAGAAAATGATGAGTATATTCATCTTGACACCGATGTTTCCACCGACGCAAAATATATTGTCGCCATCGACCCCTTAGACGGCTCGTCAAACATCGACGTAAACGTAGGTATCGGCACGATATTTTCTATCTATCGCCGTAAATCGACCAAGGGCCGTGCTGTTTTGCAGGACGTACTGCAACGTGGCGTTGAACAGGTGGCCGCGGGCTATGTAATTTACGGATCGTCAACCATGCTGGTTTATACTACGGGTAAAGGGGTTAACGGCTTTACGCTCGATCCGTCTATCGGTGAGTTTTGCCTTTCGCACCCGGAGATGAAAATTCCTAAAGATGGAGTGATCTATTCAATTAATGAAGGCTATTATGTTCATTTTCCTGATGGGGTGAAAAAATATATAAAATACTGCCAGGTTGAGGATGATAAGACCAAGCGCCCCTATACTTCGCGCTATATCGGCTCGATGGTGGCGGATATCCACCGTAACCTGATCAAAGGCGGAATATTTATTTACCCGATAACGGCCAGTGCGCCCAAAGGCAAATTGAGATTGGTTTATGAGTGTAACCCGATGGCCTTTATCATAGAGCAGGCCGGCGGGAAGGCCAGCAATGGTTACGAACGTATACTTGATTTGGAAGTAACTGAATTACACCAGCGTTCGGCCATATTCATTGGCTCAGAAAATATGGTGCTTAAAGCCGAAGAAATGATGGCTTATTTTTCTCCGCAGGTAACCAAAAAAACTTTTGAGGGCTTAGTGGCGATACAGTGATTTTATGGTTTACACCTGTTTTAAGTAAGGTATTGATAGACAGTAAATTAACTACAAAATACCCTGAATTGTGTTAACCGTGTTAACCCGGCACTACCCGTTCCGTAAGATCGGGCGAAATACAATCAGAATTTGTGCCGATTTTCTGGTGTCCGGACTAATCACAACAGGTTAGTCCGCGCTGCCTCAGCTTCAAAAACGGAATCTATCAGCAAATCTTTCTGTTTTGCCGCAGCTACTGCCAGTTCATCGCAGCGCTCATTTTCGGGGTGCCCTGCATGCCCGCGTACCCAAACGAATTTGATCTGGTGAAGCTTACTTACTTCGAGATAACGAAGCCACAGATCTTTGTTCTTTTTATCCTTAAAGCCTTTTTGCAGCCAGCTATATACCCATCGTTTTTCGATAGCGTCGATCACATACTTAGAGTCAGAGTAAATAGTAACGGATTGATTGAGGCTTTTCAGCGCTTCCAGGCCCTTGATCACAGCTAACAATTCCATGCGGTTGTTAGTGGTTTTACGGAAGCCCTGGGAAAGCTCCTTATAATGTTTGCCTGAACGCAGGATAACGCCGTAGCCGCCCGGTCCCGGGTTCCCGCTTGATGCGCCGTCAGTAAATATTTCGATCATTTGTTAGTTCGTGGATCAATGGTTAATAGTTCATGGCGACTTGCATATCTATTATCAAAGTCCGATCTGCCAAAATTATAAAATATTACAGGCTATGATCTACTAACCATCAACTATGAACTAATTAATTTTCTTCACCTTCAGCCTCAGCGAATTGCCAATGACCACCACATCGGAAAATGCCATGGCAAGGGCGCCGAACATCGGGTTGAGAAAACCAAATGCAGCAATAGGTATGGCAACAATATTATAAGCGAATGCCCAAAACAGGTTTTGCTTAATGGTGATTAACGTGTGCCTGCTTATCTGCAGAAATTTTACCAGCGAAAACAGGTCGGTGTTTAGCAGGATGACTTTGGCCGACTGTATGGCCACCTGGCTCGAGTCGTTCATCGACACGCCTACGTCGGCCTGGGTGAGGGCGGGTGCGTCATTAATGCCATCGCCTACCATAATAGTTTGGCCCTTCTTTTTATAAATGTCGATAACAGTTAACTTTTCTGACGGTAGTTTTTCTCCATGAACTTCTTTGATACCTAATGCTGCGGCAACTTTTTCACACCTGCTCTGCCTGTCGCCGCTTAACAGTACAGGTTTAACGCCCATACTTTTCAACTGGCTTATCAAAGCAGCTGCTTCAGGTTTTATCTCGTCATCTATTTCTATCTGCGCCATTAGCACCTGATTTTTATACAGCGACACATTAAATAAAGCGTCTTGATTATTGCCTTTTGAAGCCCCAAGGAAATAATGGTTCCCATCCACATCCCCGGCACGCATACCTAAGCCCTTTTCCTCGGTTACCGATCTTAATATCAATTTTTGTTGCGGAAGGTCCCTGAGGCCATCCACCAGGGAACGTGCGATAGGGTGATTAGACCGCTCTTCAATAGCTGTGATCGTTCCCCTTATTGATTCGATATCGAATCCTGCTTCGGCTTTTACATTGTTTATCCTGAACTTTCCGGTAGTTAAAGTGCCGGTTTTATCAAAAACAATGTATTTTGCCCGGGTTACCGCCTCAACAGTATCGCCGCCTTTGATCAGGATGCCATTTTTTGCCGCCCGACCCAGGCCTACCATAACGGCAGTTGGTGTGGCCAGTCCCATGGCGCAAGGGCAGGAGATAACCAATACCGCTATAGCATTCATCAGGGCATGTTGTAAGCCGGCATGACCCACCAACCAGGTTAGTATAAAGGTGACAATGGCAATAATGATAACGGCCGGCACAAATATGGCTGCTACCTGGTCGCCCGTTTTCTGAATTGGTGGCTTTGCACTTTGCGCTTTTTTCATTAATTCGATTATCTGCGCCAAAACGGTGTTCGAGCCCACCTTAGTAGCCATCATGGTGATATTGCCATGCTCTACGATAGTGCCGCCTATCAGTTTATCATATTTGCCCTTTTCCACCGGGATGCTTTCGCCCGTCAGCATGGATTCGTTGACAGATGCATTACCCGAAAGTACATCGCCGTCGACGGGTATTTTGTCTCCGGTATTCACCTGTAACGTATCTCCCGCACGCACTTCTTTCGCATTAATTACCTCTATCTGCGCATTTATTATGCGATTCGCACTAACCTGTTGTATCCGGATAAGGTCCTTTACGGCCGAGGTGGTTTGCGTAACTGAACGCTTTTCGAACAGGTTGCCGAGCAATACCAGGGTGATAATGGTTGCACAGGTTTCGTAAAACTGGTAGCGCATTCCCAAATGCTGCAGGGTGCCGATCAGGCTATAAATAAATGCGGACGACGAACCGATAAATATCAGTACATCCATATTGGGTACACCGCCTTTAACCGAATGCCAGGCGCTTTTACCGAAATGCATGCAGCCCACAGTAAAAACGGGCAGGCACAATGCAAACTGCGCCCATGGATCGGATAAAAAATGCCAGGGAAGCAACATCGAAATAAGAAGGGGTACGGTGAATAGCGCACAAAAGATCAGTTTGTTTTCGAGCTTTTCATAAAACCTTTCCTGGTGTGTTGCTGCATCATCTAAAACTTTATAGCCTAAACCCTCGATACCTTTAATGGCATCCTTAACCGCCGCATCATTATCAGCCGAAAATTTTACCTCCTCGGAGGCGAAATCCACCAGGATATCATGGAACCCCTTTTTCTCCAGTAATTTATGAACCGAAATGGCGCAATTGTTACAATGCATCCCGGTCACGTTCAGTTCAACTAATTGCTCAGCCATAAATACAAATTTCGGCAATAAATAACCGCCCGCCCGTAAGTTGAATGTAATATTAAAAATTTGCTTGACTTTAGGCCGTAATTATTTACATTTGCAACCTCAAAACGGTAGATGTAGCTCAGTTGGTTAGAGCACTAGATTGTGGTTCTAGGGGTCGTGGGTTCGAGCCCCATCATTTACCCTTCGTGGGACGAAATCTTTACTAAAGATTCTTCGTCCCATTTTTTTTGACCGTAATTTTCCTTTTTCAGGTTGGACCAATAGTGAATAGTCAGTAGTGAATGGTCAATAGTCAATAGTCAATAGTCAATCAAAACACTCACTATTCACCATTTACCACTCACCACACTAAGCGTTCACGCAAAAGCCGCTTTCCGCGCAATATTTTACTTTAATAAGTTGATAAATAACATATTATTTGACACACTAAGTAGTAAAAGTGACCCATTTTTGCACTTTCCGTGAACACCCTTGATATTACCTCCTAACTATAAGTCTGTTAGATATGGTCCACTTTTAAAACAAAAGCACGCGTAAAAAACTAAAAAACCCATTCAGGTCGTAATAAAGCAACTTTGTTACCACTTCAGGCAAAATAATGCCGTTTATTTATGCTTCGTGTATCGGTGTTTTGTGGGTTTTTTAATTTATTTTTTTGGCTTTGTGACACTTAGTGTAACTTTTTATATCCGGCTAATTAGTTTAAACCCGTGAGGGGGAACCTTGCAGGAGCGAGGTGCTATATGTCACGAGCAGCCTTTACGCGCAGGCCGTTCCGTCATTCTTGCGCCGGTTGGGAACCCTTATTTTAGGCGTTTGATTTAAGTCGCCCTCGAAAGACTAAACTAAAGGGGGTACAAATATTTTTAATCTCTGCCAAAAATCATTTTATTAAAAAAAACATTTAGGTTTTTATCGCTATCGGTAAACTCCTTATGATTAACAGTAATAACCTTAGTTAGAATTGCTCTCATAAGCCCGTCAATCTCCCTTGCCATGTCAGATAATACAACGTCGGAATAGTCTTTGTGGTCAATCTTTTGTCCGTGAAAATACTTTGAACGTAAGGTATAAGAATTCTTTATATTTCGCATAATATCCATTCTTGAATCAAAACTATCACCTATATAAAAAGCTGCCCTTTCTGATATTTTATGAATAATATCGCCATGACTTGTATCCGAAAATAAGCATTCCAAAATGTTCATATACAAGGATATTTTCATCGGTTTGAACGCGGCCTGCCTTGCTGTTAATAAGAATAATATGGCACGTTCAACTCTGTTCCTAAGTCCATAACTTAACTTATGAACGAATGTCATAGTGGTGTTTGGATCGATGTTTTCAACCTTGTAATAATCTTGCTGTTTAACATACTTGTTCGCACTTGAAAGTTCCTTTGCTGCATTCATTATTTTCGCTGCTTTAACTATTTCTGATGCTGAAAATTGAACTTCGTTAAACCCCCCATAACAATTTGAATAATTTGTCACTTTATCCATAAAGATTACTTGTTCTGGCTCGGGTAGATAAGCAAACAATTGGTGAGCATTACAACTATTATCCTTCACAAACCACAAAAAGGCAATTAATTCCTGAACAGTCGCTAAGCTCTTATTTGATATTTCGTATAGTTCACTGTGATTTTGTCCTGTTTTATTTGAAAAAAAATAAGGATTATTTCGCAATGCACTGAAACTATGAATCCCTAATATTTTTTCGAAATCCAATGCAAAGTTTTTCTTTATTATGCCATCACCTTGTGTTAATAAAAACTCTTGAAAATCAACAAGTGAATCGTCTGAAATTAGTCTAAGTCCGGATGTCGCGCATATCAATTTAGCTTGCATAAGGTTTTTTTATGCAATATCCGAAAAATTATCCTCGCTGGCACACACGTGTCTCGTTTGCTTAACAGACTATTATAACAGGTAAACATGGCAAAACTTATAAATATAATCCTTCCTTTATCCTTGAACTTTTATTTTCCGCCATATTTTAAAGCTACAACAATTTACCAAAAGTCACATGCCGCACGCCCGTGCGTACCGACAGACGCAGTCACTCTGATAACTCTTAATGGACAACCAGGACTATAATCCACGTATAATTTCCCAGTACATCTTTTTGGAGTTAAAATAAGTTGCAACAATTGTCAGTTTTACGTAAAAAAAATTTACCTTTAGTACGTTCCACTCTGGGTCATATTTCTTAGACTTTGCCTGTTTCGTTTTGGTGATCTTTAAGCTTAATACCAAAGCAGGCAAATAAATGTTATTTCAACAATTTTTATAAACGATATATGCAACGGAAGCCGGTGCGGCCCCGCGATTGTTGTGTGCTTATTAACAACAACCGGTATGGAAGGGCATACGCCGGAGGGGCGGGCTAAGCTATATGTGGCGGCTATTTTAAGCGGCCAATTAAATTATATCGCAGCCATTGACAGTCAAATGCTGCGCTTAACGTATTGAACCAATTAATAAACCCTAACTAATAAACTCTAATTATTTAATTAAATGGCATTTTTAGACCATGTATTACAACCACCTGCATACGGATGGAAGGATAGTGACGGCGACCTGGTAAAGCCGAAAGTCAGTCAGATACTTGCAGAATTTTTTTCGAGGCTTAATGTTTTCAGCAACCGTAAAAACTGGTTGCCCTTTTTTAGCTGGTTTAAGGTATTATGCCTGGTGCCTTTTTTCCTGCTATACCTTTTTAAATATATGGACCCATGGATGTTGCTGATAGGTTTCCTGTATAGCATGATCATCCTCGGCACCCACGGTACCATCTGGCATCACCGGTATTGCACGCACGGCGCTTACCAGTTTCGCAACCCTTTCTGGCGGTTTTTTACCCAAAATCTTACCATCAGTATCATACCCGAGGAGATATACGCCATATCCCATCACGTTCATCATGCTAAGTCAGACCAGCCCGGCGACCCATACAATGCCGAAGCCGGTTTTTGGTATTGTTTCCTGGCCGATGTAAACCACCAGCCTATAGCCAAGGACCTTTCAGCCGATGATTATTGCCGTGTCAAGTCGCTGATGAAACATACAGGTGTAAAGGCAAACACCTATGAGCAATATCAAAAGTGGGGTTCGTATGTAAATCCATACCGGGCAGTAATGTCATGGGTGCTCAACTGGTCTTTCTGGTACCTGGCCTTTTATTTGATTGGCGGCCATGCGCTTGCTTGCAGCATATTTGGCTCGGCCGGCTTTTGGGCCATTGGCGTGCGGACATTTAACTACGAAGGGCACGGTAAAGGCAAGGATAAAAAACGCGAAGGGGTAGATCATAACCAGAAAGATAATTCCATTAACCAGCTTTGGCCGGGTATTGTAGCCGGCGAATGGCACAATAACCACCATTTATACCCTAAAAGTGCGCGAAGCGGCTTCAGGCCCCACCAGGTAGATACTGCCTGGTATTACATCAAGTTTATGAGCATGATAGGCGCCGTAAAATCATACAAAGACTCAAAAAAGGATTTTTACAAGCAATATCACCAGCCTTACCTGGAGAGTAAAAGGAAAACAGAGACCAGCAGCGCCCTGTCCGTTAACACCGCTGAACTTAGCAGCCGGATAAAAATAGGCTGATAAGTTTATCGCCGCATAAACAAAAAGGACATATCCACAAGGATATGTCCTTTTTGTTTATAAAACGGAAATTTGTTAAATTATTTTTTTGCTGTTTTATCGTTTGTGGCTATGAAAAAGAAAATAACACCTACAAACGTGGTAAGGATACCAATAAACAAGGGCCACTCAGACGTCATACCGCCTTTAGGGTTAATGGTCATAGGGTCAGAATCAACGACATTCAGCGCCGGCCTGAAATAAATAAGGCAAGTTATCAGGATAGCTATGCCTGCAAGAGTGATGAATATACTGGTTGCTTTCATTTTGTATTAATTTGGCACAAATGTAAAATAATTTTTTGTCTGTGGCGTCAATTATATCCTGTCCATTACAAAATTTACCACCCTGTCGCAGCGTGTAAGATGAAAATCAAAAAGCTGCTGCGATTTAAATTGGGTGCTCAGTTCATTTCTCAGCATTTCTTTGGCGCGATTCAGCCTTATTTTAACATTTGATTCACCGATGTTTAGCACATCCATTGTCTCGCAGGTGCTCATATTCTCTATTTCACGCATTACAAATACCAGCCTGTATTTTTCCGGTAAGGTTAGTACGGCCTTTTCCAGTATGTTTTTCAATTCCTTGTTCATAAGACTGTTTAACGGGGTATCGTTATGGGATTCTATAATTTCCTGTTTGCTTAATATTTCCTGCCGCCTTAATCGGCGTTTTTTATGAAGCAGGCTCTCGTTTATCAATATTCGTATCAGCCAGGTACTAAAAGCCGATTTTCCGGTGAAAGAACGAAGTTGCTGGTAAGCACTGATATAAGCGGTTTGCATAATATCTTCTGCGTCCATATCATCATTAATGATAGACATGCTGATCCTGAACATACGCGAGTTGTATTTCCGCATAAGGTTTTCGTACAGGTGTTTTTCACCAGCTAAAATTCGTGCTATAATTTCTTTGTCTTCGGTAGCCGGCGTTATTACTTGCTGCTGGGGCATCATAAAACAGATTAATACTATTAATGTTATTAATAGAGTATCAATAAAGTGAAAGGGTTACATTTTATTGCAAATTAGATTTTGTAACCCTTGTTTTCCGACTTCTCTCTAATAATAAAAATCAAATTTAATCATGGACGAGAAAATGAAAACGATCAGCGGCGTTCAGACGCTTTTGAAATTCACCTACGGGTTGATACCTATTGCAGCCGGTACAGATAAATTTACCAATTTACTTACAGACTGGGCAAAATATTTACATCCTTCCCTGGCATCAGCATTGCCCTTTAAACCATCGGTTTTTATGATGATAGTGGGAGTGATAGAAATAGTGGCTGGTATAATTGTATTGGCAAAGCCCGCCAAAGGAGCATACATAGTTTCCGCGTGGCTGATACTCATCGCTTTAAGCCTGTTAGCAAGCGGCAATTACCTGGATGTAGCTGTGCGCGACCTGGCAATGGCTATTGGTGCATTCTCGCTGGCAAAGCTTAGTGCAGTAACTGATCAAAATAAATAAAATGGAAAAACATATCGTAAAAGTACTTGCAACACGCCCTGTTACGCATAATGTAAAGCAGTTCGATTTTGAAAAACCTAAAGGTTACAAGTTTGTTCCCGGCCAGGCTACAGACGTATCGCTAAACAGGACAGGGTTGAGGGATGACTTGCATCCCTTCACATTTACGTCGTTGAACGATTGGGACAACCTGCAGTTTACCATTAAGCTATATACCGATCATGATGGAATGACCAATAAGCTGCAGGATATAAACGCCGGCGACGAACTTATAATCCACGATGTTTGGGGTGCCATCAATTTCAAGGGCCCTGGTTTATTTATTGCGGGCGGGGCGGGGGTAACGCCATTTATTGCCATCCTGCGCCAATTATACAGGGATGGAAATATTAAAGGCTGCAAACTGCTGTTTGCCAATAGATCGGCAGAAGATATTATCCTGCGCGACGAGTTCGAAATGATGCTCGGCGACAACTTTATCAATGTCCTGGATAAAACCGATGACCCAAAATTCCTCCGGGGGCATATCGATAAACAACTGCTTCAAAAATATGCCGCGGACGACACGCAATATTACTATGTATGCGGCCCCGATAAGTTTACTGAAGCCATGGTAGGATTTCTGGAGGAAATGGGCAAAACAAAAGATCAGATCGTAATAGAAGAATAATCCTTATAAATTTACGGCCATTCCCATCACAAAATGGCTGTATACGACTATTTGTTTGTAATAATTTTCCTGGTTGTTGCGGCTGCTTTGGCGGTAAAGGCAGGCAAACTAACACCGGGTGGGGGTACAGCAGGCGCAATAGTGGGATTGCTGGTATTTGCCGGCGGCAGGTACATCGGTTTAGGTATGCTTTCGGCCTTCTTTATACTTGGCACCCTGGCAACAAGCTGGAAAAAGAACGAGAAATCACCTTTTAAGGCGATAACCGACCGGTCGGCCAAACGCAATGCATGGCAGGTACTTGCTAATGGCGGTGTAGCTGCTGCAATGGCCCTGCTGGCGTTCCTTTTTCATCATTATGCTGATATATTCAGGCTGATGATGGCCGCGGCATTATCTGCCGCAACGGCTGATACGTTATCGTCAGAACTTGGGATGGTTTACGGGCGACGGTTTTTCAATATCGTAACTTTTAAAAAGGAGGCTAAAGGACTTGACGGCGTTATCAGTATCGAAGGGCTGTTGATAGGCATGCTTGGTTCTGCGGTAATTGCAGCTATAGTGATGCGGAGCCATGTGGGCCACCCATGGTTCATGATGATCGTTCTCACGGGTACCATTGGTAACCTTGCCGATTCTTTCCTTGGCGCCCTTTTCGAGCGGAAGAAGTACATCGGGAACGATACAGTTAATTTCCTGAATACGCTGGTAGCGGCCCTTGCTATGCTGGTATGGATAGTGCTGGCCAGGTGATCATTTCACCACCATTTGGGCAGTATTCCGGCTTATCTGCTCCAGTAATACAGTTTTGCCTGCAACCAGGTCGCGCAGCGCGCCGAGTTTGTAATGACGTACGGTTATCAGCGAGATATCCTCGTTATATTTTACTTTAAAACTGGGGGCAAGCGCAACCAAAAGCTTTTCAAAGCGCTCATATTTCAGATCAAAGCACACACTAAAGCTCAAAGCCGACGTTTGCATAATATTTACCTTAACCTGGTTTTTGGCGAAAAGGCTGAATATTTCGCTCAGATGCATCT
Organism: Mucilaginibacter sp.; assembly: GCF_035492695.1. Taxonomy (GTDB): domain Bacteria; phylum Bacteroidota; class Bacteroidia; order Sphingobacteriales; family Sphingobacteriaceae; genus Mucilaginibacter. The sequence goes on along the minus strand of NZ_DATJJC010000005.1, from coordinate 47,858 downwards.
CGGAAATAAATGAATAATCTTTCGCTGAAATAGACAACAATACCTGGTTCTGCTTCAGTATGATCACCGGCTTTTCAAACGTGGTTTCAGCAGTTTCTCTGATAATTGTTCCCGGCTCGTCGGGGTGGTTGAATGACTTTACGAGCAGCGGTATTTTGGCATTTTGCAGCGGCTTAATAGTTTTTGGGTGGATGACGCTTGCACCATAATAGGTCATTTCAATTGCTTCGGTATACGATAATTCGTCGAATTTGACGGTATCGTTAAAAAACTTTGGATCGGCGTTCAGAATCCCGGGCACGTCTTTCCAGGTAGTAACCGATTCGGCCTGCAGGCATGAGGCAAATATGGAAGCCGTGTAATCAGAGCCCTCACGACCCAGCGTAGTAGTGAAATTCTCCGACGTTCCGCCTAAAAATCCCTGCGTCACTACAATGCCTTTTTCCAGCAGTTTAGGAATGTCGTTTTGGATAGACGTCCTGGTCTTCTCCCAGTCCACATTTCCTTCCCGGTAGTTGTTGTCGGTATGGACATAGCCGCGCGCGTCGGCCCATTGCGTTTTAATGCCTGAATGATTAAGATAGGCCGCAACTATTCGGGTCGATACCAACTCACCGATCGAGACGACCTGGTCGTAAATAAAATCATAGTCGTCGTGCGGTTCGTCCTCTATCATCCAGTCGATCTCGACAAAAGTATTCGCGACTTCATTAAATATAGCGTGCGAGGGATCGAAAAGCTGTTTTGCTATATTGAAATGATAATCCTTGATCTCAAAAAAAATGTCGTGAAGTTCATCCGAGCCATCCACATAAGCTTTGGTAAGCCGTTCGAGCGCATTCGTTGTCTTGCCCATTGCAGAAACTACAATGAGCAATTGCCGGCCGGAATATTTTCTGACGATCTCTGAAAGGTTTATCACCCCGGCGGCATCCTTTACCGATGCCCCTCCAAATTTGAATACAAGCATTACCTGATATATTGGCTTATCACAGTACCTGGCCGCAATAAGGATTTAATTTGTGAATAAGGTATTAAAAGGGTTGTCTGACCCTCCGAATATGGCTTTATCTCATATTCATTATACAAAAAACTGATACCGATAGGAGTTATCAGGAAATTATTGTTGAGGGCGAATTTGGAACCCGTAAAAGAGTAGCTGGTAAACGGGCCTGTATCGCTTAACTTCTCCTGCTTCCTGAATATTTTCTCGGCAATAATTCTTAATTTCTCCTCATTCCCGGGCGACAGGACATCGCCGAGCCTGATCGTTTTCGCAGCCTTTATATCCCAGTTAATAAAGCCGGTATAATCGCTTCCGTGTGCACCACCGTCGTAGGTGTACCTGTCTATCTGCAATGTGACAAGGCTGGAGTCCTGCCTAACCACAGTTGCACTCGATTCCAAAGTATAAAACACATTCGGGTGGTCGGCGTTGCGGGTAGTATCATAATTATAAAACTGAATAAATTTTTGAACCTGCTGCTGCAAACTGGTATCGGGTTTGTCACCGGTATAATAAGCGCCGAGCAATCTTCCAACCACCGTGTCATTCAGGATTTTCTGTTCCGGAAAAAAAGGGTAGGTCACTTTTGCAACCGTACAGGAGGTGTCTGCTTTATCACCGCAGTCCGGGGCCCGTTGCTTAACAACTTTATACGTATACAGCAACGTGTCGTTTGCCGGTGCCGACTGGCCCTTAGGCGCCGACCTATGGCACGAGCATAAACAAAATACAGCAACAACCAACAAACTTATCCAGCGATTCATACCTTATAATTTTTAATTTGCTCTTTCGAAAGCGAGCCGTTCAGCCAGCCATCTTCAATGGCGGCTTCGTATTTATTATAAAATTTGATAGCAGGTTCGTTCCAGTCTAGTACCTGCCAGGTCATGCCGTTAAAGCCCATTTCCTGTGCCTCTTGTATTATCTTGTCAAATAATAGCTTGCCAACACCCTTACCCCGCCAGCTTTCAGTAACGATCAGGTCCTCGAGGTAAAGACGGCAGCCCTTCCAGGTGGAGTAACGCACATAATAAATAGCGAAACCGACAATGAACCCTTCCCATTCAGCAACATAAGCTTTCCAAACCGGGTTGGCGCCAAAACCGGCCGCTTCAAATTCTTCAAGGCTTACGCTAACCTCATCCGGAGCCCGTTCAAATAGCGCAAGTTCATTTACCAGCTCCATCAGTCGCGGGCAGTCCCCGCGTTTTGCAATTCTTAATTGTATTTGGTTATTGCTCATTTGTCAGTGATGACCGGGCCATTGTTTGATGACCCGGATAAAATGTAATTGATTAATGCCTGAATGCTGTATTAATTATTTTTCCAGTGCTTTATCACCCGCTGCCCGAATACCGTGCTCCCCAGCCGCACCATATTGCTTCCCTGTTCGATAGCGATCTTATAATCGGATGACATGCCCATCGATAAGGTATCAAAACTATTTTCCTTTCTGAAATAGCTTTGCTTAATGCCGTCGAAAAAAGTCTTCAACTCGTAAAATTCTTCCTTTATCTGCTTTTCGCTTTCCGTGTTGGTCGCTATGCCCATCATGCCGCGTATCCTGACGTGTTTTAAGGCAGCGAATTCTTCGGAACGGAGCAATTCGATCACTTCATCGAAACCCAGGCCATATTTGGTTTCCTCATCAGCTATATACACCTGCAGCAGGCAGTCGATCACCCGGTTATTTTTTTGCGCATGCTTATCAATTTCCTGTAACAGTTTAAGGCTGTCGGCAGATTGTATCATTGTTATGAACGGTGCAATGTATTTTACTTTATTGCTTTGCAGATGACCGATCAGGTGCCATTGGATATCTTTCGGCAACGATTCGTACTTTTCTACCAGTTCCTGCACCATATTTTCGCCAAATAAACGTTGTCCTGCATCATAGGCCTCCATGATCTCGTCGTTTGATTTGGTTTTGGACACGGCTATGAGCGTTACATGAATGACCGACGTTTCGTTTTTTAAGCTTTTGATGTTATCTGCTATGCTCATTTATCCGTAGTTTTGCTTATTAATGCCGCTAAAATAAAGAATGCAAAAATATAATATCCTGTTTTTTTCACTATTGCTTTTCTGCGGGGCTTGCGGTGGCGACCGCGTACCCGACAACATCATACAGCCCGACAGGATGACCAGGCTGCTGACCCAGATACATATTACCGATGGCAGTATGTATAATATAATGCAGGTGCCAGATAGCTTATATAAATATGGCACGGCCAAATATCTGTTGGTGTTCAGGAGTTTTCATACCGATTCCAATCAATTCAAAAAAAGCCTTCAGTATTATTCGCAAAACCCCGAATTACTTGTGAAGATGTATGAACAGGTATCGGATATGTTGAAAAAGAAGTCGGATTCGCTCAATAAAGTTAATCAGCAGCAGATAGCGGCTGATGCAAAAAGAAAGGCCGACTCTCTTAAAAAATTGCCCAAACAGCCGGCGGCGCAAGTAAAACCAATTGATACGCCAAAAACCCAACCGCGTACCCAGCCGGCCCCTATCAAACGATTTATACCCTTTAAGCGTAAGCCCAATGCTCATCCCATCAAATAGTGTTGAAAAGCTTGGCTTTACCGAGATAAAGGAACTGATAAAAGCACATTGCCTGAGTGTTATGGGCCAGCAAATGGTCGATAAGATACAGGTGATGAACAATTACGACCAGATCCTGAAATTTTTAAGCCAGGCCAACGAATTTAAAAATATACTGGAAAATGATGAGGCATTGCCTATTCATCACTTCTTCGATATTAAGTCACTCGCCAACAAGGCGAAGATAGAAGGCGCGTTCCTAAGCGAAGATGAATTTTACCAGGTGCAGGCTTCGTTATCTACCGTTTTTGCTGTTATCGCTTATTTCAATCAGCGGGAGGGGTTGTATCCTAACCTGGAAGCCCTGTTTGAGCATCTGCCCATTGAAAAATCCATTCTTAAAAAAATAGAGGCCGTTATCGACCAAAAGGGAAAGATCAGGCCGAACGCCTCCCGCGAATTGGCTGATATAACAGCCGGTATAGCCAAAGCCGAACAGGAAGCCAGGCGCAAGATCGATCAGATATTTAAAAATGCCACGGCTAACGGATGGACAGCCGATGGTTCGCTGACTGTGCGGGATGGCAGGCTATGCATACCCTTGCTTGCCGAAAATAAGCGTAAGCTGAAAGGTTTCATTCATGATGAATCTGCCTCTGGTCAAACGGTCTATATCGAGCCCGAAGAGGTATTTTCGCTGAATAACAACATCCGCGACCTTGAATTTGAGCGCCGCCGCGAGATAGTAAGGATATTGACGGCGCTGACCGATGAATTACGGCCTTATGTGCCCTTGCTGTTATCCTATCATGGCTTATTGACCAAAATAGATTTCGTTCGCGCCAAAGCTTTGTTTGCCATCGATATTGAGGCGGAAATGCCGATTTTGGTAAATGATGCTAAATTAAAATTGCAGGATGCCCGCCATCCTTTGCTTTATTTAAGCTTCAAAGCCGAAAAGAAAACGGTTGTGCCATTAAATGTGACTATTGATGGAGAAACCCGCATTGTTGTAGTATCGGGGCCTAATGCTGGTGGCAAATCGGTTTGTATGAAAACCGTGGGACTGCTGCAAATGATGGCCCAGGCAGGGTTGTTGATACCGGCCTCGGATGTAAGTACCGTGGGGGTATTTAAACAAATGTTTGTCGATATTGGCGATGATCAATCTATTGAGAGCGACCTGAGTACCTATAGCGCACATCTCTCCAAAATGAAAAATTTTGTTGATATGGCCAATGGTAAAACTTTGGTGCTGATTGATGAATTTGGTACAGGTACCGATCCGCAGTTTGGCGGCCCGATAGCGGAAGCTGTTTTGGAGACGCTGAACCAAAAGCAGATCCGTGGCGTTATCACCACGCACTATTCAAACCTGAAGCTTTTCGCCAGTAACACACCGGGTATCGAGAATGCTTCCATGTTATTCGACAATGTGCAAATGCGGCCTTTATATATCCTTGAAGTTGGCAAGCCGGGTAGTTCCTATGCTTTTGAGATAGCCCAAAAGATCGGCCTGCCAAAGCAAGTGCTCGACCTGGCACGAAATAAGGTCGGCGTCAATCAAAAGAAAGTAGATACTTTGCTGGTCGACCTGGAGCGGGAGAAAAAAGAGATATTTGATACCAAACTAAAGCTGGATAAGCAGCAGAGGCAAATGGACAGTTTGCTGACCGAGAATGAAAAGCTGAAAAACTATTTAGAGGAAAATAAAAAAGCGCTCATCCGCGATGCAAAACAGGAGGCGAAGAACATTATCCTGAATGCCAACAAGCTGGTTGAGAATACCATATCAGGCATTAAAAGCAGCAATGCCGATAAAGAAAAAACGCGCCAGTTACGTGAAAACCTGAGCCGGGAGCTGGAAAAGAACACGGCAAAAACAGAACCAGCCAGGCCCGCAAAGGCAAATGAAGGGCTGAAACCCGGCGATTGGGTGAAGCTTACCGGTTCGGAGACTACCGGGCAGGTGATGGAAATAGTTAAGGAAAATGTGATCATCGCTATCGGCGATCTGCGCACCGTGGCGAAGAAGGGCCGGGTTCAAAAAGTATCCAAAAAGGAAGTGCCGAAAGAGATACGGCGAAGCTTTAGCGCCGGCACTGGAGATGTAGCGAATTTTAGTCCCGAAATAGATGTGCGCGGAAAAAGGGGAGAGGAAGCGCTTTATGAAATTGAAAAGCTGCTGGACAGGGCGCTGATGATGGGTATTGGCAGCCTGAAAATATTACATGGAAAAGGTGATGGTATTTTGCGTAAATTGATTCGCGATTACCTGAAAAAATATGATGCCGTAGGGCGTATGGAAGATGAACACGCCGACAGGGGCGGAGACGGCATCACTTATGTATATTTGAAGTAAATACCTAAAACCAAATGAGAACCAAATACCTGCTCACCTTAATTATTGGCGGGGCATCCCTTATCTGCCGCGCGCAAACTGTTGTTATCCGCAGCCACGACCCGCATATAAAATACATGGGCCGTGTTGTGATGCAGGATGAAGCTACCGAATTGTCGTGGTCGGCCTCAAGCGCGAGCATCAATTTTACAGGAACGGGTGTAAAAGCTACTTTAAAGGACGAACATGCAGGCAACTTTATCAACGTGATCGTCGACGGTAAGGTGATATCCGTGCTGCAGGCCGATAGCGTAAAAAAAGAATATACCCTGGCCTCGGGTTTACCGGCCGGTAAGCATACAGTCGAATTGTTCAAACGCACCGAATGGACAATGGGCAAGGTATGGTTGTACCAGTTTGCCCTGGATAAAGGTTCATTAACATTAGCTGCGCCACCGGTTAACAAACGTAAAATAGAATTTTACGGTAATTCCATTACCTGCGGTTACGCAGATATTGATACCACAGGGCAGGACAGGGGCACGGCGCCTTACGAAAATGGCTATTTGAGTTATGCTACACTAACGGCTAAACATTTTGATGCCGAATTTAACGTTATCGCCCGCAGCGGTATCGGTATACTGGTTAGCTGGTTCCCCCAGATCATGCCGGAAATGTATGACCGCAACGATCCGACCGATTCCGAAAGCAAATGGGATTTCTCTAAATATACACCCGACCTGGTGGTTATCAATTTGTTCCAAAATGATGTATGGATAACCAAAATGCCCGATAACCCGCAATTTAAAGCACGGTTTGGCGACAAAGCCCCTACCGAAGAGCAAATTGTAAAAGCATATAAGGAATTTGTGAAGTCAATCCGGAACAAATACCCCAGGACTAAGATCATTTGCGCCTTAGGCAGTATGGATGCGACAAAAGAAGGATCGGCGTGGCCGGGCTATATTACCAAAGCTGTGGCGCAAATAGGGGACAAAAATATATTGACCTATTTTTTCCCTTATAAAAATACGCCCGGGCACCCCAGCGTAAAAGAACAGCGGGTAATGGCCGACGACCTGATCGCATTTATCGAGCAAAACATTAAATGGTAAAACACGAACACACAGTCGCTGGATTTAACGATTTGACAAGATCATATTTGATCGCTTAAATCATTCAATCGTGTTTTTATCTTCGCCTACTTTCTGCTGATCCGGCAATTCATTTGGGCCGGGTATATTAGTTTGCTCATCACCCTTGCCGTCATTATCGGCCGTGCCTTCCTGGTAAGTGTTGGCTTCCTTTCCCGGTTTAAAATTGGAATTTTCAGGATGCTCCTCGGCTGGTTGTGTACGGTTGAAATAGGCGTTGCCCGTCCCTGCGGTTTGCGATGGGTTATCCTTATCATTACCTGATGGTGTCAGGTTATTTTGGCCGAATGCCTGTCCACCCATGCCTTGCCCTTCCATGCCCGGAGCATTTGGGTCTTTCATTTTGCCGTCACCAAACAAGTAATGCGTTTTAAGGTCTTTTTCATCCAGGTTCCTATCATCCTCAACACGGTAAGCATTGGGTTTAACTGAATTTTCGTTGTGTTGCGCATCGTGTTCGTCCCGGCCAGGATGCGGCGTTTCATTTTCTTTTAGCATATTTTTAAAAATTAGCACTATTAATACAATCGCTGATATTTTTAATTGTTTTAAAAACCACCGGTTAATTATTATGCATGCATAGGATTTATTTTCTTAGTTTTATCCGGCCAATTTTTATGCAAATGATTTAAGTTCATCATCAGGAGGCATCTTGCTGATCCCTTAAATTACTAATCGTGTTTTATATGAACAAAGTTGTTAGCAATGCTGACGAAGCTGTGCGCGATATACAGGACGGAATGACGCTGATGCTGGGCGGGTTCGGTTTGTGCGGGCTGCCCGAAAAATGTATAGCGGCGCTGGTAAAGAAAGGGGTAAAAAATCTTACTTGTATCTCCAATAATGCCGGTGTTGACGACTTTGGCATTGGCTTGATGCTGAAGCAGCGGCAGGTTAAAAAAATGATCTCATCATATGTGGGCGAGAATGCCGAATTTGAACGGCAGCTATTGAGCGGCGAACTGGAAGTTGAGCTGATTCCACAAGGCACTTTAGCTACCCGTTGTATGGCTGCCGGTTATGGTATGCCGGCAATTTTTACGCCTGCAGGTATTGGTACCGAAGTAGCCGAAGGAAAAGAAGTCCGCAATTTTAACGGGAAGGATTACCTGATGGAATTGGCCTTTGAGGCCGATTATGCTATTGTAAAAGCGTGGAAAGGCGATACCATGGGTAACCTTGTCTACCGGTCTACCGCCCGTAATTTTAACCCTGTAATGGCGATGGCGGGAAAGGTTACAATAGCCGAGGTAGAGGAATTGGTGGAGCCCGGAGAATTAGATCCGGATAACATACATACCCCCGGCATTTATGTGCACCGGATATTCCAGGGAAAAGATTATGAGAAACGGATAGAACAACGCACTGTAAGGAAAAAATAACGCGCAGTCATGGCGAGCGATAGCGCGGCCATCTCTGCACATGCAAATCGGCAACGCCTGTCCGTTCAGAGATCGCTTCGTTACTCGCGATGATATAGTTTATAATTTTATGTTAGACAAAGAAGGAATAGCAAAGCGGATTGCCAGGGAAATAAAGGATGGCTATTACGTGAACCTGGGTATCGGTATACCCACGCTGGTGGCTAATTACATCCCGGAAGGAATGGATGTGGTATTGCAATCGGAAAATGGGCTGCTGGGTATTGGGCCGTTCCCGTTTGAGGGCGACGAAGACCCCGATACGATCAACGCTGGAAAACAAACGATAACTATTTTGCCCGGATCGGCTATTTTCGATTCCGCCTTGAGTTTTGGGATGATCCGCGCGAAAAAGGTAAACCTGACCATACTGGGCGCAATGGAAGTGGCCGAAAATGGGGATATAGCTAGTTGGAAAATACCCGGCAAGATGGTTAAAGGCATGGGCGGGGCGATGGACCTGGTGGCATCGGCCGAGAATATCATCGTGGCTATGCAGCATGTTAACAAAAACGGCGAATCAAAGCTGTTGCCCAAATGCACGCTGCCGCTTACCGGCGTCAATTGCGTAAAAAAGATCGTAACCGAGCTTGCTGTACTGGATGTATTGCCCGAAGGCGGCTTCAAATTATTGGAACGCGCACCGGGTGTAAGCGTCGATGAAATAAAGGCAGCCACAGCCGGGAAGCTGATGATAGAAGGAGAAGTGCCGGAAATGGCGTTATAGCATATTCTTCATAAATCATGGTTCATTTTGCTATGAACTATCAACCATGAACTATTTGCTGTCAAGTACTTTCTCCCTCAACTCTTTCGAAATAGTTTCCGTCACTAAAATGATCTCATCCGCCTGCTGCGTGTTATTAACGATGATCTGGTGGCTCTCATCCCGGTAGGGGAATAAGAATTCATTGTAGGCAGGCATCACGTGGTTTACCCATCTATACATTACATCTTCGCGCGAATATCCCCGTTCTTCAAAATCGCGTTTGATGCGGCGTTTTAGTGCGATTTCTTCTTCAGCCTCGATGAATATCTTCAGGTCGAGTTTTTCTGCGATGCCCTTAAAATGAAAAATGAACAAACCCTCCACGATCAATATAGGCGCAGGTTTTATCTCAAGTATTTTTGGAACAGCGTTAAGGTTATTAAAAGTGTATTCTTTTTTATAAACCGTCTCGTCATTCATCAGCTTCTCTATATCGCTTAAAAAATGCTCGTGATCGATAGTTTGTGGCAGGTCGAAATTGTAAAGCGCGATCTCTTCGGCCGTCATACCCTGGGCTACCGGGTGATAATAATCATCCTGCGAAACCAGGCAAACTTCATCAGTTGTAAAATGCTTTAAAAAACATTTCAGAAAGAAAGTTTTACCCGACCCGCTGCCCCCGGCTATCCCAATTATGAACGGCTTTTTTCCCATTAAAAACTACTGCTCGTTTGGAACACCATAGCTTAGCGTCACCTGGAAGCGTTTGTCCAGCGCCCCTAATGATTCAGCCACATTTTTGGTCATAACGATGATCACATCTTTGGTTTGTTCGTTATCGGCAAAGCGGCCCACTACCTTGGCAAAGGTGGTGCGGTTGGTCATGATATTGGTGATACGGATAACCGTACCTATTGGTGCTGTACGGTGCAGCACCAGCTTTTTGTTAGGGTCCAGGTTTTCGTCATCTATCCAGGTTGCCGCACCTCTTTCGTCTTTTTCGAATATGCCGAATTTATTGGCACTGGCGTGGTAGGCCTCAATATTGCTGCTGTCCTGTGTCGAAACAACCATGGTCGTTGAGTCGCGTTTGGCAACAATACTATCGGTTGTATTGGAGGCCTGGGCGGGAGCAGCAGTTGTTTGGGTTGTAACAGCCGCGGCCGGCGCTCCCTGCACGTTGGCTTTAACATTTAATATCTGGCCCGGCTGGATGTTATTAGAAGTCAGGTTATTCAGCTTCATGATGTCATCTACGGTCGTATTAAAACGTTTAGCTATGCTGTAAAGCGTCTCCTTTGGCGATACTTTATACTGTGTTGGCGGTGTATTGTCAACCGGCGGGGCCTGCTGCTGCGGTTGTGGCTGTACAGGCGCCGCGTGTTGAACTACTTGTTGCTGTTCAGGTTGTTCTTCTTCGGCGGGTTGTTCCTTACCTTTCTTTTTATGTTTCTTTTCAGCGGCTGCAGTTTCGTGTTTAGTCTCCTTAAATGGCCTGTCGGTAGGTACTTTGATAGTATGCCCGATAGTCATTTTGGCATTGTCATTATATTCCATAACCGCCTTGGGGGTTACATGGTAACGGTGGGCAATGGCATAATAAGTATCTTTCTTTTTGATTTTATAGATGATCACCTTTTTCCCGTTGTGATTTTCAACACCGATCGAATCGGCTACGGGACGGGCAAAAACATTGATTGAAAATAATAGAAGGGTAGCGGTTATAAATAACAGTTTAAATTTCATTGTGCTTAGAAGTAATTTATAAGTTCAAAACTTTTAACTGTGAACGGTTTTTCAGGTAGATCAGTTTATCCTTATGCATTAGGAACGATTCGGGCTGCAACTTTTGTATATCATCATTCAACAAATCTTCATAAACCACCTCACTGCTCTTCATAATATACAAATGCTGCCGCAGTGTCCCTTCTGCAATCGCGTGCAAAGATACAATTCTCAAATTATTGTGATCAAGATAATGAACTGTATTTTCCAAAGGATGCAGGGGCAGATGGAATGATAGTACTAATTCAGGTTCAGCTTCAGTTGGGAAAGCAAGGTTAGTCAACGGTTCAAGGTCTGCCATAGCTTCGTACTTTCTTACCTGTTTACCTGTTTTTATATCTACCAACATCAATTTCGGGGGCTGAAAGCGGGTATCATATACCACGGGCCCATTGATAGTCAGACGGTCGAAAGCGGAATTGAAATCCTGCCATAATAACGCCCCGTTATGTGCGTCCAACGCGATCAGACCCTTATGTGTTGGCCCCGATTCCGACTGATAATTATGCAGCACCACCACGCCGTTATAAGCACACTCGATCCCTGTGAGCCATCTTTCTTCGGTTTGGAGGTCTTCAAAGTTCACTTTCCCCGTTTCCAGGCTGATGGATGAGAAATAAACCTTCTTATCGCCCGGGTCGCGCGTTTCAATAAACAGGGTATTGGTCAGGCTGTCTATTTCCAGGCGCCATACCTCTGCTTTAAACTGATGATGGATAAACGGCATCATTTTGCAAATATGGCATTTACGTGCTTAGGTTTATGCAGAAAATAGCAGGGCTGTTAGCTTAAAATTTATAAATTTGGCACCTGTTAATAAAGTATTCTCTGTTGGAGAGGATTTATATGAGCCATTTACAAAATTTATATGAGCAAAGGGATAATAAGCAAAGAAGAAGACTACTCGCAGTGGTATAACGAGTTAGTGATAAAAGCTGACCTGGCCGAATACTCGCCGGTTAGGGGCTGCATGATCATTAAGCCGTATGGTTATTCCATTTGGGAGAAAATGCAGTCGGTATTGGACGGGATGTTTAAAGAAACTGGTCATTCCAACGCCTATTTTCCGCTTTTTATCCCGAAATCCTTCTTTTCAAAAGAAGCCAGTCACGTCGAAGGTTTTGCCAAAGAATGTGCTGTGGTCACCCATTACCGCCTTAAGAATGATGGCGACGGTAATATTATTGTTGATGAAGATGCCAAACTGGAGGAAGAACTGATCATCCGCCCAACGTCAGAAACCATTATCTGGAACACCTATAAAGGTTGGATACAATCCTACCGTGATCTGCCAATTTTGGTTAACCAATGGGCCAACGTGGTAAGATGGGAAATGCGTACGCGCCTGTTTTTGCGTACCAGCGAATTCCTGTGGCAGGAAGGGCACACCGCCCATGCGACAGCCGATGAAGCTATAGCGGAAACCGAGCAAATGCTGGGCGTTTATGCCGATTTTGCTGAGAACTGGCTGGCGCTGCCTGTGGTACGGGGCCGCAAAACTCCTAACGAGCGTTTTGCCGGTGCGCTGGATACTTATTGTATCGAGGCGTTGATGCAGGATGGTAAAGCATTACAGGCGGGGACCTCGCACTTTTTGGGGCAGAACTTTGCCAAAGCATTTGATGTGAAATTCACCAATAAAGAAAATAAGCTGGACTATGTTTGGGCAACTTCCTGGGGGGTATCAACCCGCCTGATCGGTGCGCTCATCATGTCGCATTCGGATGATGCCGGGCTGGTTTTGCCGCCAAAACTGGCGCCGATACAGGTGGTAGTTGTGCCTATTTACAAGCACGATGAAGAGCTGGAGAATATCTCGTCTTACGTTAAAACGTTGACCAAAGAATTAAAGGCAAAAGGCATCACCGTTAAGTTTGATAACCGCGACACACACCGCCCCGGTGCTAAATTTGCAGAGTATGAATTGAAAGGTGTGCCTTTGCGCGTAGCTATCGGAAGCCGTGATATGCAGAACGGTACGGTTGAACTGGCGCGCCGCGATACAAAAACAAAAGAAACTGTTAACCAGGACGGTTTGGCCGGCGTAATTGAACAATTACTTGAAGATATTCAGCAGAATATTTACAAAAAGGCGCTTGATTTCAGAGCCGAAAATACCCGCGAGGTAAACGATTACAATGAGTTTAAGCGCCTGCTGGATGACGAGCCAGGTTTCCTTTCGGCCCATTGGGACGGCACCGCCGAAACCGAGCAGCTGATCAAGGATGAGACCAAGGCAACCATTCGCTGTATACCGTTAGATAATAAACAAGAAGAAGGCAAATGCATCCGCACCGGCAAACCGTCGGCACAAAGGGTGTTGTTTGCGCGGGCCTATTAGGCCCAACCCAAATCCTCCCCGGTAGGGAGGACTTTTAAATATTGAAAAAACTAAAAAGCCCCTCTCTACCGGGAAGGGGTTGGGGTGAGGCTATGAAATTCGCAACTAAAGCTATACATGCAGGGCAGGAGCCCGATCCTTCGACCGGCGCTATTATGACGCCTATTTATCAAACTTCCACCTACTGGCAAAAGTCGCCGGGAGATAATAAGGGGTTTGAATATTCGCGCGGTACAAACCCAACCCGCAAAGCCCTGGAAGGTTGTTTGGCAGCTTTGGAAAATGCCAGGTATGGTCTTGCGTTTTCAAGCGGCATGGGAGCTACGGATGCGGTGATGAAGCTGCTGAAGCCGGGTGATGAAGTGATCACAGGCAACGACCTGTATGGTGGTTCGTACCGGATATTCACCAAAGTATTTGCCAATTACGGCATTAAGTTTCATTTTCTTGATCTCTCAAACCCCGCAATAATCAACGAATATATCAATGAGAATACCAAATTGGTTTGGATAGAAACACCGACAAATCCAACTATGCAGGTAATTGATATAGAAGCTATTGCGAACATCACCAAAACAAAAGGTTTATTGCTGGCTGTGGATAATACCTTCGCTTCGCCATACCTGCAAAATCCTATGGATCTGGGTGCGGATATCGTGATGCACTCGGTTACCAAATATATCGGCGGTCACAGCGATGTGGTGATGGGCTGCCTGATGCTGAACGATGAGGACCTGTACAAAAAGCTTTGGTTCATCTACAACGCCTGTGGCGCCACACCCGGACCAATGGATAGTTTCCTGGTATTGCGTGGTATCAAAACACTGCACCTGCGCATGAAGGCGCATTGTGAGAACGGGCGCAAAGTTGCCGAATTTTTAAAGACACATCCCAAAGTGGATAAGATATATTGGCCGGGCTTTACCGATCACCCTAACCACGACGTGGCTAAAAAACAGATGCGCGATTTTGGCGGGATGATCTCTATTACGCTCAAGGGCGCCGACCTGAAAGAGACTTTTCGTGTAGCATCATCATTTAAGGTATTTTCCTTAGCCGAGTCATTAGGCGGTGTCGAATCGCTCATTAATCACCCAGTAACTATGACACATGCTTCAATCCCCAAAGAAGAACGCGAGAAAGCTGGTGTGGTGGATAATCTGTTGCGCTTAAGTGTAGGAGTGGAGGATATTGATGATTTGATCGATGATTTGAAACAGGCTCTTTCTTAATTTTACAAAACGTGTCATTGCGGATGCTGAATGGTACCGCCTTCGTTATATTCGGTGGTATTTCTGCGATGGGATTGCTTCGTTGTTCATCCACCAATGACAAATAGGTAAAACATGATAGAAAACCTCAAAGCTTTTCTCGATTCCAAAGTTGCGCAATACAACCAGCCCGATTTTATTAAGAACGACCCGGTATCTATTCCGCACCTGTTTAGTAAAAAGCAGGATATTGAGATCATGGGGTTTTGGGCAGCAACCTTAGCCTGGGGGCAACGGGTTACCATCATCAATAAATGTAAGGAACTCATCCGCCTGATGGATGGTGCACCCTATGATTTCATCATGAATCATGAGGAACCCGACCTTAAGAAGCTGCTGCATTTTAAGCACCGTACGTTTAATGATATCGACACGCTGTATTTTATCTCGTTTTTCAGGTATCATTACGGCAATTACAACTCACTGGAGGATGCGTTTATGCCCCCTGGCCATTTAAAGGGAGTGGAAGCGTCACTCAACCATTTCAGGAACTATTTCTTCTCACTGCCAGATCATCCAAACCGTACCAAAAAGCATGTGTCCGCCCCGTCGCAGAAATCAACCTGCAAACGGTTGAATATGTTCCTGCGATGGATGGTGCGCAAGGACAATTGCGGAGTCGATTTCGGTATTTGGAACAAGCTAAAACCTGCCGGCCTGGTCATGCCCTGCGATCTTCACGTGGACCGTGTGGCGAGAAAACTAAACCTCATAACCCGTAAACAAACCGATTGGCAAACAGCGGTTGAACTGACCGAACGCCTAAAGGAATTTGATCCATTGGACCCAGTTAAGTACGATTTTGCATTGTTTGGGCTAGGCATAGAGGAAAAGTTTTAATTTTAAGATTTTGGTACATTGGCACAGGAAAATTGGCCCGTTTGGGCGACAGAAGCAGTTATTATTGAAGATTACAACTCTGCCTGGCCTGGAATTGCGGCTAAGCTGATAGCTGAATTAGCTAACTTATATCCCTTCGATCCCCATTTAGTTGAACATATCGGCAGCACCTCGGTCCACGGTTTGTCCGCCAAGCCAATTATCGATCTGATAATCCCCATCGTTAATTTTGATAGTATTGAGGCCATTGTTGACGTGTTGAGGCCAGCGAACTGGAATCTAATACCGCCCGAACTCGATGGTCGTGATTATCGGCGAACGTTCGTAAAAGTGGTTAACAATAAGCGTTTTGCACATTTACACCTGGTATTGGCCAATAGCAAAGAACTTAAACAGCACACCGATTTCAGGGATATCTTGATTCGTCATCCCGAACTGGTTGCAAGCTATGCCCAATTGAAAAAAAAGCTGGCAATGCTTTATAAAGATGACCGGGAAAAATATTCTGATGCCAAAACTGATTTTATAAAGGCAGCATTAGCCAGATATTTATCTTAAATTGGAGTTTAAATTAGACAATATGATCATCGATGAACCCCACGAGCTTTCTCATTTCCTGGCCGGCAAATCTGAACATACTTTGGCTTTGTTCGATCATTTCATCAATGAATTCCAAAAAATAGGCCCTGTTACCGTACATCCGGCAAAAACCATGATCGGTTTGGCTAATTCCCATAAACGGGTAGTTTACATCACGCAGTTAGGCAAGAATTTTATTCATGTCGTGTTTCCGTTCAAGGAACGTTTCGAAGATAACCTTTGCTTCCAGAAGATAGCCCAGGTGCCGGGCGATGTGCAATGCAATCATCATTTCAGGATGCTGCATCAAGATGATGTGAACGACGAGGTACGAAAGTTTATGAAACTCGCCTACGAAAGCTAATCAACGAAATCCCAATTAAGCCTCCTCCTTGAAATAAACCTTATAGTAATTCATCGACTTCCCCTCATCAAAACCTTTTTCTATCAGTTCCTTATCACCGTGAATATAAATGTGAAAATTCCTGTCTAACTTTAATACACTTTTGTAAACCCGTTGCTGCTTTTTTACGGCATTGGACGATATTTCGAAAACATCCGCAATAGGCGACTCAAATTCCTGCTCGTACTGGCTCTTATAGTTTCTGAACGACTCGATCGCCTGCGGATTACCGATCACTTCGCCGGTAAATTCGTCCATATCAAAAGTGTCCTTCTCCTTAAAATATTTCATGGATTTATTCAGCAGGTCGATCTTATCTGCTTTGCTCAGCTCGAACTCGTCGTCCAGTTTTTGGGTGACAAAATTTTTGTAGATACCCAGCGCATTATTGGTTTGATTAAAACTGTCGTTCCTTATCTTGAGCTGCAGAAACTCGTCTTTCCAATAAGCCGCTGCTTCCTGTCCGCGGCTGGTATGATCGACCACTACAACTTTGTAACCATTCTCCTTTTCAATGTTAAAGATCAGAACACCCTTATCCAGTTTATTGATATTGATGGCATTCTCCTCGTAGTCGATACCAAAGCCGCCTTTATCTGGGTAAACTTTTAAATAGGTTTCCTTATTCTCCGATTTAAAAATGCCTATGGCGTCCAGCAAATTACCTTCTATCTGGACCTGGCTGAAATAAGCGACATACAGTTCGCCTGGCTTGATATTAGGATGATTAGAAACGTTATATAGATGTTTCGCGATCTGTTCGGACACTTCATGAAACTTGCTTTTATCCTCAAATGCCTGCGTTACAAAATGGTGTACTTCATTCAGGGCAATATCGCCGCTGCTGTGCATCAAATGGTAAACCTCGGTGGCTTTTTCAAACGGCTTCAGGAAATACTGCTTCAGCAATTGAGGTATTAACTCATCTTTAAAAGCCAGCGCTTCAGCAGATAAAGCATAGAATTCGTTTTGCGACTGGTTGCCGATGTGATGAACGCAGGCCGTATCCAGTGAGGCTTCAAAATAACTTACCATAACGCAGGCGAAAGTAAGTAAATATGCTTCAGAGTGGCGCCTTTTTGGTCAATTTTCCTATGCGTGGGTCGCCGTGCGCTATTAGCTCACAAACTTTTATTGCTGCCTCCTCAAAATCGTCACGGTCATCTTTGATGAGCCTCCAGTTCGATTCATACATATCGCCGTTATCCAGCACATAACCTATCATAGCCGGTATGTCGTTTTCAAGGCTTTGGTGATGTTCTTTTGCTGTTGCCACCCAAACGCCGTTCATATCCAAATCCTT
This sequence comes from Mucilaginibacter sp., assembly GCF_035492695.1. Taxonomy (GTDB): domain Bacteria; phylum Bacteroidota; class Bacteroidia; order Sphingobacteriales; family Sphingobacteriaceae; genus Mucilaginibacter. The sequence continues at coordinate 30,157 of NZ_DATJJC010000005.1, read as the reverse complement.
AGCAGACTTACGAAGCATGAGCATCAGTTTCCTGCCCAGGTAAATGTATTGCATCCCGAACATAGATTTGGTAACCACATTACGCGGCAGGTAATCAAATACAAAATCGAAAGGGACAGTTTTTGGCATATACAAAGTTACGCCATAACATTTTACATTAAACGAATAAAAAGATTGCTATAAATGGCGACTTTTGCCGTTGGTTCATGGTTAATAGTTCACGGCAGTTTTTTGCTATGATCGATAAACTATGAACTATAAGCTAATGAATAAAGAAGAAACTATCGTTGCCCTTGCTACTCCGAACGGTGTTGGTGCTATTGGTGTTATCCGCCTTTCGGGACCGGATGCAATAACTATAGCCAATAGTGTTTTTAAAGGCAAGGACCTGGCCAATCAGGAATCGCACACCATCCATTTCGGGCAAATAGCCGATGGCGATATTGTGCTGGACGAAGTTTTGGTTTCTTTGTTCATCGCACCCAGGTCGTACACCCGGGAGAATGTGGTGGAAATTTCATGCCACGGGTCGGGCTATATTATTGAGTCCATTATCAAATTGTTGATAAAAAGCGGTGCACGCGGTGCAAAACCCGGCGAGTTCACCCTCAGGGCATTTTTAAATGGTCAGCTCGACCTTTCGCAAGCCGAGGCGGTTGCCGACCTGATCGCGTCAAACTCCAAAGCATCGCAGCAAGTAGCTATGCAGCAATTGCGCGGAGGGTTCAGCAGCCAGTTACAGCAGCTAAGGGATCAATTGGTGCAATTTGCATCCCTGGTCGAACTGGAGCTGGATTTTTCGGAAGAAGATGTAGAGTTTGCTAACCGCGGGCAACTAAAACAACTCATCATTAATATTAACCAGGTGGTAAGCCGGCTCATCGAATCTTTTGAGTTAGGCAATGTTATCAAGCAGGGTGTCAATACGGTTATTGCGGGCAGGCCCAATGCCGGTAAATCCACCTTACTAAACGCGCTGCTTAATGAAGAACGCGCCATCGTGAGCCATATTCCGGGCACGACAAGGGATACAATAGAGGAAGTGCTGAACATCAATGGTATTAATTTCAGGCTGATAGATACTGCCGGAATACGCGAGGCCACAGATGCGATTGAAAAGATAGGGGTGGAGCGCACCATGGAAAAGATCAGCCAGTCGGCTTTACTGATCTATGTTTTTGATGCTGTGGAGATCACCATTGAGCAACTAAACAGCGATCTTGAAAGTTTGCAAAAACCGGGCATAACCATGTTGGCGGTAGCCAATAAAGCCGACCTGTTGACAGAAGAGCAATTGCTATCCCTGCCACACACCCAAAGCGCTATTATTATTTCAGCGAAACAGAAACGCCATATCGACGAGTTGAAACATAAGATATACAATTCGGCTGTAAAACGCCAGCTAAGCGGAGACGAAACCCTGGTGACCAATATCCGCCACCTGGAAGCCCTCCAAAAAACAACAGCATCCCTCGCTCGCTTGTTAACCGGTATCGATACCCAGGTAACTTCAGATTTCCTGGCAATGGATATTAAACAGGCCCTGCACTATCTCGGCGAAATCACGGGGGCAGTTACCACCGATGATTTACTGGATAATATCTTTTCGAAGTTCTGTATCGGAAAATAAATAGCTAAAAGACATTGTTAATTTTTAAACCAATCTGATGGGACTTCTTTAGGCTCCGATCCGTTGATACTGTATTTTAATTTAAGTGTAAAGCCACCACCGCCTTCAATAAAATCAAGTGCAAAAGGCTGTAATCCGCGACTTAGGGCAACCTGACCATTTTTTTCAATGGCAGAATGCAAACCATCGTTGTCTACCACTGTCCGGTCGGCGATTTTTAAAACGCCGCCGTCGTCACAGGTAAGGTAAAAGCTATATACCCCGTCGGCGGGAATGTCAATATACCCCCTGTAGGTTATGGCAAATGATGGAGCTTTTACTGTTTCGGGTACCGTTATCGTATTGGTAACAAACGTGCTATCGCTTTTAGCGGCGGCTATTAGACTGGTTTGTTTGAAAAAAGCTTTGTAGTAGTTGCATAGTAAACCGGGCTTTGCGCTGCTTTGTTGCATAGTCGGTGCATAATCCTGTTTTTTATAATTCAATGTGTAAATATCCCCGCGCAAACCATTCGGCATAAAAGCAGCCAGTTTGATCACTTGAGATCGCTTGATGATAAGCGACCCGGTTAACTCTTGCGATGTGGTTTTTGGGAGAGTGCCGTCCGTTGTATAAAAGATCCGCATTTGCGAAAGCGGTTTTTTTACCGTAAGCGTGTCAGCATCTGTAAAAACATTCTCGCTGATTATTCCGGGCAGGTCGGGTAGCCGGTAGTGAACATTTAATATATCAAGGCGTTTATAATTTCGTTGCAAACGTTCCAGGTAGGAGTCATAGTAAGCTTGTTTATTGGTCCAAAGCAATTCGGCAAGCGCTGTCATCCTTGGCATATACATGTAATCGGTCCGGTTTTCAGACGGCAGGTTCTCCGACCAAAGCTCCGCTTGTGCGCCGATTATATTTTTGGCTTCCTGGCCGTCCAATTTCGCGGGGACCGGGTTAAAGTGATATATCTTATAAAGCGAATACTGATCGGGCTGGTTGTCAAAATAAAGTGGCTCCCCTGGCGCCATAATCACTGTGTTGCCATTTTTTACCGCTTTTATGGGTGCGTCCGGCACCCATCCGCGCCAGTACATGATGATAGCTGTCGGGCTTATCCCACCTTCAATCACCTCGTCCCAGCCAATAAGTTTACGCCCCTTTGAATTAAAGAACTTTTCCATCCTGTTAATGAAATAGCTTTGGAGTGCCGGCAGATCTTTAATACCCTCGCGCTGCATTAATGCCTTGCAGGCATCTGATTTTGCCCAGTCAGAGCGGTCAACTTCATCGCCGCCGATATGGATATATTTGGAAGGGAAGATGTCCATGATTTCCGAAAATACATTCTCGGCAAATTCAAAAGTGCTTTCGTTGCAAGGGCAAATTGGTTTCGAAAAAAGTTCGCCAAATTTATTTTCTCCATTGCAGGTAAGGAATGGGTATGCAGTTATGGCAGCCATCATATGCCCGGGCATATCAATCTCCGGAATAATGTCGATATGCCTGGCAGCGGCATAAGCAACCAGGCCTTTCATTTGCTGCTGCGTATAAAACCCGCCATAAAGTGTTTTCCCATCTCTATGAATAATATGCTCCGGATCTATCGCAAAATCAGGATTGTCCTTTGACCGTTTTATGCAGGCCGAATCATTTTTGTCAAATGTGCGCCAGGCACCCTGTTCGGTTAGTTTTGGATATTTCTTTATCTCGATACGCCAGCCCTGGTCGTCGGTTAAATGCAAATGCAGCTTGTTCATTTTGTAAAGGGACATCACGTCAATAAACTTCCTGAGGTAACTTATCGAGAAGAAGTGCCGCGAAACATCCAGGTGCATACCCCGCCATGCATACGTTGTATAATCGGCGATGCTTAAAGCAGGCAAGGTTACACTTTTTAATTTCTTCCCGGTCTTATTCTCAATTTCAGCCGGAAGAAGCTGCCTTATTGTCTCTGCCGCCCTGTACACCCCGACACTTTCTTTTGCAGAAATAGTTACCAGTTTATTAGTTACCGTAAGCGTATACCCTTCGGGTCCGGTAATTAAGGGGTCGTACTTTATTTGGATAGCATTAGTTTGTGTCTTTTTAGCCGATTGCTTTAACGGTGAGCCAAAAGCTTTTATAAAGAGATTATTTAATTGGGTTATCTCCCGGGTAAATTGATGTTTGTCGTCAGGGATAATTGTTGTAGCCCGGGTTACCCTGAATGATCCGGTGCCCGCAACAAGCGATTGAGGATAGGGGATAAGGTCATATTTTGTCCCGCCTGTTTGCCCCTGAGCTATCTTAGGCGCCGCAAGTACGGCGCACAGTAAAAAAAGAATAACGGCTTTTATTGTGTTTTTCATCAAGAAGTGTTGTTATGTTAATATTGCCCGGCTGTTGATGATAAATTAGTTGGTTTCGATAGGTATTAGCCGTTGCCCGGTATTCCAACCGTTTATAGCTATTGCCGAATTGCTTTTACCGCCGATGTTTTTGCAATCTATGATTATCGTTTTTTTCTTACCCGGTAATACCGTTACGTAATTATCGCTGTAAAATACAGGAAGCAGCCGCGATTGTGTTCCCGCATCCACCAACGATATCCTGTTGAAGAAAGCAGGCGGATTATTTTCGCGATTTTCAAGGGTTACTTCCACCATTCTCGCCTGTGTCCATCGTGCTTTAACAAGCAGATCGCTTTGCTTCATTTTCTGTAAGCCTGAATAGTTTCCGCTGCGGTCCGCTATCCAATACAGGTTTTCGGTAATTGGTTTTTTTTCTTCATCAAGCAGCTGAAGCGAAAGGAATACCCCTTCGTTGGCTGCCAATTTGTCTATTTCGTTCTTTATTGAAAAATATCTTTTGCTCGTAGTTGGGCCGATGTCTGCAAAAACCTGCGTCAGCAGGTTTTCTTTACCAGCCATATCATAAGTTTTCACCACCAGCATCATGCTTCGTCTTGCCTTAAAGGTATTGTTAACGGCCGTTACCATACCAGTTACAGGGTTGTACATGATATGTAATGGCTCGCTGCCGTTATGCAGGCCGTATAAGCAGGCATTGGGGTCTAAGTAGTAGTCGTACATTTGCCCGCGCATGGCTGTCCAGGGGTTCTGTGTTTTCCAGATAATAAAGCCCGTATACCAATCCCACATGTGAGAACTGAACCCTTCAGCCAGGCCCCGGTACTGGTCAAAGTTTACCAGTTGCGCTTTGAATGCAAAGTCTTCGGCATTTTTAGCTTTTCCGTATTTATTTATACTGGTATCGTAGCCAATGTATTTATGATAATCCCATACCGAATCGGTCGTCGTTTTCCCGGTAGCCTCATCAAAAACGGGTGGGATAAGGTTATTTGCAGGAATAAATCTTTTAAGGGATTCATAATCGCTTAATCCAACTGATCCTACTTCGGAATTGAAAGGAAAGGTGCGGTGCTCCCAAAAAACAGATAAAGGCTGTATACCGTAAGGCCCGTCCCCATTTCCGCCGAATGTATTATGCGACATGCTGTCGGAATTGGAATAATCTACAAACCAACGCGTATTGTCCAGATGTGGCAAAATGGTATCACGCAGCGACGTCAAGATATCCTCGGGCGGCGTTATCTCGTTACCTCCGCACCAGATGGCCAGCGAAGCATGGTTGCGTACCATTTTTATTTGATCCTCTGCCGACCGGAGAAATAATTGATGATCGTCCGGGTATTTACGCCGGGTCCATTGATCGTCCAGTTTCATTGGGTCCTGCCAGCGCCCGTTGCAATCGCCCGAGCCCCAAAGGTCCTGGAAAACCAGTAAGCCGTATTTATCGCAGGCATCGTAAAACTCGGGGCGTTCTATCATAGCACCGCCCCACACCCTTATCAGGTTAAGGTTCATATCCCTGTGGAAACGTACTTCGGCGTCGTACCGCGCGTCTGACAGGCGCAGCATCTCGTCAGATATGATCCAGTTGCCGCCTTTTATAAAAATCTTTTGGCCATTTACCTCAATCTGCCGGCTGCCGGTATGTTCGTTAAATTCAGAACTTAATTGCCGTACCCCGATCTTAAGGACCCGCTGGTCGGATACCCTTTGACTATTGGTTACAAAACTTATTTTGACATCGTACAAATTTTGCGGCCCATAACCATTTGGCCACCAAAGTTTAGGGTCCTGTAGTTTATGATCCGCGAAATTTATTGTTTGCGATGTGCCCGGCCCTAACGTAACTTTTTTTGATATAGTTTTACCGGCGATATCATATTTTACCGTGCCGGCAATTGTAGCAGCGGTCGCATTTTTTAGTTCTGCCGAAACTTGAATTAACGCGGGTTTCTGTGGCCCGTCGGGCAGCCTTGTACCGGGTACCAAAGTAACAATATGTGTATCCGCTATTTGAACCGGACCCGTCTTTTGGATAGTAACTTTATCCCAGATGCCGGTGTTACGATCCCGTACAGGCTGTATCCAATCCCACCCGGCGGTATATTGCAACCCAACGTTACGGGCGATAGTTCCGTCGCCACCCTGGCCGCCATTTGGGTTACCAGCTACATCCGTAGGGTAAACCAAAACAGCAAGGCGATTGTTGCCATTTTTTGTTAAATAGGGTGTAATGTTATAATTAAACCGTAAAAACATGCCTTTTTGTAATGTTTTATTGAGTTTGTGACCGTTCAGGTATATGTCGCATGAGTAATTTACTCCTCTGAAGTTCAGGTACACCTGGTCGCCTTTTTGAGTAGCCGCTTCCCTGAAATCTTTAATAAACCAGTAGGTGTAATACGCAGGTCCCGTTTTATATATGTCGGGTATTTTTTGATTATTCATTCCGAAAAAGGGGTCGGGCACTTTTTGATTGTACAGGAGCGTCGTCAATACGGTTCCCGGTACTACCGCAGGCATCCACGCGGCCGTATTAAATTTTGCGTCCGAAAGTTCGTACCCGTTTTTCTCCACGCCGCCTGCCTGAGCGCATTTCCAGCCGGTGTTTAGTTCATAACTGGTTTGAGCGTAGCCGGCTGACACACTTAGGGTAATAAGAAAAATGATAAGAATTGATTTTAACTTGTTAAGTTTCATAAATATTTGACCGGGAAGTATTAGCATAGCGTGGGTTGGTAATTTTTTAGTGGTGAAGGGTAGATATAAGGGTATCGTTTAATAATCAGACAGGTACAAGTTAAAACGAAAGCACTTAGTGTATTTAAAACACCAGTATTAAAACAGGAAAATCCGGTTCCCGGGGAACGATTTTCCGTAATTCCGGGCAAAAAAGCGTTTAAATTGTTTCTCGTTGACATGTTACAGGCCGCCGGACCAAAAATGAACCTTAAGAAATGAGTTTTATGTTCTTACTGGACAATTTTTCGAGCCAATTTGCCTACACGGTCTATAAATAATCTTTTATAAATGTTTTATTAACATTATTTTTTATAAAGTTGGAAATATATATTAAATTTTGTTGCAAAGTTGTTACATTGCATCGCAATTAGATTGCATAGCAAAGATTGTTTGGGGCATGTAAATTGGTTGTTTCTTGAAAATTGATAAAACAAATACTTTAAGCCTGTGGAAAAAGGTGTGTTTTGAGAACGATCTCAAAGCATTTGAGCTATTGTTCCATATGCTCAATACCCGTCTTATCAAATTCTGTGTGTTTTATATAGGGCAGAAAGAAACAGCAGAAGAAATTGTATCCGATATTTTTGTAAAGTGCTGGAACAACCGAAAAGAGCTGGTTAATATTGACAATCCCGAGACCTACCTGTTCGTTGCGGTGAAAAATCAGTCGTTTAATTACCTTAAAAAATTCTCGAACATTCACCTGGTCCAAATAGAATCATCAGACAGGGTTGAATTCATAAACACTTTCGACCCCGAAAAGGAAATGGAGCGAAAAGAACTTCATTTTCAGCTCGACCAGGCGATCGCATCATTGCCGCAACAGGCCTGCATCGTTTTCAGGCTTATCAAAGAAGACGGCATGAAGTACAAGGAAGTAGCGGAAATTTTAAATATTTCGCCACGTACTGTTCAAACACAGCTTTTTAGGGCTATCAAAAAGTTAAGTGTAATCCTTGCGGCCCATCAGTCAACATCGAGGCCAGCCGCCGAACCAACGGCAAGCGTGCCTTTTATCGGGTTGACATCTTAATAACTTCTGATAGCGGTAACGCAAACCATCAAAAAAATATTTTTTTAAATCTTGTAGGCAATTTGTAATAAAATTTTGTCCCAACTTAAAACAGGCATTCCATTTAATGGTAAACGATAGATTTATTGAGCTACTCAGTAAAAAACTTTCAGACGAGACCGATGAAAGTGAATTGGCAGAATTAAATCAAATTCTGGCTGAGGACGAGGAATGCAGGAAGCAGTACAATTTCTTTAAAGGGTATTGGATACAGGACCAGGAAAAATACTCTAACGATGAGCTGATATTTCAACGGATAAAAAGCCGTATTGATATAGACGAAGTTGAGGATGAGCCTGTGCAGGATGCCGCCCGTGTGACAAGAATGCCGTTTATATGGCGTAGCATCGCGGCGATATTATTGTTAAGTATTTGCGCTTTTTTGTATCATTATTATTCCGCTTATTCTTATAAAAATAGTTTAACACCAACTATAACAGTTACTAAAACGCCGAGCCGTTCAAAGTCGAAAATTTATTTGACAGACGGCTCAGTGGTGACGTTGAACTCAGAAACAGTTTTGAAGTATCCTTCTGCTTTTACCGGACCAACCCGCGAGGTGTATTTGAGCGGCGAGGCTTTTTTTAACGTCGCTAAGGATCATACGCATCCGTTTATTGTGCATGCCGGTAAAATGAATATCAAGGTGCTGGGGACGGCATTTAATGTTAAGTCGTATTCAAACGATAAGAATATTGAAACTACCTTGATAAGAGGGGCGATAGAGGTGACCTTATCTGACAGGCCGTCTGACAGGATCATTCTGAAGCCTAACGAAAAACTGATATTGAATAACACAACTTTTCAAAAGGAGGGGAAGAAAAGATTGACCCCGCTGCCTGAAGAGGTTAACACCAATTATTCGCTTACCCGCTTAACTCATTTTAAATCAAACGACACAACTATTGTAGAAACTTCGTGGGTAAATAATGAGCTTGTGTTTAAGGATGAAGCATTTAGCGACCTGGCCAACCAGATGGAAAGATGGTATGGCATAAAATTCAAATTTAAAAATGACGATACCAGGGATTATCATTTTACAGGTGTGTTTGTGAAAGAGAACGTGTTTGAGGCGTTGAACGCACTGAAATTGATAGAATCTTTTAATTACAAGTATAAAAACGAAACAGTTTATATCTATTAACCCTAATTAAATTAAGAGCATATGGATTGAAAAAAATACTCAAAAACAGGAACGGGAGCTACTGATAGTAACTCCCGTGAAAGATGAAAATCCGATAATTAATCACGCTACGGTCTCTGGAACCGACTGTAGCTATTTAATCATTCACCTTTAACAGTAAAAGTATGAAATATTTTAAACACCTGAAGGGTGTAAGAGATAAATATTGGCTATTTAAGTCTCTATTGATAATGAAATTGATATTTGTGTTTTTGGTAATATTCAACCTGCAATCATTAGCTAATGTTTATTCCCAGCAAAAAGTAACCATTAATCTGAAATCGGCTGATTTTAAAAAGATCATCTCTGCCATTCAGGATCAAACGAATTACCATTTCGTTTTTAGTGAACGTAAGATCCCACCTGCGAAAAACATATCGATCAATGTACAGAATGAGAATGTCACTTCTGTTCTTGACCAGTTACTCGCAAACTCTGAGTTCACTTACACTCAGTTAAGCAACAACCTGATCGTTATTACCGGTAAAAATGACGTTGTTAACAACAAAGTAGTTACCGGTAAAGTAGTCGACGAGCAGGGCGTTTCGTTACCCGGCGTTTCGGTTAAGGTAAAAGGGACCACCACCGGGACAGTCTCTGACATTAATGGTGCCTTTTCCATTAACGTACCCGATGACGCGGTATTGGTAATTTCCTACCTCGGCTACGAGACCCAGGAAGTCCCGGTAGGTGGTAAAACATCTATCACCGTAACACTTGTTGCATCAAGCAAAAGCCTCAACGAAGTTGTGGTGACAGCTTTGGGTATCAAGAAAGATGAAAGGAAATTGGGTTATTCTGTATCGACCGTAAATGGCAGCGATCTGGATAAAGCCAAAGAATCGAACGTAGCCTATTCACTAGAAGGCCGCGTTGCCGGTTTAAGTATCAGCGGTACCAACGGCGGCCCTGGTTCATCAGCCCGTATTTTATTGCGTGGTGTAACCAGTTTCAGCGCAGGTTCTCCTTTATTCGTTATTAACGGTGTGCCTATGGACAACACCCAGAGAGGTGCATCGGGCGAATGGGGCGGTGCCGACTATGGTGACGGTATTGCTAACATTAACCCCGACGATATTGAAAGCATGACCGTTCTGAAAGGACAGGCTGCTTCGGCATTGTACGGTTCGCGCGCTGCCAATGGCGTAATTCTGATAACCACCAAAGGCGGTAAGAAAAATTCTAATTTCGGTGTTGAATTTAACACCAACTACCAGGCAGATAAACCGGTAGATAATACTGATTTCCAAACTTCTTATGGTCAGGGGCAATTTGGTAATAAACCATTGAACGCCGCAGATGCTTTGAACGATGGTAGCCTGGCGTGGGGTGCTAAACTGGACGGATCTATGGTACCACAGTTTGATGGTAAGGATCATCCGTATTCATTGCCTTCAAAAAACTATATCGGTTTTTACAGAACAGGATACACTTTCACCAATACTGCTTCGTTTACAGGCGGTAGTGAAACCGGTGCCTTCCGTTTATCAGTATCCGACCTGAATAACCACTCTATTGTACCTAATAGTGGCCTGGACAGGAAAACATTCAACTTCAATGGCTCTCAATCAGTAACCAAGAAGTTCGATGTAAACGTTGTAGCAAACTACATTGTTGATAATGAAAATAACCGGCCTGGTTTGAGCGATGGTCCGGGTAACCCGAACAACGTTCAGTTTTTAGCTCCGAACGAAGACTACCACATCCTGGCGCCAGGTTATGACGCTACAGGTAAGGAAACCTCGTTTACCAACGACATCTACGTTACCAACCCTTACTTTGCAGCTTACAAATTCTCGAGCGTAACAAGCAGAACGCGCCTGATAAGCTCATTATCGGGTAAGTACAGCATTCTTAACTGGTTATACCTGCAAGGCCGTTTGGGTTATGACAACATCAACGATAAGCGAATTGATATTACACCGACCGGAACAGCTTATGTAAGCGGTAACGGAAGCATATCACAAACTAACAGCCAGATCACCGAGTTAAACTCCGACGTGCTGATCAATGCAAAGCACGACCTGATCAAAAACTGGGTTAATTTGGACCTGTCTGTGGGTGGTAACATTCGCAAGAATACCGTGGATGGTACGAATATCAACGGCGGTAACTTTATTATTCCGTACTTCTATAGCTTAACAAACCTTCCAAGCAGGAGCAGCGGATATTCGGGCACACCTGGTCAGCTTCAAACAAATTCAGCTTACTATACGGCCGACTTTGCTATTAAAGATTATCTGGTGTTAAGTACAACAGGTCGTTATGATGTATATAGTACTTTGCCATCCAGCAACAGGAGCATATTCTCGCCATCTGTTTCAGGTAGCTTTATCTTCTCTGACCTGTATCACATCAATGGCCTTGACTTTGGTAAGATTCGTTTATCTTATGCACAAACCAGCGGTCAGCCTGCAAACCTGTATGCAACAGCTGTGTATTATAACATTAATAACTCCATCAATGGTATCCCTGCAGGCGGTTTCAGCCAGCAATTGCCAAACTTGTTCCTGAAGCCATACACGCTGAACGAGATTGAGGCTGGTACTGAAATGAAATTCTGGGGCGACCGTTTTGGAATTGACCTGACTTATTTTGCGCGTAAAACGCACAATGAGATCATCAACGGCAGCATCGATATTTCGAGTGGTTATACCAATCAGTACCTTGGTACCGGATCAACTCAAAACAGGGGTATCGAGCTTGAAATTCACGGCACACCATACAGGACGTCAGATTTCAGCTGGACACCATCATTTAACTTTACCTACGTATCCAACAAAATTTTGCACACCGATGTGCAGAACAATAACGTAGGTTTCGGAACCTATCGTCCGCTGAACGCCAGCCTGGCGCTGGTTGTAGGTATGGCAGGCCCGCAGGTAATGGCTAACGATTACAAGCGCGATGCATCGGGCCAGATCGTTTATGATTCCAGCGGTTTGCCTGAAGCAACCGGGTTAAAACCAATGGGTAGCACAGTGCCGAAAATTTATGGTGGTTTGAATAACAGCTTTAATTACAAGCAATTCAATTTATCATTCCTTGTTGATTACCGTTTTGGCAACAAAATATTATCGGCAACCAACTATTACGCTATTTACCGTGGTTTAGACAAAATGACCCTTCCGGGACGTGACGGCGGTGTTGTAGGAGCAGGTGTTACTGAGTCAGGTTCGGCAAATACTACAAATGTTGATGCGCAAACCTATTATCAGGCTTTGGCCCAAAGAGTTTCGGCTCTGAACGTCCTGGACGGCAGCTTTATAAAACTGCGCCAGGTAACTTTTGGTTACTCATTGCCAAAAAGCTTTATGGTTGGAACACCATTTAGCACAGTTCAGCTGTCTTTCGTAGCTCGTAACCTGTGGACCATCATGAAGCATACTGATAATATCGATCCGGAATCCGGCTTCTCTCCTGACATCAGGTATGCCGGTATTGAAGGTACCAGCCTTCCATCTGTACGGACCTTTGGTTTAAACTTAAACTTCAAATTTAAAAACTAAAAGACATGAAAAAACGACTTATATATAGTTGCCTCGTAATGGCGGGCGTTTCTCTTAGTGTTGGATGTACGAAAAACTTCGATAAACTAAATACTAATCCAAATGCTACGAGCTCCAGCCTGTTCAATCCAAACTTCCTGATGTCGCAGGCGCAAATACAGTTCTCAAATACCGGTTATGACCAATTGTTGTATCAAAGTATGTGGTCGCAATCACTTGCCGGTACTTACAACTACTATAGCAACGGCGATAAATATGTGTACGGCGGAAGTTTCCAGGATTATAAAAGCCGTACCTGGAATACGAGTTATGGTGCTGCTTCGCTGGTTTATGAAATGAAGAATTTAGTGGCAGGAAATGCAGCTTACAGTAACCTTGATAATTGCGGCAGCATATTGCTGGTGATGATGTTTGAACGTATTACCGATGCATACGGCGATATCCCGTATTCGCAGGCGTTACAGGCAAAGGCAGGCGTATCGCAACCAGTATTTGATACACAGGAGAGCATCTACAAGGATATGTTAGATAAACTTGCCACTGCTACTGCTGCGCTTGACGCCACCAAAGCTGCGCCTACGGCCGACTTGTTCTATGGCGGCGACATATCAAAATGGAAGAAGCTGGGTTACTCTTTGATGCTTCGGGTTGCCATGCGCTTAACTAAGGTTGATGCAGCAACTGCTCAGAAATATGCTGAAATGGCTTATGCCGGCGGGGCTATGTCTTCAGTTACTGACGATGCTAAAGTTTATACCGACTACACCAATGGTAACGGCAACTCAGATGCTGCTGCTTTATTGGTTACAGACGACTTTAGAGAAGTTCGCTGGTCGGCAACGTTGATGAACTATCTACAGTCAACAAACGACCCGCGTATAAGCGCAGTTGGTGAAGTATCGGCCGGCACCGGCAAAGCTGCCAACCAAAATGAAGCGCCTGGTGTTAGCACAGCAGCTTTACAAATTGGTATGCCGAACGGTTACGACCAGAACGGTGGCGCTACAGATATATCACATGCGCCAAATTATCCAGGCACAAGCCCGGCAGACCCTGCTGTAAGCGGCGACGCTGCGGCACCAGATGGTAAGTATTCACGTCCACGGTTTGCGGTTTACGACGACCGTAACAGGGCGAATTATATCATTACCTATGGCGAAACTGAGTTGTTGTTTGCAGAGGCAGCTACGCTGGGCTGGAATACCGGAACAGCAGCTACGCACTATGCTAATGCACTTACTGCTGATATGCTGACGCTTGCCCAGTTGAACAAGACTGCACAAGCCGTTGTTGATCCTGCCGCTATCACGGCTTATGTTGCTGCCCACCCGCTGGTGCCTGCAACTGCGCTGCAGCAGATCAACATGGAGTATTTTGTTGAAACATCAACTACTTTCAATTTCAACGAAACCTGGGCCAACTGGAGAAGGTCGGGCTTCCCGGTACTCACTCCTGTGACTTACCCGGGACAGTTCACCGATGGTAGTATCCCAAGAAGGATGGAATATCCTGTTAGCCTGCCATCAACCAATGGCGCTAATTACAACGCTGCGGTTGGTAAACTTACCGGCGGCGATCTATTTACCTCCAGGGTTTGGTGGGATAAATAAAACGATCTAATTACCAGGGAGGGAGACAACATTGTCTCCCTCCTTATTTTGTTAAATTTACAGACGTTTTCTTCTTTTATAAATCAGATCAACAGGTTATGATGGGTGCTGCTATTTCAACTTTTTCCAGGTATCTTTTCAATATCATTTTAATCCCTGCATTTCTAGGTTTAAACAGCATTGCTGCGTTATCCCAACAGCCCTTATTTAAGCTCCTTCCATCAAAAGAAACCAATATTAAATTCAGCAACGACATCAATGAAACGGAGTCGCTTAACGTATTGTCCTATGAATATTTTTACAATGGCGGCGGAGTTGCAATAGGGGATATAAACAACGATGGCCTGCCCGACATATTTTTTACGGGCAATATGGGCGCCAATAAGCTGTACCTTAACCAGGGTCAGATGAAGTTTAAGGACATAACGAAAGAGGCCTGCCCCGAACTTTCCGGGCGTAGCGGAAGCTGGAAGACAGGCGTAACTATGGCCGATGTAAACGGAGACGGCTTAATAGATATTTATGTTTGCTATTCGGGTAAGACGAATGATGATACCCGGCGGAACCAATTATTTATCAACCAGGGAAATAATAAATTTAAAGAAGAGGCGAAAGCCTATGGCCTGGACGACCCCAGCTATAGTACCCAGGCCGTTTTTTTTGATTATGATAACGACGGCGACCTGGATATGTTCCTGTTAAATCATAACATAAAAAAGATCGACAACATGGAACTGGCCAGGTATAAGGATCAGACCGACGCTCTTGCAAGTAATAAATTGTACCGTAACGATGGCGGGCATTTTACAGATGTTTCCAATAAAGCGGGTATCGTTCAGAACCCCCTCACATTTGGCCTTGGTGTTGCCATAGCGGACATCGATAAAGATGGCTGGCCGGATATTTATGTTACTAACGATTATAACGAGCCGGATTATTTATATATCAACAATCACAACGGTACTTTTACCGAAAAATCAGAACAACTATTCAGGCACATGTCTCACTTTTCGATGGGTGTGGATATAGCCGATTTTAATAACGACGGGTTGCCGGATGTAATGACACTGGATATGCTGCCGGAGGATAATCACCGTCAAAAATCACTTCAGTTAGAGGAAAACTACGAGTCCTTTGCCTTAATGCAAACGCAGGGACTGTATAAACAATATATGCGGAACATGCTGCAGCTAAACAATGGCGACGGCACATTCAGCGAAATTGGGCAACTTGCCGGCTTATCCAATACCGATTGGAGCTGGTGCCCGCTTATTGCCGACTTTGATAATGACGGGTATAAAGATGTTTTTATCAGTAACGGCTATTTAAGAGATTATACCAACAAAGACTTTTTACGTTATTGGGGCGATTATAAAATAAAGAAGGCGATAGCCGGTGAGCCCTTTTTACTGATGGACCTGGTTAAGGCAATGCCCTCGACATCATTGCCCAATTATATTTTCCGGAATAACCATGATCTTACCTTTTCAAATAAACAGGCCGAGTGGGGTTTGAAAGACGCGTCAATTTCAAACGGCGCCGTTTATGCTGACCTGGACAACGATGGCGACCTGGACCTGGTGATCAACAATATAAATCAGCCGGCATCGGTGTACCAGAACATGAGCCGCGAGAATAACCATACCGCTTACCTTGCGGTGAAAGTGAAGGGGACCGGAAAAAACACCAATGCTGTAGGTGCAAAGGTTTATGTATATACACCAAAAAACCTGCAGTACCAGGAAGTTAACCCCAACAGGGGATACCTGTCATGCGTTTCGACCACGCTGAACTTTGGATTAGGAAATAATAAAACCGTTGATTCCGTTCGCGTTATCTGGCCCGACCAAACTTCCGAACTTCTGAGTTCTGTCAAGACCGATGAATTGGTAACCATTGCCTATCCTGCTGCTTCAAAACCTTATGTGCCGGCAGCCGCCGCAATTAAGCCTGTATTTAAACATTCGGAGGCCCTGATCGGCTTTAAGCCGGAAGATATAACGATTAACGACTTTAAACGCCAGTTGCTGATGCTGTTTATGTATTCGAAAACGTCGCCGGTCATCGCTAAGGCCGATGTAAATCATGATGGGTTAGAGGATCTGTTTATAAGTGGTGAGCAGGATAGTCCGGGCAAAATATACTTACAACAACCGGGTGGAAAATACAGCATTGTAAAACTTAACCGTGGCAGCAATGAAAATATCGGTTCAGTATCAGCGGCTGTTTTTTTTGATGCTAACGGAGATGGGAACCCTGATCTGTACATAGCCAAAGGCGGATATACGCTGTATGAGCCCAATACACCTGAACTGCAGGATGAGCTGTACCTGAACAATGGGCAGGGCGGCTTCATATTATCGTCAAACGCATTGCCGGTGATGAATGCTGGCAGTAAATCGTGTGTAAGGCCATACGATTTTGATGGAGATGGTGATATTGATCTTTTCGTAGGCGGCAGGGTTATACCCGGGCAATACCCGGCTGCACCCGAAAGTTACCTGCTTGTAAACGACGGTAAAGGAAAATTTACCAAAGCAACAACAGCTTTTGATAAAATTGGCATGGTTACCGATGCGCAATGGGTAGACCTTAACAAAGATGGCCGCAAAGACCTGGTTATCTGCGGCGAAATGATGCCCATATCGGTATTTGTTAATACGAGTGCCGGTTTCCAGGATAAAACAAGCGATTATTTTGGCAAGCCACAAAGCGGCTTTTGGTTTTCAATGGCATTTGCTGATGTAAATGGGGATGGGGAACCTGACCTTATTGCCGGCAACCTGGGGTTAAATTCCCAGATACGGGCTTCGCAAAAAGAACCCGCTGACCTTTATTTTGCTGATTTTGATAACAACGGCTCTATCGACCCATTCTTCAGCTTCTATATCCAGGGTAAAAGTTACCCGTTTGTAAGCCGCGATGAGCTGAATGAACAAATGTATTCGATGCGAAAAAAATTCCCTTCGTACAAGGCGTATGCCGACGCTACGATCAGCGATATTTTTAGTTCTGACGAACTTTCGAAGGCCGGCAAATTGGTTGTGAATACGACTGAAACCACGCTGTACATCAATCATGACGGAAAGTTTACCCAGGCAGCATTGCCAGTTGAAGCGCAATTTTCACCGGTTGGCCAAATAGTTACTGGAGATTTCGATCATGACGGTTTTACGGATATCCTGATGCTCGGCAACCACTCCGATAACCGCCTTAAGCTGGGAAGTTTCGATGCCAATTACGGCTGCCTGTTAAAAGGCGACGGAAAAGGAGGGTTTAAGTACATTGAGCAGCCTGCGTCCGGATTATCGGTTATTGGGGACGTAAAATCAGCGGTTGAAACCAATATCGGCAATGTCACCTATTTACTGATCGGTCTGAGCGACGGGCCACTGCAATTTTATAAAGAATGAAAACTTGTTTTAAATTAATATTGATCACTGTTTGGGCCACCCTGTTAACGCCTTGTTTTGCCCAGGACGATCAAAACGCATATCCCGATTATTTAAGACCCGATCACGCCATTAACTCCAACACGATGGTGATGATACATGATGTGACCAGCCCGCCCGTTGCTGCACGTTATTATGCTTATTGTATGCAAGGGGCCTACAATATTGTAAATGCCAACAATAAGCACATTCCGCCTTTGCAAAGTTTTATCACAAGCTATCACCCTGATAATACATTGGATACTATAAGCTATAAATATGATTATCGCATAGCTGCTTATTACAGCATATTGGAAATTGGCAGGCAACTGCTCCCTTCAGGTTATATGCTGAAAGATGACCAGGATAGTTTTATCGAATTGCTTCAAAGATTAAGGATAAAACAGGATATTATTGACAATTCGATAAAAGTAGCAAAGCTGGCTACCGTATCTGTCGTCAATTTTTCGAAAACTGATCATTACAACAAGCTTAGTACACTTAAAAGATATACGCCGCTAAAGGGCGATGCTTACTGGTATCCAACCCCGCCGGGATATTTTGAAGCTGTTGAACCAAACTGGAAAACTATTAAGCCGATGCTTATCGATTCGGCAAACCAGTTCAGGCCGGCCGCGCTTACGCCTTTTAGCAAAGATACCGCGTCGGTTTTTTTTAAACATGCCAGGGACGTTTATGATATATCCAAGCATCTGACTACCGAACAAATTAACATAGCCTTGTTTTGGGATTGTAACCCGTTTGCGATCACTACATCGGGCCACATGATGATCGGGTTTAAAAAGATAAGC
Organism: Mucilaginibacter sp.; assembly: GCF_035492695.1. Taxonomy (GTDB): domain Bacteria; phylum Bacteroidota; class Bacteroidia; order Sphingobacteriales; family Sphingobacteriaceae; genus Mucilaginibacter. The sequence goes on along the minus strand of NZ_DATJJC010000005.1, from coordinate 11,832 downwards.
CCGGGAGGGCATTGGATGAATGTCACGGCCTTAGCTTGTCGGCAAGCAAAACTTAGTTTCGACCAAACCGTTGAGGTGTTGACGATTGAAGGCAGTACAATTATGGATGCCTTTATTAGCAGTTGGGACGAAAAATATCGGAGTAACCGTATTCGGCCGGAAACCTATATTAACCGGTATATGGACGTGAAATGGCAGCCTATTTTGCAAACGCCACCATTCCCGGAATATACAAGCGCACATTCTGTTATATCGAATGCCTCGGCCGAGGTGCTTACGTATTTATTGGGCGATAATTTTTCGTACACCGACGTCACCGAAATTCCCTTCGGAAGCGGGCAGCGCTCGTTCAAATCTTTCCGCGATGCAGCCGCCGAAGCTTCGGTCTCTCGCTATTACGGCGGTATACATTATTTAGAAAGTGTGAACAGCGGTGTAACCGAAGGCCAGTGGGTTGGAAATTACGTTGTTTCGAAAATAAAGAAGGCTGGTATTATGCCACAAAACGAAAAAAAATAAGTGGGAAATTGCCGCATAAAGACACTTCTGGTCGTGAGAAACCTGAGGTTTAGTTGATAAGGAACCCCGGCATTACCGGGGTTTTCTTTTTATAATTACTAACAAAAACTCACCTGTATTTTTTTATACCCTTGTCGCCACTCGTGGCTGGTTTTATACTTATTGCTGCACCGCCTCCTTTGGCAAGTTTAAGGTTAAGCCTTGTATCCGCATCAACAAGATATTTACTGATCTGGTAAGCTTCAGGGTTTTCCTTCCAGTCGGCGTTGCCGGCATCTGCATATATGGTGGCTACGTATTTGGTTCCCTTATCAAGGAAATCAAGCAATATGGTGCTGCTTCTGCTGTTTTCGTCCGTCACCGCACCGATGTACCAGTCCGGTGTGCCTTTTGCTTTGCGCGCTGTCGTAATGTAATCGCCGGGTTCGGCTTCCAATATTTTGGTATCGTCCCAATCAACTGCCACATCTTTTATAAACTGAAATGCATCCATGTGCGCAGCGTAATTCTCTGGCAGGTCAGCCGCCATTTGAAGCGGGCTGTATAGTACAACGTATAACGCCAGTTGTTTTGCCAGGGTGGTATGCACCTGCCTGCCCGGCACGTCGGAATAACCCTTTATTTTAAAAATTCCGGGCGTGTAATCCATGGGGCCGCCTATAAAGCGGGTAAAGGGCATTATGGTCTCATGTTCCGGAATATTGCCCTCAGCGAATGCGTTGTATTCATTTCCGCGACCGGCTTCGCTTGCGAGCCAGTTAGGATAAGTGCGTTGTAAACCGGTTGGCCGCACGGGTTCGTGCGCGTCGAGCATAACGTGATAGTCAGCGGCTTTCTGTGCAACACGGTTGTAATGGTTTATCATCCATTGCCCGTCGTGGTGTTCGCCGCGCGGAATAATTTTGCCTACGTATCCTGTTTTGACCGAAGTATAACCAAACTTGTTCATAAAGCGGTAGGCTGTGTCCGTTTGCCTTTCATAATCGGTTGCCGAGCCCGAGGTCTCATTATGCATAATGATGTGGACGCCTTTTGTGGCAGCGTAACGGCTAAGTTCGCTAACATCAAAATCAGGGTAGGGGGTCACAAAGCTGAACACATGTTCTTTCCAGTTGCCAAACCAGTCCTCCCAGCCCGTGTTCCAGCCTTCAACCAATACACCGGGTATACCGTTTGCAGCGGCGAAATCTATATACTTTTTTACGTTGTCCGTATTAGCGCTATGCCTGCCATTGGGTATCAAGCGGCCATTTGCATCCAGCGTGTCTGCGTCGTTAGCATAGTTCCAGGTGCCCTTCCCGGTTTGCATTTCCCACCAGACGCCAACAAATTTCATGGGTCTTATCCACGACGTATCCTTAATTTTTGAAGGCTCGTTAAGGTTCAGTATCAGTTTTGACGAGAGTATATCCACAGCCTTATCACTTACTATTATCGTACGCCACGGCGTTTTGAAAGGCGCGTGTACATAAGCCTTGTTGCCAACAGCATCCGGAACAAGGTTTGCAGTAAGGCTGTAATTGCTCCGGTCGACATGCAATTGCATAGCCGGAAAATCGATCAAAGCAGCCTCATGGATATTAATGTACAAATCGTCGGCGCTTTTCATCATCAATGGCGTTTGTACAGCATAGCGGTCAGGCGCAACCCGTACGGCTATGGATGTTGCTGCATCCACTACCGGTTTATTATCAACCTGGCTTAATTTGGATGTGGTATACAGGTATTCGTTGCTGTCGTAGTCGCCCGGTATCCAAAAGGTTTTGTGATCGCCGGCCATGTTGAACGTGGTAAGCTCGTTCGAAATAATGAAATATTTTAAGCCGGGCTGCCGCGGAAATTCATACCTGAAACCAACTCCATCTGCAAATACCCTGAAAATGATATTCATGAGCCTGTTCGATCCTTTCTGCTTAAGATGAACAGTAAGCTGGTTATAATGATCGCGAATATTGCTCACTTCGCCCCAAACGGGCTTCCATGTCTCATCAAACGACGACGTTTCCGAGCCGGTTATTTCAAAGTTTTTGTCTAAGCCGGCACCTTCGGCGAGCGTAAAACCCATTGCCGACGGTTTAATAATATCCTTATCAGCGTAGTAAACCGCATAATAAGGGGCGCCTTCGGCGTTAAGGGTAAATTCGAGACGTACTTTTTCCAGTTTCGTTTTTAATGACGGGTTATCCTGTGATTGTACATTGTACACTAAGGTAAGCGATAACAAAAGGGTGCAGATCAGTTTCATCAAGCAGATGTTAAACAGTTAAATGGATTCGGGTTACTAAAAAATGTAAGCTTGGTTTGTTATCGGAACGCTAAAATAGGAAATTATTCAGTAAAAACTATTGGCCCGAATAAGTTGGCATAAAAGCAGAAAAACAAAGAGCCGGTTGGGTTTCAGGCCATACTGATGCCGTCAAACACCTCTTTCATCACAGGTTTTGAAATAAAAGTTGTGGCGAATGGATACGTTTTGGAACGGTCGATATCCCTGGGGTCTATCGAAGAGGAAACTATATAGATATTAACGTTCTTTTTCAGGTTTTGATAGATCTTTTGGAAACGGTTTAAAAAATCCCATCCGCTGAAACGGGGCATGTACAGGTCGATGAAAATGTAATCGGGCAATGAGGTGGTTTCAGAACTTTTCTCTTCAAGATAATCCAGCACTGCCTCGCCATCCATGCTATAAGTGGCCTTGTTTGAAAGTTCGCTATGCTTAAGTGTCATTTGAACTATCTTATGAAAGATAGCTTCATCGTCTATCAAAATCAGCTTGCTCATAGTTCATTTAATAGGGTAAGGTAAATACGAAAATGCGACACTAAGTTAAGTAATTAAACATCAATAAGTTAATAAATATTTATCAACATTTTTTAACTCTCATGAAAAAATTGAACCTGAACGGATTACGGTGCTTATATAAAGTATATGTGACGTAAAATATGTATAATAAATGTGTAATATTGATTTAACCTGATCCTGTTTTCCGATAATAAGCGGTATCAGATCAGTTTCATATTTACCGGGTCCCAATGGATCACCTTATTCTGGAAATAGCTTTCGTTACATGCCAATGCGGGCGCAGCCGCCCTGAAACCGAACACCGCATCTTCAACTACGGGCTTGCCTGTGCGCATGGAATCGAAGAAGTTTACAAAATGATCGTGGGAAGAATCTGAACCTTCGGGCTGATGGTACGTAGTAGTTTCAGATTTTGGCGATTGCTTGTCAGCATCTGAATATTTTTTATTGTAGTCGTCGGCTATAGCCTGCTGCATCGCTTTTGGGTAAGTATCGAAGGAATCCCATCCGCCATAGCCCGGTGCTGCAGGCATTTTGCTCGTATGTATAGTGAAACCGGTATCATCCGAAATATCGATGACACCTTCGGAACCAACAAAGCGTGTATAACCAACTTCACCTTCGCCACTGATAAAATTAACCTGCAGCGACACCTGGAAAGCGGGATGTTCCGCACTATCCGGATAGTGGATGATAGCATTCATGACATCCGGTACATTGCGACCGTCTTTCCAGTAAACCAGGTCGCCAACAGAATATATCTTGTCGGGTCCTTTGGAATTGGTTATAAAATGTATGCCCGAGATCAGGTGCACAAAAAGGTCGCCGGCAACGCCGGTGCCATATTCCCTGTAATTTCTCCAGCGGAAGAACCTGTTACTGTCGTAAGGCAGTTTTGTGCCCTCCGGAGCCTGGAAGGTATCCCAGTCGACCGTTTGCGGCGATGCATCCAAGGGTATGGTGTACTGCCAGGCACCCAGGGCGCTTTGCCGGTTAAATGATGCCTGGATACTGTTCAGCTTCCCGATGGCGCCTGCCTGGTAAAGTTCTTTGGCTTTGGCGAATGCCAGGCTGCTTACCCTTTGGCTGCCTACCTGGAAAACCACTTTTGTTTCCTGTTGCACTTTTATTTCGTTCAGCCCTTCGCTAAGCAGGTGCACCATAGGCTTTTCGCTATACACAGCTTTGCCCTTGCGCATAGCGGCTTCAGCTATACGGCTGTGCCAGTTATCACTGGTGGCTATCACTACTGCGTCAATATCTTTGCGGTCGAGTATTTCGTGAAAATTCCGGGTAGTAAACAAATCGTTGCCGTAAAGTTCCCTGGCGCGTGCCAGCCTGCCGGTATAAAGGTCGCAGCACGCCGCCAGCTCGACGCCGGGTACGCTTAAGGCAGCGCGGGTATCATTAAAACCCATTATACCCATGCCAATTGTAGCGATCCGGATCTTGTCATTGGGCATGATACGCTTTTGCGCCTGTAATATCCTGCGTTCGTGCTCTTCCTGCGCGGCCAGTGAGCTGAGGCCGGCTGATGTAAGCACTATTGTACTGCCTAATTGTTTCAAGAATTTCCTGCGGTCGGATGCCATGATTTTTTATTTGATTAAAACCCGTAAAATTTATAATTGGTAATGCTTTGCCGTGGGGCATTGGTGTGCGTTTAGCTAAGCAAACGCAATATATAAAGTTTGCAAATGCCTTTTCCAAATTAATTAAATTTAATTTGCAAGCAAAAGATTTACCGATTTTGTTATTTTCACCTGCCAATTTTACCCCTGATGAACAGACGCCATTTTGTAAGAATTTCCACCATAACCAGTGCTGCGCTCATTTTCAATCGTTTAACAAGTTATGCAGGCAGTAATCTGCCCGTAATTAACATGCCCGACGAAGTTTGGGCGAAGTCAGGCGCCGAATGGTTTAAGCTCAAATCATCCAATGGGTCGGTATTTACTTACAAGGATATCCAGGTTAAATTGAAGCACAACGGAACTGTGTTGTCAACCTATGTTTCCTCGCCGGTCAGGCAACTGAACGCCCTGCGTGTAAAATGGCGCCACCACGAAGCGCCTTTGGTAAAAGTATTGGGCGACCATTGGGAACGCTCGTACGGCGACCTGCAGTGGACCCTGAATTACATTACGAAAAAGTGCCCGTGGTACATGATGATCAATGACGGCAAATCGACAACGGGATATGGCGTAAAAACCGGCTGCAACACAATATGCCGGTGGTCACTCACCGGTAACACCATCGAGCTGGTATTGGATACTGCTTCGGGCGGGGTAGGCGTGCAGTTGGGGCAGCGCGAGCTGCACGCGGCTGATATCATCACCACGAAGAGCGCGCACCATGAGTCGCCTTTTGAAACCACGCAGCGTTTTTGTAAAATGATGTGCCCTAACCCCAGGTTGCCCCAAAAACCTGTTTATGGCATTAACGATTGGTATTTTGCTTACGGGAACAATTCGGCAGAGCTGATCAAAAAGATCACCGGGCTGATGACCGGCCTGGCGACAGATACCGATAACAGGCCATTTTCGGTGATCGACGCAGGGTGGGCAACCTACTCGCCTTTGTTACCGGGCGATGGCGGCTTTATGGATGATTTTTCGAAACCGAACGACAAATTCAAAGACATGGCCGTTATGGCCGATGATATAAAAAACCTGGGGATGCAGCCAGGCTTATGGACCCGCGTGCTTTGCGCAAAACATGATGACCCGAAGTCTTACCTGTTGCCACCGATCCCCGGCAGGGACGACCCTAAGTCGCCCATACTCGATCCGACCGTTCCTGAAACCATTGAGCGCCTTAAGCAAAATATTTCGCTATATAAACAGTGGGGCTATAAGCTGGTAAAGCATGATTACACTACCTATGATATTATGGGTAAATGGGGTTTCCAGATGACGGATGCGCTTACCGCGCCGGACTGGAGTTTTCGTGACAAAACAAGGACTACCGCCGAGATCATGAACGACCTCTACGGCGCCATACGCGAAGCGGCTGATGACATGTATGTCATTGGTTGTAATACCGTGAGCCATCTTTCGGCCGGAGTATTTGAGTTGAACCGAATAGGCGACGATACCAGCGGAAAGGAGTGGGAGCGAACCCGAAAAATGGGTGTGAATACACTCGGTTTCCGGATACCACAGCATAATGCATTTTATGCTACTGACGCCGATTGTGTGGGCCTTACCAACGATATTCCCTGGGAAAAGAACAGGCAGTGGATGCAGTTGGTTGCCGAAAGCGGCACGCCTTTGTTTGTTTCGCCCGACCCAGCAGCACTGCATGAGGAGCAAAAAGCTTTTATCAAGCAAAGTTTTACCCAGGCAGCTAAAGTGCAGCCTGCCGGTGAGCCGCTGGACTGGATGACCAATCAATTGCCTGCAAAGTGGAAACTGAACGGGAGGGAAGTTGATTTTGAATGGTAATAAAAAGATTTCGACTCACTTTTGGGTTTTGATCAGTAAGTGATTATCTATCTTCGGCTATCAACCAACAATGGAAGCCAGGCAAAATACTTCATACCGTAAGATCATCCATATCGATATGGATGCGTTTTATGCGTCGGTTGAGCAACGGGATAATCCGGAATACCGGGGCAAGGCCATAGCGATCGGCGGTTCGCCAGAGGGGCGGGGCGGCGTGGTGGCAACAGCAAGTTATGAGGCGCGGAAGTTTGGGGTACGGTCGGCCATGTCATCCAAAAAAGCATTGCAGCTTTGCCCGCATATCCTTTTTGTAAAGCCAAGATTTGCGGCATATAAAGAGGTATCCCAAAAAATAAGAGAAATATTCAGGCGCTATACCGACCTCATAGAACCGCTGTCGCTGGACGAAGCTTATCTTGACGTAACGGAAGATAAACAAAATATCGGTTCGGCTATTGATATTGCGAAACTCATCAAACAGGCTATTAAGGACGAATTGCAACTTACGGCATCAGCAGGGGTATCTGTCAATAAATTTGTGGCTAAGATCGCGTCCGATATCAATAAGCCGGATGGATTGACCTTTATCGGCCCGTCATCGGTAGAAAGCTTTATGGAAAAGTTGCCGGTAGAAAAATTCTTTGGCGTGGGTAAAGTTACAGCTGATAAAATGAAAGGGATGGGCCTGCACACGGGTGCCGATCTGAAAAAGCTGAGTGAGGACGAAATGGTAAAGCACTTTGGTAAAGCCGGTCGCTTTTATTTTCAGATAACACGCGGTGTTGATAATCGGGAGGTGCAGCCTAACCGTGAAACCAAATCGATAGGAGCAGAGGACACTTTTCCATACGACCTCACCGATATAGACGAGATGTATGCAGAACTGGATAAAATTGCTAAAACGGTTGCCAACAGGGTACAGCAATACGAACTGAAAGGACGGACAGTCACGCTGAAAATAAAGTATGGCAATTTCAGGCAGATCACACGGAACCAGTCGTTCGCACAGCCTATAGGCGACCTGGCAACCATAAGTGAGACCGCAAAAAAACTATTGCTGAATACCCAGCCCGAAGATGCGGGGATAAGGCTTTTGGGCGTTACCTTATCCAATTTCGGAGAGCCGCAAACCAGGGAAAGGAATACAGAAGATCCGGATCAGCTTCGCTTATTCTAAGCTTTCCCGGTGCCATTGAAACTGCCCCTGCCTTCAGAAATATTGGCAAATTGTAACAAATTACTTGCATTTAAGTTTTTCATTCCATATTTTCACCGTCAAATAACGATTGATTATAAATTTTTCTTGAAAAAACTGGTTGCCATAATACTCCTCGGAGCCCATCTTTTTATGCTGGGTGGTTACACTTTGGTGTTCCAGTATTTCATACAACGCTCCGATGTCGAGATCGTAAAACAGATGTATGATAACAAGGAAAGTTCTGCAAAACTTATCGAACTGAAGGTGCCTGTTCATATGCCAACCATACAGGATTGGGCTGATTACGAGCACGTTACCGGACAAATTCAGTTAAGCGACGGCTATTACAATTACGTAGGCATAAAAATGACAAGGGACACCATGTCGTTGCTTTGTTTGCCTAACCACGTTAAAGATAAACTGGTAAAAGCTAACCTGATCATAGCTAAAGATATTAACGACGTACCCTTGAGTAAAAAGGGCGCAGCTCCGGTTATGAAAAAAGTGATCGAGTTATACAACGAACCTTACCAACTGTTAAAAAACGACAAAAGGTCATTTACAGAATTGGCCAAGCCTGTTGTTTATTCTTCAATACAGCATCCCGACCATCCTTATATTGAGTCGCCCGGCAAACCGCCAAATACATCCTGCTGAAACTGCTGTTAGTTCCAACCTCTTTCGTTTACCTTTTTAAGGTAAGCAGCATATTGTTTATATTATATCGCGAAAGTAACCTGGTATACGGCAGTTCCCATTTACAACGATCTTTTGTGGTGTGCCCTTATCCGGCGCATCCCGACCATTGATTCCAATAATCCATTTCTATAAATTCCGATACTAACTAAAAGATAAAATGAAATCTTTTTACAAGCATTTTTATAAATGCACCGCAGTTTTTAGCTGCATCTTACTATGGTGTCATTCCGCATCGGCCCAGATGGAAAACGACGGGATCATGATACCTAAAAACTATATCTGTGCCGGAGTATCCTACAGTACATCCAATTGGACAAACTATTGGGAAGGTACTTTTAAACGAGACAACGGTAACATAGGCACGCTTAACACCCAGGTTATTGGCATTGGGGCCACCTATGGTATCACTAACAATGTTATAGCCACCTTAAGTGTACCATATATTACCACACATGCATCCGCAGGAACCCTTCATGGTGAAAAAGGGATACAGGATCTGTCCCTCAACGTAAAATGGAAGGCCTATCAGTTCAAGTCCGGCAGTAATAAATTGACCTTTTTTGCCAGCATAACAGGCTCTATCCCGGTTAATAATTACCAGGCTGATTTTCTTCCGCTTGCACTGGGCAGTCATAGCAAGAATTTCACAAGCCGTTTGGTGGTAGACTATATTCATGGCAAGGCATTTTTTACCGGTTCAGGCGCCTATACAACAAGGAGTAACACCACCATCGACCGGAACTCTTATTATACCACGCACCTTATTTACAGCGACCAGGTTGAGTTACCTAATATGAGCGACTATAATTTCAGGGCGGGTTATCGCAGCAAATATTTTATTGCAGAAGCTGTTGGGGATATCAGTACATCATTGGGCGGTTTTGATATCCGTAAAAACGATATGCCTTTTCCAGCCAACAGAATGAATATGACCAGTGTAGGGGTAAATTTTAGATTCCGGTTGAAATCTTTCTATGGACTCGAGCTGACTGCCGGGGATCAATACGTGACCAACGGCAGAAATGTCGGCCAGAGTAATGTGATACATAGCAGCCTCACTTACATATTCGGTCTATCAAAAAAACAACCGCAGGTTAATTACAATAAAAACTAAAGCGATGAAAACAACTTTACGATATTCAATTATTTTGATCCTTGCGGCTGTGGTATCCTTTTACTCTTCGTGTAAAAAGGATATTGTTGACCGCACTACGGTATACCCGGCTCTTGCTCCGTCGAACCTTGACCTGAATGCAGATACCTGGAAAACAGTACTTATAACCGACCCGGAAGCTTTCAGCGTTCCTGCGCCGGATGCGGTTAATTCACCGGCGTATATCGCTGATCTGAACGAGATAAAAGGTTACCAGAGAAACCTGACGAGCGATCAACGCGCAATAATCCAGTATTGGAGTGCCGGGGCTGTATTGAGGTGGAATCAGATATTGCGTCAATTGGTTGCAAAGTATAATCTTGCACCTTATCAAAATCCCGATGGTACCTATCCGGCCCCAAGCTCAGCTAATCCGTTTAATTATCCTCAATTCCCGTTTTCAAACCCGCCTTTTGCAGCGAGGGCCTACGCTTATGTGAGTGCAGCGCAATATGACGCTTTAATAGCAGCATATCACTTTAAGAAGCTTTATAACAGGCCCGCGCCTTATAAAAATGATGTGGGTATCCAGGCATTGATCCCTCAGTCGGACCTGCCTTCGTACCCAAGCGAGGATGCTGTAGTATCTGGCGCTGCCGTTGAAATGATGAAGCTCCTTTTCCCTACGGAGATAGCTTACATCGAACAAAAAGCTGCCGAAGAGAAGCAATACCGCATTATGGCAGGTGCAAATGTAAGGGGCGAACTGGATGCAGGCGAATCGTTGGGTAAACAGGTGGCTGATGTGTTTACGGCGCGTGCGCGCACTGATAAAGCAGGCGCAGCGATTGGTACTCCGGCTTATTGGGCTCAATTAGCTACACAAACCACCGCAAAGGGCGAAATAGCCTGGATAAGTTTGGAAAGCCCCAAAAGGCCGCCGATGCTTCCACTATTTACGAAAGTAAAGCCATTTTTATTTGACACACTGACGGTAGTTGCGTTAAGACCAGGGCCGCCACATGCCACCGGTTCGGCAGAGTTTAAAAAGGATAATGATGAAGTTCTAAGTTATACCAACCATGCTACAAGGGCCAATAAAGACCTGACAGCATTTTGGGCAGATGGCATAGGTACCTATACGCCACCGGGGCATTGGAATGCCATTGCTGCCGATGAATTTGTAAAGCAGAATTACAGTGAGGTTCGTTGGGCCCGGAATTTTGCCCTGCTTAATATGGCCGAAATGGATGCCGCTATTGTTTGCTGGGACACCAAGTATTACTATTTTAATCCGCGCCCGACCCAAATAAATGATCAGATAAAAACACTGACGGGCATACCTAATTTCCCTTCGTACAGTTCGGGCCACTCCAATTTCAGCGCTGCAGCGGCTACCGTGCTTACCTATTTATTGCCCGACCGTGGTAATAAGTTTACCAATATGGCTCAACAGGCTGCACTTTCAAGGCTTGTCAGTGGTATCCATACACGCCAGGATATTGAAGCAGGCCTTACGACAGGTGCAGAAGTAGGTCAGTATGCGGTACAGAGAGGACAATCAGACGGAGCGGGAATAAGTGGTAATTAATGATTATTTTGAAATGAACAGTTTAAGGAAAATAGGATTATTGATTATTTGTGCAGTTCTGAGCTCCTGCACCCATAAGAGCCCATTACCGGCTGAAGCCGATGTGCTGCACGCCAACGAGGACGCCCTGACACAAGTGATCATTTATGACGTGTTCAGTCCGCCGGTAGCCAGCCGCATTTACGGCTATACCAACCTGGCCAGCTACGAAGCCATGCGTTATGCCGACCCGAAACTGGCCTCGATAACCGCACAGCTGCGCGACTTTGACAAAATGCCGGAACCGCAGAAAGGCAAAAGCTACAACTATGTGCTGGCAGCCACCAAAGCCTTTTTTACCGTGGCCCACAAAGTCACCTTTTCGCTCGATACGCTGAAAAGATACGAGGATAAAGTCTACGGACAATATAAAGACGCCCTGCCGGATTCTACCTACAATAACTCGGTAGAGCTGGGCGAACAGATCGGCAACACGGTGCTG
>NZ_DATJJC010000004.1:0-136264 GCF_035492695.1 Mucilaginibacter sp. | reverse complement strand
TTACTTCGGCCATGCCATCGCCGGCAGCTGTTACCGCAAATTTGGCATCATTCTGATCGACGGCTATAGGCGTTTTCATTGCGGTCGTATCCTGCGTCTTAGCCACGTTAGTACTGTCGGCTTTGCTTTCGCTGTCGCTTTTATGCTCGCAGGCGTTCAAAGCAACTACAGATAAGGCGGTCACGAATAACAAACTTATTTTTTTCATGACGAATGTTTTATTTGATATTAGTTTAACAATGCCCAATAGTTAAGGTTTTTGCTTTCCGGGAAAGGTGTTTTTATCCGATTTGTTTAATAAAGTTTTTTATTTTTGATGCTGAAAAAAAGCACAATCATGAATTTTCCTGCTGAATTAAAATACACTAAAGACCACGAGTGGATCAAAGTAGAAGGCAATACTGCTATTGTTGGAATCACTGAGTTTGCGCAGCGCGAACTGGGCGACATTGTTTATGTCGATATTTCTTCGGTAGGAAAAGAAGTGGCCAGAGAGGCAACTTTTGGAACCGTTGAAGCGGTAAAAACTGTATCCGATCTGTTCATGCCACTAACCGGAACCGTAACCGACGTTAATCCTGCGCTTGACAGCCAGCCCGAGTTAGTAAACACCGACCCCTATGGCGAAGGATGGATGGTTAAGATCTCGATCAAAGACACTTCAGAGGTAGACGGTTTATTATCTGCCGAAGCTTATCAAACGCTTGTAGGCGCATAATGAAACCGGCGTTAAAATATCAAAAGCTCACAATTTTGTGGGCTTTATTTATTTTTACCATATGCAGTATCAAACTGGGCGGGGTTGGGAAGTCGCCAATGTTTTTTGTTGGGTTTGACAAAGTAACGCATTGCGGACTCTTTTTTGTGCTCACAGTTTTTTGGTGCAGCGGCATAATAAGGAAACAAAAAGTTAAGTTTCTTTCGTATACATCGGCAGCCATGGTTGTTGCTTGCGCGGTTGCCTTTGGAGGACTGATCGAGATACTGCAAATGACGATTTTTACCTGGCGCAGTGGCGAATGGGGCGATTTTGAAGCCGACGCCATAGGCGCATGTATGGCTGCTTTTAGTATCGTGATCATAGAACGGGCATTGGGACATGAAAAAAATTAAATACGCTTTAGCATTGCTGGCCATCATTGGCCTCTCATCTTGTGGTATTTTCAAAAAAGACTGTGGCTGTCCCCACTTCGGAAAAATCAAAACGGTTACCAAAACCGCTCCGATAGCCCGCTATGTATAGTATTGTTAAGCTGAATGTAAAAAAGTGATGAAGACCGCTTCTTCTTATTTGGATTTAATTTAAATAAGGTTTACATTTGTTCAGTATTTAGCATAACGGATATGAAACTTTCTCAACTTGAAGTAGGCGAAACTGGGATTGTAAAGGAGTTTACCGATCTTGAAATGTCGGTAAAGTTGATGGAAATGGGTTGTTTGCCTGGTGAAGAAGTGAGGGTTTCACGCATTGCTCCCCTTGGCGATCCCATCGCTATCCATGTTTCAGGTTACCAGTTGAGTTTACGTAAAAGAGAGGCTTCAACCATTATCCTGCAATAACATCATTTGACAATTGGACGCAGATATCAAAGTTGCGCTTGTAGGAAATCCCAATACCGGTAAATCTACTTTATTTAACGTACTCACCGGGCTCAATCAAAAGATAGGCAATTTTCCGGGTGTTACCGTCGATAAAAAGACAGGTTATTGCGATTTGCCCGACGGGCGCCGCGCACAAATTATAGACCTTCCGGGCACTTATAGCCTTTACCCCAAAAGCCGGGACGAGTCGATCGTATTTTCTGTTTTAGCCGATAAATCAAACCCGCTCAGGCCCGATCTTGCTGTTGTCATTCTCGACGCCTCTAACCTAAAGCGCAATCTGTTGCTTTATACCCAGGTTGCCGATTTGAAGATCCCGGTTATTGTAGCACTTAACATGATGGACCTGGCGCGCAAGTCGGATATTACCATTGATGTGGACGCATTCGCGCAAAAACTTGGTGTTCCGGTTGTTCCAATCGCAGCACGTAAAGGCGAAGGTATCGACAAGTTGAAGCAGGCCATCAGCTATGCCAACAAAGTGGCGCTACAGGAAGACACGATTGATGTGGAAGCGCTCGCTCCGCAACTGATTGCTCAAATAGGCGAAGAGATTGAAGTTGATAACCCGTATTTCGCTCTCCAGTTGGCTCACCAACACGAGACATTAAGTTTCCTTACGCCCCAACAAAGTGACCGCATCGAAGAGCTCGAACAACAACACAGCTTCCATTCGCAAAAGGCCCAGGCATCTGAAACTATAGCACGATATAATTTTATTAACGATCTGCTCTATGATACGGTCAGCAAAAAGGAGACCGCGCATGATCAAACCATCAGCAATAAGATCGACAAAATACTAACCCATAAGACCTTTGGGTTTGTTATTTTTTTGGGCATCCTGCTGTTCATGTTCCAATCGATATTTGCCTGGTCGGCTTACCCCATGAAGCTCATCGCCGATTTCTTTGTATGGGCGCAGGCATCGCTGCACAGCATATTGCCATCCGGGCCACTAACCAGCCTGGTTGTCGACGGTGTTTTAGGAGGATTGAGTGGCGTAATGGTCTTCATTCCGCAAATAGCTATCCTGTTTGGCTTTATTTCGATCCTGGAAGATACCGGCTATATGTCGCGCGTTACTTTCATGATGGATCGCATCATGCGTAAAGTAGGTTTGAATGGGAAATCGGTTGTGCCCCTTATCGGCGGTTTTGCTTGTGCAGTACCCTCAATCATGAGCACCCGCACCATCGAAAACTGGAAGGACCGGATGATCACCATCATGGTGACGCCTCTGGTTACCTGCTCAGCCCGCCTGCCGGTTTATACTTTATTGATCGCGCTGGTAGTTCCCAACCGTAATGTATGGTGGGTATTTAACTTGCAGGGCCTTGCGCTTACTGCTATGTACGTGTTTAGCCTGGTATCAGCTGTAACTGTCGCTTTTGTGATGAAGTTTATCTTCAAAGCGCGTGAACGCGGCTATTTTATTATGGAGCTGCCTGTTTACCGCATGCCGCGATGGAAAAATGTGGGACAGGATATGTATCAGCGCGCGAAAACTTTTGTGCTTCAGGCTGGTAAGGTGATCATTGCTGTATCAGTAATTCTGTGGGTACTGAAGTCATACGGTCCCGGCGATCGTTTTGAAAGGATCGATCAGAAGTATGAGCAGCCTCAATATTCGCAACTTAAACCTGAAGACAAGCAATTAGCGGTATCATCCGAAAAATTGGAGAACTCATACGCGGGCATGCTCGGGCATACCATAGAGCCCGTTATAAAACCGCTCGGGTTCGATTGGAAGATTGGCATCGCATTGATCACTTCTTTTGTTGCCCGCGAGGTATTTGTTGGTTCTATGGCCACCATTTACAGTGGTAATGAAGATAAAATAGAATCGGTGCAGCAAAAAATGCATGATGCCAAAAATCCCGAGACAGGTGGACCTGTATTTACCGCTGCCGTTGCATTTTCGTTGATGATGTTCTATGCCTTTGCCATGCAATGCGCCAGCACCATGGCCGTAGTTTACCGCGAAACCAAAAACTGGCGCTGGCCCGCCGCGCAATTTGCCTATATGACTGTACTGGCTTACCTGGCCAGTTTTATTACTTATCATTTGCTAAAGTAGCTTAAAGGCTAAAGCGGAAAGCTTTTTGTACGGATGTAGTAAGCTTTTGTCTTTCTGCTTATATTTGAGAATTGGATAAAGTAAAAGTATTAGAGATGTATCTTCCACCGGCGGCGGCCCCGCTGATAGGCAGGTGGATAGATTACTTTAAGTGTGAGTTTAAGGTTTCCCGTAACAGAAACAGCAAGTTTGGCGATTACCGCCCGCCGCATGGTGGTAAGGGTCATCGTATATCAGTCAATTATGACCTGAATCCCTACGCCTTCCTGGTGACTACCGTGCACGAGTTTGCGCACCTGCACACCTGGAACCAGCACAAGCATAAGGCAAAACCACACGGAACCGAATGGAAGGCCAATTTCAAAAAAATGATGCAGCCGTTTTTTGAGCAGGAAATATTTCCGTTCGATGTTAAGCGTGCTATAGTCAGCTATCTGAATAACCCGGCGGCTTCCAGTTGCTCTGATCTTAACTTATATAAAGCGCTCCGCTCGTACGATGCTCCCAAACCGGCGCATCTGACGGTAGATAAAGTGCCGATGAAGGCCTTGTTCAAACTTAACAATGGCCGCGTATTCCGTAAGGAAGAACAACTGCGCAAACGTTTTAAATGCACGGAGATAGCTACGCGAAGGGTTTATTTGTTTAGCCCGGTTGCGGAGGTGGAGTTGGTCGAGGGTTAGAGAAGGAGATGAAAGCTGAAAGGATAAACCTGCCGGCAGGCAGGGGCAAAAGGTTTTAATTATGGTTTAAACAGGCCTTTGTAAAAAGGATGTTCTTTATGCTTTTCATTTGACCAACGGAGCTTTCCATTTTCAAATATGGCAACGCGGGAAAATCGTGATAACGAGTTATCGAATAGATAGGCCTTGTCAAACAAGTGAATATATTTTTCAAGATTAGATTGACTTTTTGTATATCGTCTGAGGATGTCATCTCTTTCAACATTATGACCTGCGTCTGTAGTTCTTTGCTCCACGCGAATGATGTTATCCAATTTGGATTTCAGCGCAACATAATACAGGATAAGGCTATAACCTTTGGATTTTGCTTTTTGAATGTGATTGATCTCTGAGTTGCCTGAAAATGTGGTCTCAAAAGTAAAGTCGGTATTTTGGTCGATAGCTTTTTGTCGTCTCTGTAAAGCCATCCTGGCTGCCTTTACATGTAAGGCATAACTGCCCAGTTCTTCATGAGCTATTTGGTCGGGATTTATTACATCGGTTTTTACCCTCCCATTCTCAATAAGGTATTTAGTTAATGTAGTTTTTCCTGATCCATTAGGTCCGCCGATAACTGTTAACGCAGGCATTGTTAACTATTCAGCGGTTTGATGATCTCTTCCAGTAAGCGGTTGTCGGAAGTAAGTTCTTTTCGCACCAAAAACCTGAGCCTGTTGGGATATTCCTTTATAAAAAGGTTGCCTTCCATTGTTTCCGGGTATTCTTCATCACGATAAAAAATCGGCACACCTGCTTTAAGCATTTGCTCTGCACCCCAACCCGCACCCTCGTCGATTATACGTTGTGTAGGGTCTTCTTTATAAATATCTTCCAGCGTGACCATAATACTAAGTTACTAATAATTCAGCAATCTCTCCATCATCTCCCCCAACCTCGCCTTAGCTAAAAACTGGTCCTCGAGTGCCTTGTTCATGGGTATGGCGGTATCCATGCTGGCGCAGCGCATAACGGGGGCGTCCAGGTAAGCAAAGCAATGGTCGGCTATATGGGCGGCTATTTCTCCGCCGAAGCCATTGGTTAAGGTGTCTTCGTGTAATATCAAAACGCGACCGGTCTTTTTCACGCTGGCTTCAACGGCCTCTTTGTCCCAGGGCTGCAGGCTGCGCAGGTCGATGATCTCGATGGATTTGTCGCTGTGTTGTTTTGCATATTCCAGCGCCCAATGTACACCCAATCCATAAGTAATGATACTGGCCTGTGTGCCATCCTGTACTACGCGGGCTTTGCCTATCTCGATGGTATATTCGTCGTCGGGAATATCCTCGCTGATGCTGCGGTACAGGTATTTATGTTCGAAATAGATCACGGGGTTAGGGTCGTCAATTGCTGCTAATAATAAGCCTTTAGCATCCGATGGGAAAGCCGGGTAAACCACTTTCAGCCCTGGGGTTTTGGTGAACCAGGCCTCGTTACTTTGCGAATGGAAAGGTCCTGCGCCGGTACCCGCACCCGTGGGCATGCGCACTACCACGTCTACATTTTCGCCCCAGCGGTAATGTGTTTTTGCCAGGTTATTGATCACCTGGTTAAAGGCGCAGGTAACGAAATCGGCAAACTGCATTTCGACAACGGATTTATAGCCGTTGATAGACAGCCCCATTGCCGCACCCACAATACCCGACTCGCATATCGGCGTGTTGCGCACACGATCCTTGCCGAATTCCTCAACAAATCCCTGGGTTATTTTAAACGCGCCGCCGTATTCGGCAATGTCCTGGCCCATTAATACCAGGTTCGGGTGCTTCTTCATGCCTTCGCGCAGGCCGTCGCTTATGGCATCGATGTAGCGTTTTGATGTTTTTTGGTCGGAGGGCTGGACGGCTGCAAAGTTGGAAGGTTTATACATGTCGGCTATTTCGACAGCAGGGTCCGGGATAATGTCCGGTTCGTTGAATACCCGTTCGATCTGGATGTCGATCATCGAAGTAAAGCCGCTCCTGATCACTTTTATTTTGTCGGCATTCAGTACGCCTTCGTCTAACAGGAATTGCTCAAAGTTTGAGATGGGGTCCTTTTCTTTCCACTCGTCAAACAATTCCTGCGGAACATATTTAACGCCCGATGCTTCCTCGTGCCCGCGCATGCGGAAGGTCATGCATTCCAGCAGAACAGGTCGCGGGTTTTGGCGGATGTCCTCCGCCAGCTCGTTTATCGTATGGTAAACTTCCAGCACATTATTGCCATCTATCGTACGGCCCTCGATGCCATAACCAATGGCGCGGTCGCTTAGTTTTTCGCATTTATATTGTTCGTTCACCGGCGTGGAGAGCCCATAACCGTTGTTCTCGATCAAAAATATCACCGGTAAATTCCAAACCGAAGCCACATTCAGCGCCTCGTGGAAATCGCCTTCGCTGGTGCCTCCTTCGCCTGTAAAAACCAGGGTTGCCTTTTTTCTTTTGCCCAATTCATCCGCCAAAGCTATACCATCGGCCAGGGCCATTTGCGGGCCAAGGTGCGATATCATCCCGATGATCTTATATTCCTGCGTGCCAAAATGGAAGGAGCGGTCGCGCCCTTTGGTAAAGCCCGATGCCTTTCCCTGCCACTGGGCCATCAGTCGCGAAAGGGGAATATCGCGTGTTGTAAAAACGCCCAGGTTGCGGTGCATCGGCAGGATATATTCATCCGGCTGCATGGCCAGAGTACTGCCTACGGCTATGGCTTCCTGGCCAATGCCCGAGAACCATTTGCCGATGCGCCCCTGTCTCAAAAGGATCAGCATTTTCTCCTCTATCAGCCGTGGCCATAGCAAAGCCTTATAAAACGACACTAATTTGTCATTATCAACGTTTTTACGTTCGAAAATCATGAAGCGAAACTACTGAAGTTTTTAAAACTTTGTATGTTTGGGCAAACCAATAATCATCGCCATGAAATATATCTATTGCTGTCTCTTTTCCCTGCTTTTTCTTTTGGTATCAGAAGCCCGCGCCCAGGATTACTTGTTAGTGCCCCAGCACTTTTACCTGCATAAAGGCGATGAACTGAAAGTGCATTTGTTTAGTGCGAACCAGTTTGTAGTGCAGGACCGGCTTAATTTCGACCCGGCCAAAGTGGATAAGTTCAACATTACCGCGGGATCAAAAAAGTCGGATAAGGATATTGCCACCAAAAGCAGCGATACAATAGCGACGGTAACTGCCGAAAAAGACGGCCTGAACATGATAACCATGACCCGCAAGCCGGTAATTGATGACGTGGAGCGCGATGATTTTACGCGCGAACTGGACGATGAGGGACTTACGCAATATTCTGAAAAAGTAAAAAACGGGAGTAAGGATATTTTCAGGGAACGGTTTACCTGGTACCTCAAAACGCTGGTAAAGGTGGATAAAGAAAGCGCCAACGACTTTAACAAGAGCCAGGACCAGGATTACGAGATCATTTTAAAAGATAACCCTTATAAAGGTAACTATGGCGATGACATCATCGGGCTGGTTAATTTTAAGGGGAAGCCTGCCGTAAATGCCAATGTTCTTTTATATATCAAGTCGCACGGCGGCAATGTATTTGTTCAGAAACTATCTACAGATAAAGCAGGGCAGATCTATTTTAAGCTGAGCAGGGAAGGGGTCTACATGCTGCGCTCGATGCACATGGAACCATCAAAAGACAAAAGCGCCGATTACGACACCTGGCTAACAACCTATACATTCGCTTTTGTGAGCAGCAACGATATGCCAAATACTTACAAGGAGTTTGGCTTCGGGAATATTCATTAAACAACGTAGAGACGCATGATCATGCGTCCTTACCGGCAGATATTATCGTGGGAGACGCATAATTATGCGTCTCTACATTTCGGATTGATTTTTCTCAGCCCACATTTTGCTGAATGATTTTTCTGCTACTTTCGGCATTTCGCGCAGTTTGCCCCAGGTTTTCCGGAACAGCGTTTTGAGGAAGAAATTTTTGGTCTTTCCGCTGAAGAAGTCCATCCATTTGCGGTTGAGCATACCTGTTTTCCAAAGCGCCCAGCCCCATTCTTCTTTTTTGGTAACTACATGCTGTTTAACAGAATCGCGGCGGTTTAACAGCAGCATTTTATGTATGTCTATCTTTACGGGGCAAACCTCGCTGCATTTACCACACAGGCTGGATGCATAACTCAGGTGTTTGAATTCCTCCATGCCACGCGTGTGCGGGGTGATAATTGAGCCTATGGGCCCGCTATAGGTAGTTTCGTAAGTATGCCCGCCGATATTCTTATAAACAGGGCAGGCGTTCAAACAGGCGCCGCAGCGGATGCAATAAAGCCCCTGGCGCTGATCCTTTTGGGCAAGCAGGTTGGTACGGCCGTTATCCAGCAGCACCACGTACATTTCATCAGGACCGTCGGTTTCGTCGCCCTGGCGCGGCCCGCTTAAAATGGTATTGTAAACGGTCAGGTTTTGCCCGGTGCCATGGGTTGAAAGCATCGGCCAGAACAAGTCGAGGTCGGCAATAGAGGGGATTATTTTCTCGATACCAACAACTGCAATATGTATCTTAGGAAAACTGGTGCTTAACCTGGCGTTACCTTCGTTCTCGCTTATCGCGATGCTGCCGGTATCAGCCAGCAAAAAATTGGCCCCCGTAATACCTACATCAGCCTGCACATATTTGTCGCGCAGCAGCTCGCGGGCCTTAGCGGTCAACTGTTCGGGCGTAAAATCCAGTGGCGTGCCGAACTTTTCATGGAACAATTTGGCAATGTCCTCCTTGGACAGGTGCATGGCGGGGGTAACGATGTGGTATGGCCGCTGACCTAATAACTGAACGATATATTCGCCTAAGTCGGTCTCCAGCGATTCGATATGGTTTTCTTCCAGGAATTCGTTGAGCTGAATCTCCTCGGTCACCATCGACTTGGATTTGACAACGGTTTTTGCGCCCGCCTTTTGGATGATGTTCAGTATTTCGCGGTTGGCTTCTTCTGCGTCGTTTGCCCAGATCACCTTACCGCCGCGACGCTGAAAATTGGCTTCAAACTCGGGCAGGAACTTATCCAGGTTCTCCATCACCCGCCATTTGATCACATGGCCCTTTTTTTTGGTATTGTCAAGATTGATAAGCCGCGACAAACCCCTATCGACAGCGGTATCATATTTGGCAATATTATAGTTGATGATATGGCGGTGGCTCATGTCGAACGCCTTATCCTCAGAGGCAACCAAAAACTCTTCCGCGATGTATCCCATGGTTGCGAAATTAAGGATTTTATGTTTAAGGCGTAGTTGATAGCGTTGAATAAGTTAGATTAAGTTGGTTGGGAGAAATTCTTATAAAAAAAAGACTTCCGAAGCTTTTAAAACTTCGGAAGTCTGCAATTGATTCGGAATGACCTTAGTTTGAAGATGCCGGAGCATCCACTACCGGCCTCTTATCCCGGTTAGCCAGTTCCCAGCCGGTATAAAATACCAGTTGTGCGCGTTTTGCCAGCAGCGGGAAGTTGATCTTGCTCACTTCGTCGCCGGGCTGGTGGTAATCAGCATGTACGCCGTTGAAGTAGAAGATGATAGGTACACCATGCTTAGCAAAGTTGTAATGATCTGAACGGTAGTAGAACCTGTTCGGGTCCTTTGGATCATCGTATTTATAATCCTGGTCCAAATGGGTGTATTTGGCGTTGGCATCCTCGTTTATCTGGTGCAGCTCCTTGCTCAGCATAGCCGAACCGATGGTGTACACATAGTTTGCCGAGTCAGCTTTGCCGATGTATTCTTCGCCAACACGACCGATCATATCAATATTCAGGTCGGTAATGGTATTAGCCAGCGGGAACACCGGATGATCGGTATAGTATTCGGATCCTAACAGGCCTTTTTCTTCGCCTACGTTGCCCAGGAACAGGACACTTCTGCGCGGACCATGACCGTCTTTTTTTGCCTGCGAAAATGCTTTGGCTATTTCCAGTATGCCGGTAGTGCCAGAACCATCATCATCAGCGCCGTTATTTACTTTGTCCTTGCCGTTCGGGTTTAAACCGATATGGTCGTAATGGGCCGAGAAAACAAGCACCTCATCTTTCAGGTCGGTACCCGGCATGTAGCCCAGTACGTCAACCGCTTTAACGTCTTTATGTATTGTACGAAAATCGGCTTTTACATCGGCTTTGATAACCTGTGCGCCCGAGCCTTTCAGGTCGGCATAAGATTTTCCGCTCGATTTTACCAACTGGTCGGCCAGGGCCGTCGTAATATGCATAACAGGTATTTGCTGTGTTACGTTTTTGCTTTCGGGCGTTTTTATGGTTAAGCGCCCACCTCTTACCGACGATCCGAACCGTTTCATCAGGTCGGCAATTTCGCCGTTAGCAGCCAGTATCAAAGCCGGATTTTTGCTTTGCAAATTTTTCAATATGGCAGTACGGGCAGCAGTGGCGCGGTAGCTGGTGTTGGTTTCCTTACCAGCTTCGGGCTTATCCTCGTTTATCAGTAAAATTACTTTGTTGGCAATATCGGTATTACCCAATTCGGCTTCGGTGCCATAACCTACAAAAACAATTTCGCTGGCAGTTATGGTATTATCCGAGGCATTGGAGCGGGTAAAGAAATCGACCCCGTTAGCAGCAGCTTCGCCATTCACGTTAAAGGAAATTTCCATCGAATTTTCCACTAACGGGATGTCAAGGAAATATGAACCGTTTACCGGTGCCTGCAGGCCCAGCCGCTTAAATTCGGCTTCAATATAATGGGCTGCCTTATCGGCGCCGGGTTTGCCGGTTTCGCGGCCCTCGAAGGCGTCCGATGCGATGATGCTCAAATGCTTTTTGGCATCTTCAGCTGTGATCAGCTTCGCATACTTAGTGGGGTCGGCAGTTTTTTGCGCGCTCGCGTATGTCCCGATAGCAAGCGCGCCGATAATTAAGTAAGTTTTTTTCATATATGTGTTTTGTTAATTATTGAGATTAGTTAATTGGTAATAAGTGATTGGTTAACTGGTGATTGGTGACTTGTTTTTAAACCTTTTACCGTTACCCTTACACCTTAGCAAGCCATTTTGTTCACCCTGTTGGCGTGCCTTCCGCCCTCAAATTCGGTATTCAAAAATATTTGGATGATCTTTTCGGCTTCTTCTATCGAAATAAAACGGGCGGGGATGCATACGATGTTAGCATTGTTATGCTTGCGTGCCAGTGCGGCCAGTTCCTCATTCCAGCAAATGGCGGCACGTATACCCTGGTGCTTGTTGGCCGTAATAGCTACGCCGTTGGCGCTGCCACATACCAGAATACCAAAATCGAAGTCGCCATTTTCTACAGCCGAAGCTACAGGATGGGCAAAGTCGGGATAATCGGCCGAATCAGCCGAATAAGTTCCGAAATCCTTCAGGTTTTCCTGGTTCAGCCATTTAGCTATCGCTTCCTTATATTCAAACCCGGCATGGTCGGCGCCGATGGCTATTTTAAGATCGTTCATTGGCCAAATCTATTATAAAATTTAAGCAACGAAGGTAAAGATTTTGTTGGAAACTGCTTAGCTATTTAACTGGCATCGGCTTCTGCGGCGCGTTTCTTTTTCCTGCGTTCAACAACAGCTGCAACGCTGATACTCAATTCGTAAAGCAACAGTAACGGTATGGCAACCACCGTCATCGTAAGCATATCGGGAGTAGGCGTAACTATCGCAGCGATGATCAATATGATAACGATAGCGTAACGCCGGGTATCGCGCATAAATTTAGGCGTAAGTATGCCCAGGTTAGCCAGGATATAAACCAATATCGGCAATTCAAAAACCAGGCCGGTAGCCAGGGTAAGGGTAGAGACAGAAGACAAATATGAATCGACCGAAAATAAGTTCTGGATCTGCCCGCTTACAGTGAAACTGGATAGAAAGTTAAGCGATACCGGGGTTATGATATAGTATCCAAACAATACACCACATATAAATAAAAATGAAGCGTAGAACACAAAACCGCTTGCCGCCTTGCGTTCTTTTTCATGTAAGGCCGGCTTGATAAACCGCCATAGTTCAAACAGCAGGTAGGGGATGCCCAGGATCAAACCGATCATAAGCGCCGAGTCGATCATCAGGGTAAATTGCCCGGCCATTTCGGTATTGATGAGGTGGATATTGATATTGCTGATACACATATCGCGGTGCAGCCACTCGCCGACCTGGCACATCGCCCTGAAGGTCCAGAAGTCCTTCTTGCTGGGGGCCATGATGATGTGGTCGTATATCCAGGTATAAAAAGTAAAAGCGATAATGGTGAATACACAAATGGCCAGGGCCGAGCGGATAAGGTGCCACCTTAATTCTTCCAGGTGGTCGAAAAAGGACATTTCGCCCTCAAGGCTTTTGCTTTTTTCCTTGACAGTATTGATTATTTTATCGCTTATCTTGCTCATTGCCTTATATAAATAGCCCGCCGGAATTACGGTATGCTATTTACGATTTAATTTACTATTGCAGTGTAATTTTAGTTGGAATATTCAAAAGTCTCCATGAATTTGGTAGTAAAATTACCCGCCCGGAAGTTAGGGTCCTGCAATAATTTTAAATGGAATGGAATGGTTGTCTTGATGCCTTCTATCACAAATTCGCTTAATGCACGTTCCATGGTGCTTAGGGCCTCCTCGCGGGTTTGCGCCACGCATATTACCTTGGCTATCATCGAATCGTAATTTGGCGGGATAACATACCCCGAGTACACATGGGTATCGATACGTACGCCATGACCACCCGGTGAGTGGAAATTGGTGATCTTACCCGGCGCAGGGCGGAAGTTGTTAAATGGATCTTCGGCGTTGATACGGCATTCGATGGCGTGCATCGTCGGTTCGTAATTTTTGCCGGAGATAGGTATACCGGCTGCAACTTTTATTTGCTCTTTTATCAGGTCGAAGTTGATCACCTCTTCGGTAACCGGGTGCTCCACCTGTATACGGGTGTTCATTTCCATAAAATAGAAGTTGCGGTCCTTGTCCACCAAAAATTCGATGGTACCTGCACCCTCATATTTTACTGCCTTGGCGCCTTTGATAGCGGCGTCGCCCATGCGTTTGCGCAGTTTTTCGGTCATGAAAGGTGAGGGAGATTCCTCCACCAATTTCTGGTGACGGCGCTGTATGGAACAATCGCGTTCGGAAAGGTGGCATACCTTGCCGTATTGGTCGCCTACTACCTGTATCTCTATGTGGCGCGGATCGACCACGTATTTCTCTAAATAAAGACCATCGTTACCAAACGCAGCGGCTGATTCGGCACGTGCCGAATCCCAGGCGGGTTCAAATTCTTCATCCTTCCAAACCTGGCGCATGCCACGGCCACCGCCGCCGGCAGTCGCTTTCAGTATAACGGGATAGCCTATTTTGTTGGCTAAGGCAATGCCTTCCTTTACGTCGTTCAGCAAGCCTTCGGAACCCGGGATCGTTGGTACACCGGCTTTCTTCATGGTGGATTTAGCTGAAGCCTTGTCGCCCATGGCATTGATCTGGTCGGCAGTAGCGCCGATAAATTTAATGCCATAGTCGGCGCAAATGGCCGAGAACTTAGCATTTTCCGACAGGAAACCATAGCCGGGGTGTATAGCATCGGCGTTGGTCAGCTCAGCTGCCGAAATAATATTGGGGATACTTAAGTAAGAATCCCGGCTGGGCGGAGGGCCAATACACACGGCCTCATCGGCAAAACGTACATGCAGGCTGTCCCTGTCCACAGTAGAATATACCGCTACGGTTTTGATACCCATCTCCTTACACGTACGTATAATACGAAGGGCAATTTCGCCGCGGTTGGCAATTAATATTTTCTTAAACATTTTTTTTCCTTTTGGGAGTACACCGGATTCCATTTTGATCGGTTAAAATAAACGGATAATTGATCTACACCGCCGCACCTGCAGGCAGGGCAGCTGCTGTGTAAACGTTACGCCGGCTCGACCAGGAATAAAGGCTGATCGTATTCCACCGGAGATGCATTATCAGTCAGAATTTTCACAATACGGCCGGATACTTCCGACTCGATCTCGTTAAACAATTTCATCGCCTCGATAATGCAAAGCACCTGGCCCTCTTTTATCTCGTCGCCAACGTTAACGAAAAGGGGTTTCTCGGGCGAGGCAGAGCGGTAGAAGGTGCCTATCATCGGCGATTTGATGGTAATGTATTTCGATGTATCAGCTTCAGCTGCAGGGGCGGTTGTTGTTGTCGGGGCTATTGGCACCGGGGTAGCTGCCGCTGCAATGGCGTTTATTGCCGGGGCCGGTTCAACAGGCACGGTAGCAGTTACATACGTTGGCGCCTGGTTGGTTTTTATCGTGATCTTGAAGTCTTTCTGTTCGATAGCGACTTCATTTACCCCCGATTTTGAAACGAAGCGTATCAGGTCCTGAATCTGTTTAATATCCATAAGTTTGGAATTGGTTTTGGATAAAGAATTATTCTAAGTTATATCTTAATGTGCAAATATGCGAATTTCAAATGTGCGAATGTGTAAATATGCAGATGTGCAAATGTTTTAATTAGTCAGGTTAATAAATTTTACTGGATTTTGTAATAGCAAATAAACAAAACATATCTATAAAAGTTCAGGCATTTGCACATTTATCATTTGCACATCTGCACATTAAATTATCTGCACATCAATAAGCCCATTTTAAGTAGACCGACCCCCAGGTAAACCCACCGCCAAATGCGGCCAATATCAGGTTATCGCCTTTTTTAAATTTGCTTTCCCACTCCCACAGGCATAATGGTATGGTGCCGTTGGTGGTATTGCCATAACGTTCGATATTGATGATCACCTTATCGGCGCTTACGCCGGTGCGGTTTGCTGTAGCATCAATAATACGTTTGTTGGCCTGGTGAGGCACCAGCCAGGCAATATCTTCCGACTCCAGGCCGTTGCGCTCCATTACTTCAGCGGCGACATCGGCCATGTTGGTTACCGCGAATTTAAATACCGCCTGCCCTTCCTGGTAAGCAAAGTGTTCGTTCGCATCTATGGTCTCATGTGTGGCAGGTTTTAACGAACCGCCCGCTTTTTGATGCAGAAATGCCCGGCCCGATCCATCGCTTTTCAGCACCGAATCTATAACGCCGTAGCCTTCGGTGTCCGGCTCTAACAATACCGCGCCACAGCCATCGCCAAAGATGATACAGGTTGCACGGTCCTTGTAATTGATAATGGCCGACATTTTATCGCCGCCCACAACCAATACTTTGGTATGTTTTCCGCTCTCGATAAACTGAGCGCCCGTAGCCAGCCCGAATACAAACCCTGAGCAAGCCGCCTGCAGATCGTATCCCCAGGCATTTTTCGCGCCTATCTTATCGGCCAGTATATTAGCCGTTGCCGGGAAAGGCATATCAGGCGTGGTGGTACAAAAAATTATCAGTTCTATTTCTTCGGCAGATATGCCTCTTTTTTTCAGCAGGCCCTCAACGGCGGGTACCGCCAGGTCTGACGTGGCAAGGCCTTCGCCTTTAAGTATCCTGCGTTCCTTTATGCCGGTTCTGCTGGTTATCCACTCGTCGTTGGTGTCCACCATGGTTTCCAGCTCGTGGTTGGTCAGCACATAATCGGGAACGTATCCATTTACAGCAGTAATAGCAGCATGAATTTTATTCATCTATATGAAGTAGTAATTACTGAAATGCGTTTTTAATTTTTTCGACAAGGCCGCTTTCTGCCATGTCCCTTGATAAAAGCACCATGTTTTTGATAGCCTCGGGGCTTGATATGCCATGCCCCACCACTACCGGGGCGTTAATGCCCAGGATAGGGCTGCCGCCATATTGTTCGTAATTAAAACGGGCAAAGAATTCGTCCTTTATCTGTTTTTTGAGTGATATCACATAAAACGATTCGGCCATCTTTAGGGCAACGTTCCCGGTAAAACCATCGGTTACGTAAACATCGGCAACATCGCTGAAAAGGTCGCGTCCTTCGATATTTCCCACGAAATTGAAATTCGGGTTTTCCTTCATCAGCGGGTACACCGCCTGGCAAAGGGCATTGCCTTTTTCTTCTTCCTCGCCAATATTTAACAGCGAAACACGCGGATTAGGCATGTGGTACACCGTTTCGGCAAATAAGCTGCCCAGTACGCCAAATTGGGGCAGGTACTCCGGCTTGCAGTCGGCATTGGCGCCAACATCCACCAAAAGGCCAAAACCGCCTGTCAGCTTGGGTACGTTTGTCGACATAGCCGGGCGAAGTACGCCCTCGATAGTTTTTACGCTAAGCACCGAGCCTACCAGCATAGCGCCGGTATTGCCTGCAGACGAGAAAGCGTCGATACCGCCATCTTTCAACAGCTGGAAACCAACGCTTATGCTTGAACCTGGTTTTTTGATGACCGCCTTGGCCGGATGTTCGCCCATGCCGATAACCTCGGTGGTGTGAACAAACTCGAAATTTTCTGCGCCGAAATTATTTTCCTGTAGAATGGCTAAAGCAACGTCCTTATCACCGATAAGTACAAGTTTCTGGCTTTCAGGCAGTAGTTTGGCGGCCTCAATTGCCCCCAAAACAGTTGCCTTTGGAGCGAAATCGCCGCCCATTATATCCAAGCCAATCTTCATTTCAGAAAATTAAACTTAGGCAGTTGCGGCGTTTTCGATAAGGAGCTTACCGTTGTAGTATACGTTACCATCAACAGTATAAGCTCTGTGTGGCAAATGTACAGCACCGGTTGTTTTGCAAGTGGTTAAAGTTGGAGCTTCAGCTTTGTAATGCGTCCTGCGTTTCGCTGTTCTCGATTTTGAAAATTTCCGTTTTGGATGTGGCATAACTTCCTGTAATTATATCATTTAATTTTTTTCAAAACGTCCCACCGCGGGTCCGTTTTTGTGTTTTGATCGCTATCCTTCGACAATTCGCCCAGGCGATCAAGCATTTCCTTATCACAATAAGGTGTTTTGCCCTCGTCGCTGCAAACCGCAATAAACGGCGCCGCAACATTTACGTATTCATATATCAGCCCGGCAATATCAATCTCATGATCGTTCTTTGTCAGGGTAATAATCTCTTCGTCCTCATCAATACCTTCCCCGCTAAACTTGGCTATCTGCTGTTCCTGTATATCCACCGGCTGCGGGTATTCGGCCAGGCATTTATCGCAGGTCATGGTAATATGGCCTTTGATATCGAAATTCAGTATCAGCATGGTTTCCTGCTTTTCCAGTTCCACCTTGCAAACCAGTTCGGCTTTCTTTACCAGCGAGTATTCAAACGCGTCGAAAAAGGCATTGCCAATCTCATAATCAAAATCATGTTTCCCCAGTTTTAGCCCGGTGAACGGAATTGAATATGTTTTTAGCGATTTCAATGAGCGATAATTAGCCCGCAAATGTAGGGAAAATTTAAGAATGTGGAAAAAAAAAGTTGAAATAGGGGAGTCGGGAAGTCCGGAAGACCGCATAAGTCCGAAAGTTGGGGATTACCGGATACGAATTATAACTCCCTCCCCTGGGAGGGGTGCGGCAGGCAGCGAAGTGGCGGGGAGGGGTTTCGCCGCCATGGTGGTTGTTTACTGCCGACTGCTAACTAAAAACTGCCAACTGAATTTGGGCGTATCCCTGCGGGCCGCGCTATCCGCTTATACTGCGCAAGCCTTAGCCGCGGGGCCGGTATCCGCTGCTATCGCTTACGCAAACAAAAGGCTGTCATGTTGAGGCTCTCGAAACATGAGCGCAGGCATGCCGCTTTTTGTCTGACCTGGATTAAACAGATTTAGACGATTAACATGATGCCCGTCCCGCACCGCTATGTCATCCCGAACTTGTTTCGGGAACCCACAAGATAAGTAGGCGTTGTGCGGGATAATTAGCACGTGGGATGCTGAAACAAGTTCAGCATGACGGGGGCTTTTATATTGTTACAATAGGCACACGCGACACCGCCGCGTTGGCCGGGATTTGCGTTCTGTTCCGTCCGTAATTTTGAAACAGCTAAGCGGAACACCACCCCAAACATCGGGGCGGTAGCGGGGAGGTATAACCACTTTATTTAAACAACATCATTATACCAATAACTACGAGCGCAATTCCAATAATCAGCAAACCAGCATTTCCTCCAAGAGTATCGGCTACGCCTTCTGCAAAACGTTTTAATTGGAAGTAAGAAAGCCATCCTCCTAAGATAATCATGATAACACCTATTACTATGTTCATAACATTGCCAATTATCGGCATTCCAAGCGGGGTTTTATATAATACCCGGACGGAGTCCTGCTTTTATTTCGCCCCTGCGGGAAGACTTGAACGAGTTTTGGGGTCCGGATTTCAAATGCGGACTAATGGGATGGGGCTATTGACTACCTAGCGCACTATTTTCTTCACCAGGATCTGTGTCGTAGAGCTTAATTGCATTCGCAAATTCATTGATATTTTCGATATTCTCATTTGCAGCTATTTTCCGTCTTATAATATCTTTAAAATCTATAGCATCATCTCCTGATTCTACAATTATTGGAGCGAAGAAATCTCCATGGTTAATTATGAAGGCTAAACTAATATCGTCATTTGCTACTGGCGTCAATATTCGTCTTGTCACGTCTGATGCACGTTTTTCCAGTTCACCATAACTCAATAACATCTCGGAAAAGTATTTAAAACTTTCCGCAGTAATATTAGTATCTGTTAAAAATATATCTCTTATATTTTTGATTGTTGGCTTTAGAACATTTTTCTTAATACTGATGTAGTAAGCACTCCAAACGTTTTCTTTTGTAATGACGTAAGTTCCTTTTGCGATTTCTTTTAAAATTTCTTTATATGAGGTTATTGCATTATCAGGTGGCGAGTTCAATTTGCTTGCTTGTAATAGCAAAAACGTTATATTAAACAAGAAAGAGGATTCATCATGAAAAGCAGCAGTCCAATCAACAATAGGCACAGTGTTTAGGTAATTGCCTATTTCCTCGACAATAAAATTTGCTAATTTATTATTTTGTTTAATAGCATACTCGTAAAATTTTATGTCTGGCACTATGTCTTTTATATTTTGGGTATTAATTACTTTTTTTGCAGAATCTGCCCAGCCATTCAATCTATCCAAAAATTCATACGGCGTGACATCAATTAGCGTCCTAATAGCTTCAAATTTTGGTAGGATTTTTTCGATGCTGAGCCGCGATGTTCTGATCGATTTTTTTGTTAGCTTATTTAAAACGCTTTTTAATAAAGGTTTATCAAACGATTCAACTAATAATAAAAGGTCACCATAGATTATAAAATATTCAATTCTTTTGGCAATTTCATTAATCTGATTTTCATCAGTTGACTCAATCACTGTGGACGTTATGCCTAAAGTTACTGGAAACGAGTTGCCTCTGGCTAATCTCATCGCAACCAGATCAAAATATACTTCGGACATTGGAGTGGCGGCCATTAATAAACTAGTTATGGCAGAATCGTCTAATAATTTAATGAGTTTTGACTCCGATACGACAATTTTATATAAGGAATAGAGTTCTGCCATGTTTATTAGCGTTACTTGTCCGCTACTTATAATATTATCCAATTCGTGTATAACTGCAATAAAGTCATACGCATTTTTAATAAATGCCAGCTCGCTAATAACTGGTATTTCAGTTGGTAAACTCTTTTTTAAATAATCATTCAATAAGTTTTGATCTGTCGTTAATTTGTATCTTGCGTACGAATTTCGAGACACTCTTAAATAATCAATAAATATTTCAGGTGAGACTTTTTTCTCTTTGAGAAATAGTAGAATATCTATTTTTAAGTTTTGGGATGTAATAAACTTATCTACATCATCTAACGCTGTGAAATAATTTTTGCCGCTAAAATTTGGAGAATCTTGAATTTTGGTCACCAAATTTTCTAGGAACTGCTTGATCTTTGTGTTAGAAATATTTTCTAAAATTATTTTTTGCCCCTCCGAAATTTTTTGTTCGGACATTGGTGTTTTTTGATCGAGTTCACCCAGTCGATTCCATATATAATTGAATTTACTAACGATATAAGGTTTTTCTTTAGAATCTATCGTTAAGGATTTTATAGCCAATGCTGCATTTCCGGCATCGAACGATTCTTTATGTATGATTTGTTCTAGGACGTCAATGAAATACGGGTGTGCAGATAGTTTAGACAGCCTATTATGATCGTTTTCTCTCAGTGATATTAATATTTCTCTTGTTAGTGTTACTTGTCTAGCTGATTCCAATGGAACGTTATAAGTTAACGCTGCAATATTGTCAGGCAATTCTTTATCATCATTAAAGAGATTTGAGGCCCCTCCTAAAAACTCTAAACTTAAAATCTGATTTATTGGATTAAACAAAATCTTTTCTTTTGCTAACACAAATACGGCGATATAACGCATGAGTATATCCTTCCCAACAATTCGCTTTATTGATACTAATTCATTTATGAACGCTATAATATTTCTAGGAGTAATCTTCGTTTGCATCAAATCAAATGTATTTTCGGTGATTTGATATTCATCATTTTCGTCTTCAGCAAACGCTTCTTTGTATTTAAGATTGAAGAACCTTTGCCAATCTGTTAAGACCAGAGGTGCTACTCGAAATACCACAGAAAAGGTTTTATTGATAAATTGATTAATATTCTCATCCTTATCAGCCCCCAGTTTAAATGTTTCTCGGATATGTTCTCTGTCAAATGGAATAATTACAGATATTTTATCAAAGTAATGCTCGGAAAAAAAAGTATGTATTGAAGACCATAATGTTTGAACCTTATCTGCCGGTAACCTATCCATATTGTCGAACACGATAATTAACTTTTTTTCGATTAAGCTTTGCGATAAGTCATGCATCCATTTTTTAAATTCTCTCACTGATGGCTCGCTCTCTGACACAGTAACATGTGTCTTGTTCTCTAATTCTTTTTCTTTGTATAAATAAAACATTTCGGCAAGGGCTATCGGCTTACGACGAACAATGGAGAATATTATCCAGATGATAAAAGCAATTATTAATGGAATCGCGGTTATTAATAATTTAGTTATCTGACGCTGCACGGTTTCCGACATGGCTTTTGCTATTGGAGTCAGTACAGTTACTAAAATAGCAACAATAATTCCAGGGCTGAGCTTGGGAATTGTTTTCGTAACAGTTTCTCTTTTTTTTGACAACAAATTCTTTAGATTACCCTCCCAAGTCTTTTTATCTATTAAGTTGTTGCTACATAAATCTTCAGTTAATTCCTCGAGAAATGTCCTGCGTTGCAAGTCTTCTTGGTGGCCCCAAGCATCATGGATATATATGTGGTGTGTATTCTTAAGTTTATCTTGAATTATTGTAATTACATTTGACTTACCCGACCCCCAAGCACCATCAAGCCCAAGCAACCGGTTTTCAGAGTCCTTATCATTGATTAATTCGATAATACTAAAGGAAATTTTTTCCTGGGCTTTGCCCTCGAACATATCTTCACCCCGAGGTTGATCACTTATAAATTTTGGCTGCGACATATAAATTATGAGTAGGAAGTTAGGCTTTTTTATAAAGGTTTAAACAATTGTTAAAAATACGATTAATTAAATAAGATATGACCGTGAAAACACCCATTTTCAAAGGTTTAGCACAAGTAATTATACTCACGGCCCTGCGCTCACCCACCCCTGCCACCGCACGGGCAGCCGCACCCCCTCCGGGGAGGGGAATTTTTTTCGCGTTAGCCCTTACAGGGCTGGTAGTTTGCAAAAACACGCCAAATGAAAATGCAAAGCGCATTGCAGGCTGGCTGCGGGTTACGAATGACAGCCTTACAGCAACATCACATCAACAAACGGCAAGAAAAGACAACATTGTGCTAAAAGCCAGGTGCGGTTTTCCGCAAAATGAAAAACTCGGGAAACGCCATAATTCACTAAACTGTTATGATCTGGTAATTTGAGGCAACTTTAGCCAACTTAAGGCAGAAAAAGCCAAAATGGAGCTTTTGGCCCCTGGCAGGTACCGGGATATTCGGTCGGCCAAGTGCGATCTATAGACATTCGGCAATGCCGCTTATTTTATGGTTAACACTTCTCAATCCTGATTGGACTTAATATGTTGATTATCAAGTAATTAACAGACGGACCGCCTAAAAATGTGTTAACCATGTTAACCCTCTTTTGAGGTGAAAGGCGGAAAGGGAAAACGCGAAAGGTTGTTGTACCAAGGCGTACCTTTAACCTTTCACCTACCAAATCAATCCCTGTCCCTGCTCAGTTTGGTTATTACCAATGGGTTTTCGGTGAGTACGGCGGTTTCGCGGCGGTGTTTTACGATGTGGATGGCGGTAAACAGCGCCTCGCGGAACGAGTCGGCCGAGGCGAGGTTTTGGCCGGCTATGTCGTAAGCGGTGCCATGGTCGGGCGAGGTACGCACGAAGCTTAAGCCCGCCGTAAAGTTTACGCCCGATTCGAAAGCTAATTGTTTGAAAGGTATCAGGCCCTGGTCGTGGTACATGGCCAGCACGGCATCAAATTTATGGTACGATCCGTTGGCGAAAAAGCCATCGGCAGGGTAGGGCCCAAAGGCCAGTATATCGTTTGCCTTAGCCTCCTGTATAGCCGGGATGATGACGGTTTGCTCCTCGTCGCCAATCAGGCCGTTGTCGCCGGCATGCGGGTTAAGGCCCAGCACGGCTATCTTGGGTCGCCGTATCCAAAAGTCGTTACGCAGGCTGGCGTCCATCAGCTTCAGCTTGGCCAGTATTTTTTCGGTAGTTATGCTTTGGGCCACCGAGTTTAGCGGGATATGCCCGGTAACCACGCCAATGCGCAGGGTGTCGCTCACCAAAAACATCAGGGACTCGGCAGCGCCGTCGCGTTCCTGCAAATATTCGGTATGGCCGGGAAATTTAAACTCCTCGCTCTGGATGTTATCTTTATTGATGGGCGCGGTAACCAGCGCGTCTATATCGCCGCGCAGCAGGTCGTCGGCAGCGCGCTGTAACGAGATAAGGGCGTATTTGCCACCGTTTTCGGTAACCTGGCCCAGGTCTATTTTCACATCCTCGTCCCAGCAATTGATCATGTTGGCCTTGCGGTGCTGCGCCTGCGAAGCGTGATCGATCACCTGGAAATTGAAGTCGCTGATATTAATGGCCCGGCGATGGAAGGAGGCAATTTTGGTTTGCCCGTAAACTATGGGTGTACAATAATCCAGTATTTTATGGTCGGCCAGGGTTTTGATGATCACCTCGAGCCCTATGCCGTTAACATCGCCTATACTTATCCCTATTTTTAATTTCTCGCTCATAACTTTAGTCATTGGGGCATTAAGGCATTGGTCATTCGCCTGTAGCCATGCGCCACCACAAAGATGCAAATAAAGAATTTAGGTATGCAAATTCCTGATTAAAGCACAAATATGTATAATTTGCGCCTATAATTGGATCGGAAATGTCGATAGTAAGGGCGAAAAAGCATCTGGGTCAGCACTTTTTGACGGATAAAAATATTGCCGCAAAGATAGTTGGCAGTTTGCAGCTGGCCGGCGGCTATACGCAGGTGCTGGAAGTAGGGCCGGGTATGGGTATACTGTCCGACTTCCTGCTCCAGCGTACCGACCTGCAAACTTACCTGATAGATATTGACACCGAATCGTACGAGTTCCTGCAAAAGAAATATCCCCAATTAGGCGAGCGGCTGATCAATGATGACTTTTTGGAGATGGATTTCGGCAAGGTGTTTACGGGGAAGTTCGGCATTATTGGTAATTTCCCTTACAACATTTCGTCTCAGATATTATTCAAGGTGCTGGATAGCCGGCAGCAGGTGGCGGAGGTAGTGGGCATGTTCCAGAAAGAAGTGGCCGAACGGTGCAGCGCCAAACCAGGCAGTAAGGAGTATGGCATATTGAGCGTGTTTTTGCAGGCTTATTACAAGGTGGAGTATTTATTTACGGTGAAAGCGGGGGTATTTAATCCGCCGCCAAAGGTACTTTCCGCTGTGATACGTTTGACAAGAAACGAAGTGGCTGAACTGGATTGTGACGAAAAACTTTTCTGGCAGGTAGTAAAGGCCGGTTTTAACCAGCGCCGGAAGACTTTGAGGAATGCAGTTTCGTCGCTCATCAATAAAGAAAAGATGACCGGCGAGCCGATGCTTGACCTTCGGGCCGAACGGCTTAGCGTTGCAGATTTTGTTAGTTTGACGAATAAGATTGTTGAAAATAGATAATGGATAAGAATATATTAATCGTCGACGATATACACCCCATTTTTATAGAACAGGCAGAGGCTATGGGTTACCATTGTGATTACCGGCCGACCATCAAGCCGGATGAAGCTTATGCTATTATCGGGGATTACGAGGGGTTGGTGATACGTTCCAAATTTTTGGTAGATAGAAAGGTGCTTGATTTGAGTACAAAGCTGGAATTTATCTGCCGCGCAGGTGCGGGTATGGACAATATTGACGAGGCTTATGCCATTGAAAAAGGTATCATCCTGATCAACGCACCCGAAGGTAATATGGACGCAGTAGGTGAACATGCCATTGGTATGCTGCTAAGCCTGATGAATAACTTTAACCGGGCCGATGCCGAAATACGCAAGGGCGAATGGAAGCGCGAAGCTAACCGGGGTTATGAGTTAAAAGGCAAAACGGTGGGCATCATCGGCTATGGTTTTATGGGTAGCAGCTTTGCAA
Source organism: Mucilaginibacter sp. (assembly GCF_035492695.1). GTDB lineage: Bacteria > Bacteroidota > Bacteroidia > Sphingobacteriales > Sphingobacteriaceae > Mucilaginibacter. Next base: position 111,275 of record NZ_DATJJC010000004.1, on the reverse strand, counting down.
AAAAACTGTCTGGCTTTGGGGTGAATGTTATTGCCTATGATAAATACAAAACCGGCTTTAGCGACCAATATGCCCGCGAAGTAAGTATGGAGGAAATTGTAAAGTATTCGGATGTTTTGAGCCTGCATGTGCCGCTTACACCGGAAACAAGCGGCCTGGTGAATGACGAATACCTGTTTCACTTCAAAAAACCTATTTTCCTGTTGAATACCTCAAGGGGTAAAGTGGTGAAAACGCAGGCAGTATTAAACGCTATTAAGCAGGGGAAGGTATCAGGCGCCGGGCTGGATGTACTGGAAACCGAGAAGTTCCCGGCCCTGGGCGAACAAGCCTGGTACGAAGAATTACGGCAATCGGGCAGGGTATTACTAACCCCGCACGTAGCAGGCTGGACTTTTGATTCGTACCGCAGGATCAGCGAGGTAATGGCCGAAAAATTGAGCAAAATAAAGCGCTGAGCTGTACGGTTTTCGGAATAAAATCGCTCAAAAAATTTTGATATTCAAACTTAATTCGTTTATCTTCGTTTTACTGAAAAGCAAGACTATGCAGGCATCAGCCCACATAGTCTTGTTTGTTTTTTAAAGCAAACCCGTCCTTCCTTTAGTTAGGGGGACTGTTTTTTTTAGTATCAATTTGTAAACTAAGTAATTAATAACAGGGATCATGGCAGATGTAGCATACTACACCAGGGAAGGTTTAGATAAGTTAAGAGAAGAATTACAACAATTAAAAACTTCGGGCAGGGCGAACATAGCCAAAGCGATTGCCGAAGCGCGCGATAAGGGCGACCTTTCGGAAAATGCCGAATACGATGCCGCCAAAGAGGCCCAGGGGCATCATGAGTCAAAAATTGCCAAGATGGAAGAGTTGCTTTCGACAGCCCGCTTGCTCGACGAAAGCAAGCTGGATTCGTCAAAAGTACTGGCACTGTCAATTGTCAAAATAAAAAACGTGAAGAACGGCGCTACAATGAGTTACCAGTTGGTATCTGAAAGTGAAGCTGACCTGAAATCGGGCAAGATATCGGTAAGCTCGCCGATAGCTAAAGGCCTGTTAGGCAAAAAAGTAGGGGAGACAACGGAGATACAGGTGCCTGCCGGTAAAATGGAGTTTGAGATACTGGAGATCAGCCGGTAGTCAACTATTGATTTATTGAATTGCTGAAAGGTAATGCGATCTCTATTCAATAAATCAATAATTCAGTCATTCAATAATTAAAATATGACCATCTTCTCAAAAATAGTAGCCGGCGAAATACCCGCTTATAAGGTAGCCGAAACGATAGATTACCTGGCTTTCCTGGATATTAGTCCGCTGGCTGAAGGGCATGTGCTGGTGATACCCAAAAAGGAAGTTGATTACCTGTTCGACCTGGACGACGAACTTTATACCGGCTTGCAAATTTTTGCCAAAATAATAGCTACCGGTTTACGAAAAGCCATCCCGTGCAAAAGGATAGGCGTAGCGGTGATAGGGCTTGAAGTGCCCCATGCGCATATCCACCTGATACCGATGAACAGCGTTAGCGACCTGAACTTCTCGCGCCCTAAATTAAGCTTTACACCGGAGCAATTAGAGGCGACCGCGGCGAAGATAAAAGAAGCGCTGAGGAGTGAATGATATGGGTGTGCGTTCAGGCATTGCCGCTTAAACCTGTCCGCGTTGTCTCATTACCCCTGTTACAAAAAAACGGACGGACACCTTCGGGCTAAGGGCAATTTATTTTTTGATCTTCAATCCGCTCACCCTGTTGGTATTATCCTTCACAAAAGTTTCCCATCCCGAATAGGATTTCTTACTGCCGGCTTTTCCGGTACTCGTGCTGATCTTCTGGAACGAATGGCATACCGCCACGGCAAGGCCGTCGGTAGCGTCTAAAAATTCAGGTGTCTCGCTAAATTTCAATAGGTTTTGCAGCATGGCTGCCACCTGTTCCTTCGTTGCATTACCGTTACCTGTAATAGCCTGCTTAATTTTGCGGGGCGAATATTCTGTTATGGTCACATTCCGCGAAAGCGCGGCCGCCATGGCCACCCCTTGCGCACGCCCAAGCTTAAGCATTACCTGTATGTTTTTGCCATAAAAAGGCGCCTCGATCGCCAGGCAATCGGGGTGATAATTGTCTATCAGCGCGACGGTCTTTTCAAAAATGCGCTGCAATTTCAGCATGTGGTCGTCAAGGCTTTCCATCTTTATCACGCCCAGGCTTATCAGCTCCATTTTGGAACCAATCTCTTTCACCAGCCCGTAGCCCATTACAGCCGTTCCGGGGTCGATACCTAAAATGATACGTTCTTTTTGGATTATTTGCTGCATAAGTCTGTTAATGTCATCCTGAACTTGTTTCAGGATCCTGCAAGTAGATTACCGGTATGGTGTACTAAGCATGAGAGATGCCGAAACAAGTTCGGCATGACATTCTATTTTGAAAACAAAACTAACCTTTAAACCCCGCATTTTGCAGCATGCCCATGTATTCTTTTCTGCTGATCATACGTGCGCCCATGGATTCAAGATGTTCAGTATATACCTGGCAGTCGATCAGGGTGTATTTCCCTTTTTGGCATAAGCCTATCAAGCCAACTTTTGAAGCGTTACTTACCCTGCTGAACATGCTTTCGCCGCAGAACACCGAACCGATCTGCACGCCATATAAGCCGCCGACCAGTTCAGTATCTTCCCATACTTCAACCGAGTGGGCATGGCCTGCGTGGTGCAAATTAATGTAAGCTGCTTTCATGTCGTCAGTTATCCAAGTACCGTATTGCCCATCTCTTTCGGTAGCAGAACAAGCTTCTATTACTTCTGCGAAACTTTTATCATAAGTAACTTTGAACCGCCCAGACCGAAGCACCTGCCGCATGCTTTTTGATATTTTTAACTCCTGTGGGAACAGCACGAACCGCTCATGTGGTGAATACCAAAGAATAGGCGTATCATCGTTATACCAGGGGAATATGCCATTTTGATAAGCCAGCAACAGGCGCTCGACTGAAAGATCGCCACCTACTGCTAACAGACCATCCTCTTCTGCAAGCGACGGGTCGGGGAATATCAAACGCGCATCCAGCCTGAATATCATCAGGCAAATTTATGCCTTCTTGCGTATCACCAGTTTTTTATTCTGCGCTTTTGCAACGGCATCCAGGTATTCCTGCATTTCGGTGTATTTGGCGGCGGGTATCACCTGGTTGCTCAGCACAAATTTGGCTGTACTTATCACCTGGTTCTTATCCTTATTGTAAACATAGCTTACGTCGTAATTGCCATAAGTGAATTTGAGATTTGCATTTGCCGGCATGGTTTCCAATTCGTAGCCTGCAGGCAGGTCGATGGTAGTAGTACAGGATTTAATGCGCGGCCATTCCCAATAGAAATCTGTTTTTCTTGGCTTATCAGGTATCGGAACCGTATTTGCCCACAGTTTAAAGGCAGCAGGCCGGTAAAATTGCTTGTCACCGGTCATTACATCACAAAATTTGTCAAACTCCAAATTAAGATCGATATGTTTAACGCTGTTGGTATCCTTACCCGATTCCAGGTCAAATGCTGATGGTTGTTTAATTTGCAATTGCTCCAGCCAAAACTGTTTTTGTTCATCCAGCTTAATAGCGGCAGACCCGATATACAACAATCGGTATTCTCCTGTGCTTTGTAGTTTGATGTTCACCTTAGCGCTGCCGTCAGGCTGCAGCATAATATGTACGTTGCTGTTAAACTGGTTGTCGGCCGCATTGCTTTTTGGGGTGTTAACTAATCTGCCGCCATCCTCGGTAATTATTAGTGCATTCCGGTTCTCCGTAAAGGGGCCTAATTTCCCAAATTCCGATTTATTACTGGTACACTCCAGCCAGGTGGTGTCATTTTTGAAGGGGATACATAAAATAACATGATTGAAATTATCATAGGGGAAAGAGTAACTGGCAGGCTCTTCGTTTTCACCAGCACGTACAATCGCATAATATGAATTGATATTTACTGCCTTGAGTAAGGCATACATATAATTTGATAATGCCTTACAATCACCATATTTTTTTTCGTCTACAAATGTTGCCGCAAAGGGTTTAAGGCCACCAATACCCAATTGAATGCTGACATACCGCATATTTTGCTGCATATATTTGTATAGAAATTTAGCCTTTTCCTTGTCAGTCTTTATGGTATCGGTCATTTTTTTTATTTCAGCAATTCGTTGTGCAGTCAGCGAGCATACGTCTGAGTTTAGCACTTGCTGCCACTTGCCATAGGTGTCCCAACTACTTATGTCGCCTGGATTGCCAAAAAAATCAAATTTGGTTTGGCTGAATTTGATTGCCGGCATAACGCGCCAGGGCATGGCCTCCTCTTCCAGTTTAAAAGCTTTTAAATTTGAAACCCGCCAGGTATAAGTATCAATGTTTCCGGATGATGTTTTTTCTGGCTTCAACGTGGTATTTCTATTAAAATATCTAAACCCGGCGTCGCTGTTGATCGATATAGCATAATACTCATTTTGAATGGATTGCTCGTCTCCCTGAAGATTCCACTGCCCGAGGTCAATGAGGCTCGTTTTACTTTCCCCATATTCAATTTCTATAGTTTCCGGATAATCAGCAACCGAGTGCTTTAAGCCAAGAAAACGTTCGTCATTTACTAATGTCGATTCCATGGATACAGCGCCATCATACATATCGCCTTTACGGTATTTTTTAATCATTTTCCCGTTTTTGTCATAAACATGAACATCTATAAAACTGTAATTGTCATATTTTTTATTGTAACCGTATTGTAGCAATGCTTCATGGTCACCTTTTTCATTCAGGATAGTGATCAGGCTATGGTGGTTACGGGTTTCTTTACCCGGACCGGTTATTTTTAGTTCATCCCATGAATATCGTACCACCGAATTAGCATCCTCCTTTAATGAATCAGGAATGCCGGCGGCAGTATAAAGCTCTTTGGGGATATCTTTATCCTGGCTACGGGCAGCAAGGCTGAAGAAAAACAAGCCAGCAAAAAGCAACAGCCCCTTTATATAATTATTAAACTCCATTTTTTATGCTTTTTTTAAGATGATCTGCTCATTCAGCATCTCGTACATCTTTTTGAAAAATTCATGTATCTCTTCGTAATTCTCTTTGAACATGATCGACTTTTTAAAACTAATGGTATATCTCACCGTTATCACCCCCTCCTGTTCTACCACCAGCCTCTTGAAGCCGATACTTTGGTCGGACATATCCATCCGTGCGCTTTTGGGCAGTGCGTCGGTTTTGTACCCGGCCGGCACTTTGTAGTTGCCCGAAATTATATAGTTGTTATTATAACCAAAGTCGATATCTGTCGTTCTTTTTTCACTCATGAATGGATTAGCCCCCATCGAAATGAATAAATTCGGTTTGAAATAAATGTAGGTTTCATCCGAACCGGTCAGATCGAGATTGAAATTGATATTTTGTGTTAACGGCAGCGAATCGACATCCATGTTATCAAATTTGACGGAGGATATTTTCAAATCGTTGTTGCCTTCTTTTAAATTTTCGATAAACTTTTTTTCGCCATCGGTTTTATAGCTTTCAACATTATCTATCCTGTTATAGCTGAAATTACTTATTTGTGCCAGTCCCTCCATTTTACCATCAGGTTTTATATCGGCATTAATCAGTACCACATCGCGCACCGGGGCTGTGTTTTGGATAAATGTGATGTCGTATTTTCTATTTTCTTTATCAATGGTCAGGCCGAACGAGTTCAACAGGTTATGTGGGATCACATTATACATATTGTACTTGTTAGTGGCGTCAAGCACGTAATAGGTTGCGCTGTCGATAGGTACATAAGTGGCTGTTGTGTTAAACTGGTACCTTGTAGGGTAAGCGGGATTTACTTTGCCATTTTTACGCGTGCTCATTAATATCGGGTAAGCCTTAATGCCTGCACGCATAAGCAGGTGATATACCATCAGGTTTATCTCGGTGGAATTTCCTATCTTTTTATCCCACGCTTTTGCCGTACCATCATCTGTATATCTAAGGTACAGGTCATTCCACTTCATCGTATTTTTTACCTGGTTAAAAATGTAGGCTATCTTCTCGTCACCTGTTTTCAGGCTTTTTACATGGTTGAGTATATCCTCCTCGCCGGTTAGTTTTTTCCTGAACTGTGCGCCAAAATCATCAAAATCAGCCTCATTTTCCCCTATCTTTTGCCAGCTTTCAGAAAAATTCTGGCCGAACGATCCAGCACCAGGGGTAATGCTTAGCAACTGGGTGAGAATACATTGAAAGTTATCTTTTACCGAGCTCATGTAAGGCTCAGCATTGATCGAGGGTACATTGGCAAGTGCTATTTTGGATATCTGTCCATTGCCGTCCCTGTTGTTTACTACATAGGCCTGGGTTACTTTTACCAGGTTTTTGTAGTGAAAGGCGTCCGGGACCTTGGCTTCGATCTCACTATACCGGGTAGGTAATTCACTTTGAAAATACCAGTCGGGGAAATCACCTGCCGACTGGCTCAGGATACTGTATTTGTATTCAATAACTGAGCCCGGCTTAACATCTGGAAAGGTTAACACCATTTCAGACCTATCCCGGTCAATGCGCTTATCAAATATCTGTTTCTTATCTACTTTTACTATCTCAACATTCCCGTTATTCAGGTTAACAGTTTGCGCCTGTAGTTTTTCGATCCATTCGAAATGGCCTCCACCCCAATACGGAATGTGCACGTCAGCAGCATCTTTGCCATGATCGTTAAATATTTTTATCCGCACATGCCTTTCCAAAACAATTTCGGCGTCTGTAAAAAAAACAGTGCCCTTGTCAAATAATACTTCGGCGTTGGCATCGGTCTCAAAATCACATTTTGTCATTTCGAGATCGGCTTTGTCAATTTTTCCGAAAGGCTGGATTGTGGGGGTGGTTTGTGCATTTACTTTAAAAACAAATACACACAAAATAGCAGTAGTAAAAAATCTGTTCATATAAAATTGTGTTAAGGTTGGTAAATTGAAAATAGGGTTTATTAATGGTTTTTGAAATTAAAATCCTTCTATGTTTTTTTCAGTACTATCTGTTCGTTCAGCATTTCGTACATTTTTTTAAAGAACTCGCGCAGGTCAGGATATTCGTTCTTCAAAAATTTTGTTCGGGTAATATTGATCTCGTAATGAAGGGATACATAACCATCCTGGTTTTCAAGTGATCGTTTGAACCGGATACTTTTATCGGCCATTACAATATTTACGTTTTTGGGCAGCGATTCCACAGCGTACCCTGTCGGTAGTTTATACCGCCCAGTAATAATGTGGCTGCTTCCAAAACCAAAATCGATCGGCGACGTACGCGACTCGCTTAAAAAAGGATTATCATGTAACGGAGTAAAGATATTGGGTGTGAAGAACAGGTATTTATCCGAATTATTGAGCTCATATTGAAAATCAAAGCTTTGCTCGAATGGCAGGGTATCAACCTGCATGTTTACTAATTTGAGGTTTGTTATTTTAACATCGTTGTCCCGCCCGGTCAGGTATTCATTAAATTTCTGATCGCCCAGGGTTTTATATAATTTAAGATCTTGCGTTCTTTTGTACCCATAACTCGCTATCTGGCCGGTTCCTTTCATTTTGGCATCGGCGCTTATATCAGCAGCTATGATTATTACATCCCTTGACAAGGTCTTGTTTTCCATATAAACCATCTCATACTTATCAGCTTCTTTATTAAGGCACAACCCGAATGCGTTCAATAATTCGTAAGGTACCTGGTTATATACGTTGTATTTGTCGGTCGCATCAAGCACGTAATACCTGTTACTATCCACAGGCACATAGGCAACCAGGTTATTGATTTGAAATATGTCTACAAAATCAGGCTGGATAAGACCGTTCTCACGTGTGCTAACCAGCATAGGATAAGCTTTTATACCGCTTTTTTTCAACAAGTGATAAAGTACCGCATTTACTTCGGCCGAGTTGCCAACCCGTTTTTTCCAGGCGTTCCGGATACCATCCCTTGACGCCCAGTTCCGGAAGCCGTTCCAGCTCATGATACTTTTAACGCTATTGAATAAATAAGCAATTTTCTCATCGTCGCTATGCAATGACGATGCTTTTTTTATCAGGGTGTCCTCGCCACTGAGGTGCTGATCAAGCTCTCTATAATAGTCTTTTTCGTTCGCAAGTTTCTTGCCGGTTTTCTCCCAGGTATCGCTTAGGTCAATAGTTTTCCCGTCAAAAGTTTGCACCGAAGTGAGCAACAACGCAACACTTTGCATCCCGTCGCCTTCGGCCCGCGCGTAGGCCTCATCTTTTACTGATGGAAGGTCCTCCGCCGTCCAGATGTGCCCTCCTGTCACAAGCGTATCCAGGGCAAACGGCTGATTCCTGCGCGTAAAGGCTTTGAACTGCAATCGTGAACTGAACATGACGTTAAATTCGCTGTACCTGGTCGGGATATCCGTTTGAAAATGCCATGCGGGAAAGTTGGAGGCGATATTCCGCATCAGTGTATACTTGTACTCGATCACCGATCCGGGCTTTATACTAGGGAAGGATATAATAATGGCATCCTTGTTATTATCGGTGTGCTGGGCATAAATAAGTTTCGGGTCGAGTTTGTCTTTGACGATCTTGCCATTTTCGAGGTTTATGGTTTCCGCCTGGATGTCTATTATATTATCGACACCGTACATGTTGTCGTATTCTATCTTGACATTACCATATTCCTTGCCCTTTTCATTAAATATTTTAATGCGTTTATGTCGCTCCATGGTAAGGGCGCCCAGCGCGCTGAAGTAAACACGGGCTTTGTCAAAAAGCACCTCAGCGTTGGCGTCTTTTTCAAAGCTACAGGAAGGCAGGCGCAGATCGGCACTATCGATTATGCCAAATAGCCGTATCTGTGCATTCGCACCGATGGCGACAGCCATAAAAATTAACAGGGTATAAAACTTCCTCACGTCACAAGGTTTGGCAGCGACTAATTTAATAATAAAAAATAAATTAAAAAATTTAGCTTAATCTTAAATTCTTTGTGATAGATGAGGCAGGCGCAAATAAAAAGCCCCGTCATCAAAAGATAACGGGGCCTCATTTTGTTCATTGTACCATTAGAAGAATTTAAACCCGACGCTCAGTGCCCAAAGGTTTTGACGCTGGCCGAAATCGGGGTTGATCTTGGTTAAGCCACCTTCGTAACGCAAATCGGCTGTGATAGGACCTATATCCACACCGCCGCCGGCCTGGAAACCAAGTGTACTGTTTTTGTAATGACCAAAGTCGGCAACGGCGGCATTGGTATTATCCGAAAAGCTTTCGCTTTTATCAAGCGTATGCGTGTACACCGGGCCCGCCATTAGCCTGAAATTAAGGCTTTTTGTGCCGAATTCATGGCCGACCAATACGGGTACGCTTACATTAGTAAAATTAACTTTGGCATTGAAATTACCATCGTCGGTACTTAACTTGCCACCGGTACTGCTCAAATACACTTCGGGCTGAAAATACAGGGCGCTGCCAAAGCGGGCGAATACACCAGCCTGGTAGCCTGTGCGGGTGGATTCGTTGAAATTGTCGGTATTTATTTTAGAGAAATTAACACCGCCTTTAATACCGACGGAGATCTGCGCCTTTGCACTGATGCAAACTGCTATCAGCAATGCGGCACTTAAGAGAAACTTTTTCATAATTTTAATTTAGTTTATACGCAGGTTAGATGTAATCCTGTAACAAGGGTTTAAACAAACGTCAAGCCAAATTATTGCATCGGGCTACAGCAGAATTTTTATATTTTTGCTCAAATATTTTTTCGACCATGGCAGAGATCAGCATCAGCAACAAGGATTGGGAACGCGTAAAGATCAAATTACAAAGGAAATACAACAATCTCACCGACGAGCAGCTCCAGTATACCGAGGGCCAGGAAGACAGCCTGATCAGCAATATAATGAGCCTTGTGAACCGCGATCGTGGCTATGTGGTGTTCACCCTGAAGAAGGCTTTAGTGAATATAGATAACAACCGTTTGTAGGTTATACTATACAAATATGACGTCTTTCCCCGCTGATTCATGATCACTACTATCATCTTCGACCTCGGCGCAGTCCTTATCGACTGGAACCCGCGTTACATGTACCGCACCCTGTTTGATGATGAAGCCGAAATGGAAAGGTTTTTGGCTGAAATTACCACGCCTGACTGGAACGAAGAGCAGGACGCCGGGCGCCCGTTAGATGAAGGCACTAAGATGCTCGTTCAGCAATTCCCGGAACATGAACATCACATCCGCGCTTTTTATAGCCGGTGGGATGAAATGCTGGGTGAGGCATTTCACGATACGGTGGAAATATTCAAACAACTGAAAGAAAGCGGGAAATATAGGATATACGCACTTACTAACTGGTCGGCAGAGACATTCCCGGTAGCGTTTGAACGTTTTGATTTTCTGCGATGGTTCGATGGCATAGTAGTTTCAGGTACTGAAAAGATGCGCAAGCCTACTCCGGAATTTTACCATATCCTGCTTGACCGCTACCAGGTAAAGGCCAAAGATGCTCTTTTTATCGACGATAATTACCGCAATATTTTAGCTGCGGAAAAGATCGGAATCAATTGTATCCACTTTACCTCAGCTGGGCAGTTGGAACAGGATCTGCTTAACCTCGAACTTCTTTAAAATATCGCCTCTGCAATTTTTCTTGTCGGGCCAGGATTACTCATGGTATAAAAATGCAACACCGGCGCACCAAATTCTACCAGTTCCTTGCACTGATGGATCATCCATTCGATACCGGCATCTTTTACTTCTTTTTCCGATTTGCAGTTATGGACCAGGTCACTTAGGTCCTCCGGAATGTCGATATGGAATATTTTGGGCAAACTGATCAGTTGTTTTGATGAGGTGATCGGTTTAAGGCCCGGTATGATAGGTACATTGATGCTGTTCTCGCGGCAGAGCGCAACAAACTCTTTGTATTTATTGTTATCAAAAAACATTTGGGTAACAATAAAATCGGCTCCCATATCTACTTTTTGTTTCAGGTACCTAAAGTCTGTTTTCAGGTTGGGAGCCTCAAAATGCTTTTCGGGGTAGCCGGCAACACCTATGCAAAAATCGGCATTGGCAACTTCATGGTCCTCGTATAAATACTTGCCGTTATTCATATCCAAAACCTGCTGTAGCAGTTCCGTAGCATAACAGTGACCGCCGGGTGTTGGTATAAAACCAGAATCGGCCATGCGGGCATCACCGCGTAGTACCAGCACGTTGTCGATACCTAAAAATTGCAGGTCGATAAGTGCATTCTCGGTTTCCTCTTTTGTAAAGCCACCGCAAATCAGGTGGGGCACAGCGTCAACCTTATACCTGTTCATGATAGCCGCGCAAATAGCAACAGTCCCCGGGCGTTTGCGATAGGACACTTTTTCGAGCAAGCCATTCTCATGCTGTTTATAAATGTAATCCTCGCGGTGGTAGGTAACATCGATAAACGGCGGGTTAAAGTCCATCAGCGGGTCGATAGCATTATAAATGCTCTGGATGCTATGGCCTTTTACAGGCGGTAATAGTTCGAACGAGAAAAGCGTTTTGCCTTTGGCGGCATTAATATGCTCGGTTATTTTCATTTATGATTCGGTACAGATCAAATATATAATATCATTTTAAACTTTTTCGTTGCGATGCGCTAACAAGCAATCTGCTCGTCACTATACGACGGGTTTGCTTCGTCGTTTCTCCCCGCGATGGCATATTTTTAATAATTTAAGTTTGGGCCGAGCCAACGTTCAACGGTCTCTAAATCCATACTCTTCCGCTTCGCGTAATCCTCCACCTGGTCTTTGCTTATTTTGCCCAAACCGAAATAACGTGCCTGCGGGTGTGCGAAATAAAACCCGCTGACGGATGCAGCCGGTGTCATGGCCAGGCTTTCGGTCAGGTGCATGTGTGCATTGTCCTCTGCTTTCAGCAGATCGAACAACGTGGTCTTTTCAGTATGGTCAGGACAGGCTGGGTAACCCGGTGCGGGGCGTATACCCTGGTATTGTTCTTTGATCAGGTCCTCGTTGCTTAAGGCCTCGTCTTTGGCATAACCCCAGTATTCGCGGCGTACCAGTTCATGCATTTTTTCAGCAAATGCCTCCGCCAGGCGATCTGCCAGTGCTTTAGCCATAATGCTATTATAATCGTCGTGGTCTTTTTCGAATTGTGCTACCAACTCATCGCAGCCTATACCGGCTGTTACCGCAAAACCACCGAAATAATCGGGTACACCGCTTTCTTTTGGTGCGATAAAGTCGGATAATGCATAGTAGGGCTCTCCCTTTACTTTCTCTGCCTGCTGGCGCAGGGTATGAATGCGGGTCAGCAATTGTTTACGGCTTTCATCAGTGTATAATTCAATATCATCGCCAACGCTTGCAGCGGGCCAGAAACCGATAACACCGTTTGCCTGCAGCAATTTTTCGTTCACAATTTTCTTTAACAATTCCTGGGCATCGTCAAACAGCTTTTTGGCTTCAACGCCTACAAACTTATCGTCGAATATCTTGGGATAGCTTCCCCGTAGTTCCCAGGTATGGAAAAACGGCGTCCAGTCGATATAAGGCACCAGTTCTTCCAGCGGGTAAGCTTCAATCACTTTAGTGCCCGTGAACGTTGGCCCGGTTGGCATCGCGCCATTCAGGTTGATCTCCATCTTTGATTTCCTGGCATCGCCAATGCTCACAAAGCGTTTGTCCGAACGTTTGTTCAAATGCGCTTCGCGGGCTTTTTCGTATTCGTCTTTTACGCTTTGGATATAACCGTTGCGGGTGTCGCGGTTCATTAAATTACTGCAAACCGAGACACTTCGCGAAGCGTCAAGTACATGCACTACACCATGCTGATAGTTAGGCGCAACTTTTACCGCCGCATGTATGCGCGATGTTGTTGCGCCGCCAATGATCAGCGGTATATCAAAGCCCTCACGTTCCATTTCTTTGGCGAAGTGAACCATTTCATCCAGCGATGGCGTGATCAAACCGCTCAATCCAATAATATCCACCTGGTGTTTCCGTGCTTCTTCGATGATGCGTTGCGCAGGCACCATCACACCCAGGTCTATCACCTCGAAATTATTGCAGGCCAATACAACGCCTACTATATTTTTGCCTATATCGTGCACGTCACCTTTAACGGTGGCCATCAATACTTTGCCCGCATTCGCGCGTGAACCGGAAGAATCCTCTCCGGCATCTATCACGCGTTGTTTTTCCAGTTCGATAAATGGCAACAGGTAGGCAACGGCCTTTTTCATAACACGTGCCGATTTTACCACCTGCGGCAAAAACATCTTACCAGAGCCAAACAGGTCGCCCACCACATTCATCCCATCCATCAGTGGTCCTTCGATCACATCAAGCGGTTTAGCCGCTTTTTGTCGGGCCTCTTCCACATCATCATCTAGGTATTCAACAATGCCTTTTACCAGGGCATGCGATAAGCGTTGTTCAACCGGCTCTTTGCGCCATTCTTCATCCTTAACAACCCCTTTTCCCTTGGCTTTTACGGTTTCAGCAAATTCCACCAGGCGCTCTGTAGCATCCGGGCGACGATTCAGGAGCACATCCTCTACGTATTCTAACAGATTTTTTGGTATTTCTTCATAAACCTCCAGCATCCCGGCGTTTACGATACCCATATCCAAACCTGCTTTAATGGCGTGGTACAGAAAGGCTGAATGCATAGCCTCGCGTACGGTATTATTCCCCCTGAAAGAAAAGGAAATATTGCTGACCCCACCGCTCACCTTGGCCAGCGGCAAATTCTGTTTTATCCAGCGGGTAGCCTCAATAAAGTCTACCGCATAATTGTTGTGTTCTTCAAGCCCGGTAGCAACGGTTAATATATTGGGGTCGAATATGATGTCCTGTGGTGGAAAATGAAGTTCGTCGACCAGTATATCATAGCTTCGTTTGCATATCTCAATACGACGGGCCAATGAATCAGCCTGGCCCTGTTCGTCAAATGCCATCACCACCACCGCAGCGCCATAGCTTAATATTTTATTGGCCTGGTCTTTAAATTTTTCTTCTCCTTCCTTTAGTGATATGGAGTTGACAATCCCTTTTCCCTGTAAACATTTCAGCCCGGCTTCTATCACCGTCCATTTGGACGAATCGACCATGATGGGCAGTTTGGCAATGTCGGGCTCTGATGCTATCAGGTTCAAAAACTTAACCATCGCCGCTTCCGAATCGATCATACCCTCGTCCATATTTACGTCAATGACCTGTGCCCCGCCTTCCACCTGCTGACGGGCAACGGTTAAGGCGCCTTCATAATCCTCGGCTAAAATCAGCTTGGAAAACTTTGGCGACCCGGTAATATTGGTACGCTCACCAATATTGGCGAAGTTGGTTTCTGGCGTCAGGATAACTGCCTCCAAGCCACTAAGCCTTAGATAAGGCTCGGTTTGGGGTATTTGTCGCGGTATTCCTTTTGCAGCCTTTTCGGCAATATGCCTTATGTGATCGGGTGTGGTACCGCAGCATCCGCCGACGATATTCACCATGCCCGAACCAATAAAATCTTCTATAAAATGAGCGGTTTCGTGCGGCGTTTCATCATAACCGCCAAACTCATTCGGCAAACCTGCATTGGGATAAGCCGAAATAAAAACATCGGCTTTTGCTGATAATTCCTCCAAGTGCGGGCGCATTTCCTTAGCGCCCAAAGCACAATTCAAGCCAACGGATAACAGGTTTCCATGGCGAACCGAGTTCCAGAAAGCTTCAACGGTTTGGCCGGAAAGCGTGCGACCGGAAGCATCTGTTATAGTACCCGAGATCATGATACCGCCCGAATCCCTGAACGCCGGATAATCTTTACCTGCCGCTTTACACTCGTTTTCGTATCGTTTTATTGCGAATAATGCCGCCTTGGCATTCAGCGTATCAAAAATGGTTTCGATCAAAAGAATATCCGAGCCTCCATCAACCAAACCGCGTACCTGTTCATAATAAGCTTCGGCCAGGTCGTCAAAGCTAACAGCGCGGTAGCCCGGGTCGTTCACGTCAGGCGACATGGATGCTGTCCGGTTTGTCGGTCCTACAGCGCCCGCAACAAAACGCGGTTTCCCTGGATGGTCCTGGCTATATTCGTCCACAGCCTCGCGGGCAAGCCTTGCGCCTTCGTAGCTTAACTCGTAAGCCAGCTCCTCCATGTGATAATCGGCCAGCGATATACGCTGCGTGCTGAAGGTATTGGTTTCAATAATATCGGCTCCGGCATCCAGGTATTCTTTATGTATCGCTTTGATCACATCAGGGCGCGTGATATTCAGCAGGTCGTTATTGCCTTTCAGGTCGGAAGGGTGGTTTTTAAAACGCTCGCCACGAAAATCTTCCTCGGTCAATTGGTACCGCTGTATCATGGTACCCATTGCGCCGTCGATAACCAGTATGCGTTTTTGTAACTCTTTTCTAATATCCATTTTTTTCAGATATGAGATGTGAGAGGTGCGATGTGAGAAAAATGAAGAAGCAAATGCTAACTCAAAACTCAAATCTAATATCTCAAATCTATAACATGCTTATAACGAAAGGCCGGGTATAATGTTGACCTTCGCTTATCTTTCTTATCCATTTTGAGGCGGATAAGTAGAACGTAGCACCTTGTAAGCACAGGTTGCTAAGACATCGCAGGGTCTAATCCCTCCGTCTTTCTCTATAAGCACTGCAAATTTGCACAATAAGCTTGTAAAAACAAAATGAGTTGGGCGGGTAGTGGTGTAAGCTGTTTTAAATGAGAATAAGTTGACAGTTTTTTACCGAGCGAACAACTTATATTGCCTAAACTACTTTTAAACACCATTTTCTTTTTCGCTCAAAGAGTAGCAACTTCGCAATCCCGATTTGAATTTTATGACCAATCATTATAAAAAAATTGCTGCTGAATTATCCATTACCGAAAAGCAGGTAAGCACTACCGCTGCATTGCTGGATGAAGGCGCGACCGTGCCGTTCATCTCCCGTTACCGTAAAGAAATGACCGGAAGTTTGGACGAGGTGAAGGTTGCCGCCATCCGCGACCGTATGCTGCAGTTGCGCGAATTGGATAAACGCCGCGAGGCTATTCTGAAATCGCTGACCGAAATGGGCAAGTTGATGCCGGAACTGGAAAAACAGGTGAACGAGGCGGAAACAATGGTGGCGCTGGAAGACATCTATCTTCCTTATCGCCCCAAAAGAAAAACGCGGGCCACCGCTGCGCGCGAGAAAGGTTTGCAGCCTTTGGCCGACTTGCTGCTGGCTCAAAGCAGGGTAGACCCTGAAGAGGAGGCGACCAAATTTATCGACGAAGAAAAAGGTGTTAGTTCAGCAGAGGAAGCGCTGGCCGGAGCGCGGGATATTATTGCCGAGCATGTCAGCGAAAATGCCGAAACCAGGGCCAAAATGCGGCAATTGTTTTTGAATAAGGGAACCTTTCAATCGAAAGTGATAGC
Organism: Mucilaginibacter sp.; assembly: GCF_035492695.1. Classification (GTDB taxonomy): domain Bacteria; phylum Bacteroidota; class Bacteroidia; order Sphingobacteriales; family Sphingobacteriaceae; genus Mucilaginibacter. Next base: position 94,808 of record NZ_DATJJC010000004.1, on the reverse strand, counting down.
CGGCAAGGAAGAGGCCGGGATAAAATATAAAGATTATTTCGACTGGTCGGAGCCGGTGAAAACGGCGCCTTCTCACCGGGTGCTGGCTATGCGCAGGGGCGAAAAGGAAGAGATATTATGGCTGGATATTCAACCGCCCGAAGATGATGCGGTAAGCCTGTTGGAGCAGCAATTCGTTACTGCAAATAATGCCGCATCGCAGCAGGTGAAACTGGCTATTAGCGATGGCTATAAACGCTTGCTGAAACCATCAATGGAAACGGAGATACGTTTGTTCACCAAAAAAAGTGCAGATGAGGAAGCGATACGGGTATTTGCTGAAAACGCCCGGCAATTGCTGATGTCCGCGCCGCTGGGGCAAAAACGCATGATGGCTATCGACCCGGGTTTCCGTACCGGATGCAAGGTTGTATGCCTTGACGAGCAGGGCAAGCTGCTGGAATATACGGCCATTTTTCCGCACACAGGAGCAGGAAACGCAAAAGAAGCCGAGAAAACCACCCGGCATCTTTTTGAAAAATATAACATCGAGGCCATCGCCATTGGAAATGGAACTGCAGGGCGCGAAACCGAGCTTTTTGTCCGCAATCTTAATTTGCAGGGCGCAATCATCGTAATGGTGAATGAAAGCGGGGCATCTATCTATTCGGCTTCGGACGCGGCGAGAGAGGAATTCCCGGACAAGGATGTGACTGTAAGGGGCGCGGTTTCTATCGGTCGCCGGTTGATGGACCCGCTGGCGGAACTGGTAAAGATCGACCCAAAATCTATCGGCGTAGGGCAATACCAGCACGATGTGGATCAGAACAAGCTGCAAACCTCGCTGGACGATACCGTGATCAGTTGTGTGAACGCGGTGGGTGTAGAATTAAACACAGCATCGAAGCAAATACTGGCTTACGTTTCGGGCCTGGGGCCGCAACTGGCGCAGAATATCGTGGATCACCGTGACCAGAACGGCGCCTTCAAACGCCGGGATCAGCTAAAAAAGGTCGCCCGTTTAGGCGACAAAGCTTTTGAGCAAGCGGCAGGTTTCCTTCGCATCAACGGCGCTGAAAACCCACTGGACGCCAGCGCTGTACATCCCGAGCGTTATGCTTTGGTTGAACAAATGGCAAAAGATATGAAGTGTTCGGTACGGGATATGATGACCGATACGCAGCTTCGCAAAAGCGTCCCGCTGCAAAAATATGTGAGTGATACCGTGGGCCTGCCTACGCTGAATGATATTATGGCGGAACTGGCCAAACCCGGTCGCGACCCGCGCGAGCAGTTTGAGACATTCAGCTTTACCGAGGGAGTGAATGAGATAGGCGACCTGAAGATTGGCATGAAACTGCCGGGTATTGTAACGAATATCACAAATTTTGGCGCTTTTGTGGATATCGGCGTTCACCAGGATGGATTAGTACACCTGAGCCAGATCACGAACCGTTTCATCAAAGACCCGAACGAAGTACTTAAAGTTCATCAAAAGGTTGAGGTTACCGTAACGGAAGTGGATGTTAACCGCAAACGGATTTCCCTATCAATGAAAGCTAACGAACCGCGGCAGCAGCTACAACAAAGGCAGCAGCATAAACCCGCTTCATATCAGCCAAAAAATCAGCAAGAGCAGCCTGAAACGGATATGGCTTTAAAGCTGGCGGCGCTGAAAGGGAAGTTTAAATAATGTAGTAGAGACGCAAGATTTTGCGTCTCTACTTGAAAATCTATTCCAGCGTTATCTGCCTGCGGATGCTTTCTTCCAGCGAAATAAAGGTCTCGGTACGCTGTATCCCTTTCACGCTCTGGATATGCTCGTTCAGCACTTCGCGCAGGTGGTTAGTGTCATGACATACGATCTTGGCGAAGATGCTGTAGCTGCCGGTTGTGTAATGAAGTTCAACAATTTCCTTTACGGCTTTTAACTGTTTTACAGCCTCGTGATATTGTGATCCTTTTTCTAAATAAATGCCCAAAAACGCGGTAATATCATATCCCAGCTTCTGCGGATCAACCTCGAGGCTGGCGCCTTTGATGACACCCATTTCCTCCAACTTTTTCATGCGAACGTGTATCGTTCCGCCGGAAACAATCAATTCTTTGGCGATTTCGGTGTACGGAGTGGTCGCATTTTTCATTAAAATCGACAAAATCTGGATGTCGAGATTATCAATTTCTAAATTTTGAGCTTTTCTGTGGGACATAAATTTGAATTTCGGTATTCAAATACAAGTTTAATTAAAATAAAATTAAAAATGCAAATATATTATTGAAATATTTGCAAGAAATTGATAGTCCTGTTAGATTTGTAATAAGCAAATGGATAACGCTTGCTGTTCTTTTATTTACAAAAACAATGTTGGGTGGTGAAATTTATGGCAGACACACCTCCTTGTCCCGGTGGCGGAGATCATGGGAAATCAGCTTCGGCTGACTAACCACTCCTTGAAGGTTCGACCCCTTCCCCAACAGCTAGTTTAAGTCCTTAGTCTTAAGCCCGAAGTCCAAAGTCAAAATGACTTCAGACTCATGACTCAGAACTTCAGACTAATATACTGTAGGATGGTGAAATTTATGGCAGACACACCTCCTTGTCGCGGTGGCGGAGATCTTGCGAAACTCTTAGCAATAAGAATAAGCACTTCGTGAAGGTTCGACTCCTTCTCCTACAGCCCTTCTCATAATTTAGGTTTATAATTGGTTAGTAAAGACCCCTGCCCATCAGGGGCTTTGCTGTTTTTAGAGAGTTTGCGGATCTCCGGAAACATTGCTCACTGCAAACTGCCCACTGCCGACTAATAATAAATGCCTATCTTTAGAAAATCGACGGCTTATGATACTCTTTTCAAGAAGGAACTTATTTTATAGCGACTATAAATGGAATACCTATGTGCCCAACGATCCACGCACCAACGGCAAGCCGGACAGTACCCCTTTTGATAAAGCCGAAGGCAACGAAGTAGTTTACCTGATCAACCGGCTGATGATGCTTTGGGATTATCGTTTTTCAAATACCGGTAACAAGATGGAAAAACTGATACACGATAAAATGCCGCCGGATGTAACCACCCAGGAAAATGTGCAATTTTGGCTGAAAGCTAATTTGAAGTTTTAACCCCCACCCCTGAAGGAGAGTCTTAATCTGTATGCCAAACGCCTACGAGTAGCTGCTAACTCAAATTACTGCTTTTCAAACCTTGCCGCCCAGCCGCCGCCGGATGCCAGCTGAACTTTCAATTTGTCTTTTGAAGTTACGGTGATCTCTTTCTTTACATAGTCCGTCGCGTCCCGGTCAGCATTAATACCGTCTTCGAAGATGATAGCTTTGTAAGTACCGTCGCCTAAAAAGGAAAGGTCTATCGTAGTTTCCCGTGGCGTCCAGTTACTCATCGATCCGGCATACCATGTTGTTCCTTTGCGGCGTGCGATGCTGACAAATTCGCCGACTTTACCATCCAGCGCAACGGTTTCATCAAACACGGTAGGCACTGCGGCAATGAAATTCGTGCTTTCCTGCTCCTTCATGTATGCGGTCGGATTATCAGACAGCATTTGCAAAGGCGCTTCAAATATGGTATACATGGCCAGCTGGTGGCAGCGTGTGCCCTGGGCCATCGGGTTGCTGTTTATGGGGCGGATAGATTCTTTGGTAGCATTGCGCATGGCGCCGGGGGTATAATCCATCGGTCCGGCCATCATGCGGATGAACGGTATGCTTACGTCATATCCCGGGTGGTCCTTTACTCCCCATTTCTCGTTCTCCATGCCTTTTACACCCTCGCAGTTGATCACATTCGGCCAGGTGGTCATCAATCCCGAGGGTTTGTACATGCCATGATAATCAACCAGCAAATGATTTTTTGCAGCTTTTTCGGCAAGATCATAAAGCGAGGTTACCATTTTCTGGTCGTCGCGGTCGATAAAGTCGATCTTGAATCCTTTGACACCCATCTGCGCGAATTTGGCAAACAAGCCGTCGGCATCGCGGGTAATGGCATACCAGGTAGACCATAAGATAACGCCCACTCCCTTTTGCTTGCCGTAATCCACTATCTGCTGTATATCCAGCTTGGTTTTATTCAGATCGTGATCGTCCGACCAGCCTTCGTCTATGATAATATATTCCAGTTTATTTGCTGCCGCGAAATCAATGTAGTATTTATAGGTTGGTACATTAATACCCGCCCTGAAATCCACATGCGAAATATTCCAGTCGTTCCACCAGTCCCAGGCAACTTTGCCTGGTTTTATCCACGACAGGTCCGCAATTTTGGAAGGTTCGGCCAGGCGGCGCATCATGTCGTTATTAGCTAACTGCCTATCTTCCGTACTGATCACTACCACCCGCCACGGGAAACTATGAATACCTTTGGTTTTGGCAATATAGTCGGCGCGCTCGTCAACAACGTAATTAATGTTGCTCAGCTCCTCCCTGGTTGGATAATTGGCGAATACCCCATGCAGGTTATGGCCGGTAGTGCCGGGTGTAAGGTACATGCCGGGATAATCCTGTAAGTCGCCTTCAAGCAGGGCCGCCTTTTTGCCATTGCCCAGGTCCACCAGCACCGGCATAAACGCCAGCGTATCTTTTTTGATGGCGGAAATGTTCAGCTTGTCATACAAGGCCTCAAATGAAGTGTTGAATTTATCGTGGTGACGGTAGTCGTTCACAAAAGGAAGATAGGCCTGGTAGTCATCTTTAAAATTAAAATTTGCCTCTTCATTAGCTATGGTTATCTCATAAGCTTTTGAAGTAACAAAACGATAGGCCACTCCATCATCATAGGCCCTGAAAATCATCCCATAATCATTTCTGAAAGTTAGTGTTAGCTGGTTGTAGTTGTCGGAAACCTTATCTTTTTTATACAGCGGCGTATTGACGACCTGGTTGCCGGATGATGGCTTTGCATCTTTTACTTTCACATCATCGCCGAAAACCATGCCATCGCCCAGAGTAAGCGATACCTCCGAAGGTAATATTACTTCGGTGTCACCGTGCTTTACCGACCATTCGATGGTTTTCCCGACAGAGACCATAAGGTCAATTTTCCCATCAGGCGATTTTACATGATAAACCTTTGTGGTTTGTGCGATAGCAATTGTGCAGGCGAAAAATAAGCAGAACGATAGGAGGGCGCGCAGTTTCATCAGTAAAGGGTTTATAGTTAGCGATTCGTGATTTCGAAACTAAATAAAAACCGTATAAATGACAATTTTATTTTTGGAGCCGAAAGACCATATAAAATCCAGGAGCAGGAAATTCGCCTCCGTACTAAAGTGTTTGCAAATCAACTTTCGGACTTTCCGACTTCCGGACTAAATTAATTCGTCTGTTTATAAACCCTTACGTAGTCCACATACATGCTTGCCGGCAGTATACTTTCATCAACCGTGGCGCCGGGGAAATCACCACCAACGGCAAGGTTTAGTAAGATGAAAAAAGGCAAATGGAATGCGCCGGTATTGTTTACGTTTCCGTAAATATTTCCTGTTTGAAAAAGTGTGTCATCGACATACCACCTGATCTGTTTTGAATCCCATTCCACGGCATAAACATGGTAATCGGCCGGAGTGGACATGGTAGTATTCCCATATGATACATGCCCGTTATTGTTCCAATGCATGGTTCCGTATATTACGTTATTGGCGTTGATATGCTCCATAATATCGATCTCGCCGCATTGCGGCCACGAAACCGTGTTGATGTTAGCGCCCAGCATCCAGAATGCGGGCCACATGCCTTGTCCCATCGGTAATTTGATACGAGCTTCGATGCGGCCATAAGTCATGGAGAACTTGTCCTGGGTTTTCATACGCGCGGAGGTATACGGCTGACCCGAAACCAATTCTTTGTTGGCCGTGATTACCAAATTCCCATTAGCAATGGCAGCATTCTTGGCCTGGTAAAATTCCTTTTCGTTATTCACCCCGAGATTGCCCAGGTCGAAGCCCCACTTGGTAGCATCAATATCGGCCTCATCAAACTCATCCGACCACACCAGCGCATAAACAGGCTTTACTACCGTATCCGTTTTTATAATGACGTTATTTGAAGGGTCTGATTTTGATTTGCTGCACGATGACAGGCTAGTAAAGGCAAGCGCAACGACTAATGCAGCGAGAATATTTTTTTTAAGTATTGATGTTTTCATAAAGTTGAAATGTCCTGTTTCGTTATTTACGGAATTTTATATCAATTGGTCTTAAAGCCGAGCGCGCCAACGTACCCCTTGTTAACCCGGCAATGTTCAAAACGGCTGTTCTCTATAAAATCATATAGCGCTTTCTTTACCTGCTCGCGGTCTACGGGCCCGGCTTTGCGTATGTCTTCAAAGCTGCCCCGTTGTTTTGCGGCGTATTCAATGATCTTGTCATAATTGGCCGGCTTATCAAAAGTGACAAAGCCGCTCAGGTTTTCCATCTTTTTGTATGGCCAGTAGTGCCAGCCAATGTTATTTTCCTCCAGCACATCCTTAAATTTTTTAACCCATTCGTCCTTATTCTCGCCTGTTTCGCCGCAGTAAATAGGCACGTTGTATTTGTCTCTGAAGTCAATATAGTCCTGTATCACGGCTTTGGTGGGGTCGGTCCAGTATTTATGGAACTGGTAAATGAGTTTTGTATCGAACGGTGGCCCGAAGGGTTTGAAGTTGCTATCCCACTGAGCGCCGCCTAATATTACGATATGGTTCTTATCCACAGTACGGATAGCAGCAGTTATCAGCTTATAAACTGGTTCCAGCGAAGGGTTAAATTCGCCGGCATCAAAATAAGTGGCGATAGGTTCATTCAGCAGGTCGTATCCTATTATGATAGGCTCATTTTTATAATGATCGGCAATACGCGCCCAAATTTCGGCACATTGCTTTTGGCTGGCCCCGCTTTTGAAAAGGAATGGATAGCCGTAGCCGTCGTCAATATTATCGCCGGTCTGGCCGCCCGGTGCTGCGTGCATATCCAGTATTACGTAAATTCCCTCTTTTTTGCACCACTTGATGACAGGATCGATCAGTTCAAAACCCCGGTTGGGGTCATTGGCTCCCAGGTAATCCTCGTTAGTAAAAAGCCGGTAATTGAAGGGTATACGGATGGAATTTACGCCGATGCTTTTCAGGTAATGAATATCAGCTTCGGTGATATAATTATGCAGGTATTTCTCCCAGAATTTTTTGGCTTCGTCTGGCCCAATCAATTCGGTTATCGCTTCGTTGATAAGCCTGGGTGAATTTACCTTGTCAAATTTGAACATGTACCCCTCTGGGATGAGCCAGTTACCCAGGTTAGTGCCGCGCATGATGAAAGGTTTACCGTCAAGCCCGATGACGTCTTTACCCTTTACGGTGATAAAGCCTGGTTGCGCTTTAGCCCAAAAAGATAGCAGCAGCGCAAAAAACACAACTGCGAGTATGCTCTTCTTCATAATAAATGCTATTAGGTTATAATTGCCTGGTGCAAAATGATATTTGCAAAAGCTAATATAGTATTATTATCCACTTAGTGTATAAAATACAGCATTAAAAATAAATTATTAGTTGTAATTACTGGCGCTATGGTATAATTTTAAACGAATTAATACCCCTTCATTAATAATCATGAAAAAGACTATTTCAATAAGCATCTCAGTAATTTTACTTTGCCTGCTGTTTTCGGTACATGCTATTGCACAAGGTTTAAAGGTGGCTGTTGCCGCCAACCTGCAGGGCGTGATAAAAGTGCTGCAAAAAGATTTTAAGGAAAAAACAGGCATCGAAATTCAGCCGATCGTTGGTTCATCGGGCAACCTGTCGGCACAGATCAAAAACGGCGCGCCGTTCGATGTGTTTTTATCGGCTGATATCACGTTCCCGGAAACGCTTTATAAAGAAGGTTTTGCCGCAAAAGAGCCGGCTGTATACGCCTACGGCAGCCTGATTATTTGCAGCACCCAGGACATAGGCTTTGAAAATTGGGAACGCGAATTGTTGAGCCCGCGGGTTAAAAAGATCGCGATAGCAAACCCCAAAATAGCGCCTTACGGAAAAGCAGCAGAAGAGGCGCTTAAAAAGAAAGGCATTTTGGACGATGTGCAATCCAAAATTGTCTCAGGCGAAAGCATAGCCCAGGTTAATACCTATATTACTACCGGAGTTGTTGACGCTGGCTTTACAACACAGGCATTGGTCAAAGACCTGGAAGGAAAGAAAAAACTGTACTGGAAAGCCATCGACCCGAAGACCTACGAGCCTATAAAGCAGGGGATGGTTCTGATCAAGACTTCTAAAGAAACCATTAATGCCGAAAAATTTTATCAATATATGACAAGCCCTGAAGCGAAGAAGATATTAAAGGAATACGGATACGGGGTATAGCGCACACTGGAATTTATTTCATAGCGATGGGTTTTAAACCCATCGCTATTTTTATTTTTGACTTAATGGATCTGACCCCGATATGGCTTACGCTTAAACTGGCCGCTATCACCACGCTGGTGCTGCTGATCATCGGGCTTCCGTTAGCTTATTGGTTGTCTAAAAGGCGTTCCATATTTAAGATCGTTATCGAAGCATTGATAACCATGCCGCTGGTATTGCCGCCATCGGTGCTGGGGTTTTATTTACTACTGGCATTTAGTCCGCGGCATGGTATAGGCCAATGGTTGCACGATAACTTCGACCTGCAGTTGGTTTTTTCTTTCAAGGGATTAGTACTGGCATCGGTTATTTACAGCCTGCCTTTCATGATCGGGCCCATCAAGTCGGCACTGCAACAACTGCCCAAATCTTTTTCCGAAGCATCTTATACGCTTGGGTACACCGAATGGCAAACTTTTGTGAATGTATTGCTACCCAATATTAAGGCTTCGGTATGGACTGCCGCCATTTTAACGTTTGCGCATACGCTGGGAGAATTTGGCGTAGTGCTGATGATAGGCGGCAATATACCGGGAGTGACCAGGGTGGCTTCTATTGCTGTGTATGACTCAGTGGAAAACCTGGATTATCACTCGGCAAATATTTACTCCCTCATCCTTTTTAGCATCACGTTTGTAATGGTAATAGCCGTTTTTGTTTTCAATAAGTATAAAGCTAAAAGCCCGTTGGAATGATCGCCATCGACATAGAAAAAAAGCTGAAAGCCTACCGGGGGCAACAGGTGCTGAAAATTGACCGGCAATTTCCGTTGGGCAGTATCACCAAAATTTACGGCCCGTCGGGTACGGGCAAGACAACATTTTTGAAGGCAATAGCAGGGCTTGTACAGCCCGAAAAAGGAAAGATACAGTTTGGAGACACCGTTTGGCTGAATACCGAAACCAGGATATCTTTATCGCCACAAAAACGGAAAGTTGGTTTTGTGTTCCAGGATTATGCCCTGTTTCCCAATATGACGGTGCTTGAACATTTGCAATACGCGAGCCCTAACGACAGTTGGATTGCGCGCCTGCTAAGGGTGGGTAAACTGGAAACTTTTACCGATCACAAGCCGGAATACCTGTCGGGCGGTCAGCAACAGCGATTGGCTATTTTAAGGGCATTGGCCATAAAACCGAAACTACTATTGATGGACGAGCCATTCTCGGCCCTCGACCCGGAGATGCGGACTACCTTGATCAAAGAGTTGCGCGCGGTTTGGAATGAACAGGGAACAACGGTAATGATTGTGAGCCATAACCCGCAGGAACTGGATGGCTTTACCAACCAGGAACTATATATTGAAAGCTGATAGTTTCAAGTTTTGGCCAAGAAGTGAACGGGTCACAACTTTCGGCTCTATATTTTTTACTGTGCCTGGCAAACCACGATCTTATCCAGGTTATGCAAATACCGTCTTCCGGTTTTCATATCCAGCATCGAGGCCATTTGCAGGCTTTCGGGCAGTTTGCCGGCTTTAACGCCGTTCTTTTCCATCAGGATATACACCTGGTCCCCAGCCTGGGTATTAAACAGTTCGTTCCACGAATAAACCACCTTGTAGCCATCGGCCCCGGTGCAAACAAAATAAAGCTCGCTGAAAAATTTGGGGCCGCTAACCGCCCATTGGCTATGGTTTAAAATATCCTTCAATAAAACGCCCTTCAATTTTTCATCGTTATGCTTAAAATCGCCAAGATGGTTGGTTACCCGTATATCGCCTATTTCTTTCAAAGGATAACTATTCAGCGAATCCAAAGTGATAACGGATTCCTTTTTTACTTTACCGCTAATGGTAAACTGGTGCGTGGTTTTATAGGGTGCATCCTGCGCTAAAGCGGTGCCGGTATAAAGGGAAAGAATAAGCAGTAGTTTTTTCATAAATAAAAAAAGTGTGGCATAAAAATATCCACACTTTTGCGCTAAATCAATAACCCCAATTTTCTCAAGAACCCTGAATAGCGGTCAACAACTCGCTTACAGATGTTCTTTTGGTATAATTTTTATCGAAATGAACGAAGATCAATTTCCCGTTCTTGCCGATAACATAAGTTGCCGGTACCGGAAGCACATGGTCAGTATTGCCGTTATTCTTTTCCAGGTCGACACCATACCCTTTTAACTTTGAATACAGGCCGGCATCAACGGTGTAGTTGACATCGTAATCCTTCATTATTTTATATCCTTTATCCTGTATGATGGAAAAGGAGGCGTTCGTCTTTTCGATAGTTTTCCCAATATTTTCGCTAGTCTCCGGTGTTACGCCAATAATATAAGCACCTTTACCGGTAAGGTACTCCAGCGAATCCTGCAGCTTCTGGATGTATTTATTACAATAAGGGCACCATTGTCCGCGGTAAAAGAACAGCACAACCGCTTTATGCGACTTTAGAATGGTTTTCAGGTCGACAGTTTTGCCGTTGTTGTCCTTAGCGGTGAACGAAGGCGCTTCCGCACCCTTCTGCAGCCCGGTTTGAGCTAAAACCTGTAAAGCAAATAGCGTCACAAGTGTAATAAGTATGTATTTCTTCATAAAAAATTATTTGTATACAAGTCAAAAAAAAGGAGAGGATTAAGCACTCCTCTCCCCATAAAAAACAAAAAACAACTCACATTTTTGTTGTGTCTTTGCCCATCTTATCCTTCTTCATCTTGCTCATTTTCTTCTTTTCCATTTTGTCCATCTTATGGTCCATCTTGCCCATTTTGTCCATTTTTTTCATTTTGCCGGTATCAGCAGCTGCAGTGTGAGTTGGACCTGCCTGTGCGCTAACGGCAAAAAATGATGCGATAATAGCGGCTACTGCCACTTTTGAAATAATCGATTTCATACTGTTGTTTTTTTAGTTTTTAAGTAATGATTTACCCTTTTGTCGGGTGTCATTCTTAAACCTTACAAAACATTTTAATTTTTATTCAATTCTTCCTCAATGCGGTCCTGGAGGTCTTTTTTAAACTCCTCATCCAGTTTTGGAGCTTGGGCAACACGGCTGTTGAAAAGCTCCCGTATCATTTCACCGATCCTCGTAGTTTGTTTTTGATATAGTTTGCATACATCGCAGCCAACCAGGTGGATCTTAAGGAAAATACGCTCACGCAGGCTAAGCCGCCCGGCCAGTTTTTTCTCGATCAGGAATGTGGCGTGTTTGCAGTTATGGGTAATTTTTTTTAGTGCTTCCATCGTCATATCCAGTTTTTTTGAAGGCAGGCCCTCAGGTTAAGTTTGGCACGGTGAATGATGACCCAGAAATTTGATGACGTCAGTTTAAGTTCGGAACAGATCGTGTCCGTACTTTCCTCGTCGATATGTTTCATGGTAAATACAGACAGCCAAAGTGCCGGCAATTTCTGCATGCAAAGCATTAGTACGCGGTTAAACTCCTTTGCTGTCAGCGGGTCGTTATCTTCTATACCAAACGGTTGTGGCGCTCGCTCTGCGGTCCAGTGTCCATAATTATCGTCAAAAAAGTCGGCTTGTTCATCCTCTGCGTGTTTTACATCTATATTGATCAATGCCGATGATTTTTTTCGATAAACATCGATCACCTTATTTCGTAAAATAGCAGTCAGCCAGGTCCGTTCGGAACTTCGCCCTTCAAAATTTTTAACCTTTTCGAGCGCTGCCAGGAAGGTTTCCTGTACCAGGTCCCGCGCCAGTTCTTCGTCGTTTATTCGCGCCCGTGCGTATGCATACAGATAGTCGGCATGGGCCTCTACCCATTTATGCGGGTCGGGTTGATTATTTTCAATTATCATTAACTTTAATGTGAGTCGCGGGATTAGTCGTAAATTTATCTAAAACCTTACAGCTTATTTAAAAATAAGTTGAAAGGGAAAGCCCGGCTCAAAAAAATTATTTACAATTATTGTAAGGATAGATGTTGCTGCCCGTCTAAATCAGCATAACACCAATAAATTGAAAACAATGACAAAGATGAGTTCATTTAAAATATTCATTATCGCAGCCAGCCTGGGGTTTGCCGCCATGATCACCCAGGCATTTATTATTATTAAAGATAAAGACACCCTGAAAGTGCAGACAGAAGCCGATAAGGGCTTTGCCGTGGTGGAGCTATTCACTTCGGAGGGGTGCTCAAGCTGCCCGCCCGCCGATGCACTGGTAGCACGGGTACAAAAGGAAGATGCAGGCAAGCCGGTTTATATCCTGGCGTATCATGTCGATTACTGGAACCGCCTTGGCTGGAAAGATGTGTTTAGCGATGCAGCCTATTCGGCAAGGCAGCAGCAGTATGCCCGCTGGCTTAATTTATCATCAGTTTATACGCCACAGGCTGTGGTGAACGGTCGCAAAGAATTTGTTGGCTCCGAAAACGGGACTTTGCACGAAGCAATAGTGAGTGATTTGCAAAGATCATCAAAAACAGAGCTGATTCTAAACGGCTTACGCGAAAATGACGGCAAAGCCGAACTGCAATACCAGGCTTCAGGCACGCCTGTTAATGCGGCACTCGTGGTGGCGCTGGTCGAAAAAAACGCAACAACCAGGGTTGAGCGGGGAGAGAACGGTGGCCGTACGCTTTCGCACGTGCAGATAGTACGTAAACTGCAAAACGTGAACCTTGCAAGCCACAGCAGCGGCAACCTTAGTATAGCTTTGCCCGCTGGCTTTAATGCAGACGGATACGAAGTGATCGCCTTTGTGCAGAATACTTCAAATGGCGAGATCACCGCTGCGGCTAAATCGGGCTTTTCTTCCGCAATGAGCAATAAAACGAAATAAAGAATAGTTACCTTTAACCATAAACCAAACCAATGAAAGTAATAAAGGAAAAGCATCCCCTGATTATGCGGTGGACCCACTGGATCAACTTCCCGGTGCTTACCATTATGATATGGAGCGGGATGCTGATCTACTGGGCCAATGATGTTTACAGTGTTACCATCTTTGGCCACACTTTTGTGCGGTTTTTTCCTGAATGGTTTTATAAAACTTTACATATACCGCAAAGATTGGCAGAGGGTATGGCATTCCATTTCCTGTTTATGTGGTTTTTTGTGCTGAACGGGTTCTTTTACGTACTTTACAGTATCATATCGGGCGAATGGCGCTACCTGCTGCCCAACAGGCATTCGTTCAAAGAAGCGTGGCTGGTGCTTTTGCACGATTTGCATATCCGGAAAACAGCACCACCACAGGGTAAGTATAATGCCGCGCAACGGGTAGCCTACACAGCGATTATCGTAATGGGTTTCGGTTCTGTTATCACCGGTCTTGCTATTTACAAACCGGTTCAGTTTTATTACCTGGCGTGGATATGCGGTGGTTACCACCTGGCCAGGATATGGCATTTTGTGCTTACGATAGGGTATGTTTTCTTCTTCCTCATTCACATTATCCAGGTTATCCTGGCGGGATGGAACAATTTCAGGGCGGTAATATCAGGTTTCGAGGTTGTGGAAGAACAGCCCAAACCGGCAATTGAAACAAACAGCGACGATGAAAAAGCCTAATAAAGAATTAACTGTTAACCAGCAAATAAAACGGCGGACCTTTATCTCCTTCGGCTTGTTTGGCGTATACGCTGCCGGGGCTTACGGAGCCTGGAGATGGTTGTACAAATCGCCGGAAGAAACCGCCGGGATAACAGCAGGCGCACGCAAACCTTTGCGCCGGGCGCTAAATAAAACCGAAATATTTTTCAGGAGGCTGACCTTTAACGAGAATCACCTGGTGAAAACTTATCCGAAAGAGATGGCCGCCAAGATCATCAGGCACAATAGCGACATCGGATCGGAAGGTAAATTGCCGCCCGAAAACTGGAAACTACAGGTAAAGAAAATCAACGGCGAAACCTTGCAGATATCGCTGGATGAGATCAGGGCGCTGCCAAAGACCGAGATAACCTACGATTTTAAATGCGTTGAAGGGTGGGACCAGATACAGCACTGGGCCGGCGTAAAATTCAGCGATTTTATAGCCCATTACAAATTGGATACCGAAGCAAAGTTACAATACGTAGGGCTCGAAACACCTGATAAGCAATATTATGTAGGGATAGATATGCCCAGCGCCATGCACCCGCAAACGTTGCTGGCTTACCAGATGAATGATGTGTTGTTAAGCGGTAACCACGGCCAGCCTTTAAGGCTGATCATCCCGGTAAAGTATGGTATCAAAAATCTGAAACGCATCGGCACCATGACCTTTAGCAATACCCGTCCCCGAGATTACTGGGCCGAACAGGGATACGATTATTTTTCTGGATTGTAAAAGATTGGGGCAGAAAGTCCGACGCGGACAGTTATTCTACTTTTTCTTTAGGCTTTCCGCTTTAAGCTTTTCTTCGCATCTTGCGGTAAATGCCTTCCGAAAAACTGACCTTAGGAAAAGAACTAGCCTACGCCTGCGGGATGGTAGGCTGGAGCATCATGACGAATATTATTATTGTGATGCTGCCTTATTTTTATCTGCCGCCATCCAATGCCGGATTGGTACAATTGGTGCCGCAGTTGCTGCTTTTCGGAGTTATCAATATCTTATCCATCATCGCTGCTTCGGGCAGGCTTGCCGATGCTTTATACGATCCGTTCATCGCATCGATGAGCGATAAAAGCCGCCACCGCCGGGGGCGCCGTATCCCGTTTATGCAATGGGCTATTTTGCCCGCCGTAGTTTTTTGCTGCCTCACTTTTTACCCGTTGGTAAAAGGGGTGAGCGACAATAATTCGATATGGCTGGCTATTACCATGGTACTGTTTTTTATGGGCGCGACTACTTACATTATCCCCTATAATGCCTTATTGCCCGAACTGACTCACAGTGCCGCCGAAAAAGTTAAACTTTCGTCTTTTCAGCAGGCCGGTTTTGTGTTGGGTATTATCATCGCGGCACTGGTTAATAACTATGCCGACCTGGTGCAGCGTTTCTTCCATGTGACCGATCGCGATTTGGCAGTACAGTACACTATCTGGGGGCTTTGCATTGTGGCGGGCCTGATCATGCTGGTACCAGTGCTGGCTATTGACGAAAAGAAATATACAACGGGTAAGCCGGCGCACCTGCCTATTATGCAGGCTATCCGTAAAACATTCGGTAACTCAAATTTCAAATATTATCTCATTTCTGACTTTACATTTTATATCTCTCTTAGTATAGTCTCCAGCGGTTTGCTATATTTTGTAACGGTATTACTTAATATCGACGAGTCCGAGGGCGGAAAACTGATGGGCGCTATGGTTGTTTCCTCCTTATTATTCTATCCCGTCGTTAATTATTTTTCAAGGAAGATAGGCAAAAAGCCACTGGTACTTATAGCCTTCGGAATGCTGAGTCTCATTTTTGTGATGATTTATTTTCTTGGTAAATTTCCCGTCTCACCTTATGTGCAAGCTTATACTTTAGCATTACTTACCGCTTTCCCGCTGGCTGCCCTGGGTATTTTGCCGAATGCGATATTAGCTGAGATTGCCGAACAGGACGCTAAAGAAACCGGCGAGAATCGTGAAGGGATGTTTTTTGCCGTAAAATATTTTTTTGTTAAAATGGGGCAGACCTTAGGTATTGCTTTGTTTGCTTTCCTGACAGTATATGGAAAAGATCCGGGTCACGACCATGGCCTTAGGCTGAACGGAGTTTGTGGTTGTGTGCTTTGCCTGGCTGCGCTTATTTTCTTTAGCCGGTTTAAGGAGGCCCGCAATACCTAAACTTTATTCGGAGGGACCTAACGAGAAACATTATTCGGCCTCGAATACACCAATTGCATTACATTGATATTACGTGTGGCAAAAGCCGCTTCGCAATAGCAAAAATAATAGTTCCATTTACGGATGAAGGTATCATCAAATCCCAGCTTTTTGATAGCTGGAAGGTTGGTGTTGAACTGGTCGAACCATAATTTAAGAGTTTGGGCATAGTGCAGGCCAAGGTCCTTCAGGTCTACCATCGTCAGGTCGCCTGTGCGGTTGACGGCGCCGTTGATAGCGGCAACTGAAGGCAAAAGCGAACCCGGGAAAATATGCTTTTGTATCCAATCCACACCTTTACGCAGGCTGTCATACCTCGAGTCGGGCGAAGTAATTACCTGTAGTGCCAGTATGCCGTTCTTCTTCAGCAGGTCGTGGCATTTTTTAAAATAGACATCTAAATATTTGTGGCCGACCGCCTCCAGCATTTCAACGGACACGATCTTGTCGAACTGCCCTTCCATCAGGCGGTAATCGCGAAGCTGGATGCTGATTTTATCACTCAGCCCTGCTTTTTCTACACGTTCTTCGGCGAGTTTTAGTTGTTCAGACGATATGGTAAGCGAAGTAACCTTACACCCATAATTCTTAGCCATGTAAATGGCGTTGCCGCCCCAGCCGCTGCCAATTTCCAGCACATGGTCGGTAGGCTTTAAAAGCAGTTGCCTGCACAAGCGGTCATATTTAGCCAGCTGGGCATCTTGTAAACTCATTCCATCCTTATAAAAGTAGGCACTGGAATAGGTCATGGTCGGGTCGAGGAAACTTGCAAAAAAGTCGTTGTTTAAATCATAGTGTTCTGAAATATTCCTTTGCGAACCGCTGATGGAATTGGCTCTTTTGAAGTGGGAAAGCTTGTTGAACCATTTCAATATGTTAAGCATTACGGCCTGGGTTTTGCTACCCGAAACCACAGGATTATTATCCACGTTCAGCAAAAACCATTTGATCACATTGGTGATGTTCTCGGTGTCCCACATACCATCAACATAGGCCTCGCCAAAGCCAATATCGCCGTAAAGGATCACTTGCCGGAAAAACTCGCTGTCATTGATAGTCACATTGGCCGACACATTTCCTTCGCCGCTGCCTAACGCAATACGCCCGCCATCGGGCAAAGTAAGGTGCATGCGGCCCTTATCCATCCGCGACATGATCTTGAGAATAATATCCTGGTATAAACTGTGCCTTTTTGTGAGCGTAAGGGTATTGGGCATTTTAAATACTGTTATTGGGTTTATATGTATTTACGTAGGTTTTTGATATGCCGGTTTTACTAAGATAACAAAATTCAATTATATGGCCGGTAAACTTCCCTTTGCAGTTCCTTATTAACGTTTTTTTTATGATAAGGGATTTTTTTGAGCCAAAGTTTTAACGCCTGCCAGTGTATCAGCGCAATAACTTTCAAGGTAATAAGCGGAAAGCTAAAAAAATATTTCAGCAAGATCATATCGGTCAGGGGCTTCCGGTCGCCGGTAAGCGTACTGATAAAAAATCTATTACCTTGTTTATCAAAATCGTCTATCCTGATCTGTAATTTTTCGCCGGGAATCTGTAGGTTGAAATCAAAATTGGTATCCATCTCGATGAACGGCGACACGTAAAAATATTTGGTTGTATTCAGTTTGTAATGGTCGCCGGTTTTGGTATCCGCTCCTAAAAAGAAAGGCTTCATCTCTAAAAAGGTATTGCATATCTCAACGATTGAACAAACAGGTTGCCCGGCTTCGTCATAACAGAAATAGAATGAAACCGGATTAAACTGGTAGCCCAAAGTGCAAAGGTTGGTTAATATCATAATACGCCCATTACCGATATGGACACCGTTTGCCTGCAGGTAATCCGTAATATGCTGACGGACGTTTTTCGACTTTTCCGGGCTTTCTTTGGGTAATTGCAGGTGGTCCTTGTCCCGAAAGTTGAACAGGTTGAACCGGTTTCGGCTCATGAATTTCATCTTTTTGTGAAGGCTGTCGATCTCGTCCAGGTCGAGGTAAAACATGAATATATTGTAGTGAAAACTGTGCGGCTTGGGTGCCAAACGGTTATGCATTACGCGCGCTTTATAAAGACATGAATTCATGAGCGATATTAAAGATACGATTTAAACCGCCGGATGGATGATTTGTTCGCCGTAAACCGGCTTGCCAAGCAGTTGCGAGCACAAATTGACCGCGCTTGCAAATGCGTCCTCGTGAAAGCCGTATTTGAAATAGCTTCCGCAAAAATAAACCGGCCCGCTTTCATTCAAAATGTGCAGGCGCTCCTGTGCATTTATAGCCGGAACATCGAACAGCGGGTGCTCATAATCGATTTCCATGAGGATTTTCCTGTCATCCAGGTCATGATGAGGATTGACGGAAACAAAGTAATTCTTTTTATCTGACACGCCCTGTAGCCGGTTCATCCAATAAATGGTGCTGGGTTCTAAAGCGCCATCCTGAATTTTGATGCGGTAATTCCAGCTGCTCCAGGCCAGCCTGGTTTTGGGCATGATACTTTCATCGGTATGTAAAACAGCTTTGTTGTATTGGTATTTGAACGGGGGAAGCAAGCGTTGTTCTTCCCAGGTGGGTTTTTCCAGCAAGGCAAGGGCCTGGTCGGCATGTGTGGCGATGATCACCCGGTCGAATGTTTCTTCCGAACCGTCTGATGCTTTCACGGTTACCTTCCCACCAGCGCGGATAACTTTAACAACTTTTCGATTGACGTGAATGCTGTTCTTAAACGGTTTTATCAATAACTCCCGGTAGCTTTGACTGCCCTTATCCAGGGTGTACCATTGGTGCTGGGTATCCAATCCCAAAAAACCATGATTCTGAAAAAAACGGATGAGCGTGACGGCAGGAAAATCAAGCATCTGCTCCATCGGGGTCGACCATACTGCCGAGCTCATTGGCACCAGGTATTTCCAAAGCATGTCATCGCCGTACCGGAACTCTTTAATATATTGACCTATGGAATAACCAGCGTAACGGGGATCGTCCAGAATTTTCACGCTTTCCTTGTTGAACCGTCCGATTTGTTTCAGCATTTTAATAAAACTGCGATTGAAAATATTCTTCCTTTGGGCGAACAAGTGATTCAGGCTCGATCCGCAGTACTCTAATCCCGCCGGTAAATGCTGGACGCTGAAGGACATATCCGTTTTTTTAACCGGGGCATTCAATTCAGCAAAAAGCTTACATAACCTTGGATAGGTTTTGTAATTGAAAACCATAAAGCCCGTGTCGATATAAACGGGTTTGCCTTCTTCATCTATCGTCACGGTATTGGTATGCCCGCCAACGTAGCTGTTTTGTTCATAGATGGTCAGTTCATCCTGCTTATGCAAAAAATGCCCGCAACCCATTCCGGCAATGCCTGTGCCTATAATAGCCGTCTTCATTTGGTAACAGTACTTAAAAAATTCTCGACCGCGTAGGTGGATAACTGCCCCCCGGGGCCGTACAGGTTAAAATCGAAACCATGCGTGGCCCAGGGAAGCCTGAGCCAATAATGTTTTACATGCTCCTCCTCCAGTTTTGTGCTGAGTTTAACAGCATGGAGGTAAGTGACAAGCACATCGTTTACCCCGTGTATCATCAGGGTTGGCGGCGAAGCCGGGCCGGCAAAAAACAAAGGGGAACAATCGTGATATTTTTGCGGAACCTGGGCGTAGGTACCGCCTACATAGTCGCCCATTACCTTTCGGCTGTCCATGATAAGCGGGTTGGATGGTATTGAATATCCCCATACCATATCTGCCGGTCCGTAAAACTCAATAACGCCTTTAATGCTTTTGTCGTGTAATGTATAAGCAGCCAGCAAAGCTATCTGCGCGCCTGCCGAGCGGCCAAGCAAAACAAATTGACTGGTATCGATATGGAATTCATCCGCGTGAGTGCGGAAAAAGCTCATCGCGCTTTTAATATCTTCAACAGGCGCAGGGGTTTGGTATTTTGGAGCCAGGCGGTAATTAACGGCCGCAACGTTATACCCCGTTTTTGCCATGTAGCTATTCAGGTTGGCCAGTTGTTTGCTGTCGCCACTGCTCCACGAACCGCCGTGAACAACGATGACGCATGGCCTTTTTCCGGCCGCCTGCGCCGGGAAAAAGTCGAGTTTCAGTGTGGCTCCATCATTGTAAGTAACATAAGTTAAGGTTTTTGATCCGACGGTATCTTTAAAATTCAGCCGGAAGAACTTACTAAAACTGAAGGGTTCAACGCCATTTTTCAAATACACCTGACCGAAAGCGGCGCGCATGTCCTTTTCCAGGCGCCTCGATATTAAGTAGGACCTTAATATTGGCGAAAGGAACAAGATCAATGCTATGAAACCAACAAGTGTACCCGCCCACTGGTACTTGCCCGCCCAAAAACCGGTGGATAGCATGACTATTGTACCACCGGCGAAGATCAGCGGAAATTCGGTAACGGCAATGGCCATCAGCCAAAGGTAATAAGCCTGTGCCCGCATAACCGATAGTAACGATAGTAATAATAATATGATGAGAATGATAAGGCGGATCATGCGTTGGTTTTATGAAAAAGGTAATGGCTAACTATCCATTCATTACCGTTATTGTAGTTCCACAGTTCGGCGCAGGCCATATAAAATATCCGCCAATAGGCCCACCATTTTAGTGCCTGTGCCTTACCATAAGTTTCTTCAAATAATGGCATGATCTCATTCCTATGTCCATCCATGTTTTTGAGCCAGGCTTCAGATGTTTTGGCGTAATGACTGCCGCTTACATGCCAGTGCTTTTCGACGGTCAGGTGGTTGTTAAAGTAAAACAAAAGATCGTCGCTTGGCATAATGCCCCCGGTGAAAAAGTATTTGCTCATCCAGTCGGTTTCATCCTTCACCTCGAACAGGTAAGCATATTCCTTGTGGGTAAAAATATGGATGAATACTTTTCCATCGGGTTTCAGGAACGAAGCCACCTTTTGCATCAGCAGCTGGTAATTGCGCATGTGCTCGAACATCTCAACCGAAACGATCCTGTCGAACTGTTCATCGATACTGAAAGTGTTCATATCAGCAGTGATAACCGTCAAATTTTTGATGCCGCGTTCTTTTGCTTTCCCGTCGATAAAGGCCTTTTGCGTGCGCGAATTGGAAACCACTTTGAAAGTGCTATTAGAGAATTTTGCGGCCATATATAACGACAACGAACCCCAGCCGCAGCCTAATTCCAATACCTGCTGGCCGTCGGCCAATTCTGCCCGTTCACAGGTCAGCGCCAGCATATCATCCTCCGAGGTGTCGATATCGCTAACGCCATCGTTCCAGTAGCCGCTGGAATATTTGAGATTTTTGCCAAGGCAATATTGATAGAATTGTGTAGGGACTTCGTAATGCTGCTGGTTAGCTTCAGACGTATTAACCGCGATAGGTGATGCCTTGAGTTGCTCTATCAACGACATCAGGTGGGCCTGTTGCGCTTCAACGCCGCCTTTGTTTTCGTCTTTCAGGCGTTGCTTTAGCAGGCCGCGTATGCCGCGTCGCAGTAGAAAATCAGGGACTTTATTTTGCTCGATCAGTTTATCGTACCACATTAAGTTAGGGTCAGTAATATTTGTGATAATTGTAAGTCTGTAAATTACAGATAATACGATAAATGCGGGTGGTTGGATTTTTAAAACTAAATGTTGTGGAAAATTTACTTTTTCTTCTTAAACCACGGCACAAACACGCTTGTTGTTTTTTGATATTCCCTGAAGGCATCGCCCTTCGACCGGATGGATTGCTCCTCGGTAATGGGGATACCGGTTACCCGCAGCAACAGATAAAGAATAATAGCGGGACTGATGATCGCTAAATATCCGTACGGCGATGCCAGCGCAAAAACCAGGTACGACATCCACATCATCCACTGAAAAAAGTAATTAGGGTGACGCGAATAATTCCAGAGCCCTGCACTGCAAACTTTGCCTTTATTGGCCGGATCTTTTTTGAATGCCCGCAACTGCGCGTCGGCAACCGATTCACCTATCACACTGATCAGCCATATCGCAACACCGGCATATTCCAGCGGCGACAAATGCGCAACTGTATTCATACAGATGACGAAGAAGGGTATCGCCAGTATCACATTAGAAAGCGCCTGCGCCTGGAAGAACCAAAAGAAGGTACGGTCGGGATTTGGCCCCCATTCTTTGCGCAATTGCTGGTAACGGCCTTCCTCTTCTTCCAAATGGCTTACCGTACGGGTAAGGATATGCGTGCCAAGCCGGCCGCCGGCTACAATTACCATAGCGCAAATAAGCTGTTTGCGTATTTCGAAACCGGGCGCAAGCAATAATAAAATGAAGGCGATAACAGGGAAGTTATACGACCAGAAGATATCAACCACGCCGGCATTTTTGATCTTATAAGCCCAAAGCCATACCAATATCATGATGATACAGCACGCAATAAGGCTGTAAAGGGCCAGCCACCATACAGAATTATCCATTTTTGCTAAAAAACTCTTTTAAACCTTCGCCGGGCTTTAACCTGAATAATTGGATCAGGACATAGGCGCAACTGGCGATGCTGCCTAAACATACGAGGAATATCAGCCAAAGGATTTTCAAAAAAATACTTTTTTCTTTATAACAAACCCACAGGAAAATTACGGCAACATTGGCATAAAAATCCCATAAAGTGGCCCGCATCCAGGGTATGGAGCCAAGAAAATCCCACTCTGTTAACAAATTGCTCTGCAAACTGGTGCGTATCACAATATAACACATCCAGGCAAATAAAATACCGAATATGACCTTAAGCGCTGTTATCATACCGCAATTTGCAACGAAAATCTGGTCAACAGAAAAATGAATATAAATAATTGCCTGGTTATCAGCGGTGTTCACGCGGTGGCGCGTTCCAAAAATATTTTCGCCATAAATAATTGATTATCAATAATTTGACGATCGATGGACCTCAAAAAGTGCCCCGTTTTTGCACTTTTCGTGAACACCCCGCTGCAATATGCTGATTGTCAGGTGGTTGCACGACTCCGGGATTTGCCACTCCTGCAATACACTATTGCTTGATTATGAGGCTATTAAAACTTGTTGATTGCCAATTTCCCGCAAATTTAAACGACCCGCGAACGGCGCTAGCTTATTAGTTTGATTAACAGGCTGTTAAATTTTTAGGGAATTTGCGCAGGACTTTATGTTTTTCTGAGTTTGATGATCCGCATTACATGCAGCAATTTCATTACAGGGTAGGTGGGGTCGAATTCGAACCAGCGTTTCGAAAAATTCGGATCGTTGGGTTTTTTATGGTGGTTGTTTTGAAAAAGCTCGCCCAGCATCAGGAAATCGAATGGGAGGGTGTTTTTGCTATGATCGTCGTTGTCAAAATTGGAATAGCCGTACTTGTGCCCGCACCAGTTTACAATGGCGCCATGGATAGGACCCATCAAAAAGTGTATCGGCAATAGCAGGAACATCCACCAATGCGTGGCAAACATCACGTAAAAAGCGGTGTAAAACAGGCCAAAACCTACGCGGGTTATCCAATGGTCGCCTACGCGGTCAACAAATTTCCAGGTAGGGTAACGGTCAATAAATTGCGGTTCGGGTTCAAGCTTGTATCGCTGGTAACTCAGATAGATTTCCTTGGTCTTCCACATCAGCCCGAAAACATCCTTAATAAAATGCGGCGAATGCGGGTCCTTTTCAGTATCGCTGTAGGCATGGTGCATACGATGCATAATAGCATACGCGCGTGGGTTAAGAAAGGATGAACCCTGGAACATAAAGGTGCAGAAATAAAACACCTTCTCCCACACGGCATTCATTTTAAACATCTTATGCGAGGCATAGCGGTGCAGAAAAAATGTCTGGAAAAAGAGGGAGAGGAACCAGTGGGCAAGAAAGAAAAATAATATGATCATGAAAACTACGACGGTATATGCAACTACATACGAAATACAAAATTCCGCGGTTCAAAGTTCTTAAAATTTTTGATTTATTTGGCTTTGAACAGGTTAAATAATTGATGCAGCTCGCTATAAATCAAAAAGGGCCCCGCAGGGCCCCAAAAATATCGTCGGGCAAACTACTTCGCCTTCACAAACTTTAAAGCGTACGAGTCCAAGCAATAACGCTGCCCGGTTGGCGCAGGCCCGTCATCAAAAACATGGCCCAGGTGCAGCCCGGTGCTGCGTTCTACCACTTCGTCGCGCACCATGCCATCCGAATAATCTTTTACGATCATAATGGCTTTCGGATCGATGGGTTTAAAGAAGCTTGGCCAGCCGGTACCAGATTCAAATTTTGAATCCGAGCTGAATAATGGTTTGCCGGTTGCGGCGCTTACATAAATGCCTTTTTCGTGGTTATTCCAGTAAGGGTTATGAAATGGCGCTTCGGTGCCTTTTTCAACCATAATATAATAGGCGTCGGGCGATAAAACGGTTTTCCAGTAAGCATTTGGTTTGGCATCAGGGAACTTTTTTACGTCTTCAGAACTACCTGCCACTACCTTGCCATTGGCCGGCGCCTGGCTACAGGCATTGAGTACGGTTATTAACAAAACCGCCAATAATGTGCAAAACTTTTTCTGTCTGATTTTCATTATGTTATATATGTTTATCTAAATTTATAGTAGGAAAAATCACGAATACCTTACAATAAATTTTCAAATAATTTTCGACTGCTAAAAGATTTTGATTTAGCAGGGATATGTTAGCTGATCGCCTGGCTTGTAACCTTAAAACTGGACACTTTAAGGGAATAGTCATATAGTGCTGAATAGCAGCGGGTAATTTATTGCCCGTTAAAGTGCTGTGTATAATTCCTTTGTGGAATATACTACACAATAAAGTTACGCCTTTTTAAACCATTGGGGGTAAAAGGGGTCAAATTTTTATTGTATGATGGTTTTATGCTTAGGGGCATGATTGTTGTACTACATTATTGCTAATAATAACTAATAAAACACCCCGTCATGAGTAATTTAACATTAGTCGGAGTAATCATAACTGTTCTACCCATAGTACTGATCATCGCAACGGTGATCGTAAGAGGTAAGAAATTATTTGATTAATTTCTCCCGTCAAAATAACATGTGCACTGCTATTAATGCAATGCCCAGGTAAACTTGCCCTCCGTAAAGGGAACTTTTCTGAGACCATCCCAGGTATGACAGCGTACATTGTTACGCCCCGGAATATTAAATTAACTTCCTGCGTTAAAAAAGGTTTGCTTATAAACTGCTTAAAATCTCCTTTTGGAGCTAACTCCTTTTCTTTCAGGTAATTTTTTTTCTTTTTTCTCAACCGTGCTCTCGTCGTCAAAACGGGTTAATTTGGCTATCCGCTCCTCCATGGTTTCGGTTGTAAGCCTTTCGCGGCCCAGGCTGTCAACCATTATAGGGAATGCAAATGGCGTGGGGCGGTTTATTTCTTTCAGCACAATACTTTGTTTTACGATACGCTGCAATGCTTCGCGCAAGCGAAATTCTTCCAGTTGGAAAGCCAGCGCTTCATTATAGGCCTGCTTAACCAACAGGTTTTTAGGATCGTACTCTGTAAATACATCAAACAACAGCGAAGATGAAGCCTGTAAATGCCGGTTTTTGACCAATTGTCCGGGATACCCGGTGAACACCAGGCCTCCGATACTTGCAATATCGCGGAAGCGGCGCCTTGCCATTTCGTTGGCGTTCAGGCTATGCTGTATATCTTCAAGCAAATTGTCGATGGAAAAAAAGCTTGCATCTTCTAAAGCCTGTTCAATAGGTATCTCTTCATCGGCCAGTAATTCGAAGCCGTAATCGTTCATGGCGATCGAAAAGGAGAAGTTCCTGATACGGGAAATGCGGAAGGCAAGCAGCGAGGCCATTCCCTCGTGCACCAGCCGTCCCTCAAAGGGATAAAAAAGCAGGTGATGCCCGTCCCGGGCCTTGAACGATTCTATCAGGAACTCGTGGCTTTGAGGTAGATGCGATAATTCGGCCTGCAAATTAAAAAGAGGCTTTAGGGCTATCACCTCTTCATCGTTTTCAATACCATGGGCCACTTCGTCCAGCTTATCCCTGAAAACGGCCGAGAGTTGCGACGAAAGCGGCATACGGCCCCCCATCCAGCTTGGAATGAGTCCCTTTTTTGCCTTCGATTTTCGCACATAAGCGCTCATCTCCTTAATACGGATAAACTCAAGGTTTTGCCCTGCAAACCAAAAGGTATCGCCTTCTTTCAATTTCGATATAAACGATTCTTCGATAGTTCCCAGGCTGCCACCGCTTAACCAGCGAACGCGTATGCTCACATCGCTGGTGATGGTGCCGATGCTTAGCCGGTGCCGCATGGCCACCCGGCGGCTGTTTACTTTATAAACCCCGTTCTCTACCTCTACTTTCAGGAACTCATCGTACTGGGCCAGCACCCTGCCGCCTTTGGTTATAAAGTCCAATAACTCGTTAAATTCGCCACGACTTATGTCTGCAAAGGCATAGGTCGATTTTACTTCGGCAAACAATTCGCCGGCTGTGAAACCGTCTGATACTGCCAGGGTGACCATATATTGGATCAATACATCCATAGACAGCAGCATCGGGTCGCGGCTCTCATAAATGCCTTTTTTGATACCTTCTTTCAACGCTGCACCCTCTAATAGCTCAAGAGAGTGAGTAGGTACGAACCAGGCCCTTGATACAGCGCCGGGGTGGTGCCCGCTCCGCCCGGCCCGCTGCATAAAACGCGCAACACCTTTTGGGCTGCCCACCTGTACTACCGAATCAACAGGGCGAAAATCGACCCCAAGGTCGAGGCTCGACGTACAGACAACCACTTTCAGTGCTTCCGCATGCAGCGCCTGCTCTACCCAATTCCGCAGCTCGTTATCCAGCGAACCGTGGTGCATGGCCATAATACCGGCATATTCGGGGTAGTTATCCAATATGGCATGATACCAGATCTCGGCCTGCGAGCGTGTATTGGTAAATATCAGGGTGGTATTGCTTTTGGCAACAATTTCCATTACCTGGGGCAGCAGCCTCACGCCAATATGGCCCGACCATGAAAAGCTTTCAATGTTTTCCGGGATGACGGATTTAATAACCAGCTTTTTGTCAATAAAAGCCCGGACCATCCGGGTATTTTCCCTCGGAAAGTTATTGCCAAGCAGTACATCAACCGCCTGTTCCAGGTTGCCGATGGTAGCGCTGATACCCCAAATTCGTAGCCCTGGGTCCTGGGTATTAATTTCTGAGCCCTTTACCTTCTGACTTCCGACTTCCGACTTTCGACTTAAGACTTTCAACCTACTCAACCCCAGCTCCACCTGTACGCCGCGCTTGGTGCCCAGCAGTTCGTGCCACTCGTCTATCACCACCACCTGCAGGTGCTGGAATATTTTATAATATTCCTTTTGTGCCAGCATCAGGTGCAGGCTTTCGGGAGTGGTAAGCAACACTTCGGGTAGCTTTGTTTTTAGCGCTTGTTTTTCGGCGGCCGAAGTGTCTCCCGTGCGGGTCATGATGCGCCAGGGGAGACCTGTTTCCTCACACACTTCCTGCATGGCCTTGCGAATGTCGTTGGTCAGGGCCCGCAGCGGCGTTATCCATAGCATCAATAATCCGTTGTTTTGCCTGGTTTTGTAAGTATCCGGGTATTGGTTGATATAACCCGCCAAAAAAGGCAGAAACAATGCAAACGTTTTACCGCTGCCGGTAGGCGCATTTAACAAGCCTGAATTGCCGCCTAAATAGGCTTCTTCCATTTCGCGCTGAAATGGAAACTGCTGCCAGTTTTTGCGTTTATACCATTCCTGTATTACCTGCTGCCCTTTGGTGCTCATGTTTGGTGTCTAACAAATCTACCCCGATTTGGTTATATCTGTAAGCATCTGCTAAAATTGATGAGAAAATATCTTTTAATATTATCTGTATCACTGCTGGTTTATTCGTGTCACCATAAAACCGGCAGGAACTTCGCAAAGGAAGATTCGGTAGCGGCAGTGAGGAATATGATGAAGGACGTGCCGGCGAGCGATCTTATTGTGCCTGGAAAAAGTATAGGTAAGATGATGATCGGTGAGAATTCGGCCAAAGTATTTGACCTTTTAGGAAAGCCCGACATGGGCGATGTTGCCATGGGCAAGGCACTTGCTACGTGGTACCAGGGCCACGATACAGCGGGTTCCCAGGTCCAGGTTTTCTTTTGCCGCCAAATGGGTACTGCCGATGACACCAGCCGCGTAAAACAGATCCGTGTTACATCACCGGCTTTCGAAACCGCCGACCAGATACACGTAAACACTTTATTTAAGGATATTTCAGCCAAGTTCAAGCTGGATAGTATCGCCTTGTATCAACAGGGCGGTAAAGCATTCTCGGTTTATGCTGCGACAAGCGAAGGTATTGCTTTCGAGGTAGGCGACGACAGGAGGTGCGCAGGGATCATCGTTTTTAAAGCCGGGCTGCCCTTATCTTATTTTCCATTTCACGGCAACATGAAGTTAACGGGGAAATGAAAAGGCCCCGCTTCTTCAAGCGAGGCCTTTACTTGATTACCAGGATGTGGTTACCTTGTCAAATGCCGCAAGGCTTATTTTCCCTTCTCCGGCAATAAGATCAGTTTAATAAAATTGCTTTCGTTCAAATATTTGTTGGCCGCATCTTTTACTGTTTGCACAGTTGCCTGGTCAAGCTCGCTGATCCATTTCAAGGCGCCATCTGGTTTTTCCTGGCGCTGAACTGACTCAGTTATATGATCTTCCCAAAACGAATTTTCTTTCAGGTCAACTTCAATGGAGCGGGTAGTTTCAGCATGGAATTTTTGCACATCCACGGCCTCCGGACCATTTTGTTTGATCTTATTGATCTCGTCCAGCGTAGCTGCTATCAGCTTATCCACATTGGCAGGTGCGCAGCCAAAGTATACCGAGATACTATAACGTCCGTTCGGAAGCTTGGCGGTGTTCGACCGTACGCCCGGAGCATAAACACCACCTTCTTTTTCGCGCAGGCGTTCTATCAGTTTAATATTTAAAACTTCGGTAAGGGCGTTTATTTGCAGGTTATTGGCGTCAGAGTACTCGAATGGACCGCTGAACACCAGTTGAACACTGCTTTTATCGCCTATGCCCTTGTGGACCTCTTTGGTTAGCTGCCCCGCAGGAATATGAATGCCCAGGTCCTTATATGTCTCATTCCCGCCCGATGACGGTAACCCGCCCAGGTATTTTTCGAGCAATGGTTGGATCTTATCAACATCAAAGCTTCCTACCAAAACAAAGGTAAACCCATTGGCATCGGCAAAGCGTTGTTTGTAGAACGCATAAGCCTTATCCAGGCTGGCACTGTTAAGCCGCTCGACAGTAGTTACCATCCGCCTGAAATTGTGGTTGCTCAGGGTTGAGGAAACCGTGTCCTGGAATACGCTCGTTGGGTCCAGGCTGCGGTTAGCCAGCAGCGACTTGGTTTGGGTGATGTTCGATTGCCAGATATCCGGATCTTTGCGCGGCTGCGTAAAATACAGGTAAATTAATTGCAGCGCGGTTTCAAAATCTTTTGGTGATGAACTGCCGCTGATGCCTTCAGACAATTCGCGGATATAAGGCGAAATGTTCACGTTTTTACCGCTCAGCATTTTTTCGAGCTGTATCTCGTTAAAATCGGCAAGGCCACTGCTGCCGATAATGCCCGCCGCAAGATTGGCCGAGGTAAAGTCCTCGTCGCTTGCCAGCGAGGTGCCGCCAAAGTGGTAACCATTGATCAGTATCTGGTCGTTCTTGAATGTTGTCGGTTTCAGGATCACTTTTACACCGTTGCTCAATGTAAGCGTTGTGGTCGTGATAGCCGTGTCTTTTTCAACCGAGACAGTTTTGCCCGGTGTTGGTTCTTTTTCGAGCAGCGGCTTATTGCTTACGTTATCCACGTAAGGTTTAACATCCTTACCGGCAATGCTTATCCATTCAAGCAGGGTTTTTTCATTTGGCAGTTTATCTTTTTCCTTGTCCGGGGCCTCAACTATTACGGCGCGATTCTTATCACTGATATATTTGCCCGCCAGCGCGTTGATTTCGCTTAGTTTGATGCGGCCGATATTATCCTTGAAAAAATTGTATTCGTATTCGATACCGGGTATTGCCTCGCCCTGTAAAAAATTCTGCTGGTACTCTTGCACAAAACGTACAGATTTTGTTTTGTCGCGTTCTTTGTAAGCATTTTCCATCTGGGTTAGCGCATCCTGTTTTGCACGCTCGAATTCGGTTTCAGTAAAGCCAAACTTACGGGCGCGTTCCGTTTCAGCAACTACGGCTTTTATGGCAGTCTCCAGTTCGCCCGGCTTAGCAACCGCTATCGACGTAAAAGCATCCTGGTGCCCTATAAAACCGCCGTAGCTTGCCCTGCCAAAAAGAAAAGGCGGATTGGCTTTTTGCGTCAGCTCACTAAGGCGTGCATTCAGCATCTGGTTAAAAATATCGTTGCGCATACCCTGCAGGTAATCGGCTGTGGTGCGCATTTTAGTTTCCGGATGCTTTACAATAATTTCAGCCAGGGTATAAGGGAACTCCTTATCGGTCGCTATCTTAACCTGGGTGCCGGGGGTAGCGGGCACGCTGTATTGCGTACGCGGCTTTTCGCCGGCCGGGTCTTTCAGGTCTGAAAAATTATCCCTGATCAACTGCTCGACACGTTTCGGGTCGAAATCGCCCACCGCAATAACGGCTTGCAGATCGGGGCGGTACCAATCGTGGTAAAAACTCTTGATAGTTTCCGGCTTAAAGGTTTTCAATATATCCTCCTTGCCAATAGGCAGGCGTGCGGCATATCTCGAATTATTCAGCAATACCGGCAGTATCTGGTGTTGCAGGCGTTCCTGTGCGTTTTTGCCGCGAAGGCGCTCTTCCTCAAGCACAACACCCCGTTCAGCATCAATTTCTTTTGGATCGAAAGTGACGTGCCCGGCCCAATCAGCTAAAATATCAAAACCTTTTTCGAAAACTTTTACGCTGTCCGTCGGCAATGGCAATTGATACACCGTTTCATCGAACGAGGTATAAGCATTCAGGTCGGCCCCAAACTTCACACCGGCTTTTTGCAGGTAATTCACCAATTCGTTTTTGGGGAAATCGCGTGTGCCGTTGAAGGCCATGTGTTCGGTAAAGTGCGCCAGGCCCTGCTGGGCGTCCGTCTCCAGTACCGATCCGGCTTTGTTTACCAGGTATAGCTCGGCGCGGTTCTTCGGTTCAGCATTTTTGCGGATATAATAGGTTAAGCCATTAGGCAGTTTGCCGATGATCACATTCGGGTCAACAGGCAGCAATTCGCCCCTGATCTGTATAGCGGCCGCAACCGGTTTTGATTTAGGCGACGGAACCGGTTTCTTTTTTACCTGCGCAAATGAACAGGTGGCAGTTACGAACAGCGTTATAGCCGCTAAGGAAAGTTTTCTATCGAGATTCATAGATCAGTATTTAGGGTTTGCTAAGATGCAAACGAATTAAATAGTTTCAAAGTATTTATGTTATTGCTTACCAGGATCCTTAACTTCCGGCCCGGACATTGCCTCTTTCATCATTTGCTCCAATTCAGCCTGGTGGTCCTGTACAACCTTGACACCCCAGGCAGCACCTTTTTGCATTAATTCGGGCTGTTTCGAAGTCATAGCCTTGCCCGCCGGCGACGCCAGGAAATCGGCTATCTTGTTTAATTCATCCGCTGTGTAAGACGATGCATAAATCGGGATAAAGGCGCTTCTAAGCTGATCCCAGCTTACATATTTATCCAGGAATTTATTCATTGCGACGGTGAAGGCGGCACGTTGGTTCTCAGGCAACCGGCTTGACTGCATGGTAATGATCTGTCCAAACATTTTCGTCATGTTCTCCTTTAAACCGGAAACTTCGACCACCCGGGCGGCAGCCTGTAAGCTTGCCTCGCTCGGTTTAGCATCGGTTTGTGCTTTTAAATTGTTGACATTCAGAAATACAGATCCTGCAAGGATGATAAGGAATAGTTTAAGTTTCATGTGATCAGATTTTGATAAAAATTTTTCGAATATACAAAACCCACATCACCACCCAAACCGCCAGAACAATAAATACCGCGCTGGCCAGCGAGGCATTGACGGGCGACAGGAAATTAAGGAAAAAGGCATGATAAAAGGGATTGCCCTTTGCATCCCCGCGTATCATACTCAGGTAATGCGGCACAAAATCGGCCATTACATAAGCTGTAATAGCGTTGGCGCCGAAGACGACAAAAAACCAGGTGAAACGTTTATAGCCCTGTACGTCTATCAGCCAATAACTTAAGCTAAGCCCTATGGTAGCCAGCCCGCCGGCGTACAATACGAATGAACTGGTCCAAAGCGCCTTATTGATGGGGAAAAACAGGTCCCATATCAGCGCTATAACAACCGAAATAGCCCCATAAGTAAACATCCAGCTAACTTTGGTGCTATCGTCGCGGTCCTTGCGTTTGAGCCAGGTGCCCAGCCGAATGCCGAATAAACCCGTCGCCATTGCTGGTATGGTGCCTAATAATCCTTCGGGATCCCAGGTATGCGACTGGCTCCATAGGTGGTCGGGGGTAAAGATCAGCCTGTCGAGCCAGGCGCCCATATTGGTTTCCGGCTCCAGGTTGGCATAACCCACACCAGGTACGGGTACAAAGTTCATGATTATATAATAGCCAACCAGCGCAATAATAAATATCCAGTCCCGTGTTTTTTGCGAGGTTTTAACATACAATACGGTGCATATAAAATAAACCAGGGCTATCCGCGGCAGCACACCAGGTAAGCGCAGGTGCGACAGGCCTGGGTGAAACAGCAACTGGATGCTATACTGGATCAGCAATATCAAGCCCATTCGCCGCAATGCCTTCAATATTAGGCTGGAATGGCTAACGGTTGCCAGCTTATTCTCCATAGAGTACACGATAGACACCCCAACCATAAACAGGAAGAATGGGAATATAAGATCGGTGGGTGTGCAGCCGTTCCATTTGGAATGTTCCAGCGGGGCGTAAATATGGCCCCAGTCGCCGGGATCGTTAACTAAAACCATAGCGGCAATGGTAATTCCGCGGAATACGTCCAGGGATAATAAGCGTTTCTTAAGTACTGAAGGGTCAGTGGTAATTTCGGTCATTGGCTGTATATTGCATTTAATTTCCTAATCTAACATTTATAGTTAAAATTTGGAATCCCATCATAAACAGAATGAATCGAAACCTGCAAAACTTGGTTAATGCTGCGCAAAAACCCGAGAAACTCGGTATCGGTCTCATGTCGGGCACATCGTTGGACGGATTGGATATTGCCTTATGCCGGTTTAAGGGGAACGGCTTAAGTACTCAATTTGAGTTACTGGAGTTTATCACTTTACCTTATAACGATCATTTCAAACAGGAGGTGCATGAGGTATTCTCGCGGCGTTTGGTCGACCTGGAAAAGGTGACTTTGCTGAATGCTTTTATAGGTACGTTTCATGGAGAACTGATACTGCAGGCGCTTAAAAAATGGGGCATTAAAACGGCTGATGTCGATTTTATCGCCAGTCATGGGCAAACCATTTACCATGCGCCGAAAAGCCTGCATAAACAGGCCGGGTACCCCAATGCTACGTTACAAATTGGTGATGGCGACCACCTGGCAGTCAAAACCGGAATTTTAACTGTCAGCGATTTTCGGCAGAAACATATCGCCGGTGGAGGCGAGGGTGCGCCGCTGGCCTTGTATGGCGATGTACTGCTGGGAAGCAAGCCCGGCGAAGACAGGATACTCCTTAACATCGGCGGTATAGCTAACCTGACCTACCTGCCTGCTGACGGTGATCTGAACAAAGTGATCTGCACGGACATTGGTCCGGGAAATACGCTGATAGATGCCGCCTGCCGCGAGTATTTTAACCGCCCCTATGATAAAGACTCGCTGATCGCCTTATCCGGCACAGTAAATCAGGGCCTGCTGAATGCGCTGCTCAGCCACCCCTTCTTCAAAGAAAAAGCGCCCAAAACCACCGGGCCGGAATTATTTAGCCTGGCTTATGTGGAAGATGCCAAACAATTGGCTGGAATAAGTGACATCAATTCTGAAGACCTGGTAAGCACCCTGAGTGAGTTCACCGCAAAAAGCATCGCCGATTTCATCAAAACTAACCTGCCATCGGGCATTAAAATATTCGCCAGTGGTGGCGGTGCCAAAAACCAGTTCGTGATCAATTGTTTGAAACATTTGCTACACAAGGAAAGTATTTTTAACACCGAAGCTTTAGGTATAAACCCGGATGCAAAAGAGGCGATTTTGTTTGCCCTGTTGGGCAATGAAGCACTATCCAGCGAGCCCATGAAGATCGGAACCAATCCGGCGGTTTTGATGGGGAAGTTTAGTTTTCCTTTGTGAATAAAAGAACCTTGTCAACCCGGTTTCCTGACATTCTCCACATCGATCAGGTCGATGGCCCGGTAATAACTCATTGCTCCGCATTGTACGGCATCGTTGATGAATGGATAGAAAGATTTGGCGCCATTCTTAACCTGCATCCTGAAATAGATACGAATGATTTGCTGAGAACTATCTTTAAATTCAACAAAATTATCAACGCCTTGTGAAAGTCGCGGATTAAAACTGCGCATCCAGTACATCATTCCATAATAGTCATTAAACGCAAAGTCAAGTTTACTGATCATTTTTAAGTCGTAAACCTTTTCATTAACTACAATGCTGTCACCGTTAAATACGATGGTTCCTTGCATGATGCCATCTAAAGGTTCGTAAGACCAGTACGATTGCACAAGAAAATATATGATTACAAATACATCTATGCCTAATATAATTTCCCTCAAATAGCTACCAGTCTTGAAAAAATCATCAAAAAGCCATAGGAAAGCTATTGTTATTAGAAATAAGCCAAAAACTATCCGATTTGGCGATAGCCTGAACCCTTTTTCCATGGGTATAAATATGTCAACCGATAACCTGTCCATTATTAACTAATCTATGCAAAAATAGCGACGGGCGCAAACCCATCGCTATCTATATCCCGCAGGCCGGCGCACCGCTTACCATTCCACGTTTCACACGTTTCACCGTTTCATACTGCTGACGACTGAAACACGTGAAACAAACCGAATATGTCATTTCGAACGAGCGCAGTGAGGAGAAATCTTAAACGAAAGACCGGTGACGCATGGCGTCTAAGTTCCCTCCGCCTGCGGCGTTCGGGATGACATAGTTTATTAAAGGGCCCTCGTTTTGTGGTTAATGAATAGGTGCGTTTCACATGTTTCACCGTTTCATACTTCCATACCTGAAACACGTGAAACAAAAAATAGCGACAGGCCTAAACCCATCGCTATTTAAAATCTTTTAAGTCCTTAAATCGTGTCTTATAGATTCGCCTTTATGCCATACTTGGCAGCAAACTTGCGGTAAAGCTGTTTATGCAGGTTGTCCAGGTTAATGTCGCGCCCCTGGATGAAGGCTTTTTGTACGTCAATAGTGATCATGTCCAGCGCATCGCCTT
Organism: Mucilaginibacter sp.; assembly: GCF_035492695.1. Taxonomy (GTDB): domain Bacteria; phylum Bacteroidota; class Bacteroidia; order Sphingobacteriales; family Sphingobacteriaceae; genus Mucilaginibacter. The sequence continues at coordinate 59,260 of NZ_DATJJC010000004.1, read as the reverse complement.
TGGAGATGAACAGGTTAGCATCCTTGCCCACTTCCAGTGTACCGGTAGTTTTATCGATACCCAAAATTTTCGCGTTGTTCATCGTGATCATCGATACGGCCTGTTCTTTGGTCAGCCCGTAACCGCACGATTGGCCAGCCTCGAAAGGCAGGTTGCGCTGGCGCCAGAAACCGGTGCCGGTGAGGCCGTATAATACGCCCGCATCCTGTAATATCTTTGGCAGTTTATAGGGAAGGTACACGTCGTCGTCGTCATGTTCTGGCAGGGCCTGTGTTTCGCGGATGATCACCGGTACGTTGTTATTTTTTAATGCATCGGTAACCAAATAGGATTCCTTGCCGCCAACGATCACTACTTGTATGCCCAGCTTTTTACCGAAACTGATGGCCTGAAGGATCTCTTTAGCGCCATCCGCGTTTACGAATAGCTTTTTAGTGCCGTTAAACAAACCTTTCATCGCTTCAAAGCGCAGGTTGATAACCGCAGGCTTTGCTTCGGCGTAGGCTTTTGCTTCGGTAAACAGGTTATCGATCGCATCAAGTGCCTTCAGCATTCGCTCCTCGGGCGACTCCTGCGGAGTGCCTGGCGTGGGCTGTGCCCTGCGCCGGCCCTGCGGACGGATAACGGGCCAGTTCATGTGAATGCCGATGTCGGTTTTGTAAGCGGCATCCTCCCAGTTCCAGGCATCCAATTGTACGATGGACGATTGCCCGGATATAAGGCCGCCGGAGGGGGTAGGCTGTGCCAGCAGTATCCCGTTTGAACGAACGGTCGGGATCACTTTCGAATCGGTGTTGTAAGCTATCAGCGAACGGACATTCGCGTTGATATCGCCGGTTTCGTCGTCATCTACCGTACCGCGCGCGCCTTCTTCAATTTCTACCAGGCCAAGTGTTGTTGCCGGGCAAATAAAGCCGGGATAAACCTGTTTTCCGCTTGCGTCGATGACATCAGCGCCGCTGGTGTTAGCAGGTGTGCCTTCGCCAATGGCAGTAATTTTTCCTTTATCAAAAGTAATGTAACCATTATTGATCACCTGCCCGTTGCCGATATGGATAGTTGCGCCTGTAATGGTGACAGGTTTGGTTTGTGCGGGCGCCGGCGATATGTCTGCCTGCCCGTATGCGAGGATAGTGCCGAGCAATAATCCCCAAATGCTAAATGTTATTTTTTTCATCGTTTGTTTCAATTAGGGTTATTGTTGATCCTTTTTTTCGTCGCCGGTGCCTTTGGTTTGCATGCCGTTGTATTGGTCGGCTACTACATAAGCAGCATCCTCAACGGTATCGCAAGTATAATGCGGACGGCGGCTGCCACCTGTCGGGCGCTGTGTTGCTTCGCCTTTGTTTTTGGCGGCGATCATTTTTTGGATGATGCGCGCCTCGTCGGCTTTTAACGCTTTCTGTTTGGCAGCATCCTTATCGATATCCCAATAAGGTATGCCGTCGACATAAGTTTTTTCAGCAACCGCATAAATAGACAGCGGGTCGGCCGACCATACCACCAGGTCAGCATCCTTACCCGGTTTCAAACTACCGATGCGGTTATCCACATGCAGCATTTTGGCGGGGTTCAACGTCACAAATTTCAACGCTTCTTCCTCGCTCACCTTGCCATAGGTAACCGCTTTACCGGCTTCCTGGTTCAGGCGGCGGGCCATTTCCTCGTCATCCGAGTTGAACGCGGTGGTAACGCCTACGTCGTGCATGATAGCGCCATTGTAAGGGATGGCTTCCTGCACTTCCATCTTATAGGCCCACCAGTCGGAGAAGGTAGAACCTGCTATACCCCTTGCCTTCATCTTGTCGGCAACTTTATAACCTTCCAGTATGTGGGTAAATGTGTTCACTTTAAAGCCCATCGAGTCGGCCACGTGCATCAGCATGTTGATCTCGGACTGTACATACGAGTGGCAGGTGATGTGGCGGGTGTCGTTCAATATTTCAGCCAGGGCATCAAGCTCCAGGTCGCGGCGGACGTGGCTGCCTTTTACGGCACGCGCCGCTTCATATTCTTTTGCCCTCGTAAATGCATCCACATAAACCTGTTCCACACCCATACGTGTTTGCGGGAAACGCATGTTGGCGGTGCCCTGCGGAATACCCCAGTTACTTTGCTTTACATTCTCTCCCAACGCAAATTTGATAAAGCCGGGTGCACCTTCCAGTTTCATTTGGTCGGGCAATACACCCCAGCGATGTTTGATAAGCATGGTTTGCCCGCCAATCGGGTTTGCCGAACCGTGCAGGATATGCGAGGTGGTTACCCCGCCTGCCAGCTGGCGGTAAAGCTGTATATCTTCCGAATCGAGCACATCGCCTATGCGCACTTCGGATGTTACCGCTTGTGTGCCTTCGTTTACACCGCCGGTAACGGCAATGTGCGAGTGTTCGTCCACAATGCCCGGCGAAATGTGCTTCCCGGTAGCGTCGATCACTTTAGCGCCTGCAGGGGCTTTCAGATCTTTTCCCACGGCTTTGATCTTGCCATTCTCTATCAGCACATCGGCGTTTTTGAGGATGCCTTCTTTTTCATTGGTCCAAACGGTTGCGTTTTTAAATAATGTAGTTTCCTGTTTTGGTAATTCGGTATTGCCAAAGGGAGCAAACGGATAAACCACCGGCCCAACTTCCAGGTCGGGTTTGGTTTCCGGTTTCGGGGTCGAAGGCGTAAAGGGTGCGGTTAAAGTTGCCGTCCACCGGGTAAAAGTTCCGTCGGGTAACACCGCATCGCCGCTTAACGCAACGGGCGACGCCGAAGTGATATACCCGCTCAGGCGGATATTCCCCGCTGGTTTATTTTTCAGGTCGAAGTAGATGGTTACTATGTCGCCGGCGCGTTTAATGGTTCCTTTGGCACGGGTACTGTCGGTGCCGGTACGTTCTACATTCAGGTCGTATGCGCCGGGCGTGCCACCTATTTTAAGTTTGATATTGGCCAGTTCGTCGCCGGCAAGCGAGTAAATGCCGCGCAGGTCGGTTACATCCATGCGGCTAACCACATACTGCCGGCCCTCCACCCAATTCTCGTAGATAATATTGTCTTTTTTGAAAATATCGTCGGAAGTGATAATGAAATTGGCGAGTTTGCCTTTGGATAACGAGCCAACTTTATCACTCACACCCAGCATTTCAGCAGGGATCTGCGTTAATGATAACAGGGCTTGTTTTTCGCTCAGCCCGTATTCCATTGCCTTGCGCAGGTTGGTCCAAAAATCCTTTGCATTTTGCAGCCCGTAGGAAGTAATGGCAAATTTGATACCAGCCTTTTCCATCGCAGCCGGATTAGTAGGGGCAAGCTCCCAGTTTTTCAATTGGTCGTAGCTGATGTTCTTGGCATCCAGGGGGTCCTCGATATCATAAGGCTCGGGGAATGTCAGCGGGATAATAAAACTGCTCCCGGTGGCTTTCATGGCATCCATCCGGCGGTATTCTTCACCGTCGGTTTTAAAGATATATTGCTTGCCGAATTCTTTAGCTATTTTATCGGCACGCAGCACATTTAAAACGTCGCCTGCTTCGAATATTTGTGGCAGATTTTGTTCGGCGTTAAAATCGGCCAGGGAAATATTGTATTCCTCTTTTTGATTTTTGTACCAGTCCGCGTCGTAATAGGTTTGGCGAAGCAGGGCTATGCTGCCCATTAGCGATGATGGATAGTTGGTAGCCGCAGTCCCTTTGCTGAACGAATAGTGTGCCGCTGCCTCGTCGTTGAGCATTACTTCGTTGTCGCGTTCGTCGCCAAGCGAAACCACTACCGATGTACCACGGGCAATACCATCGTGGATCAGCGACTGAACGGCCCCAAAACCGTTCTTTTTTAGCTCCTCGGCTTTTTTGTCGTCTCCATGAAAAATTGCTTTCGCGTTCATTTCGGGGCGTATGGCTTCGTTCCAGCCGTAAGCTCCCGGCTTGGTTGACGTCGGTACGATCTGGAAACGGCCGCCAAAAGCCTGCCGCGGCGCTTCGGGCATACCATAAGTAGTATAGGCATCGATCAGTCCCGGGTAAATGTATTTACCCTTCAGGTCGACAACAATGTAACCCTTCGGGATAGCGACATTTTGGCCTACAGATTCGATAACCCTGTCTTTGACCAGCAGTGTTCCATTATTGATGGTCTGCCCGGCATTTACCACGATATTGGCGTTGGTAAACGCATACTGCCCGGGGCGCACGTCCCATGCGCCATTTACGGGAAAGGTTTGCTGAGCCCGGCACAAATGGAATGCAGCCATGGCAAAGCACAGAAGTAAAAGTTTCTTCATTCTTTATAAGTTCAGTTAATGCTCTAAAGTTATTTAAACATTAATACACTAAGTAATTTTCCGTACAATCATTCTATATTTGTTACACGTTTGTTACATGCAAGCGGGCAAAAATTTCAACCTTCTGCTTACTTTTCAAAACAATTTAAAGAAATGACTCCATACAGCTTTTTCAGGGAACTTCATTCAGGTTTCCGGTACATCGTTTTAATACTGCTTCTGGTAGCTATCATCAGGGCCTGGGCCGATTGGCTTGGAAAAAAACCATATAGCGAGGGCAACCGCAAACTGAACCTCTTTACCCTGATTTCGGTGCACACGCAATTTTTGATCGGGCTGGTGCTTTACTTTTTGAGTCCTTTTGTAAGATTTGGCAGCGACACGATGAAAGATCATGACACCCGGTACTGGACGGTGGAACACCTGACGGCGATGATCATCGCCATTGTTTTGATCACCATCGGGCACAGCAAATCAAAAAAAGCGGCATCGCCGGAGGCAAAGCATAAAGCGATAGCCATATTTTACACAGCGGCGTTGGTGATTGTTGTTGCAACCATTATGCTGAGCGGCAGGGGCTTGCTGACGATGACGCATTGATATAGATAAATACAGACCGTAAATAGGTCATATTATCCGGCGAAAGGATGATTAAAACGACCTACCCGGTATATTTAATAATATATTTTTTGAGAAAAAATTTGGTAATTCAAATTTCTTTATAAATTTGTCACCGCGATGATTAAAAACAACAAAAATAACAGCTGGTGGCACCATGAAAATGGCAGCCGGATGTGTTTTTGATGATGAAATACTAATCAATTGTAAACCTAAGATAGCCCGGCGCACCAATCGCCGGGTTTTTTTGTTTTATAACGCGACCGAAACAACAACATGAAAACATATAAAATTACAACCACTTCTAAAAAGCTATTAGCCGATACCACCACGCCGGTGAGCATTTATTTACGCTTGCGCGATGTGTTCCCTAACTCGCTGCTGCTGGAAAGTTCGGACTATCATAGCCGCGAGAATAGCCTGAGCTATGTTTGCTGCGAGCCGATTGCCGGCCTGGTACTGAGCGACGGGCAATTGCGCAAAAGCTACCCCGGAGGGAAAGCTGAAGATAAGGCGCCGGGCACATTCGACCTGGTTGATGAAGCGACCAGCTTTCTTGCCGAATTCGACGTGACCGATAATCCATCCAAAATCATATCGAATGGGTTATTCGGATATTTTACCCACGAGGCGGTAGAGCATTTTGAGACCATCAAGCTGAAACAGGTAGAAAGCGATCCGAGGAAGATACCAACAATGCAGTACCATGTATACCGGTATATCATAGCTATCGACCATTTTAAAAATGAGCTTCATATTTTTCACAATCAGGCCGACGGATTGCCTGCGAACGGCGGTATCGAAAAGCTGGAATACCTGATCAAGAACAAAAACTTTCCCGAATATCATTTTCAAACCAAAGGCGAAGAACGTTCGGGTTTGACAGGTGAGGAATTTATGGCGATGGTTGATAAAATGAAGCAGCATATTTTCCGGGGCGATGTTTTCCAGATCGTTCCTTCGCGACCTTTTTCAAGAACATTTTTAGGGGATGAGTTTAACGTGTACCGTGCCCTGCGGTCGATCAACCCATCGCCATACCTTTTCTATTTCGATTACGGCGATTTCAGGATATTCGGTTCATCGCCCGAGGCACAGATCACCATAAAAAACAACGTAGCCAGTATATTCCCGATAGCAGGGACTTTCAAACGCAGCGGAGATGACATTAAAGATGCGGAAATTGCCCGCCAGCTGGAAAATGACCCCAAGGAATCGGCTGAGCATGTGATGCTGGTTGACCTGGCCCGTAACGACCTGAGCCGTCATTGCGAGCAGGTGGAAGTTAAGGCTTTCAAAGAAGTTCAGTATTATTCGCATCTTATTCACCTCGTGTCGCATGTGAGTGGTAAGCTCCGGGATGATGTATCTTCCTTCAAGATCGTAGCAGATACGTTCCCGGCAGGCACGTTAAGCGGTGCACCAAAGTACCGTGCTATGGAGATCATCGACGAGAATGAGAAAGTAAAACGCAGCTTTTACAGCGGCGCCATAGGTTACCTGGGCTTTAATGGCGACTTTATTCATGCCATTATGATACGCTCATTTTTGAGCAAGAATAACACACTGCACTACCAGGCGGGCGCTGGCATTGTGGCCGACTCGAACCCGGAAAGCGAACTGAAAGAAGTTGACAATAAAATAGCAGCGTTACGTAATGCCATTGAAATGGCGCAATCGTTGTGATCAGTTAAAACAGAGTAAAATGAACAAGATCCTTATAATAGATAATTACGATTCCTTCACCTACAACCTGGTGCATTTGGTAAACGAATTGGGTTTGCAATGTGATGTATGGAGGAACGATAAATTCGCCATAGGCGACGTAGATGCATACAGTCATATTATCCTTTCACCCGGGCCGGGCATACCATCCGAGGCTGGTTTGCTGCTCGAAGTAATAAAAACCTACGCGCCAACCAAACGCATTTTGGGAGTGTGTTTGGGCCAGCAGGCTATTGCTGAGGTGTTCGGCGGAAAGCTGTACAATTTGAGCCGCCCCATGCACGGAATAGCGACGCCGATTAAAGTAACCGATCAACAGGAAGAACTGTTTACCGGGCTGCCGCAAAGCTTTAAAGTTGGGCGTTATCATTCGTGGGTGGTGGACAGGGATGGGTTGCCGGATGTGCTAACGGTAACCGCCATTGATGAGCAGGACAACAGCATTATGGCGCTCCGGCATAAGCAATATGACGTGCGTGGCGTACAGTTTCACCCGGAGTCGGTTTTAACAGAACACGGGCGGGCTATGCTATATAACTGGCTTTCGCCGTCTTTCGACATCGAAGAGCTTAAAGCCACAGAAAATCATTTTATCAAAATTTAGTAGCATTGCAAAATAGTTCCTTTAGGGGCCAGGAGTTTATGAATATACTCGATAAGATAGTCGCGCATAAAAAGACAGAGATACAAGCCGCAAAAAGAAACGTTTCGTACACCAGCCTGGAGGAATCAGAACATTTTCACCGCGATGTACTTTCATTTAAGGATTTTTTACTCGACCCGCAACGGACAGGCATCATTGCCGAGTTCAAACGGAAATCGCCATCCAAAGGCATCATTAACGATAAGGTTTCGGTGGAAGAGGTAACAACGGGTTATGCCGCAGCAGGCGCCTCGGCATTGTCTGTATTAACAGATCGCCAGTTTTTTATGGGTCGCAAAGTCGACCTGCGCCGCGCACGGCAGGCCAACAAAATACCGATACTGCGCAAGGATTTTATGATAGACGAGTACCAGGTGATAGAAGCCAGGGCTTTGGGCGCGGATATTATTTTGCTGATAGCAGCTATCCTGGCGCCGGATCAAATACAACAACTGGCCTCACTGGCCAAAAGCATCGGTCTGAATGTATTGCTGGAGGTGCATAACCTGGAAGAGTTACAACGGAGCGTCAACCCCAACCTGGACGCAATCGGTGTAAATAACCGCAACCTGGCTGATTTTACCGTATCGGTGGAAACATCTTATCAACTGGCTGAACATATTCCATCAGAATTTTTAAAAATATCAGAGAGCGCAATTAGTAATACAGGCACCATAAAGCAACTGAAAAAAGCAGGCTTTAACGGTTTCCTGATAGGCGAAAATTTTATGAAACAGGCTGATCCGGGTGCGGCAATGAAGGAGTTTGTGAGGGAGTTGTAGTATGATCGATAATTTATCCCAAATGTAGCTTATCCGGATTTTGATAATTATTCCAAAATGTAAGTAGGTCTATTATATGGTCGTTAACAATACGGTAATACACAGTAATTTGTGGAACAATTACATATTTATGTATATGGAGTGTTGAACTATGTAGAGGGAAAGCTTTCGGGTTTGACGCTATAATTAGAAGTGACTCGTCTACTTTATTGATAAATTCAATCACAACTTTGTTATTCCACCGGTAAGCCAGATATTCGAGATTTTGTGAAAAAGTTCTTTCTGCTTCCGGCGTCCAGTTTATAGCAATCATTTATATTTATCTATAAATTCTTGCATTACTTTGGCGTGCGGCTTTGTTAAACCCTGTCCGGATTGTTCGTAACCTGTCATTATCGATCTTTGAAGCGCTTCAGGGTCATCCAAGTGGTATTTTACCCCCAAATTGTCTAAAAATTCCTCTACCGCAAAAAGGTCTTTTTCTTTATCTATTTCAATGGTCACTATACGCATAAACAAATTTAACAATTGAAAAGGAAAATGTAAAACAATTTGGTGCCGGGGTAATAGAGGAGATTATGCGAGTATGCACATAGTTTACACTGTTACTTTGTCATATTCCCTAACTTGGCACTTTCATTGATAGCTAATTATTTGAATGAAGCAAAAATTTTATGATACTGCTGTGAAGCAGGAAAGAGTGGTGCTCGTCGGCATTATTACGCCGAATGAGACCGAAGAACAAACAAAGGAGTACCTGGATGAATTGCAATTCCTGGTGGAGACGGCTGGCGGGCAAACTATCAAAAGTTTCACCCAAAAAATGTTGCGCCCGGAGAGGGCCACTTTTGTGGGAACCGGTAAACTGGAAGAGATCAAGGCCTTTGTTGATTCGGAGGAAATTGACATCGTAGTTTTCGACGACGAATTGTCACCTTCACAATTGCGAAATATTGAAAACGAATTGCAGGTAAAAATACTCGACCGAAGCAACCTGATACTGGATATTTTTGCCGGCCGCGCACAAACTGCCCAGGCTAAGGCGCAGGTAGAACTGGCGCAGTTGCAATATTTACTACCGCGACTAACTCGCTTGTGGACGCACTTAGAGCGGCAAAAGGGTGGCATCGGTATGCGAGGTCCGGGTGAATCACAGATTGAGACTGACCGCCGTTTGATCCTGAACAAAATATCCCTGTTGAAGGACAAGCTCAAACTAATAGACCGGCAGAACGAAACCCAGCGCAAGAACCGGGCACAACTGGTGCGCGTAGCTTTGGTGGGTTATACCAACGTAGGCAAGTCCACCATTATGAATATGATCTCCAAATCAGAGGTGTTTGCCGAAAACAAATTGTTCGCTACGCTGGATACTACGGTGCGGAAAGTGGTTATAGAAAACCTGCCTTTCCTGCTGTCGGATACGGTTGGGTTTATCCGCAAACTGCCGCACCATTTGGTGGAATGTTTTAAATCGACACTGGACGAGGTTCGCGAAGCGGATATTTTGGTTCACGTAGTGGATGTTTCGCATCCCTATTTTGAAGATCAGATACGGACGGTAAACGAGACATTAAAGGACCTGGGTGCAAGGGATAAACAGACGATAATGGTGTTTAATAAGATTGATGCTTACGAACCCATGCAACTGCACCCCGGCGAGGAAGCCCACCAACTGAACCTGGAAGATTTTAAACAAAGCTGGATGGCCAAGGATAATAACCCGGCGATATTTATTTCAGCCTTGAAAAAGGAAAATGTAGATGAATTTCGTAAGCTGCTTTATGATAAGGTAGTTACAATACATACGCATAGGTATCCGTATGATAAATTGTTGTATTAGCCCAGCCCCTGAAGGGGAGCAAATCCAACTGAGAGTTATTCTTCCCCTTTAGCGGGCGGGCTTAAAAATATATCTTCCTTTATCTCCGGAATAATATTCTTCTCCCTCGCCGTATCAAACAGCAGGTTTATTGCCTTCCGTCCTTCTTCGCCCAGGTCGAGCGAATACTTGTTCACATACAATCCGATATGCTTGTACATTACTTCTTCGCTCATTTCCTGCGCATGCGAGCGGATGAATTCCAGTCCTGATTTTGGATTGGCAAAGGCAAACTCCACCGACTTTTTCAAAACCCGGTTGATTTTATGCTGAACGTCCAGCGGCAAACTCCGGTTCGCCACAATACCGCCAAGCGGGATAGCGCAGCCGGTCAGCTTTTCCCAATAATCGCCCAGGTCGATGATCTTTTTCAGGCCTCTATCCTGGTAAGTAAAACGGTTCTCGTGGATGATCAGGCCTATGTCGATTTGTTCGTCCAGTAAGGCGTCCTCTATCCCCGAAAAAACTATTTCCTGTTTATTAGTCGCTTCCGGAAATGCCAGGCCCAGTAAAAAGTTAGCCGTTGTATATTTCCCGGGGATACCAATTTTGAGTTTTGAATTGTTTAAATCCGAAATTGAAAATTCGGATTTCGAAATCAACATGGGTCCCACACCAAATCCCAGCGCACTCCCTGCATCCAGCAAAACGTATTTGCCGGCTACGTAAGCAAAGGCATGATAACTCAGTTTGGTAATATCCAGCTCACCGCGGAAGGCCTTTTGGTTCAATGTTTCCACATCGTCATAAAACACTTCAAACTCCAGCCCTTCGGTGTCGATCTTGTGGTGGATCAGGGCATCAAAAATAAAAGTATCGTTGGGGCAGGGAGAGAACCCGAGGGTTAGTTTCATTTGTCTAATAATCTTCTATGGTAATTCACCTGGCCTAAGTGATAGCTAAGGTGGGTGGCAAGATGGCTCAAAAAATAAGCTGTAGTGTCACCTTTTGCAAACACAGTTATCGGATACTCCGATCTCAGTTGTTCGTCAGTAACTTTATCTATAACCTGATCGATCATAGCTATGGTATCCTCTATTTTCTGAATGAGCTCGGCCTTCGGTATGTCTTTAAGGGAGAATTCCAGGTCGCGCTGACGAACGTAACCCGTATTGCCCAGCACCGTACCAATAAAATGATTCAGGTTACCAACCAGGTGCAGGCAAAGATTTCCCGCCGAATTGGCGATGCGATCAGCCACTATCCAAATATTGCTTTCTGTATTGTATGCGGCGATCTCTGTTTTAAGCTTGTCCAGGTCGCGTTTAAAAAGTTTTATTAAAATTTCCTGCAGCATGGTTTTTATTTAAAGGGAGAATCCTTTCGTCCGAAAAGCCCGGCAGCAAATGTATTCAGATTTTTAATAGCCAGGCCTACCTGCCAGGCGTCCCGGTTGCGTTTTTCCACGTAATTTGACACTGTCCTGATCTGCATACATGGAACATCGGCTTGTTTACAGGCATAGAAAAAAGCCGCGCCCTCCATACTTTCCAGTTGCGGTTGAATACGATTGATAAGCTTTTTAATGCTGAAGTCGTTACCATGTACCGTATTTACCGTAGTAGCGCTCACCTGCCTAATATCGGTTATGCCGAAATCAGAAAGCCGTGCGGTAGGCTTAAAGTCAGCTTCGCCAAAACCTAATTTGTCAATCGATAGGAATTTTTCATTGTCCTCGGCTCCTAATTCTGAAAAGCTGTCTTCCACTACTTCGACTACATCACCCAAAGCGATACTTCGGTCGAAGCTGCCTGCAATGCCGAGGTTTATCGCGAGGTCGTATCGCATAGTTGCCAGGTGTTTACCCAATGCAAATGCTGTTGCCACCATGCCTACGCCGGTTGTTAACAGTTCAATATCTTGATTCTGAACTCTGACTTCCGACATCAGTTCACCGACTTCAAACTCAGTCGCCGCGACAACCAATACCCGCATAATGGCTTTAATTTGACAACGAAGATAAACAAAGCCCAGTTTTTTGTTTTGTATATTTGCGCCAATTATTATTATGATGATCTATATTACACGCAGAGAGCACTTTAACGCTGCGCACCGTATGTACCGCGAAGAGTGGAGCGAGGAAAAGAATGCCGAGGTTTTCGGCAAATGTGCAAATCCCAACTGGCACGGGCATAATTACAATTTATTTGTGACGGTAAAAGGCGAGATAAGCCATGCCACCGGCTACCTGATTGACCTGAAGGACCTGAAAGTGATCATTAACGATTACGTGATTGAAAAGCTTGACCATAAGAACCTAAATAAAGACGTAGATTTTATGCAGGGCAAAATGGCCTCGACCGAGTTACTTTGCATCGAGATATTTAACCAATTGAAAGGCCCGATCGAAAAACACGAAGGCGTGTTCCTGCATTCGGTCAGGTTGTTTGAAACTGAAAATAATTCGGCGGAGTATTTTGGTGATTAAAACCTAAAGATGAATAAACAAGACGCTTACCCCGACCGCGACGAAGGTATCGACGGTTACGTAAAAATAGACCGGTATAACCCGGAACTGATAGATAACCTGAGCGCGCATTATCATGGGGTGCTTGAACAGATAGGCGAAGACCCTAAACGCGAAGGCTTGCTAAAAACACCGGAACGTGTTGCCAAAGCCATGTTGTTCCTGACACAGGGATACGACCTGAATGCCGAAGAAATACTGAAATCGGCGATGTTCAAAGAGGAATACAGCCAGATGGTGGTGGTAAAGGACATAGAGGTTTATTCAATGTGTGAGCATCACATGCTGCCATTTTTCGGTAAGGCCCACATCGCTTATATACCAAATGGGCACGTAGTAGGCTTGAGCAAAATACCGAGGGTTGTGGATGTTTTCGCACGGCGGCTGCAGGTACAGGAGCGCCTGACCAACGAAATACGCGATTGCATTCAGCAAACCCTAAATCCATTGGGCGTAGGGGTGGTTATTGAATGCCGCCACTTATGCATGAGCATGCGCGGTGTACAAAAGCAAAACTCAGTTACCACAACGTCGGCCTTTACCGGCGAATTTTTAAAAGAGAAAACCCGCACAGAGTTTCTAAATTTGATAACAGCTAAGTTAGGTTAGTGACTTATGATCAGTTAATTTGTGATTAGTATTTATAATTGCAGAATGAGCTGATAACCAATCACTGATAACCAGTTAACTATTCACTAAATATGAAAGCATACTTATTTCCCGGGCAAGGCGCCCAATTTGTCGGCATGGGTAAAGACTTATATGATAAGTCGGACAAGGCCCGCGAACTGTTTGAAAAGGCTAATGAAATATTGGGTTTCCGCATAACCGACATCATGTTCGGTGGCACCGATGAGGACCTGAAACAAACCAAAGTAACCCAGCCGGCCATATTCCTGCATTCGGTTATCCTGGCAAAAGTTTTGGGCGATGATTTTCAGCCGGATATGGCGGCAGGACATTCGCTGGGCGAATTCTCGGCCCTGGTATCGGCCGGCGCATTATCGTTTGAGGATGGTTTAAGACTGGTTGCCGCACGTGCCAATGCCATGCAAAAAGCCTGTGAGATACAGCCGTCGACTATGGCAGCAATTTTGGGCCTGGATGACTTTACGGTAGAAGATATTTGCGAACGCGCTACCGAGGTGGTAGTACCTGCCAATTACAACTGCCCCGGCCAGTTGGTTATCTCGGGAAGCATAGCCGGTATTGATTATGCCTGCGAAAAATTACTGGCTGCGGGAGCAAAACGTGCACTGAAATTGAACGTAGGCGGGGCTTTCCATTCCCCATTAATGCAATCGGCAAAAATGGAACTGGAATACGCTATACTGAATACAGAGATCAAAGAACCGGTGTGCCCCGTATATCAAAATATCGATGCAAAACCTTATACCGATCCGGCTAAAATAAAACACAACCTGATAGAGCAGCTGACCGGCCCGGTACGCTGGACCCAAACCGTTATGCACATGCTGGAGGACGGGGCCACATCCTTTATTGAGGTTGGCCCGGGCAGTGTGTTGCAGGGCCTTGTAAAAAAGGTAGACCGTGCTGCGGTAACAAGCAGCGCCGCTTTAAGCGAATAAAAATCGCGAAGCCATCCAAACTGAAAACGGATGGCTTTGTTTTTTTATAGTAATTTTATCCCTACCTTTTGAAACATTGACACCCGCTGCGAAAATACGATTGATGCTGGCCCTCCTGTTTGCCAGTTTACTGCTGACAGCAATTGTTATACAGAAAACCTACACGCCCAAAAATAACCTTTATCAAACCGCGCAAACGCTTGAAAGCAACCTGCAAAAAAAGGAACGTGTTGTTGCCGATGTTATTAACGATAAAAAAGCTTTCGACAATTTAAAGACGCTGCAGGATGATGACCGGGCAGCGCTGAAGGCCATAAAGAAATTTACGACCGACGAAGGTATCTGGGTGCTCACTTACAAAAAGGGCCGGCTTGTGTTTTGGAGCGGGATAAAGGTAATACCACTGCATCCCATTAGGGAGGGCTATTCTTTTGTTAAGGAATCGAACGGGCATTATAATGCCATCAAGAAGACGGATGGCGATTTTTCGGCTGTGTTCATGATCCCCGTAAAGTTTGAATACAAAATTCAAAACCAATATCTGCAGAATATCTTCGCAAAAAACCTGCTTAAGGATAACAATATCGAGATAGCCAAATATGATGACAAAAATATTTACGAGATACACAGTATTACCGATAAATATCTTTTTTCGGTAAAGGTAAACCCTTACGAGGTTAATCATAAGTTTCTTTATTTCGAAATAGCTTCCTGGGCGCTTTGTTTGCTGATCCTATGCCTGCTTATTCACAATATCTGTAACTATTTTGCCGTAAAAGGTTACGTGTTGTTGTCGTTTGCGGTGTTGCTTATTTTTATCGTCTCGTTAAGATATCTCAATATTTATTGCAACTGGCCCGACCTTAGTTACAAGCTTTCCATTTTTCAACCCACGTTATATTATGGCGGGCCTCTATACCCCTCATTTGGAGATTTTTGTATCAACGTGCTTGCCGTAAGCTGGTTCTTTTGTTTCGTTTACCGCTACCGCAACAGGCTTGTGAAACCAGCATACAGTAAAATTGCGGGTTATGTCATCGTTGTGGTGTGCGTGTTGGCTATCACCGGGGTTTCGTTCCTGTTGCTCAGGCGTTTTCATGGCCTGGTGCTTTATTCAAAGATCAATTTCGACGTTAACAATGTGCTCGGTCTCACACATCATAGCGTAATGGGCATAGTAATACTGTGTTTCGCCTATCTTATTTTTTATGTTCTTGTCGAGATATGCCTCGCTTTTAGCGCACGGGTAGCCGTTCCGGTATGGCAGCAGGCAGCCATCTTTTTAGCTGCTGTGCTTGCGGCCACATTCATTCCGGTGTTAAATCGCGGGGAACTTACCTTGTTTTATATTTTTGGCGCGGCCTGGGTGTTTATCCGCGGGTACGCCTACCTGTATAAGGAGGCGAGGTTAAATTCGGGTGCGCTGGTGAGCATCATCCTGGTTTGTGCCTTTGTATCAGCTATTAAATTAAACCACTTGCTTTCGCTTAAAGAAAAGGAAAAGCGTAAGGAGCTCCTGCATCAATTGATAACCACCGCCGATCTGCCGACCGAGCATTACCTTAAAATTGTTGAGCGTAAAATAGGGACGGACCCCGATATAAAACGGTATTTTATGGATACCGTCCACAATAATGATTTTATAAAAACTTATCTTCAAAAAACTTATTTCTACGAATACCTATCGAAATTTAAATTGAATGTTTATGGATACGACACCGGGGACAGGCAATTTTTGCCCCAGGAAGGGTATGAACAGCAGTCCTATGATCTGAATGTTTTTAAAGACATGGTAAGAATAGGCGGTGCGCCAAAAATATCCGACTATTTTTACAGGAACAGCAAGGCCTATGGGTCGAGAGAATACGTGGCCAGGATACCGGTTTACGATGATAAGGAACTTATCGGTACGCTGGTCATATCGCTCGACTCAAAAGATACGCAGAATGAAAATGCGCCGCTTGACTTACTGGTAGATAATAATGTAAAGCCTGCGGATGATTTTGAAGATTATTCCTATGCTTATTACAGCGATAACAGGCTGATGAGCCAGAAAGGCAAATACGATTATAGCCTGATAAACCGTGAATTTAAGGGGAAAGTAAAGGATACAGTATTTAAGAGCACAACCGTCTCTGACCTGGCATCTTATAAATTATGGAACACTTATAACCACCTGATCTATGAGCCCGATGGGCGGAGCATGCTGGTAATAAGCAAAAAGGAAAATATCACCATCAATACCATTACCTCGGTTACCTTCTTTTTTATTGTGTTTCTGGCATTTGCCGCAATTGTTATTGTAATGCGGTGGCTGTGGGCGCGCATACGGATATTATATTCGGAGGAGAACTATTTCCACTGGGTATTAAAGATCAATTTTGAACATATTTTATACAAAACAAGGATACAGCTTTCCATTGTATTCGCAGTTGTAGCAACGTTGATATTGGTTGGTGTTATTACTTATGTTTCTATCACAAAGCAATACAGCGAACAACAGGACGCTACAATAAGCCATAGGTTGCTGCAGATAGGGAAAGCGTTTGAAAACGCCCACCTTACAGGCGGTGTTTACTACATGGGGCAGGATTACCTGGCTAAGTTTGATGAATTTGCGAATGTTTACTCCGCCGATATCACACTGTTCAATACCAACGGCGAGATGCTGGTATCAACCCAGCCTAAGCTTTATGATAACGGTCTTATAGCTAAAAGGATCAATGGAAAAGCCTACATAAACCTGCATCAGCTTAATAAATCCATATTTATAAACCCCGAGATCATCGGCGATTTCAGTTATAAAGCGGGTTATATAGCTTTAACCAACGGGCAAAACAGGACTATCGGGTATTTACAGTTGCCTTCATTCTCGAATGAGGAAGATTACAAATCACGTTTGAGTTCCCTCCTGGACGCTATGATCAATATCTATGCCCTGATATTTATTGCTATAGGGCTGCTGGCAGTATTCATTGCACGGCAGATAACCACGCCGCTCAATATTATTCAATATAGCCTGAGCAAAACCATTTACGGCCAAAAAAACGAACCGATAAAATGGAAACGCAAAGACGAGATAGGAACGCTGATAGCCGAATACAACAACATGATAGCTGCCCTTGAGCAAAGCGCACAAAAGCTTGCACAGTCTGAAAGGGAAAGCGCCTGGCGCGAAATGGCCAAGCAGGTGGCTCACGAGATCAAGAACCCGCTGACGCCGCTTAAACTGGGACTGCAACTATTGGAAAAATCGTGGAAGGATAAGGACCCAAAATTCGATCAGAAGTTCGAGCGGTTCAGTAAGTCGTTCGTGGAGCAGATCGAGAGCCTGTCGTCCATAGCCTCGGAGTTTTCGGCCTTCGCCAAAATGCCGGATACAAGGTTGGAAAAAATGGATGTTTTTGATATACTTACGCAGGCTGTAGTGGTATATAAGCAAACAGAAAATATTAAAATAAACTACCGCGCGCCCGAAAATCCGTTCAAAGTTAGTGCCGACCGCGACCAGCTTCTTCGCTGTTTTAATAATCTTCTGAAAAATGCCATAGAGGCCATACCACAGGGGCGTGACGGGGTTATAGCGATCGAGCATATGATAACGAATGGGGCTGTGCTGCTAAGCATTAAAGATAACGGCAATGGCATACCGGCCAACCTGCGTGAGAAGATATTCGAGCCAAATTTTACTACCAAAAGCTCCGGCACGGGCCTCGGACTGGCATTTGTCAAAAACTCCATTGAGAACGCGGGCGGCAAGGTTTGGTTTGAGACCATTATTGGCGAAGGAACAACATTCTATATCAGCCTGCCCGAAGTAGCTTAATATTCATCAATACTCTTTAACGATAACATTTAGTGATGACCCTGTCCAAAAGATAAGGTCTTAAATTTGCGATAGTTCTTCCTTTAAATTCGTTCCGAAAGAAGAAGGGGCGAGATCAGTCAGCTTGAATGCCTGCCATGTGCCGTCTTAAAATAGAAATCCCGCCTGTTTTTACACAAGCGGGACCGGGTATTAATTTTTTAATAACTGATTATTTTAACGAGAATGTTCCTTGCCCCATGGTCGAGTTATCTGAATAGAGCATTACGGTATAAGCCCCTTTCTGGAATGCCGCAGGGTTGCTCCAGTCGATGGTGAACATGCTGCCATCATTCTTGAAATCGATAGACGTTTTATAAGTGTACTGCAGATCCTGGCCATCAGCGTTAAAATTCCCCGAATCGGTTGTGGTGATCAGGTTGCCGGTTGGATCAAGCACGCGAACATAAACATCGTGCAGCGCTTTATCGGCAAGCGTGTTGCTGGCCACCGTAAAGTTGATCTTGATCTTTTTTGCCGGGTTTGCGCGGCTCACTTCAACTTCTTTACCACTGTTTTTTACCTTGTATGCCACAATATTTACGCTGCCAACTTTCAAAGCCTTGGCAATGGTTACCTTGCTATCAAGGTCCTTGTTCTGCTCTTCTAAGGTTGTGGCCTTTTGGGTAGTAGTTGCCAGGTTGGTCTTCAGGGTATCTCTTTCACTGGCGAGATTTGTATTTTGTTTCTTCAACTCTTCTATCTGGGCAGTATAATTAGCAACAAAATAGCGCAGTTGCTTAACATCTTCCTGTGCTTTGCTCAATTCTTCCTTGGTGAGTTTACCCTTGTCCAATTGCACACGAAGCACTTTGATCTTGGCCTCAAGCGAGTCGTTTTTAGCACGTAACTCGGCCGACATTTTGGCCTTGCCGGAGTTTACCTGTTCAATTTGGGCCTCCAGGCTGTCGAGCTCAACCTTTAACCTGTTCTTTTCATCTTCCTGGTACACAATTTTTGTGTCCGACTTGTTTTTTTGCAAATACAGGTACACGTCGGTGCCCAGTAAGGCTAAAACAACAACAATAAGGAAATAGATGACATTCGAGTTCTTTTTAGGGGCTGGTCCGGATTGATTTTCCATAGCTGTTTTTCTAAGTTTTTTAATTAGGATGTTGTGTAAAGTTTGTTAGGGTCAGCAGTACACAAATCTGCCTTAATTTTAATAAAAATTTGTTTTGTGTTAATCTTAACGATAGTTAACAGTCAATTCAGGTTATTGTTTCGCTAAAATGCAGTTAATAATATAAAATGAAAATCTCGAAGAATTGTTTCTCTCATAGGTTATTATTTTCGGGCAGATGGCTTTAAAAGTAATTAGAATATAGGTAAAACACAAAAATCTCTGTGTAATTGCATGGTATAATAAAAAAATAAACCATGAGTTTATATCTTTGCAGCTTTAATAATTCTCCCCCAGATGCGTGTGTGCCGATATTTCCTGTTAACTATTTTTGCTTTTTTGGTAGTTACCAAAGTTCAGGCCCAGCCCTACGCACTAAAAAAATCGACTGACGGCGATATTGTTGAAAAACCGGCGCGAGCGCCGGTTGCAAACGCAGAACCAAAACGCGAGTTCAGAGGGGTATGGATAGCGACTGTAGTAAATATCGACTGGCCGAGCGACCCGCATTTGCCGGTTGAAAAACAAAAGCAGCAATTACTTGATATACTGGATGCCGACCAGCGGATGGGTATCAATGCCGTTATGTTCCAGGTGCGGCCAGCTGCCGATGCCTTTTACGCCAAAAGCCTTGAACCCTGGTCGCGGTGGCTGACGGGCAAACAGGGCCAGGCACCCGATCCTGCTTTCGATCCGCTTCAATTCGCCATTACCGAGGCGCATAAACGCGGTATGGAGCTTCACGCCTGGTTCAATCCCTACAGGGCTACTTTTGACGGTAACTTCAAAAACTTGTGCACCTGCCATATCACCAACCAGGAACCCAGCTGGTTTTTTACTTACGGTGGCATCAAACTGTTTAACCCGGGTATACCACAAGTACGCGACTACATTGTAAAAGTGATACTGAACGTGGTGGATAACTATGATATCGACGGGGTGCATATGGACGATTATTTCTATCCATATAAAATAGATGGGCAGACGATAAAAGACTCGGAGACATTTAAGGCCTATGGCGGCGAATTTACAGATATAAAAGATTGGCGCCGCAACAATGTTGACCTGCTGATACAGGCTTTAGGCGATAGTATTCACACGCACAAATGGTATGTGAAATTTGGTATTGCCCCGTTTGGTATCTGGAAAAACGCCCGGCAGGACCCGGAAGGTTCGGAAACCACGGGCGGCGATTCGTACTACGAATTGTATGCCGACACCCGCAAGTGGCTACAGGAAGGCTGGATAGACTATGTAGTGCCGCAGGTTTACTGGAACTTTGGATACCGGCTGGCGCCGTTTGAGAACCTGGTGGACTGGTGGAGCGACAATACCTTTGGCAGGCACCTTTATATAGGGCAGGCGCCGTACCGGGCCTTTGAGCCAAAGTCGAGAGCATTCCATAACCCGCTCGAACTGCCCAACCAGGTGCGTTACCTGCGCGACAATAACCGGGTGGAAGGCAGCGTGTTTTTCAGTAATAATTCGCTTATCAAAAACCCGCTCGGGTTTACAGATTCATTACATACCGATTTTTATAAATACCCCGCTCTGCCGCCACCCATGTTATGGCTGGATTCGGTGCCGCCCAACCCTCCGAAAAACCTGGTTGCTCAGCGCAATACGCTTGGGGTGAACCTCCAATGGCAAACACCGGCAATGGCCGCCGACAGCGAAGATGTTTATGGGTATGTGATTTACCGGTTTAACGATACGGATACCGTAAATCTTACCAATCCCAAAAATATCCTCCATATCCAGTACAGTGCCAATACGCAGTACGAGGACCAGACAGCGGAAAAGAACAAGACATATCTATACGTGATAACCGCCATCGACCGGATGAAAAATGAAAGCTATCCTACGCCTGCCATTCCCGCGATTCCTTACACAACTACGGGTAAATAGCCTTACAATTTAATCAGTTGCCTGTCGATCAGGGGTTGCAGGTACAGGTCGATCTCCGTATCGCCGAGGCCGTATATCTTTTCGTCGTTCCAGAAGCGTTGGTAAATAGTATGCCGGGTTTCGGCACCATTATGATAAATATCAAGTAGTTTTTGTTCGATATAATTAAAACCAGCTTCGTTGGTTCGCAGGCGTTTTACATGGGCCTCCAGGGCGGGCTTTAACAAGTGCAGGCTGCCCCAGAACACGGTCTCGTTTAGCCATTTTTCAAGAGCGTTGGCATCGTTCGATACATAAAGCTTCCAGGCTTCGCCAGCTATTACAAAATCGATCTCGCCAAGTTGGACGATAATATTTTCGTACAGGTATTCCAGTTCATCCGCCGCCAATTCGCCCATGCCTTTAAAATCAGGCTTGCCGGGAAATTCGCCCGGGCAAATCAGGAAGACCGCAGGTGGCGACAGGTTGGTGTTTTGTGCAAGAAGCGCCATTACTCCAAGCAGGTTAGCCTGGCAATGCAGATCGAACTCGAACCACAGGTTGATGGTCTCATAGGGCTCTTTCAGCATCTCCAGTGGTTCAACTACAGTTCCCTCGTATTCCACGGGGCTTTCCTTAAAAGTGCCAGCGATCCATTTGCTGCGCGCCTTCCAGAAATCCCCAGAAGAGACATTTTCAGCCAGCGGCCCCTGCGAAAATATTTCCCGCCAAACCAGGATATCACCCGGTATACCGGTTTCGCGGAAGACATGGGCGGTTGAACTGCCGTTGAGGACATGAAGTGTGGTGTGCATGGGGTAGTTTATATTGGCCATCAAATATCGAAATAAACTCAAATAATAAACCCGAAATCGAACATCATAAATCCGAAATAAAAAAATCATCCTAATGCCTTACTTTTGAATCCGATATGCCGAACCGGGATAAACTCTATTTTGCTTCTGATTTTCATTTGGGCGCACCCAGTTATGAATCGAGCCGTGAGCGCGAGATGATGATGGTAAGCTGGCTGGATATGATAAAAGCCGATGCCGCCGAAGTTTTCCTGATGGGCGACGTATTCGATTTCTGGTTCGAATACCGGACGGTAATACCCAAGGGGTACCTTCGCTTTTTTGGTAAATTAGCCGAAATGGCCGACGCGGGCATTAAGATATACTTTTTCAAAGGCAACCATGATATGTGGATGTTCGACTATTTTGAAAAGGAGCTTGGCGCGACTATCATTACCAACGAACTGATCATTGAACGGAACGGCAGGAAATTTTACCTGCATCACGGGGATGGCCTTGGACCAGGCGACTATAAATATAAATTCCTGAAAAAATTTTTCCGCAGTAAGCTATGTCAATGGCTTTTCGCCCGTGTGCATCCTAATTTGGGCGTAGGGATTGCCAATTACTGGTCTAGCCATAGCCGTATAGCCAATACAAAAAAAGAGAAAGGGATACCTAACCCCAAGCGACTTGAATTTCTGCCTGTATTTTGTAACGAGCTGACCAAAACGGAGTATTACGATTACCTAATCTTCGGTCACCGCCACCGCACAGCCGATATGCTGCTCAGCAACAACAAAAGCCGCTATATCAACCTTGGCGAGTGGGTGCTGACACGATCCTATGCGGTATTCGACGGCACAGATGTAGAGTTGCGTTATTTCAAAAATTCAAATGTGAACGCATTGTAATAAGTTGGGCGGCACACGCTCTGCTTCAAAATCTGCTTAAAATTCCGTACTTTTGTGCGCTTTTTAACAATATTAAAAAGCACCCGCCTTTGGCGGGGATTTAGGTAAGTCCATATGTTAGAGAAATTAGAAGCGATAAACCAGCGCTGGAAAGATGTTGAAGCGGAATTAAGCAGCCCCGATGCAATGGCTGATATGAAGCGTTTTGCGCAGCTGAATAAGGAATATAAGGACCTGGCAAAGGTGGTGGACGAATACAACATCTACCGAAACATCATGAGCAATATCGACGCGAACAAGGAAATACTGGCGACCGAGAAGGATGAGGAGTTTCGCGAGATGGCAAAAATGGAGCTGGACGAACTGCTGGTAAAGCGCGATGAGAAGGAGGAAGAGATAAGGGTAATGCTGATCCCGAAAGATCCCGAAGACTCGAAACATGCCATTGTGGAAATACGCGGCGGAACGGGCGGCGACGAGGCTGCTTTGTTTGCAGGCGACCTGTACCGCATGTACATGCGGTATTGCGAAAAACGCGGCTGGAAAACGGAGCTGGTAGATTTTACTGAGGGAACCGCAGGCGGGTACAAGGAGATTGTGTTTAACGTATTGGCAGACGATGCTTATGGTACGCTCAAATATGAGTCGGGTGTGCACCGGGTACAGCGTGTACCCGATACTGAGACGCAGGGCCGTGTGCATACATCAGCTGCGAGCGTGGTAGTATTGCCCGAGGTTGATGAGTTTGATATTGAACTGAATCCGGCCGACATACGCAAAGACCTTTTCTGCGCATCGGGCCCGGGCGGACAGTCCGTAAATACAACTTATTCGGCAGTACGGCTAACGCATATACCGACCGGTATAATTGCGCAGTGCCAGGATCAGAAATCGCAATTAAAAAATTACGATAAGGCGTTACAGGTATTGCGGTCGAGAATATACGAGATGGAACTTCAAAAGCACCTGGAAGAAATATCTAAAAAACGTAAAACCATGGTTTCCACCGGCGACCGCTCGGCCAAGGTGCGCACCTACAACTTTCCGCAGGGAAGGCTTACCGAACACCGCATTGGCCTTACCATTTATAACCTGCCCGAGGTTATGAACGGCGGGATACAGGATATACTGGAATCGCTGCAGTTTGCCGAAAATGCTGAAAAGCTAAAAGAGGGAACCGTAGCTTAAGCAAGACCTGTTTTTGTAAATCCCGCAATTTTTACACTAATCTGTTAATAAAAAGCCTCGTTTCGGGGCATTTTCATTTTAATTTCATGAAGCCGGTCTATTTTCGTAGAAAATGATCTATTGGCATGTTCCCCGGCTGGCAGGTTATTTAATTAACCCCTATGTTTAAAAATATCCTGTAAGCAAGCCCCCTATGTTAGCGGTAAAAACATATCATAATGACCTTCGTATTTTCAGGCGTGCTTTGCGGCTGATGGGTAACGTGTTCGAGATAAGTGTTGTGGCAAACGATGCGGCGTGGGCCGATAATTGTATCGATAGCGCCGTGGACGAGGTAAACCGGATCGAAAAAATGTTGAGCACGCTTGGCGACGACAGCCAGGTGACCGAAATAAACCGCAACGCAGGTATAAGGCCCGTAAAAGTAACAGGGGAATTATTTAAGCTTATAGAACGCGCACTTGATATTTCGGTGCTTACGCAGGGGACATTTGATATTACCTATAATGCCGACAAGACGGCCGACCTTCAAAAGATCGAGATCAAGTCGGTTAAGTTTACCAATTACAGAAAGGTAGTGCTTAACGCCGAAAAAACAACCGTTTTCTTACAGCAAAAAGGTATGCGTATCGGTTTTAGCGCCATAAGTAAGGGGTATGCTGCAGACCGTGCTAAATATATTTTGCAGATGATGGGTGTATCGGCCGGCGTGGTGAACGCCGGCGGCGACCTGCTTACCTGGGGCCTGCAGCCAAACGATGAGCAATGGACCATCGCAGCTGCCGATCCAAAACAGGTTGATCAGCCCTATTCCGGCATCAGGATAAGTAACATGGCGGTAGCAACATCAGGAAACTTTGAGAAGAACGCAGTTTTAAGTCACCAGGATATGCCTGCTGTGATCGACGCAAAAAAAGGGTTTCCCGTTAGCGTGCTGAAAAGTGTAAGTATTGTTAGCCCAACCGCCGAACTTTCGGACGCTATGGCAACGCCGATAATGGCCCTTGGTGTTAATGCAGGATTATACCTGATCAACAAATTGCAGCAGCTGGCTTGTGTAATTATCGATGATCATAACCGGGTATATACTTCAAAGGAGATCAGTTACTTAAGCTGATCCGGCCTTATAACCTAAAAAGATTACCGGCCTGGCCAGCCGTAATGCCGGCTGTTTCATCCTATCTTTGTAACAAAACGGGCGTTTATTCTGCATTAAAAAATAGCGGAATGAATAAAAATTTGCCATTTTTGACACAAAGGCTGGAATATTGATTAGAGTTTTAAATTTTTCTCCTTCGAAATGACTAAGTGGTTTGTGTATATCGTGTTCTCGTTTATACTCATGCCATGTATAGCTGCTGTTAAAAATCATCCGCACAGCAACAAATCATTTTATTTCAAGCCTGCCAGGTATTCGTCCGACTCCATTGAGGCCGTTGCTGATACGACCCCAAAATCAAAACAAAAACAACAGGAAACTGATAAAAAGATAAAAGAAATTACCAAAGCTAAGCATGTTCCGAAACCGGAGAAGATTGACGAAGGTGATTCAAAAGACAAACCAAAACCAAAACGGCAGCGACGGCCCCCGGGCATGGAGCGGCCACCCGAAATACCGAGAAGAAATGGCAATTAATAACATCGTTTTACTTTTAACCATGCGATAAAGCAATGAAATACGCCTGTCCCCTGCTTCTGTTTTCCATTTTCATCAGCATGAACGTAAATGCCGGTGCTTACCGTAATTATGCCGATACCGTTCCCAAAAAATCCACAGATACCGACACCGTCGTCCGAAAGCAGTCGCTGTCCATAGGGTTAAGTTTTGGCAGTGATGCGCAATTTTTTGGCCGCACAGGGACGCAAAAATATCCTTTCATGAATTCGGATATTATTTACAATGCCAAGTCGGGGTTCTTTGTGTACGGATCCTTTTACAAAGTATTTACTTCTACACCTGTTATCGACGAAACTGATGTTGGCGGAGGATATTTTTACCGCTTTTCACCTAAGTTTACCGGTAACATTAGCTATACCAGGTTTATTTTCAATAAAGATGCGCTCATCATCAAATCGGCATCATCCAACGATATTAACTTTAATAACTCGTACGACTGGAAAATAATGAAAACCGGCGTGGTGCTCGACTATCTTTTTGGCCAATCGAGCGATTTCTTTATGACCATTAATAATTCGAGATATTTCGAAAGTAATTTCGGGATATTTGACGACAAGGATTACTTGTCGTTCAACCCGGGCTTTACCATTATATTGGGTACGCAAAACTTTGTGCAGAAATATTCGCAAAACCATCCAGGGAAATTTGATTTTGACGACGCATACCTGCCGCCGCCCTTGCACAGTTACTCGGGCTATAACAGCGAGTTCAAGATGCTGAACTACAGCCTGAAACTGCCGATAGCGTATAACAGGCCGCACTATACCTTTGAATTTGCCTATAAATATTCGATACCCGTAAACGTGGAGGGTATATTAAGGAATCGCCGCGAATCATTCTATAACCTGACTTTTTATTACCTATTTTATTAACAGCTTATGAATGTTTTGATAGTTGAGGACGAAAAGGCGCTGACAACTGAAATGGAACTGTTCCTGCAGGGCAACAATTACATTTGCGATACCTGCTATAATGGTACAACTGCATCGGAAAGAATAGCGACAAACCTTTATGATTTTATTCTTATAGACCTGGGATTGCCTGATTACGAGGGCCTTGACCTGTTGAAAGAAGCAAAGAAATACAACCCTGAAGCAGCTTGTATCATACTAACTGCGCGTGCCGAGGTAGATGACCGTATCAAAGGGCTGGACCTGGGCGCGGACGATTACCTGCCCAAGCCATTTTCGCTACTTGAACTGCAAAGCAGGATGCAGGCGATAACCCGGCGCAAATTCGGGCTGAAAAATTCAGTTGTTATGCTTGGCGAATTTGCCATCGACCTGACCAATCGGACCATCTCGCACGGCACATCGCAGGTAAGCAGTATTACCAGGAAGGAATTTGACCTGGTGGCTTACATGCTGCTGCATAAGAACCGCACGCTCACCCGTTCGCAATTGAGCGAGCATATTTGGGGCAGTATTGTGAATGACGACTATGATTCCAATTATATAGATGCGCATATCAAAAATATCAGGAAAAAACTGAATGCTTACAGCCCGCCCGACTGGCTGGAAACGGTACGCGGATTGGGTTACAGGATAAACATAAACAATTAGCAAATTGAAGCTCGGCACCAAACTAACGCTTTTCAATACCATTTCGAAACTGGTGATAGTGGTGTTGTTTGTGTTGCTTTTGCCGACCCTGATACACAACATCAACCGCAATTACACGGACAGCTGGTTGCGGCGCCAGCAGGACAAGGTGCTGAAACAGGTGAAGTTGTCGGGTATAGACACCTATATTAAGGATGGTGAGGGCTATGGCAGCTACAATGCCTTGTTAAAAGAAGAATATGTAAGCATGGATGTGGATTCGGCCGGCGAAGACATCGACACCATTGTAAACGAACGGCGCCTGGTAGAGGGCGATACCATCCAATACCGTATCCTGAGCCATAATTTTAAAGTAGGCAAACAAAATTACCTGCTGGAAATAGGAAAAAGTATCGATACGATAAACGAGACAACTATACCGCTTCAGAGTATAGCCTTCGAGATATTGTTGGGTATGGTGCTTTTGACCATCCTGGCCGACCAGTTTTATTCGACCTATATCCTGCGGCCGCTCAATAAGATCATCCGGACGAAGCTAATAGGACACAAGTTTCCCCTGCGAACGCCTTACCGGAAAGTGAGAACCACCACCTCGGATTTTGAATACCTCGACATCAGTATCCATAAAATGATACAGACCATCGAGAGCACGTTCCAAAAAGAGAGGGAATTCATCTCGAACGCCTCGCACGAGCTGATGACGCCGATCTCCATCCTGCAATCCAAGATTGAAAATATGTTTGGCAGCGAGGATATTACCGACGAAGTGAAGGAACGGCTGCTGGAACTGCAGCGCATACTGAACCGGCTGAAAAGCATTACTAAAACCCTGCTGCTGATATCGCAGATAGAGAACGAACAGTTTTTAAAGGAGGATAAGGTAAATGTGGCGGAATTGCTGAACGATGTACACGATGAAATATCCATCCGCCTGCAGCAAAGAAATATTGGGTATGAGACCAATGTTCCGCCGGATTGGGAACTGGTAAAGGTGAATAAGTTCCTGTTGTTCAATCTTATTTTCAACCTGGTTAATAATGCGATAAAATACAATAAGGAGGCCGGGACGATAACCATAACCGGTTCGATAGAAAATAAGTTGCGTGTAATAGAGATCGCCGATACGGGCATAGGTATAAGTGGCGAACAACTGCCGCATATTTTTAACCGGTTTAAAAAGTTCACCCGGTCGTTACAGCAGGATAGTTTTGGCCTGGGGCTGCCGATTGTAAAATCTATTGCTGATTTCCATCATATCACCATCGAAGTAAGTTCGGAAGAAGGTGTTGGCAGCAAATTTAAACTGATCTTCCCGGCTGAAATGAATTGAAAGCCTCCATGTTGGCTTACTTCTAATATATTTTTAATAAATTCTATAATATCTATAGGAATTATAGAATATTGTATTTATGTTTGCATCATACAATTCGCCGGACGGGGCGCATGATGGTTCGGGGCCATGATTGGTATCCTCTCTTCTCATAATTTAGGTTTTATAATTGGTTGCAAAGAGTTCCTGCCCATCAGGAGCTCTTTCTTTTATATCTTTAGCCATGACATTCGCTGAAAAGGTGATCCAATTTAATGCCCGGCTTCAATACACGGGTTTGCCACTGCCACAAGGTATACGCATCATGAATCCGTTCCGCGAGTCGCGGGAGGCGGTTCGTGTCAGCGAGGAATTTTACCGTAAATATTACAACGATGTTAATCCGAGGCACCTTATCCTGGGTATCAACCCAGGCAGGTTTGGCGCAGGATTGACAGGAGTGCCCTTTACCGATCCGAAGCGGTTAGTATCCGAATGCCACATTCCTTACGAAGGGCGGGTGACCCACGAACCCTCATCAGTATTTGTATATGAGATGATCAGCGCATTCGGCGGAACGGAGAAGTTTTACGGGAAGTTCTATATCAATTCGCTTTGCCCGCTTGGCTTTACGTCGATAGATGAAAAAGGGAGAGAGAAAAACTATAACTATTACGATAGCCCGGCATTAATGGCTGCGGTAAGTGATTACATTATCGAAAATATCCGTACCCAAATAGGACTTGGGGTAAAAACCGACGTCGTTTTTTGCTTTGGCACAGGAAAGAATGAGAGCTACCTGCGCAAGCTGAATGATCGGTACAGTTTCTTTGGCAAGGTTATAGCGCTGGAGCATCCCAGGTTTATTATGCAATACAGAACCCGTAGTAAGCAAACCTATATTGACAAGTATTTAAATGCGTTTTTATCCGTGGTCCCATAGGTATTGTGCAACGAGAGATTCTCTAAAGAAAAACGGCCCCGGTATTGCGGGGCCGTTTAAGGTTTAGGTTTGTTAAAAGAAAAGTGAAGGTTTAGGTTTAGTACGTTGTTGTATAGCTGGCACTGTTAGCGAGTGACTTAGCCGTTTCGGCGAGGCGTATGAATTCGGAACGGTAACCGCCTTCGTCGTGCCCTTTGGCGCCTTGCGCAATGCTGATAGCCTGGTCGAACGTGGCGTGCTGTTTGAATTGAGAGTTTCGCAACAACATCCCGAATTCGGCTACCGCAGAAGCAAATCTAAAGTCGGCAGTGGTACTGTTAAAAGATGCCGGCCTGTCCTTCACTACAGCCACACTCATCTTGCTGTAGTCCGAGCCTGGTTGTTTGTACCGGAACTTCACCGTCATCAGTTCATCCGAATACGGTATCGAAGGATTGTTTTTGGGCTGCTGGTATTTCAGCGGATCCACGCTGGTACTATAATCATCGGCTATACCTGTCGGAACTATCTCGTACAAAGCCGTAACCGTGTGACCCGAGCCCATATCGCCGGCATCTTTTGTATCGTTGTTAAAATCTTCCTTGTTCAGCAGGCGATCTTCGTAACCTACCAGGCGGTAAGCCTGAACCTTGCCAGGGTTAAATTCAACCTGTAGTTTCACATCCTTGGCTACCATAAACATGGTTCCGCCATATTCGTCTATAAGCGTTTTGCGGGCCTCGGTCAGATTATCGATATAGGCGTAGTTGCCGTTGCCTTTATCGGCAAGTGTTTCCATCTTACTGTCTTTATAGTTACCCATACCAAAGCCGAGTATGCTTAATGGTACATGGCTTTCGCGTTCGCGGGTTATCAAAGTTTCCATATCGCCATCGCTGTAATCGCCTACATTAAAATCGCCGTCGGTACCCAGGATAATCCGGTTGTTGCCATCTTTGCGGTAATTTTCGCGGGCTATTTTGTAGGCCAGTTTAAGCCCTGCGCCACCTGCGGTTGATCCGCCGGCGCTTAAATTATCAATAGCATTATAGATTTCCGCTTTCTTATCGCCCGTGGTTGATGGCAGCACCAACCCGGCGTTACCTGCATACACTACGATAGCAACCCTGTCCTGCGCCCTCAACTGGTCGGTGAGCATTTTCATAGCTGCTTTTACCAGCGGAAGTTTGTTAGGTTCGTCCATCGACCCGGATACATCGATCAGGAACACCAGGTTTGATGGCGGCAAATGACTCATATCAATAGTTCGGGCCTTTAGTCCGATACGTACCAGGCGATGGTTTGGGTTCCATGGTGCCGACGAGGTTTCGGTAGTAATGGCTACCGGGTCGCCATTGTTTGGACCCTGCAGGTCGTATTTGAAATAATTGATCATTTCTTCAACACGTACAGCATCTGCAGGGGGCAACTGCCCGTTATTGATAAAGCGCCTTACATTGGTGTAAGAGGCCGCATCAACATCAACCGAAAAGGTAGAAAGGGGAACATCTTTGGCGTTGGTAAAACCATTTTCGTTGATGGTTTTGTAGCTTTCGTCATCCGTGTTGCCGGTATAAAAGCCGGGGTTGTTTGTCCTGGCTTTTGCATTTGCATTGTTGGTTGAATATTTGTAAACGCTCATGTCAGCTACTTTCGGGGGATTTTGCGATGTTACGGTTACACCGCTAACCTGCCCCTGCAACCTTACTGGCGCCGGTGCTATCGCAACATCGGCGTTCGCCTGTGCCGGTATAGTAGCGACACTTCCTGCTAGAGATTTTTTGTGTTGTATTCCGTAGCCGACAACTACCACTTCATTCAATGAAGTATTAGATGGTTTTAGATAAACATCCAAACTATCACTTTTGCCAATGGCAACTGTTTTGGATTGATAACCTACAAAACTGAACACGAGATTTGCATGGTCATCAGCGACATCAATGGTGTAGCCCCCGGCGCTGTTGGTTTGCGTACCAATACCAGTGCCTTTTATGGTGACCGTGGCGCCCGGGATGGGTAATTTGTCATCGCTGCCCAATACTTTTCCGTGTATGTGGCGCACGGCGTTGCACTTGAAAGCTGCAAAGGCCGCTATGATCAATGGGATGAGGATTAGCTTTTTCATTTGTTATGGTTTTTAGCTAATGATGCAGTATTGAACCAATTTCCATAAGCCGATGAAAAATTTTATTTTGCCCGTTGCAATGAAGTTTTTCAAAAAGGCGGGTAAGCCAGCAAATACGGATGATGAAGCGCTGTTGGAGAGCTACCGCCAAAGCGGCGATCTGTCGTTTTTAGGCACCCTTTTTGAACGATATACGCCGTTGTTGTATGGTGTATGCCTGAAATACCTCAAAGACGAGGAGGCTTCAAAAGACGCAGTAATGGGTATATTTGAGGAACTGATTATAAAAGTTAAACAACACGATATAAAACAATTCAGGAGCTGGGTTTACGTACTGGGCCGCAACTATTGCCTGATGCAATTGCGTTCGGGAAAAAAGATGCCGGAAGTTTCGCTTGACGAGGTTATGGAATTTACACCCTTTTTGCATCCTGAAGAAAACAATAATAAAGAAGAGGCATTAAATGCTTTGGAGCGGTGTATGAAGAAGTTAACCGAAGGCCAGCGACACAGCGTGCAGCTATTTTATTTAGAAGAAAAAAGTTATAAGGAGGTGGTGGAAGTAACAGGTTACAGCATAAATGATGTAAAAAGCTATATACAAAATGGCAAGCGTAACCTGAAGATCTGCCTGGAAAAGAACCGTGAGTAAGCATAAGAACGACATATTGCAAATAAGAAAGTACCTGAACGGACAACTGGACGCACGTGCTATGCACCAGTTGGAGCGGCGGGCGCTTGACGACCCGTTCCTGGCGGATGCGTTGGAAGGATATGAGCATGCCGCCGCCGATCAGCAGGCCAATCTTGCTGACTTGCAGCAGCGGTTACAAAGCCGGACCGATAAGAAAGTGAGACCGATGTGGATTCCCCTTTCGGCAGCGGCATCTTTGCTTATCATCATTGCGGCAGGAATATGGTTAGCTACCAAAGATGAGCCGGCAAAAAAGAATGTATTAGCTGAAGCGATCAAACCGAAAAATGAACAAAAACAACTTGACAATTTAGCTCCGGCACGTTTAACAAACCCCTCGCAGGCAGATACCCTTAAGCCTGTTGCGGACGAGGCAATTGTCAAAAACAAGGTTCCCGTATTTTCTGCACCGGCAATAGCGGCTGACAAGGAAGTTAATGTTGAGACGGAAGAAAACAAGGCTATTGCAGTCAATAAAAGAACCGATACAAGTCTTTTTGCCAAAAAAACGCCGGCTCCTGCGGAAGCTGACGGGTATGCAAATATGCAGGCCCCAACTGTTGCAGATATAAAGGTTAATGAGCCGAACTCTTCGCTAAATGAAGTTGTAGTGCAGAGCCAGAAACCGGCTGCTAAGGATAAAATAGCTGCATCGAATGCTGGATTTTATAAGCAAAATGCAAAGGCAAGCCCCGAGACTTTGCTGACAAGCAGGGTAGAAGGCCTGGATATAAAACCATCAAACAAAAGCACCCTGACGGGTATCATAACATCTGCAGGCGGCAACACGCCGTTGGTTGGCGCCATTGTAAAAATCGCCGGGTCTAATTTCGGCGCTGTTACCGATGCGAACGGCAGGTTTGTACTGCACGATGTGCCGGAAAAACGGAGCCTTGTTGTTGGTTACCTGGGGTACGATACCAAAAAAGTTAACGTGACGGGTATCGGTGATTCTATTAATGTGGCACTTACGCCCGCGGGCAGTGTGCTGAAGCAAGAAGCTATCAGCACCGATAAACGGAACAGGAACAATGCCGGGTCTGCAAGTGATGCCCATCCAAGCGCGGGCTGGAAGGCGCTGAATGATTACCTTGACAAGAATGCCGTAGCTTCGGACGGGCAGACCGGTAAAGTGAATCTTTCATTTGCTGTCGACGGGCAGGGTAACCTGAATAATTTCAAAATACTGAAAAGCCTTAGCGCTGCTGCTGATAAAAAAGCCGTCGACCTGCTGATAACCGGCCCCGGCTGGACGGGTAATGCTGACGGGCAAACGCACGACATAAAACTCGATGTCGTATTTCATTGATCAGGGCAACGGGTTTTACACCTGTTGCTTTAAGTTTATTTTTTTAAAGTCTTGTCGGCAAATGAAAATACTTTTTGCATTAACGGTGTTGAGCGTGCGGCAGGTAGGTTCTGACGTATTTTCAATTCTTCTTTAGCGATCTCGATAAACAATCCGTCGATCGTTTTTTGGGTGGCATAATCGGAGATGTCAGGGTTCATGTGCTTTACAAAAGGCAGCTTGTTGTATTCGGCGGCGGCGGAGCCATAATATTTGGTTGCACCAACTTTATCCAGGCTAACCTTGATAACCGGTTTGAATTTTGCGGCCAGTTCGGCAGTCGTTGTCCTTTTAAAATATTGTGTGGCGGCATCTTTCTGGCCCAATAGGATATCGCTCACATCCTTTAATGTCATTTTTTTAATGGCACTAATAAATATAGGCTTGGCATCTTTGGCGGCATCTTCTGCTGCGCGGTTAAGCGAAAGGATCACATTATCACACAGTTTATTTAACCCAAGGCCCCGTAATGCTTTCTCGGCTTTTTGTGCCTCTGGCGGAAACATGATCTTGACAGCGGCGTTCCCAAAAAAGCCATTTACGGCCGAAAGCTGGTCCGAACTTTTTGCAGTACCCTGTTCCAGTGCTTGTTTTAAAGCGCTCCCTATTTCCAAAGATGATGGAATGCTTTGGGGTAATGCGATGTCTGCCAGGGAAGCGGGTTTGTAATTATCAAAACTCGAAAGGGAAATGCTGATAGCTAATAAGCCAGACAGTAGTAATGCTTTTTTCATAAAGAGGAGCTGATATGGGCTAAAATTAATGTATCGCGTGTAACAAAGCAAACACGCCCGCTGCAATTAACGCCGAAACAGGGATGGTTATTATCCACGCCCAAACCAGGTTTATGGTTACTCCCCAGCGTACAGCTGATAAGCGCTTGGTTAAACCAACACCTATAATGGAACCGGTAATGGTATGTGTTGTAGAAACAGGTATGCCAAAATATTGCGTAAAAAATAAGGTAATGGCGCCTGCTGATTCGGCGCTAACGCCTTCCAGAGGGGTGATCTTGGTAATGCGCGACCCCATCGTCTTAACGATCTTCCAACCGCCGGAGAGGGTGCCGAGGGCGATGGCTGAATAACAGGCTAATGGTATCCATTCGGGCATGGCGCTCCCGGTGCCAATTACTTTTGCGGCAATCAATGCTACATAGATAATACCCATCACTTTTTGCGCATCGTTACCACCATGTGCGTAGCTAAGGGCTGCGGACGAGAGTAACTGTAGCCTTTTGAACCATTTTTCGGCTGTCGAAGGCCGGGCACTCTTACTCAAATGCAACACAATAATGGTAACGATATAGCCAATGATAAGGCCGATCAACGGCGCCAGTACGATATAAGCTATTGTGGTAAGCACCAGTTTCAGGTTAATGGCGGTTATGCCGTTAGCCCCCATATATAGGGCATTGGTTATACCCGCGCCCGCAAAGCCGCCTATCAACGTGTGCGACGAACTTGAAGGTATGCCAAACCACCAGGTGATCAGGTTCCAGCTTATCGCGGCTATCAGCCCGGCAAGTAATACATGCAGCGTAACAAAATGCTCGTTGACAATTTTGGAAATGGTTTTGGCAACGTTATGTTCCTTGACAAAAAAGAAAACCAGGAAGTTGAAGGCGGCCGCCCAAAGCACTGCCTGGAAAGGCGTCAGCACCTTGGTGGAAACGATGGTGGCTATAGAGTTAGCAGCATCATGAAAGCCATTGGTATAATCGAATAATAATGCGAGGCAAATTACGAGTACGAGCGAGCTTGTTACCATTTAGATCGATCAGGCGTTTTTAACTAAAATGGATTCCATTACATTGGCCGCGTCTTCGCAGCGGTCGGTAGCGGTTTCCAATACCGATAATATCTCTTTGTATTTGATCAGGCGAATGGCGTCGGTCTCGTACAGGAAAAGATCGGCAACGGCACGGTCAAACACATAATCTGCCTGGTTTTCGACGCTGTTTATCCTGATGCACGAATCGGCAATGGCGCGTACATTACGCAGGTCCTTAAGTTCTTTTACTGCTTTTTCAAGGTCGATGCTGGCCTGCTGTATCAATTCGCAAAGTTTTTTGATATGGTCGTTCAGGTCGTCGATGCGATAAAGCAGCATCCTGTTAGCTGCTCCCTGTATATTGTCGGCCACATCGTCAATGGCCGTAGCCAGGGAGTGGATGTCCTCGCGGTCAAAGGGGGTGATAAAATTTTTGCCAAGCTCCAGGTATATCTGGTGGGTTATTTCGTCGCCCCGATTCTCCAGTTTATCTATTTGCTTGTAGAGCTCTTCCCGGGTTACCGGGCTGCCAGAATTGACCGCTTCGACAAGGCAGTTGGACATAACAACAACGTTGTTTGCAGCCTGTTCAAATAAGGGGAAAAATATTTTCTTATCCTTAGGTACAAAATATTGGAAGATGCTGTTCAGTGACATTTTTTATAGATATGTAGGGTCAGATGGAATGGCGTTATGTTAAATTTTTGCAAAGGTAATGTTTGCAATGTTAAGTTAATGTTAACTATTCAAAACCGGGATAGTTGGAAAAGGTATTCCCTGTTTAGCCTTTTGAAGGGTAAACCCAAATGTTGATCCAAGACCATCGGTACTTCGAACATTGATGGTTTCCTGATGGGCTTCCACAATATGCTTTACAATAGCAAGCCCCAGGCCCGAGCCGCCTATCTGCCGCGAACGGCTGGTGTCTGTCCGGAAAAAACGCTCAAAAAGACGGGGCAAATATTTTTCTTCAATGCCTATGCCATCGTCGGTAACTTCCACCAATACCTGGTCGTGCAGTTCAAACAGGCTCACCGAAGTATTTCCTTCTTCTTTTCCATATTTAAACGAGTTGTCGATAAGATTCACCAACACCTGCCTTATTTTTTCGCGGTCGGCATTTACCAGGATGGGCTCGTCGTACTTTTGTTTGAATACCAGTTTGATATGATGCTCCGCAGCCTTCAGTTCAAGCGATTCGAATACTTCTTTGATCAGGTCGTTTATTTTGAACCTGGTATAATTGATCGGGATCTCACCTGTTTCAAGCTTTGATATTTCGTCCAGGTCTTTAATGAGGTAACTGAGCCGGTCGACATTTTTTGAGGCCTTATCCAAAAACTGCCGGGCCATACCGGTGTCTTCAAAATCATCGTCTACAATAGCATCAATGTAGCCCTGTATAGCGAACAGGGGTGTTTTGAACTCGTGGGAGATATTTGAAAGAAAATCCCTCCTGAATTTCTCCTGTTTACGCAAATCGTCAATTTCCGATTTTTTTTGCCTGGCCCACTCCTGCACTTCCTGTTCCACATCGTTTATCGGATCGGCGCTTACATGCTCGCCAAGCGCGTCGCGCAGGTCGCGCCCGAGTTTCAAATTGTGTATCAGCTTATAAATGATCTTGATCTTGGAATAGATATATTTTTCGAGCAGGATATAAAAGGTGACAAAGCTGATAGTTAAGGTAAGCCCGAAGGTAACGCTAACATCGTACCAGCTATGCTTAAAATAGTAATTAACCGCCGAAACTGTAATAGCCACTGCGGCAGCATTGATGAATACCAGGACACGTAATTTCATACAGTAAAGTTACAATTTGTATGCAATTGCAAGTTTGCTAAATGCTTAGCTGCCTGTTAAGTTAACATTATCAAATTATTATCCGTAAATGGCCGGAATTTATTTGGCGGTACTTATGCTGATGTCAACTTTCACATCGTTTGACATCACGAGGCTTTTGCCGCCGATACCATAGGCAGTACGCTCTACCTTGAAATTTCCTTTAAATTCAGCACCGGTGCCCGATTCGGCATAAGTAAACGGAACGGCGATGGTATTCGTCTTGTCCTTTATGGTTAGGCTGAAAGTTCCCGTATAGTTGTTGCCGCTGTTGTGTTTGAACGAAACGGACCTCATGGTGATGTTAGGGTATTTTGCAACATCAAAATAACTGTCGCTTTTCAAATGATCGTTGCGCGTGCCGTTATCTGTGTCGATAGTGTTCACATCAACAGAGGCAATAATAGAACTTGCCGCCAGGTTTGCCGGATCAAATTTAACTTCTCCCTTAAACCCGGCAAGGGTACCGTCGACCGTAAAACCCAGGTTTTTGATATGAAATACAACAGATGATTTGGTAATAGTTTGCTCTTTGATTTGAGCAAATGTACAGGTGGCCAAAAATAAAAAAATGAGCAGGGGATATATTTTCTTCATATTGTGAACGGATGCAAGTATGCAAAAATAAGACGAATCTACCTATGAATTATTATATTGGTGGCTGAAATATATGATAATAGTTATCAAATAGCCTAAGTCAGGATATCACAAACAAATGGATGGAGAAAGATTTGAATTCAGTCCGCTACGACCGATCTTATTTGTAATTAATGTGCCATTATTTTATTATTGGTTAACGCATGGCATTGCAATAGCCGTTCTGATCCACAGGCCGATGTTCTGGATCATGACTATTTTTTGCATTTTAATTATACAAAAGCCTGTTCGGATAACCATTCTGATGCTGGCATTAAGACCCGCACTAGTGTTATCAAATGAATCGGTCACTATTACAGAAAGTGGTTATACGATAAAATGGACAGATGTTAGTAATGTATATCTGTCAAGTACAGGCGGGGATTCGTCAATACCCTTAAAATCGTATTTCGTTACTATCACAGTCAGGGAGGCTGATAGGAAAGCCTATTTAATGCAGTTGAGGAACCCCTTTACGCGTTGGTACCGGTGGGCCACACGAAATTGGAGAACAAGCTTTTTTGAAGTTGATTTGTCTCTTGTGAGAGGTAATAATGAGGAGCTATTTCACACCATTTTACGATATTACCAAAATAATAGGGGCTTTTAAAACTCCACATGCGCCCTTAGTCCAAACACATTCACCGGTCCGCGGTCGGCATTATAGGCCGGGTGCAGAATGAATTGGTAATCGGGTGATATCCAAAATTTTTTCTGAAAGGCATTTATCTTGTAGTACAGCTCTGCTATAAGTTCAGGCGAATAATTCAATCGGCCGTCTCCTACTAAAAACCCGTAACCCCCAGCGGCCAGGTAATTCTTATGGTCGGCTGAAAGCCCGTTAGCCACAAAAGCGAGCCCAAGTTCATCATCGCTGCGTTTCCATGACTTGCCTTTTAATACCCCGCCAAAACTAAGCGAGCGGTCTATTTCGGTAAAGAACCAGGTTTCGGTATGGCCATCGTTGTAGCTGGCTTTGGCAAATATGCCGAAGTCGTTACTCAAGTACTGGTCGGCGCTGATCCCAAAGCCGTATTTGTGCCGGCCGTATTGCTGGGTCATATCCACGTCGGGCGCATTGTGGTTTTGCGCTATGGCTTGCAGGTAGTTGCCAAATTTGCCATTATTGCGGAAAGCCAGCACCCGCAGGGTTCCCTTTTGGCCCGACAGGCTGTAGCGTCTTTCAAACTCAACCGTTTGGGTATTGGCTTTGCCTATCTTCGCATCCCAGGTCGATTCATTTGCCTGCGTGGTTACCATGGTAAAGGCAAAGCGCAGTGTCCAGCCGGGCTGGCCTAATTCGGCCGTGGCGCCCAAAACATAACCGCGCGTGTTAGCGGGATAATCCCAGGCAGCATTATCCATCAGCGACCAGTTCATGAACTGGGTACGCGGATCGTGGCTAAACTCGTTGCCGTCAAAAAAATCGGCCATGCCAAATTTGCCTGCCGAAATAGAAAAGTAACGTTTACTCCGTATCCCCGCTAATTGATTAATGTCATCATCCAGCGTATCTTTTTCGCTGCCCCATTCAAAAGTTTGTTTCAGGTATAGTCTTGCGATGTAGATCTTGGGTTCGGCAGCGCCTACGCGAAAAGTCTCGCCATTAGGGAAGCCTGCAACACCCAGCGTTTTGCTTAAGCCGGCACCGCCTGATATTTCCGGGTTAAAATAGGCTTCCGCCCCTTTCCATAATCGTGCCCCGCCGTACAGCGTTGATGTAATCGAACTTTGGGTTTCTTCATTTGTCGAAAGACTATTTAACCCGCTGTATGGCGCGTTGAACGAAGGTTTATATTGGGTGATAACCGTTTGCTGAAAATGGAAATTAAGAAATTGCCGTGTGGCCGTATCCTGTGCAGCCGCAAGGGTTACACATAAGACACCGGTAAGCAGAAGTATAGTTTTTTTCATAAATCGCGCTAAGATATAGCCGCAGCATTAAGCCTGTGTTAAGCCGCAGCTATTGTTAGGCAAATCTAATATAAAATTTAGACTAATCTAAAAAATAAAATTAAAATTTTACCTCGCTATAAAATTGGGTGAGATATTGCTCCATAAATTCATGGCGCTGTTGTGCCATGGCCTTGCCGGTCGCAGTGTTCATCTTATCCCGCAGGAGCAACAGTTTTTCGTAAAAATGGTTGATGCTTGGCGAAGCTGAATTTTTATATTCTTCCTTGCTCATGGCCAAATTTGGTTCGATGGAAGGGTTGTAAATTTCGCGGCCCTTAAAACCGCCATAGCTGAACGCCCGGGCAATGCCGATAGCGCCAATGGCATCCAGCCGGTCGGCATCCTGCACTATCGCTAATTCGTTAGAGTGGAACGCGGGTTTATCAAAACCAGCTTTGAAGGATATGTGCCTGATGATCTGCTGTACATGGGTTATTGTTTCGTCATCGATATCCATGCTTTGGAGAAACTTACCGGCTGTAGCGGGCCCAACCTCCTCGTCGCCGCCGTGGAATTTGGCATCGGCAATATCATGAAGCAATGCAGCCAGTTCGACAACCAGCAGGTCACATGTTTCAGTTTGGGCTATTCGCCGGGCGTTGGTCCACACTCGGTGTATATGCCACCAATCGTGGCCGCCTTCAGCGTTTTCGAGGGTTTTTTGTACGAAGGAAACGGTTTTAACGATGCAAGCCTGTTGATCCATATTTTTTACAGTGAGCCGCAAAAATAACGGAAAACTGCCTAAACCGCCTTTAATATTTCGCCTTCATCGTTAATAATAGCCACAGGATCGGTCTCCAGTATTTCGGATATCTGGAATAAGCGCTCAACGGTTATTTTGGTATAACCCAATTCAATTTTGCTGTAGGCGTTTTGGGAGATGTGCAACTTGGCGGCCAGGTACTCCTGCGTATAATTCCTGTGCTCCCTTATTTTGCGGATGCTGGCAGCTACTTGTTTAATTTTTAAATTCAACTTATCCTTCATAACGTTAGTCTGTTTAACAGGTCCGGTTAAACATTTACGGAATAAAGGAGGGCGGCGGATTTCTAAATAAGAAAATTATTTTCCGGCATCGTAGCTGATGGTAACTGCGGGCAGCAGGGTAGCCTGGTTTAGCGGGATCTGGTCGCGGGCGACTATCGGCTTACGCTTCACCTCAAAATTGTGCATGGCGCCTGTTGTTTCAGCGTTGTCATCGTCCGTCGCTTTGAACCGCACGAGGAAAGGAATAATAAAATCGTGTAGTTTCTCCTTTTCCGGGATGATCCACTTGTGGGTTGTTTTTTTCATCACATCGATAAGCGGTGAAGCAAGCACGGCATCGTCGGCATAATAGATCACCAGGTTCTTCATATCGCCATGCTCATCGGCCGAAAATTTGAATACCACCATACCGCTGGCCTTGTTAAGCATTATCCGTTGCGAAAGTTTTATGCTGTCCTGGAAAAATTGCATCATTACCCTGTTGCCACCCTGGAATGGAAACGGTATATCTTCCTGTGCGAAACAATGAACGGAGATAAATAAGGTAATTACCAGGGGAAATAACTTTTTCATTATTGTTGTGTCTCTTTTGGTTCGCGCTTGCTGCCTTCGTAAAGCTCGTATTCGAGCAGGCGGCAATCAAGCTTTCCATTATAAAATTCGATCCGGCGCTTAGCCTGCAGACCTATTCTTTTGGCCAGGTCGGGATTACCGGTAAATATATAACCGCGGTAACCCTTGCACTGTTGTTTCATAAAGTCGCCAATACGCTTATAAGTAGCTTCCAGTTTGTTATGTACACCCAGCCTTTCTCCATATTCGGGGTTGAACATAACCACTCCTTTTTCATCAGGTACTATGGTATCTGCAAAATCACAAACGTTAAAATCTATCAAATGTTCTACGCCGGCTGTGCGGGCATTCTTTTGGGCGATGTCAACAGCGTCGGCTGAAATATCGGTTGCGATTATTTTAAAGTCAAGTTGCTTTGTCGCTTTGTCCTTCAACTTGCGCCGTTCGGTAAAGAACACCTCTTCCTCGTAACCGATGATATGCATGAAGCCGTAGTTCATCCTGAAAAAGCCCGGGCTTTTATCCGTTGCCAACAAGGCAGCTTCAATAGCCAGTGTGCCCGAACCACACATGGGATTGATAAACGTACTTTTACGGTCCCAGTTAGTGGCCATAATAGTTGCAGCGGCAAGTGCCTCCAGCATTGGGGCCTTACCCGGTATTTTGCGGTAACTATGCTTGGCCAGTGTTTCGCCGGATGTATCTAAAAAAACCTCCGCGCGGTCATCCTGCCAGTACAGGTGGATAACGGTTTTATTTTGATCAGAACCGGAGTTGGGCCGGATGCCTTTTTTATCTTTAATGCGGTCGACTATGGCATCTTTAACCTTCACATTGGCAAAAAGTGGCGTGGTTATATGCTCGTTATTAACGTTCGATGTAACCGAAAAATAGCCTGTAAAGTCGATTAGCTTTTCCCATTCTATCTCCAAAAGTCCCTCGTAAAGCTCCTTTGGATCGGCAGCAGTAA
This sequence comes from Mucilaginibacter sp., assembly GCF_035492695.1. GTDB lineage: Bacteria > Bacteroidota > Bacteroidia > Sphingobacteriales > Sphingobacteriaceae > Mucilaginibacter. Next base: position 17,138 of record NZ_DATJJC010000004.1, on the reverse strand, counting down.
AGCTTTTGAGCAGGTAAATTACCTGGCTTGCGCAGCGCAAATTCAGGTTCAAAGCAACGCAATCGTTCACGGTGCCGTTCAGCTCAATACCGGTCTGGAATACCCTGGTGGGCGTAAAACCAAGTTCTTCAACCTCCTTTTGCAAGTAGGGAGAAAGGCGTTTGTTACAGGTAATAACGATCCTGCTGTCGGTGTGGAAAACTTCCATAAATTGTTGGCGAATTTATGAATTTAATACCCCGATTTTATACCATAAGCATTAACTTTACATTTTAAATTATTAGAAGATATGGAAATTAAGGGCAAAGTACATGAAGTTGCGCCAACCGTCCAGGTAACGGACTCATTGAAAAAGAGAGAACTGATAGTAGAATATATTGAGAACCCACAGTACCCTGAATACTTAAAATTTGAAGCTATACAGGACCGCTGCAACCTGCTGGATAACCTTCGTGTAGGTGATGATATCGAAGTGTTTTTTAACCTTCGTGGCCGCCCATGGACCGATAAATCGGGCAAGAAAAGCTATTTCAACTCGCTGCAGTTATGGAAAGTGAACGTACTGGCAGGCGCCAATAACAACACCGTACCTGAATATGCGCCGCCGGTTGACCTAAGCTCGACACCTGAAGAAGACGATCTGCCGTTTTAAGGAGTTGGCAGTTGCCTGCAGGCAGTTTGCAATAGATATTACAAAAAAGGAGCTTTTCGGAATGGAAAAGCTCCTTTTTATTTGCGCGCAGGTTAGTGTGCCAACTGCCGGCTATTCTTCCTTTATTATCCGTTTCAAAGCAGTTTTCCCGCCCTGTTTTACCTCCAGCAAATAGATACCATTTAAGCCAAGCGGGAAGCTTTTGCTGAAGCTGCCGTTTGTCACTTTATCGCTCCATATCAATTTGCCTTCGTTGTCAGTTAGTTTTACTTCGGCGGCAGTATGGGTAGCAAGCCTGAAGGTAAGCAGCGTTTTGCCCGATGAGAACTCCGGCACCAGGGCCAGGTCGGTCAGTTCGAGGTCGGCTTTTTCGGCCCCGGTCGTTTTCTTTGTTCTTTCGGGGGACGCGTCAGATACGTTAAAGCTGACGTGTGTGCTTATGCCGTCGGCGCCGGTATTGCTGTAGTTGAAACTTTGGCTGTTACGGCGATGCATGCGTGCCATCATCATAGGCATGCGTCTTCTCATCATTTCACCGTCGCGCATGAAATTGTCATCACGGTCATTCCATGTGTTATCAAAGTCGTCGTTGTTCATCCTGAAGTTGTAAGTGAACAGCGAATCCTTTCCGTTCGGACCTCTGAAACGGAATTTGAAAAATTTGTTTCGCGTCGAGTCGTCAAAAGGCGTCGCCCTTGCCATGTCGCCATCGTTAAACCTGCGTCTTTCAATGATGATATCTCTTTTGTTAGTATCGTCAGAATTTCTTTTCCTGATAAAAACGCGGTTACGGGCATGGGCGCCTATAAAATTATCGCTTAGGTGATCAATATCTTTCAGGGCCTGCTTGCGTTCCGACGGCGACAGCTCATTTATTTTTTTTCCGTTAACAACAGTGTCCCCATTGGTTATCTTTATTTCTATATCCCTGTTTTTTTGGGCGAAAACCAGGGGAGGCAAGCCAAGGATCGCGATGATACTCAGCGCAAAAACAGCCTCAAAGCCTGGTTTTAAAAAACGTTGTTTCATTTGATTGTTTAAATTTGGTAAGTCAAAATTAACAAGCTATTCAATACCAAGATGTTAAATCTGGAGATGGATGTGTTAAAAAGTGTTAAATGGAGGTGTGTTTGAACCGATTTAAAATATTTTTGTTCAAAGGATGAAGAAGAAGAGTATAAGTTTGATTGTCGGGCTGATGGGTTTGGCGCTGTTGGGGGTGATGTCCATGCAATTATATTTCCTCAGGCAATCGTACCAGATGCAGTCGGATCTTTTCGACCGCTCAGTGAATGACGCCCTCAATAATGTTGTTTCTAAACTGGCCCGGCAGGACGCGAATAATTTCCTGAACCGCAAGGCAGAGTTAATAGTAAAGCAAAGGAGGCAATATGTATCGCCGGCCCCTATGGATGCAAGTATCGGTACAGCACGCACCTATACGCCACGGCACGGGAAAAAAGTAATGTCGGCTCGCGAACGCAGGTTGAATGCTTTGCGCGACAGCCTGCGGCAGGTGATCCAGAGCAATAAGCTTGATGAAGAATTTTTTAATATGGCACAATCGGGCCAGTTAATGCTGCACGTTAAATACGAGGAGTTTACCGATGAATTTGGCGTGGTACACCAGCGTATGACCGATCCTAAGATCATCAGGCAGGCGTCGGGCAAAATGGTTTTTAAAAAACAAGGGAAGCTGCACAAATATGATACAGTTTTTGTAGATTATATTGACCCGCAGTTTGGCAAGCAAACCATCCCGGTTGTGCAGATAAACCCGTTCTGGCAGCGCGAACAGGAGCGAAAGAAAAGCGAACGCCAGTTTAACGAAGTTAAAAAGATGCTCGAGGACGATTCGCTGGAGAATTTGAAACAGGGCCCCAAAGTAAATGTGATAGAAAACCTTGCTGCCGAATATCAAAAATCGGATGAGCCGCTGGTAAAGCGGCTGAACCCTTTCTGGATCGACTCGTTACTACGGTTCGAGCTGCATAATAAAGGGATATTTCTGCCATTTAACTATATGGTAAGTACATTCAACAGCGACTCGCTGCTGTTTTCGAGCACGTCCTATACCAACGACGGGGTCCAGAAGTTTACTGAGGCGGGCAGCTACCAGGTGCCTATCTTCGCCAAGGAGGTAATAAACGACCCGGGGAAGATCAAAATATCGTTCCCTGAAAAGAACTCGTTGATCCTTACAAAAATGACGGCATCTATGGCTACCTCGGGTGGTTTACTGGTGGTACTGATCTTCTGCTTCGGCTACACCATTTTCCTTATCGTGAAACAGAAAAAGGTATCGGAAATGAAGATGGACTTTATCAATAACATGACCCACGAATTCAAGACCCCGGTATCAACCATTATGATAGCCAGTGAGGCGCTTAAGGATAAGGAAATTGTGGAAGATAAGGGAAGGGTTGAACGCCTGGCAAATATCATTTTTGAGGAAAACCAGCGGTTAGGCAGCCATATTGAAAGAGTGTTGAATATAGCGCGGATCGAAAAGAATGATTTCAGGCTCGACATCAGGCCGCTGGACGTAAATGAGATGGTAACTACAGTGCTCGACAGTATGTCGCTTAAACTTCAAAAGCACCAGGTAATCGCCAATCTCAATCTCGACGCCACGAACGCGACCATTGAAGCGGACGAACTCCATTTTTCGAATGTACTGTACAACCTGATCGACAACGCGATAAAATATAGCCCGGAAACGCCCGAGATCACCATCAGTACTTTTAATAAGGATAATAATGTGGTGATACGTGTGGCCGATAAGGGAATAGGCATGAACCGCGACCAGCAGGCGAAGATATTTGAACAATTTTACCGCATCCCGACAGGTAACCTGCACGACGTGAAGGGCTTCGGACTTGGGCTGAGCTATGTGAATACCATCGTAAAAAGGTTAAATGGTACCATCAGCGTTAAATCGGAACGGGAAAAGGGGTCAGAATTCGAATTAAAATTCCACACAACATAAAGCAAAGGCATGAAGAAAATATTACTGGTTGAGGATGACCCAAACCTCGGATTGCTTTTACAGGACTACCTGCAGTTGAAAGGTAAGTTTGAGGTAGTGTTGTGCAAGGACGGCGACGAAGGGTTACGGGCATTCACAAAGAACAGCTTCGACCTGCTGATATTGGATGTGATGATGCCAAAAAAGGATGGCTTTACTTTGGGCAAAGAAATAAGGCGTATAAACGAAAAAGTGCCCATCATATTTGCTACCGCCAAGGGAATGATAGAAGACAAAACCCAGGCCTTTAACCTCGGCGGCGATGATTATATCACCAAGCCATTCCGTATAGAAGAATTGCTGCTTCGCATTAATGCCTTGCTGAAACGGGTGAACAACTCGGAAAAAAGCGAGGAAGAGAAGCAAACCCATTTTAAGATCGGTCATTACGATTTCGACTATACCACGCAAATGATCTCGATCGGCGAAACGCAGCAAAAACTGTCGACCAAGGAAGCTGAATTATTGCGCCTGCTTTGCCTGCGCAAGAATGAGGTGCTTACCCGCGAGGAAGCGCTGCTGAATATATGGCACGATGATAATTATTTTAACGGCCGTAGCATGGATGTTTTCCTGAGCAAGATACGTAAGTACCTGAAAGACGATTCAAGCGTCGAGATCATCAACGTACACGGCCGGGGGTATAAATTGCTGATCAATTAATCCGCATCCATGTCCTCGCCGAAGTGGATGATGTTGCCGTTATTGTCGAGTATGCTGAACTGCTTCATCTGCCAGGGCTTTTCCTCTAATTTTCCGTTGGGATGTACAATGCCAAGCGGCTCGTATTTAGCATAAAGCCTGTCGATATCTGTTACATTGATATAACAGCCTGTATTTTTTGGTATCTCCGCATCCTTGCACGGCCAAAGGTGCAATTGCACTTTGTCTTTGCTAAATATCAGATAGCCCTCCCAGCTCGAGTGAAAGGTAAACCCAAGCTTTTCGGTATAGAATTTAATGGTCTCTTCCTCGTTGAGCGAAGCTAAAATGGGAACTGCTGATTTGAGCATGTATCATAGGATTTGTATTTTCAAATATACCTTAAAACCCCTTCCCACTGTAACAAATTTGTTAAGCGCGGTTGAAAAAAATGTAACGCAAAATAAATAGGTTTGTTATTCTTAACTCAATTAACTGATCGACACCATGAAACGAAAATTACTATTTTCAGGCTTGTTTATAGCCGTAATAGCAGGCCCGGTATTTGCCCAAAGCGAAGCTGATCCTGCTATGCTCCAAAAGATCCGGACGGAAGGGATGGATCATTCCAAAGTGATGGAGACCGCCTTTTACCTCACCGACGTTGCCGGTCCGCGGCTGGCCGGTTCGCCCGGTTTAAAACGCGCACAGGATTGGGCGGTAAACCAGCTCAAAACCTGGGGTATGCAAAATGCGACCCGTGAGGCCTGGGGGAAATTCGGCAAAGGCTGGGAAGTTCAAAAGAATTATGCAGCTATCACCGTTCCTTATTATCATGCCATCATCGCTATCCCTAAAGCATGGACGCCCGGTACCAACGGCGAAATTAAAGGTGATGTGGTGTTGGTTAAAGCTGATACCGTTACCGACCTGGATCAGTACAAAGGCAAACTAAAGGGTAAAATCGTCATCTTCGATACCAAAACGAAATTGCTTGGAGGTACCAAAGCCGACCTGAACAGGTACACCGACGAAGAACTGGACAAAATGGAAAAAGCGGAAGCAAGGCCCGAAGGGCCGCGCCGCCCGGCGGGCCCAAATCCGCGGTTTGCAGCCTTTGCCAGATTACGTGCTTTAAGGGCGGCTATTAGCGAATTCCTGGTTAAGGAAGATGTTGCACTGGTGTTAAGCATGGCGCGCGGCACTGACGGTACGGTGTTCACCACTAACGGGGCCTCTTATGCCGATACTGCCAAAGCTGTTTCGCCCGAACTGGAAACCAGCGGCGAAGATTACCTGCGCATTTTGCGGCTGGTAAAGGAAGGGCAGAAGGTTGAAATGGAAGCTGATATCAAGACTAAGTTCTACACCGACGATCTGCAGGGATATGATGTGGTTGGCGAAATTCCGGGCACCGATAAAAAATTGAAGGACCAACTGGTGATTATCGGCGGCCACCTCGACTCGTGGCATGCCGCCACCGGTGCTACCGACAACGCCGCGGGAAGCGCGGTGATGCTGGAGGCCATGCGTATTTTAAAAGCGGTTGGCTTTAAACCCAAACGCACCATCCGCATTGTGCTGTGGAGTTCGGAAGAGCAAGGCCTTTTTGGTTCACGCTTTTACGTGCTGAATCATTTTGGCGACCCGAAAACCATGCAATTAAAGCCGGAGCAGGCAAAAGTATCAGCCTATTACAACCTTGATAACGGAACAGGAAAGATACGCGGTATTTACCTGCAGGGCGATTCGGCGGCCCGGCCGATATTTAAACAATGGCTGGAACCATTTAAAGATCTTGGCGCAAGTACCGTAACCATCAGCAATACCGGCGGTACCGACCACCTGTCGTTTGATGCTGTAGGTATCCCCGGCTTCCAGTTCATCCAGGACCCGATGGATTACGGCTCACGTACGCACCACAGTAACCAGGATACTTATGACCGGTTAAGCGAAGATGATCTGAAGCAGGCTGCCACCATTGTGGCTACCTTTGTGTACAACACTTCGCAGCGCGCTGAAATGATACCAAGGCAGGAATTGCCAAAAGCACAAGGAACAAATTAAAACGATACTAATGCCTATTCAGCCCCCTTTTTCAGGGGGCTTTTTTGCTTTAAAAGAAACTAAGTGATTAGTTGCTTTTTATTAATTTTGTTTTTAACTTTAGTTTACCGGGACAGCAGTTTGCAGCGGTAATCACAAAAACGAACCAATTTTTCAAGTTTATGGAAATCAAAGAATTAACCCGGGCCGAGGAGCAGATAATGCAGGTGCTATGGCAGCTAAAAAAGGGCTTTGTTAAGGAAATTATAGATGAGTTGCCCGAACCTAAGCCGGCCTATAATACCGTTTCGACCTTTGTCCGGATATTGGAGGCAAAAGGATTTGTCGACCATAACGCCTTCGGTAAAAGCCACGAATACTTCCCAATAATCAGCAAGGATGCTTATCAAAGCTTCGCGACCGACAAATTACTTAACGGCTATTTCGATAATTCGGTTAAGCGCATGTTCTCATTTTTTGTGAAGAAAGAGAAGATCGACCTGACAGAAGCTGATGAGATAATGAAATTGATAGAGCAGTTAAAAGATAAATAGTAATACTACCTATGAGCTGGTGGCAATACCTATTACTGGTTAACCTTTACCTGGTATTATTTTACGGGTTTTATGTGCTATTGCTGCGCCGCGAAACATTTTTCAACCTTAATCGCGCATACCTGGTCACCTCGGCTTTATTATCATTTTTTATACCTCTCATCCACTATGAATGGATAAGCAAGCTGTTCATAACACAAAAAGTGCAGCACACCATATCTGTTTATGCAAAACCCATCGCGGTGTACGGCTTTAAACCTATCGAGCAGCATGACCTGACGATAGGGCATCTTTTGCTTTACATTTATACTGCGGGGGCCATAATTTTAACGCTGCGCCTGGTGAGCCAGCTGGCTTCATTAAAAAGGCTCATCAATCATCCTGAATCAAACAGCGCTTTTTCGTTTTTCAAACTAATAAGCCTCGGCAACAACCTGGAGAATAACGAGGTTATAGCCGAGCATGAAAAGGCACATGCAAGCCAATGGCATTCGGCAGATATTATGCTTGTGGAAACCATTGCTATCATAAACTGGTTTAACCCTATCGTCTATTTTTACAGGCTCGGCATTAAACATATCCACGAGTATATTGCCGACAGGCAGGCTTTACGGAACGGAACAAGCAAATCGGAATACGCTTTACTACTATTGAGCCAAACACTGAAAACACCGGCCCACCAATTGGTAAACCCGTTTTACAATCATAGCCTGTTAAGGAAGCGCATAGAAATGCTGCAGAAAAGCAGGTCGAAATACATGGCTTTGTTAAAGTACGGCCTGTCGGCGCCGCTATTTATGCTGATGCTGATACTTTCGTCCGCAGCTGTTATAAAGAACCACACCGTACGCTTATTTAATACCAAAGCGGAAGAAGTGATGATGTCGCCTGCTGCACAGTCGATCGAATTAAAAACACCGGGCCTTGCGGAAAATACAGTGATGAAAACTGTTGCTGCGCCCGAGGTGACCGCCAAGCACATGTCGTACCTGAAGGCAAGCGGTATCGAGGACATCAAAAGCGACCCGGTTTTTGTTACTTTCGAAAATCAGCCTCATTTTAAAGGAGGGATGACCGAGTTTTATAAGTTTTTAGCAGGTAACTTAAGATACCCCAACTGGATGATGAGAAATAACATCCAGGGTAAGGTGTTTATCACCATGACGGTTGAGAAGGACGGGTCGTTAAGCGACATTAAATCAGTGCGCGATATTGGGTTCGGCTCTGCCGAAGAAGCGATACGCGTGTTAAAGCTCTCGCCGAAATGGGTGCCAGGCTACCAGAACGGACAGCCGGTGCGCGTAAGATACACACTCCCTATCAGCTTCAATTTGGTAAAGGAGAAAAACTCTTTTGATACGGTTTCGAAAGTCACTTATAATTTAAGCACTAATGATGATGACGCCGCCCCGCAATCGGCCAGCACCACGGAGGCCGGCCCCGACACGGCGCGGAAATACAATCTTATTATTGCAGATAACTTTGACTTTCAGTCGCCGAACGTGTTATTTGTGCTCGATGGCAAAGCAATACCGGGAATGACCAACCTGAACCCGAATGATATTCAGAGCGTTAAGGTGATCAGGCACCCGGCAAAAGACAATGTTTACTATGTCCTTTACGGTGCTAAGGCGCTTAACGGCGTTGTTGTAATAGAATCGAAGCAGGCCTGGTTAAAGCAGCAAGCGGCCAATAATTAGTCTCTGGGTTAGTTTCTTTATAGCAAACTTTTCACCTTTATAATAAACCCCTTTCACATGAACTGGAAAATCGTTTTTCAATTGTCGGCCTTTGGTTTGATAATGTCTTTCGGAACCATATCGCTCATACCGGAAAATATTGAATTCGTGTTCTGGCTGGCAATATTTGCATTTTGCGCCTGCGTTATCGCCAAAACCTGCAGCAGTAAATACTTCCTTAATGGGTTGTGCGTAAGCTTGATCAATAGCATTTGGATCACCGGCATCCATATCTTGTTTTATAGCTCTTATATCGCACATCACCCCTCAATTGCTAAAATGTCGGAGGAACATCCTATGTTGCCCGGTCATCCGCGCCTGGCTATGCTCATCATGGGGCCCTTGTTTGGGGCGGCATCGGGTATTATCCTCGGGCTGTTTGCTTTTATCGCTTCGCGCCTTGTGCCAAAGAAACCAGCAGCTTTGTAAAATTGAATTATCAACATTCAGAATAAAAATCTTAATTTAGCGCCATAAATACTTTTTGAAATGAAAGCCTTTGTATCGACTTCAGTATACGGATTTTGTAATTACGCTTTGGCCCTGCTCATGATCGGTTCGCCATGGCTATTTGGTTTTTCTCATGCCCACGGCGCATCACTTTTGTTGCCTTTGTACTTTGGATGGCTGCAATTGATCATGGCAATTTTTGGAAGGCACGCTTTAGGGTTTATCAAAGTATTCCCGGTATCGATGCATTGCTTTATTGATGTAATGGTCGGTTCGTTCCTGCTGGGGTCGCCTTTTATTTATGGCTATTACCATACAGGTGTGTGGATACCGCAATTCCTGCTCGGTCTGGCGTTGTTCCTGCTGGGCTTGTTTACAAAACAGTCGCCTTTTACCGATGAGCCCCGCCACGTATTTAAAGATGGCCTTATGGAGCACATCGGTGATATTGACGAACCAATGAGTCACTAAAAAATAAGATAAAAGGAAGCCCCGGTAAAATTTTACCGGGGCTTCCTTTTTTTTTTGACTTTCTCTAATCTCAGAATAACATTTCCTGCGGCGGCGTTGTGCCCTTTAACCGCAGATAAACAGTGGTTTGCCCGCGATGGTGGGTTTGGTGTTCAAACGCCTTGTTAAATGCCAGTCCTTTTTGGATATCCTGCCCTGCAACTTTAGCGGTCTCCTGCAATTGTGCTTCGGTCATCTCGTTTAAAGTACTGATCACATAGTCGTAACTATCCATTACGGCCTTTGTGGTGGCTTCCTTAGTTTGTGCTACGGTCTTTTCCGCCGACTCTTTGCCTAATGGCCCGGGCTTCCCCGTTGCGGAGCCGACAAGAAAATAACTTCCGTCGGCCAGGTGCAGCATTTGCTGCGCGAATGTGCGCATTTCAGGCGTTGGCTTTAGACTGTAGCCGTCTTCGGGCATAGCATCCAGGTAAGCTTTAGTGTACGTTTTGGCGCGCTGCCAGTCGGCAAGCATTTGTTCTTTGCTTTGCGCCCGCAATTTTGTACCGGCAAATACTGCCGTTACAAGAATAAACAGCATAGCTAATCTTTTCATATTTACTTTGTTTTTGGTTTAACTGGTAATTATCCCCGAAGTTATTAAATATATATTTTAATATATGAGGAATATAAAAAAGCAGGCGCTGTCCCGGCGCCTGCTCTCTCAAAGTATTGTTTAGTTTTTATTGTTTTAAAAAAGCATTTCCTGCGGCGGGGTAACGCCTTTCAGCCGCAGGTAAGTCACGGTTTGCCCGCGGGTGTGGGTCTGGTGCTCAAAGGCCTTGCCAAGCATAACCACGCGCGGTATTTCCTTATTTCCCTGCTTTATGGTTTCCTGCAATTGTGCGGGTGTCATGGCCTGTATGGTAGCAATGACAAAATCGTACGAATCCATAACCGTCTGGGTTACGGTTGCTTTGGTTGGCGATGCGGTTGTTTTTTCGAGGTTTTTCCCTATCGGGTTTGTTTTGCCCGTTGCAAAGCAAACCAGGCCATAATTGCCGTCGGCCAGGTGAAGCATTTGCCCTGCAAAGCTGCGCATCTCCGGAGTAGGTTTAAAAGCGTAGCCATCCTCGGTCATAGCGTCCAGGTAAGCTTTAGTGTAGGTCTTGGCGCGTTGCCAGTCGGCAAGCAACTGCTCGGTTGTTTGCGCCCGTGCAGTAGCGGCAGCGAAAGTTGCTACAAGCACAAATAGTATCGATAGTTTTTTCATGGTCAATAGTCTTAAGATCAAACTAAGTTATTAAAAATCCATACCAATAAACGCTGAACACGCTGAAAGGTGATTTAAGCCTACTAATAACAAAAAAGCCCCAACCCAAAAAAGGTCGGAGCTTCGCACACATTAACCATTATAAAACTGAACAGAAATGTCAATTTAACTAAAGGCCAGTATCGTTGCCTAACTGCATCCCATTGAGTTACCGCAATTCAGACATTTATAACAAGTACCCGAGCGTACGGTGGTATGCCCGCAAACGTTGCACGATGGCGCATCGCTTTGCACGCCCATACTAAGATCGACACTAAGCTGTTTCTTGGTATTTCCCGAGTCGGAAGAAGTTTTTACCGGCTGATAAACGTTGGTTTCGTCGGTATTCACATCCTCATCTGCCATCTGTGGGTTACCGGTCACTGCTTTTTGCTCGGTGATCACATGTACCAGGTCGCTGCGGTCGAGGTATTCATAACCCAGCATCCTGAAGATATAATCGATGATGGAAGTAGCGCTCTTAATATTAGCATGGCCGATAACCATACCTGCTGGCTCAAAACGGGTGAAAGTAAATTTCTCTACATATTCTTCCAGTGGTACGCCGTATTGCAAGCCAACCGAAACAGCTATCGCAAAGCAGTTCATCAACGAGCGGAACGTAGCGCCTTCCTTGTGCATATCCACAAAGATCTCGCCCAATGTTCCGTCCTCATATTCACCTGTGCGCACAAACACGGTTTGTCCGTCGATGCTTGCTTTTTGAGTATAGCCGCGGCGTTTGTATGGCAGGTTCTTCTTTTGTACCACGCGTGACAGCTGGCGCATGAAGTGGGTATCTTTCGATTTCTCCATGATCGCTATTGCCGCTTCCAGCACCTGGTCAGGTGTCAGGTCGCTCAGCTTAACGTTGGCCGCTTCGCCCAATACTTCTTCAACCGAATCCAGTTTATCTTCAGCTTCCTCTTTCTTGTCAGATTTGGTAGACAACGGCTGAGAAAGTTTGCAACCATCGCGGTAAAGCGCATTGGCTTTCAAGCCTAATCTCCATGAAAGATCATAACAATCTTTTATTTCCTCAACTTTAGCCTCGTTTGGCAGGTTGATGGTTTTTGAGATAGCTCCTGAAAGGAACGGCTGTGCTGCGCCCATCATTTTGATGTGGCCGTGAGCGTGGATATAACGCTCGCCTTTAGCGCCGCATTTATTGGCGCAGTCGAATATCGGGTAGTGTTCCTGTTTCAAATAAGGGGCGCCCTCGATAGTCATGGTACCGCAGATATATTCGTTTGCCTCAGCTATTTGTTTTTTGGTGAAGCCTAACGAACGCAGTACGTTAAAATCAGGTGCATTATATTGTTCGGCAGTTAAGCCCAAACGCTTCAGGCATTCTTCGCCCAGCGACCAGATGTTAAATGCAAAGCTGATCTCGAAAGCAGAAACTAAACCTTTATCCAGTTTTTCCAGTTCGTCGTTGGTAAAGCCTTTTGCTTTCAGCGTGTCCAGGTTGATATGCGGCGCGCCCTTTAAACTGGCCGAGCCTTTGGCGTAGTTAACGATGGCGCTAACCTCGTGCTCTTTATAACCAAGATTGGTCAATGCTTCAGGTACTGCCTGGTTAATGATCTTAAAATAACCGCCGCCCGATAATTTTTTGAATTTAACCAAAGCAAAATCAGGCTCGATACCGGTGGTGTCGCAATCCATTACCAAACCGATGGTGCCGGTAGGGGCAATAACGGTTGTTTGCGCGTTGCGGTAACCATGCTGCTCGCCCATTTCAACTGCTTTGTCCCATGCGTTGCATGCAGCCGATAGCAGGTAGTCAGGGCAATATTTCTGGTCGATCCCCGGAGGCAATATTTCCAGGCCTTCATAGTTCTCTGTAGAATTGTATGCCGCGTAACGGTGGTTGCGCATTACACGCAGCATGTGTTTCCTGTTTTCTTCAAAACGGCGGAACGGACCTAATTCCCGAGCCATTTCGGCCGAAGTAGCATAAGCAGTACCGGTCATGATAGCGGTGATAGCGCCGCCGATTGCGCGGGCTTTGTCGCTGTCGTAAGGAATTCCGTTCACCATCAATGCCGAGCCTAAGTTGGCGTAGCCTAAACCGAGGGTACGGTAATCGTAGGATAATTCGGCAACTTCTTTGGATGGGAACTGGGCCATCAGTACCGATATTTCCAATACGATGGTCCACACACGGCAGGCGTGTTCAAAACCTTTTACATCAAAGGTGCGGGTATCTTTATCAAAGAAATGGGCAAGGTTGATCGATGCCAGGTTACATGCGGTGTTATCCAGGAACATGTATTCCGAACATGGGTTGGAGGCATTAATGCGTCCGCCTTCAGGGCAGGTATGCCATTCGTTAATGGTGCTGTCATACTGTACACCCGGATCGGCACAGGCCCAGGCAGCAAAAGCGATATCGTCCCATAATTTTTGAGAAGATATGCTTTTAACCGTCTTGCCATTCATGCGGCCTTTCAATTCCCAATCTTTTCCTGCATTTAACGCATGGAAGAACTCGTTAGGGATACGAACCGAGTTATTCGAGTTTTGGCCCGATACGGTGCGGTAAGCTTCGCCTTCATAATCTGACGAGTAACCTGCGGCTATCAAAGCAGCAACTTTTTTCTCTTCTTCAACTTTCCAGTTTACAAAGCCTTCAATTTCGGGGTGATCAAGGTCAAGGCAAACCATTTTGGCAGCCCTGCGGGTCGTACCGCCCGATTTGATGGCGCCGGCGGCGCGGTCGCCTATTTTCAGGAACGACATGAGGCCGGATGAATAACCGCCACCCGATAATTTCTCGTTCTCGCCGCGTATTTTGGAGAAGTTGGTGCCTACGCCCGAACCATATTTAAATATACGTGCCTCGCGAACCCAAAGATCCATGATACCGCCGTCGTTCACCAGGTCGTCCTCAACCGACAGGATGAAGCAGGCATGCGGCTGCGGGCGCTCGTAAGCCGAAGTTGATTTGCTAAGCACCTCGGTAACAGGATCGACATAATAATGTCCCTGCGGCTTCCCGGTGATGCCGTATGAAGTATGCAAACCGGTATTGAACCACTGCGGCGAGTTTGGCGCTGCCAATTGCCCAACAATGGTGTAAACTATCTCGTCGTAGAATATCTCAGCATCTTTTGTAGATGCGAAATACCCATAACGCATTCCCCAGTCCTTCCAGCAATTAGCCATACGGTGGGCAACCTGTTTAATGCTTTTTTCAGAACCTGTAGTACCGTCGGGCTGCGGAACGCCTGCTTTACGGAAATATTTTTGGGCCAGAATATCCGTAGCAACCTGCGACCATGAGGCAGGCACTTCAACATCATTCATTTCAAATACAGCATCGCCCGAAGGGTTGCGTATTACTGACGACCGTTTCTCATATTTAAAGAGATCGTAAACGTTATTTCCGTCTTTGCTAAAGTACCGTTGTACCTTCAGCCCTTTTCCGCCCGGCGCGGCTGCTTTTTTTGAGGAGTTCTTGCCCATATCTATGTATCTACTAAGTTATTATAGTGTTAAAAAATCCTTAGGGGTTTTTAATCAAATTTATTGTTCCATATAACGCCATTCAATTCAGTTTTTTCCACACCGTGTGGAGTCCAAGCGCATTATCATTATTTGTTTGCTATAATTTGTTGTTTTACAGTATATTGCGGCTGTGGAAAACTTAAATTTGAAAAAAATGCAATAATTTTTCACTTAAATTTGCTATGTTTTTCAAGTATTTCAGAAATCTGCTTTAAACAACAATTAAAGGGCAAAAAAGCTAAACTTCTTTAACTAAATATAACAAAATAATTAAACCCTTGCGCCGTTACAAGCTCATAAGGGTAACCAAAATTTAAGATATGACGATGGTAAGGATATACTGGGATTATTATTTTACAAGAAAGAGCAAATTGGTGAAGAAGGCTTGTAAGGCAAGGATTTATTGAGTTGGAATGTTGTAAAGTTGAAAGGTTGGAATGTTATCATAACAATACTTTTTAATTGCTATTCAAATTCCAGTAGCTGTCACTTAAAACAAAAAATCCCGACCAAAACCGGGATCATATTTAATAGTAAGAAATTAACTTTTCAACTTTACAACATTCGAACCTTACAACAACCTATTATTCCACAACGGAAACCTTCAGCATATTCGTCTTGCCCTGTTTAGTAATAGGCACTGAAGCTGTATTGATAACCACGTCTCCAACCTCGATCAGGTTTTCGGCTTTCAAAACTTCATTCACATCGCTGATGCTTTGATCGGTACTCTCCAACTTGTCATAAAAGAAGGCCCGCACGCCCCAAACCAGGCTCAGCGCATTCAGCAGGTTTTTGTTCGATGTAAATATATAGGTGGCAGCTTTCGGCCTGTGGCTCGATATTTCGAAGGCCGTATAGCCCGATACCGTCATGGAGATGATACCCACGGCATTTGTATGTTCGGCCAGGTAAACCGCCGATCCGCAAAGGGCATCGCTAAGGTAATTTGCCGGTGACGAATCGATGTGCTCGATAGTGGTATTAAAAGGATAGCCCAGTTCTTCCACGTTCTTTACGATCTTCGCCATGGTCTCAATAACGATCAAAGGAAACTCACCCACCGAGGTTTCGCCGCTAAGCATTACCGCATCGGCGCCGTCCAATACCGAATTTGCCACGTCGTTTACTTCGGCGCGGGTTGGGCGCGGCGTGGTTATCATAGATTCGAGCATCTGTGTTGCCACGATAACCGGTTTTGACGATGCACGGCACTTACGCACGATCATCTTTTGCAGTAGGGGCACTTCTTCCAGCGGCATCTCAACACCCAGGTCGCCGCGGGCAACCATTACGCCGTCTGTAGCAGCAATAATAGCGTCGATGTTATCGATGGCCTCCGGTTTTTCTATTTTGGCAATAACACGCGCCGATTTATTGTTTCGGGCAATGATACGCTTCAGATCTACAATGTCTTCGGCATTACGCACAAACGACAGGCCTATCCATTCCACATCATTCTGTAAAGCAAACTCAAGGTTTACCAGGTCCTCTTCAGTCAAACTCGGGATAGATACCTTGGTATTAGGCAGGTTAACGCCCTTACGCGAGGTCAGGATGCCGCCGTGTACTACTTCGCACACCACGGTGTCCTTCCTGTTGGTAGATATCACGCGCATCTGTATCTTGCCATCATCCAGCAATATGATCTCATCGGCCCTTACGTCCTGCGGAAAAGTTTCATAAGTAATATATATGCGGTTATCATCGCCAATGCACTCGTGGGTAGTAATATTAATATGTGTGCCGTTTACAAGGTGTATGCCGCCATCCTTTACCAAACCGATCCGGATCTTGGGCCCCTGCAGGTCGGCCAGTATGCCCACGTTAACTTTGTACTGCTCGTTAATTTCGCGAATTGTATCTATCGTTTTCTGATGGTCCTCTGGTCGGCCGTGCGAAAAATTGAGACGGCACACATTTACACCGGCATTGATCATGGACAATAAAACGTCCTTATTGGTCGATGCCGGTCCCATTGTGGCTACAATTTTGGTACGGTTGTAAGATAATTTCATATATATTAGGGTTAAAACAGGCTCTACTTAAAAATTTAGTGTTATGGATACACTTTTAAAATTCGCCGCTAAAATAAAAGATTTTCCCGTGATTTAATCTTTTTTGGGTCAATCTTTACGGCGGCGACGATTTCCTGTATCCGGTTAAGGCCGGTAATTATTTTGTCAAGCTCGTCATCGGCTATGTAATTCCTTATCATAATAAAGTAATCGGCCTTACGCATTTCGGGCACCAGGTAGCCTTCCGAGCCTTTATTGGCAATAAAATAAAAGTCGGTTTCGCTGGCTTCCCAATGATATTGATACAGCGAAAAAAATACCGGCCCGGCACCTTGTATAAGGTCCAGCTCCAGGTCGGGGCTCCTGGTAAAGTCAAAGTTTAAGCGCTTATTAATATAATGGCAGATACGGTAGTCTCTCAGTGACGTTGTGATAGCTATCAGCACGAAATCAAGGTCGATCTCAAACTTTAACGTTTTCCTGTTCAAAATCACTAATTTTACGCCGTCAAAAGTACAAATCGAAACCCGGGCAATAAAATATTGTTCGTTGTATTGCAAAAGTTTTTAGATTTGATATTTGATAGAATTTATCTTTCTTTGCACAGAATTTTTATTAATCATTAAACCATCAAAAGTATGTCTGATATCGCTTCAAGAGTAAAAGCTATTATCGTAGAAAAATTAGGTGTTGACGAAAGTGAAGTAACACCTGAGGCTAGCTTCACCAACGAT
>NZ_DATJJC010000003.1:0-121376 GCF_035492695.1 Mucilaginibacter sp. | reverse complement strand
CAAGAAACCAGGAAAATATACGGGCTATTGCCGATGAGGTTGCGGCATTAGGCCATCCCGGCATCCATTACAGCACCTACCTGCTGCCCGATGGAAAAACATTTATGCACCTGGACCACTTCGACAGTGAAGAATCACACCAGCTTTTGACGGAACTGGGTTCCTTCAAAAAGTTTGATGATGAACTTTGGGCAAGCGGATTAGAGATTGAACCCAAATTGGAGATGCTGGATTTGGTTGCCTCTTCGCAAGGCATTTTCAGTTAATGCCACCTTCGGCATATCTCAGGCACAGTATTCTGGCGCATTATTTCAATCCAAGGACCTGCCCCAATATCGGTTGTTTCATGGTTGCTACGTATATCACGTTATGCCCTGCATTGTTCACATGGATGCCGTCTCCAGCCGAATAGATACTTTTGATCGAATAATCAGCATTACTCAGGTCGTCCAGCGAATCATCCACATGGATAGTGTAGGTGCTGATGATCTTATCATCCAGTGTTTTCAACCGCATCCGCTGGTCGGCAGTTGCAAAGTTACGTGGCTGTGTGCCGCCGATGATGTATTGTACTTTGGCCGAATCTAGCACATGAGCCATTTGAGCATAATTATTCATGATCTCGTCGTCTGAATAACTGTCTGCGATATCATTTGTAGGAAAAGCAATGATGACGAGAGCCGGTTTATATGACAACGCCTTGGTAATATTCCTGGCCGTGTCCGGGTCGGGCCTCGAGGCAACATGATAGCCCGTCTGCATGGCCTGGTAGGTTACATAACCGGGTGCGGCAAGGTTTATTACATTGGCTTTTGTGCCGTCCTTATTGATGGTTGCGGTCATTCTTTTTGCCCACGACGAATCGATAGGCGAGGCGCCGTCTCCAACGGCAGTGGACGATCCGAGTATCACTATTGTAGGTGTAACCTGGGGTTGGGGATCTGGATTCTGAGGATCAACAGGGGTACTTTTTTTACAGCCTGCGCAGCATATCGCTAACGACAACAGGCTTATACTCAATAACTTCATTTCTGCTTGTTTAAATTCATAGGTAACATCGGTATAGCAGTTATACCATAACAATTACAAGTTTAATGAGTGATTTGTTTTAAATATTAATTTGTATTTAATAAATTATAGTTTATCGTAATATTTTACGGTTCAGCGCGTTAAGCCGTTTTTTCATTTTTTTGGGCCGTTATTCCGGGAAAAAGTCGTATTTTTATATGTCTTACCCGTTTATCTTAGTCAGCGCACTATCCATCCATAAGTGTATGAGTATCATCCATAATAAAGATCTTGGAACAAAACAAAAAGCCCTTGCCGTTAACCTCGATCCGTCTATTTACGGCTCGTTTGCCGAAATAGGGGCGGGCCAGGATGTAGCGGCCAACTTCTTTAAAGCGGGCGGTTCTTCTGGCACTATTGCCAAAACTATGTCGGCTTATGATATGGTGGTTTCGGATGCCATTTATGGTGCGCAGAAAGTACGCCGCTATGTTAGCGAGCAACGGCTGATGGCCATGCTTGAACATGAGTATAGCTTACTGATAGAACGTTTGGCGGTGCAGCGGGGAGAAAACACTACTTTTTTTGCCTTTGCCGATACGGTTTCTGCACTTAATTACCATAGGACCAACGATGCGCACGGCTGGATGGGAGTGAGGTTTCAGTTGGAACCCAATGGACCTTTTAACGATGTTATCTTACATGTCAAGCTGCTGGATACAGATAATAATTTGCAGCAGCAAACAGTAGGCATACTGGGTGTTAACCTGTTGTACGCCTGCTTTTATTATCACGGCAACCCGCTGATATTCCTGCTTTCGCTGATGGATGATATGCCCCGGGATCGTATCCAGATCGATATGATCCGTTTCGACGGCCCTGGATTTGAAAAAGTTGATAACCGGCTAATGAGCCTTCACCTCGTTAAATATGGTTTTTCGGATGCCGCACTGTTTAGCCCCGACGGGCAAAACCTGCAGCCATCTGAAGCTTTGTACAAAAAACATATTGTTATGATTCGCGGACGTTTCCGCCCCATCATTAACGTGCACCTGGATATGCTTAACAATGGCGTTAAACAGTTTTTGCAGGAACCTGATGTGGATAAGGATAACGTGGTTGTTATCACCGAGCTTACTTTACAGGCGCTTAAAGAAAGGGATGCCGACCAAACTGCGGAGATAGATGAAAAAGATTTTCTCGACCGTGTCGACATTCTTTGTTCTCTTGGTCAAACTGTAATGATATCTAATTTTCACGAGTATTATAAACTTGTCGCATTTCTCTCAAAAATTACCAAACTAAAGATGGGCGTGGTTTTGGGCTATCCCAACCTGGAATATATATTCTCTGAGGCCCATTACCAGGATCTTCCCGGCGGCATCCTTGAGTCGTTTGCAACCCTGTTTAGCCGTAAGGTTAAGCTGTTTGTTTACCCTACGTTTAAGGATGGAACTATCTATAATTGCCTGCGTTTTTACCCGCCCCCGCATCTCATCGATCTTTACCGGTACCTGATAGCGAATAATAAAATTGAGGATATACGGCATTACAACGAGAAAAACCTGCATATACAAACCGATAAGGTGCTTCAGATGATCAAGCATGGCGAAGAAGGGTGGGAGGAATATGTGCCCGCCGAAGTTGCTGCGATGATAAAGGGCCGCTCCCTGTTTGGATATTCGGCGCCCAATACACAGGTTAAAAATGATACTGCTGCGGCTGATAGTGCCGGAACAGTTGTTGACACCGCCTGAGTGAGCAGGTAATTTCCAATTATTTATTTTATATCTTTAGTCAACCCGGCGCTGCCGGGGATATGGGCGTTCGCGCACTGAACCTAAGATTATGACATCATCCATACTTGTGATTGGCAGCACCAATACCGACATGGTGGTTAAAGCCGACCGTTTGCCTGCACCCGGCGAAACCGTTATTGGCGGCAGCTTTTTTATGAGCCAGGGCGGTAAAGGCGCCAACCAGGCCGTTGCGGCTCAAAGGCTTGGTGGCGATGTGACCTTTATATTCAAGACAGGCAAAGATATTTTTGGAGAAAGGTCTGTTCAATTATTTGAACAGGAAGGGATCAATATCGATCATAGAGTAACTGATGCGGAACTGGCTTCGGGCGTTGCCCTGATAACCGTAGATAAAAACGCCGAGAATTGTATAGCTGTGGCATCGGGCGCTAACGGAACATTGACTCCCGCAGATATTGCGCCGGCTAAGGCTGTTATTGAAACAGCTTCCGTTATTTTGATGCAACTGGAAATTCCCATCGAAACGGTAAGTTACGTAGCCGGGCTTGCTGCTGCCCGTGCATGTACCTTTATATTGAATCCGGCCCCAGCTTGCGCGCTGCCTGCGTCCTTACTTAAAAATGTATCGGTCATTACACCAAACGAAAAAGAGGCCGAAATGCTGTCAGGAATAACTATCGTTGATGACCAAAGCGTCCGGCAAGCTGCGTCGGTCATCCGCGAAATGGGAGTGGATACAGTAATTATCACGCTGGGATCACGCGGGGCATTCATCAGCAGTGACGGGATGGAACAATTTATCCCTGCTATAAAAGTGGAACCGGTAGATACCACCGCAGCTGGCGACGTATTCAACGGCGCTTTAACTGTTGCACTGTCCGAAGGGAAAGTTTTGGAAGACGCGGTGCGCTTTGCCTGCCGCGCCGCAGCCATCAGCGTTACCCGGCTTGGCGCCCAACCCGCGGCTCCTTACAGGAACGAAGTAGAAGATACCCAATTTAAACCCTCATAATTCACGTTATGTTCATTGTTCATACTTATCCGGTAGCGGTAGTGCTTTGTTTCATTACCATGCTTTGCTGGGGCTCGTGGGCCAATACGCAAAAACTGGCCGGCAAAACCTTGCGGTTCGAACTGTTTTACTGGGACTATGTCCTTGGTATCCTATTGTTCTCACTCATTTCAGCATTTACACTCGGCAGTTTTGGTAACGGGGGCAGGGGATTTTTGGATGATTTGCGACAGGCGTCGTCGGCCAATCTTATCAGCGCTTTCATAGGCGGCATTGTTTTTAATGCGGCCAATATTTTATTTTCCGCTGCTATCGCCATAGCCGGTATGGCCGTAGCCTTTCCTGTAGGTATAGGGCTGGCGCTGATACTGGGAGTGCTCCTCAATTATTTTGTAGCTCAAAAAGGCGACCCGGTTTTTCTTTTTGCAGGCGTGGCTTTCATCACCCTGGCCATTTTGTTAAACGCTATGGCTTACATGCGTTCAGGCAGCAACAAGAAAACGTCAACCAAGGGGATCATCCTGTCACTGGTTGCAGGTTTGCTGATGTCGTTCTTTTACAGGTTCATCGCCCGGGCTATGGACCTGGACGATCTCGTTCATCCGGCAACAGGAAAGATGACGCCCTATACCGCGGTGTTTATATTTTCGGTTGGGATATTCATCTCTAACTTTCTGTTCAATACCTTGCTGATGCGGACGCCTATCGACGGCCCGTCGGTAACCTATAAACAATACTTCGCCAACCGTTCTTCAGTTCACTTCGCAGGTGTTTTAGGCGGACTGATATGGGGCATTGGCAATTCACTCAACCTGGTGGCTGCGGGCAAGGCCGGTCCGGCCATTTCCTATGGGTTGGGGCAGGGGGCCACCTTGGTAGCTGCATTCTGGGGCGTGTTTATCTGGAAGGAATTTGCCAAAGCGCCCAAAGGTATAAGCGTTTTGCTTTCATGCATGTTTTTGTTCTTTATTGTGGGTTTGGGTTGTATCATTTATTCGGGAGTTTAACCCAAATAAATGATACGGTATATTTCAGTATTTTAATGTTGAATAAATCCCACGTTGATCGAATTGATCGAGCGTGCGTTCCTTCTGAATACACCTATCCCGTTGCTGCTGCCCCCGGTATTGGTATTACCTTCGATGGTTGTCATTAAACCGCTGACTACTTTTTCAACGATACCGGTATGCCCGTGCCCGCCGCCTGTCGAAATGATAAATATTTGTCCCGGAAGCACAAGAGAAGGGTTGTCTACGGCATCACCATGAAGTATTTTAGTGCCGGTCGTGTTTTCCCATTCATTAAGTACTCCTCCGGTTTTAAACATGGGGTTGGCAGTACCTAAGTTTGCGCAAGCCTCTTTAAAACAGGAATAAACGAATGCCATGCACCACGAAAAGCCCGGGCCAAGGCCGACATTGGCAAGGTAGGCGTTAACCTCAGGTCCGCTGTTGCTTCCCAATGGATTTTCCATTACTCCAACATGGGTGCCTGCAATACGTACTACTTCGGCCAGCAAAGCACTTGGTGCGGTTACCACAGGCGGCACAGTGGCAGCTCCGAATAAAGAGGCCCAGGTGGCCGGCCCGACAATGCCATCGGTAGATAACGGATTGCCGTTGGCATCGGCAAACCGGGTTTGAAATAATTGCACGGCGTTGAACGTGTCGTCACCGAAGCCTCCGTCAACTCCTATCGGGCCGCAGCCCTTGGCGTTCAATTGTTGCTGTACAGCTCTGACAATGTCAGCGTGCGTGCTGTCTCTTCTGATGCTAAAACCGGGGTAATTCATGGGTGTGTGATACAAAGTGAGATTTAATGTATAAATCTACACCTTAACGATTTGACTGACAACCGTTAAAACACCCTAATTTGCGTAATAAACTGCGTAAAACTACTGGAGTTTATATGCGTTTTAGAATATCTTACGCTATCTGCACATCCTCTAAAACCTTACCACTTTCGCATTTAATAATGCGTGACGGGAAAGTACGTATGATATGATAATCGTGCGTTGCGATCAGGACAGCTGTGCTTGACGACTGGCTGATCTGTTTCAGCAATAGAACGATCTCTTCAGAAGTTTCCGGGTCGAGATTCCCGGTGGGTTCGTCAGCAAGAATGATCTCCGGATCGTTAATAAGCGCACGCGCTATCACCACGCGCTGCTGCTCACCGCCCGAAAGTTCATGCGGCATTTTTTTCAACTTGGAGCGAAGCCCCACTTTTTCCAGCACATCGAGGGTTCGTTCAGCTATCAGTTTTTTGTCATTCCATCCGGTGGCCTGCATTACAAATTGCATGTTTTGCTCTACCGTGCGGTCTGTGAGCAGTTGAAAATCCTGGAAAACAATACCCAATTTACGGCGCAGGAAAGGGATATCTTTGGTATTTAAATTTTTAAGCTCGTAACCGCATACATGGCCGTTGCCATCGGCGGCCATCAGGTCGCCGTATATTACCTTAAGCAAACTGCTTTTACCCGAGCCCGTTGCACCTATCAGCCAAACAAAATCACCCTTATCGATATGCAGGTTCACATTGGTTAACACCAGGTGCTTTTGCTGGTAGATATTTACACCGCTGAGTTTTATAATTGAATTTCCGATCATTTCCTATAGTTCTAATTTCAGGATCTGGCCGAAGGGGAGATCCTTTACAATATTCATAATATATTCTGCCTTGCTGCCCAGGCCAACTTTATCCAGCGATTTTTCGGGCCTGTCCACCCTGAAATAAGCAAGCAAGGTAAACTGGTCGTCGCGCAGCTGCACATAATCCGGTATTTTGGCAACGCCTTTTACTTTGATGATATACATTTTTAAGCCTAAAGGTGAAAGGAAAAAAGGCGAAAAGTAAAACCTTTGACCTTTCTGACTTTCGCCTCCTCCCCAAAGGTATCGTTATTTTAAAGCTTTGTCAAGAAATCCATTGTATCCACCCCGTCGGCATAGTCCCACAGTGCTGGCTGCTGGCTTTGGCCGAAATCAACTACCTGGTTGGCCACGTCTAAACGCGCAGCGCTCACAATACATTGTATATTTTCACTTTGCTGCCGTAATAATTCCTGCGCTTGGTCAAGGCTCCCGTAGTTTTCATAAAACAACACTGCCAGCGGCGACGCCATGCTTTTATCTTCTTTCAGTAATAGAAAACCATTATCAAAATGCTTCTCCTTGTTTACCAGGTAGATGGATTTATTATAATCGTAATTGTTATTGTATTTATGATGATTAATAACCTGGTGGTAAGGTTCTATGGCTTCAAAAAACGGCACCACATCGTACCCCGTCGGCACAAAAAGTTTAGAAACATTGCGGCATCCAAGTCCGAAATAGTCGAAGATATCATGACCAAGATCGAAAAGCTGCTGAGCGGTTTCCTGTCCTGTAAGCACTGCTACGCTATTGCGGTTTTTGCGGATGATATTCGGCACTTTGCTAAAATAGTAGTCGAAATATCGGGAAGTATTATTACTGCCGGTAGCTATAACAGCGTCAAAGTTGGTCAATCTTTCTATAAATGTATACCTGTCGCCGAAAGCCGGCTCAATAAGCGTCAACCTTTTCAATACTTCCTTGATCAGCCTGTTATCCTGCGACGATGATTTGATAAGGGCATGGTTGCCCGATATCAGTACACATAACACGTCGTGGAAACCAACCAGCGGGATGTTCCCCGCAAGCACTAATCCTACCTGTTTATTGGCCGCCAAACGGTCAGTGGGATACCTGTTTAACCACGTTGACAGATCTTTTTTATTTAGCATCCTGCCAATCGCCTTTACGGCTTTCTCCACGCTATCGGCTGTAAACCAGGCGTTATAGTGATGCTCGTCACGAATTATAGCAGATAGTTCGTCGTCGGGGCAACTTAATTGTGTTCCTAACGTAGAAAATATATCTGCTAAGTAGGGTATTTCAAATTTTGACATAGAAATGGTGGGTAATTAAACCCTCAAAGTGTTTTTTTGTTATATTTGCATGCTATTTTAGCAAGGCAAAGGTATATCAGAATATAAGATATTAAGAAAATATGGCGATTAAAATCACCGACGAATGCATAAACTGTGGGGCTTGCGAACCTGAATGCCCAAATAATGCAATTTACGATGCAGGCGCAGCATGGCGTTTTTCGGACGGAACGGGATTAAAGGGCTTGATCGATTTTGGAGATGGTAATACATTGAATGCAGAAGAAACTCAGGCTGCACTGTCGGACGATATTTACTATATCGTACCGGATAAGTGTACAGAATGTGTTGGTTTTCACGATGAGCCACAGTGCGCAGCCGTTTGCCCCGTTGATTGCTGTGTGGATGACGAAGACGTTCGCGAAAGCAAAGAGGAATTGCTAGCCAAGAAAGAATGGCTGCACATGAATGAGTAGTTAAATATTTTAGTTTTATAACGAGGGGATGTATCGAAATATACATCCCCTTATTTTTTTTATGAATTTTTTAACCTATCGTTGCGTAATTTTTTTTACCCTTCGAAACCTGGATAATGGAATACGGTATTTGTAATCTTGCTGTAATACCCTTGCGCGCAGAACCAAGTGACAAAAGCGAACAGGTTTCGCAGATATTGTTTGGCGAGGCATTTGAAATTATTGAATGGCAGGACAGGTGGGTGAAAATAATTACCGCCGATGACAATTACGAAGGTTGGATAGGACGGCTGCAATTTGCGATGCTGGGCCATATCGCCTATAAAAGCTTACAGCAGACCCCCGCGCCACTAACCTACCGGGCGGTAACACAGGCATGGAAAAAACCCGACAACAGTGTACTGTACCTCCCGGTGGGCAGCTCGCTGGTGTTCCTTAAGGGTACTACCTGTCATATTAATAACGAAAAATTTGAGATCATCGGCGAAATAGGTGAGACCGAAGCTGTTGATGTGACAGCAAAATCGTTCCTGAACACCCCGTACCTTTGGGGGGGGCGCACGCACTACGGTATCGATTGTTCGGGCTTTACCCAAGCGGTGTTTAAGCTTCGCGGAATCCACCTGCGCAGGGACGCATACATGCAGGCCGAACAGGGCGAAACGGTAAATTTTATATCAGAAGCTAAACTCGGCGACCTGGCATTCTTCGATAACGAAGAGGGACGCATAACGCACGTGGGCATTATGCTTAATAGCGGGCAGATCATCCATGCATCGGGCCGCGTCAAGATAGACCCGGTAGACAGCCAGGGTATCTTTTCTGAAGAACAGAAAAGATACACCCATAAGCTGCGCATCATTAAACGCTTTAATCCTTAACAAAGCTGGTTATACCAACCAGGCTTTTACTTTTACTGTTCATCACCTGCACCAGGTAGGTGCCCGGTTTCAGGTCGGCTATACCTGCTTTCCAGTTCGATTGCTGCGACGAAGATTGCTTCACTACGGTGCCTGCCGAATTCATGATCCTGATAGTATAGGCTGCCTGCGTGGTGGCCGGCCCCATTGTTAAATTAATTGTGGTTGCGGCGGGGTTTGGATAAATGCTTATTTTACTGATATTATCGCTCTGTAATGAATAGGATAGTTTTACAACATTTGAATAGGTAGCGTCGTTATTGAAGTCGAATTGATTTATCCGGTAACGGTTATCGCCGATAACCGGCTTTTTATCCAGCAACGTGTAATTACCGCTGCCATTTGAAACAATACGGCCTATTTGCTCAAACGAGGTGCCTTTGTCAGTGCTCCTTTCGACATAATAAATAGTATAATCAAATTCATTTTTAGCCTTCCATTTAACAAGCGAACCGTCTTTGGTTTTTACAGCATCCAGGTTCAACAACTGCGCGGTCAAATTCGGGTTCTGCCCAATGATCAACTGAAACCGATCCGTCCCAAAACTTCCGGGATCGCTTAGGTTGATATCAAAGCTATAAGTCAGAGCCTCGCGTAAGTTTACCGAGTCGCGGTTCAAATTATCCTTTAGCCAGATACTGTATATCGCAGGCAGGTCGCGTAACTCCGATAGTTTAAGCTGGTAGGTGCCGCTGGCTGTTGCGCTGACGAACAACGGCATCACCTGCGCCGTTTTTCGGGGAAACGGCACCGTGCTGATGCATAGTTTTACGCTATCGCTTGATAAAACTGACATGCTCTCTTCCGGACTCATGCCACCCATATCTTCAGCATCCTCCAGGCTCGTGTAAGCCGCAGACGCCTTGTCGTTTAGCCTGACAACTATTTCGTCGTTATTTTTTGTGTCCTTTATCAATTGTAAGCGTACCAACGGTTCCGGTGCAGCAGTTGTTATCTTCGGCTTACCCATCAGGTCGTTCATTTTGGTTATCGAAGGCTGTGCCGTTGTTTTGGCGGTTTCCCTGAACGATAAGCTTTGGGTAGTTGAACTTGCCCGCACAAAAAAGCCCTCACCGCTGGCTATCATATTCGTAGCCGAACCAACGGCTGTTCCTGGATCGAGGTTTGTTGTAGTGTCAGCAGCTGATACCGCACCTGCTTTCTGCATATATGCTTCAAATTGCTTGGTAGTAGCGTTCCACATATATATAGTTGAACCAAGCCCGCCGCTTCCGTAAATAGACGAATTTGAAACAGTTGAATTCCTGTTGTACTTCTCCCAGTTGATAGTTGATGCATACGGGTTGCCTACAAAGGTAAACCCGCGTGTTGTCGAATTGGCTAAGGTAGTGGTATAGGAAAGGTTGTTGCCCAGACCATTGGCACTGTTAGCGAACCACAGTTTAACGTTTATGGTACCGGTATTTAATGTGCCGGTTTGTGTTAAAGTAACATCTTCGGGGTAGTTATAGGGAAGAGTGGTTTTAGTTCCGGCGGTACTCCCGTTATTATTCTTATTTCCCCGGAAAAAGAACAATACGCCGTTGCCGACAGGGATATTTACCGTGGTGTCGGCAATATTGGCTGTTGTCAGCCGCTTTTGCGTGCCGATGTCATAAGCGTTAGCGTTGTTGATCTTGGCAATACCCTTCCAAAGGCCGGTGGTGTAATTAGCATCGCTGTGTAACAGATCCTCCCTGAACAAATAGGTGGATGGATTGGTACTTGGAGTGGCGTTAAAGCCCCCTCCGGCCGCACCGGACACCAGTACACTGTTTTGCAGGTAATTGATATCATAAACATTAACGCCGGACACAGTGCCCGTATATACCGCCGAAGAGATAAGGCGATATGCGCGCTTGGAAATATCTGTGGGGTAACTTCCCTTCACAAAGCGTTCGACGTTTACCGTACCGCTGATACTGCATCCCGAAGGTATTGCAGCGAAATTGGCGGTTTGCGCCTGCGTACTTTTTAGCGTAAGCGCAGCCGGTGATGATTCGATGACCAGTTTACCCTTGGTGAGTGTGAGCAGGCTGTAAATATCTACCGGTCCGCCGCTTATATCTATTGTTCCGGCAACCGAATTATTTACCTCCATTGCGCCAAGCTGCGCCGTGCCGGCAGTGTTACTCCCATAATAATATTGCGAAGAAAGTGCGCCGTTCCAGGTTATTTTCGATGAATAATTGTTGTTATAAAGTATTTGTCCGCCGCTGCTGTTGTAAATATTGCAGCCCACGCTTAAAGTTTTCCCGTTAAGGTTGACGTACGCGCCCGCACCGATAGTTAGCGCATAACAGCCCGTGCTGGAGCCCAGAGTTGGGTAATTGGATAACCCGGCAGGAATAACCCAGCTAACATTTGAATTGACCGGCGCTTCATTGGATACACCGGATGTGGTATTGTTCCAGTTATTAGGATCGCTGGCATTGGTATTAATCCCTTTCCAGGTATAGGTAAGATAACCGGCAACAGTTGACGCTCTTGTCGAGTTGGTTTGCATGGAGCCGGCTGTTGTAAACGTAGCAGCATCCCGTTGATTAATATATTCAGCTTTCACCCAATCGGCTGAAAGCGTTGCACCGATGATGTGGGCTTCGTCCATTGTACCGGTATAGCTTTGACCGCCGGGAGTGTGAAGCCCGCTGCCGCCAATGTTGTTGTTAATATAGTCGCCAAAAGATACCATGTCCACTGCCCCGGAGAAAGGCGGATTTCCGCTGTTGGAAGTGGGGCCGGTTACCAATGTGCCGTCTATGTAAAGCCAGCTTTGTTTGGTCGACGCCTTATAAGTGTAGGCATAATGATGCCACGTATTTGTACTTGGCGCGGTGCCATACTGAACCAATGGCGTCTTCCTGTTCGCCCATCGCCAGGTTTGCACGCGCGGCAGTGGCGTTACTGCGGTTTCGACAAGTATACCCAACTGCGTGCCGTTACCTGTTGTAGTCGGGTTGGTGCTATTTTCAAGTACCATGAAATTTGCGGTGTGCGGCGGGGTGGAGGGGTAGCTTGCCCATAATGATAGTGACTGGTCGTCCTGCGAGTTTGGCATGCCCGTTACGCCGGTGGCCATTACCGATGTCGCCGATAACGTAATACCGGCACCAATTTGGGAGGAGGTATTTTGGGTAACGGTACCGGTGCTAACCGTTGATACATCGTTACTGTGTACGGTTCCGTCGGCAAACTGGGGGGCCGCGCCCGATGGATCTTCGTTAAAGTGATAAACGCCCCCGTAAGTAATGCTGGCGGCAGCCGTTACATTGCTCCAGGTTTGTTTTTGCCACGCAGTCGTGTGCGAAACGGATGTAGTGCCTGTCGGGCCGAAATAAACATAAAATTTATTTAATCCATTTGCAGAGCCGCTTTTATAAAGTGTGGGCACTTTTACCCAAAAATAGATAGTACCGGTGGAACTATCCCAGCTTTCGATCTGGTAATTCAGTTCAGTAGAAGTTGAATAGGCGCTGTCGATAATGGCGAAGGGCGGGATTGAAGCAGAACCACCGGTTTGATCCTGGCAGGGCCCGGTAACAAAAGTCGGACTTACTACTTTTAGCAGGGCTACAAAATTGGTTTGGTCAGTGCTGATCCCTAACGAAGTATTGTTAATGGTTAACGGAATGCGGAAAGCATAGTTATCGTAATAAGTTGTTTGTGAATGTGCTGTTTTACCGGACAGTATGATCACGATCGCGATCAGGACTGTTTTTAGTAAAGTAAATGTTCGTTCCATAGTCGGTTAAGGCTAAGTGATTATAGGTGGTGAAGTGGGTTGAATGCATGGATAAACAAATAACAATAAATAGAAGGTAGCTGTAATTATAGGTTAATGACATAGGGGAAATCCAATAACCATATGGTTATTTTACGCCGTGGTTTCAGTAAAAGTTGCGTATAGCGGGAGGGTAACTTTTAGTATACTGTGATACAGCAGAATAATCTGCTCAATTCAAGTTAATAAATTGGTAAACAGTTTGTTACAACGATTTGGGGTGCTGTCTTTAATGTGCTGCTTCAGCTAAATGATAAACGCCATATAATGATGGTTTTATCATCGCTTACCGAAAGAAGTTCATCGCCGTTCCAGGTAAGTTTATTAACTGAAAGTTTATGTGTGTTGTGGCCTTTCTCCCGGCTAATGATCTTGTAAAGTTTAAAATCATCAGCACCCCAAATTTTGATACTTTTATCCATACTTGCCGTGGCGAAATAGGGTTTGTCAGGATGGAAAGCAATATGGTTAACCGCAAACAGGTGCGCGGGTATATTTTTTATTAATTCGAATGATGTACTATTCCATATTTTCAACTGTGCATCGCGCGATCCGCTAACCAGGTAGGTGCCATCCGGCGAGAATTGTACAGCGAAAACAGGCATGGTATGCCCGTGCAGCACTTTTAGTAGGGAATAGTCGGCCAGGTCATAAATTTTCACCGTGTTGTCGCGGCAGCCAAAAGCAACGAGTTTTTCACCCGGCGAGATCGAAATGCTGCGAATGGTATCATGCGACACTTTAACCGTGTAAACCATTTCCAAGGTCTCCAGGCTCCATATCGAAACCGTGCCGTCCTCGGATGCCACCAAAAGCTCTTTCTTACTACCAGCCGATTTAATATCGAACACAGGCGCTTTATGATGTTTCAGCGTTTTGATGATCTTTTGTTCCAGAAAATCAAACACCAGCACATCACCGTTACGCAAACCGGCAAACAGCAGGGGATACCCAACAGGGCAATGAATAGCATAAATAGAAGCAGCAACCGGGAACATCACCTTAATAAAGGAATTATCCATTATACTCCATTCCACCAGTCCTTTGTCATTCCCGCCCGTAAACAATATTCCCGGCTTTTGGGAAAGCTCCAGCGTAAATATCGGGTTACCGTGACCGGTCAGTTCTGCTATTTTTTCTGCGGTGATCATTATCGAGTTTGTAGTAGTCGGTTTGCAGTACACAGTTATGCCAACCGCGAACTAATAACTACCGACTTACTTATGTCTGTCTTCCAAATTCTTCGCTATCGTCTCCAGGCTCAACCCCTTTTCGCGAAGCAAAACGATCAGGTGAAAAATAAGGTCCGAGGTTTCGTCTATCATTTCAGCTTCGGATTGGGCCAGGGCTGCAATAACCGTTTCGACGGCTTCCTCACCAACCTTTTGGGCGATCTTGTTCAGACCCTTGCTGCGCAGTTTATTCACGTATGAGCCTTCCTGCGGATTCTCGTAACGATCGTTAACGATCTGCTCCAGTTGCAGGATGAAGTTTTGATTATAATCGGTTTTGAAGCAGCTGCGCGATCCGGTATGGCAGGTAGGGCCATCGGCTTTTACTTTGATGAGCAGGGTATCGTTATCGCAATCTTCATGAATGCTTTTGACATGCAGGAAGTTATTGCTGGTTTCGCCCTTGGTCCACAGCCGGTTTTTCGAGCGCGAAAAGAAGGTCACTATATTTTCTGCAACGGTTTTGTCGTATGCTTCCTGGTTCATATAACCCAGCATCAGCACTTCCAATGTATGCTCGTCCTGTATTATTACCGGGACTAATCCGTCGCTTTTATTGAAATCGATATTCATTGTTTATTTTCTTACATCATTGCGAGGCGCGGGGCGGCTGGCGTATTGGAGCGACAACTCAATCTCGTCGAATGCGCAGCGACGTGATTGAGTCGTCGTGCCTCCTCGCAATGACAATTGTTTATTGTTCTCTTACCTCAATATTATTCTTTTTTAGCACCCGCTTCAGATCGGGTATCAAAATTTCCCCATAATGAAACACCGAAGCCGCCAAAGCCGCATCCACATTGGTTTGCTCAAATACATCCACAAAATGCTGTACTGAACCAGCGCCACCCGAGGCAATCACGGGGATATGCACTGCATCATTTATCTTTTTCAGAAAGGTGTTGTCAAAGCCGCCTTTGGTGCCATCATGGTCCATCGAGGTAAGCAATATCTCACCCGCACCGCGACTTTCAGCCTCCCGTATCCAGTCAAATGTTTCTTTTTCGGTAGCTATGCGTCCGCCGTTCAGGTGTACCAGGTTTTTATCGCCAACACGCCTTGTATCTACCGCTACGATCACAAACTGCACCCCAAAAGCTTTTGCCAATTCATCTATCAGCGCCGGGTTTCGTACCGCAGCCGAATTGATCGAGATTTTGTCGGCACCTGCTTCGAGCAGCGCATCCGCGTCGGCAATTTCGTTAATGCCCCCACCTATAGTGAAGGGAATATTGACCTGCCTTGCCACAGCCTTTACCAATTCAACCATAGTTTTCCGGCGCTCGTGTGTGGCGGTAATATCCAAAAAAACCAATTCATCGGCACCTTGCTGCGAATAGTTCCAGGCCAGTTCTACAGGGTCGCCTGCATCACGCAGATCGACAAAGTTGACGCCTTTTACAGTGCGCCCGTCTTTTACGTCGAGACAAGGGATGATTCTTTTAGAGAGCATATTAGTAAACTATGTCATTGCGAGCGTAGCGCGGCAATCTCTTCATTATGCATTCAACGAGATTGCTTCGTCGTTTCACTCCTCGCAATGACAATCAGATAGAAATAAGTGATTTTAAATTCCAGTTCTTGATCTCTTCAATGCTGATCTTGCCCTCATAGATGGCTTTGCCAACTACGCAGGATTCCACTTTGATCTTGCTTAGCTGGATAATATCTTTCATCGAGCTTACCCCGCCCGAGGCGATCAGCTTAATAAATGGCGAATGGTCGAGCAGTTTTTGATAAAGATCGACACCTGCGCCGCCCAGTTTACCATCTTTATTGATGTCGGTGCACAGGAACCGGAAGAAGCCCAACTGCAGGCATTTATCAACATAGTCCATCAGTTTAATGGGCGAGCTTTCCATCCAGCCGGAATATTTGATCACCTCGTCCAGCACATCGATAGCGACGATCACCTGGTCCGAGCATTTGTCTTTGCCACATATTTCCTGGGCAAGGCTGGTTAAAAAGTTTGGATTCGTGATGGCCTGGGTACCAACGATCACCCGAAACACCCCGGCATCGATCAGTTCTTTTACTTTATCAATGCTACGGATACCACCGCCGTACTGCACCTTCATATCGGTTTTGCGGATAACGTCAAACAGGTATTGCTGGTTGCTGAAATCGTTGCGGGCACCGTTAAGGTCGATGATGTGGATCATATCCGTACCATACGACTGGTATTGCTCTATCATTTCTTCCAGCGTAACGTCGTACTCAGTTACCTGTTCGTAGTCACCCTCGCGCAGCCTTACTACTTTTTTATTTAAAATATCTATTGCAGGTATTATGTACATGTCTGTTTATATGTTTGAAAAGTTAGTTAGTAATTGTTCGCCATACTTGCCCGATTTTTCGGGGTGGAACTGTACGGCGTAGAAGTTATCCTTCCAAATTGATGCCGAAAACTTTGTACTATAAGTGGTTGAAGCCAAAGTATATGCTTTATTGAACTCAATAAAGTATGAATGTACAAAGTAAAAGTGTGATCCGGTCGGAATATTTTTAAAAAGTGGGTTATCCATTTCCTGTTCAACCTGGTTCCAGCCGGTGTGCGGTACTTTGTATTCGGCACTGTCAGCAAAACGCAAAGTTTTTATCGGGAAGATATTCAGCAGGTTAGCATCGCCTTCTTCGGAATAGGAGGTAAGCAGCTGCATGCCCACACAAATGCCCAGCGTAGGTTTTTGCAGCGCTTTGATCTTTTTCACCATGCCACTATGTTCAAGCTTATTCATGGCAGCGCCTGCGTGTCCTACTCCGGGGATAATATAACGGTCAAACTGTTCAAAATCAGCGTCACTGTTTACCATACCATATTTTATGCCTAACCGCTCCAAAGCAGCAGTTAAGCTGAAAATATTCCCGGCGCCGTATCTTATGATTCCTATCATTAATTAGTTTGCAGTTTTTAGTTTGCAGTGGCAATTTTGGGTTTACAGTGTAAACTGCAAACTGTTAGCTGCCAACTTATAGAACGCCTTTAGTCGATGGTAAAACCATCTTATCAGCATCACGCTTAACCGCCATTTTTATTGCTTTGGCGAAGGCTTTAAATATAGCCTCTATCTTGTGATGCTCGTTTTCGCCTTCGGCTTTAATATTGAGGTTGCATTTCGCCGCGTCGGAAAATGATTTGAAAAAATGGAAAAACATTTCCGTCGGCATTTCCCCTATCTTTTCACGTTTAAATTCAGCATCCCAAACTATCCAGTTCCGCCCGCCGAAATCAATGGCTACCTGTGCCAGGCAGTCGTCCATCGGCAGGCAAAAGCCATATCGTTCTATGCCCCTTTTATCACCCAAAGCCCTGGCGAATAATTCGCCCAAAGCAATGCCTGTGTCCTCAATGGTATGGTGCTCGTCGATGTGCAGGTCGCCTTTGGCATTTATCTCCAGATCGATACTGCCGTGCCTGGCAATCTGGTCTAGCATGTGATCAAAAAAATGCAGCCCTGTGGATACTTTTGCTTCACCGGTGCCGTCCAGGTTTACTTTGATGTATATATCAGTTTCCTTGGTGGCACGGCGATGCTCTGCAACCCGTTCACCAAGCTTTAAAAATTCATACACCTTTTGCCAGTCGGTAGTCTCAAGGGCAATCGTTTCATGTAGCGCATCGTGCTGCTCCTGGCTAAATTCGGCGCCGCCTAAATTTGACCCGTCATTAAGCCAAATGGCCTTTGCACCCAGGTTTTTAGCCAGTAGTATATCGTTCTTCCGGTCGCCAACGGTGTAGGAGTTTTTAAGGTCGTATTTCTCTGTGTCAAAGTATTGCGTGAGCAACGCCGTTCCCGGCTTGCGGGTGGGGGCATTGTCTCTCGGGAAGGTACGGTCGATATGAAAAGCCCCGAATTTAACCCCCTCGTTTGCGAAAGTATCCACCACAAAATTCTGGATAGCATTAAAAGATTCCTCCGGGTAAGACGCTGTGCCTAATCCGTCCTGGTTGGTTATCATGGCTAACTCGTAGTCCAGTTCTTTGGCGATCTTTGGCAGATATGTTAGCGCCCCGGGATAGAATTTTAGCTTGGCGAACGAATCGATCTGTTCGTCGGCAGTCTCCAATATCAGGGTGCCGTCACGGTCGACAAAAAGTACCTTCTTAGGTGCGCTCATTTGTAATCCTGTAAAGTTTGTAATAATATGATATTTTCATCCGGCGTGCCGACCGTAACCCGCAGGCAACCTTCGCATAATTCTACTTTAGATCGGTCGCGAACAATAATGCCTTTGCCCACCAGGAAGTTATAGATCCCCCTCGCATCGGTGGTTTTTACCAGGATAAAATTCGCATCGGAAGGGTAGATGTCCAGTACAAAATCGAAGTTTTTTAATTCAAGTACCAGTTTATCGCGCTGCGTTAAAGTTTCTCGTATCCAATTATTTACCTGGTCTATATTCTGTAGTGCTTTAAGTGCCAATTGTTGCGATGCCTCGTTCACATTATAAGGTGGTTTCACTTTGTTCATCACCTCAATGATCTCCTCGCTGGCGAAAGCCATACCCACCCTCAAGCCCGCCAAACCCCATGCTTTTGACAGCGTTTGCAGCACCACCAGGTTGGCGTATTCGGTCAGCTCCTGAATAAAAGTTTTCTGCCTGCTGAAGTTGATATAAGCTTCATCCACCACAACCAAGCCATTGAAATTGGCCAGCAGTGTTTCCACATCATCCCGGTTCATCGAGTTGCCGGTTGGGTTATTAGGCGAACAAACAAAGATCAGTTTTGTCTTCGTATCGATAGCCTCGGCAATGCCGTCCAGATTCAGTTGGTAATCTTCCGTCAGCGGTACGCGTTTGATGGCAATATCATTGATGTTGGCCGATACCTCGTACATACCATAAGTAGGCGGCACTAGTATCACGTTATCCACACCCGGATTGCAAAAGCTGCGGAACAGGATATCAATAGCCTCGTCGCTGCCATTGCCTAAAAATATGTTGCGGGCTGGTACGCCTTTGATCCCGCTCAGGCGCATCTTCACGTCGTATTGCAGCGGATCGGGATAACGGTTATAGTTTTGCTCCAACGGCGACCCGAAGGCATTCTCGTTAGCATCTAAAAACACACTGGCCTCGCCCTGGTACTCGTCCCGTGCGGATGAGTAGGGCTTGAGGGTTTTTATGTTTTCGCGTAAAAGGTTATTTATGTCAAACATTGTTTTTCTAATCTATTTGTCATGCTGAACGTAGTGAAGCATCTATTGAGGATTATTTTCATGATCCGTTTAAATCATGATCCGTGATAGATTCTTCGCTGTCGCTCAGAATGACAATTTATTTCATTCTCACTGTCACCGCATTCCTATGCGCTTTTAACCCTTCCAGTTCCGCCAAAGTCTCAACTGTTGGCCCTATGTTTTTGATACCTTCAGGAGTAATGTGCTGAAAGGTTATCTTCTTCACAAACGAGTCAACCGATACCCCCGAATAAGCCCGCGCATATGCACTTGTTGGCAAAGTGTGATTGGTGCCAGATGCATAATCCCCTGCACTTTCCGGCGTTAGGTTACCCAGGAACACCGAACCTGCATTAATGATGCCGGGAGTAATTAGTTTCCAGTTGGCAGTGGCCAGTATCAAGTGTTCCGGCGCGTATTGATTGCTGAAATCCATTGCCTCATCAAGGTTATTTACCAGCACGATGTACGAATTATCCATCGCCTTACCGGCAATTTCCGCACGCGGCAAAACCGGCAATTGTTTGGCCAGTTCGGTCTGCACCTTTCCGGCAAGTTCAGCCGAGGTGGTCACCAGAACAGACTGGCTGTCAACGCCATGTTCGGCTTGTGCTAAAAGATCAGCAGCAACATATTGCGGTATGGCGCTTTCATCGGCTATTACCAAAACTTCCGACGGCCCCGCAGGCATATCGATGGCCGTATTGGTGGTGGATTGAACAATGGTTTTTGCCTTGGTTACATATTGATTACCAGGGCCAAATATTTTATCAACTTTAGGGATGCTTTCAGTGCCATAGGCCAAAGCGGCAATGGCCTGTGAACCGCCGATAAGGTATATCTTTTCGATGCCCAGTAAATGCGCCACATAAGCGATATAAGCATTCACCTTGCCATCCTTCTGCGGTGGCGAACATACCACAATCTCGTTGCAGCCAGCTATCCTCGCCGGGATACCCAGCATCAGGAAAGTGCTTGGCAAAACTGCAGTGCCGCCCGGAATATATAAGCCAACCTTTTCAATCGGCCTCAGTTCGCGCCAGCAGGTAACACCGGGCATGGTTTCCACCTTGTCCTCAGTCTTTAATTGCGTTTGGTGAAACTTGTAAATATTGTCATAAGCTGTTTGCAGTGCCTGTTTCTGTTCGGGTTGAAGCCTCGAGGCCAGTTGGTCTATTTCACTCTTTTCAATAAACAGGCTTTTAAGTTCCACTTTATCAAACCGGGCGGCATATTCAAACAAAGCCTTATCGCCGTTGTCGCGAACGTTTTGTATCACATCCTCCACCACAGCGCGAATCTCCTCTGCCGGGTCAACATTACGCTGAACCAGTTTTTGGATATCTGCCTTGCTTAAGTCTGAATAATTAAAAATTTTCATTTCTAACCCCCTCTAAATCTACCCCGGGAGGGGAGACTTGATTCGTCTTAATGGTTCTAACCACACTTTTGGCCTTCCCTTCCGGGGAGGGTTTGGGTGGGGCTTATAATATTATCTTCTCTATCGGCATTACCACAATGCCCTGCGCGCCGGCTTGTTTCAGCTGACTTATCCTGTCCCAAAAATCACGTTCCGGAATGACGGTGTGTACTGCAACCCAGCCTTCTTCTGCCAATGGCACTACAGACGGACTTTTTACACCCGGCAACAGTTTTGTTATTGCAGGCAGATTTTCCCGTTTAGCATTTAATACTACATATTTGGTTTCCTTGGCACGCAGTACCGACTGCACCCGCTGGATCAACTCCTTTATCAGTTCCTCATTCTCACTGCCTTTGCGCCCTATCAATACCGCTTCGGACGACATCACATCGGCGAAAGGCTGTAAGCCGTTGCTTTTTAACGTACCCCCTGTTGACACGAGGTCGCAAATAGCATCACTCAAACCCAAACCCGGCGATATTTCCACCGAACCGGAGATAGTGCGTATATCGGATTCGATACCCTTTTCTTTTAAAAACTTACTTAAAATAACAGGGTAGGTGGTAGCTATGGATTTTCCGTGCAGTTCGGACAGGTTGTTTATTTTGAACGTGTTTGGTACCGCAATTTTTAATGAGCAGCGGCCGAAACCTAACTTTTGCAGGTAGCTAACTTCCACCTCGGTTTCCTGTATCACGTTTTCGCCTACGATGCCCAGGTCGGCAATGCCGTCCTGGACATATTCGGGGATATCGTCATCACGAAGGAAAAGTATTTCGAGCGGGAAATTGGAGACAGGGGATATGAGCGAGCTCTTGTAATTTTCGAAATTAAGGCCGCAATTTTTCAGTAATTCAACTGATTTTTCGTTGAGCCTTCCCGATTTCTGGATGGCTATTTTGAGTGTTTTCACTAATTTTCTATTAAACTATAAATGGAACGGAGGAGGTTATTTCACGTAGAAACAATACATTATCTTATCGCCTGGTGGCGATGGTGCAGATGAAGATGATGTAACCTGTTAGCGTTCATTTTGTATAGTTAAGCTATAGATGAAGTGCTGCAAATATAGGGATTGGTTTGTTAAATCAAAATAAAATTGTCGCCGGGTGAACCCGTCCCGTAGAAAAACTATAAACTATGATCCGCCGGCATATCAATTCCGTTGGCTATTTTCCTGGACGTCCAATCCTCATCAGGTGCGCTCCAGAAAGGCGCAGACGCGGGTAAACCTAACGGAAGCAATATGAATGAAGCTAAGTACAAGCTCCCGGTCGAGATGTAGTTCTCCCCTAAAGATGGCTGATGCCCGTATAAACCTATCCGTAGCCAGCCGTTTTGGTCGAATACGTCATTCGACGAAGTGAATTTATTGATAACTGCTGTTAAGGCACATCGAACCTGGGCTGGGTTAACCTGGACCGGCAACTGCTGGTGCAAGCTCATGTTTGCAAGATGATGAAATGCGCCGGTACGGTAAGTTATCGACCGGCCTATGATGGGGTAGGAGCCATCAGCTGCTATAAGGCGCTCCTGGATCAGGGCATACCTGGCATTATGTTCCAGTACCTGTTCCTTTGCCGGACCGAAGGATGCATCCTTGTCAGCGATAACATTTAAAATATCGGATAAATAAGGATGTATCACAAAGCTGTTGTAATAATCCCAATGGAATTCGGCTCCGTCACCATACAAACCGTCGCCTTTATACCATTCCTGGTGCTGGCTAATGGCATAGCTGATCTTAGCTTTATCAAACGGCTCATTTATTGACAGGAAAAAGGTTTCTATCATCGCCGAAAACAAGAGCCAATTGTTTTCGGGTGGTTTAAAGTCGTGGGTTTTTCGTAAACATTTAATAATCTGCCGCTGTGTTCTGCTGTCCAGCCCCCTCCATAATTTCGGGCAACGTAACAGGGCATACGCAAAGAAGGAAGCGTCTACAAGCGGTTGGCCACCTTCTTCGCCCCAGTTCATATAATCGCGGGCCTTTTCATCAACCGAAACGGCAACAGATCTTAGTGCGAGCTCAAAATACTTTTCCTGGAGGTTCTTTTCGTCAGCATCCAATTGTTCGGCCTGCAGCCAGGGCGCAATGCCGCATAATAACCGGCCAAAAGCTTCGAGGTGGGTATATTTAGCTCTGTCTCTTGCCTGCGCCGGGTCGCGGGTTTCAACCGGCATTTTTTCTTTTAGCTGATCTGCCGCCAGGGCGGTTAATACAGGTGACGCCAATTTTTCGAGGTAATTCAACCATAACTGGCGGGCGTTTATGGAAAGCCCTGCTTCAGGCGATGGTTTTTGCGGCGCAATGGTTGGCATTAAAGGAACGACGCCAAGCATCCCGGCATTCTGCAAAAATTTTCTCCTTTTCATCCGTTTATTGATAAGTGAGGAAGGTGTTTACTTTTTTTCGTCAGACAGGTATACTTCCCCTTCTTTCGCGCCGCCAATTTTTACCAATTTCCGGTGAGCCATAATGTCCTTAAGGGGCACAAGTTCGCTGTTATATAACGAGTCGAACCAAACCAGGTAAAAACGTTTTTGCTTATAAAATTTTTCCACATCTTTTCTAAAGAAACTGTGTGGCACCAGTTGCGATGATAAGCCGGTGAACAGCCATACGGCCTCGTTGGCATCGGAATAAACAGGTACGCCGGGTTGAAAAATATTTTTATGCTTCTTCAGGTACGGGCCAAATTCCGACTTATTCCAACTGTCGTCACTGTAGCCTGGTACACCGTAGTCCAGCTCGTCATCGTAGCGCTGGTAATCTATTTTCACGGTTGCATATTCAAATAATAACATAGCAGCGATAGCTGCCACGGCAAGACTGTATTTTAGGATTGCCGAATGAGCCAGCTTTAGCACATCGGGCACCCAACTGGTGCAGGAAATAAGCAGGGGGATGAACATGGGCGATAATAACCGGCTGTTGATAGGCTCGAACCGCGAAAATGTAGCCAAGATGACCATGAATAAGCCATAAACCACTGCAAAACCGATCACCACATTTTCGTAACTATTGATGCGCTGTTTAAACGTTTTCCAGGCCAGTACGCCTATCAGCGAAAGCATGATCACACAGGCAACCAGTATGGCGAATGAGTCGGCCCTGTTGCTCAGCGCGCCCCAGTCGTTGATGACCGTGCCCACACGGAACAGGTTTTGGCTGAACGGCGTGATCGACGGCTCGCGCGTGCCGGTGCTAAGTCCGGTTACACTGCTATTGTACGCCAGGTTGGCAACCAATAATGATATCGATAACATTCCGTATAAAAGCAGGTGGCCTATTTTCTTTTTAACAGGCAATTCAAAATCCAGCAATATCAGCAGGCATCCCGTGCCAACTATGGTGATACCGGCGTAACGGGTAATGCAGGCAACAGCCGTAATAATGCCTGTTATGATCAGCGCTTTTAAAGTATGCCCATGCGTGTATTTCCAATAGGCTATGATAAAAAGCAGTATCTCCAATATAAACAAGGTCTCCGACCACAGGAACGAATAGATCTCGAGCAATGCCGGACTGATAACGATAGCTATAAGTATCAATATTTTGTAGATACGCGAGTGCGACATAAAGCGCTCCATGATCCAGCCGCTGGTGAATACTACTGCAGCAAACAGGAAGCAATTGATCAAATACCCCGCCTGCACAGCATTAGTGCCCGAAAAAAGCTGAATTATTCCTAAAAAGAACGGATAAAAAACCGGGAAAAAAGTAATAGGCGTGCCGGTAAAAGTCACCATGTTACCGTGCGCACTAAAACTTTCGGCGGCGCTGGCGTACATCAGCGAATCGGGCGATAAGCCTACGCCACTGTACGAAGTGTACAGGTAAATGGCATAAAAACCGATACAGGCGAAAATGAACGAATCAAGGTTGGTTATGTAGCGGTTAAGTTTCATATTTCAAATCACGTCATGGCGAGGAACGAAGCCATCTCTTCACAGGACATTCAAACAGCACAATTTCGTTCGGCAAAGTTCAGAGATGGCCACGCTATCGCTCGCCATGACGTTGGATGTTTATTTATAGTTAAGGTAACAGTATTAATTCTAATATAGTTAATTAGTCTATCAAATCCAGCACATCGCTTATCGGCTGATCACTATTAATCAAAATGCCTTTTACCCCTGCTGCCGTTCCCGCTTCAACATCCCGTTCACGGTCGCCGATAAAATAGGACAGGGCAGGGTCGATGTTGTATTTTTCTATTCCACGTACCAATAAACCCGGTTTGGGTTTGCGGCAATCGCAGTCGCCGGTAAAATCGGGGTGATGCGGGCAGTAAAACACATCTGTAAATTCGACGCCGCCATCTTTATAAATAGCTCGCAGCTTGTTGTGCATTTCGGCTAATTGTTCTTCGCTGTACCATCCTTTGGCCAAACCGCCCTGGTTGGTAGCAACTATTAAAAGGTAACCCCGGTCCTGTAATTCCTTTAATGCCTTAATATTGTATTCCAATACATGGAAATCTTCTATACGGCATACATAGTCGCCCATTTCTTGGTTCAACACCCCATCCCGGTCGAGAAAAACGGCTTTGTTCTTGGCAGAATTATTCATCGGTGCAAAGGTAACAATTCTTAAAATATCAGGCATAGTGTAAATTTTACACGCATTTTGAACTCAAATGCTGTATTGAGGGCTGCATGGATATTATGCACACATAGTAAATGGAAAGCCTTAATTGTGAAAATGATATTTTATTTATTAATTTATTGACAAATCGTTAATTTTAGAGTTTTTGATATGATTTATTTTAACATAATCGGAAAAATTTATGAATATTTTATAAAAAAGGTATAAATTTTGTAATTTCGTGATTACGCACCTTTTATAAATAGACGTAACAGCGAGATTATGATGGATCAGACGGACAGCCCCCAGCAGGGCCTTTACAGGCCTGAATTTGAACACGACTCATGCGGTACCGGTTTTATAGCCAATATTAACGGCCACAAAACCAACCAAATTATAGATGATGCCCTTACCATGCTGGAGAATATGGAACACCGCGGCGCTTGCGGCTGTGATCCGGAAACCGGCGATGGCGCAGGTATTTTAATACAATTGCCCCATGAATTTTTGATGGAAGAATGCTCGAACCTGGAGATCAGCCTGCCTGAGCCGGGAGAGTATGGTGTAGGGATGATATTTTTGCCCAAGGACCCGTCGCTGAAAAAAGCCTGCCGCATAGTGATATCAAATGCGATAGAGAAATTGGGCCTTCAAAAATTAGGCTACCGCAAGCTGACAGTCAATTCATCGGTAATAGGAGAG
Organism: Mucilaginibacter sp.; assembly: GCF_035492695.1. GTDB lineage: Bacteria > Bacteroidota > Bacteroidia > Sphingobacteriales > Sphingobacteriaceae > Mucilaginibacter. Next base: position 95,375 of record NZ_DATJJC010000003.1, on the reverse strand, counting down.
ACCGCACGCCAGGCCGAACCGGATGTGGAGCAGCTTTTTGTTCTGCGGCCGCAGCGTATCACCAATGTTGATGATTTTGAGCGCAAACTGTATGTTTTGCGCCGTTATATAAATAAAACCATCATCGAGACCATACCCGGTGCCGGTGAACATTTTTATTTTACGTCCTTTTCCTGCAAAACCATTGTATATAAAGGACAGCTGACCACATACCAGCTTCGCCAGTATTTTGCCGATCTGTCGGACCCGCGGATGACCTCGGGCCTGGCGATGATACACAGCCGTTTTTCTACCAATACCTTCCCATCATGGAAACTGGCCCAGCCTTTTCGCCTGATGGCGCATAACGGCGAGATCAATACGCTGACAGGTAACCTTAACTGGTTTTACTCGGGCGTTCGTTCATTTGCATCCTCTTACTTCACTTCCGAAGAGATGGAAATGCTGCTCCCGGTTATCGATAATAACCAGTCGGATTCAGCATGTCTTGATAATATTATTGAAGTGCTGCTCCACTCGGGCCGCTCGTTACCGCACGTAATGATGATGCTGGTACCTGAGGCGTGGGATGGCAACGAACAGATGGACCCCATCAAAAAGGCCTTCTATGAATACCACGCTACCTTAATGGAGCCCTGGGATGGCCCGGCAGCATTGACGTTTACTGATGGTAAACTGATAGGCGCCCTGCTCGACCGGAATGGACTGCGGCCGCTGCGTTTTGTTATCACAAAAGACGGCAGGGCGATAGCGGCGTCCGAAGCCGGTGTTTTACAACTCGACCCTGCCAATGTCTTGCGTAAAGGCCGTTTGCAGCCCGGTAAAATGCTATTGATCGATACGCAGAAAGGTAAGATCATAACTGACGACGAGATCAAGCACCAGGTAGCTTCGCGCCAGCCTTACGGCCAATGGCTTGAGAACTATAAGATAAAGCTGGAAGACCTGGCCGAACCGCGTTTAGCTTTCGCCAGCCTTTCGCCCGATGCGGTTTTCCGCTACCAGCAGGTGTTTGGCTACACCCGCGAGGATATAGACACCATCATTAAACCGATGGCAGTCGATGGAAAAGAACCGATAGGTTCAATGGGTACAGACGTGCCGCTGGCAATCCTATCTGATAAGCCACAGCATTTATCCAGCTACTTTAAACAATTTTTTGCCCAGGTAACCAACCCGCCTATCGACCCGATACGCGAGCGCCTGGTAATGAGTTTGGCGACCTTTATCGGCAACAACGGTAACCTGCTGGACGAAGATAAAATGCATTGCCATTGCGTTACGCTGAAACATCCGATATTGGTTGATTACGACCTGGAAAAGCTGCGCAGTATAGATACCGGGATGTTCCACGCCAAAACGCTGCAAACCTATTTTGTAGCCGACGGTATGCCGGGCTCCATGGAAAAGGGCCTCGCAAGGCTTTGCCGCTATGCGGAAGATGCTGTGGGCGAAGGTTTTGAAGTGTTGATCTTATCCGACCGTGCTATCGACTCGGAACATGCGCCGATACCTTCATTACTCGCGGTATCAGCGGTTCACCATCATTTGGTGCGTAAAGGTCTGCGTGGTGCGGTAGGTTTGGTATCCGAAGCAGGTGATGCCTGGGAAGTGCACCATTTTGCTACTTTGCTGGCGTTTGGCGCAACTGCCATCAATCCATATTTGGCGCTATCGACCATCGAAACCATCAAGAATGACGGGACACTTGAAACCAGCCTGGATAATAAAACGCTCAGGAAGAATTACGTAAAAGCCATTAATGACGGCTTATTGAAGATATTTTCAAAAATGGGTATTTCTACCCTGCAGTCTTATCATGGTTCGCAGGTGTTTGAGATATTAGGTTTGAACAAAACCGTTGTTAACCGCTACTTTGATGGCGCGGTTACACGCATAGGTGGTTTGGGTTTGGATGAAATAGCCCGCGAATCGCTTTGTAAGCACAAGATCGGTTTCGGCAGCTCCAAATCAACGGATCGTTTATTGCCCGAGGGCGGCATTTACCAATGGAAACGCAGGGGCGAAGAACATTTATTCAATCCGCAAACGGTTCACCTGTTGCAGCATGCTACCCGCAGCAACGATTATTCGACCTACAAGAATTACGCTAAGCTTATTAATGAGCAGGGCGAAAAACACTATACCATCCGTGGTTTGCTCGATTTTGCGCATCACCGCGAATCGGTAAAGCTGGAAGAGGTTGAACCGGCCGAAGAGATCATGAAGCGCTTTGCAACAGGCGCCATGTCGTTCGGCTCTATCTCCCACGAGGCTCACAGCACTTTGGCTATTGCCATGAACCGCATTGGCGGGAAAAGCAATACCGGCGAAGGCGGCGAAGATGAGCTGCGTTACGAGAAATTACCTAATGGCGATTCGATGCGTTCGGCCATCAAACAAGTGGCTTCAGCACGTTTCGGGGTAACCTCAAATTATTTGACCAATGCCGATGAATTGCAGATAAAAATGGCGCAGGGTGCAAAACCCGGCGAGGGAGGACAATTACCCGGTCATAAGGTGGATGAATGGATCGCCAAGGTTCGCCACTCAACCCCGGGCGTGGGCTTGATATCGCCGCCGCCACACCACGATATTTATTCGATCGAGGATCTGGCACAATTGATATTCGACCTTAAAAATGCTAACCGGGCTGCACGTATCAACGTAAAACTGGTATCAAAGGCAGGTGTGGGAACCATCGCCGCAGGTGTTGCCAAAGCACATGCCGATGTGATCCTGATAGCAGGTTATGATGGCGGTACAGGTGCATCGCCGATAAGCTCTATCAAACATGCAGGTTTGCCGTGGGAACTTGGCTTAGCCGAGGCACATCAGACGCTGGTACGTAATAAGCTGCGCAGCCGTGTAGTATTGCAAACAGACGGTCAGCTAAAGACCGGGCGCGATTTGGCAATAGCCTGTTTAATGGGCGCCGAAGAATGGGGCGTTGCCACTGCCGCACTGGTAGCAGGTGGCTGTATCATGATGCGCAAATGCCATCTGAACACCTGCCCGGTAGGCGTTGCTACGCAGGACCCCGAATTAAGAAAACTATTTACCGGCAAACCGGAACATATCGTTAACCTCTTCCGCTTTATGGCTGAGGAATTGCGCGAGATAATGGCCGAACTTGGGTTCCGCACGATTGATGAAATGGTGGGCAGGGTTCAGTTCCTGAAAGTGAAGGAAGGTCTGCAAAATTGGAAGGTTAAACATATCGATCTTTCTGGCATGCTGCACCCGGTAACCAATGCCAAAGGGTTGACACTATATAACAGCGAAAGCCAGGATCATGGTATCGATGCCATTATCGACTGGCGGTTACTGGAGCAGGCTAAAGTCGCCCTGGAAGATAAAACGCCGGTATTTGCATCGTTCGATGTAAAAAACACCGACCGTACCATCGGCACCATGTTATCCAACGAGATATCAAAAAAATACGGTTCGGCAGGTTTGCCTGATAACACCATCAACTATAAATTCAAAGGTTCAGCCGGGCAAAGCTTTGGCGCTTTCACCACCAAGGGTATTTCGTTTGAGCTGGAAGGCGAAGCCAACGACTATGTAGGCAAAGGATTGTCGGGGGCGCAATTGGCCATTTACCCGTCAACTGAGGCTACTTTTACACCGGAGGATAATATCATTATTGGTAATGTGGCGCTATACGGCGCAACGTCGGGTGAAATGTATATCCGCGGCATGGCCGGCGAACGTTTCGCCGTGCGTAACTCGGGTGCTACTGCTGTGGTAGAAGGCGTAGGTGACCACGGTTGCGAATACATGACGGGAGGGCGCGCCCTCATACTGGGTAACACAGGCAGAAACTTTGCCGCGGGTATGAGCGGTGGTATTGCCTGGGTATATGACAAGGATGGTTCATTTGCGGATAATTGCAATCGGGAAATGGTCGATCTTGACCCACTAACAGACAAGGATTCGGAGCAGATCACTGCCCTGTTAAAGAAACACGCAAGCCTTACCGGCAGTAAAGTGGCTAAGGACCTGCTGAAGAATTGGGACGAAGCATCGACCAAATTCATCAAAGTGTTTCCGCAGGAATATAAAAAGGTTTTATTAAAGGCAGAATATCAGACAGTAAGCTAATGGGAAAGCCAACAGGATTTAAAGAGTATAACAGGGAGCTTCCCGAAAAAGTGGCGCCTGCTGAGCGCGTAAAGAACTATAACGAGTTTGAAGGCTTGTATAGCGAAGAAAAACTGAACGAGCAGTCGGCCCGCTGCATGAACTGCGGCATACCGTTTTGCCATTCGGGCTGCCCGCTGGGTAACATCATACCCGAATTTAACGACGCTGTTTACCGCAAAAATTGGGAAGAAGCCTATAAGATATTGGCATCTACCAATAACTTCCCGGAATTTACCGGAAGGATATGTCCCGCTCCGTGCGAATCGGCATGTGTGTTGGGCATTAACAAGCCGCCGGTGGCTATCGAGGAAATCGAAAAACATATCATAGAAATAGCCTACGAAAAGAATTTGGTAAAGCCTACAGCTCCGCTTATCAAAACCGGTAAAAAGGTAGCCGTAGTAGGCTCTGGCCCTGCGGGATTAGCTGCTGCTGCACAATTGGCTAAAGCCGGCCACGCGGTAACCGTCTTCGAACGCGACGACAAGCCGGGTGGTTTACTGCGTTATGGCATCCCCGATTTCAAACTGGAAAAATGGGTAGTAGAGCGCCGTGTACAGGTAATGGAAGAGGATGGTGTTGTATTTAAATGCAACACAGAAGTAGGCAAAGATATCCAGGCTGACGAACTGACCCGCAATCACGACGCGATAGTGCTGGCAGGAGGGTCGACCATACCGCGTAATTTGCCGATACCTGGCAGGGAATTAAAGGGTATCCATTTTGCGATGGATTTCCTGAAACAACAGAACAAGCGTGTTAGCAATATAGGCTTTGATGCCGAAGATATACTGGCAACGGGTAAAGATGTTGTGGTAATTGGCGGTGGCGATACCGGCTCCGACTGTGTAGGTACATCCAACAGGCAGGGCGCGAAATCTATCAGGCAGTTCGAGGTGATGATGCAGCCACCGGCACAGCGCACGCAGCATATGCCGTGGCCAACCTACCCGATGGTACTGAAAACCACCAGCAGCCACGAGGAAGGATGTGACCGTTACTGGGGCATCAATACCAAAGAGTTTTTGGGTGATGATAAAGGCAACCTGAGGGCGTTAAAAGTAACCGACGTAAGCTGGGAACTGGATGTAATGGGCCGCCCGATAAAGTTTAACGAAGTTGAAGGATCAGAGCGCGAAATAGAATGCCAGCGTGTTTTCCTGGCGATGGGCTTTTTGCATCCGCAGCACGAAGGCATGATCAACAATTTGAATGTACACCTGGACGAGCGCAAGAACGTGAAAGCCAAAGAAGGTAACTACCGCACCAACGTGAGCAAAGTATTTGCCGCAGGCGATATGCGTCGCGGGCAGTCGCTGGTAGTATGGGCCATATCTGAAGGTCGTGAATGTGCACGCAAGGTAGATGAGTTCCTGATGGGGCACTCGATACTGGAAAGTAAGGACGCTGTGAACCAGTTCGAGCAGGTGTTTTAGTGGATGGTGAGTCAATAATTATAACCAAGCATTTTTTAATACAGTTCAGTTAATAAACCTAAGGATGAGCCGGGCTGCGAAAGCAGTCCCGGCTTTGTTATTATTTGATATCATAGCTCGCTTTAAGATCGGGTATCATTGCTTTTGCCTGTTTTATCCAATTCTGTTTTTTTGCTTCATAAACGGTATAGGCATTGTACCTTTTAAAGTTAAGTGCTGCCGATCCAGGTTTAAAAGGCCCGGCTATCCCGATAAAGGTAGTACCGGATTCCCTGTCCGGCGATTTAAATGAATAAGCATAGTACACCGAACCACTATCCAAAATACTGCCCAGCAACGTAACCTTTTCAGGCGCTCCGTAATCATCGTCGCTGCTTTCGATCTCCTTATACAGGCAAAGGCGTCCAAACTCGCTTTGAGCCCTGTATTTTAACGGGACGCTACTCAGTTGATTTTTGTGATAATAAGCTTCCATTATCTCGTACCGGGTGCCCAGGCTGTCAAGCAACCTGCTGATCAAAGTTTGGCTTACCGGAAGCGAATTGCTTATACGGGTAGTCACGGCATCGGCCAGGAAAACCCCTTTTGGCAGGTGTGTAATGTAGTAGTTTGTATAAGTATTTGTTAACGGTTCGCCTTTTACCATCTTCATAATGTTAAGGTAAGAGTAAGTACCTGTGCCATACTCATATTTGTTGCTATCCTTATTGGCAATATAGTGCTTAATTTCGTCCATAGCCTCCGCCGTCAGTACTCCAAAATTGTTCCTCAGGATGGTGGTATAACTTTCCTTATCAAGGATGGCTATATCACTTGCCAGTTGCAAAATATTCTTGCGATAATTGCTGTCGGCCATAACAGGTACTATTTGCTGAAAATGTGCTGCAGCATATTCAAGGGAGTCATATAAGGGCCTGAAAATGGTATAGCCATTTGCCTTAACAGGCCTGTCGCTTGTAAAAAGTTTAAAATAGGCGTCATAACCTTTTATTGAGTCGGTAGCGGGCATAATACTAAGGACAGTTGATTTTAGTTCGTCTTTATCGTGTAAACCGCCATATAAAGTTTCAAGGCGACTAAGCGTTGTGCTATCATGCAGGTCCCTTAATTTTTCGATCAATATCGAACGTGCACTATAGCTGCTTGTATCATCCGGGTAACTGTATTTAATGGCTGAATAAATATCCGGTAGTTCGTCGCGGGTAAACGTATAGTAGCCAAGTGCACCCTTCGCATCTAAAAAAGTTGTCGTATCACCAGATCGTAAACCGGCTGCTATTCCCGCCGATTTTGATGATGCCAGGTCAATTTTTGTCCCAGGCCCGGTGCGTGCAAAAGAGGAATAGAACGTATTGCTTTCGTCGTTAAAAAGTTGCTCCCTTGCATTAAAGCTTTGGAGAACAAAAACATCGCCTTCATCTATTATAATTCTTTTTCGGCGCTGTTCTTTTGTCGCTTTGTTCTCAGTCAAAACCTCCAGGGCTTTTTTCCCGTTCATGTCGATCGTGTCGACCTTGATCAGCGAGTCGGTATATTTAACAGTGAGTTTTGTTAATTCCCTATAAAGGGAATCAGTACCCGTCGTGCGATAATACTTACTGATCTGTGTGTGCTCTATACCATATACGTCACCCGATACAGGGCTGGTAGCAACATAGTAGGATTGGGTGTTAAGGTATGAATTGTGTGTTTTTACGCTGTCGGCTACGTCCGCTGGCCGGGATGGTAATTTAATAGTGTATTTATCACCGGCCGACTCAAAGTTTATATACTCCGGTTTTAGATAAGGATCGAACATGAAAGAATTGAAAAATATATCGTTGGCATCAATTTCTGCACCGTCACGCAGGTTTTGTTCCATCAGCATATACAGGCGGTTCCCTCTAAGATATACACGCACCAGGCCGCGGTAGTTGCCCGAGAATTCCAGCTTTATTTCGCGCCCCATATAACCGTCTTTTAATATTTTTTTTGGTTCACCGATAATTTTGGCCCTGCCGGAAAATTCTGTCGTTATTGAATTGAAAAGCGCATCTTTATCGGCAAGAAATGTGCCGTTCGGGTAGTCGTTGTACCGTAACAGGTAATTCATCATGTGATCGGTATCCGTCGACAGGTACATTTTTATTTTGAAGACTTTGCCCGGCAGTTTGGGGCTTGTTATATCTCTTCCTATAAAACGGGGTTCAAAGGGCAACTTTACACTGAACGCCGCAGTATCATTTTTAAACACAATCCAATCTTTAGCGGGTTTTTCGGCAGTTTTAAAACTGTTGAACGACCCGAAAAAACGATTTGCGTAATCTGTCCTCAAATTTGTTAAACGATTACCCATGTACAGGTAGTAAAGCATATTGTTATTGATAAACAATACCGAACGTTGATAGCCGTGCTTGCCTTTGGTTATAATGTCAGTACCAGTCAACCCGTGTGCCGAAAATATTTTTCTGCTCACCAGCTTACTCATTTTACTTTTTGTTAGATTATGAATGATCTTGCTGACAGCTTTCTGAGCATCAGCGGGATGGTCTGCGGTTCCCTGCCGCGCGACATAGATACCATAAAAAACTTCATTAGCAAGGTCAGGGAACATCCAAGACGAGGTGCCGTAAATATTGGTTTCCAACGGTTCAGCCGGAAATTGTAATGAATATCCCATATCATAATCGGTATGGGTTACCCACTTCATATTTTTATAATCAATATGGAATTTCGACCATACGCCTGTAAATGTTGCCGGTACGGCGGTAACAGTATAGCCCTCTTTGCGCAGCAGGGCTATAACACCGTTATCGCCGGGCAAGTGAGCGGCGCCGACAGCAGCAAATAATGTTTTTTCATGCATGGTCCTGATTATGCTGCCTGCCATCACCTTATTTCTTGCCATTATCTCGGAGTCCACTAAATATTTATCTACATAATTTGAAATGGCATCGAGATTGCCGGAGCTATATATATTTACCATATCTTCCCGGTCTTCACCCGCGCCACTATCAAGCAGGTATAGCAGGCGTGCCTTTACAGCATCAGGACTACCCATCATCTTATTCATCTGCTGCGAAGTGTTTTCGAGGCCGCAAATAGTTTTATTCATCGTTCTTGCGATACCATACAGGTAAGCATCAATAAACGATTCCTTATCATCGGGCTTGCCGTAGTCATCATTGCTAAGCATGGATTCGGCCATAAGCGGACTCATATCGTCCCGCATCTTATAACCATTCCTTTTTTCAAATCTTTTTGCCAGTTCTGCATATTCTTTCTCACTTAATAGTTTATGCAAATCGAGCGTCGTGTCGTTTTTACCCCAAATATTAAAAAGTAGTCTCATGGCACTATCTGGCTGTACCTCAAGCGCGAACGACTGACATTTTTGAATAGCCAGCATTACGGAATCACTGAAATTGAACACACGCTTGTCTTTAACATGCATGGTCCCGAACAGATATGAAGGCTGTTTTAGATCTTTTCCGCTGATGCGCCATAGCAATGTATAGGTGCGCTTCTGTTTTTGCTGCCCCCTGGCAGAAAAAACAGAAGCAATCGCAATAAATAGAACAAAAAAGTACCGGGTAAATCTTTTAATTTGTAAGGCTTTGAACATAGAAAAATTCCAATAAGATTCGGTTGAAGAGTTTGAGGCTCCAGGCTAAAAATAAGAAATTTTTCTAATTTGGAGGAAATTTTATTTATCCGACGGGTTCTTTTTCCCTGTTTCCAGTTTCTCAACCAGTTTCGTCAGGCGTTCAGTCTTTGTTTTTTCCTGTTTGGCGGTTAGTACCCAAAGCACATATTCCTTGCGGTTGGAATAGGAGAGTTTCTCATAATTAGCAAGTGCCTGCTGATTGTTTTGCAAAGCGACCTTGATCTCATCCGGCAACCTTACGATACGGTTTTCTACATCGATCCACTGACTGTATTCGTTTTGTTTGATCTCGTCGTTGCGGGTGTCCGATGCCTTGGTTTGCTCCTTCGGGCGAAAACGTAACGCCGTCCAGGTATGGTTTATCGCAGCGGCGGCTACGCTTGTAAACCCATATTTTCCAGGTTCGTCCCAACTGCTCATCATTTCCAGGTCGCTTTCGATCCCCGAAGTTTTCTTGGGATACATGATCCAAAATACGGATGAAGGTTTAAGCAATGGCATCACTACTTTCAGGCTGTCGGCCAATTCTTGACTGTTTTTTACAAACAGTTGCACACCGTCAAAATCACCGCTCGTACTGTAAGAAACAGCCGCACCTTCGGGAAGCGGTTCAAGCAAACTGAGGTAACCTGCCGGGGCGTTATACAAAAGCCAGTACTGGCCCGATTTCATCTGGAGTTTTTTTGCGATCAAAGACACGATTAAATGATTTAAGAAATGTTATTCGATATAAATATCTGACAAATCTTTTAAAGCCACTTATCGAAAATTGCGATTGAGCTTATGGTTTATAGCTGATGGAATCATGGCTGTTTGCCTAAAGGTTAGCCACAATTACTATGAACTATGATCCATGAACTATCAGCTTTCCAAAGAAATCCCATAATACTATTCCTGCCGACACCACAATATTGAATGAGTGCTTGGTGCCGAACTGTGGTATCTCGATGCAGGCATCGATAACTTTCATCACCTCATCGCTTACGCCGTTTACTTCGTTGCCAAATATGAGCGCGTATTTTTTACTTTCTTCAGCTTCAAATTCATTCAGCATCACGCTGTTTTCGGCCTGTTCAATGGCGACTATCGCATAGCCTTCCTTTCGTAACTCTTCAATAGCCTGGAGCGGGGTGGGGTAGTGGCTCCAATTAACAGATAGTGTAGCACCCAGGGCGGTCTTCTCTATTTCGCGGTGCGGCGGCTGACCGGTGATACCACAGAGGCAGATCTTTTCAACTGCAAACCCATCGCAGGTGCGGAATATGGAACCAACATTGTGCATGCTGCGCACATTATCCAGTATGACCACCACGGGGAGTTTTTCCTGTGCTTTAAATTCGGATACCGAGGCCCGGTTAAGTTCGTCGAGTTTGAGTTTGCGCATTGGGTTAGAGATCGGTTAACCAGTGATCGGTTAACCGATGTGCAAAGCTAACAGATATCGGTGAACAGGGAACAGTATTTTTATGAGTTGGCCAGCTCCTTTAATACCCCCACACCATCACCTATCAGCGAACTATAAACAGATGCTGCATAGCCGATCTTAGATGTGTAATAATCGCTAACCTCTTTACTGAATTTATCAAAACCAGTCTCCTTCACCAGGGCTATAGCACAGCCGCCAAAGCCGGCACCGGTCATGCGTGCCCCTGCAACATCGGGATTTGTTTGGCTATATTCCACCACAGCGTCCAGTTCCTTTCCGCTAACTTCGTACAGGTTTTTTAGCGAATCGTGAGAGGCATACATCAATTGTCCAAACTCTGCAAGGTCGCTGGCGGCAAGTGCTTCAGCAGCTAATTTTACACGATCATTTTCTTCTATCACGTGGGTGGCCCGTTTTAATACAACCGGGTCCGTTATCAGGTGTTTGTATTTTTCAAATGTATCAGTGTTAATATCGCATAGATTGTGAATGTCCAGTTCTTGCTGAAGGGCTTTTAGCGCTGCCTGGCATTCCTGCACCCGTTCGTTATATTTCGATTCGGCCAGCTTACGGGGCTTATTTGTGTTGATGATCGCCAGCACATATTCGCCCAAATTGCTTTCTACTGCTTTATATTCCAGCGAGTCGCAATTAAGCATAAGCGCCTTATCCTTTTCACCAAAGGCTACCGCAAACTGGTCCATAATACCACAATTAACGCCAATAAAAACGTTCTCAACCTTTTTTGATAATTGTACCAGTTCAAGTTTGGAATAACCGCATTCAAACAAGTCGTTGAGCATATAGGCTGTCACTACTTCTATAGAAGCAGAAGACGAAAGGCCCGAACTGATAGGTATATCGCCGTAGTACAACAGATCAAGTCCAGTGACCTTGTTATGTTCAGCCAGGAAATGGTCAATAATTCCCAGCGGGTAATTGAACCATATTTCGCCCGTCTTCCGGTACCCGTCCTTTACAGGAACATCCAATTTGTCGTCAAAATTCAGGCTCCTGAAGCGGAAGACGTTGTCGTTATTTGGCGATACAAGTACATAAGTACCAAAGGTAATAGCGCAGGGCATCACCAATCCTCCATTGTAATCGATATGCTCGCCGATAAGGTTTACCCGGCCTGGTGAGAAATAGGCATTCTCAGCATCTTTATTAAATATCTTTTTATACTCCCCGTAAAGGTCTTTCTTCATTCTCAAATTGTTACGCGAAAACAAATATTGTAATTTTTACAGTTATTCCTGCTTTTTATTTTTAAACGGCTGAAAATCAATAAAAAAGCCTATTAAATAATTTATAAATGCACAAAAAAAGCGGGCAACTATTTTGCCGCCCGCTTAAAATTGCAGATGAAATATTTGTTATTGCTTGGTATAACCCCCTGTTAACAGGTTGATGTTATAAGTAGCGCCGCCGGTTATTACAAGTGTAGCGGTACCATCTCCATTAAATGTTGCTGTGCCGGTGAAATTATAGGTGTACTTTCCTGCAACACCACTCACGGTAACTGTAGCAGTACCACTTTTGATGGCCCTTGAAGGCTTTGCCAGCGTAAGGTTGGTAATCACAATATCGATATTACTATTGCCGGTTGCTTTGTTGCCAACTTTCGACACAAAAGAACCTTGTCTTTTATACTCGCCATTGATCACATAATTCGGAGCAGCCTGGGTCAGGCCGGCAATAGTTGCTGTGGCGGTGCCTTCGGCAGTTGTAGATACGCGCGGACCATCGAACGTACCGTGGTAAGTAAGTGCGTTTACCAGGTTATCAGGCTGATTTTCAACATTGCAATTTAGCGTATGTGCATATTTTACAAAGTAATCATAAGAAACAGAACTGTTTGAACCGGTAAAAGTTGCACTATCGGTTAAGGTTGAACCGCATTCCTGGTGATGCTCATTAACGCCAAGTGAATTGATAGTTTGTGATCCTGTGGAAGCAAGACCCTGTGCGTTTACCGCTATAGCGTCGCTCATGGATGCCACGCCGCCAGAATTTGATGCGAATGCGCTTGCCGCCATGTCGGCAGCCTGGTCACTTGTTAAATTGCCGGAAGTAGAGGTACTGTCTTTCTTACACGAGAACGCGCCGAGCATTAAAAGCGCGATAATGGATAGTCTGAAAGTTTTCATTTTTTTTAAGGGGGTTTAATGTTGTTTGCGTGGATATGACTTTGGCATGACCCGATGGTTTAATCGGTGGATAAATTATAAGTCTTTTTTTTCTTCCGTGTTAATATTTTAATATGTTTTGGCGGGTTAGGGATTTAAAAAAGCCCCTGCCTTAACAGGGGCTCAAACTGAATTTAACCTTACACCTATGAATTACTAATTAAACTTATGTACCATCTTTTACGCGATACATCAATTGAAGGTTATGCCGTCCGATAAAAAGTTATTAACAATTTTGTTGCTATCTTGCTGATAATCTTTAAGATACAATATAGATGCAGGTATATTATATGAAGTTCGCAAAATGCTGATAGTCTTGTTACTGTGGCGAGATGCTGTTCAGTATTTCCATATCGCCACTACTTAATTCTATATTTTGCGATTTCATATTTTCTTCCAGATGCTCAACGCTTGATGTTCCCGGTATAAGTAAAATATTATCTGCATGGTGCAAGAGCCAGCTTAAAGCTACCTGGTGTGCATTAGCGTTATGCTTTTCAGCCACCTGGTTTATTTTTCTTTCAGCGTCAACATTGCCCGCGCTAAGCGGGAACCACGGTATAAACGCAATATTATTTTGTTTGCAATATTCGAGCACGGGTTCCCAACCCCGGTTATCCACGCTGTATTTGTTTTGTACCGACACCACATCAAAATATTTTTGTGCCTTTTTAATGTTGTCAATGCTTACTTCAGATAGCCCTATATGTTTGATCTTCCCCTGACGCTGCGCTTCCGATAAAAACTCAAAAGTTTTTTCAGCAGGTACTTTCGGGTCGATACGATGTAGCTGGTAAAGGTCGATACGGTCGAGCTTTAATCGTTTTAAACTGCCCTCCAGGGCTTCCTTTAAGTAATCGGGGTGTGCATTAACAGGCCATTGATCGGGGCCGGTACGCATTAACCCTCCCTTTGTAGCTATAACAAGCCCAGCCGGATAGGGATAAAGCGCTTCGGCTATCAGTTCTTCGGACACATACGGGCCATAACTGTCTGCCGTATCAATAAAATTGACGCCCAATTCAACCGCACGCTTTAAAACTTTTATCGCTTCGTTTTTATTTTCGGGCGGCCCCCAAATCCCTTTCCCGGTAATTCGCATTGCGCCGTAGCCAAGGCGGTTCACTGGCAGGTCGGCGCCAATGGTAAATGTTTGCTCAAATGTTGTTGCAGTTGCCATATCATGATAGTTTAACTAAAGGTTTAACATAAGCGGTGCTCAAATGTTCTGCAATGGAGTTGTAAAAACACTGCGGCGGCAATACCCGGCCTTTAAAAAAACACTAAATTGGTTTCAAAATCCTGAACATGAAAAAAATACAAAACTATGCCAATCACCGCCGTGTTGTACCCGGCTTCCATTTTGCAGCAAGCTCTTTACTTTTCCTGGGTGCAATTGCCGCTATTGTAAATATATTCAGGCATCCACCCTACACCGGCGGGTTTATAAGCGCCGTACTTTTGTTGGTTATGTTTATATGCGGCATGCTTTTGTTTTGGTTTGCCAGGACATTTCCGCTAAGGGCGCAGGACAGGGCGATCCGCGCTGAAGAGAACCTGAGGCATTATGTGCTTACTGGCAAGCTTTTGGACATTCGTTTAAGTATGGGGCAAGCCATCGCTTTACGCTTTGCATCGGATGAAGAGTTTGTAGAACTGGCAGCCAAGGCAGTTGCCGCAAATATGAGCCCCGAAGAAATTAAAAAGGCGATCGTTCAATGGAAGGCCGACCATCACCGGGCCTGAAATAGAAATTATAAAAGCATCCCCGGGGTTAATGGCGGGGATGCTCTTATATCAGGAGCGAATGTTGGGCCTGCGTTTTGTAGTATCGGGTTTTTGGTTGCCCGGCTGGTTCTTATTGTTTCCTTTATTGTTATGAACGGGCTGTAAGTTAGGGCGCAAAGCAGGGTTTGCCTGTGGGCGAGGAGCTTGCTGGCCAGGTTGCTGAGCCGGACTTGTTGTATTAGGTTGCTGCCCTGTTTGCTGGGGCGAATAGTTTTTATCCGGATTTGGATTTCCCCGGTGCTGCCGCGGCTGGCCGCTATTTGGATTTAGATCAGGCTGGTTTTGTCCCTGACCCTGGTTCGGGTTTCCGTTGGGTTGGTTAGGTTGATTTTGGCCGTTATGCTGCCCGGAATTTTGCCCCTGACCCTGGTTCGGGTTTCCGTTGGGCTGGTTAGGCTGATTTTGGCCGTTATGCTGTCCGGAATTTTGTCCCTGCCCCTGGTTCGGGTTCCCGTTAGGTTGGTTAGGCTGATTTTGGCCATTATGCTGCCCGGAATTTTGTCCCTGACCCTGGTTCGGATTCCCGTTGGGTTGGTTAGGCTGATTTTGGCCGTTATGCTGTCCGGAATCTTGTCCCTGCCCCTGGTTCGGATTCCCGTTAGGTTGGTTAGGCTGATTTTGGCCATTATGCTGTCCGGGATTTTGTCCCTGCCCTTGGTTCGGATTCCCGTTCGGCCGGTTGGGTTGATTTTGGCCACCGTTATTCCTGCCCGGACTTTGGTTGTTATTACCATTGTTTTGTTGCGGCATCTGGACACCCAATCTGAAATGGTCGTACTTTCTTGGCGCCGGTCTGTTATTTGGCTGGTTACCTGGCGCAATTACCGGGTGATAAACCGAGATGCGGTTATTATTTACAACAACAGCGCCTGGCTTGGTTCTGTCGGTAACGGTAACGGCTTGTATCCTATCGTTGGTAACCCGTTCTACATCATACACCTGGGGCCCCCGGTTGTATTCACCGGCGGTGCGAATACCGCCGTAAGTAGCGCCGCGGTGATCCGTATTGACATAGCCGGTATTACTGTTCCTGATCACCCTAATGTTATTAATGATCGTTATGTTATTATAGACAATGTAATTGTGGACGCTTACCTGGTTAAATCGCCTGCCCGGCACCATGTTCCAGGTATTTGGTGCGGGCTTCCACCAACCCAGTTCTGCTTCCCTTATACTAACACGCGGAGGGAGTGGTGCCCAGCAAAAATAATCGCCCGACATGCCCCAGGTAACCCACGCCGGGGCCCAATCATCACCCGGTTGCCAGCACCAGCCGTAATAGCCATCGTAAAACCACCGCCCGTAATGAAAGGTAGCCCAGCCCCAGTCATAATTAGAAGCCCAGGTCCAGCCATAATCGCTGTAAACCCAATTGCCATTGGTGGCATACGGCCTGAAATCGTCGCCCACATTCGGCACCCATACATAACCGTAGTCCGGGTAATCTATCCATCTGCCATAGGGGCTCAGTTCGTCATAAAACACCTGGTCGGTTTGTGGCGAATTATCATAGTCTGGGTAATTGTCGTTAAAGCCCGGCTGGTGATAATCGGGTGGTGGCTGGTTATAGCCCGACTGGGAATCGTTATATACAGGTGCAGGTTCGTAAACGGTGGTCTGCACCCAGGCGCCGCAACCTGCAAGCAGGAAGGTGACGGGTATGATCAAATAAATTCCTTTTTTCATGTCAAAATAAGGTTAGAGATATTATAAATATTATATAAGTATGATTGTGCGGCAGTTAAATAGTTTAATAAGACGCACAATAAATGATACCGTAATGTAACACATGCGTTACAAAAGTAGGGTATTTTGGGTAGAGTATAATATCCCGGCCATATTCTATCAGGCACCGGCAAGGCTAAGCCGGGCTTCGATTTAGTGGAACCGGACAAAAAAATAGTGAGAATATGATTTTGGTGTGCAATGGAGACTACCGCCACAACCCAATAATGGCGCCCATCAGTGTCAACGATACCAAACTGTAACCTCCATTAATAAAAATATGGCGCCAGCTTTTCAATTCGAACAAGCTATGGATGGCAATGGCGCAAAATGTCCAGATACCGGCAAGGAAACCTGCTGTTGCACCCCATTTTAAATCTGTGATATGGCCCGGACTATCGGCGAGGAACATGGCCAGGTTTATAGCCATTAAAAGGGAAAATACAGCGGTAAAGCCAAATATTTTGCCTTTGTTGCCTTGCTTAATATCGTCTTCGGTAAGTTTGCTGTCAGCCATCCAGGCATTGCCAAAAATGCCGCGCGAGTACCAAATGCCGCCTACGGCAAATGCCGAGATTCCGGCTACAACTACGGCCAGCCAGTTAATTGATGAAGGATTCATGTGTTTCAGGTTTGATCTTAGTTAATTAAAACTAAGAAAATATTTTGAAACTATTGAACCTTATAGCGGTAAATATACCAGCCCAGGTTGCCGTCCTTATCTATTCCCTGTATTATCGCTTTATAAGTTCCCGTGCCGTCCGCATTAAAAAAATCAAATGATGCCGCACCTGTTTTATCCGTTATAATAGAAGGGTTCCAGTAGATCGTGCTGCGGAGGTCGGCTCCTGCCCGCGGCGCTGCCGGGTTGTCATATTTAGGAGCGTAAAATACCCGCGTTGCGTCATAGCCGCCTGGCACAAATTCAACCAGGTAGCCTTTTGGCAACAGGTCGGCCAGTTGCTCTTTGCTTATCTTTTCTCCTTTTGGCTGTTTTTTCAGGTTGATCTCGATAACGCCTTTATTATTGGTAGCACGGTTGATGCCCGATAAGCCGTCATTCAAAAATATTTCAACCGATTCAACAGCGTCTGAATTGATATTCTGCAAATAATTATAGTCTGTTGCCATGCCATTCACATATACCGCAACCGGCGTACGGGTACCGGCGTTATAATCGCGGGTAATGTAAAGGTTGTTACCGTCGGAAGTAAGGCCAATGGCTTGCGCTGCCAAACACTGAAAGAACACCGGGCAGCCTTTAAACTGCTCGCCGTTAATGGTATGATCGGCAACAATACTCAAACCCTGCAAGGTGCTGAAATCGGAATGACTAACCTTTTTGGGTGCAGCTTTATCCTTAATAACCACCTCCTCAAGGGTATGGGTTTTGTTTAAAGCATTTTGTTGTTTTAAGCTATTTTCAAGATACGGATGTATCGCACTATCAATGTTTGCAATATAGCCGGTTTGATTATTGAATATACTTGTCGGCGGAGTAACAAAAGGGGTTACTGTCAACACCATATTACTGCCGCCCGGGTTGTCGCGGGCGTTCAGCGTCACTTTTGATGAGTCGGACACAAGAACGTTTGCGAACCTGAAATTGCCGCTCATATCGGTTTGCGTTTGCGTGGAGAAGCTCTTGTCTGGTATTATCAGCCGTACGTTGCCTTTTGATACCGGTATGCCTGTATTAGTTCGTAAAATGCCCGATATTTCAATGCCCTGTTCCGGTAAAAAAGTTATAGGAGGGTTCCTGTCGCTGACGATATTTCTGTACGAAAAGCGCCGGTAGCCCTGTGTCAGCATCAGAACGTCGAGATCGGCTTCGGTTTTACTATTTGGATGATTAAAGTAGTAATTTGGCTTCTCAATAAATCCTCTAAGGTCTGATGTTAGCAATAGGTGGCTCAGTATGGTCGTTTCATCATTTTCGTCGTAAGGCACCAGTGTCTCATCAACTACAGAAACAGAGAAACTGCCTTCAGCCGGTAGTTCTTTGTTTTTGGCGGAAACTGTCATTTTTACTTTTTGCCTGCGTCCGTAATTTTGCCTATCCGAACGTAAGGATAGGTTCATAAGGTCGTTATGTCTTACAAAAGCTATCCTTTCACTAAGCGGCGACCCTTTTACCGAAAATAAAGTTACCTGCACTATCCCGGTAGGGAATTTACTTTTCGGGATACTCGCCGCATATACCGGGCTTTTTAAATTAGTCTGCGCCGCGTAACATATAACGCCGTTACTTTGTGCTATAACATAAAAGGGTTTATTTTGATTTCTTGTAAAAAAGGCTTCGTTTGCGGCAATTTTTATACCCAGCGTATCGGCATCCGAGTTGTTTAACGATAGGTTGATACCTTCGTCGCGCGGCGTGGGCAGGTCGATACTTGTTTTTGTACCATCGGCGAAAGTAAAATTGGCCTTGTAAGTTTTCCCGTTCTCCGGCTGTATGGCAAACACACCCATACCCAGGTGCTGCGAATCGAAACTTGCCATTACCGCACCGGTATTATCCGTTACGTTACCTTTAGCGTCGATGCCGCGTCCATCAGGTTTGAGCGCTTTGAAAGCTACACGCGAACGTATTCCATCTATCAGGTATCCTCCCTCAGGGAAAAGCTGTACGTCCACATCCGGCGGTGTCGTTTCGAGCGCAAAAACTTTGTTAATGAGCTTTTTGTCATCCAGCTCAAGATCGGTTTGAACCGTTGCCGTATTAAGCGCCGAAACTTTATCCGTAAGGAAATTGATGTTCAGCTTCCCGTTCGCGTCGGTTTGATCCCTGCCTTTCTCTATGGTCTGGTCATCGCTCATAACCCGCCAGTTCACCTTTTTATTAGCATAAGGGTTGCCATTTTGGTCTTTATAAACGATGTCGGCAATAATACGGGCCGTTTTTTCCGAGATCGAATTTTTAAATGTTATGCGCGGGATAACCTGGTTACTTTCGGTACTGCCAATACTTAATGTACGATTAAAGAAATATGCCTGGTCGAAATTGCGCATCCAGCGGGTATAGGCGCGTATGCGATAGTCGCCTCGCTTATAGGTATTGAGTGGAAGTGGCAGGAAACTGTTCGCCATACCATTAACCAGTTGCAGCTTAAGTTCATTTAATAAAATGCCTTGCTGGTTTATAAAATCGATATAAAGAATCTTGCTCAGTGGCGAGGGGATATGCAGGCCCGCGGTTACGTAGGCTTTTAGCCAGATGGTATCGCCTGCCGCGTAATAAGGCTTGTCAAATTGTATGAAAACTTTTTCTATCGGGTGACCGGTCGTGTAATTTTGGGTCTTTTCAATTATGGTGGTCAGGGCTACACTATCGCGCTGGGCTGTGGCCGATAAACGGATGATAGTAAGTAAAAAGGATAAAGCGAATAAAAATTTTCTTAGATTCATCAAATTATTTGCATCAAAGGAACGGGCTAAATATAGTTATTTCTGAATACAGCCCGGAAAATGAGTAAGTCTTTAACATTTTTTTACACTTATCCCTGTTCAAAACAAACCATTGATTGTTACAACGGATTACATAGCTGTAAAAGTGTAAAAATCAGTTAAGTAACCATATTTTTATAATCCGATATAATAAATGAAGCGAAAAGCCGGGAAAGCTTATTTTAACGAACTGTGGTACCAGATGAAAAGCGACCTGCGCGATTTTATTAAAACAGGCGACCAGGAAAAGCTGCATCATTTCAGGGTGCAGGTAAAAAAATTGCGGGCGTTCCTGCTACTTGTGGATCATACCTTGCCGCATAGTAAACTTTCCGGGGCTTTTAAACCCATCAGGCGAATATTTAAAGATGGCGGCAGGATACGCGAAGCTTACCTCAACCTGCAATTGAGCTCAAAATACGGTTTACAGAACGATGACTTCATCCTGCAGCAGGTGAATGGGATGGATAAAGATATCAAGGCGTTCATGGATAATTCAAAACAATACCTGAAAACAGTGAGGACGGTACATGCAGGAATTGAAGATGGCCTTAAGGCTGTTGAGGGCGAAAATATAAGCGAATTTTATAAAGGCCAGTTGGAGCAGATAACCGTTACATTGCACAAGCTTGAATTTAATGAAGGCCTGCACGAGTGCCGGAAACGGATAAAAACGCTTTTATATAACCGTAAGATCGCCGCTGAAGCGCTGGAAAGCAGCCTGCAGATCGATAATGATTACCTCGACAAATTACAGGAAGGTATAGGCCAATGGCACGATAGCCTGCTGGCGATCGGACTTTTTTCGTCGCCCGGAATAAATGACAGGACCGTTATCGCCAAAATAAAGCGGCAAAATGCCAGGCAACGGAAGTCGATAAGCAACCTGGCGCACGATTTCTGGAAGAAAGCAACGCTTACGGAAAAGGCCATTAATAACGGACAGGAAGTAAGGGTATGGGTGTAGAAATAGAAAGGAAATTTTTAGTCGACCATGATAAGTGGGAAAAGCTAAGCAAGCCGGCAGGGACACACTACCGGCAAGGTTATATTGTAGCCGACAGCGGCCGCACAGTGCGCATAAGGGTTTCAGACGCCAAAGCCTTTTTGAACATGAAAAGCAGGTCTGGGTTGTCAAATATGTCGCGCAGCGAGTATGAGTATGAGATACCGCTGGCCGAGGGTTTGGAGATACTGGATAAGTTCGTCACGAACGGCGGTACCGAGAAAATAAGGTATAACATTCATTTCGCCGGAAAGCTGTGGGAGGTTGATGTTTTCAACGGGGATAACAAAGGTTTAATAGTAGCGGAAATAGAACTCGAAAGTGAGGATGAACAGTTTGAAAGGCCCGAATGGGTAACTATTGAAGTTACCGACGATGGACGGTACACTAACGCAGCACTATCTAAACATCCTTTTAAAAATTGGTAACATAAGATTTACGAAGTTTTAAAAGGCTTAATAAATCGGAATGTTGCTTTTTTCATAACTTCATTGCATTAACCAATTCACCCGATCATGAAACTATTTTTATTTTTTGCTTCGTTTTTGTTATGCAGCGCTGTTTATGCGCAGGAAGTACCCGCCCGCTGGGACGAACTTACCGCTACCGACTGGCAGGCTGCGCTCGACAAATCGTCTCAAACCTGTATACTCCCGTTTGGAATATTAGAGAAGCATGGCCCGCATTCGCCCATCGGTACCGACCTGATCCACGTGCGCGAATGGGCAGCCCGTGCCACCAAACAGGAATATGCCGTAGTGTTTCCCGATTATTTTTACGGGCAGATCAACGAGGCACGCCAGCAGCCGGGTACTTTCGCACTTCCAGCGCAATTGATCTATAATTTATTAGAGGCCACCTGCGACGAAATTGCCCGCAACGGCTTTAAAAAAATAGTGATACTGAACGGGCATGGCGGCAACCCCGAGTTTATCCGCTTCTTTATGCAGTCGTTCCTGAATAAAAGGCATAACTATGCTATTTATTTTTACGACCCGGAGAACGATGCTGATTTCCAGGCGCAATACCGCAAGATGCACAAATCGGATATGCGTGGCGACGAACATGCCGGCGAAAGTGAAACATCGGTGCTGATGTATTACCGGCCCGACCTGATGCGCATGGGCAGGGCCACTTCACAATCGGGCGCCGACCAGAAACGACTGAACCTGCCCGGAGTTTATACCCCTATTTGGTGGTATGCATCGTTCCCTAATCACTATGCCGGCGAAGGGGCAAAAGCTACGGCTGAATTTGGCAAATTCATCACTGATCACGAAATAGCATCGTTCGTCAAAGTGCTTAAAGAAATAAAAGCAGACACCACAACCATTAAACTACAGGACGAATTTTATGACCGCGTAGATAACCTGGGCACAAGCAAGAAATAAGATCCAGGCGTTTATTTTTGCTTTTTTGTAGGATACACTAAGTGTTCACGCCGCCGCCGCTTGCCCCGCAATGCTTCGGTGCAAGCGGTTTATTTTCAGCTATTTCGGATTTTGATATCGTCAAAAAGTGCCCCATTTTTGCATTTTTCGTGAACACCCTGCCTCATGTGCTGACAAAACAGTGTCACCGCTTTAGTCGCCTCTATAACCGAAATTTGTATATGCCGGTACCCGGTTTGTTTGTGAAAACAAAACCGCACAGTTCATTGACATTATAATTTTTAGCAGGCAACCATCCTTCGTTTTCAGCCGTGATAGGTGTATGAGAACTACATCAAATACATTTATTATGAAAACGAAAATGGTATGTGCAGCCATCCTGCTGATGGCAAGTGTTTTATTTTTAGGGGCCTGCGGCAAGTCGGGCAATTCAAACAACCCTACATCGTCGGGCAACACGCCGGTGGCCGCAGCAAATGTGAGTATCGAAAACTTTGCTTTTTCGCCCGCAACGGTTCATGTTAAGATCGGGGGATCGGTTACCTGGACGAACAAGGACGCAACCCCGCATACGGCAACCGACCTCGGCGGAGCTTTTGACAGTGGCAGCCTGGCTGTTGATCAAACATTCAAAAAGACGTTTGCCACTGCCGGTACGTACACTTATCACTGTACCATCCATTCCATGATGGCAAATGCCACCGTTGTGGTTGGTAATTAAAAAAATGCCTTTGGTTTTTTTGTAAAATTATATCAAAGTTGGCTGAAAAACGTAAGCCCCCGGTTTTGTAACCGTGGGGCTTACTATTTTAAGTACCCGCGTCTGTGTAGCGAGAATAACAGGTGGCGGGTTTTTTAACTCCAGCCTGTACCTTTTTTAGCAGCACCGCTCGAGATATGACCTTCAGCAGTTGCTTTACTCATGATAGCCGACATTTTATTGCCTGCAGCGTCTTTACCGCTGGCAATATATCTGCCTGATTTTACGTCGATCACCGGATCGATCATTGGAACATTTTTAGTTTTTGTTTTTACCGAGTAGGCGGTAATTCCACTTTCGTTTGCCATGATAAGTTTGTTTTTAATTTAAAGGTAACCCACAAAATAGGTTTTTGTTTAGAATATATGTTAGAAAGATAAAAAAAGTCGTCATTCAGGGGTCTTTTATGGTACATACCGCCCATCCGTCATTGTTCGCGGATGTCCAATCGGTAAAATGTACCCCGTCGGGATGATCAGGATCCAGGTCGCGCCGGTATAAAATGTTGTCGCTGTTATTAACCGTAAATGACCGCGATTGTCCTTTTACCAGGTATTGGTCGAAGATGATACCGGCACTCTTCGGTATGGTAGCGGATGTCTTCTTTACCTGTATGTGTACCTTTTGCCAGCGGGAGTTACTAATGGAAACAGTAGAGTTCAATGGCATATAGTTGCGGTAAAGCACAAATACAAGCACCGCAAATATGCCGGTCACAAATATTGTGGTTAAATATTTTCTCACGATAAAGAAAGGGATATTTTGGTAAATTTCAACCATGTGACAAGGTTAATTTATTTTGGTTTAAAGGTAAACGGTAACCGGGCGTAAAATAGCAGTGTTATCACCCAATTTAACTACGGGTTTTTACGCAATCCGGTTTTGTGACTTACGCAGATATTTGAGGCTGCAGGAAATGCAAGTTGTATGAAGATATTGAGACCTATCTGGTTATGAATATTTGTATGGTTGTGGTGTAGGCTTTAATAACCCCAACGCCCATTGACGACCGAATATTAAGATTTTAAGGAATTTTTTATTATTTCAAGTATCCCTTCATGCTTCACTATCCACATTCCTAACCGCTCCTCGGTAATACCCGCTTTAAGTTTATAACTGTTTACAGGGTTTGTATCTTCAAAAATCGTTTCCATATACCGGAAATTTATATTTTCAATAGACGATAATTCATGGGCGACCTCGACAATATGCGTGGAAACTACAAAGAAGGAGGTTTTCACTTCTGCAAAG
Source organism: Mucilaginibacter sp. (assembly GCF_035492695.1). Lineage (GTDB taxonomy): Bacteria > Bacteroidota > Bacteroidia > Sphingobacteriales > Sphingobacteriaceae > Mucilaginibacter. The sequence continues at coordinate 71,161 of NZ_DATJJC010000003.1, read as the reverse complement.
GCCGCAATTATAGCTAAAGAGGCATCATAAGCATCTTTAACATTCGTCCCCCTGAACAATTCATCAAAAATGACGAAAATATCTTTTGAGGTATTCAATTTTTCGGCCACATGTTTTACCCGCAATACTTCTTTATAAAAGTGGCTATGTCCCTGTTCTACATCGTCCGCTAAGTTTATGGTTGTGATCAGCCCTTTAAATCCGGAGGACCTCATACTTTTCGCAGGTACGGGAAAGCCTAATTGAGATAAATAGACGGCGATACCTATTGATTTTAGCAATGATGATTTTCCGGACATATTGGTGCCGGTAATAAAACAAACATTTTTGCTGGGACTAAATGCAACATCGTTACTCCGCGCACCGGTAATAAACGGGTGAAATAACCCTTCGGCAGCTAAGCATGTTTCATCATCTTCATCAATTACCGGGAATGTGAAACCCAGGGAGCGGCCACTTATAATAACGGATTGATAAACATCTAACTGATAGGCAATATTTAAAAGATCCTTCATCTGTTTGTAGGCAAGCTGCCTGAAAAAATGGTCCGCTTTTGCTATATCGGCAGCGCTGAGGTCCGGTTTTTTTATCAGTTGTTTTAGCCATATCAGCTCTTCCGCCCGGAAAGCATTTAAAATGGTGGTGCGGAAGCCCTCAATTTTTTTAGGCAGATCGCCCTTTAGCGCCCCGGCGTAATTTATTAAGCTTTCGAGTATGGAAAGCATACTCTCTACGCCGGTTTGAATCACATAATAATCATTGTCATTAAACTTAAAAGCATATATGATTTTCTCCAGGAACCGGGTTATAACTGAAAATGGTTTGGCATTGTAATGCTTTTTTAAGTAAAATTCCGCAAAATCATAATCGTTTCTATCCAAACTGATCTTAATACGGTGTTCTTCGATATATAAAAACGCTTCCAGTCTTTCCTTTATCTGTACAGGGTCGGTAAGCGGCTTGTTGAACATATCCTGCAAAACTTCATTGCCGCCAATTGTGTGGGTGTGGTTGAAAAGACTAAATATAGATTGGCGGGAATTATTATTTGGGAAAATTGCCAGATCATTTAGTGTTTGCCTGTCTATGTCGAAATTCATCAAAATGCGTGTAAGGTTGCTTAAAGCTAAATTTTCTGCCGGATCATTTTTAAACAGGCGTCGGTTAGTTAGCAACACTAAACGCCCAAAATGAAATTGTATTTTGCCATGCCCGCATTATTTAGATAATCAAGGTTTTTACGGCCGACGGCTGCACCCCGTTCAGCAATACCGAAAACAATAAGGCTGCGTTCATCCGGAACACAGCTTATTTTATTAATATTGTATAAGCAAAAACATTAGCCATGAGTAATACTAAACGCGATTCGGGAATAGCTTACATGTTACTGGGCATATATGCCCTTATGGTGAGCTGGTATTTTAACCATTCCATCATCCTGCTTATCATCTGCTATATATTCTGGCCTATTTACCTGGTATATGAGATATTAAGCGGGCACCTTTCACATGGTATGTGGAAAGAGATCCCCTTGTCTTATTTCAGGTGATTACACGCATGTAAATACCGTAAAAACACGGGTTGACAGGCGGCTGGATATTGGTTAACTTGTTAAGTTTATCAACCAATTAATAATCGCCTAAGTCTCAACGCCATGCAAACAGCTTATTTTATTATTCTCGCCGTATTAACAATTATTGTGGTATGGATCTCTTTGAAGTCAGATATGCTTCGGAATGCGGTTTTTGACCCTACCGTTATAAATAGCATGGCAGCGCAAACGGGCAAACCTGTCCGGCCCGCTTTTAGCCTGGCGCGTACTCAATTGGCATTCTGGTCGGTTATTGTGATAGGTTCATACATCTATGTTGCCTTCTTTACACCTGGAGCAGACGGTGTAAAATTTGCGGTTGAATTAAGTGGTGTTAATTTGATTTTATTGGGAATATCCGCGGGAACTACGGTAGTAAGCAAAGCAATTGACAGCAATCAGCAAACCAATTCAAGCCCGGCGGGCACGGCTGCTGTTCCTACCCCGAGTGCCGACGTGCAGCAAAATCAACCGGCGTCGGGCTTCTTTTTCATCGATATTATTTCAGACGAAACGGGCGTAAGCATTCACCGTCTTCAAAATGTGATATGGACCATTATTGTGGGGGTTATTTACATATCGTATGTCAGCTTAAAATGTGCCTTGCCAGATAAAGCCGTGATAACCGATACGTTACTGGGTTTAATGGGTATCAGTTCGGCAGCTTACCTGGGTGTAAAAACAAAAGAGAATACTTCAACACAACCCTGACGGTTAAAAAAATTACGCTCAATAAATTAACTTTTCTCCAGGATGGGTGATAACTTTGTGTTGTCACCCATTTTTTTGTATATGGCCAAATTTTCTGACAGTATTCTTCCGCAGCATAGCGATTTTATCGACAAACAAAAGATGTTTTTTGTAGCCAGTGCCCCGCTGAGCGCCGAAGGGCATGTAAACCTCTCTCCGAAAGGAATTGACAGTTTCAGGGTATTATCTGCCAATAAAGTAGCCTATATGGACATTATAGGCAGCGGTAACGAGACATCGGCACACGTAATGGAGAATGGGCGGCTCACGTTGATGTTCTGCGCCTATGAAGGGCCGCCGAATATTTTGCGGTTATACGGCAGGGGGTACACTGTACTGCCGGGCGATGCGGAATGGGAAGAGTTGTCGGCACTTTTTGAGCTGCAACTTGCCACACGGCAGATCATCGTCGGCGAAATTGATAAAGTGCAAACTTCCTGCGGTTTCAGCGTGCCCCTGTATGAATATATGGGCGAACGCGACCATGCCCAAAAATGGGCTGCCGCCAAAGGCCCCGAAGGGCTGGAGACCTATAAAAAAGAAAAGAACCGCGTCAGCCTGGATGGCTTGCCGACCGCTCTTTTTGACAGGCTGGCCTGAGATTTACACTTTGGCGAAAAAACTTTCTATCTTTCAGCTATAAACCATTGCCATGAAGTTTAAAGCTACATTCCCTGCGGCTACCCTGCTGTGCTTTCTTGTTTTTGCGAACATCGCTATCGCCCAAAAAAATACCATCAACCCCAAAAGATGGAACGCGCATTGGATAAATGTGCCGGGCCCCGCACCAGACTACCAGGTTTGCCTTTTTAGAAAAGTTGTGAACCTGGAAAATAAACCCGCCAGCTATAAAGTTTTTGTGTCGGGCGATAACCGCTATAAGCTTTATGTGAACGGACATTTGGTTTCGGTCGGCCCGGCACGCAGCGATTTTTATTTCTGGAATTATGAAACCGTCGACCTGGCGTTTTACATGGTTGCAGGGCAAAATGTAATAAGCGCTGTTGTGGCGAATGAAGGTTCGTGGAAACCCGCTGCGCAGATGTCGTACGGCACGGGCTTCATTTTGCAGGGTGCAACGTCGGCTGAAGAGGAGGTGAACACCGACAAAAGCTGGAAATGCCTGCGCGATACCGCTTACACCCCGCTTCCCGTCGAGTTAATTTACAGCTACTATGTTGCCGGTCCCGGCGAATTAGTGGATATGAAACGTCAGCCAAAGAACTGGCAGTCGGCCGGGTTTGATGACAGCGCCTGGCAGCAGGCTAACCAAATGGCTGTAGGAGGCCCCAAGGGGCAAATGTCGTTTAATGATGGCTGGATGTTGGTGCCCTCGCCCATAGCCGCGAGGGAAATGATACCGCAGCGCTTGAAAGCCATGCGCCGGGCAACGGGCGTCAGTTTACCGGCAACTTTTCCATCGGAGCAAAACCCGGTTACCATCCCGGCTAACACCAAAGCAACCATACTGCTCGATCAAACCTACCTGACAAATGCTTACCCCACCATTGTTTTCAGCAGGGGGAAGGACGCAGGCATATCCATGAGCTATGCCGAAGGCCTGTATATCATTGAACCCGGCAACAAAAACTGGCGCGCCCAGGAACGCAAGGGGAACAGGAATGAGATAGAAGGGAAACGTTTCGTCGGTCGTAAAGATAGCCTCATAAGCGATGGGAGCGACAAACAGGAATTTACGCCGTTTAACTGGCGCACTTATCGTTACCTGCAACTGATAGTAGAAACAAAAGACGAGCCATTACTGATCAACGACATTTACGGAACGGCCACCGGATATCCCTTTCAGTACAAAGCCGAATTTGAATCGGAAAATAAACAGCTGGATACCATCCTCCAGATCGGCTGGCACACGGCTAAACTATGCTCCTGGGAAACCTATATGGATTGCCCATACTACGAACAATTACAATACGTGGGCGATACCCGCATACAGGCCATGGTATCATATTACGACAGTGGCGACGATAAATTGGGAAGAAATGCAATAACCCTGCTCGACCATTCGCGCCTGGCCGAAGGCATCACGCAAAGCCGTTACCCTACGGCCATACCACAGCAGATACCAACCTTTTCCCTGTGGTGGATAGCCATGATACATGACTATTATATGTACCGCAATGATAACAGTTTTGTGACCGATAAACTTCCGGGTGTGGAACAGGTGCTCAATTTTTTTGGAAAATACCAGCAGCCCGACGGCTCCTTAAAAAACGCACCATACTGGGAATTTACCGACTGGGCCAATGGCAAAGGCTGGGATGCCGGCGTGGCGCCGATTGGGGCCAATGGCAACTCGTCCGTATTGGATATGCAGTTGCTTTGGGCCTATCAAACCGCAGCCGAATTGGAAGCCGCGTTAGGGAGCAAAGAGTTTGCCGCAAAATATCAAAAGCTGGCAGAACAGCTGAAACGAACCATCCGCAGCAAATATTGGGTTGAAACCAGGGGCCTTTATGCCGACAGGCCCGAAAAGGATGTTTTTTCGCAACATGCCAATGCCCTGGCTATACTAAGCGGGGCCGCAACGCCGGAACAGGCAAAAGCTATCAGCGGTAAAATGCTGACAGATACTTCGCTGGTGCAAGCCTCCATCTATTTTAAATATTACGTTTACCAGGCGCTGGTGAAAACCGGTATGGGTAACGATTATGTGAACTGGCTGGACATCTGGCGCGAGAACATCAAAATGGGCATGACCACCTGGGCCGAAATGTCGGACATCAGCGCCTCGCGCTCCGATTGCCATGCCTGGGGTTCGAGCCCGAACATCGAACTGTTCAGGACGGTGCTTGGGATAGAGACCGCCGCGCCCGGCTTTAAGAAGGTGAAGATAGAGCCGCATTTAGGCAACTTAACGCATATTAGCGGTTCTATACCACACCCGGCAGGCACGGTAAGCGCACGGTACGATAAGCAGGGCGGCAGCTGGAAGATAGCGGTAAACCTGCCCGCCGGAACTCCGGGTAACCTGGTTTGGAAAGGAAAAACTTACCCGTTAAAACCCGGCGAAAACAATTTGACGCTGTAACCTTTATACAGCTGAAATATGGCTCAACATTTATCCAACTTAACCGAACTGGTCGATTGGGTGCTCATAGGCGCCGTTATCTATATAATTATAGTTGTTGCTGTATGCCTGCGTATTATTTACGATACGCGGTCGAACGATAAAGCTGTTGCTTACCTGCTTGTAACCGTTTTTCTGCCTGTTATCGGGATAGCTATTTATTTCTCTTTCGGCATCAGCTACCGCAAGGAGAAGCTGTATAATAAAAAGATCGTTACGGATAAATCGGCGCGTGAAAGGCTGCGCGAACAGGTAAGGCTGGAATCGGAAAAAGCCTGGGATACGAATGAACCTGCTATTCAAAAACATAAAAAGCTGGCATTGTACCTGCTTAATGATGGCATGAGTCCGCTCACCGGTGGTAACCAGGTAAAGCTTTTGATCAATGGCGAAAATAAATTCCCCGAAGTACTGGAGTGCATTAAAAACGCAAAACATCATATCCATATCCAGTATTACATTTTTGAAGACGGCAACATAGGGGAGGAGATAAAAAATGCGCTGGTCCTGAAGGCCCGGGAAGGCGTTGATGTAAGGTTTATCTATGATGATTTTGGCAGCCGGTCTATCCGCCGCGAACTTGTTGATGAACTGAAGGATGCAGGCGTGCAGGCCTATCCGTTTTACAAGGTTCATTTTATATTACTGGCCAACCGTGTTAACTATCGCAACCACCGTAAGATCATTATTATTGATGGTTGTGTAGGTTTTACAGGAGGTATTAATGTAAGCGACCGGTATGTGAATAAACCCGGCCAGCTTTTTTGGCGCGATACACACGTAAAGATCGCAGGGCCGGGTGTGTATTACCTCCAATATCTTTTCATCTGCGACTGGAACTTTTGTTCGGGCAAGCGTTTGAAGCTTGAAAAAGACTTTTTTTGCACGCAACCGGTTACCGGTGGTAAAGCCACGGTACAAATTGCCGCCAGCGGCCCCGATTCAGACTTTCCCTCATTAATGTTCTCGATGGCTCAAACCATCGGGCTTGCCGAAAAGGAATTGCTTATCACAACGCCGTATTTTATCCCCGGCAGTAACATAATGGATGCCCTGCACGTGGCGGCGATGAGCGGCGTTAAAATAAAAATACTGGTACCTGATAAGTCGGACTCGGGCCTGGTCAACGCCGCTGCCCGTTCATACTACGGTGAACTGCTCGACGCCGGCGTGGAGATCTATATGTATCAGAAAGGCTTCGTTCACGCCAAAACGATGGTATCCGACGGGCAGCTATGCATAGTCGGCACCGCCAATATGGATCATCGCAGTTTTGAGCTTAACTTTGAGGTGAACAGCATGATCTATGATACCGCTACCGCGGAAGAGTTGCGGAACGTTTTTTACGATGACATTAAGGATGCCAAAAAAATAAACCCCGCCACCTGGAAACGCCGTCCGTTTATGCGGCAATTTCCCGAAAAGGTGGCGAGGTTACTGTCTCCTCTTTTTTGACTGTTAAGTGGCAGCGGCAATAAAAAAGTCTGCTGCCGCCACTCAAATTTTAATTTAAGCAGGTTCTACAACAACCGCTGTACCGTAGGCTAAAACTTCGGTAATACCCTGCATTACCTCGTTCGCGTCGTAACGCATATTGATGATGGCATTGGCGCCCATAACGTTGGCGTGCTGCAGCATTAGCTGGTATGCCTCTTCGCGGGCATTCTCGCAAAGCTCGACATAAATAGAAAGCCTGCCGCCAAACAGCGATTGAAAGCCGCCTGCAATATTGCCCAACGCACTGCGGCTGCGTACGGTAATGCCGCGCACAAGGCCCAGTTGTTTGGTTATTTTATATCCTTCCAGGCTGGTGCTGGTGGTAACAAATGTGTGGTCCATTTTCTTTATTGTTTAGGTATTGGATTGATGGAAAGGTTAATTGTTACCAAATATAGCGTAATAATTGACGTTTCCCGGTAGTCAGTTTACAAGGCCGCCAAGCAAATAATCGCGCGGATTTACAGAAGCAGGCAACGTGCTAAAATAAGGTTTTGAAGGTTCCTGTTCCCTATATTTCTTTTCAGGCGGTGTATCTTTTAAGCTTTTCAATGATTCTCCGGTAGTTATCGTTCGCCCCAGCGCCTCTTTTGTCCCTACTATAACATACCCGCTATTGTCCCTTAAAGCCCCGCCTTCAAACCAGCCCAAATGTTTCCCGTTGAAACCATATACATCGGTATTATTGAAATTTTGATGCAGGTAACCTACCGGTTTTCCATCCCATAAATAGATAACCTTATCGGTCAGGTAATCATCAATATACGCGGTTGCGGTTCCCGATGAATCGTAAAGATCGATAGTATGGCCCTGGCGGGATGCTGTGCAAAGCAGGCTTACAGTTAGCAGGTAAACAAGGGCTTTCATATTTAAGGCCAGGTATAATTTGAATTGCCATCGAAATTACGAACTGTAACCTGTAAATCAAACAATACTTTCCAGCATTTTGATATACAACTCAATGCCTTCCTTTATCTCTTCCAGGTAGATGAACTCATCCGCCGTATGCGAGCGCGCCGAATCACCGGGGCCTACCTTCAACGATGGTATATCCAGCAGCGACTGATCCGAGGTAGTAGGGGAGCCATAAGTAGTGCGGCCCAAAGCTATACCCGCCTGCACAATCGGGTGATCTTTATCAATCTTCGAAGGCTTCAGCCGGATAGAACGTGGCGTTACTTCACATTTCACGTGCCGGCGTATGATCTCCAGTACTTCTTCATTGCGGTAAGCATCCGTCACCCTTACATCCACCACAAAATTGCAGCTTGCAGGTACTACATTATGCTGTGAGCCCGCATTGATAACCGTAACCGACATCTTCACCGGTCCAAATACTTCCGATTCTTTCGGGAAACGGTAGGTACGGACCCATTCTATATCCGTCATCGCTTCATAAATGGCGTTTACACCCTCCTCACGCGCTGCATGCCCCGATTTACCATGAGCCACGCAATCAAGCACCATCAATCCTTTTTCAGCTATAGCCAGCTGCATCAGCGTTGGTTCGCCCACGATGCCAAAGTCGAGGTGACCAAGGTCGGGTATGATCAATTCCAAGCCATTTACACCGGATATTTCCTCCTCCGCTGTAGTTGCCAGGCAAAAATTATACTTCAGATCTTCCCGCTCATAAAAATACAGGAAGGTATGTATCAGCGATACCAGGCAGCCGCCGGCGTCGTTACTTCCAAGACCGTAAAGTTTGCCGTCTTCCATTTTTGCGTCGAATGGTTCGCGGGTGTAGCCCGAATTCGGCTTTACCGTGTCGTGGTGCGAGTTAAGCAATATGGTGGGCTTCGATTCATCGAAATGCAGGTTGAAAGCCCAGATGTTATTCATTTTGCGGTGGGTTTCCACACCCTTATCGCTTAAATATTTTTCTATCAGGTCGGCTGTAAGCGCCTCTTCCCGGCTGAACGACGGTATCATGATGAGTTGCTGCAGCAGCACTACTGCCTGGGAATATAGTAAGTTGATGTCTGTCATGGATAAAGGGAGAAATCCCGCCGTAAAAGTAAGCCTTTTTCGCTAAGTAGCCGATACTGCCCCACTGTATATGCTAATTTTACAATCCGCAACCATTTCAAAAATTATATTTGCCACTCACTCTTTTTTATGAAAAACATAATCTTAACGCTTTCAATTCTTGCTATCGCGTTAGCCGCAAAGGCGCAGCAAATGCAGGTGATAGACAAAGGTGGCTACAAGATAACCTTTATTAACCAGGATGCTACGCTTGATAAGGCTTTGCAGCAACGCATGATCAATACGTTTTACAAAGTTTATCCAGAACTGGCAAAGGAGTATAATCCCAATACGCTGAAGGAAGTGACCATAGTGATAGACACGGCTTATAAAGGTGTGGCCGAAACGGATAATGGCAAGGTAACCATCAGTGCGGCATGGATGCATAAGCGCCCGGAAGATATTGACGTGATAACCCACGAGGTAATGCACATTGTGCAGGATTACGGCGAAAGCGTGGGCCCGGGCTGGCTTACCGAAGGCATTGCAGATTTTGCCCGGTACAAATTCGGCATAAACAATCCGGCTGCCAAATGGACCCTGCCCGATTTTAAACCGACCCAAAATTATGATAATGCCTACCGTATTACAGCGCGCTTTTTGGCGTGGATAGAAGCCAAGGTAAAACCCGGCATGGTTAAAACGCTGGACGCGCAATTGCGCCAGCATACCTACACCGACAATAGCTGGAAACAATTGACCGGAAAAACGGTGGACGAATTGTGGAAAGCTTACAGCGCTTCGCCTGCGATATAGTGTCGTTGTTTAATTCTCCAAAAATCCGTTACTTGTAACGGGTTTATTCTACATTATACGATCAATATGCAACGAAGAGATTTTTTAAAAACCGGGTCCATAGCCGGTATCACTACGCTGGTCGCCGCATCCTGTAACACGGTTACAACCGACAAGAAAAGCAGCGGGGGTGAGGACGTTTCCCTTGACGATTTTGAATTGAACGAGGTGACCATCGACACGCTTCAGCAGAAAATGCGCATTAAGGAACACACTTCGAGATCGATAACGGAGAAATACCTTAAACGGATAGATGCTATTGATAAAGCGGGGCCTAAGCTGAATTCGGTGATACAGGTAAATCCTGATGCGTTGAACATGGCCGATGCTATGGATAAAGAGCGCGCAAACGGAAAGGTACGCGGACCGCTGCACGGAATACCGGTGCTGATAAAAGATAACATTGACACCGGTGATAATATGATGACGACTGCGGGTGCGCTGGCGCTGGAGGGCAACTTTGCCAAACAGGATGCCTTTATTGTGCATAAACTACGCGAGGCGGGGGCTGTTATATTGGGAAAAACCAACCTGAGTGAATGGGCCAATTTCCGGTCGACACACTCAACCAGCGCGTGGAGCAGCAGGGGAGGCCAAACCAAATGCCCCTACATCCTCGACCGTAACCCGAGCGGGTCAAGCGCGGGGTCGGGTTCAGCGGCTTCGGCTAACCTGTGCGCTATCGCGATAGGTACCGAAACAGACGGGTCGATAGTTTCGCCTTCATCGGTAAACGGATTAGTGGGAATTAAGCCGACTGTAGGTTTATGGAGCCGTTCAGGTATCATCCCTATCTCCAAAACGCAGGACACAGCCGGACCGATGGCACGTACAGTTAAGGATGCCGCTATATTATTGGGAGCACTTGCAGGCGTTGATACGGCAGATAAATATACCTTGGCCGGTAAGGATAAAGCTCACGCTGACTACACAAAATTTTTGGACGCCGACGGACTAAAAGGAAAACGGCTTGGGGTAGAAAAATCTGCCATGGAAATCAGCCCTTTTATGAAGGGACTGTTTGACGAGGCAATAACCCTGCTGAAAAGCAAAGGCGCGACTATAGTAGAGGTGGAGGTTTATCACAACATCAAACAAGCCGGCAAAGACGAGTTCACCGTACTGCTTTATGAATTTAAGGATGGGGTGAACGCTTATCTCAGCAACGCGAACGGTAAAATGAAGACACTGGCTGATGTGATCGAATTCAACAAAAAGAACGAAGCGAAAGCTATGCCTTATTTTAAACAGGAAACATTGGAACTGGCGCAAAAGAAAGGTGGCCTGAACGAAAAGGAATACCTGGAAGCAGTGAAAAATACGACCACCATTACCCGAAGCGTGATTGATAAAATATTGCAGGATAATAAACTTGATGCCATTATAGCACCTACCAATGGTTTCGCCTGCTGTATCGACCTGGTAAACGGCGATTATGACAATGGCTATTCATTCTCTGGTCCGGCCGCTATGGCAGGTTACCCGCATATCACCGTGCCTATGGGTTATTTTGATGAGCTGCCTATCGGCTTGTCATTTGTAAGCACCGCTTATGACGAGGCAGGCATCATTACCCTGGGTTATGCATACGAGCAGGCATCGAAAAAGAGGGTGCCGCCTAAGTTTACAAAGGTTATTGTGTAAGAATTTCTTATTGTATTAATTTAATGGATGCGCCACCCAAAAGGGAAGATAAATTTTATGTTCCTGGAGTAGTATTAATTGCTTTAGGGTATTTAATTTCTTTGATGCCGTATTTGTGGCTATTTGGTACTCCTTTAATTTATTTGACAGGTGTTGTTTTAATATTTATATCAAAAAGAAGCACACGGACCAAGGTGTTATTTACACTGTTACCAATTATCTTTTGGCTACCGGGCTTTTGGCTTTTTGTCTATTTTGCGTCGGAACACATGACGCCTGAAACTTTTCTTATTCCCCAAAATTTCAGGGGCAAAATTACACTTTATTATGGTGAACCCTGTGGTCAGCAACTTCAAAAGATAGATGGCAGGTACATTTATCATATCCCGCAAAACGGCATCATGATCATAAAAAATCCATTGGAAACAGGAATTATCGATCAGCAATATTACGTTGTTGATTCAAATGGGCGGAAAACATCGAAGTTAGATATGCTTGTTCAGCGGGATTTTAATGAAGAATACACTATTGAGAAAAATCCCCATAAGCCCAAACGAAATAAAATCGCAGTATTTTTGGGCGGCACAGGTGGTTCCGGAGCGGTAAATGGAGTTGATGAAGATCACTACAAGTTCCGCGAAATGTATGTAGATTCATGGGATAGTTTGCGAGTCTTGGACGATAAAAAAAGCGATTCTATTGCTTTTGATATTTTACGGAATTGCAGAAAAGAAAAGCCATAAAATCATGCCTACTAAGATCCCTCAAAAAATATTATCGCGCCAGCACGAGATCACTTCTGATTTTCTGAAGGAAGTTGATAAGCACCTGGCCGATATTATAGAGGGGCGCGCTTTGGATATGTACGAGATAAGGGATATTGCCGATATCATGCATATTCACCCTACGCACCTGAGCAATACCATCAAACTGACCACAGGCAAGTCACCATGCAGCTTTTTCGAAGCAAGAATAATGGATATCGCCAAATTTATGCTGCGCGAAACGAATACCCCTGTAGCACAGATAGCCGCCAAATTAACTTTCGACCCCTCCAATTTTACCAAGTTCTTCAAACGTTTTGAAGATATTACCCCAAAACAATACCGCGAAGAGGTATTTGTTAGTTCAATAGTGGATAGTCAGCAGTGAATCCATATCCTTTCAACAACTGCCTATTCACCATTGACCATTCACTATTCACCATTGACCATTCACTAAAAAACTGAACTGCTCACCATTTTTTCTGAAACAGTCACCATGCCCGGGCGTTGTTTAAAGCGGAACTTTGTATCGTTTTAAACGATAAAAAAAATGGAACAAACAACTAAAATAGCGCTCATAACCGGCGGCAGCCGCGGACTGGGCAAAAACGCTGCCATGCATATTGCAAAAAAAGGTATCGATGTTATTATTACCTACCGCAGCAAAAAGGACGAAGCCGAAGAAGTAGTGGCCGAAATTGAGCGCACCGGCCAAAAGGCGGCGGCCCTTCAGCTTGATACAAGCATGATCAGATCTTTTGAAGCTTTTTCGCAGCAGCTTACTGCTTTATTAAAAGAAAAATGGGGTAGCGAGCATTTCGATTTCCTGGTAAACAATGCCGGTATTAATGCCCCATCGCCGTTTGGCAAAACTACCGAGGAAGATTTTGATCACCTTGTTAACGTGCACTTTAAAGGGGTTTACTTTTTAACCCAAACACTGCTGCCGGTTATTGCCGATGGCGGCCGGATCATCAATTTCTCCAGCGGGTTAGCCCGGTTCTCGACACCCGGGTATGCTGCTTATGCTTCTATGAAAGGGGCGATCGAAGTGTTTACACGCTACCTGGCAAAAGAGCTTGGGCCCAGGAAAATAGCGGCCAATGTTATCGCGCCCGGTATCATCGAAACAGATTTTACCAGCGAAGCTTTTTCCAACCCGGGGATGAAGGAACGGGTATCACAAATAACGGCTTTAGGTCGCCCCGGCATGCCCGATGATATTGGCGGCATTACCGCCTTCCTTTGTACCGAAGATGCCCGCTGGATCAACGCCCAGCGTATCGAGGCATCGGGTGGTATGAATTTGTAGGGTAGTGATTTGTTAATTGGTGATCAGAGATTAGTGATCAGCTAATTGGATAAGGAGGTTTTTATATTTTCCTGAATTCAAAAAAGACCCCCTCTTTGCGCAGCAGAGAGGGGGTAGGGGGTGAGTCGGCACGCCGCTTTGCGAGTTGACTCACTCGGCCGGCGCTACGCTGGGCCACCCTCTCTATCGCAAGCGATAAAGAGGGTTTAGCGGTTACCCTAAACAAAAAAAGACACCCTCTTTGCGCAGCAGAAAGGGGGCAGGAGGTGAGTCTCACGGAAAGGATGGGTTCACACCTTCAATTCCATCTGTATATTCGACCGTTCATAAGGTGACGGCGGACCTGTTATTTTTTCGAAACCCAACTTTAGGTATAAATTGATGGCAGGTTTTAACATGGTGTTGCTTTCCAGGTAAACGGTATCGGCGCCAAGTTCTTTCGCCTTGTCAATACAAGCGCGACCAAGCAGTGTGCCGATGCTTTTGCCCTGTGCTTTGGGTGACACCGCCATTTTTGCCAGTTCGTATTTTTTGTCGTCCATTTTGATAATGGCACAGGCGCCCACAACATCACCTTCATAAACGGCCATAAAAATATGCCCGCCTTTATCGATGATGTATTCATCGGGATGGTCCAGCGCTTTATGGTCCGACTCCTCCATCCGGAAGTATTGGGTTATCCATTCTTCATTCAGTTGCTTAAAAGCCTGTTTATGTTCTGGAGTGTAGTTAATGATCTCCACCTTGCCGCCTTCACGTTTCTTTTTTTCCTCCTGTACCCGGCGCAGCAGGCTCTTTTGCTCCAGTAAATATTCCCATTCTTCAATGGCTTTCCACAGGTCGTACTGGCTTTCGCTGAAAGCCTGGTTGATAGCCGCCGAAACATCTTCGTGCTGGTCGTTCAATTTCATAGCTGCTGCCTTTCCTTTTTCGGTTAACGATACAAAGTTTTTACGCTGGTCGTGCTTGTTCTTGCGTTCGGTAACAAAACCACATTTCACCATTTCACGCACAACCTGGCTTACCGAGGCATGGCTTTGCCCTATCTCGCGTGCGATGACGGTTATCGAGTTTTCGTTGGTTTGCGTCAGTACATAAAATACCGGCCACCACCTGGGCTGTATATCCACCCCATAAATGTGGTACAGTTGCGCGGCATCAGTGGTTATCATATCGCTCAACCCCCTTAGCCTCGAACCTATTGCCATTTTGCCAACCTTGTTGTAAAATTCCATTTTTATTTATTTACGTAAGTACTTACGCAAGTTTAGATACTTTATTTTTATAAATCAAATAATCATGCAAAAAAAATGGGTACAGAGGTTAAAACTCCATACCCATTGCTTTGAAAGAGAAATGAATTATTGTATAGCTACCAGGCTCTTGTCAGCGTTTAAATAATCTGGGTTCATCTTTTTTACCAAATGTTCGCTGTCAAGCATTGCATAATTCAGCGTAGCCGAATATTCGCAGCGCAGATTGGCATTATAAGCTGAACCTGACAGATCGGCCTTAGCATGACCGTTTAGTTTAAGATCAACTGCAAATACGTCAAGATTTAACTGGGCCGATGCATGATCATATAAGTTTACATCCAGTTCAAGTGCAGACAACTTGCCGAATGATTTCACCACTGCAGCATCATACATCGACAGTTTTTGCAGGTTGACAGCGCTAACCCAAACTACTAGTTTCTGATCCTTGTATGATGCTATGCGCAGCACACCGTCCTGGCCCTGCACCATAGCGCTTTCGGCGTAGTAGTTGTTATAAACTTTTACCTGGTCGGCGGCACCGTAGGATACATAAAGCTCCACGTTGCCGTGCACTTCTATCTTGTTGATGGGACCAACCTGGTTTAAAGTAGTTACTGCTTCTTTATCTGGTGTTGCAGCAGATGCAGCCTGGCTTGCACCCAGCAGAACTGATAAAGCAATTGCGAGAGTTAGTATTGAGGATTTCATTTTATTTAATGTTTTTAATTCTTGTTTTAATTATTGATCGTTTACACCCCTATGCCAAAATTGATACCTGTTTTGTAAAGTACTGATAATCAATAAGAAAAAATTTTACGAAAATGCGCTATTGTTCCGTAAGCGAACACCTGCCGTACACTGGCGGACGATTTTGTATTGCTTTTCCGGAGGTAGCCATCATTTTTTGACGGAAAGTTTTCAGGGGTTCGGTGGTAAATATTAACTTGCTTCAAAATTATCTGACATGGAATTTGGCCGCGTTGACCCCCACGAATTAGCATTGATCGATTTCACTCTTCCGGCCGACCCGGAGCTTACCGTCAAGACGTTAAAAGCTGCCAAAGGTACTGGTGAACTACAGGTGCATGTGGGCTGCGCCAAATGGGGAAGAAAGGAGTGGCTTGGAAAGATATATCCCCCTAAGACCAAAGAAGCAAATTTCCTGGACGAATACGTAAAGCATTTCGACTGCATTGAATTGAATGCCACCTTTTACCAGGTGTACGGGCCGGAAACGATCAATAAATGGAAGGAAAAAGCGGCCGCAAATCCAGGGTTTAAATTTTGCCCGAAGTTTTCTCAATCCATTACACACATCCGCAGGCTAAAAAATGCCGACGAACTGACTACGCAATACTACAACGGCATCATGGCTTTTGGCGACCAGCTTGGGCCGCTGTTTTTGCAGGTAGGCGACAACTATACTCCCAAAAGTTTTCCCGAACTGAAAGCTTATCTGGAACATTTGCCGAAAGATGTGCCGGTATTCGTCGAGGTTCGGCATAAAGAATGGTATGCTGTACCGGAAATACGCGATAATCTATTCAATGCCCTGCACGAATTAAACATTGGCGCAGTAATAACCGACGCCGCCGGTCGCCGGGATTGCGTACACATGGAGCTGCCAACACCGCACGCCTTTATCCGCTTTGTGGGTAATAGCCTGGATAAAACCGACTACAAACGTGTGGACGACTGGGTGGCCCGAATTAAAGACTGGAAGGAACAGGGCCTGCAATCGGTATGGTTCTTCATGCACCAGCACGACGAGCGCTATTCGCCCGAGCTTTGCGACTACGTTGTGGATGAGTTGAACAAGGCGTTGGGGCTTAGTTTGCACCGGCCCGAGTTTATCGAAAAAGAAAAAGGAATGTTTGATTAAATTGCATTCGCCTGTTCTTATCCTGATTTTTAGTATATTGATAACCTAAACTTATTACGCATGAAATATTTTTTACTCCTGATTTTTTTGCCCTTATTTTCATTCGGGCAGGTGACCGACCAGGCATTAACGGGTCTTTGGGTCAAAGTAAAGGCCCAGATGAAAGACGGCAGCCGGATCATAGACCATTATGGCTGCGGCATGGATTTCTTAAAGTATAATTTCGGAAACGATGGTTATGTGATCTATAGTAGCGGCGTGCTATTTGAGGGATATAAACTGCCGTATAAACTTAAAGGTGATTCGTTAGTTGCCGGAGGTGCTATCTACAACGTGATAGGTCTTGCAAATGATACTTTGAAGTTATCTCTGTTCGCTCCATTCGGCGTACAGGATAAACAGATCCCTGTATACTATTTTGTAAAGACTATGGAGCATAATGTGCATACGGCGGCAACATTTAATGCTATTTTAAAGGACTCGGTGTACGAGGCTACAAGAGAACTTTTTCCTCAATGCAAAGGAGACCTCAATGGTTGGATGTCCGAGATAAATACCAGGTATGATAAGGGGAGTTTAAAAGCCAGCTTTATAGTGGATAAAAAAGGCCGGGTGAAAAATTTCACGGTGTTAAGCCTCGATAGCGTGTCCAGAAGTTTCGCAAAAATAGCTGGAAATGGCATTGGAAATTTAAGCTGGATACCGGCAAAGAAAAATGGTGTGCCGGTAAATTCATTAGTGCTGATTACTTTAAAAACGGGCCGGCGCCCCTACCCCGGGTTAGGCGAGATGAATACGATGAGTATCGAATATCCCTTTATTTCCCCCGCGCCTTACGGCAAACTGTCTGAAGAGGAAGTGGAAGCTGTACGCCAAACTACAGATGAAGCCATTAAGCAATCAAACAACCGTAATTATGATAAGGCTCTGGAACTGCTCGATCAATGCCTCCAGGTAGATAATATAAATTTGAATGCGTATTATCTGAAAGCTTTTATTCATACTAACCTGGGTAAAAAGAAAGAGGCCTGTGCTGACTGGAGCATACTCGCCGGCCTGGGACAGGTGGAGGCTATTCAAAATCTCGCGAAATTTTGCAAGAATTAAGATAATATTCTATTGATAATCAACTCAATCATAAAATTGAGTTGTTTTTGTAACAAAGTATTTAGACATTTGTCTAAATATATAAATAGTCGAGAGTTGAATATATTATTTAAAGCATTGAACGACCAAACCCGCAGGGACATACTGGAACTGCTGAAGGACAAGGATATGACGGCAGGCGATATAGCCGATCAGTTCAACATATCCAAGCCCAGCATATCGCATCACCTCGACCTGCTGCGGCAGGCGGGCCTGGTGGTATCGGTAAAGGAAGGCCAGTTTATTTATTACTCGATAAACACCACAGTAATGGACGAAATGCTGAAATGGATAATGCAATTTAAATCACCACAAAAAGATAAAAACAATGAAAAGATTTAACAAAATGGACGTGGCTGCGCTGGTAATATGGCTGTTGCCATTGGCTTACCTGCTCTATGTTTTTCCAACCTTGCCGGAAACGGTGCCGGTCCATTTCGGGATCAAGGGCACACCCGACAGGTATGGCAGTAAAAATGAATTCCTGATCGGTCCGCTTATATTGATGGGCATGTCATGCCTGGTTTATTTTTTGTTCAAGTTCCTTCCGGCCATCGACCCCAAAAAGCTGGTAAAATATGGCGATGCAACTTTTCAAAAGATCGGTTTAGGTATCGTATTGCTGATGGCCGTTCTGTCCATCGGGATCACCCTGGCAACTATCGACAAAACCTTCAGGGTTGATAAAGTAATCTTGCCGGCGGTCGGTTTGTTCTTTGCATTCATGGGCAACCTGATGCACAGCATAAAACCCAATTATTTTGCCGGCCTGCGTACCCCCTGGACACTGGAGGACCCTGATAACTGGCGGGCCACCCACCGCCTGGCCGGAAAACTATGGTTTGCAGGGGGGCTGATACTCGCGGTGCTTGTGCTGCTGTTGCCTGTAAAAACCGGGCTTATTGCCTTTATGAGCGTGATGTTCGTTATCGTCATCATACCTGTTGTTTATTCGTACAGGTATTTTAAAAGTCATCATCCAAATAAAACAGGAGAGTAAGAAATTTATTAATTTGCAGGGCGTTAATCATAAAGTTTAACGCCCTTTTTATGCCTAAGATATTTGCCTCCTGCCTGTTGTTTGTAGTTTTATCCTTTAACGCAGTTTATGCCCAGGATAGCGAACTCTTAAACAAAATAAAAACCATCTCTGCCGAATCCAAAGGAATTGTCGGCGTGTCCATTCTCGGGCTTGAAAGCCACGATACCTTAAATTACAATTCGCAGTCGCGGCTGGTCATGCACAGTGTATTTAAGTTTCCGATTGCCATGTGCGTGCTTAACCTGGTAGATAAAGGAAAGTTCAAACTCGATGAAAAGATAAAGGTGGCTAAGCGAGACATGCACCCCAATACCTGGAGCCCCATGCGCGACAAATATCCCGACGGCGCCGAATTGCCTTTGAGTGAGATAATTGGCTACATGGTTTCACAAAGCGATAATACGGCCTGCGACTTTCTGCTGAAAAAAATAGGCGGGCCGAAAGTAGTGGAAGAATATATTCATAGCCTTGGCGTAAAAGGGATCGCGATAAAGGCTTCCGAGGCTGATATGGCCTCGGCCTGGGAAGTGCAATACACCAACTGGGCCAAACCCGCCGACCTGGTACATTTGCTTGATATTTTCTATCACGGAAAAGCCTTATCTAAGGCGAGTAACGATTTTTTGATGCAGGCTATGCTGGCTACCACTACTGGTCCGCACCGGCTCAGGGGGCTGCTTCCTAAAGACGCGGTGGTGGCCCATAAAACCGGCACCTCGCCAACCAATGCCGAAGGATTGTCTCCTGCCACGAACGATATAGGTATAATAACACTCCCTAATGGCAAGCACCTGGCCATAGTAGTGATGGTTTGTAATTCAAAGGCCGATGAAGCCACACGCGACGAGGTTATTGCCAAAATTGCCAAAGCAGCATGGGATACCTATGGGAAATAAGTATCATGGAAATGCCACGTGTTAAATTTTCATTAACCCAATAAAAGTTAACTATTACTTTTACCGGCATGAAAACCGGGTCTGTCACAACCAGCGAGGCGCCTGTTGAGCAAACAGTGTTCCTGATTTTATTCGCGATCAGCTTTTCGCATCTGCTGAACGATATGGTACAATCGCTGATGCCGGCGATATACCCTGTCATCAAGGATAGTTTTCATCTTAATTTCTCGCAGATCGGTATTATTACACTGGTATTTCAACTATCTGCTTCTATACTGCAGCCACTGGTTGGGATGTACACCGACAAGAAATCACATGCCTATTCCTTGCCCTTAGGTATGGGTTTAACGTTGATCGGCTTATTGTGTTTATCGCAGGCGCCGTCTTACGCTATGATACTAGTTTCTGTGATGCTGATAGGTATGGGTTCGTCCATATTCCACCCCGAATCGTCACGGGTAGCTTACCTGGCATCCGGCGGCAGGCGCGGACTGGCACAGTCGATCTTTCAGTTGGGTGGAAACGCAGGCAGCGCTCTGGGCCCCTTACTGGCAGCCTGGATCATCGTTCCGCAGGGGCAAAAAAGTATTTCCTGGTTTGGCATCGGGGCTTTGCTGGCTATCGTTATCTTATTTAAAGTAGGCGGCTGGTATAAAAAACAAATGCTGACCAGGCTCGCCACGCGCAAACATGCCGGTACGGGTCATCCTGAATTCCCTCGTAAAAAGGTTATATTCTCCATGTTCATCCTGCTGGTACTCATTTTTTCTAAATTTGTTTACCTCGCCAGTATCAGCAGTTATTATACCTTTTACCTCATCGGCAAGTTCCACCTTTCTGTACAGCATTCGCAATATTTTCTGTTCATGTTCCTGCTGGCCGTAGCCGTGGGTACCATAACCGGCGGGCACCTGGGCGATAAGTTCGGGCGAAAATATATTATCTGGATATCGATCCTCGGCGCGGCGCCGTTTACCTTGCTGCTGCCTTATGCTAATCTGTTCTGGACGGGTGCACTCTCCGTTATCATTGGTCTCATCATTTCCTCGGCTTTCTCTGCCATCCTGGTCTACGGTCAGGAATTGATACCGGGCAAGGTGGGCCTGGTGGCCGGCTTGTTTTTCGGGCTTGCATTTGGCATGGGCGGCTTGGGCTCAGCCCTGTTAGGCAGCCTTGCCGATCATACCAGCATCAATTACGTGTTTAAAGTGTGTGCGTTCCTGCCGCTTATCGGCGTATTAACAGGGTTTTTGCCGAATATAGAGGCGAAGAAGAAATAGAAGTCGGAAAGTCCGGAAGTCCGCACAAGTCCGAAAGCAATAATTTCCTGCCATGAACTATTATCCATCAACCATTAGCCAAACTAAATCACCGCCGTTTCCACATCCTCGTCCTTAAAGCCGCCGAACACTACAAAGTTCATGTTTTTGTAAATGCAATCCACGTCGTTAAAACCGGCTTTTGCAAGCATCTGTAATTGGGTTTCCAGGGGCGCCAGCTTATCCAGTTTGGTACGTTCAAAAGCCTGTACTATTGCTTCATGGTCAAGCCCCGAATGCGTCACCGTTTCGCGCCAGTTGTATTTATACAGGCTGTCGAACAGTTGGTTGCGGCCGGCTACCTGGTCGGCGTTAATGAACAGGCCGCCGTCGTTCAATGCTTGGTAAATGTTTTTATAAAGTTTCGCCTTATCAGCATCTTCCAAATGGTGGATGGCCAGGCCCGAAATGATCAGGTCGTACTTGCCGGGCAATGGTTCTTTGCCAAAGTCCAGCTCAATGTAGTCAAAATTGCTTCGTCCTTCAAACCGCTCTTTGGCCACGTCCAGCATCTTGCCCGAAACGTCGAGCAGGGTGTATTTCAGGTCGGGTTTTTCGCTGTAAATAAATTGCGAGAACAGGCCAGTGCCGGCGCCTATGTCCAAAACGGTTTTGGCATGGGTCAGGCTTTTTACCAGCGGCATGCAGGCAGTGTAAAAGTCGTTAAAGCAGGGGATCAAAAATTCCCGCTGCGAATCGTATTGCTTTGAAACGTTTCCGAATTGTTCTTTGATATCGCTCATAGGCCTTGGTTGTTTGATAAATTAACAATTCGAACTTAAAAAGGTTCGTTTACTGTATCGAGGGCTGGGTAGGTTCCGGTATCACCAGCTTTTTATTAAAGTTCGGGAATAACTGAGGGATTTTACTATAGGTGCCCCGGTTAATATCAAGAAAATACCAAAACTTCCCGCCGTCCTTTGTAACCGCCAGCAAATAACTGTTGTTAACTATACGGCTGTTAGGCGACTTAAGCGCTATCCTTTGCGGGATAAGGCAATGGATCTCGGTACCCGCTTTGTAAAACTTGCCAGGCGAGCCAACCGTAGCATCGGCGAAGGAAAATCCCTGGGCATTCATCTGCTCCAAACCTTGCTTAATGGTAGCTATCATTTTCTCTTTCCCGCCCATTTGTGCAACTATTTTTGGATAGGTATGGTCAGCTAAGGTGCTATAATCACCCTTTAGCAGTGCGTCAGCAACAGCCTGCGCCTGGTGTTTTAATCTTACCGTATCCTGCGCAAATGAGGCTAAAGGAATAAAAAGAATAATAACAGTCTTAATAAAAAATTTCATCACGCAATTTAAAAGCTTTACCCGATAATTCAAGCGCGAAGGTGGCTATTTTCAATCACCGTTAAAATTCCACATCTTTAAAATTATTAACCGATCATCATGAGAAAGACCTGTCTCTTCGCCCTGTTGTTATTGCCCTTTTTTGTCAGCGCCCAAAATGCTGATTCTGTTTGGTTTGTCAGCCATTACACCAAAAAGGAAGTTACCATACCCATGCGCGATGGTATAAAGCTTTTTACTTCCATTTATTTGCCGAATGATAAGGCAGAAAAGCACCCGATTTTAATGGAGCGTACCCCATATAGTTGCCGGCCCTATGGTTCAGACTACCTTCCCTTTTGGAGAACTCATTTAATGCAATATTGCAAAGAACAGTATATCATGGTGATACAGGACGTACGGGGCCGTTGGATGAGTGAAGGCGAATTTGTGGATGTGCGGCCCTTTAACCCAAATAAAAAAACGAAGCAGGATATTGACGAGTCCACTGATGCGTATGATACGATTGACTGGATGATAAAGAACCTGGAAAATAATAATGGAAACGTGGGTGTTTTAGGTACTTCGTACCCGGGATTTTATTCCAATATGGCCTCGCTAAGTGGGCACCCTGCATTGAAAGCGGTTAGCCCGCAGGCACCTGTTACCGATTGGTTTGTGGGTGATGACTTTCATCATAACGGTGCATTTTTCCAGATGGATGCCTTTGACTTTTATTTTGGCGGCGGCTTCGGTCAACCGCATCCCAAACCGACACCCCTCCCCGCCAAAAAATATGATTACCCGGTACATGATAACTATGAATTCTATTTGCGTGCCGGTGCTTTGCAAAATTTGACCAAATTGGTTGGCGACAGCATCAAATTCTGGAATGAAATGATGAACCATCCAAACCGCGATGCCTGGTGGCAGGCACGCAACGCCAGGGTAGGGGTAAAGGATGTGAAACCGGCAATACTAATAGTAGGCGGCGAGTTTGATGCGGAAGACTGTTTTGGCGCATGGAACCTGTACCAGGCGCTGGTAAAACAAAGCCCCGCCACAAATAGCCGGCTGGTGATGGGCCCCTGGTATCACGGACAGTGGGAGAATAACGACGGGACGCACCATGGAAATATTCAATTCGGCAGCAATACCAGCGAATGGTATGCCAATAACATCGAGGTGCCGTTCTTTAACTACTACCTGGAAGGTAAAGGCTCGGTAGACAGCATTACGAAAGCTACTATTTATTTTACCGGAGAAAACAAATGGCATCGCCTGCCGCAATGGCCACCTGCGGATATGACCCCGACACCGGTTTACCTGGAACCAAAAGGCGATTTGTCTTTCAGCATGATGGGGAATGAAAAGACTTCGTCTGACAGTTATATCAGTGACCCCGCCAAACCTGTACCGTATGATGAAGGCGTACATTTTAACCGCACACGTACTTACATGTCCGACGATCAGCGTTTTGCTTCGCGAAGGACCGATGTGTTAAGCTATCAAACTGACATTCTGAATAAGGATGTTACGTTGGGCGGCCCGGTTGTCGCCGACCTGGTGGTAAGCCTGTCCAATACCGATGCCGATTTTGTGGTTAAGCTGATAGATGTTTACCCGGATAGCGGGTCGTACAACGATGTTAATATTTATGCCGAGGAAGACCAGAAAGGTCCGTACCCGATGGGTGGTTACCAGATGCTGGTGAGGGCGGAGATCATGCGGGGCAAATTCAGGAACAGTTACGAAAAGCCGGAACCATTTGTGCCCGGTAAGCAAACCGAAGTTAAATATACCCTGCCCGATGTGGCGCATACCTTCAAAAAAGGACACCGCATCATGATACAGATTCAAAGCAGCTGGTTCCCTTTAGTCGATCGTAACCCGCAGCAATTTATGGACATCTATCATGCAAAAGATTCGGACTTTGTGAAAGAGACCATCAATATTTATCATGACCAGTCGAAGATCATTTTGCCGGTGCTGAAATAAGACACGATTTCGGGATTTAAGGGATTCGCAAGGAATTTGTCAAACATAAATGTCATAGTGACTTACAGATGGGTCAAAACTAATCATCATGTCCTGTGCAATTTTCGGTACTACAGCAGTTTCAAATGACTCACCGGCGAATTGTTTGATGGCGTCAATGCTCTCCCATTCGGTAATGATCAGGAATTCAACGCCTCTTTCTATGTTGCGCCTCAGAATGGACGCCTTTGAAAATCCCTTTATCTCTGATAGTTTTTTAAATGTATCGTCTTGCAAATGGGCGATATAATCGTCGACCCGTTCTTTTTTAACAATACCTTTCCAATGTCGCGCTATCATATTACTGCTTCCTTTTGAGCGCCTCAGCAATCGCTTTTTCTGCCAATGGTTCCATTACACGGTAGCCTTCCAAAGTAGGGTGTACGCCATCGTTTGATAGATTTTTTGGCAGGCCTTTTTCCGCGTCTACCATTTTTGAATAATAATCCAGGTAAACCACCCCATTTTTATCGGCATAACTTTTCAGCATTTTGTTAAGGGCGATAACCTTTTCCGTTGGGATGATCGATGGCCTCCAGGGGAAATGATTGGATGGCAAAACAGACGAGATAACCACCTTTATCCCTGCTTTACGCGCAAGTTGTGTCATGGATACTATATTGCCAAAAACATTTTCAAGTTTATTTGGGCCGGTATTTTCAGCAATGTCATTAATGCCAGCCAGTATAACCACCACCGATGGCTTAAGTTCGATCACGTCCTCGCGGAAACGCACCAGCATCTGCGGCGTAGTTTGCCCGCTGATGCCGCGGTCGTAATAAGGTTTCCCTGCAAAAAAGGCCGAATCGGACCTGATCCATGCGTCGGTAATAGAGTTACCCATAAACACCACACGCTTTTCGTTAGGTGCGGGCGGCGGTACCTTGCTGTTGTCACCTGCGTATCTTCTCAGGCCGGCCCAGTCGGGCTGGCTTTCAATCCTGCGGGCTTCTGCAACCTGCGGATCAAGGGGCGCTAAAAGGCCCTCCAATCCAAGCCAATCATAAAAGCGGTCTATCCAGTTGTCGGTAGGTATGCCCTGGTGCTTCATCCCGAAACCATGGTTCCCTTTGGCATACAGGTGCAGTTCGGCCGAGTGTTTGGATGCCAGCCATTTACTGTACAGGTCGACACTATGCGGCGCCAGGCCAAAACCATCGTCACTTGCGGCGGCTAAAAACAGGGGAGGGGCATCGGCAGGTATGGTTCCCTGCAATTCCGGCGGCATATATGCATAGATGGGGGCTACGTAATCGGGTTTGTTTTCGGGTGTATAATTGTAGGCGCTTGATGCTGCCATCGTTCCGCCTGCAGAGAAGCCGATGATCACAATGCGGTCCGGCGAAACCCCATACTCAGCAGCGTGCTGCCGAACATAAGCTATAGCGGCACGGGTATCAGCAATGGCAAGTGGGATAACTTTTTTTGCATCTTCCTGCATTTGCTTTACCGGTTTGGTACGCTGTTCCTCGGTAGGGTCGCTCGTCAGCGTGTGCATGACGCGATACTTCAGTACGAATGCTGTCAGGCCTCTCCATCTTAGCCAATCGGCTACATCGGTACCTTCGTTTTTAATAGATAAGGCCTGGAAACCACCGCCCGGGCAAACGATAACCGCTGTGCCGACGTTGTTGTTTTTCCACGGTTGGAACACAGTGAGCGATGGATGGGTGACATTGTAAAC
This sequence comes from Mucilaginibacter sp., assembly GCF_035492695.1. Lineage (GTDB taxonomy): Bacteria > Bacteroidota > Bacteroidia > Sphingobacteriales > Sphingobacteriaceae > Mucilaginibacter. The sequence goes on along the minus strand of NZ_DATJJC010000003.1, from coordinate 45,155 downwards.
CACCGGCGTATGCCATAAGTTACTGTCGAGCTGTTTTTCTTCCCAGTTCCAGCTTTCCGAGCCGGGGGCAGCGCCGTTGTATAGTTGAATTACCTTTTGCTGTGCATGGACGGCGAATACCGCGAATGCGAATAATGCTGTCAATAATTTCTTCTTCATAATTAAGTTGATGGCAGATATGGTCACAATATCAGATTTTTTAATAGGCTTGTCAAAGTATAATTCGTCATTTAAACGCTGCTATTGTAAAAATTATGTTCATATACTGATTTTCAGGGCGTTTGTAATCCATTGATAAAATATCCGGCGGTGAATTTCGTATAGCTGTCTAAACATGTTTGTTATGGCGTTACCCCAACCACAACAATATCCCTTTCGTTCAATGCGCACCAGGATATTGCCCTTGCTCTTTGTTGTTACAGCTATCGGGCTGCAATCCTGCAGTCATAAAAGGCAGGTATTTATTAGCGAATGCGATGATGGCGTCGCTTTCAAGAAAGTAAGTTTCAGCAAACTGATGGACAGTATCGAAAATTACGACCAGCAATACATCGAAGTTTCGGGCAAATACGAAGAAGGGAAGGAACTGTCCGCCTTATTCAATGACCAAACATTGATCAATACTACAGCAGGCAACGCACTCTGGGTGAATTTTAACCCTGACTGCCCCTTGTATCTTGCCGGTACGCACCATGGGCTTTTTGAGTATAACGACGGGCAATTTACCCGGTTGAACAATAAATCGATAGTTATCCGCGGAAGAGTTGACGTTCGCAATAAAGGCAGTCACCAACGTTGTAAAGCGACAATTGACAGGGTAAGTTTGGTAAGCCTGTAAGTTACACTTCCAGCACCAGGCCGTCGTAAGCCAGGGTGATGTTTTTTGGAAGTAATCCGAGGATAGACTCATGTCGCCCCAACCGGTGACTGATGTGTGTGAAATAGGTCTTTTCGGCGCCGATCTCTTTGGCGAAAGCGATAGCTTCGACAAATGTGAAATGGGAAATATGCTTCTCTATCTGCAACGCGTTGATGACCAATATTTTTGTCCCCTTTATTTTTTGTTTTTCGGCTTCTGAGATAGTTTTGGCGTCGGTGATATAAGTAAAATCGCCAATGCGGAAACCCAGTACAGGCAGTTTGTAGTGCATCACCTCTATAGGCCTGAACTGGATATCACCTATCGAAAATGGTTTCAGGTCGATGGTTTTAAGGTTCACTTCCGGTATGCCCGGGTATTTCATTTCGGCAAAAACATAGGAAAACTCGCGCTTCAGCGCTTCCTGCACACGTGTGGTGGCGTAGACATCAATGGCCGATTCCTGGCGATAGTTGAAAGCGCGAATATCGTCCATACCGGCGATATGGTCCTTATGTTCGTGCGTAAAAACAATGGCGTCCAGGTGCCTCACTTTTGCCCGCAGCATCTGGTAGCGGAAGTCGGGTCCCGAATCGATCACGATCACCTTTCCTTGGGCCTCGACCATAATTGACGACCGCAGCCGCTTGTCGCGCGGATCGGGCGAGGTACACACCTCGCAATTGCAGGCTATAACAGGTACACCCTGCGAAGTTCCGGTTCCTAAAAAAGTAATGGTCACAGTTGCAGCCGGGTTTGTTTTATTTGTTGAACGAAGGTTATCTGTTTATCGTCGAGCAGGTCGTAATCAAGGTCCAGTTCGCGCACCAGCTCAACAATGGCGTGTATCTTGCTTTCGAGGTTGGAGAATTTGTTGACTACAATAACCTTGCTGCTCAGCAACATGCACGCGCCGGTTTTAAAGTTGCCTTTCTCGTACCGCACTTTATACCCTGCGCTGCGGAGTAAGATTTCCAGTTTTTCAAGCGTATGGGTAGTTAGCGTAAGCATGTGTCCCAAAAATAGCAAGAATAGATTTGAGATGTGAGATTCGGGGCGTTAGTTTTTAAAATATTTTGAATTTATGAAGTGCGGATGTTTTATTTTCGGTACACTACTTAGCGCCGCGGTCAGCAATGGACTCACCCCGACATCGCTAAGCCGCTTGTCGGCTCTTTCTCCGCCTTTGATGTAAAGAGGGCTGTAAAACAAGTAACCAACCGTTTTTAGCTATTGATCAGCAAGTAAAGACGGAGCTCTTCGGTTCAGAAACAACCCTCTTTGCTGCCTGCAGCAGAGAGGGTCGGCGAGCGAAGCAATGCCGGGGTGAGTCGGCACGGTGAGAGGTTAGACGCGTTATTTTTTTTCGGCCTTATCCAGCGATTTCCTGTATACTCCGCTCATTTGCTTCATTACAAATCCTTTCGGTAAAAATTTGATAAAAAAGCCGCCAACACGGTTCATAAAGCCAGGGATATGTACCAGTTTCCGTTTAACAAATGCATCTATCCCTTCTTTAGCGGCCTGGTCCACAGGCATCAGCCAGCTTTTCAGATCATTGAATTTTTCGCCTGCGGTCATTTCGGTAACAATGCCGCCGGGAGTATATACCGTAATGGAGAAATTTCGATTTTTCAATTCGTGCGATAGTGCAGTGGCGAAACTCAAAATGAATGCTTTGGTGCCCGAATATGCAGCCTGGTAAGGCACCGGGAATATCGCCGCCATGCTGGATACGATGAGGATGCCGCCTTCTTTGCCGGTTTTTTCAAACTCGAAAGTTAGCCGGTTGGTCATCCTTGCTACAGCATTTACGTTGGTTTGCAGCATTGTTTGGAAGTCGTCCCAGCCCAGTTCCTCGTGCCTGCCAAAATAGGTTATCCCGGCGTTAAGGATAGCGCCGTAAAGGTCGCCGCTTTTCAAAATTTCATCCAGCGCATGGTCAACATCTTCCAATTTGGAAAGATCGGCTGTTATCACTTTAACTTTGACACTGGCTTGCGTTTCCAATTCGGCTTTTAACTGTGCGAGCTTATCTTTCCTTCGCGCCAGCAAAATAAGGTTAGCGCCATGGCGGTTTGCCAGTTGCCGCGCTATTTCCTCGCCAAGCCCGGACGATGCGCCGGTAACTAATATCCATTTATCTTTGAATTGCAGTCTGCTCATGAACGGGATAAAGCTAAAGAAATTTGTGTGATTTGCCTCAACCTATATCTCCTCCCAAAGGAGGCGGACTATAATTTCCCGACTCAAAAGCTTATATTTATTTCCCAATTATAACCTTTATGAAAAAGCTTCTCCTTACCCTGTTGCTCTTAACAACCGGTATCTACACCTTTGCGCAGGAAGCCAAAACCTATGCCGAAAAGCTTGGCTGGCCCAAGGGTGCTAAAGTATTGATACTGCACGTGGACGATGCCGGCATGTCGCACGATTCAAACGATGGTGTCGAACAAGCAACCGGAAAGGGCGTAGCTACCTCTACCAGTGTGATGATGCCCTGTCCCTGGGTGCCTGAGATAGTGAAATATATTAAGGAACACCCCGATCTGGATGCCGGCCTTCACCTGACGCTTACATCCGAGTGGGAGAATTACCGCTGGGGGCCATTGGCAGGCAAAGCGGCTGTACCCGGCCTTGTTGATAAACAGGGAAGCTTCTATCCTGCGGTGGCGGCGGTTTACTTTAGTGCATCGGGCGACGAGGTGGATAAGGAGATACGCGCCCAATTGGATCGTGCGCTGTCCATGGGTTTTAAACCCACACATCTCGATTCGCACATGGGGACACTATTTGCGAAAAAAGCCTTTATGGAAAAGTACATCCGGTTGGGAATTGAAACACAGATTCCGGTGATGTTCCCCGGCGGAGATGACACTTTTTACAAAGCCGAGGCCAAAGCTGCGGTGGTAGCTGATATGAAGAAAAAAGGAACATACAAAGAAGGTATGACCATACCAGACCCGGCAGAACTTGCCGGGGCCAAAGATATTGGCGCCATGATATGGAAGAACGGCCTGCCCGTGCTCGACGATCTGCACAATTCGAGCTACGACTGGCAAATGCCGGATATTGACCATAAAACCGATGCCGAGATACAAAAATGGTACACCGATCATTATATCGAAAGCATAGGCCGGCTTAGTCCGGGCCTGACAATGGTGATCATGCACTGCACCAACCCGTCGCCTAACTTCCAGTATATTTGCAAAGAAAGCAAAAAACGAAAAGGCGACCTGATGGCTATGCTCGACCCCCGCTTAAGGACGTTTTTGAAAAAGAACGGTTATATTCTTACCACCTGGCGAGAGGTGATGGAAAGAAGGCAAAAGGCCGGGAATGAATAAAAGAAATTATTTTATTAATTCCTTTGTAGCATAAAGCCAATAATAGCCGTAATGTATGATATATCATTATCACCCGTCCAAATTTGACTGTTTCCGGGTGATAATATTTTAATAAATATCAAAATAGAAACTACATTTATACGTTTACAATTATTTAATAACCAAATTATGAAAACTTTACTCTTAACAGTTGCCATTGCTCTTATCACAATAACTATTTTTTCCTGTGGGAAGACGTCGGTTACACCTACTACACCTGTAAAGGTGGATACCAGTACCACACTTGTTGGCAGCACCTTAATAGTTGGTAACTGGAACCTGAAGAAGGACTCCGTTTTTTTAAATGGGGCCAGTAATGTTTACACGGGTGTGGATGGCGATCATTTTAAGTTCACAAAATACAGTAACCTGTATATCCACATAACATCGGGTAATCTTGTCGATACAGCGATATATACGCTTTCATCCCTCAATTTGCAGGTTTCATGGACGAATTTGTACTATAGCCAAAATGGTAATGTGGTAACCGGCCAAAGTAATTCATACCCATTCATCGTTACAACTATTGATGATAATAACCTGGTTCTTACATCAAATGTGAGTACCCCTGCCGGACAACGTTATGAGCGGCTGACTTTTACGAAGTAAGCCGGCATCCGTTAAATTTATCCCGCAACCGAATATTTTATTGCTGACCAATGCGTCAGTTTTTGAAAATTAAATATTTAGTTGTGGGATATGTTTTTTAATTTCGTTCAGGATCAGATCTAAATCTTATCTTCTCTCCTCAGCAAGGCTAACTTATCCCTGGTTCATCGCAGATCCACTACTTCCACACCCGGATGATCTTTTTTGTCAAAGGTAAATGTGCTTTCGGGCGTTTTTGGTTCGGATGTGAGGCTGCGGATAGTATAAGTATAGCGGCTGCCATTCTTATCGAATATCAAAGCGCTGTATATGGCTTTTTTGGTCTTGTCAATCGTCAGGCGTACTTTAAAAAATTGCTTTTTCGAGTCATCCGGCGTCAGATCAATTATTTGACATAATTTGCCGTCTATTTTTTCGTCGCCATTATAAACGTATTTGTAACCGTGTTCATAAATGGTGAATATCTGGGCAGGGTTCAGGTTATCGTCGCTATGGTCCACATCGTTCAATTCCACTTCTTTATCCTTTTTATTGTAGGTCCATTGGCTTTTGCCATCGCTGATAATTTCCTGTACTACGGTAGCTTTTTTTTCCTTTGGGTCGTAAATGGTCACTTTAAACTTATTGGCTTTAGGTTGCGATATCAGCGTCCCCGTTTGGGTATCATTCATCTGCGCCTGCGGGTCTTCCAGGGAAAAGGTAAAATCAGCCTTAATAATGTTATACCTGCTGTATTTTTTGCTAACCGCGCTTAATATCTTTTTTGCTTCCGCGTCTTTTTGGGCAAACGCGATGTTTAAGGTTAACAAAATTGCCAGGGTAGATGCAAATATTTTCTTCGTCATAATTATTGGTCATTAGTCAATGGTCAACTATAGTTCAGACCGCGACTGGTGAACAGGGTTTAATATCAAATTGTTTTTTGAATGGTTTCCAGGTGCCTTTCCAGGCTGTATTCGTCGCTGAACAGCACCTCACGGGCTTTGCTGCCTTCAAACGGGCCGACAATGCCTGTAGCTTCCAATTGATCGATTATACGCCCGGCGCGGTTATAGCCCAATTTCAGCTTACGCTGGATAAGCGAAGTGGAGCCTTGCTGATGCATAACTACCAGCCTGGCAGCTTCTTCAAACATCGGGTCGCGGTCCGCAGGATCAAAATCCTTTGCACTGCTGCTTTCGCCTTCGCCTACGTATTCGGGCAATAGAAGCGCGGTCGGGTAGCCGCGTTGGTTCCCGATAAAGTCGGATACTCTTTCAACTTCAGGCGTATCAACAAAGGCGCATTGCAGGCGTATCAGGTCGCTCCCTGTCGAAAGCAGCATATCCCCGCGCCCGATCAGCTGGTCGGCGCCGCCCGCATCCAGGATGGTACGCGAGTCGATCTTCGACAATACCCTGAAGGCAAGCCTTGAAGGGAAGTTGGCTTTTATGGTACCCGTAATAATGTTTACCGATGGCCTTTGCGTAGCAATAACCAAGTGTATGCCCACCGCACGGGCCAGCTGCGCCAGTCGCGCTATCGGCATTTCCACTTCTTTGCCGGCAGTCATCATCAGGTCGGCAAACTCATCTACCACCAGCACAATAAAGGGCAGGTAGCGGTGTTTTTCCGGCTCGCTTATTTTGCGGTTGATGAACTTAGTATTGTATTCTTTCAGGTTACGCACCCCGGCATCTTTCAACAGGTCATAACGCTGGTCCATTTCGATACAAAGCGAATTGAGCGTATTTACCACCTTCTTGGTATCGGTTATGATAGCGTCGGACTCATCGGGCAGTTTTGCCAGGAAATGGCGCTCTATTTTGCGGAATAAAGTCAGCTCGACCTTTTTCGGGTCGACGAGCACAAATTTTAATTCGGCCGGATGCTTTTTGTAAAGTAATGATACTAATATGGCGTTGATACCGACCGATTTACCCTGGCCCGTAGCGCCCGCTACCAGCAGGTGGGGCATTTTGGCCAGGTCGGCAATGAAAACTTCGTTGGATATGGTTTTACCTAAAGCAATAGGCAGGTCCATTGTGGTGTTCTGGAATTTATCCGTAGCCAGTATGGAGCGCATGGAAACCATCTCGGGGTTCTGATTTGGCACTTCGATACCGATAGTGCCTTTGCCCGGCATAGGGGCAATGATACGGATACCCAATGCAGCCAGCGAAAGCGCGATATCATCCTCCAGGTTCTTGATCTTGGAGATACGCACACCCGGCGCCGGTATGATCTCGTACAGCGTAACCGTCGGCCCAATGGTAGCTTTTATTTTGTCGATCTCGATGTTATAGTGATTTAAGGTCTCGACGATCTTGTTCTTATTTGCCTCTAGCTCCTCCGAATTGACCGTGATCTTGTTCGATCCGTAATTCTCTAACAGGTCAAGCGAAGGGTATTTATAGGAAGCCAGTTCAAGTTTATGGTCGTATGTGCCGAACTGATCGACAAGACCTTTTGCCTTATCGTCGTCGGCCTGTTCAATGTTCAATATATTGGTTGGGCGGGCAGTGTCGATGGTGAGCGGTATTTCATCTTCAGACTCTGGCTCATGTGTCGATGTGTCGGGCTTTAAAACTACCGGTTCATGAAATACAGGCTCGGGTTTTACCACGTCCAGCGGTTCAGCCTTTACCGGCTCATCCTTCATTTGATTGCCGTTCTTTTGCCACTCGATAGGGCGCGAACGGAAATCGTCCTCCAATTCAACTGCTTCGGGCACTAAATTTTCAACTATATCATCATTCAGTTTTTTGGCCCTTAACCTTGGCAAACGGAAGTCGATGTTATAGGCAATGATCAATACGGTAAGCGCGGCAAATATCAACAGCCCGGCAACACCTGTCCGGCCAACCTGTGCATCCATCAGGCGGTTGGTCCAAAATCCGAAGTTGCCTTCCAGGAAATGCGGAACATCGCTTACAAAGGCATGAAAAAAACCAAGCGTTACCGATACAAAAACAAGCAGGAACAGCGAATAACCCAATGTTTTGCCAACCGGGTAAAGCCTTACCTTGAAAAGCAGCCGGTAACCGACTATGAAAAATACGAATACGAACAGGAAAGAAGCTATGCCAAACCACTGGAAAATAAACTGGTTCGAGAGGAGGGCGCCAAATTTACCCAGCCAGTTTTCGACAACCGGGTTTTTGATGCCATTGTCGATGAGTTCCTGCTGGGTTTTGAACAGGTTGTGCCAGCCGCCGTTGGCAACAGATACGTAACTTTGATCTTCCTGCCAGGTAAACAGGTACGATGTAAACGCAATAAGAAAAAACACCGATAAAATGAGCAAAAACAAGCCCAGGATCTTGGTAGCGCGCCCGTCTTTGAAGTTAAACGGCGGCTGCCTGTCCTGTTTTTGCTTAGATGGCTTTTCCTTTTCGCTTTTTGACGAGGAACGGTCGGGTTTGCTATCGTCCCTTAAAGTGTTTGTTTTGAATTGGTTTCCTTTAGCCGGCATCCTTTACATGAGCGCGTTAAAACGCAACCGTAAAGTTAGCAGATTAAACAAATATTGGAAGAATAAATTACAGGCGAATTATGATTGGTGATCAGCGATGAGTGATTATGCATAGGTTTTTTCCACATTCGTCAAGTTATTAACGCATGCCCTGTTTGTGCCTGATTTTTTAGTAATATTGGGGTATGAGCGTGGAATTACTGGAAGAATACATAGCTGCAGCCGACCTGAACAGCCTGGTTAGCCTGTTGCAGCAAAATCCGGCGCTTGCCAAAGCGAAAACCTCGGCCCAGGTTTCGCCCTTAATGCTTTCCTGTTATTATAAAAAGCCCGAGGTTACAGCGCTGCTGCTGAAATATGTAGAGGATATCAGCCTGTTCGAGGCTTCGGCTGCAGGCAAGTTCGACGTAGTAGCACACCTGCTTTATACCCATCCCGAAGCGGTAAATGATTATGCCGACGACGGATTTACACCGCTGGGGCTGGCCTGTTATTTCGGGCAATTCGAAGTGGCCCGTTACCTGGTGCTGAAAGGGGCCGACGTAAATTTACCCTCAAATAACGGGTTTAACGTATTCCCCATACATTCGGCCGCAGCGGGGAATTATACCGAAATTGTCCGCATGCTGGTGGACAATGGCGCGCAGGTAAATGTACGCCAGCAGGCAGGCGCTACCCCTTTGCATTCAGCAGCGCAGAATGGCAATCTTGAGCTATTGATATTACTGCTTGAGCATGGCGCATCAACCGAAGCGCGCATGGAAGGCGGTAAGCTTCCGGCAGACCTTGCCCGGGAAAAGGGTTTTGCTGAAATAGCCGAGATATTGAGCTAAAGCAAAAATCAAACATACCTGTCTGCGTTGTCAGAGCCATCATTTTCCCTGCTCCTTGCCAGGATATTAAATATTTCGATGTTAATAAATTCTAATGGCGGTGCTTTTTTGTAATCCTGTTCAATAGCGGAGATGACGCTGCATATCTTTTCCATTATTTCCGGCTTTAAAGCTGCATTACTATCCAGTTGTTCGCAATCGTTTGTACCGTGGGTCTTTAATATAAAATATTCCGCCTCGTGGTAGCGAATACCGTAAATAAGTTTTGAGGCATGCGGTTTAATGATATGATTAACCGAAAAATAAAACGGGGGGTCTTCTGTTGGTATCATGGCATCTGAAATTTGTATCGGCTATATATTAACTAATATTTAATACGGATATTATGTTTTACTTAATGGGAAATGTTTATCGAATGTCGCCGGAGTTTGAGTTGAAAGGGGCAGAAATTGTATTTTGGTCGGCAGAAATAAAAAATATTTATCTTTATTAAGTAAAGCATACTTAATGACTGGCGACGATATCATTTTGTTAGGCGACAAGCACGTTGGAGAACCCTACCAATTAGGGGTGCATGTGCCTAAGGATGACGGCAATTACAAAGGACCCTGGGATTGCACCGAGTTTGTATCATGGCTTTATTACCAGGTTTTCGGGCTACTTTACGGTTGTGAGAATAACCAGGGCGATCCGCATACTTACGAAACCTATAGCAGCCAATGGGCCCGGGATGCCAATACGCTCGGCCGCATCATTACGGTTGAAGAGGCCAAGGCTACGCCGGGAGCGGCCATCATCCGGTTTGCCGGAAATGGTGATGTGGGCCATATAGCCGTATCGGACGGGAACGGCGGAACTGTAGAGGCACATGGCAAAGCCGACGGGATTACCAACTCCGTAGTTGACGGGCGCCGGTGGGACATGGGCGTGCTGGTGCCGGGCGTAAACTATAAACCAAACCCGGTCATTCCCTACACGCCGCCGTCTATTATCATTTACAGGCTGATGCACCCGTATATGGTGTCGCCTGATGTGGGAAAGATACAAGCGGCCCTGAACCACCGCGGTTTTGATACCGACGGGGTGGACAACATTTTCGGCGAGTGCACCTTTAACGCGGTAAAACTTTTCCAGGATTCCGTCGGACTGAACCCGGACGGCGAGGTAAGTGCACTCACAGCCGCTGCATTAGAAGTTAGCCTAAAGTAATTACTGTCGAACAAAATAAAAGCCCTCTCCAAAAGGTAAGGGCCCATAAATGGATTATTTAAAAAAAATCTCCCCTACAAGGGGAGACCGATAGCTATCGGGTTAGAGGTTGTCAATCAAACCCGCCGTGCCTGTTGGCTTTAACCGGCTCCGGCCAATTCGCGGGCTGGCCCGTTTTCGTATCGATAGGCAGCACGCTTTTTTCGTTCGACGTCTTTGCAGGGTCCTCGCAGGCCTCGTAAGCCAAAATTGCTGTAAGGATGGCGTTGTTCCGCACATCGTCGAATACAATTTTGTCATAAGTATCGCGGTTGGTATGCCAGGTGTATATGCCATACGACCAGTTGAGCGAGCTTAACGAAAAAGCCGGAGCGCCTGCCGCTACGAATGAGGCAAAATCAGACCCGCCCCGGCCCGGCGCGCCGGGAAAACTTGTCTTGAGGTCGGTTTTATATTCAGCCGGCACTTTCGACAGCCAGCGTGTGATGTATTCGTAAGAATTAAGGTATCCCTGGCCCGAAATGTTCTCGATGCGCCCGGTTCCGTTATCCTGGTTAAATAATGCCTGTACATTTTTTACAATTTCGGGATGATCTTCCACGAACGCCCTCGAACCATTTAGCCCTTCTTCCTCGCTTCCCCAATCGCATATCAGGATGGTTCTTTTTGGATTTGGATATACTTTTTTCAGGATGCGGATGGCTTCCATCATCGTTATCGTGCCTGTCCCATTGTCGGTAGCGCCGGTGCCACCGTCCCATGAGTCGAAGTGGGCCGAAAGTATGACATATTCATTCGGTTTTTCAGTGCCCTTTATTTCGCCAACCACATTGAAGGTGGGCATTGGCCCAAGCTCCTTTGATTCGCAATGCACGCTGATCTTCGGCTTGTCGCCCGATTCGGTCAGGCGGTAAAGCATACCATAATCTTCAAGGCCGATATCAATGGTCGGTACTTTTTTAGTATACGCGCCGAATATCTTATCTACTCCAAAACCATTCGACCAATTATTGATCACTACGCCAACCGCGCCGGCGTTCTCCAGTGCCACGGGCAAAGTTTTGTTGGTAAGCCCGGTTTTACGCAGGCGGTCGCGCCAGGCTTCGGTTTGAGCAGTACGCTCTTTCTTCATTTTTTCAAATGATTCTTTCGTGCCAAATTCAGTCCAGTTATAATCGGGCCGGCCGGTTGGCTGGCACATGGATATCATCACAAATTTGCCTTTCACATTGGGCAGCCAGGCCTTAAACGCATTGCTGTCAGCCAGGTCGGGTATAATAACTAACTCAGCGGTAACCGTCTTTTTGCCCATGCCGGGGCTCCAGGCCAATTGCATTCCCTCCAGCGATTTTTCGCGCGGGTAAACCAGGTCGATATGCGAAACGCCACGTTCCCAGCCCCGCCAGTCGCCCCATTTTTCCTGCTTGGCGCTGATGCCCCAACCGGTATATTTAGCCACCGCCCAATCGCCCGCTTTTTGCATCTGGGGCGTACCGACCAGCCTTGGACCTATACCGTCGAATAGCTGATGCGCAAGTGTTTCAAGCTGTGAGTTGCTGTTTTCTTCCTGTATGATCTGGTCAATAACGGGATCTTTTGTTTGATTAGTGCCCTGGGCGGAGCATAATGTCGCCGATAATAAAACTGCGGTGGCGAAACCTATGGATAATGCTGCGATCTTCATGACAACGAAATTAAAAAATAACTATAGGATTGCGGAATGTATTAGTTTTGTTACAGCACCCGCCCGCTCTCTTCTTCAAAGAGCCAGGCGCGTTATATTTGAGCGAATGGTAAATGATCTTATTACCCACATCAATAAATTTGTCCGGCTGACCGAAGCCGAATCGGAAGAAATAATTGCGGCGGTTAAAACGGTCTCCGTAAAAAAGAAAGGCTTTCTTTTGCAGCCCGGTGAAACGTGCCGTGCCAATTATTTTGTAGGGAAAGGCTGCATGCGCCTGTATTTCATCAACCGCAACGGGCAGGAACAGATCACCATGTTCGGTATCGAAAACTGGTGGATAACAGATTACAGCAGCCTGGAGACCGGTAAGCCGTCCAGTTATTACCTGCAGGCAATTGAGGATTCAGAGGTGATCAGCCTGGATAAAAAAGCGCTGGACGACTTATTGGTAAAAGTGCCAAAAATGGAACGCTATTTTCGCCTGATATTGCAAAAGGCTTTCACCGCTACGATGCGGCGGCTGGAATACTTCCGTGACCAGACCGATGAAGAACGCTACCGCCATTTTGTGAGCCTGTTCCCCGGTTTCGTTCAGCGTATTCCGCAATACATGCTGGCGTCTTATCTTGGTTTCACGCCGCAATTTTTAAGTAAGATAAGGGGAAAGAAGTCAGGAAGTCCGCATAAGTCCGAATAAGTCCGAAAGCACGGAAAGCCCGGTACCCGTCTTTCGGACTTCCGGTCTTTCCAACTTTCGGACTAACATTAATTAATTACGATTAACTTTTTTGTCCCCGGGACAGCGGACCTTTGTCTCAACATTTAATCTTTAAAGTCATGAGCAAAAGAGTTGGCGTTGAACCCAAGGCATACGAAGCCATAATGGGTTTAGAAAATTATTTAAAAACCACAGGGATCGATCAAACACACGCTGAGTTGATCCGGATCAGGGCATCGCAGATCAATGGCTGTGCCTACTGTATCAATATGCACACCAGGGACGCAAGGGCAGCCGGGGAGACCGAAAAACGTATTTATTTATTGAATGCATGGCGCGAAACTGAGCTTTATACGCCCGAAGAAAGAGCTATTTTAGCTTTGACCGAAGAAATGACATTGATCAGCAATCACGGTGTGTCCGACAAAACATACGAGGAAGCGGAAACTTTACTGGGCCGGAAATACGTATCGCAGGTACTAACAGCAATCATTGCTATCAACGCATGGAACAGGCTGGCGATAACCAGCAGGATGCAGCCCGCTGATTAAATAATTGAGGCGCAAAGACTTACGAAATTTTAAATTTCGTAAGTCTTTTTTATTGTTGCACTTCAGGCTCCTCTTCGCGCTCAACCGTAATTGTGCATTCGGTAACCAGCGCGGCAATCGCGCCAACCGCAGCCATGGTAGGCAATAACAGGGCGCCAACTACACCTACGGTCAGCGGAAAACTGGCCAGTTCTTTTCCCGATTTATCGTTGATCGTGATCTTGCGTACATTGCCTTCCGAGATCAGCTCCTTTACCTTTTTTAGGAGGTTTTCGCCGTTTAGTGAAAATGATTCTTTGGTCATGATAATGTTTTTTATTTAGACCTGAAACGATGGCTTATGTTACACGAAAGACATCTTTTGCAAGTCTGGTAAAATTGTTATATTTGATAGGTAAACCTTTCTTTTCCAGCTACAACCGTTGATGCTCAATTTAATAATGTTATGAAGAATAAGTTAGTTGTTCTTGCTTTTCTTATGTTGGCAGCCATTGCTGTTACGTGTAAAAAACCAAAGGTTAAACTTTCAGATCCAAACCAGGCCGATTCGTTGCTTGCCAATACGCCAAAGACCAGAGCCGGTGTCGAAAACCTTCTGATCAATGCTTATGGCCTGCTTGATGGTACTTACACCGGGCAACCCACGGCAACCTGGACCACCGGTACCGATAACTGGATGTATGGAAGCGTAGCCGGTGGCGATGCCTACCGTGGCAGTAATATAACCGACCAGGGGGATGCCTTTGCTCTTAATAATTATATAGAAACCCCTGATAACACCTGGCTGGACCCTAAATGGCAAACCACTATGCAGGGGATCTATTACTCCAATACGGTGCTTAAGCAGTTACCATTGGTTAAGGATGGCTCGCTTAGTGCGGCTGAAATGGCTGAGGTTACCGCCGAAGCAAGATTCCTTCGCGGTTTTTTCGAGCTTGAGCTTGCTAAAATATGGCATAACGTACCTTATATCGACGAGACGGTTGCTTATGACAAAGGCTATAAAAACATCACCAATACCGGGGCGATATGGGATAAAATAGAAGGCGATTTCAGTGCAGCAATGGCTGCTTTGCCCGCTACCCAGGCGTCAATTGGCCGTGCCAATAAATATGCGGCAGAGGCGTTCCTGGCAAAAACATTTATGTTCGATCACAAATACACCCAGGCGCAGCCGCTGCTGGCCGACCTTATCACGAACGGCGTCACATCAAGCGGTGCAAAATATGCATTGGGGCGTTATGCCGACAATTTTAACCCATCTACGAAGAACGGGCCGGAAGGCGTATTTGTGATACAGGCGTATGTGCACGATGGAACGCAGGGACAAAATGGCAATGCGGGAGATATACTTAATTTCCCTACGGCGGGTCCTGCTGCCTGCTGCGGATTTTTTAAACCATCGTTCAGTTTTGTAAATGCTTTCAAAACCGATGCGAATACCGGTTTGCCCCTGCTGGACACCTACGATGCTTCCGACCTGAAAAACGACGAAGGGCTGGCAGCCTCTGCGGCTTTTGTGCCAACTATTGCTACTTTGGATTCGCGGCTCGATTGGTCTGTCGGCAGGCGTGGTATACCTTACCTGGATTGGGGCCTGATGCCGGGTGATACGTGGAGCGGCGGTGCAAATGCCAGCCAGGCAACCTCGGGGCCATACGTTAATATCAAAACGGTGTACTACCAGGCTGCGCAAGCGGCAACAACCGAGAATTATGGCGGATGGGCGACTAACCAGGCAACATCAAACAGCTACAATGCCATACGCTTTGCGGATGTGCTGTTGTGGGCCGCCGAAGTGGAAGTTGAAACAGGCAGCCTCCAAAAGGCCGAAGATTACGTGAATATGGTGCGTTCCAGGGCTGCTGACCCCACCGGATGGGTGCACACTTACAAGGACCCGGCAAACCCAATGAGTGGTTATACCACTGCGCCAGCCGCTAATTATAAAGTCGGGCTTTATGGTGCTGCCGGCGGTAACCCGTCAACCGGGTTTACGGCAGGTGGCCAGTCATATGCGCGCAAAGCGGTTTATTTTGAGCGTATGATAGAACTGGGTATGGAAGGACACCGCTTTTTCGACCTGCAGCGCTGGGATGGTTTGTATGGTGGACCGGCCGGCAGCGGGTATATGGCCGGCATATTGAATGCCTATATCGCTCATGAAAAAACCTCGCTTGGTTCAGGTACGCAAAGCCCTATGGAACTAACTTCCGCAAAGTTTACCACCGGCAAAAGTGAGGTGTACCCGATACCATTGACTGAGATCACACTAAGCGGAGGGAAATTAAAACAGAATCCCGGTTATTGATCAAAGGTAACCCTCTTTCTTCAGGTAATCGGTCCATATCACATAAGCTTCTGGCTTCAGGTGCAGGCCCTCGTAAGTGTATTTGGCTATCAGCCGCTGATTTTCATCAGT
This sequence comes from Mucilaginibacter sp., assembly GCF_035492695.1. Classification (GTDB taxonomy): domain Bacteria; phylum Bacteroidota; class Bacteroidia; order Sphingobacteriales; family Sphingobacteriaceae; genus Mucilaginibacter. The sequence continues at coordinate 29,427 of NZ_DATJJC010000003.1, read as the reverse complement.
AAAAAGATGAAAAATATCGACATAGGTGTAGCCTCCTATTACCGCGTTTGCTTTTAGTAATTTATTCAAAGCCAGCACATGCTCCTCTTTATCATAATGTTGCGGAAAGCGCGGCAGGGTAGGGTTTACCGGCAATACACTTTGCACATAAACCTTAGTTTGCGGGCATTTGGCATGTATCTCGCGCACTATTTTCAGATAATTATCAGCAATTACCACATCCGGTATATCCCTGCCAATGTCGTTGATGCCCAGCAGGATGAAGATTTTTGAGGGCTGCCTGTCGGTAATGTCCTTCATTCGTTTCAGCACGCCAAACGTGATATCGCCGCCGATACCACGGTTAATGACGGTAGTATCATTCAATACCTTTTTCCAGTCACCCATTTCGGTAATACTGTTGCCAAGGAACATAATTTTGCCGGTTACTATAGGTTCTTTCGCAAATTGAGCAATCCGTTGCGGGGTATGCTCCGGAATAAATGGGATGGTGTCGAACAGGTTCTGGTTGGTTACGCTTTGCGCCTTTACGCCAAAAGGTAAAAGCAGGAATAAAAACAAGCACTTCTTCATTTTTTAAAAGTAGCAAGTACTTGTTTTAAAATCAATATGCCATGTGCGTTGTAACAGGATTATTGCGGCCCGGCGAATTTAATATTAAATCAACAATGAATTGAAATAAGCATATAGCACTGCTCACCCCATGAAACAGCCGTTTTGCCACATTTATTTGGTCATCAGATTTTTGCCGCATTTCTTTGATTCATACAAATACGAACAATATGAAGGCAAGGAAATTTTTATTGAATTGGTGCGTACATGTGCTGCTGTTATGGCTGTTGCTTAACGGCTGGTTCAGCTTTATATATTTCTATAAAGGGCAATTGTGGGGGCTGTATACCCTTAACAAAGATGGCAGCGCGGTAACCATAGGGCAACAATTGGCCGAGCACAATTTGCACCGTTTTGATTATTTCTTCCTGGTGCCGTTTGTACTACTGGTAGAACTGAACTATTGGTTTGTATTTAAAAAGCGGCACCTTGCGTATTTTATTGCTGGTGCAATTTTTACGGCGGCGGTTATGCTGTTCTTTACCCAATTTATCAATACCGACGGGGCGCAGAACAAATTTCCGCATGATTATGTAGAGCCTGGCGTGGCCTTTTTTGCTTACGCGATAGGTTACGGCCTGCTGCGCGAATTTTTTCACCAGCGCCTATACAGTATGAACGTGCGCCTGAAGGGTTCGCAAAGCGAGCTGCATTTGCTAAAGCAGCAGTTGAACCCTCATTTCCTATTCAACACGCTCAACTACCTTTACGGCACAGCATTGCAGGAGAATGCCCCACGCACTGCCGAAGGTATCGATATGATGTCGGGAATGATGCGTTATACTGTGGCGGGTATGCAAGAGAACTTTATGCCCCTCGCAGATGAGCTGGATTTCATCCGCAACTACTTTAGTTTGCAGCAATTAAGGCAGCTGGCAGGCGATCGGCATAAAGTTGAACTTAAGATCGGCTCGGATAACAAACCAGCCAGGATAGCGCCAATGCTGCTGATACCCTTTGTTGAAAATGCTTTCAAATATGGCGTCAGTACCGATAAGCAGAGCTTTATCCGGGTGCTGATAACAATCGAAAACAACCGGCTTAATATGGAGGTGCATAACAGCATTAGCGCCTTCGCTGAAACAAAAGGCACTAATAGCGGAATCGGCCTTACCCGCAAGCGGCTTGACCTGTTGTACAAAGGGAAGCACAGCCTGGAAACTGAAAATACCGGGAATGCCTTCAGCGTAAAACTTAACCTGCAACTCAACTAACCATCATGAAAAACAACATACTTACCCTGCTGCTGATCTTATTCGGCATGGCAGCGCTTGCGCAACGCAACTCAAACAATGCCATTTTTACAATCACTGTTAAAGCCAACCGGATTGCTACAGACACTAAAGCCTACCTGCTTTACCAATTTGAAGGACAGAAGTATATCGATTCGGCAACACTTATAACCGGCAACTTCAAATTTACCGGGCATACTTCACAGCCGGTGAATGCCACACTCGTGTTCGATGATTCCGGGCAGGGGATAAGCGCCATTTTCAAACGAAAAGCCTCCGGCGCCGATGCGCTCCGGTTTTATATCCATCCGGGAAATATTGTAATAATTGCAGATCAAAATATCGCTGATGCAAAATTTTTACTGTCAACCATCAACAAAGACAATTACATCCTTCAGCAGCGGTTAAAAAACATATACCGCCAGCAAATACTCATCAGCCAAAAATTGATGGCCGAAACAGATACCCTCAGGCTTAAAGCCGAAGAACGCACCGACGATAGTTTGAAGGATGCTCGTGTACCTATTCTCAAAGCGTTTATCGTGCAGCATCCTCAAAGCTATATTTCGCTGGTGGCATTGCAGGATTATGAGCGTTATTTATCAGGCAAGGATAACTATGCGCTTTCGATAGCACATGCGAAGGAAATTGAGCGCATGTTAGCCGGGCTTTCGGCAAACCAGCGCAGTACCGTATTGGGAAAGCAAATGGTTTACGAACTGGCCTCCATGAAAACCCTGAAAGTGGGTGCCGCCGCTCCGGATTTTACGCAACCAGACGTTGACGGGAAACCAGTACGGCTATCCCAATTAAAGGGAAAATATGTCCTGCTTGATTTTTGGGCATCATGGTGCGGGCCATGCAGGCAAAATAATCCGGCTATAGTTCAAATTTATCATGATTTCAAAGGCCGTAATTTTACTATCTTGGGCATATCGCTTGATGAAAAGACAGGTAAAGCCAACTGGCTGAAAGCGATAAAAGATGACGGGCTGGAATGGCTGCACGTATCGGACCTGAAACATTGGGATAACGAAGTGGTGAAGTTGTACGGCGTACAGGCCATTCCCGAAAGTATTTTGATAACCCCCGATGGTCGCATAGCTGCTAAAGGCTTATCACCGGATGAATTGAGAACCAAATTGAAAGAACTGCTGCCACCCGTAAAATGATAACCGCTATTGCCATAGATGACGAGCCCGTTGCGCTGGATATTATCAGGCGGCATGCGGAGAAGGTGCCGTTTGTGGAGCTGAAAAAGACATTCACCAGCGCCACAGAAGCATTGACTTATATTACCGGCGACCCGGTGAACCTGGTGTTCCTGGATATTCATATGCCCGACATTTCGGGGTTAGAGGTTGCAGGTTTGCTGGACCCGGAAGTGCTGGTGATTTTCACCACCGCACACCTGGAATATGCCGTGAATGGCTTCGATATGGCCATTGCCGATTTCCTGCTGAAGCCGATCAATTACAGTCGCTTTTTACAGGCTTGCATGCACATACAGAAGAAGATCGAAGCAGGGGAGGGAAGACGGACGGAATCGCTGTTTGTTAAAGACGGCTACAACTGGGTGAAGATCAGGTTTGATGAATTGCTATATATCAAAGCAGAAGACAATTACTGCAGCCTTTTTTGCACAGATAGAAGAATCATGACCCGCATGACATTACATGAACTGTCTGAAAAACTTCCGCTAACTAAATTCAGCCGTGTGCATAAATCATATATGGTAAACATGGCTGCAGTGGAAAAATTGGAAAACCATCAATTATCTATTAATGGCGAAAGTATCCCGGTGTCCCAATCGTACCGTGATAGCTTACGCCGCCTCCTTCTTAAATGAGTAAGAACTCACCGGTTGCTGTTTCCGCGCTATCAGAAACGCAATGCCGCTAAACGCAAGCGCTTCGAAAACGCTCGTCCACTCGTTGCCATTTCCGGTGTGCGGGTCGGCTATGGCACGAGGGACGTGCAACATAATGAACCATAAAAATATCATGATACCTACCAGCCTCGCCGCCAGTTTGGAAAGGTTGTTAAAGAACAGCAGCTGTCGCCCTAAGACGCCGAGGATTATGCCTAGTCCGCCGGCTATAAGTGCCACCCCAGCAAAGTCGGACCAGAAATAATGGAACGGTATCCAGTTCGGCACCAGCGAGGCGCAAAAATCCCGGTAAATAAAATGTGTCGATCCGAACGTGGACAGCGTTATCGCCAGCATATATTTTCCGAAAGGAATGACTTTTTCCAGCAGTTTAAAAAAATCAGGCATGGTATCATCCTCCGGCAGCGAGCCGGCGATAACCAACGCGCCGCCTGCGAGTGCAAATTCTTTAAAAGGATTGATCCACGAGCCAATATGCGCCGGGTATTGCGTGCCGGGTACCTGGAAGATCAGCACAAATAAAAACAATACCAATGCCAGCAGCAGTGATGCCAAACGCCCTTTAAACCCAAACAAAATGCAAATGGAAGCAGCGATAAGGCCGATGCTGGTGACCGACGTCCACAGCAAACGTGGTGTGAGCCATGCAGGGTAATGCGGTGGCATAATAACAGCCATCATATCGGCAAAGATGAATTGCTGAACAGCTATGCCCATAATTGCAATGGCGAAAAACGCCCGCCATATTTTGCTGAAATCGTCCATAAAGGCTTATTTATTAGGTTGTAAGAAGCAAATTATACAAAATTTCGTCTAAAACTAAAAGAATAGGTGATTGGGTGAGAACGGCATATTTGTAAAACATATACCTATTATGTATAATTGCACTATCAAGGTGATGGTGTTCCACCTATTTGAACCGTTCGGCCCTTAAAGGCAGTTCTGATGACGCCTGCGAAATAAAGAGTTTTGTGTTTTATTTTACAGCGTTTTATCATTCATGAAAAATATACTCCTGATCTTCATTGGCGGCGGCGCCGGCAGCCTGATGCGCTATTTTTTAAGCCGTTTCATTAATAGCCTGTCAACCTCGCACTTTCCTTTTGGCACATTCGTAGTTAACGTTGCCGGTTGTTTTCTTATCGGCTTTGTTATATTTTATACCGAGCGGTATGGTGAGCGGGCCGATACCTGGCGATTGCTACTGGCTACCGGCCTTTGTGGCGGATTTACAACTTTTTCAACTTTTTCGCTTGAAAGCAGCGAGTTGATCAGCGAGCAGCATATCCTGGTTTTCCTGCTATATGCAGGAGGAAGCATATTGCTCGGGTTATTAGCTACCTATTTAGGATTGCTGGCAGGCCGGGCTATCTGATCAGGCTTGACAGCTCAAAGAAATTATTGATGGCATATTCCGGCCTATCAGCTTTGCCAAAACCATATTCCGCCCAAACAAATGGCACGCCTGCCGCAATTGCCGCTTGCTGGTCCCAAAGGGTATCACCAATATAGACAGGCGATTTTAATCCATTCCGCTCAACGATCATTTTAACATTCTCGCTTTTGGGCATACCCGTATTGCCCGACGATTCAAAGTCGGTGAACGTACCATCTAATTGGCAGAATTCGATAAAATCTTCGATATAGCCGGCCATGCAATTGCTTACGATAAACAGCCTGTACGATTTTTTTAACTCATCCAGCGTTTCCCTTACTCCCGGGAACAAGGCGCCGCCTCTTGAGCGCATAAGTGCGGGCTCGTGCTGTTTGAAAGCGGTGAATACGTCGCCCTGTTTCTCTTTGGGGATAAAGGTCAAATGCTCTTCAAAAAGCTGGTCGATCTTGATGCCTGAGTAGGAGCGTATATTATCGGCGGTAAGTACACGGCTGCTAACGCCTGCTTCGGTTAAAGCAAGGTTCCATGCCACCGTACAAGCCTCAGAAGCGTCCCATAAAGTCCCGTCGAGGTCGAAAATAAGGCCGTCGGTTTGTATTGCATGGATATTCATTCTGTATGAAGTGCTATTTTTTCCTGATGTAAATATGCTTTACATTCTTTTTGCCGGTATCGCGCTCGTCTATCTCAAACCGGTTAATGCTGCGTATCATGGGCGACATCTTTGCGAAACCATAATTGCGGGGGTCGAAATCTGGTTTCTTTTTGATGATCAAACTGCCGAGGTCGCCCAGGTAGGTCCAGCCATTTTCATCGGCCAGGTCGGTAATGCTGTCCGATATCAGTTTGATGATCCCGGGATCTATTTTATTTAAGGGGCCTGCTGCCGACTCCGGCGCAGCTTTTGAAGGCTCACGGTTATCAGGTTCGGGCTGGCTTTCCCGTTCTTTTTTCAGAATTTCGATATAGATGAACTTGTCGCATGCCGTAATAAAAGGGGCCAGTGTTTTCTTTTCGCCTATCCCTATTACTTTCATGCCAGCCTCCCTCAGCCGGGTGGCAAGGCGTGTAAAGTCGCTGTCGCTTGATACAATACAGAACCCATCCACTTTACCGGTGTACAGGATGTCCATCGCATCGATGATCAAAGCGCTGTCCGATGAGTTTTTGCCTTTGGAATAACTGTATTGCTGAATGGGTGTGATGGCATTCTCGAGCAGCACCTTTTTCCAGCCCGAAACTGTGGGTTTCGTCCAGTCGGCGTATATTCTTTTAAATGTGGGAGTGCCGTATTTGGCTATTTCCTCAAACATCTCTTTTACGTAAACGTAAGGCACATTATCGGCGTCTATCAGTACGGCCAGCTTAAGGTCGTTATAGGATTCCATAGAATGAATTTATCTGAAGCTAAGGTAGGATAAATATTGGTGATGAGTGGATGGCAATGTCGTATAGGTAACATACTCCGACTACGCTGCGCCGGTCGACCCTCTCTACCGCGAGTGGTAAAGAGGGTTAGTTTGTTTTTCCTTGATTTCAAAGACCCCCTCTTTCTAAGGGAGAGAGGGGGCAGGGGGTGAGTCGACCCAGCGGTTTGCATTAGTACCAACGCCGCATAGTTGACTCACCCGGTCATTGCTTCGCTCGACCACCCTCTCTACGACAAGCCGTAAAGAGTGTTTATTAACTTGCTTTAGATCAGGTATTTACTGCACATAGTACACGCCGCGCTTGATATCAACAATCTTATTCCCTGCAAATTTGAACATGTAGCTATTTATTTTTCCCATGTAAGTTGCCATATATTCTATTAGGTCAAAACTGGTCTTTTTTTGAGGATTATATGGTATCATTTCGACGTACACTATGTTGTTCCATGGCCTGGAAAACGAAATGATATAGGAGCATTTTACTTTTTTAGTCGTCAAATAGTTAAAATGTTGTCTTTCATATTTTTCATTTGCTTGCGCGTCCATGTCTTCTAATGCTTTAGTCAAGCTGTCTGAATTTATGGTTTTTAATTCCTGGAGATTCAATCCAATAACCGAAACAAAGTTTGTTTTAATAAGATACGGGTATACGCACCCACAAACAGTCTTTTTCAATTTAGAACTGTGAGAAACTAAACCTATGTCACTATCGAGGTATTTTATTATTTGACGATATCGAAATTGTTGATCCTGGTTTTGGGAAAACAGCTTAGTAGAAATACAAATAGTCGCAATAGTTATTAACGTGACATATAATTTGTACTTATTCATTGTTGGTTTTTAATTTATCCTCCAACCAGCCGCGTGTAGCCAGCCCAGTTAGAGCGTGGCGTACTCATGAATTGCCATCGTTTAAACCCAAATTCGTAAATCGTAACTCCGAAATTACAACTTCACCTCACCCCATCCCTTTCGGTATTCGCGTTTAATGAATTGGTTGGCAGGTTCGTAATTAGTCACCTTCATATTGGCGCCATCCCATTGCAGTGCCTTGTAGCGGCCATTAAACTGGTAACGCTCCTGGTCTCCGTAAACAGGGTCTTTGTATTTGATCTTTTCCTGTATATCGAAGGTGCGCAACAACAGGTTGCCCATAAGCACAGTTTCAGTCAACGGCCCGGCATAGCCCACAAACGGCGAATCCACCTCCATTTTGCCATAGCCGGCAATGGCCGCATCAACCCATTGCCACCAGTGGCCGTCCATGTCGCCTTCAACACGCGGGTATTTCTTCGGCACATTAACATCTTTATTCAGGGATAGCGGTAGTAACCTCGGATGGCTGCCGCCCCAGCCGCATGATGCTTTTCCTTTAGTACCGATAAACAGTGTACACCCTTCAAAATCATTTTCGCTTGGTATATCGCCCAATGCTTCGTTCTGGTTTACATCGGGATCAAGTTCCTCTAAACGTTCCGGCGTAATACCACCGTCCATCCAGTACAAGTCAAGGTCGCTGCCGTTTTTTTGCTTGAATTTAAATTTGATGGAACTGGATACCGGCCCGCTCTCGGGGTAAATGCCTTCTTTAAAAATCCCTTGATAAACCGTGCTCGCACTTCCCGAAACTTCGGTAGGATAGCCCAGCCCAAGCAGTTTAAACGGCGGGCCCATGATATGGCAACCCATATCGCCCAGGGCGCCGGTGCCGAATTGCCACCAGCCGCGCCAGTTAAAAGGCACCAGGTTGTCAATATAGTTGGTTTGCTGCGCGGTACCGAGCCAAAGGTCCCAATTCAATTCTTTCGGTATAGCCGGACCTGTTTTTGGCCATGATATGCCTTGCGGCCATACGGGCCTGTCCGTCCAGCAATAAACCTTTTCGATATCGCCTATCAGCCCGGCCTCAAACCATTCGCGCAGGGTACGCATACCATCGCAGGATGCTCCCTGGTCGCCCATTTGGGTTACAACTTTGTATTTTTCTGATGCCTGGGTTAGCACGCGGGCCTCATAAATATCGTGCGTAAGGGGTTTTTGCAGGTAAAGGTGTTTTTTTAGCTGCATGGCGCTAAGGCCCACAATAGCATGGTTATGGTCGGGGATCGCCACCGTAACGGCATCAAAATTTTTGTGTTCCTTCTCAAACATTTCGCGCCAGTCGTGGTAGAATTTTGCCTTTGGAAATTCTTTGATACGCGGCGCGGCGCCACGGTCGTCCACATCGCACAGGAAAGCTATTTCTGCATTCTTTTTCGGCGCGGTAGCATAGTGGTGAATATCATTTTCAGCCTCCCCGCTGCAGCCTACGGCGGCAATGTACAGCTTATCGCTTGGCGGTACATAGCCTTTTCCGCCTAAAACATAACGCGGAACTATATAGAACCCTGCTGTTGCCACAGCCGCTTTTTTGATGAACTCGCCCCGACTGATCCCTTTTTTGTTTTCTTTATTTTTTTCCATGGCCATCCTTATTTTTTAGCAAGCGGTTTAACAGCTACCTCCTTAAAGAATACCACATCATCGTCCCCGTGATTTTGCAAGCCGATATAACCGGCTAAAGGGCGCGGACCGTGGTAGGGCTCAAAATCGAATTTGCGTTCGGGTACAGGCTGGCCTTCGGTATAATCGGTTACCTTTTTGCCGTTTACCGTGACGATGGTCCGCAGTCCGTCAAGGGTTATTTCCATTACGTTCCATTCAGGGCCGGGTTTGCCGGGTTTTGCCAAGGGGGTAGTAAGCGAATATAGCGTTCCTGTAACGTGGTGGTCGTCCTCGTTGGATGTTTCGGGATGATTGTCTATCTGTACCTCGTAACCATAATAAACCGGCATCCAGGGTTCGCGCGGCTCGATAGGAATGCGGATAAATACGCCGGAATTACTGTTTGATTTCTGCATCCGGTAAACAATACGAATCTTGCAGTTGCTGAATTTTTCCTTTGTCCAGTAAAGCAGGCCCATGCCGCCATGACTACCCGTCACACCGTCTTTAACGTACCTGCTGCCCGGGCCAACCATCTTCCAGCCATTAAGGTCCTTTCCGTCAAAAAGCTGGCGCCAGCCTTTTTCGTCAAGTTTGGGTGGTTTCGGGATGGAATCCTGCGCCTGTGCGTAAAAAGCCAGGCAAATGAAAGTAATAAGGCAGGAGAGTTTAAGAAGACTGTTTTTTTTCATGATGAATTTAAATATGATGCTTGTGTGTGGGGGCACAAAGCAATAGCGGTTAATAATTGTGAAAGCAAGGTAGGGATAATTTAAAAAAGCAGGGACGGCTAATTGTAAATATTTTGATAATGTATCGGCCCTTGCTGCCAACTTTAACAGAGGGTATGTTTAGGGTTAACACATTTTTTGTGAGTTCATATTTAAGTATTTGATAGCCAAGGTGTTTAAAAATAAAATAGATCAAATTGTGTTAACCATGTTAACCCTCATTCTTCAGGAAATCCCCGTCTATGATCAGCAATTTAACGCCGTTTTTTGAGATAGAACGGTGCGAACTCAAATTGTCCGATACGATATAGGTCATGCCGGCTACTAATGAAAAGATCTCGCCGGTTTGCAATTCGCTTTCAAATTCGCCATCAAGGCAATGCACAATATGACCCTTTTGGCACCAATGGTCGGCCAGGTAACCGGCTGTGTATTCTACTACGCGGATGCGCAGACCGGGGTATTGCAGGGTTTGCCAAAATGAGGTGCCTGTTTCGCCGGTATGCTCCGTTTTGGCGACAGCGCTCCAGTCGACGGTTTGGAAAGGAATATTACTCATAGTATTGTATTTTGGACGAAAGATAACGGTTTGGCAGTATTAAGTGCAATAGCTTGCAAAGGACGGGATGGGCATAAAAAAAAGAAACCGGATCGACTCCGGCTTCTTTTCCCCTAATTAATTTAAAACTATTAAATTACTGTATATATAACCCGGTAAAGGGACAATTGTTTAGAATATTTGATAAAATAGCCATATGTTGTGCTATTTTATTTTTAACAGGTGCAAAACCCAGGTTGACCTGCTTAAGGATCTAATGCCCTCTGTTGGTCACGGAAATAAAAAATGCAGCAGGGTATCCTGCTGCATTTTTTTTCTTTTTTTTTGGCTATCGGTTACTTACCTTTCAGGTCAAACCTGTCCAGGTTCATCACCTTGGTCCAGGCAGCCACAAAGTCGTTCACAAATTTTTCTCCGGCGTCTGCGCTTCCGTACACTTCTGCAAGGGCCCTTAGTTCCGAATTGGAACCAAATACCAGGTCGGCACGGGTCCCGGTCCATTTTACCGCGCCTGTTTTACGATCGCTCCCGACATAAACTTCCCTGTCGGCAGATGCCGCTTTCCATTCCGTACCCATATCCAGCAGGTTCACAAAGAAATCGTTGGTAAGCTGACCAGAGCGCGATGTGAAAACTCCATGTTTAGAACCATCAAAATTGGTGTCCAATACACGCATCCCGCCTATCAGTACAGTTAATTCCGGCGCGGTAAGCGTAAGTAATTGAGCCTTATCTATCAATAACTCCTCTGTCGACGCTTTGACTTTCGACCGGCGGTAGTTGCGGAAACCATCGGCAAGCGGTTCCAGGTAACCAAACGATTCAACGTCAGTTTGCTCCTGCGAAGCATCGGCCCGTCCGGCTGCGAATGGTACAGTTATGTCGTGCCCCGCATCTTTTGCGGCTTTTTCAACAGCAGCACAGCCCGCCAGCACAATCAAATCGGCAAGTGAAACCTTCTTGCCGCCTGTTTGCGCGTTGTTAAATTCCTTTTGAATACCTTCCAGCGCGGTCAATACTTTTTGCAGTTGAACAGGGTTGTTAACCTGCCAGTATTTTTGAGGCTCCAGGCGGATACGGCCGCCGTTGGCGCCACCCCGCTTGTCGGAACCACGAAACGTAGATGCCGATGCCCATGCTGTCGAAACAAGTTCGGATATGCTTGATCCAGACGCCAATATCTTTGCTTTTAACGCTGCAACGTCACCATCGTCTATAAGTGCGTGATCGACAGTGGGGATAGGGTCCTGCCAAAGCAGTTCTTCCTGGGGTACATCCGGGCCAAGGTAACGTGCCTTAGGCCCCATATCGCGGTGGGTTAATTTGAACCACGCCCGTGCAAAGGCGTCAGCAAATGCATCGGGATTTTCGAGGAAGTGTCTTGATATTTTTTCATACTCCGGGTCGAACCTTAGCGAAAGGTCGGTGGTGAGCATGGTTGGTAAACGCTTTTTTGAGCCGTCAAATGCGTCAGGGATTATAGCTTCAGCATTTTTGGCAACCCATTGATGAGCGCCTGCCGGGCTTTTGCTTAATTCCCATTCGTAGGCAAAAAGGTTTTCAAAAAAATTGTTGCTCCATTGGGTAGGTGTCTTCGTCCAGGTAACTTCCAGCCCGCTGGTAATAGCATCGGAACCTTTGCCCGACCCATAAGCGTTTTTCCAGCCGAAGCCCTGCATTTCGATACCGGCAGCTTCAGGCTCTTCTGCCACGTTACTGCTCGGGGCGGCACCGTGGGTTTTGCCAAAGCTGTGCCCGCCTGCTATCAAAGCAACGGTTTCTTCATCATTCATAGCCATGCGGCCGAAAGTATCGCGTATATCTTTAGCGGCCAGCAGCGGGTCGGGATTGCCGTCGGGTCCTTCGGGGTTAACATAGATCAAACCCATCTGTACGGCAGCAAGCGGTTTTTCGAGGTTGCGGCTATGTACATCGCCGTCGGCATCATCGTCAGAAACCAGTACGCCGCCATCTTCGGCCACGCCCGGCGAACCATGTGCATAACGCAGGTCGCCGCCCAGCCAGGTGTTTTCGGCGCCCCAGTAAACCGACTCATCGGCTTCCCACACATCGGCACGGCCACCGCCAAAGCCAAAGGTTTTAAAACCCATGGACTCCAGCGCCACGTTACCTGTCAATATCATCAGATCGGCCCACGAAATTTTGTTGCCATATTTTTGTTTAATAGGCCACAGCAGCCTGCGGGCCTTGTCAAGGCTTACATTATCGGGCCAGCTGTTTAGCGGGGCAAAGCGCTGCATACCAGCCCCTGCTCCGCCGCGACCGTCTCCTACGCGGTAAGTACCGGCGCTATGCCACGCCATGCGAATAAATAATCCGCCATAGTGCCCAAAATCTGCCGGCCACCAGTCCTGCGAGTCGGTCATCAATGCATTAAGATCCGCCTTCACTGCTTCAAGGTCGAGGCTGTTAAATGCTTCGGCGTAATCAAAATCCTGCCCCATCGGGTCGGATAGCGACGAGTTTTGCCGGAGGATACTTAATTTTAATTGTTTTGGCCACCAGTCGCGGTTGCGCGTACCGCCGCCGCCAACATTGTTTTTCATCGTCCCATTATGAAAAGGGCATTTGCTGATGTCATTCGATTCTTTGTCCATAGCTATTAGTTTCTGTTCCAGGTTTGTAGCAACGTTAAGTTACACATTGCTTAGTGGCATAAAATTATCACCTTAATAATTATAATCACAATCAATTAATTCTATGCTTAATAGGTAATATCTATAATGATTTAAGAGAAGACCGTCTAACCGGCAAACCCTGTATGCTACATCGTAATGAATGGTTAATAAGGAGGCAAGTCGTACTTAGCTGTGAAAGCAGGAGCAACAAAAAAAGAAGCCGGTTCGCATGCCGGCTTCTTTTCCCCTAATTAATTTAAACTATAATAAATTACACTTTAGGTAACCAAAAACGATGCCAAAATGCTGCGTAGACTTAAAATTAAACAAAAAACCCCGCCTGTTTTACCTGGCGGGGCGGGCCGTTTAAATTAGTAGTAGGATTAATCCTGTATAATTGAAACAACACTCCCTTAGCAACAGCACAGGTAACAAAAAGTTTTGCGTTATTAATAATTATACTATTCTGTATATTATATGGCACACAACCGGGTATAGTCGCCTGTAAGATATTTCTGGCACGGTTTTATCCTCATTTCATTTAAACAAACTAATATTTATCGTTATGAGATCATTATTGTATATAGTCGCTGTCATCCTTGTTATAGGGTGGCTTGTGGGCGTATTTGCCTACTCGGCAACAGGATTAATTCATGCTTTGCTGGTGATAGCAATCATCGCTTTTATATTGGCGCTCATCCGGCCGTCAACAACGGTTTAAATTAAAAGATCCATAAAGAAGGCGGCCAAACAAGTCGCCTTCTTTTGTTAAACGAGCGATTGGACGGGATTATGTCTATTTCCTTAGAACGAAAAAAAATTAAACAATGCGATAAAAACAGGGTTGTTAAAGAAACTAAATAGAGGGAAAAACATGGAAACTACGAAAGAAACACTGGATTTGCTGAACGACCTGGTACTGATCAACAACGATCGTATAGAAGGCTTTGAACGCGCGATAAAAGAATTGAAAGAAAGCGGCGAGGGGTTGAACCTGGAGCCGGTTTTCCTGCGGTTTATTGACGACAGCCGCCGTTACAAAATGGAGATAGGCACCGAGATACAAGCGCTGGGAAAAGATATTGAGCAGGGCACAAGCACAGGTGGTAAGCTGCACCGCGCCTGGATAGCCGTAAAGGAAACTTTTACCGGCCACGACCTGCATAGCCTGCTGGAAGAATGTGAGCGGGGCGAGGATGCGATTAAGGAGGCCTACGAAGATGCGCTAACGGGCGATGCATTGCCCGCATACGTCATCGACCTGCTTGATGCACAGTTGCAAGGCATATTGGAAGCCCACGACGAAATTAAAGCCATGCGCGATAGTGTGCCCCATTAAGTTGAGGAGTGTGAAGTTGACGGGCCCGCGTAAGCGGGCCTTTTTTGTTTAAATAATATTTGTATTAGGTTGAAACTTAGCTACTAATTACAGCGTAGAACGTGCATCTGATCTCTCACATGAAAATTATCGCACTCCTGTTATCATTTATCGGCGTAGCCATGCTGGTATTATCGTTTACTAAAGTTGTTGCTAAAACAGCGGTTAAAAAAAACATTAACGTTTTGATATCCGTTAAAACGGATGACCTGGTTAAAAAGTCGCCAGTAGATGCCACCGCCGCGGGCAAATGGCAAATAGTCAACCGGCAGGTATATAAACCGGCTGTGCAGCCGGGAATAAAGCATAATTATTGGTGCGAAACAGATGACCGCCCCGGTGAGGATAAACCCGGCCGATTATTGACCGCACGCAGTTCAAATGGTTATAAAGCAGCATCAGTAACCTATCGTGTTACTTCAATACCTGCACCTTACAACGCGGGCAGAGACATAAAACAATATGGTATCGGCACGCCAAACTGGCTAGCGGGCGCACCCATTGCCGCCGAAAACGAGTTAGCATTTGTTACAACTATAGATACTATTGTTTACGCTTAATTAAGCAGCGCCTCGCGGTTGTACTTGTTGCGGTATTCGATAGGGGACAGCCCGGTTATCTTCTTGAATATGGTGCGGAACGCTTTATGATCTGAATAGCCCACTGCGTACATAACCTCGTTCACATTTTCACGCCCCGACTCAAGGCTTTTTTTGGCGGCCTCTATCTTTACGCGTTGCAGGTATTCGACCGGGGTATTTGAGGTGGCTTTTTTAAAGCGCCGCTCAAAATTGCGCCGGCTTATAGCAAACATTTCTGATAGCTGGTCGATGGTGATTTTGGTGCCCACATTACGTTCGATGTATATCTGCGCTTTTTTGATGGGTTCGTCGCTATGCTCTTTTTGCCCGCTGAAAATAACAAAGGGCGACTGGCTTTCACGGTCGATCTCGATCTCCATAACTTTGGAACAATGAACGGCCACATCGCGCCCGCAGTACTTCTCAACAAGGTAAACAACCAGGTTAAGAAAGGAATAGGCCCCGCCGCTTGAATATATCCCCAGTTCGTCGATGATGAGTTTTTCGGGCATCAGGGTGATATTAGGGAACATCTGGCGGAAAGCATCGGCAGCCAGCCAATGCGTGGTGCATGTTTTACCTTTCAGCAAGTTGGTCGATGCCAGAAGAAATGCCCCGGTGCAAAGACTGGCTACTTCGGCGCCATGTTTATATTGTTCTACTATCCAGGGAATGAAGTCCTGGTTACGCTCCATGGCGGCACACGGGTCGCCCGAAAAAGCCGGTATCATCAGCAGATCAGTTTTTTTGATATCGCCGATAAGCGCATCCGGTCGTATAGCAAACAGGCCACCGTATAATTCGGTCTCTTTGCTAAGTCCCACAAGGTGAATGTCGAACGGCGGATTTTTACCCTTTGATAACATATGTCCATTCACAAAATTGAAAATTTTATAAGTGCCGATAACACTGCTTAAAATGATGGGGCCTTGAGGAATTACTATTGATACGTGTTTCATTGATTAGCGTGAGATTTACTGAATGTTAATTTCAAAGGTAAACTAACCTATTGGCGCAATCAACCCCTAAGGTTGTCGTATTTGCCACCTCTGGTTGCAATCAAAGTTGATTTACGAACTGAGAATTACGATTTTCTGAAAGGGGATTTAATTGCGGATATTAAAATAAGCTTACCAGCCGCCTTTCAAGCCCTCTTTAAGGGCATTTTGGTAGTTAGCCAGGTCGAACGAGTAGAGGTAGGGTGCTTTATGCGCTCCGCCCTTTCGTGGTTTCTCCGATCGGGTGAGTATACCAAATCCAAGCATGCGCCTCTGAAAATTACGCCTGTCAAGTTTCTTGTCAAGAATAGTCTCATAAAGCTTCTGCAGTTCGGGCATGGTGAATTCCTTCGGCATCAGGTTGTAGCCTATGGGCTGATAGTTAAGCTGGAGGCGTAGCGTGTCGAGTGCAGTTTTCAATATAACGCCATGGTCAAGTTCCAGTTGAGGGGTATCGGCCAGGTCGCGCCAGGTACAGGCTTCGGAATGACTATCCGGGGTCGGATTTACATGGACAAAATCAACCAGCGCATAGTAACCGATAGTGAGAAACCTATTGGCAAACCAATTTTCCGACGGCGGTAGCATGTGGTTGTACATTTCGCGGTGGGGTCTTGAACGGTCGGGGTCGCCGAAGACATGAAATTGTTGCAAAAATATTTCGTCGAGACCTGTACGATCCTTTAAAATGCGGTTGGCAGCTTCGTCGATAGGCTCGTTTTTTAGTACAAACCCGCCCGGCAAATACCACGACTGCTCATTTTTCATTTTTAGTACCAGCACTTTTAGCTGCCCTTCATGAAATCCGAATACCACGCAATCGATAGAAATATGTGCCAGGTAACTGTCCCTGGCGTTATTGCAAAAGTCTATAAGTTCCTGTTTATTAAACATTTTAAGCTATAGTACAAAAATACTTTGATTATCCCAATAATAATAAATAGTATTGTGTTCAAAATACACCAAGAGGCCGGCGGCTTCGGTGTTGAACCAATTTTTAAACTTATAATTTTATAAATATATCAGGAACAGGATTTATTATTTCGCTCAGAAATATTTTTTCCGTTAATGTCCTGCGTTTTTGAAATCCAATTCGATAGCCAAAGATGAAAAATAATTTAATATACCGATCGGCACAAAAAGTTGTATTGTCAGTTGTGATGTTCTCGTCCGTCAATTTATCTTCTGCACAAGTCAAAACTGCCGACACAAAGATGAATGTTTTTGTAAGCGGTTTGATGAGTAAAATGACGCTGGACGAAAAAATTGGTCAGCTAAACCTGGTAACAGGCGGTCAAAGCGTAACCGGATCGACAGTCAACAAGGATATCGAGGCTAAGATCGGCAAGGGCGATATCGGCGGGATATTTGGTGTTTGGGGGACAAACTATATAAAAAGGGCGCAGGAAATAGCTGTTAAAAACAGCCGCCTGCACATACCGTTAATATTCGGATTGGATGTGATACATGGTCACCGAACTATTTTTCCTATCCCCCTGGGTATGTCGGCAACCTGGGACATGGGGTTAATACAACAATCGGCACGTATAGCAGCTACGGAAGCAACCGGCGAAGGTATCAACTGGGTTTTTTCGCCCATGGTGGATATAGCCCGCGACCCTCGCTGGGGGCGCATATCGGAAGGGTCGGGGGAAGACCCATGGTTGGGCTCTCAGATAGCTAAAGCAATGATAAAAGGTTATCAGGGCAATGATATGACCAAAAGCGATGCGGTGATGGCCTGCGTAAAACACTTTGCCCTGTATGGGGGCGCCGAAGCAGGACGCGAGTATAACACCGTTGATATGAGCCTGATCAAAATGTACCAGGATTACCTGCCGCCTTACAAAGCTGCTTTGGATGCTGGTGCAGGTAGCTTTATGAGTTCGTTCAATACCATTAATGGTGTACCGGCTACGGCTAATAAGTGGCTGCTAACCGATCTGCTGCGTAAGCAATGGGGATTTAAAGGTTTTGTTGTTTCTGACTATACTGCTGTTAATGAACTAAGCGCGCATGGTTTGGGCGATCTGCAAACGGTATCTGCACTTGCATTAAAAGCAGGGCTGGATATGGACATGGTGGGGGAGGGTTTTCTTACCACCTTGAAAAAATCATTAAAAGAGGGTAAAGTTACCCAGGCGGACATTGACCAGGCATGCCGCAGGGTATTGGAAGCGAAATATAAACTGGGGTTATTTGCCAATCCTTACAAGTCGATCAGTGCGGATGTTGAAGCAAAAGCAGAAATGACCGATGCAAACCGCAAGGCGGCAAGAGAAACAGCAAAGCATTCGTTTGTGCTATTGAAGAATAAAGGAAATATATTGCCCCTGAAAAGATCGGGTACTATTGCGCTGATCGGACCATTGGCCGATAACCATTCGGAAATGCTGGGTACCTGGGTAGTTGCCGGCGACCCGAGAAAGTCAGTTAGCGTGATAGACGGTATAAAGAATGTGGTGGGTGGCGATGTAAATATATTATATGCACGAGGATCGAATTTTACAGATGATTCGCTTTTGAATGAACGTTCGTGGTTTTTTGGCATGAAGCAGATAAAGGATAAGCGTCCGGCGCAGGAGATGATAGACGAAGCAGTTGAAACTGCAAAGAAGGCAGATGTGGTTGTTGCAGTGGTAGGGGAGTCGGCAAATATGTCGGGCGAGTCATCAAGCCGTTCCGACATCACTATACCCGAAACGCAGCGCGACTTGTTAAAAGCCCTCGCAAAAACCGGCAAGCCGGTGGTTATCGTGTTATTTAACGGCCGCCCGCTTGCTTTAACCTGGGAAGATAAAACATTCGATGCTATTCTGGATGTTTGGGCGCCGGGTACCGAAGCCGGTAATGCCATTGCGGATGTGCTTTTTGGCAATTATAACCCTGCCGGCAAAATAACAGCAACATTCCCGCGAAGTGTTGGGCAAGTACCTATATATTATAACCACAAAAATACAGGCAGGCCATTTGACGGAAAGGGCCCTGCCAAATTTAAGTCTGATTACCTGGATATTTCGAACGATCCGCTTTACCCCTTCGGTTACGGGTTAAGTTATACTTCGTTCAGTTACGGAGATGTGAAACTCAGCAATACCAATTTGAAAGGAAATAAAAAACTAACGGCAACTGTTTCTGTAACTAATACCGGCAAGGTTGCCGGCGAGGAAGTCGTGCAGCTTTATGTCAGCGATCCGGTGGCAAGTATCAGCCGGTCGGTGAAAGAACTTAAAGGCTTCAAAAAAATAAATCTGCAGCCCGGTGAGCAGAAAGAGGTATCGTTTACTATCACTCCTGACGACCTGAAATTTTACAATACTCAACTTAAATATGACTGGGAACCGGGTAAGTTCGTTATCGAAATCGGAACGAATTCTGCTGAAACCCATTCGGCATCAGTGCAGTGGACAAAGTAATCGGAGCTGATATTATTTTATCAGAAAAATAGCAGGCCAGCGCCTGCTATTTTTTTTATCTTTTATTTTAATTGATTTCACGACGACTTTGAGGGGTGATTTTGACTTATTGGACGATAATCCGGCTGTGACATTCCTGGCAGTGGTATGATGATATTTTAACATTTTCTGGGCTTTTTATGAATCGGGATTTACAGTTTAGATACATGGCCGCTAAGCAAATATTTATCTCTGAATAATGAATTATGATATGAATGACCGATTTTTAGTGCTAAACCTGACCATCCCTCTCATTTTTGTATTGCATTTTTGTTAATAGCCGGTCAAGTTTGTTGCTTATTTCATCGCTATTATTAGATTGTGTTGATATTTTGCCGAAAATTCAAGGTTAAAAATATTTAATTGATAAATCTTAAAATAATTCTTGTGTAAACAATACACTCTATTTAAATTAGAGGAATGCCAATTTTAGCTTTTCCGGGTAGCGGACCGGCTAATAGAACCTGATATAATTATAACATAATAGAAATTTAATATTCCCGACACATTGAGGTGTCGGGCGTGTTAGAGCAAAAAGGACAGCGATTGTTTTTTAATATCTGTTATCAAAAAATATAGATGATAAAACCTTTACATTTTTTTCTTTTAGGCCATCTTTCACGTACCCCATACTTTCACTTTATGGGGCATCGCGTAAATCTTTTTGATTCGAGCCAATAGCTTGTGGTCAATTCTCTCTGGAATTCAATTATCAACTAAATCAATAAATTAATCAACTAAATCTCAATCTCATGTTTAAAAGTTTACTTCAAAAAGGAAGGACGATGTGCTTGCTGGTACTATGCACCCTTTCCTCGTTGGTAGTTACAGCCCAAACAAAGATTACAGGTAAAGTCATCGGCAGCGATGATAAACAACCAGTAATAGGCGCTACCATCAAAATCAAAGGTACTAACACAGGTGTTGTGACGGACGTTAATGGTAACTTCACACTCAGTGGTAAAGTAGGCTATGTATTGATCGTATCATACATTGGCTATCAACCCAAGTCGGTTACAGTAAACTCTGCCGACCTTGGTACCATCACTCTGGAAGTAACCAACAGCACCCTTAACGAAGTTGTTGTTACAGGTTACTCTTCGCAGCGTAAAAAGGATATCGCGGGCGCGGTTGCCGTTATCGATCTGACAGACGCCAAGAAGATACCTACAGGCGGTAGTACGGATGCCATACTGCAAGGGCAGGCTGCCGGTGTTCAGGTAGTAACAAGCGGACAGCCTGGTGGTGGTAGCTCTGTTTTGATCCGTGGTATATCAAACCTTGGGAACTCTCAGCCGCTGTACGTTATTGATGGTGTTCAAACAAGCACTATGTCGGATTTGAACCCGAATGACATCGAAAGCATCCAGATACTGAAGGACGCTTCTGCTGCTATTTATGGTGTGTCCGGTGGTAACGGCGTAGTTATCATAACTACCAAGCATGGTAAAGCAGGAGCATCGACACTAACTTACGATGCTTATTATGGTACTCAGGTGCCAAAAGGCGGTAATGTATTCAATATCGCTTCGCCTGCGGGCCAGTCAAAGATCGCTTACCTTGCAGGTGACGCTACTGCTCAGCAGAAAATTTATCCGGGTGGTCCCGGCACTGTGCCTGAATATGGTTACCAGGGTCCGGGCGGTGTAGCTGGCGTGGCCGGCGGCACTGGTGCTCCGGCAGTTGGCGACTTGCTTTCGAAATATAACTTTAACGCAAGTGATCACAGCCAGGACTTCCTGATCCAGAAATTTAACCAGGCAGGTACAGATTGGTTCCATGAATTGTTTAAGGCAGCTCCTGAGCAATACCACACGGTAACTGCCAGCGGTGCAAATGACAAAAATGCTTACTATTTTTCGTTAGGATTTCTTGATCAGCAGGGTACACAGCAGTTCAGTTATTTCAAGCGTTATGAAGCGCGTATCAATACGAACTTCAATATCGCGCATAATATACGTGTAGGCGAGACTGGATATTTATTCTATTCTGAGACCCCAAGCGGTAAAGGCGCACTGTCAAACCAAAATGAAGGAGCCCCGATCTCAATGGTTTATCGCGAGTTCCCGCAAATACCGGTTTATGATATCAGCGGTGTAAATTATGGCGGTGGTTATGATGGACCTGGTGGCGAGCCGCTTGGTAACGCGTCTAACCCTGTTGCACAGGCCGCACAGCTGTTAAACCAACATCACAAAACCTGGAACATACAAGGTAACGTATTCGCTGAAGTAGACTTCCTGAAGCACTTTACTGCACACATGAGTATGGGTGGTAATATTGCTAATGACTACTATTACGGCTTCGGCACACCTCAATACCAGGATTACGAGTCGCACGGCGGCAGTAACTCTGTTTACGAAGGCGCCAGCTATTACAGCAATTACAACTGGACCAATACAGTAAAATATTCTCAAATATTTGGCAAGCACACCGTAAATGCTTTGGTTGGTTTCGAACAGAAACTTCAGCAAGGCAGGTACGTAGGCGGTAACGGAACGCACCTGTTCTCTGTCGACCCGTCTTATGCCAGTTTAAGTGCTGCTACTGCTGATAAGACCTACTTTAGCGGTATAAGCCAGCCGGAAGTTATTCAATCGTTTTTTGCTACACTCGATTATAACTACAACAGTAAATATTATGTTAGCGCTGTAGTACGTCGTGATGGATCTTCGAAATTTTATCCTGGCCATCAGTGGGGTACATTCCCGGCAGTTTCGCTGGCGTGGAGAATATCTCAGGAAGACTTCCTGAAATCAGTGACCTGGATCGATGACATGAAGATCCGCGCCAGCTATGGTGTTGCCGGTAGCGACTTTAACTCACGTGGTGCCAACGGTTTCAATGCTTATGGTTCTGATCCGGGCAATGGTTACTATGCTATCAATGGCGCGGGCGTAACTACGCAAGGTTTTTATGCATCGTTCGACGGTAACGAAAAAACAAGCTGGGAAAAGGATAAAACCTTAAACTTTGGTTTGGATGCATCATTGTTCCATCATTTGGAAGTAACACTTGATATTTACAAGAAAACCATCAGCGGTTTATTGTTCCCTGCATCATTGCCTGGCACTTTGGGTGCACCGAGTTCAAATCCACCCTCTGTTAACAATGGTAACGTTGAGAACAAAGGTATTGACCTGGCCGTTACTTATCATGGCAATGTTGGTAACGATTTTAGGTTTAACGTTGGCGCTAATATTACCGCTTACAAAAATAAGGTTGTTAGTATGCCAAGGGCATTCCAGGACGAAGCAGGCACACGTGTGCTGCCAATTGTGCGCCAGCAACCAGGCCACCCAATTGGCGCCTTCTATGGCTTTAAAACTAATGGATTCTACAGCGCTGCTGACATAACCAATGCCAATGTGCCTAAATATGCAGGTGCTGCAGAAGGTTCATTCAAATATGTTGACGTAAATGGCGATGGCCAGATCACTGATGCTGACCGTACTTTTATTGGTAACCCTAATGCCGATTTTACTTACGGTATTAATCTGGGTGCTACATACAAACAATGGGATTTCTCGGCTGTGTTATACGGTTCGTATGGTAACGACGTGTTTAACTACACTTTGTACTGGACCGATTTCTACGGGTCGTTTAACGGCGCAAAATCTAACGACCTGTTGACTAAGTCTTACGGTGCCCCGGGTGTAACTAACCCAATATTGCCTATTGCAACTTATACCAATACGATGGGTTCAACCCAAACCAGCTCGTTTTACGTATCTTCAGGATCGTTCCTGAAAGTAAGGGTAGCTCAATTGGGTTATACATTTGATCCAAAGCTGATCAAAGCAGTAGGCGTTAACAAATTGCGCCTATACGTGCAGGCAACCAACCCTTTCACTTTTACCAAATATAAAGGCTTGGATCCTGAACTTCCTGCTGCTGGCGGTGCAAACGATTTTGGTATTGATTATGGTAACTACCCTAGTAACCAAAGGCAATATATAGTAGGTGTTAGTTTAACATTCTAAAAAAAAGATATAATTATATAGGATTTTAAAATTTTAAATTATGAAAAATTCAATGTTTAAATTTATTATCCCGGCTGCATTGGTCTTTCTTACGGTGTCTTATTCCTGTAAGAAATTACTGAACCAGCCGGTGGTAAACCAGCTAAGCCCTTCGGTTCTGGCGACCAAAGCCGGTGTAGACGGTTTACTGATTGGCGCCTATGCTACCTTGGAGATGAACTCCAACATTACTGTAGGTGGTACATGGGGTGCTTCGCCAAGTAACTGGCATTTTGGGGGTATTGCTTCGGACGACGCTAACAAGGGTTCAAATGCAACTGACCAGCCTGATGCTGCTCAGATCATGAACCACAGCGTTGACGGTTCAAACCACTATGTTTTGGAAAAATGGACGGTTTGTTTGGCAGGTGTACAACGCGCCAATGACGTCATCCGTGAACTTCCGTTAGTTCAAGACGGTTCAGTTAGCGCTGAGTACGCTAAAGAGGCAACCGCCGAGGCCAGGTTTATCCGTGGTGTAATGAATCTTGAATTATCAAAGATATTCAGGAATGTTCCTTACGTTGATGAATCGGTGACCTACTCCGCCGGTAACTACAATGTTGGCAACCCAGGCCCTATATGGGATAAAGTTGAGGCAGATTTTGCCGCTGCGGCTGCTGATTTGCCTGAAACTCAAGCACAGGCTGGCCGTGCCAATAAATACGCTGCCGAAGCATTTTTAGGTGAGGCATATATGTTTGATCACAATTATGCCGCAGCGAAAACTGCGTTGACAGATGTGATACAAAATGGTAAAACAAATGCCGGCGTAAAATATGCTTTAAACGCCAACTTCAATGATAACTTCAATGCCAACATGAAAAATGGTCCGGAAGCAGTTTTCGCTATCCAGATGGCGGTAAATGATGGTTCAAGCGGTGCAAACGGTAACCCCGGCGACGTACTTAACTGGCCGGCAGCGGGTCCTACCGGATGTTGCGGTTTCTATCAGCCATCGTTCACTATGGTTGACGCATTTAAAGTAGATGCCGTTACCGGGCTTCCATTGATAAATGCCGATGGCAGCATGGGTAACTTTGACACGACCCCGTTAAAGTCAGACCAGGCTGTGTTGTCAGAAGATGCTACTTACATGCCCGATCAGACAACTCCGGTCGATCCGCGTTTGGACTGGACCGCAGGCAGGAGAGGTATCCCTTTCCTTGATTATGGTATTATGCCGGGTGCAAGCTGGGCTCGTGCCCAGGGCGATGCTGGTCCATATATTAACATGAAAAATGTCTACAAGCAAAGCCAGGCTGCTACAGCGAGCCAGTCTTATGGTGGGTGGGCCCCAGGCCAGGCGTCGGCTATGAACTTTAATATGATCCGTTTTTCAGAAGTGCTGTTATGGGCTGCTGAATGCGAGGTTGAAGCAGGCACCCAGTTACAAGCGCAAGTATATGTAAATATGGTGCGCTCACGCATGGCTGATCATCCTGAGAACTGGGTGAAAGGCCGTTTGACCGGTTATACCGGCGGCGATGCTGGCAAACCAATTGTAGACAACTCTCAGAATGCAGCAAACTACAAAATTGGTTTATATACAACTCAAATAGCAACGGGTTCTAAAGAATTTGCCCGTCAGGCCGTATGGTTTGAAAGAAGGCTGGAACTTGCAATGGAAGGGAAACGTTTCTTTGACTTGCAACGTTATGACGGCTTGTATGGTGGCCCAGAGCCTGCTGGCTATATGGCCGGTGTATTGAACGCGTATATTACAAAGAATACGTCATACCCAACTGCGTTCTTTGCAAATACAGTTTTGAAAAACGCCACATTTACCGCCGGAAGGAATGAGATTTATCCTATTCCAACAGGTGAAATTAGTGCAGAGCAAGGTGCTCTAAAACAAAATCCAAACTATCCATAATTAAATCCGGATATTAAAAAAAGGGGAAGAGATTTTATCTCCTCCCCTTTTTTTTTGTAGTTTTAACTGACCAATATTTACATTCTTTAATGAGATATCGTTTTTACTTTTCTTACTTGCTTGCAACCGTTTTTCTCTTTTCCTGCAAGAAAAATACCTTATTTGAGAACATTTCTTCATCACGTTCAGGTATAACTTTTAATAACCTTATTATTGAGAATGATACCATAAATCCCTTAGATAAACTAAATATTTATAATGGCGGAGGAGTAGGTGTGGGCGATTTTAATGGCGATGGGTTACAGGATATTTATTTTGCCGGAAACGCTGTCCCGAACAAGCTGTATATCAATGAAGGCGATATGAAATTCAAAGATGTTACTGCTGAGGCTGGTGTTGGCGGTAAAGGGGGCTGGGGGAGAGGTGTTTCGGTAGTTGATATCAACAATGATGGCTGGCCCGATATATATGTATGTAATACTTTATTAAGCGATTCTGCGAAACGGCTCAATCTGCTCTACATAAATCAGGGGCCCGATAAAAATGGTGTGCCGCATTTTAAGGAAATGGCAAAGGAGTACGGGTTAAATATCAACCTATATTCGACGATGGCGTCATTTTTTGATTATGATAATGATGGCGACCTTGACATGTACCTTGCGGTTAACGACGCCGAATCAACAGATAACGTAAGTTTGTTTAAACCTATTATTAAAGATGGTACCGGACACAGCACGGGCCACCTTTACCGCAATGATTGGGACGCTGTTTTGAAGCACCCGGTATTTCATGATGTTTCCAAACAGGCAGGGATACTTATCGAAGGTTTTGGCCACGCTGCGAGTACGGTGGATATCAATCGCGATGGCTGGAAGGATATCTACGTAACGAATGACTTTCTGCCGGACAATATATTATACATCAACAACCACGACGGTACATTTACCGATAAATCGAAAGACTATTTTAAGCATACCTCGCTCAGTTCGATGGGCCAGGATATTGAAGATATTAATAACGATGGTCTTGCGGATGTGGTAGAATTAGACATGAACCCCGGTGACAATTACCGGAAGAAGATGTTTATGAGCGCGAATAATTACCAGGCTTTTCAGAACATGGACCGGTATGGATATCAATACCAGTATTCGCGTAACGTACTCCAGGTAAACCAGGGGCCGCGCCTGGGGCAAAATGATTCGATCGGCGATCCCGCTTTTAGCGATATTTCTTTCATGGCCGGTGTTTCCCAAACCGACTGGAGTTGGGGGCCTTTACTGACTGATTTTGACAATGACGGCTATCGCGACCTTATTATAACAAATGGTTATCCGCGCGATGTTACGGACCATGATTTTATGAATTTCAGGGCGCAGTCTTATTTTATAGCCAGTAAGAAACAAGTTCTGGACCAGATACCTGTAGTTAAAATATCAAATTTTGCTTTCAAAAATACCGGTCATCTTCAATTCGACGATGTAACAAAAAGCTGGGGATTGGGAACGCCCTCATTTTCAAATGGCGCAGTTTATGCCGACCTGGATAATGACGGCGATTTAGACGTGATCATCAATAATACTAATGATGAGGCCATGATCTATAAGAATACCTCACGCGAGAAAGATCCGAACACCAGTCATTATCTTCATGTCAAGTTCACCGGTGGCCCCAATAACAGGGATGGCATAGGTGCCTGGGCCGACATTTATTACGACCACGGCAAGCACCAGGTGTATGAAAATACTCCGTTCAGGGGATATCTTTCAACTATTCAAAATATAGCTCATTTTGGCTTGGGTAAAATTGCGACTATTGACTCGGTAGTAATACGCTGGCAGAACTTAAAAAAACAGGTTTTGAGAAACGTGAAAGCGGACCAGGCGTTGCATGTAAACATAAAAGATGCGAACGAGCCGTATAGCTTTGCCCAGCCCGCTATAGATAAAAAGACCTTATTCACCGAAGTGACCCGGATGCTTGGGGTTAATTATAAACACGAGGACGAGGATGTTATCGATTTTAATATCCAGAAGCTATTGCCGCATAAATTATCGGAATATTCACCGGGCCTGGCTGTGGGGGATGTGGATGGCAATGGTTTGGATGATATTATTGTTGGCGGAACCTCCAAACATCCGTCACAGTTATTTTTGCAGCGTGCCGATGGTACATTCACCCAGCGAAATTTATTGGCGCCAAATCAAATAAAGCCAGGCGATGCTTTTAAAGACGAGGGATTGGTACTGTTTGATGCAAATGGCGATGGTAAGCCCGATCTGTATGTTGCCAGCGGAGGATACGAAAATCAGCCGGGCTCCCGCTTTTACCAAGACAGGTTGTACATAAACGACGGGAAAGGTAATTTTATTGAAGCTACTGATGCGTTACCAAAAAACTTTACCAGCAAGTTGTGCGTGCGCGCTGTTGATTATAATAAAGACGGCAAGCTTGACCTGTTTGTATCTGGCAGGGTTGACCCGTGGAACTATCCAAAACCTGTGTCCAGCTTTATTCTTCGCAATGATAGTAAGGACGGGCACGCTAAGTTTACCGATGTTACACCATCCGTTGCTAAGAGCCTGGTCAATGTTGGACTTGTTTGCGATGCCGAGTTTACGGATTTTGATAACGACGGCTGGCCCGATTTGATCCTGGCGGGAGAATGGATGCCGGTAACCTTTCTGAAAAATGACCATGGGGTATTTAAAAATGTAACGGCAACTACCGGTATCGAAAATAAGTTAGGCTGGTGGAACACTATTGCCGCAGGCGATTTTGACCAGGATGGCGATATCGATTATATAGTTGGCAACACCGGCCTTAACACATTTTTTACCGCGACCGACCAATATCCCGCTTACATTACAGCCAAGGATTTTGACAATAACGGAAGTTATGACGCGTTTCCATCGGTGTTTTTAAAAGATGAGAACGGTGAAATGAAGGAGTTTCCCGTGCATACCCGTGACGATATCATCAAACAGGTGCTGATGATGCGCACAAAGTACCAGAATTATAAATCGTTTGCTACAGCTACGATGGATGATGTACTGCCGCCCGACATGCGAAAAGGAGCATTGCGCTTGAAAGCGAATACGCAGGAATCGGTTTACCTCCGTAACGACGGAAATGGAAAGTTCACCATGATACCATTGCCGCTGGAGGCGCAAACTTCGGAATTATGCGGGATGGTTGTTGACGATTTTGACGGAGACGGTAAGCTTGACGTGGTGATGAATGGTAATGATTACGGTACTGAACTTACTACAGGCCGTTACGACGCTTTGAATGGCTTGATGCTGAAAGGAGATGGCAAAGGCGGATTCAAGCCTCTTACCATTATGCAAAGCGGAATCTATATCCCCGCAAACGGAAAAGCTTTGGTAAAGGTAATGGGGGCAAAAGGCGATTACCTGCTTGCGGCAAGTCAAAACAGGGGGCCGATGAAAATATTTGAGTTAAAAAGGGCCGTTCGCATCGTAAAACTACAGCCTATGGATATGTTCGCCGTTATCAGATACAAGAACGGCAAAACAGCAAGGCAGGAGTTTTATTACGGCGATTCTTTCTTGTCCCAGTCGGGCAGGTATCTCAGTATTGATAGCTCGATGGCATCGGTAACCGTAACAGACAACGATGGTCATTCAAGAAATATTCCTCTTAATTAATTAAGAAATGAAACGTTTAAACCTGATTTTAGCTGCTGCTTTCGTATTGCTCCTTGCTTCCTGCACCCATAAAGCCCCATTACCGGCAGACGCCGATGTGCTGCACGCCAACGAAGACGCCCTGACACAAGTGATCATATATGACGTGTTCAGTCCGCCGGTAGCCAGCCGCATTTACGGCTATACCAACCTGGCCAGCTACGAAGCCATGCGTTATGCCGACCCGAAACTGGCCTCGATAACCGCCCAACTGCGCGACTTTGACAAAATGCCGGAACCGCAGAAAGGCAAAAGCTACAACTATGTGCTGGCAGCCACCAAAGCCTTTTTTACGGTGGCCCACAAAGTCACCTTTTCGCTCGATACGCTGAAAAGATACGAGGATAAAGTCTACGGACAATATAAAGACGCCCTGCCGGATTCTACCTACAATAACTCGGTAGAGCTGGGCGAACAGATCGGCAACACGGTGCTG
>NZ_DATJJC010000002.1:0-108026 GCF_035492695.1 Mucilaginibacter sp. | reverse complement strand
GGCTTTGGATTTATATTCGGCAAATCAGGCGGCGTGGATATTTGGAAAACCTTTTATAAGGCCAGTTTCCGCAAATTCCTGAAGGAAGTAAATAAGGTACCCGTAGAAGAATATGACTTGGTGATCAATGATTTTGAACCTGTTTCGGCCTGGGCATGTTATATGAAAAACAAGCCTTGTATCGGATTGAGCCACCAGGCTGCTGTATTGAGCGAAGATGTGCCAAGGCCCGACGAATCGGATATGATAGGCAAACTCATCCTGAAAAATTACGCCCCAACAACCACGCAATATGGTTTCCACTTTAAACGGTTCGAGGAAAATATATTTACCCCCGTTATACGAAAGCAGGTGCGTGAACAAAAGATAGCCAACAAGGGACATTACACGGTTTACCTGCCTGCTTATGACGACAAGCGCCTGATAGAAAGACTATCGGAGTTTAAAAACGTGGAATGGGATGTTTTCTCAAAACACAACAAAAAGGTATCAAAACACAAAAATATTTCAATACAGCCCATCAACAACGAAAAGTTTGTGAAAAGCATGGCGCAATCAGCCGGGGTACTTTGCGGAGCCGGCTTTGAAACGCCGGCGGAGGCTCTTTTCCTGGGGAAGAAGCTTCTGGTGATCCCGATGAAGGGGCAGTATGAACAACAATTAAATGCAGCTGCACTCAAATCAATGGGTATACCAGTAATAAAAAGCCTGAAACCCAAGCATAACGAAACTATATTAAACTGGCTTGAGAACGGTAAGGTTATAGGTGTTGATTATCCTGATAATACCAAACAGATATTGGAACTGGTAATAAGCCGCCATTATCACCCTTTATCCTCTGCCCCGCTGTTGGAAAGGGTTTAATTTGTACATTTGTGCTACAAACCTACGGATACATGGCACAAAAAGTAATTACAGTAAATATTAATGTTTACGAACAAACCGTTACCAATCGTCATTCGGCTTACGAAATAAAAGACGTTAACAAGTACCTGGACGAAGGTTGGGTGATCAAACAATGCCTGCAGGCTACCACCACATCGGCTAACTGGACGAATGTTACTTTTATCCTGGAAAAGTAATCTGGTAGTTATACTTTACCTGCTTCTTCTTCAAAACTGTAATTACCATGCGGATAGGGCACAATAAAAGTGTGTTCGACCCGGGTTGAACGCTTAAAATAAGATATCCAAATCCCGCCGGCAATAACTGACCTGAGAATCGACGATTCGAGTTGGTCCACGGGACTATCTAGAGCAAGTGCGAAAAAGTAATCTATAACATAAAACCCAGCTACTGCTAAATAGTAACCGACGATGTATTTAGGCAATATGTCGCGCTTGTTCCAAAACAAGACGAGGCAAAATGCTGAATAACATCCAATAAAAACGTACCCAAAAGTTTCATATACCAGCGTAGCCTTAAATATGATGCTTTTATTGCCGTTCATAAGGGCGTTCCACTTTGTCAAACTTAAATAATGCTCGCCCCCCAACTCATATAACGCAGTCAACGGCGTTATTATGAGCCCTATCATTACCAGGATGAGCCAACCACCTATCGGCACAAAATATGAACCGGGCGTAAAGACAATAGGAGGCGTTTCCACCTGATAAAGTTTGACCGCAAGCACAACCAGCCCCCCGCAAAATATAAGCGCGGCAATAAGCAGCCATTTATTCAGGATAAAAGGCGGGCTGGCCATATTTGCCTGTATTGAATATCCCAGCCCATTATCTTTAAGCGTCGTGATATCCTTCTTAAATTGGGATAGTTTGTTGGCCGCAACAAAATCTTTAAGATAATTAAATTGATAATTAAGAGAAAGCGTGTCCTGGCTTACAAAATAATGAGATGCGAACTTGTAGGCATCCCGGTCTATCGAATTACTTGCATCTGTAATGTTCCATCCGCCGGGCAAAACTACTTTAATAGTATAATCTATGGCATAAGGGTAACTTACGCTTACCGGGTTTTTATCCTGGTTGGATAGTGATGGCAGCAGATCGCTAATATAGTTGGCATAAAAATCAGCTGTCAATTTGCCCGAAATCGAATCTTTTTTATAAAAATTACCTATCGTATAACTTTCGATCATCGTCAGGACGTTTTTATGCGGGTCGTCGATTACCCTGATCGAATCGGTCGCCTCAATTTTGGGATATATTTTTGAATAATAATCCAGGTAACTTTTTTCGGTTTCCGTCATACTTGCTTCCGCTATCTTGTCCCTTTGCCTGTCGGCCTGCTCACGCGTGTACGTGGTGCTTACGTCGAATTTCACTTTCGAATTTTCATCCTTAACCGTATAGGTCTCAAGGCAAACCACCCTTCCGGTTGGAGAAACCGGTATAGCTGAAAGCTCCGAATTACCCGGTTTAAGAATAAGCCCTTTCCCATAATCAGGAAAATAAATATCTGTTCCGTCGCCCCCCTGGTTTGATATCGTTGCATCAACCCAAACCTGCTTACCGTCTATAATAGCAACAACAACCGCGTGATTAAAAGCTCCGGACGTTGGGATGAATTGGTCGATCTTATCATTTAGGTCGGCATTCACTAATGTCATATACGCTTCTATTCCGCCCGCCTTCAGCATAGAAACAAGCAACAGTGACTTATCCTTACAATCACCGTAGCGCTGCGCGTAAACTTTTTCGGGCCGGTTTGCCCTGTGCGAATACTCACCAATCTCGATACCCATATACCTGACATCGTTTTGGACCATCCGCACAGCTTCGCGAAAATAGCCTGCCTTATCCGCGCCGTATTTTTTCCTGAGTGCTCCAGTTACGTCAGCCAGTTCGCCCCTGATATTTGTTGCAGGCTGATTTATGCTATAGGCCCAGCTGGTAACGTCCGACCAACTGTTATATTCACTTACCTGCACGTAATCATACGGATTGCACCAAGCCGGTTCATTGCTGAAGTCGATGACCGGTTCAACCTGGAAACTCTCCCACGTATATCTTTTAAGCCCCCCTGTCTCCGTGATATCAGGCTTTGCTGCTTTATTGAAAAATTTCATGTTCAGCTTTCTTGATGAAGAAGCGACAATAGAAATGTATTGATGGGCAATTATTTTGTCATTCTGCAAATAAATATTCCTGCTGAACTTTCCATCGAATATGGGGTTTCTGCCGGTGATGGTATATGAGTATTCGATCCGGTCTCCCTTTCGTATGTCACTTAATATCAGGTTAGCCGAATAACCACCCCGGTATATAAATCTTGAAAAATCCTGCTCGTCAGCCAGTAATTTAAAGTCGCCTATCCGCAAGCGGTTTTGCGGTTTATTATCCCTCCAGACAATTACCTCATGAAAATCAAGGCGCTCGTAGGACGGGTCAAAGTCGGCACTGATCTGCGAACCGTTTTGAATGCCGGTACCTGACACTATTTCGCGGATGAAATGGCGGTACGCCTGCTTTTGATCCACATTGATCTGGAAGTCGGTTAACGCATTAAAGTAGCCATCATTTATTGCACGGGAAGGGGGTCTCTTATCGTAATTTTTATACTGGCCTATCCACGAAGGTTTAGGAGAAATATGGACCTGGGGGTTTGATGCTTGTGCTACTGCCGTCGCTAAAAAACTAAACTGGAAAAAGATCAAAATAAAACTCCACCTCATACAAGTGTTGAAAATAGAAAAAGATGGCGACTTTACAGGCATACATACTTTTTTTTATCCGTCGTAAAAGTTTACGCCTGTTTTCCCGATATTTGAAAGATTGATGGGTACCAATTCGCTGACAGACAACCAAATTTACAGTCTCATTCCGGAGTTTAAGATCGACGCTGTTATCGCATCGGTAAAACCATTTGGCTCGGGCCATATCAACGATACCTATCGTATCGTAAATACCGATGTAAACGGCAGCGATTACCTGCTGCAGCGCATCAATCACCACGTTTTCCGGAATGTTCCCCTGCTGATGAATAACCTGGTGAATGTTACCCGGCATTTAAAACAAAAGATCAGGTCTGACAGCAATGTCCTCACCATTATTGAGTCCCGAAGCGGCGATCCTTATTTTCAGGATCATGACGGCAACTACTGGCGTGTATTTACGTTTCTGAAAAACACCAAGAGCTACGATATGGTGAACACCGAAAAGCAAGCCTTCGAAGGTGGCAAAGCTTTCGGGGGTTTCCTTGCCTTGCTTGCCGATCTGGACGTTGGCCTGGTAAAGGATACCATACCCGATTTTCATAATATTGAATTCCGGCTGGCGAACCTTCAAAAAGCGATGGATGAAGATAAAGCCGGGCGATTGAAAGATGTCGTTCCTGAGGTCGGGTTTATTCAGGAGCGCAGCAATGCCATGAGTGAAATATTACGTTTAGGCCGGGCGGGAACTTTACCGCTGCGCATAGTGCATAACGACACGAAGTTTAACAATGTCCTGCTTGACCAAAATGATAATGCGCAATGCGTAATAGACCTGGACACGGTAATGCCGGGATACGTTGCTTACGATTTTGGTGACTCGATACGCACCATCATCAATACTGCGGCCGAAGACGAGGAAGGCCCGGACCATATTGGCCTGAATATGCATTTGTTTGAAGCATACACCAAAGGTT
This sequence comes from Mucilaginibacter sp., assembly GCF_035492695.1. Lineage (GTDB taxonomy): Bacteria > Bacteroidota > Bacteroidia > Sphingobacteriales > Sphingobacteriaceae > Mucilaginibacter. The sequence continues at coordinate 103,436 of NZ_DATJJC010000002.1, read as the reverse complement.
TCCTGCAGGAAGCGAAACCATTTTTGACCGAAACCGAGGTAAATTCGCTTATAAAGGGTGTTCTGCTGCTGCCCTACATTCAGGCTGTGCGCTTTCTGACCGATTACCTGGAGGGCGATCATTATTTCAAAATAAATTCTCCCCGTCATAACCTGCAGCGTGCGCGGGCACAGCTGGCGTTGGTGGCAAAATTGGAAGAAGACCTTGAATTACTGGAGCAAATCATCACCAAAACCTGGCAACGCTTAAAAGCTTGATATGACACCTGTAAAAAGATATAGCAACCGGATAACAGCAGTATCGGTCATCTGTGCATTGCTGATGACCATCTCAACAGGTTATGCTTTTGGGAGGTCAAAAAAAACCATTGATACGCTTGCTCTGATACCATTTGGTGGTAACGCGTGGCGGACGGATAAAGACACTATCGGTGGTAATATCAGCAAGGATGGTATTGTAAACTGGAGCTCGCTCAAAGCTAGGTTCGCTTCCTATGTACGTTTTGGGCGAACCGGCAAACTCACTGTTTATTTGCATATGTCCATTCCGAAAGGCAGGAGTTCGATATCTATTAGTGCATTAGGCATCAGCAAAACTATTACGACATCGGGCGTTGGTTTCAGAGACGTTTACGTGGGCGATTGGGTGATAAGAGATACAGGCTATGTCAAATTCCAACTAAAAGGCATTTCAAAAACGGGCGATATTTTTGCTGATGTAGCGGGCATTGCAGTATCAGGCGAAGCGGCTAAAAGCAAAATGAATTTTGTAAAGAACAACGAAGGCGAGTTCTTTTACTGGGGCCGTCGCGGTCCTTCTGTTCACCTGGGTTATACTGTACCAGACGGGGTGAATGCCGAATGGTTTTATAACGAGGTAACCGTTCCGAAGGGAAATGACGTTTTAGGGTCTTATTTTATGGCCTGCGGTTTTGCGGAGGGCTATTTTGGGATGCAGGTAAACTCGCCAACGGAAAGACATATCCTGTTTTCGGTCTGGAGCCCGTTTAATACGGATGACCCCAAGTCTATACCCGACGATCAAAAGATCATCATGTTAAAAAAAGGCGGCAACGTGCACACGGGCGAGTTCGGCAACGAGGGTTCAGGCGGGCAGAGTTATATGAATTTTATGTGGAAGGCGGGCAATACCTATAAGTTCCTGGTGCACGCTAAACCCGACGGCAAAGGGCGCACAACCTATACTGCATATTTTTTTGCACCCGAAACCGGTAAATGGGAACTGATCGCCAGTTTCAGCAGGCCAAAAACCGATACTTACCTGAAGCACCTGCATTCCTTTCTCGAAAATTTTGAACCGGAACAAGGCACCAAAACCCGCGAGGTACAATTCAATAACGAATGGATATGTGACAGTAATGGTAAATGGATCGAACTAACCAAAGCGCGTTTTACGGCAGATAATACCGGCGCCAAAGGTTACCGCATGGATTACGCGGGCGGTGTTAAAGGGCAGTCCTTCTTTTTAAAGAATTGCGGGTTCTTTAATAATTATACGCCACGGAATATCTTTTTTGAACGCCCGCAGGGTGGCAAAAAGCCGGATGTAGATTTGGACACGACTAAATGATTTGATCGATTAACAAGATAGAGTCTTTATGAATCAAATCACATAATTTGTTAATCGTGTTCTCTCACAACAATCATCCACCCCTTCCCTTTTTGAACTTTAATATCCTGCCCGTCTTGAAACTCAGCTTTGGGCTGAAAATTCATTACTTCCGGTGCAGTGATAGTCGCTTTGGGCGGATCGATGCCTAACGCTTTCCAATCTATTTGCAATTTGATATTGACATCATCGGCCGCCCAACTGGCAATAGCTATAAGGGCGCTTTTATCTTTTTTATAAACTGTCGCCAATACTTCAGGGTTGTTGGTTTTAACGGGGCAATCATCCACCCAGTAGCCTATCATTTTGCTGTTTTGCATGCCGAAGTCGTCCCAAACATGCCATATCGGGCGCGGGTCGGCATTATCGCTCCAGGGCATGCGGTTCGTCATGCCGTACACCATGCCCCGCCACGGATTCCCCCCGCCCTGCAGCATTTCGCCCATCAGCCCGAAAGGTATGCCCGATACTTCGGTGAGGAAAAAATCAGGCGAGTTTTTTTCATAATCAAAATATTCGCCAAACCACAAACGGTTCAAATAAGGAAAATTCTCCATATACAGGTTGGCGCTGTTGTTAAAGCCGTCCGCTTTGTCATATTGGTTAGCCGAATGCAGATCGATGATACCGGGGTGTCCATCAGCGGTAAGTACACGCTTGATCCGTTTCATCGTAACCCGGTCAAATGCCACGTCATCCAGGTAAATGCCGTCGATACCCACATTCTGCACCAGCCAGTTCATCCCCTCCACATAGTAATTATGCCAGCGGTTCATCCCGCTGTTGATGATGGCAGCATCCTTGTATTCAGGCACATACCAGGCAGCAATATAATCGTCCCCCAAATGCTCCTGCAGCCAGGAATAACCGCCGCCCTTGCCCGGTGAGAAGACCTCATGACCCAAACTGCGCAGCGGGTAAAGTTCGTAGGCGCTGTTGGATAGTTCGCGTATAGTGTTGTATATCTTCACTTTCAAGCCCTTACTGTGCGCCTTGTCAATGTAGGCCTTCATGGCATCATGCGCGATAAAAGGATAATTGATGTAAGGATTGATAGGTGTTCCGTGATGAATGTTGACCACGGTGGCGCCTGTCGCTTTAATCGTATCCAGGTTATTATACTTATGATAAAACCGCGTGGCCCACTGGAAATTGGTATTGATGGTATGGAACGGCGTTATCAGCAGGTTGAAATTATAATACAACACTTCGCCCTTTTTCATAGTGCGGGTGCCGCTGTAATTGTTCACCCAAACGGTACTGTCGGCTTCGGTTATCCTGATCCCGCCCTTATTATCATTCCCCCACGAAGTTGGCAGCAACAACGGGCGTTGCAGGTAAAAGTTGGTGTTAAGCGGCCGGACATAATGCTCGTCGCGCAGCGAATACTGTAAGCCGGCGTTAACGCTGCCTATCCATGCGCCATCCTGGTTCTTATGGGCCACATCCCATTTCCAATCGTAGCTTTCAGGGCGCTTCTCCCCTTTCAAGTTTAGCCCCATCATATAAGTGGCCGCCTTTTTATTCATCGGGATATGCAGGCGCAGATCGTTGAAGCTGATATCCTGCAAGGCAGTTACCTTCATCGTGTAGGCTATAAAACCATCAAATTCCATTGAACCGGTAACATCCATCTGCAAACCGGCAAGGGTGTTCTGTGCCTGCCACTTTACGGTTCCGGCCGTTTTTTCGGTGAACTTAACCGCCGACGGCTTCCATAACACCTTTTCCCCATTTTTGGTTTCCAGCATAAAGCTGATGGGTTGGTTTAGCACCTGTTTAGGTTTACCGGTCATCTCCGTCATTTCCGGAGTAAAAAAGGTCTCGATATTTTTGGGGAGCCCGCTATTGTCCAGTATCACCCTGCGACCGAGAAGAGCTATGCTTTGCCCCTCAACCTTTAATGGTATGTAGGGTTTGATGACATCATTTTTTTGCGCCATGGTCGAGTTAAGCCAGGACAGGCGGGTTTGTTTCTGCGGTTCATCAACGCCACCGTTTAGAGCGGTCTTATTTTCAATTTTCAGGCTGATGTTAATCCGTGTTGACGGTAATCCTTCGGCGCCGACTGTCGCATAGCCTGTATAAATACCCGGCGGCACACTTGGAGGAATATTTACCAAACACCACATGGCTTGCACATCGCCTTTGGCAACATCCACCTGTTTTGTAAAAGGATTTCCTTTATAATCGATACCATTGGTGTTAAGGCACGACATAACTTTGGACGAAATAGTACCGTTTGCACTTTTCAGACCGGAGAAGGTAATCTTAACATTTTTCATATCCCGCGAAACCGGGTAGATACCAAGTTGGTAAGCATAGTTTTCGCCACGGTCAGCCTTGCCGTTAAATGTGCTTGTCAATCCCTTCAATATCCAGCGCTGCGGCAGGTCGTGCTTCATTTTGATGGGGTGCATCCGGTCCTCGGGAAACACCAGGTATTTTTTTGACGGGTATTTGCCCTTCAGTGCCTTTACTTCCGATCCTGTGGCAATGACCTCCATCGGGTAAAAACTATTAAAGGCATTAATAGCCTGGATAGATTCGACTTTTGCCAATGGAATATCCTTTGTTTCTGCTATGCTCCGGAGCCAGGCAGGGTCGGCTGTTTCCTGTGGTTTTAAGTATTTGGCATTCGGATAGTTCGACTTCCGGTCTATCTTATAAGGTAAATAATAAACATAATATTTTGAGCCGGACGAAGGCTGGAAGAAGATAGTATCGCTTTCGCGTGTTATAGATTCAATTTTTACGTTGAATATCCTTTTATTTGAATTGGCATCAACAACAAATAGCTGCTTGTCTTCCGGATGTGTATCGTTCCTTCGCCATTCGATGACAGCTTTTGCCACGTTATTTTCCTTGGCGCCGACCGACAATACCACCCGCTGATTCCCCAGCGAATCCGCATCCCATTCGTTATTGCCAACGGTGTATTTTATTTGCTGTGCGAAACAAGCAGTGCAAAACAGGGATAATAGTATGAAAATAGCTTTTTTCATTGTCTTAATTTAGGGTGTGTGCGGGCACACTGATGATATGGCGAATGTAAAGATGAATTTATTAAAAGTCAAAAAAAGATGGGAGGAATGCAAATCGCCGGTACTCCTAATCATCACGAGCTAAAAATTTGAACTTAATTGGAATTATGGTGTTATAGAACAAAAACCTATGAAACTATGAAAACCGAAATAAATGAATTTCTGAGTCAAGCCGATCTTAAGCAATTATTCATCCATCAACTAAACAGGGTAAACTGTACCAAAGGGTACCTGATCAGACACCTCCCGCCGCTGGCCGAGATCGCTTCATTTCATAACATGCAGCTGGCCATACTGGAGGCGCTTGATGATTCAAAAAAACAACAGGCGCGGATAGATGAAATATACAATATACTTGATTCAAAAGCATCGGATGATGGCTGCGAGGTTGTAAAAGCGGTGATAGAGGAAGCCTATCAATTTGGTAACCATTCCGGAAAAACCAAGATCATGAACGATATGGACATCATCCTGTATATGTGCATGATAGAAAACCTGGCCCTTACCTCCTTCCGGATGCTCCAACTCATCAACCAGTTTATGGGCGACGAACGGATAAAGCAATTATTAAAAGAATGCTGCGACGAAAACGTTGACAACGACAGGCTGTTCACATTGATATCAGAAGAGTATCTTGCGCAAAAGGTATTGGAATAAGCGGATTTGACTGAAAAGAAAAGCCGGACCCCATGGATCCGGCTTTAGAAAAGTTATTTAATACCCCTATTAAAATAACTATACCAAAGTAACAGAATTATCGGCTTTAATGCAATATTTGTAACCATTTATTTACAAAGCGCCGCCAGCGCGGCAGGTATACATTGTTGATTTTGGCACATGTGTTTGTCTGCGAATAATATGTAATTTGCCCCAAAATTACGATGATGTTAAGATCTACTATTCTATCGGCCTTATTTTTATTATTAATCATACAGGCCAATGCGCAGGAACTTTACATGCCGCGCGATATAAAAAAGGCATACCACAACGGCACCCGTTCTGCAGACGGCAAGCCCGGCAAAAACTACTGGCAAAACTTTGGCCGCTACAATATTTCCATAACTGTTGCTCCTCCAAAAAAAGATGTCACCGGCACCGAGCAGATCACCTATATCAACAACAGTCCGGACACCCTGAAAAGGCTTAATATCAAGCTTATAATGAACATACACAGGCCAGGCGCAGCCCGGTTTTCGGGGACGACCGAAGATTACCTTGCTGAAGGCATACAGGTGGATGAATTTAAAGTAAATGGCGAAAAGAAAAACTGGAATAACAAACAGGCCCGTACTACAAACCAGTATGTTAGCCTTTCGAAACCGCTAATGCCGCATGATTCGGTGAAACTTGACGTGGCCTGGCATTACCAATTGGTTACCGGTGGCGGTCGCGAGGGGGTTATCGATTCCACTTCGTTTTACCTGGCTTATTTTTACCCAAGGGTATCGGTTTATGATGACTATGTGGGCTGGGACCGCACAGAGTTTGTAGATGCACTTGAATTTTATAACGACTTTAACGATTATACGCTGAACGTTACCGTCCCAAAGAATTTTATTGTTTGGGCTACGGGCACATTGCAAAATCCAAACAAAGTATTGCAGCCCGAATATGCTGAAAGGCTTGAAAAGTCGATGACCAGCGATTCAACTATTCACATAGCTACTCCTGAAGACCTGGCGGGTAAAAAAATAACGGCCCAGGACGAAATGAATACCTGGACCTGGAAAGCAAACTATATAACGGATGTAGCATTAGGTATAAGCGATCATTACGACTGGGACGCAGCCAGTGTGGTAGTTGATAAGGCCACGGGCAGAAGGGCAAGCATGCAAGCCGCGTTTCTTGATAAATCAATGGATTTTCATCATTCTGTTCAGTTTGGCCGGAATGCGCTAAGCTGGTTTTCCAACAACTGGCCGGGTGTACCCTACCCTTTTCCAAAAATGACCGCCTTCCAGGGTTTTGCTGATATGGAGTACCCGATGATGGTAAACGACAGCCATACCGGCAGCCTGAGTTTTGCCCAATTGGTGCAGGACCATGAGATAGCGCATACCTACTTCCCTTTTTACATGGGCATTAACGAAACCCGTTATGGCTTTATGGATGAAGGCTGGGCAACTACTTTGGAGTTGTTGATAGGCACTGCCGAGGTTGGCAAGGAAAAAGCTGAAAATTTATATAAGCAATTCAGGATAACAGGCTGGATACACGACCCGTCGACCGCAGAAGACCAGCCGATAATTACCCAGGGTACCGAATTGAGAGGCGGGCTTGGCAATAATGAATATGGTAAACCTTCGTTAAGCTACCTGGCTTTGAAAGATATGCTTGGCGACGACCTTTTCAAAAAAGCGTTGCATACTTACATGGGCAACTGGCACGGAAAACACCCTATTCCATGGGATTATTTTAATTCGATGAGCAGCGGATCGGGCAGAAATTTGAACTGGTTCTTCAATAATTGGTTCTTTACCAATGGCTATATCGACCTTGCGCTTAAAAACGTAACAAAAATAGGTGCAGGCTATAAATTCGATGTGCAGAATATCGGAGGCTTCGCCGCACCGTTCGACCTGGTGCTGACTTATTCGGACGGTACCACCGGCCGCATCCATCAAACGTCTGCCGTTTGGGAGAAAGATCAGGAGCACGCCACCATCAGCTTCAAAAATAATAAGAGCATTAAATCGGCTAAGATAGACGGCGGAATATTTATGGACGCCGACGAAAGTAATAATAACTGGACTGCTAAATAAAATTTGAACAGGTGTGTTTGTTCAAACCAACAAAGCCCGCGGTTGCCGCGGGCTTTTCTTTTTTAGATGGGTGCTGTGTTAATTAAGCGCCTTGTATCGAATCATTAAGGTCATCAGCTGCGCCTTTAACGCGCGACTTTGCATGACCAATGGCTTCTTTGCCGGCCTCAACCACATTGTTCGACCGCGACCTTACCTTATCGGCCACATCTTCCTTCAGGTTTGCCAGGTCGTTTACTGTGCTCCTGAATTTAGACTTTGACCTGTCCAGTGTGCTGTTACCATATTCGCGCAGGTTATTCGCTGCCGACTCGGCTTTATTGCGGATGGAACCGGTGATATCGTTCACATAATCGGCGATGTCGTCCCTTAATTCCGAACCGCTGCTTGGGGCCAATAACAAGGCCACCGCGGCACCAGCCGCTGCGCCGGCCAAAAGCGCTACTATTATTTTTGCTGAATCTTTCATGATGTATAGTTTTTGCAAGTGTATAATTAAAGTTAACAAGCAGTTATGAATAGTGTTTAACTTTTCTGTTAAAAAACCTTTAACTGGTACATAGCAAGGTATTTAAAACGAAAAAAGTCCCGGTTTTTGCCGGGACTGATACGATTGCAATGGTATTATTTATGATTAAATAACTTTTACATTTACCGCATTTGGACCTTTACGGCCGCTTTCAACCTCGAATTGAACTTTATCGTTCTCACGAATTTCGTCAATCAGGCCTGAAGAATGAACAAATATTTCCTGGCCACCCTCTGAAGGTACGATAAAGCCAAAACCTTTTGTTGCATTAAAGAATTTTACTGTTCCTTGTTTCATTATAAATTAATTTTTAAAGGCGGCAAGGTATGGATAAATATTTATAATACAAGCAATAATATTCACGCCAATAACCGGCTTAAAAATTCATCCTCAAAGTCGTTAGCAAAGTGAAGTACGTTGTCTAAGCCGTTAAACTCCTCCGGCTGATGTGTGGTGGTAAGTATAATGGTTTTCATTCCGGCATTTAGCGCAGCTTCCGCTCCTTTCGGCACGTCTTCAAAAACCAGGCACTCGGTTGGGTCGGCATTGAGCAGTTCGGCGCATTTTAGAAATGTTTCGGGATTGGGTTTGCTCAATAATACATCGTCGGCGCTGACGATAGCTTTAAAATAATGCCTGATATTTAGATTATCGAGCACAAAATCGATATTAAATGGAATGGCGGCGGACCCAATAGCCATAGGGATGCCCTGTTGATAAGCTTTCTCCAGGAACCCGTTCAAGCCGGGAAGCAACTTCAGATCAGGAAAAAATTCCTGCTGGTAGCGTCTTTCCTTTTCGATAGAAAGCCGTTCCATTTCTTCATCAGTAAACCTGCCTGCGCCAAACATCCGGACAAGTACTTCCTGGTTTTTGCCGTACATCTGCGGTTTCACTTCGTCCCAGGTAAAATTACCGCCCAGAACGTTATTCAACAAGTATAACCAGCCACGGGTATGATAATCCATGTCATTGATCATCGTGCCGTTAAGGTCGAATATAATAGCGTGCATTTTGAGACTAGTGATTAGTTGACTTGTGATCAGTTACCAGGATTACCGGTAATATACTTCGCTCCATTTTAATTCATTTTTTAGCTGTCGCAAATTGGTTTCTTTTCCGATAAGCACACATTCGATGCCTGCCATATCGGCAAAATCGCCTAAATGTTCTGATGTCAAATTCTGGCTGTAGCAAGTGTGGTGGGCACCGCCTGCCAATATCCACGCGGCACAGCCGGTTTTCATATCGGGATATGGTTTCCATAATACCCTTGCAACAGGTAATTTGGGCAGATCGTGTTTCGGCGCTACGGCTTCCACCTCGTTCACAAGCAGCCTGAACCTGTTGCCCATGTCAATTACTGATGCATTCAGCGCCGGTCCGCCAGCTACATTAAATACCAGTCGCACCGGGTCGGCTTTGCCGCCGATGCCAAGGGGGTGTATCTCGCATTTGGGTTTGCCGTCGGCTATGGACTCACAAATTTCCAGCATGTGCGAACCCAGCACCATCGGATCTGCAGGGTCGAAATGATAGGTATAATCTTCCATAAAAGCGTTGCCGCCTTTCAGGCCGCTGCCCATAACTTTCATAGCCCTAACTAATGCGGCGGTTTTCCAGTCGCCTTCCGCAGCAAAGCCGTAGCCCTGCCCCATCAATCTTTGCGCAGCTATACCGGGCAGTTGCACCAGGCCGTGCAGGTCCTCGAAGGTGTCCGTAAAGCCTTTGAAATTGCCGTCGTGCAAAAAAGATTTTAATCCCAATTCTATTTTAGCAGCTTCGCGAAGCGAGTTATATTGATCCCCTCCCTTTCTTAAAGAAGCTACAACTGCATAGCGGTCTTCATATTCGGCAGTCAGTTGATCAATCTCTCCATCGCTTATGGCATTAACCACTTTTACCAGGTCGCCGACGCCATGGGTATTTACGGAATAACCGAATTTCATCTCGGCTTCTACCTTGTCACCATCGGTAACCGCCACATAACGCATATTATCGCCAAAACGGACAAAACGCGCACCCTGCCAATCGTGCCAGCCCGCGGCAGCGCGGGTCCAGGTATTGATCTGTTCCAGTGTTTCGCTATCCTGCCAGTGGCCTACAACCACTTTCCGTTCCATCCGCATCCGGCTCATCATAAAACCGAACTCGCGGTCGCCGTGGGCGCTTTGGTTCAGGTTCATAAAGTCCATGTCGATGCTATCCCATGGGATATCACGGTTAAACTGGGTATGCAGGTGTAAAACTGGTTTCTGTAATATCTTCAATCCGCCTATCCACATTTTGGCCGGCGAAAAGGTATGCATCCAGGCAATGATGCCGATACAATTTTTTGCTGTATTAGCCTCCTGGCAAATGCTGTATATTTCTTCCGGCGATTTTACCGTCAGTTTAAAAACAACTTTTACCGGAATCTGCGATGCCGAATCCAGCTCTTTTGCAATTTGCTGTGAATGCTCCGCTACCTGTTTAAGCGTTTCTTCGCCATATAAATGCTGGCTGCCGGTGACGAACCAGACTTCGTAGTCTTTTAGATTGATCATATTGCTTTTATAAATTCCTGTCTTTATTAAAATGATTTTTGTGAGTACCGATGTAATTATTTCCTGCTCAGTTTATCGTTGGTTGAAAGCTTTAGTAGCAGAGCACCATGGGCATTGATCTTATGCTTATAACTTTTCTTGAAAGACCCCAAATCCTGTTTTTTCCAAAGATCCCTTACACCGACATTGCCGTTCATATTTAGATCGTCAAAATCAATGTCAACTTCTTTCGGATGATCGCTCAGATTGAACAATGCCGCGTAAATATTTTTACTGCCGGTTAGATGCGAATACCAAACCATTGTACTGTCCCTTTTATAGAGCTGGCGCGGGTTGGCGCCCTGCTGGTTAACCGCTAATACTTCTGCATTTGAAAACAGCCTGACTTCCAACGGCCTGTTTTCGGGCAGGTTGCCGCCCAGTATAAGCGGGGAACGATAAATGCACCAAAAGGTCATGTGCGTGTACAATTCGTCTTCGGTAAAACGGCTGTATCGTTCGGGCCCTACCGGGCCACGTTTAGATAGTTTGCCAATTTGCAACATATCGCAATCGGGCCAGTGCCCGGGGCCACCTGTGCCTTCCCATTGCTTTGCATAATCGAACATTTTTAATTGCATGCTCCAATTATCCCAGAAATCATCGGCCATGCGCCACATATTCACGTTCTGCTTTAAATGTACGGCTTGCTTAAAAGGAGTTTCGCCCGGGGATATACTGAGCACCATCGGGCGCCCGCAGTTTGCGATGGCTTTGCTGTAACCCTCTATTTCCGATGCACTGTAGGGCCTGGCTATATCATCTACCTTAATAAAGTCGACACCCCAGGCAGCATATAATTTAAGCAGGGAATTAAGGTAAGCCTGGGCGCCGGGCTTTGCCATATCCAGCCCATACATGTGATTCATCCACGAACACTTAGAATTGGTATCGGCTATCATATCGGCGGTAATACCTTTGGCGCCCAGCACCGGTGATCGTGCCCATACTGCCTGCCTGGGTATGCCGCGCATTACATGTATGCCAAACTTTAAACCCAGCGCGTGAACATACTTTGCCAGCGGGGCGAACCCCTTGCCTCCAAATGCAGACGGGAACTTGGTTGGTTGGGGTGTCAGCCTGCCCCATTTATCCATGGTAAGCCAGGGGATAAATGATCCGTCGTCCAGATTTTTCTGAAAAGGGTTACCGATATTGCTTCCAGGTGGATTATCATAGGACCACAAAAAATCCACCACCACATATTGCCAGCCATATTGTTTCAAATGCCGCGCCATATAACGGGCGTTGGCCTTTACCTCGTTTTCGTGGATGGCAGAGCCATAGCAATTATAGCTATTCCAACCCATTGGAGGCGTTGCGGCGACCGCCGGCCGGGTTTGTGCCGACGTTGCCGCGAAATAAGTTAAGAGAAGAAGTACGGATGCCGTCCGTTTCATGATCAAATAATTATTGCCCATAATAGGAATCCGGTCCGTGTTTGCGTTCATAATGCTTTTTAATGAGCGATTCTTTCAGGCGCGCGCAATCGGGGTTTATCTGTTCGGTAAGGTAGGCCATCTGCGCTATCGACTCCAGCACTGCGCTGTTATAAACAGCCTTATCGGCGCTTTTTCCCCAGGTGAAAGGCGCGTGATTGCCAACCAGTATCATTTCCACTTCGCGGTAATCAAGTTTCCTTTCACTCAAACAGTTCATGATCTGGAAACCGGTCTGGTATTCGTAGTCGCCTTTGATCATTTCATCGTCCATCGGCTGTGCACAGGGTACATCTACCGTTTTATGATCGGCATGGGTTGTACCATATATGGGTATATCGCGCTGCGCCTGAGCCCAGGAGGTAGCATAAGTGGAATGCGTGTGACAAATGCCGCCTATATCCCAATGCTTATACAAAACCGCATGGGTTTTGGTGTCGGATGAAGGGCGGAGATCTCCCTCTACCACATTTCCGTCAAAATCTACTATAACCATTTTGCCGGGCGTAAGTTCGGCATACGGCACACCACTCGGTTTAATGGCGAATACGCCAAGATCGCGGTTGGCGGCGCTCACATTGCCAAAGGTGAATATAACCAAATTCAGCTTCGGCAATTCCATATTAGCGTAGTAAGCTGCTTCGCGGATATGCTGGTATTTACTCATTTATTTGTCTCCTGTTCGATATATTTACCCAGTTCGAGATAGCGCTGATAGCGTTTTTGATATAAGGATGCCTTCGACTGATCCGGGAAATACTCCTTATCAAAGCCTCCGCCCATGGCCGCCATAGCTGCTTCCACATTGGTGTAGACGCCTGCGGCGGTAGCCGCAAACATGGCCGCCCCCAATGCGCAGGTGTGTTCAAACTGGTGGATACGGATAGGCATTTGCATAACATCGGCCATCATTTGCATAATGTAGGGCGATTTTTTTGCCACGCCGCCTATGCCTATCAAACCTTTAACAGGGACGCCTTCGCTTTCAAATCGCTCAACGATGGCTTTGGCGCCAAAACAGGTAGCCTCGGCCAATGCGCGGAAAACGCGCGGTGCATCGCTGCCCAGGCTAAGCCCATTTATAGCACCCTTTAATAATTGATCGGCATCCGGCGTGCGACGGCCATTTAGCCAGTCGATAGCCAGTTCCGCATCTTCATCCAAAGGCAAAGCAGCGGCCTGCCGGCTTAATTCGGGTATGATCTGCGCAGAAACTTTTTCCCGCAATTCTTTATCATCAATAAACTGCAGGGGCCATTCCAAAAGTTTCCTGAACCAGGCATAGGTGTCGCCAAAGGCTGACTGCCCCGCTTCAAGGCCTATCATGCCCGGTATAACAGAACCATCCACCTGGCCACATATACCTTTCACCAGTTTGTCCTTAAAATCAGCTTTCGGGGCTACAAGCATATCGCAGGTGGAAGTGCCCATCACTTTACTCAGATGGTATGGCTCTATCTGCCCGCCTACCGCGCCCATGTGTGCATCAAAAGCACCAACGCCAACTATAACACCGGCAGGTAAACCAAGCCGCTGCGCCCATTCTGCACTCAGCGTTCCTGCTGAAGTATCCGAGGTATAAGTCTCTTTAGGGAGATTTGCAGCATATCCTTTTAATAAAGGGTCGAGCGACGAAAACCAATCATCGGGCGGGTAGCCGCCAAATGCTTCTGACCAAATGGCTTTGTGCCCTGCGGAACAACGTCCGCGCCTGATATCGTCGGCCTTTGTGCCCCCGGTAAGCAAAAAAGGTATCCAATCGCAATGTTCAACCCAGGTGTAACAGGCTTTCCGCACCTTTTCATCGGCCCTTAATATATGCAGCAGCTTAGCCCAAAACCACTCGGACGAATATATCCCGCCGACATATTGCAGGTAATTGATATCGAATTTTGCAGCATGATCGTTGATCTCGCCGGCTTCCTTCACCCCGGTATGATCTTTCCAAAGCACGAACATGGCATTAGGATTGTTTTCGAAACCGGGCGTTAAGGCCAGCGGCGCACCGGCTTTGTTAACCGCCACAGGGGTTGAGCCAGTGGTATCAACCGAGATCGCTTTGACAGACGACGCTACCAGAGGTCCGGCTTTCGCGATACAATCTTTGATAGTTTGTTCGAGCCCCTCGACATAATCAAGCGGGTGCTGCCGAAACCGGTTATGGGCAGCGTCACAATACATACCCTGCTGCCAGCGGGGATAATTAAAGACAGATGATGCTACTTCCTTTCCATCGGCTGCATTAACAACAACTGAACGAACTGAATCGGTGCCATAATCGACCCCGATGACAAATTGATCCATACGTATCAATTAAAAAATGGTGTATAAACTGGCTGCCAGACTAAAAGCGAATAACTGTTAAACATACACTTGTTATCGGCGGCGTAAACATAAGCAATTTAGATATTAATTTAAAAGTAGAATATGCAATTGTTATATATTGCGGTTTGCATACGTAACCTACTTTATGAAACTTAAACTCCTTGTCATATTGGTTTGCCCGGCCGTGATATACAGTTCGTGCAGTAATCACGTTTACGCCCCGGCGCTTTACCACCAGGATATTGCCTATATGCCAAAACCCGCATCATTTAGTAAAGAAAAGATAGCTAATTATGCTTCAGCAGGCCTTAACGTTTATTCGGACCCAACTTATATAAACTCGCAGGTGAGTGCACAACTGAATTACAGCCAGGGCTTCAAATCGGATAATGCGAATTTTGCCTGGGGGGTGTTTGGTGTGGCGGGGAATTATGAAAGATCAAGCGACAGCAATGAGCCAAATCCTGATTTTAAGGATAAGTTTTTTGGCGCATACGGGGCGCGGCTGTCGGCCAACCTGCTTGCCAAATATGACAACCTGGATTGGCGGTATCTTGGCTTTGAGGCGGCTTACAGTCATGAATTTGGTGCGTATGCGGATTTCAGGAAGCAGGTGGTAAATAATGCCGATTATGTCGTCGATGCGAGGACCGATCTGTTCACCATCGGGCTGACAACGGAGTTTGTATTTCACGGGCAGGACCCGGAGATCGTGCACGGGCTGAGGGGGTTTTTGGGAACCAGTTTCGGCAAAAATATTTTGAACGATCCGCGGTACGACAGCGATACCGACTTTAATACGCGCCTGTTCCGCAGCCTTGTGCCAAGGGCCAGCTATTTTATTAACGTAAAGCGATTTTTTGCCGTTGCTGAAGTTGGGAATGCGTTTTTTATAAGGGCCGGGGTAAAGTTTTAACTATTCAGAATACACGCTCTGTATCGCATCCCGCAGGTTATAGCGCGATGCCATTACTTCGCCGTAAGCCCCGGCGGTGCGAATGGCGAAGATATCTCCCCTGAACGATTCAGGCAGTTCCACGTCCTTTTGGAAACAATCGGTGCTTTCGCAAATAGGGCCAACGACGTCGTATTTGAGTCTTGAGTCCGGAGTTTTGAGTCCGGAGATATCCGACTTCTGACTTCCGGCTTCTGACTTCCGGCTTAAATTTTCTATCTTCTGATACGCTTGATAGAGCATCGGCCTGATCAATTCCGTCATCCCTGCATCAAGGATGAGGAAGTTTTTCTTTTGTCCCATTTTCACATACAGCACCCTTGAAACAAGGGCCGCAGATTGTGCAACCAATGCGCGACCGAGTTCAAAATGTACTTCCTGGCCGGGCTTAATGTTCAGGAAATCCCTGAATACTTTGAAATAGCTCCCGAAATCGGGGACATTGTTGGTATCGGGATTATGATAATCAACCCCGAGGCCGCCGCCGGTATTCAATACTTTCACCTGGAAGCCGCGGTCTTCGAACCACTGCTGCATCTCGTTGATGCGTATACACAGGCTGCGGTAAACTTCCATATCGGTTATTTGCGAGCCGATGTGAAAATGAATACCTACAAACTGCAGGTTCTTGCAATTACGCAGCGTTTCGGCTACATCATTTAACTGCCAGCTATTGATGCCGAATTTATTTTCATCCAGCCCTGTAGTAATGAAATGATGCGTATGCGCGTCTACATTCGGGTTTATGCGGATGGCCACGCGGGCAGTTTTGTTTTTAGCTCTCGCCAGGTCGTTAATAATATTCAGCTCCTGTACCGACTCCACATTGAAGCAGAAAATATCAGCATCCAGGGCGATATTGATCTCTTTGTCCGACTTCCCTACCCCGGCAAAAACCACTTTGCTTTTGTCAAAACCATTGGCAATGGCCGTAGTTACTTCGTTCCCGCTAACGCAGTCGGCGCCAAATCCGTAGGATTGAACGGCTTCCAGCACTTTTGGATTGAAATTGGCCTTCATGGCATAATGCACATGAAAACCGTATTTGTCGGCAGCCGTTTTGCAGGCCTGCAAAGTTTGGCGCAATAACCCCAGGTCGTAATAATAGAACGGGGTTTCTATATTTTCAAAGCGGGATATGGTATCTAAGTCGAACATTTCCTTTAATTAAGGCGTCGTTGCGGGGAACGAAGCAATCTCTGACTGTGCCCCGGAAAGCACCCTTAATTGCATGTGCAGAGATGGCCACGCTACCGCTCGCCATGACGATTTTTTTTAGAATAAACGATTATGCAAGCTTCTCAACGCTTCGGTTTTGTCCGAAGTATTGAGCAGTATGGACATGTTATGATCGCTGCCACCGTACGATATCATCCTGATCGGGATATGCTTCACTGCCTCCAGTACACGCGCGGCATAGCCGTGCTTTTCGGCGCCGAAATCGCCCACCACACAAATAATGGTTTGATCTTTATCGATATCCACCGTGCCGAAGCCCAGCAGTTCTTTTTCGATCTCGGCGAGGTAAGTAGTATCGTCGATAGTCAGCGATACGGCAACTTCCGAAGTGGTGATCATGTCTATCGAGGTACGGTATCTTTCAAAAACCTCGAACAGCCTTCTCAAAAAGCCATGCGCCAGCAGCATGCGGCTGGATTGCACCTTGATAGCCGTGATCCCGTCTTTAGCGGCGATGGATTTTATCCTGTCCTTTTCGCTGTCGTTGGTTATCAAAGTGCCGGGGGCCTTTGGATCCATCGTATTCAGCAGGCGAACCGGTATTTTATACTTCTGTGCCGGGAACACGCTTTGCGGGTGCAATATCTTTGCGCCGAAATAAGCCAGCTCGGCTGCTTCATCAAATGATAGCTGTGCAATCGGTTTGGTACCTTTAACGATGCGCGGATCGTTATTGTGCATCCCGTCGATGTCGGTCCATATCTGAACTTCCTCGCTGCGGATGGCTGCCCCTATCAATGATGCCGTATAGTCGCTGCCGCCGCGGCGAAGGTTATCTATCTCACCGAATGAATTACGGCAGATATAGCCCTGCGTGATGAACAGGTTATTATCGGGATGTGCATCTAAAAGCGGCGTAATGTGCGCGGTGATATAGTCCACCATCGGCTCGTTATCCTCGTCGATTTTCATAAAATCGAGTGCCGGCAGCAATACCGACGGTACGCCAGCTTCCTTTAGGTAAACGTGATATAAGGTGGTCGAGATCAGTTCGCCCTGTGCCAGGATGATCTTTTCTTCGATATTGGTAAACAAGTCGTTTGAAAGATTGGACAATAGGTCGAAGTGGTAATCGATCACTTCCCTGCCCTGTTGCAGGTATTCAGGTTTGGCAAAAAGGTCTTTAATAAATACTTCGTACTTACTTTTTAAATTTTTGATCAGTTCGGCAGCCACGGCCTTGTCGCCGGCCAGGTAGGCCTGCCCTATTTCGACCAGGCTATTGGTAGTGCCCGATACCGCCGAAAGCACCACGATCTGTCTTTCGGCAGCATTTATTATATCCAGCAGTTTTTTCATCCTCTCAGGGCTGCCCACCGATGTACCGCCAAATTTTAAAACTTTCATTTTTTGTTTCTGTTTACCACAAATGATTGATATTCTTGTATTGATTTTGAGGCGCTAAAAATAGGATTTTTAACAACCATATATCTAAAATGATCAAAATAAAATTCGGTACCGACGGATGGCGGGCCATTATCGCAGACGACTTTACAGTCGAAAATGTAAAACGAGTGGCCTACGCAACCGCGTTGTGGCTAAAGAAAGAATTTAAGGATGCTTCGGCGGTTGTGGGTAACGATCCACGCTTTGCCGGGCCCCTATTTGCCGATATCACAACCAGGGTGCTGGCCTCGCAGGGCGTGAAAGTGTTTCGCGCTGAAGATGCCTTTGTTTCAACGCCAATGATCTCGCTGGGTACGGTTAGAAAGAATGCATCGGCAGGTATTATCATTACTGCCAGCCACAATCCGCCGGCCTATAACGGTTACAAAATAAAAGCCAACTACGGCGGCCCGGCCACACCGGATGATATTGAAAAGGTAGAATCACAAATTCCGGACACGATCGATCTTACGCTGAAATCAATTGCTGATTATCAGAAGGACGGACTGGTTGAATTTGTGAACCTGGAAGATATGTATGTGGCCCATGTGGAAAACAACTTCGACCTGAAACTTATCCGCACCAGTGGTTTAGGTTGGGCATACGACGCGATGTATGGCGCGGGCATGAATGTAATGGAACGCCTTTTCCCGGACATTACCCGTATCCACAGCGACCACAATCCCGGTTTTGCGGGCCAGGCGCCAGAGCCTATACAGCGTAACCTGAAAGAATTCGAAGATATTATCAAAATGTCGGAAGGCGAAATTGCATCAGGTTTGGTTACCGACGGCGACGCCGACCGTATCGGTTTATACGACCAGGACGGTAATTTTGTCGATTCGCACCATATCCTGCTGCTGCTTATCCATTATATGTACAAGGTAAAAGGCATGACCGGCGAGGTGTATTCAACCTTTAGCTGTACCAGCAAGATACAGAAGCTGTGCGATGCTTACGGATTAAAGAACACCGTGACCAAGATCGGCTTTAAATACATTTGCGACCTGATCGTTAACTCGGGCAATCCGTTCCTGGTTGGCGGCGAAGAATCGGGCGGCATTGCTGTTGCGGGCCATATTCCCGAGCGTGATGGTATCTGGATAGGTTTGATCATCTGGGAATTCATCGCCAAAACAGGCCGCTCGTTAAGCGAGCTGGTGCAGGAAATATACGATGTTGTAGGCAAATTTGCTGTTGAGCGTTACGACCTGCATGTTACGGAAGAACTAAAACAGCAGATCATCAGCAACAGTAAAAGCGGGAAATACACCAGCTTTGGCAATTTGAAAGTTGCCAGAACCGAGGACATGGACGGGTTCAAGTTTTTCTTTGAAGATGAAACCTGGGTAATGATCCGCCCATCAGGTACCGAGCCCGTGCTGCGTGTTTATGCTGAGGCGCCAACGTCTGCCGATTCATTCAAAATACTGGATACGGTTAAAGGGATACTGCTCTCTTAATACCCTTTACTAAATTATCAAAGCCATCCGCTGATCAGCAGATGGCTTTTTTGTTTTTATCAAAATTTCATTTTCTATACAGATTGTTTAGTTAGGTTGCGTTAATTAATTGTTAAACAATCGAAAACAAAATATGCCGTACTGCGATTGTAGATTGAAAATTTATTAATAATTACACTTACCTGCTTTGAAAAAATTATTCCTGATCATATCGTTATTCGCGGCTTTGAGTGCCCATGCCCAAAAACAAGTAACTGATACGACCAAAAAGAACTTGGGCGACACGATAAAAAAAGACTTGTTAACCGCGCCTGACACGGTTAAAAAACTACACAGTAATCCGTTGAGTTTGGTACCGCCTGCTGCCATGATAGCTTATGGAGGCTTGTCTTTTGCGGTGCATCCTATACGGCGTTTTGATTATTATATACGCGGCGAGGTGGCTAAAACAAGCCCGAATTTTCATAGTACCGCCGAAAGCTATTTCCAATTTGCCCCGGTGGTTATTGTGTATGGGTTGAACCTGGCCGGTGTTCGGGGCAAGAATACGTTTATCGACAGGTCGGCCTTGCTGGGTTTATCGGCATCTATACTCGGTATAACAGCGTTCGCAACCAAGCATTTCACGCACAGGTTAAGGCCAAACGGTGCAAATTACCTGTCATTCCCGTCGGGGCACACGGCTACCGCGTTTATGGGGGCCGAATTTATGGCGCAGGAATACGACGCAAAATCGCCATTATATGGCGTACTGGCCTATAGTATTGCTACAACAACCGGAGTTTTCAGGATGTACAACCGCGATCACTGGTTTAGCGACGTGGTTGCAGGAGCAGGTTTAGGCATATTATCAACCAAAGCGGCCTACCTTGTATACCCGGCCATTCGTAACTGGCTTACCCATGGCGACGAGAAAGCCGAACAGCATAACCGGCGAAAGAAAAGCAGGTATAAGAACGCACTCCTTTCGCCCTCGTTCGATAACGGCTCATTGGGATTGTCATTTTCCGCTGATTTTTGAAACCAATTGCTCAATAATAGGAAAGCCCGGCATTACCGGGCTTTCGTCTTTTAAAAAAACTTATTACTAATGGACGATAAAGCTTCCAACTAACAAGTCAAGCACATCCTGCATGCTTAGCGGCTCGTCAAAGGCTGCGGAAGCATCGATCTGACCTATCGGTTTCCCATTTGAATCCATCAGTTTGGAGACATCTAAGCCACCCTGCATCACATTATCTTCGCCTTTATAATTGCCATTGACCAGGGCTATACCCGTATCATTACCAAGCCCGGCTGTGCTGTTTATCCACACAGCGATCTCCTCGTAGCCGCGGATAGTGCGCAGGTACCGTATTGCCGAAGCATGGCGCGCCTCAACAGCGTGAATGGAAAGTGCAGCGGTAAGTACTACCTGGTTGCCCAACAGAGAAGGCGCGGCACCTTTATAGGCCCTTACACCGGTATCCTCAAAAGTTTCAGACACAGCCAGGAATGTTTGATAATTGGTCAAAACATCTTTGAAAGGTCCGTTGCCGCTGCCGTTTCCGGCGGTAAGGTCGAATTTAGGGGAGTCGACAGGTGTTCCGCCTAATTGTTTGATAACATCCTGCAAGAATTTTACGTGCGCATTTTCATCGTCTGTAATATCAGCAATGTATGCTTTATCGCTTGCCGGGATAAGGCCTGCAGCGGCCGTGCCCTGGTTATAAAAATACGACTCCAGGTATTCCAGGGTCAATGCATAATTCAATACATCGGTTACCGATGCAGCAGCCGGGGTTGCAGCGTATGCTTTTTTAAACAGGCCGCCCAGTGCAAAGGGTAATGCAGCAACAGCTACTTTAGAGCCAAAACTGGTAATATTTTTGATCGCGTCACGTCGCGGGCTTACCCGTTCGTTAAACTCAGGATCAACTTTTTCAATTTCTTCTACTATGTTAAATAAATTCATGATCATAAGTTTTTAAGCGGTGTAACCATAATGTGATGCACTGACCTTTGTTTGCAGGAAGGTATTTGCGATTGGCAATACCTCGGCTATTGACGATGCTTTATTCAACCCGTTCATATCCACAACATCGGTACCTGCATAGTCGCCAAACGTTACCAGGTTGCGTATATAAGCCGCATGCCTGGCTTCGACTGATACGATCTTGCCAGCAATGGTAAGGTAATCCGCATTTTGAATAAGGTAACCTGCCCCGTCGTATGCCTGCACACCCAAATCTTCAAAAGCTTTGGCGGTGGCTATTACCGAAGTGCGGCTGGTGAAATCGATCTTGCTGAAATCGGGCGTCAGATCCGGTATAGCGTTGCTGCCAAGGGCTGCCTTAAAAAACTCGCGGTGGCAAACTTCGTGCTGCCTAATGACGCTGAAACACTCCTTTTCGTTGTCAGACATGCCCGAGTAGGGAGTTTTAACCACCTGGATGTAAAACGCAGCCTCTAATTGCTCCAATGCAAAAGCATAATTCAGGATGCCGTAGTCTCCGCTGCCGATGTCGATACCGCCGCCGGTACTGTCGAGCGGCCTTGGGGCCGCGCCGTCTAATTTTTTGCATGATGATGCAACTGCCAGGAAGCCCACCGTAGCGGCCCCCGCCCCTGCGTATTTTAAAAATGACCGCCTGGCCAAATTTATTCTGCCGGATGTTTCTGTAATTTCTGATTTCATAAAATGGTTGTTTTTAGATAATTGGTGACTAATCAGGAGTTAATTAAACTACGCTGACAGCCCCGCCCCGGTTTTTTATTTCACAGAGCCTCAGGCTATAACACACTCTTATTTAGAGTAAATGATCAGAAACAAAAACCGTTGGTAATGCTTTGCAGGCACGATGGATGAAATTATGCCGGGCAAATTCACTATTTCCATCATCCTTTATACATTTGACATATTAAAACCTGGCAGTTATGGACACAGCGGCGAAAAATATCCTGCGAAAAGATATCCGGATAAAAGTTAACGGGGCATTATGGATAGAAGGTGACGGCGAACGCTTTTTGGGCCCCGGGCCGATAGAATTATTAGAGCGGATCGGCGAAACAGGATCGATAAGCAATGCGGCGAAAGAAATGAAAATGTCGTATAAAAAGGCCTGGGACCTTATCAATCATCTGAACGCCCATACAGCGCAGCCGGTGGTGATACCACACGCAGGCGGCGAAAAAGGCGGCGGCTCGGTATTAACAGCAGCAGCCCAGGAACTCATAGCATATCACCGCGGCCTGCGCCAGCGATTTGCCGCTTTTTTGGAAGCGGAAACAAAAAACCTTAAAATTTGAAGGTGGTTTTTTTTTACTGATTATCGTTATATATTTGAAAATATAACGGTCTTGTTGGTTTGTACCAGTCTTCAACTTAACACTTTTATGAAAAAATTTTTACTCATCATTACGTTTTTAGCCTGCCTCCTTTCCCGGCAAACTTTATTTGCGCAGCAGCGCAGCAACCCGGACACAGCAAAAATACCTGCGTCTGCAACCTTTCAGCAAGAGGCTAAAACCACCTATCCTAAGGTTGTAGGATATGTAAGTTTTATTCTCCCCATAGTCACCGTCAATAAAGATGAAACCATTTACAATTTTAACGGTACCACCAGCATTGGCTTCCCGGTAGGCGTAAATGTGCTTTACAGCGATAAATTTGGTTTCAGCTATGAATTTACGCCAACCATAAAATCGGGCCAGGGCGTTAGCAAAACCAGCAACATTCTTTTCGACCCGGGTACCATGTTCCGCTTTCAGCATGGCTTCACCATTATTACCCGCCTGGCGTTTGAAACTTCGGGCCGTTACGGCTTTACACCGGTTTTCAACAAGGTGTATGCCCGCACCAAAGATATCAACTACTTTGTGGCCATGTCCCTTCCGGCAAGGTTTGGCAACAGCGCGCCGGCCTCAATCGGGCTAAACATACAATTCGGCTTTACTTTTAATTGATCGCCCGAAAGGTCAGGTTTATACGTGCTTGCATGGCCCGGGCCGATTTGGCTATGCGGTGTTCCCAATTGTGCTGCAAATCGCCTTTCATCACCAACAGGGATCCGTTTCCAAGTCCGATAGCATATTTACGCCCTTTTTCCTGCTTGTGCCGGATATCGAAACGCCGCTCCTGTCCGAAGCTAACAGATGCTATCACCGGGTTTTTGCCCAGTTCGTATTCATCGTCGCTATGCCATGCCATGGAGTCGCTGGCGTCGCGGTAATAGTTTAGCAAAACGCTGTTGAAATGCGTACCAGCGATAGGTTCGATCCGTTGTTTGATCGCCAGCAACTCGGCTGTCCAGGGGGCCGGGTAATGCTTTATCCCCGAATAAGTGTAGTGCTTATCACCGTACCAGGCCGTTAACCGGGGCGTTTTGAGCACTTTGCCAAACATCTTAATTTCCTCCTGCTTCCAGTCGATGGTATCAATCAGCAATTGAAGCAACTGCCCGCTCTCTTCGCCGTCAAAAAGATGCGGATGATAATCCAGCAGGTCCTCGGGTAATAGGATACCCTGCCCCGGCGGTTCAAAAAAGCTCAATTGCTCCACAATCAAATTTGCTAAAAATGGTGCCCGGATAACACTGCCTGCGTTAAACTGCGCTGCAATATAATTACCAATTAAACAATTTGCCAACTATTAACTAAAATGAAAAAACGTGCAACCTTAGTGCTTTTTCTTCGTAAAAGGAACCGTTAACCATTTGATTTTGAAACAGCTCTGCGATGTATTTGAATAAAGTGAATTATTCTGCTCTCTTTAGTTTTTAGCCATGAAAAAGAAAAATTACGCCCTTCTATTGATCTTACTGACCCTGACGATTTTTTCCTGTAAAAAAGAAATCGGCCCAATGGGTCTTACAGGTGCTACCGGCGCTACGGGCGCACAGGGTACAGCCGGCATAGCCGGTCCCGCCGGGAACGACGGTACGGTGATCTATAGCGGCACTGGCGCCCCCAGCGAGGCGACAGGCAATACAGGCGATTTTTATTTAGACCTTTCAACAGGTTTGTTATACGGCCCGAAAAGCCAGACTGGCTGGGATAGCAGCTTTTCGCTGGTTGGGGCGACTGGTGCCACCGGTGCTACTGGCGCAACAGGTGCTACCGGGGCAACAGGAGCGACAGGTGCTAATGGCGCAAACGGCGCAGACGGCACTAACGGTACCAATGGAACCAACGGAACCAACGGTGTGGATGGCGTAAACGGTGCAAACGGCACCAACGGCACGAATGGCGCAAACGGCGCTACCGGCGCAACAGGAGCAACAGGGGCAACAGGCGCCACCGGGTCGACCGGAGCAACAGGGCCCACAGGGCCGGTTGTTACCGTGGGTGGCGGAACAGGCGGTACGGTAGTAGTAACCGGTCCAACCGGACCGACGGGAGCTACAGGTGCTACCGGTGCGACAGGCGCCAACGGGGCCAATGGAGCAACGGGTGCAACAGGCGCAAATGGTACTAACGGTACCAATGGCACTAATGGATCTAATGGTGCTAACGGTACTAACGGAACAAATGGCACCAACGGGGCGAAAGGCGCCACGGGTGCTACTGGTGCAACAGGTGCTACCGGCGCAACAGGTGCCACCGGCGCAAATGGAACGAACGGAACTAATGGTGCAACAGGCGCTACCGGGGCCACAGGTGCTACGGGCGCTAACGGGGCAAACGGCACTAATGGCACCAACGGTGCCACAGGCGCTACCGGAGCCACAGGTGCTACGGGCGCAACAGGCGCAAATGGCACGAACGGAACTAATGGAACCAACGGCACTAATGGCGCCAAAGGAGCGACCGGAGCAACGGGCGCAACAGGTGCCACCGGCGCGAATGGAACAAACGGAACTAATGGAACGAATGGAACGAACGGCGCGACCGGAGCCACAGGAGCTACCGGCGCAGCGGGCACACAGATATTAAATGGCAGTGGTGCGCCAAGTGCCTCATTGGGCAACATCGGCGACTATTACCTGGACAAGGTGAATTATTTATTATACGGCCCGAAAATAAGCACAGGATGGGGCACAGCAGTATCGCTGCAAGGCAGTAATGTGCTGTATTCCGGCTGGAACGTGGCAAAAAACTTCCGCGATACCACTGTAGACGGCAGTAACCTGAATGCGGCCGACCTGGTGGCGCCGGCCATTACCCAGGCTTACCTGGATAACGCTGTGTTCCAGGTATATTTCACTTACGGATCGGGTATTATCCCATTGCCTTACACAAGCATTGCGGGCGGTAGCCAAAGTACCATGAGCTTTTTGCCGAGGGTAGGGCATTTTATTATTACACGTTTCACCTTTGACAATTCAACTACCATCGGTATAAACCCTGCATTACAATTCCGGTATATTATTATACCCGGCGGCATGCTGGTAGGTGTAAGGAATCATATCAACATCAATAATTACATGGAGGTAAAACGCTTCTTCCGCATAAAGAATTGACGGCGAATACGACACAAGCATTCCAGGGGCGTCAGCCCCTTTTTTGTTTTAGTACGGAAACAGCAAATTGCTATCTTTAAAAAACCGTACAATGAACAAGATCACTATACTTCTTCTCGCGTTGTGTGCATTTACAACCGAAACCTATGCACAAGCGCCAACCTACAAAGTGTATGCCCTGCGGTACGCCGAGGTGCGAAACCCAACACCTATATCGGTATGGTCGTTAAACGGGCCGAAGGACAAAACCGTAAAGGTCGATTTTGTGATCTGGCTGATCAAAGGCAGCAATGGCGAAAATATTTTGGTTGATGCAGGATTTTTAAGCGATATCCCCGAAGCCAAAGAATTTGACCCGGTAAATTATGTAAGGCCCGATTCGGTGCTGATGAAGATCGGCGTCCGCCCCGAAAATATTACCGATATCATCCTCAGTCACCCCCATTGGGATCATATCGACGGCATCGGCTTGTTCCCTAACGCGCACATCTGGATACAAAAGGATGATTACAATTATTTTATCGGCGCGCTCCCTGAAAAGCCCGACAGCAATTCGGGTTATAACCAACGCGACATCATGAAAATGAAACAATTAAACACTGCCGGCAAAGTAACTCTTGTAGGCGGCGATAATAAGCAGCTGATGCCGGGTATCACGGTTTACACCGGGTCGCGGCACACCTATAACTCGCAGTATGTAAGGGTTAAAACGGGTAAGGACAGGATCATCCTTGCTTCTGACAATATCTGGATCTACTACAGTTTGGAACACATGGTACCTGCCTCTGTTGGCGGTACTTTGGACCCGGCCGGCTATGTAAAAGCAATGAAACGCATGAAAACCCTGGCTTCGGACCCTAAATATATCATCCCGGGGCATGATGCACGAATGTTCGTCATCTTTCCAAAAGTTGCCGACGGCGTGGTGCAGATACGGTGAATTTCGGCACAAAATAACAGCGCGAAGGTAATACTACGCGGGCAAGCACGTCAAATTGCGTAAAACTACGTATGGTATTTACAAACGGTTATATGTAAATTTAATATTAATTATTGTTACCTACTATTAACCTAAAGAAAACCAGCCATGAATGCATACTCCATCATTGGTGTTATTATCACTTCTGTGCCTTTAGCCTTTATTATTGCTATTGTAATAAAAAGGGGTAAAAATATCCTGGATCAGTAAACATAAGGTTTGCCGGTTCTATACCAAAAGCAGTTTCTTCCGGGACTGTATTGACAGATATTATTTATTTTCGTAAGAAAATGTCCTGGAGAAATGAGTGCATCCCGTTCCAAATACTATAAGCTATCGTTATGCGACGGACTGGAGGCGCTCGACACCTTCAACCACAACAGCTCCTTCCCTTTTCATTTTCATCCCACTTTTAATGTTTCTATCGTTTATAAGGGCATTTTTCAAACCAGGCTGAACGATGGAGCCGCCAATGCGCTAGCCGGAACCATATTAATTACCAACCCCGGCGAGATACATGCCAACCCATTCGGGAAGGATGACAGCGTTACTTTCTTCACCTTTTATGTTTCGGCTGAGTTCCTGTATTATTGCAATGGCGGTAAACCGGTTTGTTTTAACAGCAAGGTAATAGATGATGCAGGGCTGTTCGCCGATCTGCATAACCTGAGGGTTTTATTGATCAGCGGCCAGGCCGGCCCGGATTTTGAAACCGGGCTGATGAACACGCTAAACCAACTGGCACTGAAGCACGGTTCGGACAGGATAGGCGAAGAAAATAATTATACTTTGTTTGAGAACTTCCTGAAAGAGGAGAATTTCTCCAAATTTTCCCTTGAGGACGCCGCCCGGCGGTTTGGTGTTGATAAATACAAGTTCCTGCGCCTGTTCAAATTCCAGACGGGTTTGACACCCAATAATTATTTCATCCTGAAACGTATAGAGCAAAGCAAGGTTATGCTTACCCAGGGGCACGACCTGCTTAGTGTAGCTATCGACCTGGGATTTTATGATACGGCGCATTTCTGTAATCATTTTAAGAAATTTACGGGGATATCGCCGGTGGCTTATACGGGCGGGTAACGATACCTCCAGCTCTTTCAACCCTCTTTACCGCTCGCGGTAGAGAGGGTGACCCAGCGTAGCGAAGGTCGGGTGAGTCTACGTAGCGGCATTGACGCTGATGCACCAGCAGTTTAAACTCGCCCCGACATCGCTAAGCCACTTGTCGGCCCTCTCTCCGCCTTTGGCGCAAAGAGGGCAATCGGAAATGGGTAAATGCCCACTATCCCGGCACCACTTGCAATATCTTACAATAGCTTCCGCTTTTTCCCCTGTAATTTTGTCTCAGCTTCTTAAAATAAACAAGCCGAAGCAGACAGATCATGAAAAAAATATTATTAGCAGCACTTTTATTGAGTTCGATAAGCGCTTTCGCACAAAACTTCACCTCAAAACAATACAAGGAAGACTTTACCTATTTCTGGAACACCATCGACAGCAATTATTGCTATTTTGAGAAGAGGCATATCGAATGGCCCAAGCTGAGGGATATTTACAGCAAACAGGTAGATACCGTAACTAGCCGCAATGGTTTTATTGCGGTGCTGGAAAGGGCGATGTATGAGCTTTACGATCATCATTGCGGGTTACGCGCCAACACCAAAACATCCAGGAGATTAGTACCTACCAGCGCTGATATGTGGGCGGAATTTTCGGGCGATAAACCGGTAATAACCGAAGTGCGCAAAGGTTATGGTGCAGAGAAGGTTGGGATCGTGGCCGGCATGGAGGTAATTGCTGTCAACGATGTGCCGGTTAAGGAAGCCATCCTGCCTTTCCTCGGCCATACGGTAAATGCGGAGTCGAAAAGCTTCGCATTAAGGCTGGCTTTAAACGGCGACCATGAGACCAAAAGGAAGATCACCCTGAAAACTGCCGCTGGCATTAAGGATTTCTATCCCGACCAGGACGGTATGCTGCTGGATAATATTCATTTTGCGGAAATGGTGGAGTCTAAGGATTTGGGTGAAATGGGTTACATCCGCATCAACAACTTCCTGTACGATAATGCCCTGATACCAAAATTCGACAGCGTATTGAATACCATGATGGATAAAAAAGCGCTCATCATCGATATGCGGGAGACCGCCAGTGGTGGCAACACGGCCGTGGCACGGGCAATATTGGGCCGGTTCATCGATAAAGAACACTTTTATCAGAAGCACGAATTGTATGCCGAAGAACTGGAAACGGGCATTAAACGCAGTTGGGTGGAGATCGTTTCGCCGCGAAAGAACCCATACCTGAAACCTGTGGTTATACTGGCCGATCACTGGACTGGCAGTATTTCAGAAGGCATTACGATAGCATTCGACGGTATGAGACGGGCAACCGTTATCGGCACGCAACTGGCGCGACTGAATGGCGCAGTGTATAGCTTTGAGATGCCGAATACCAAGATCGGTTTCAATATTTCGGAAGAAAGGCTTTACCATGTGAACGGCACACCGCGGGAGCTGTTCAACCCAAGCATTGCCGTCGACGTGACCAAACAAAGGCCCGGCGAAGGCGGCGATGTTATTTTAAATTCGGCTATGGATTTCTTGAAAAATAAGCTTAAATAGCGCCATGGAACCTTTCAAAAAGATCAATTTTTCCAGCGAGAATTATGCCGGCGTTCATCCTAAAATGATGGAGGCTTTAATCGCGGCCAATACTGGCAACGCGGCCTCCTATGGCAACGACGAAATTACCAAAGGCACCGTGGCCCTGTTCAAGCAAATATTCGGCGAAAACATCGAAGCATATTTTACTTTTAACGGCACCGGCGCCAACAATTTTGGATTGAGCTGTATGCTCGACCGGTTTAATTCCATCTTTTGTGCAGATTTGGCCCACTTATATGTGGATGAGTCGACCGCGCCGGAATCGTTTTTAGGCTGCAGGATATACCCGGTTAAATCGCATAATGGAAAGATAGTGGCCGATGAACTGAAGGTTGCCGTAAAACGCATAGGCGATGTGCACCACCCGCAGCCAAAAGTGGTTTCGTTAACGCAGCCCACAGAATACGGTACGGTATACACCGTAGATGAGCTGAAGGCAATTAAGGCTGTTTGCATCGCCAATAACATGCTGCTGCATGTGGACGGCGCACGATTTTATAATGCAGCAGCTTATTTAGGTGTTTCGCTAAAACAGATCAGCGCGGAAGTTGGCGTGGATGTGTTAACCCTGGGCGGAACTAAGATCGGCATGATGATGGGCGAAGCGGTGATCTTTTTTAGCCCCGCCAATGCAGCCTCGCTTAAGTTCAATTTAAAGCGAAGCATGCAGCTGGCCTCTAAAAACCGGTTTATTGCCATACAGTTCCAGGCGCTGTTAAAAGATAATCTGTGGCAGGACATGGCTGAGCACACTAATAAACTGGCCAAACTTTTTGAGCAGGAAATTGCGGGAATACAACCCGTTAAAATGGCTTACCCGGTGGAAACCAACGCGGCTTTTCTGAATATCTCGCCCGAACTGCACGAGAAAATGCAGGACTTCGCCAGCTTTTACTACTGGAACGATGAACGGCGCGAGGCCCGGCTGATCTTCAGTTTTGATAACACGGAAGAGGATGTTAAGCGGTTTGTGGCGAAACTAAGAGAATTGGCGGGGTGAAACCACTACGTTTATAACCGTGTCGGCCTAAATGGCGACGAAATAGGGCTGTGCGATACCCGCCCTGGGCGGGTATCGCACAGCCCCCTGCCTATTTTACTTCTTTTTGAACTGCACGTTTCAAGCTGTTCTATTTATGGGCCGCCGTTATATATTTCAACGACTCATCGGCATGGGCCCTGCCTTCCAGCAGGGCGTCGTGGGTGTAAACAATTTTGCCATGCAGGTCAATAACGAAAGTTTTGCGGCCGGTGAAAAAGAGGCTGCCTTTTACACCGAATAACTTGTAAACCTTATCGCCGGGGTCGCTTAGCAGCGTGAAGGGCAGTTTATAATGCTGCTCAAACGCCTTGTGGCTGGCTACGGTGCCGCCGTTAATACCGATCACTTTGGCGCCCGCTTTGGTAAAATCGTCAAAGTCGTCTCGGAAAGCGCAGGCTTCTTTGGTACAAACCATACTCTCGTCCTTCGGATAAAAATAGATCACCATCATGCTTTTGCCAATATGGTCGGCGCTGTTAAATGTGTTGCCATCCTGGTCCTTCAATGAAAACGCGGGCATCATATCCCCCACTTCCAACGATTTTTTTGAACCCTGGGCCTTCGACGAAAAGTTGATCATAAGAGAAAATGCTATAATTAAAAGTAAATAACGGTTAAACGAATTTATCATACCAGGATATACGAAATTATTTTCCGAAGCGATTTTGGGAAGTGGTATATAAAAGTCCAAAGCAGCAAACTTCGGACAGCGCGAGAGAAATTTACATTTTAGTCAGCATCTCATGGAATTTTTTCACAGCCTTCTTCTCGTAGGCTTCCCTGAGAGAAATGATCATTATAGTTCGCCTCATATTTTTTCCATCAATGGGAATAGCCACTACACCGGGATCGTTTACACTGGTATCGCTCAATATAGTATGCCAATGGCCTGTTTTTACAATTTCAAATAAAGTAGGTATGTCATTTATTTCCATACAAATGTTCGGCGTCAGATTTCTTTGACTGAACGACTCCTCAATAAACTGTATGGTACTGTAACCGCTGAAAGGTAAAGCCAATGGCAGCGCGGCCACCTCGTTAAGTGATATATTGGTTTTTTGCGCCAGGGGCGACTTTTTGCCCGTTACCAACACCATATTTGATTTTAAAAGTGTTTGATATTTCAGCTGGGCATTGGTAGGTTTTTCATGGAATGTCAAAATAAAATCGAATTGATGTAAATTAAGTTTTTCGAGAAGGTCTTTGGTGGTGCCAAATACAACCTGGATTTTGATATTTGGATACTGATCAGCAAACTGTATCAATATTTTGGCAAACAGAATTCGCATGGAGTAAATTACACCGACGGTTATTTTCCCTGTATTCAAATTTTTCAAATCCTGTAAAAGCAATAACCCTTCATTAGCTTTGTTTATGCTTTGCGAAGCGTAATTACTAAACAGATCACCGGCTTCGGTAAGCGTAATTCTTTTGCCAATGCGGTTAAACAATGGAACATTTAATTCATCTTCCAGTTGCTTAATTTGCTGTGATAAAGTACTTTGACTGATGTTCAAAGCTTTTGCAGCATCCGTAAAATTTAATAACTCTTTAGCTTTTAAAAAGTATTTGAGCTGTCTTAATTCCATATTTCTAAATCGGTTTTTTCGATTGTTCTAATAGAAAAATAGCGTTTTACTAATAAAGGCAATATGTTAATATTTGTGTAATAATACTCAAAATGAATATATCACCAATTAAATGAATGAATTATGAAACCGAAACTAATTGTATTATTTTTCCTTTTATCTGCTTGTTCTGCCGCGTTTGGTCAAGAAAAGCAGAACATGACCGTTGTCGAAAAGGGCTTAATTAAGGTATCCATCATGTACCCATATGCCGAAGGTAAAACCTTTAATATGGAGTATTATGAAACTAAGCACATGCCTATGGTAGCATCGTTTTTAGGATCTAATTTAGTTAAATACACCATTGAAAAAGGGCTTGCCAACGGTATTCCAAACCAGCCGCTGCCTTTTATGGCTATCGGCATTTTTTATGTGAAGAGCCTGAGCGATTACCAGGCAGCTATCGGACCGCATATAAGTGCCATTCGTGCAGATTTTGCAAATTATACCAATATAAGTCCTGTTATTTTGGTGAGTGAGGTGGTAAAGTAACCTTATAACAAACGCGCCGTCCGGAGCTTCCAACTTCGGACAGCGCGGGGGGGGGCATTTTGATCGCACGCGGCACGCGTGCGCCAGCGTAGGATTTTTTAAGAAAAATAAAGCCGGAGTTCCTTCATTGACCGTGGGTTTCGTCTTAGCCGCTCCAGCGATTTATCCCGGATCTGCCTCACACGCTCCCTCGTCAGGTTAAACTTCTCTCCTATTTCCTCGAGGCTTAGCGCCTGCCCGCTTATTCCGAAAGACATTTCAACGATTTCCCGGTCCCTTTTCTCCAAAATCCGGAGACTGCGTAATAACTCGTCATGCAGAGACTCGGCCAGTATATCCTGGTCGGTTGAAGGTGCATCATTTTTAAGCACATCCAGCAACGTGTTATCTTCTTCGCTCGAAAACGGCGCATCGTACGAAACATGTTTGCCGCCACTTGCCAATGCGGCGGTAATTTTCTCAACCGGCATTTCCAAAATATCGGCAAGTTCTTCAGTTGTAGCCGTACGCTCCAGTTGCTGTTCCAGCTGAGACGATGCTTTATTGATCTTACTCAGGTCGCCTACCTTGTTCAATGGTATCCTAACCATACGCGAATGCTCGCCGATGGCCTGCATGATCGACTGCCTGATCCACCACACCGCATAGGAAATAAATTTAAAGCCCTTGGTTTCGTCAAAACGCTTTGCTGCCTTTACAAGTCCTGCGTTACCCTCGTTAATGAGGTCGCCAAGGGTCAGGCCCGAACTTTCGTATTGTTTGGCAACTGAAACCACAAAGCGAAGATTTGCTGTCGTCAGGCGTTCTAAAGCTGCCTGGTCACCTTCGCGGATCTTTTGCGTCAGTATCACCTCTTCCTGTGGTGTCACCATAGGAATTTTGGCGATATCAGACAAATATTGCTGCAATGAAGCCGTTTCACGGTTAGTGATCGACTGACTTATTTTAAGTTGTCTCATTTAAATAAATATCTTTAATGATTTACCTAAGATCCGCTCTCCTGTAATGTATTTAAAAGCCGGAAGGCTTATGGCGCAGATACAAATAAACTGTTGATGCCGGCAAGAAAAAGGGATAACTATGGATCTTTTAATGTGCAAATATACACACAAGTGTCCCGAAATTTGTTGAACAAATGTCAAGAAAAAAGTTGTAAATAACTGGGTAGCCGCAATTTAAATTCTCCCGCTGTTCGTAGTCCCTGACTTCGAATGGATAAGCCGATAGTCTTCAGACTACCTACATAAAAGCCCGAAGTTGCAAAC
This sequence comes from Mucilaginibacter sp., assembly GCF_035492695.1. Taxonomy (GTDB): domain Bacteria; phylum Bacteroidota; class Bacteroidia; order Sphingobacteriales; family Sphingobacteriaceae; genus Mucilaginibacter. The sequence continues at coordinate 69,565 of NZ_DATJJC010000002.1, read as the reverse complement.
TTCGGACAGCGAATGCCTGAAGCCATGGGGTGGATAAAAAAGATGATACGTCGAAAAATGAATTATCTTTATGAATATGAAAATTCACAATAAGTCAAATTTATGGGTTGGCCTTGCATTATTTGTGATACCGAATTGGTTTCCACAATATCAAAATATCTATAAGGATATTATACAGTTAGTAGGTGTTATTCTAATAATATTTGCATTTATAAAAATAAAGAAAAGACAGCCAAAGAAAAATAAGGTAGTCTAATATTTATATAGTTTCCTCTTCAGACTACCTATTAAAAAGGGCCGTAAATTTTCAGAGGTATGAACCTAATGCGCGGGGTAAAGAAAAAATTAAAAACAGAAAATAATGAATCTTTTTAAAAAAGAAGAACCACAAATGGTGGAAGTAAAACGCCATCAACTTATTTGTCCTATATGCTCAAACAATCTTTTTTGGAAAAAAACTACCTTAGGAAATTTGGGCGGGTTTTTTAATGACTGGTCAACAGCAGTTGTTTGTTCTGAATGCACTTATGTCTTTTGGTTTGGGTCTGAAATTTAAACTGTGTCAAATTATACCGCTATTCGAAGTCTCTGATTTCGAATAAGTATGCCGGTAGTCTTCAGACTACCTACATAAAAGCCCGAAGTTGCAAACTTCGGACAGCGGTTGGAAAATCGACTACTAGACTAATTACATTGATATTGATGCTATTTTCTATATTTACGGAATAAAATCCAATTTCAATGACTGAAGTTCCAGACATCCAGGTTTCAGTGAAAGGTTTTCGAGCTATTGCAAGCGCCGATATCATTATCAACGGCATAACTTTAGCAGCAGGTGAAAACGGCTCCGGCAAAAGTTCGATTTCCAAACTACTTTATTTCTTATACAAAACAGTGGCTGATTACGAAAAAATTGTAAACAGCGGCTTGGCTTCCAGTTTGCGTGATGTAGTGAGGCTTGGTGAAATCATACATCAAGAAAACCGAATAGGCTCTTCATCCGAAGAGTTTGATATTATGCGTAAAGATTTACAAGAATTTCGGCGTAGTAGAATAGGGGAATTGAGTTCGGAGCAAATCGGCGGAAAATTGACTGATCTTATCGAAAAATTAGAAAACAAATTTTACGATCTAACTACCGACGACACTTCATTAATGGCGTCAAGAAAAAAAGCACGGGTTAAGCGAATACTTGCCGATGTCACAAATTCGGGCGAAGAAAGCGATGAAAATATACAAGAATCGTTTGCAAGAGTTAAAGACTTAATCGCGGAAGAAGTTCATCAGGCTGAAATGGCTATAGCACTTAGACCAACGTCTGTCTTTATCGCTGAACTCGCTGATGTATTTTCCGAGGGGGATTTACCGGAAAAATTTGAAGTTTTAGAATATGGTAGTCCAATTGTTGCCCTAGACATAGATCATCTTTCAATTCCCTATAATATTCAAAATGTCGTTTATATCGATTCTCCAATGATGTTCCATGCGGATATAAGTAAAAATATACATTGGGAAGACCTTTCTGAATTATTAAGTAAGACGGGAGGCCGCACGCACGATATTGCCGATATTATATCTCGAGATATTTTGTCCGGAGAAGTCATAGTAGATGAGATGTTTAATTCACCCGATGATTTCAAATTCAAGCGGGCAGACGGAAAAATATTTGATTTTATTGATGTCGCTACCGGCTTCAAATCCTTTTCAATCCTTCAACTCTTGTTAAAGAATGGCACAATTACAGATAAAACCTTAATGATCATTGATGAACCAGAATCGAATCTACACCCGCAGTGGATTATAGAATATGCCCGTATCATCGTGATGTTGAATAAAGAAATAGGTTGCAAATTTTTCTTGGCGTCTCACAATCCGGATATGGTTAGTGCAATCCGTTATATTTCCGAAAGACAGGGTTCCCTTGACAAAGTCAATTTTTACTTAGCTGAAAAATCTGATTATAGTTTTGAATACAACTATAAACATCTCGGTAACGAAATCGATCCGATTTTTGCATCATTTAATATCGCAATTGATCGCATTAACCAGTATGGCATTTAATGAAATACTCTAAGCAAGCCACTGAAAATTTTGCCAAACAGATCCATAAAGAGGAGTGCCTGGAATCAATCAATCAATTAATAATTGATGAAGGGTGCGTCGATCAAAATTTAAATTTCCTTGGCGATGAAGTTGTGCTGAATATGGACTGCGTGGAAGGTAAGGTCGCGTCAATAGAGAAGCGGTCGCCTGTTAAGTCCATGGATTCAGCATTTGTTGCGGAAGATATTAGTGGAACATCTCAAGAGATTGTGTTTGTAGAGTACAGATTTAATTATAAAAATCTTAGTAACTTAAAAAAACAAGATTTATTCGGTAAAGTAGTAGGTTCTACATCTACCTTAAATCAACCTTCCAATATTCACGGCAACTATTACTTTATCTTTAATTCCAATTTAAAACAGCAGGCAAAAAACAGATTTAATCGAATGAACCCTGCAATGCCACAACATTATGTCGCTACTGATATGCATGACATCAAAAATATTTTCTTTGACTGAGTGTAACCTAATTTTAATAAAGCAATTACTTCCTGATACAAAACTTCAAAAAAATATTATCCAGCATATCATCCGTAGTAGCTGCGTCCGTAATCTCGCCCAAACAATGTAACGCCTGCTTGATATCTATTGCGAGGAAATCTGAAGTTCAACCGCTGTTCGAAGTCTCTGACTTCGAACAGCGGACCAAAAATGAGTAATTCGCGTAAGGGATAGGAATGTATACCGTCCGCTGGCTAGCGGATAATGCCTTGCAGGCGTATGAATGGATAGCCCGGCCCCTAGGGCCTCAAAATTTGAGGCCGCCGGAGATACGCCCTAATCGTCCCTTTAACTATCCTGTAACTCTTCTTTTGGATTCGGCTGACCTTTACCGGTGGTGATCAGGTCTTTCAGACTTCCCTGGATGTAGCTGGTCCAGGCATCGAAGCAGATATTATAGCATTCGTAGGCCGGTACCAGTCCGCGTTGGGTGAAACGTAGCTGGGTTTTGCCATCTTTTTCGGTAATGTCGAACTCGATGGTGTTGCCTACCCATTCGGACTGGTCCTGTGTAAAGCTGAAATAGTTGTCGAGCACCAGCCACACTACCCTTTTGTTGGGTATAACTTCGGTTAGTCTCATAGTGCATTTATGGAGGTCCCAGCGCTGGTAGGTAAATTCGTCGTTAAGCCGGCTGGTACCGCCGTCTATCCTTTCGGACCACCATCCGCGAACGTTGGTAACGGCGCTGAATACTTCGGCAGGGGTTTGATCTACCGAAAACGAGGTGCTAAAATCTTGTGTTTCCATTTTCTGTTGCTTTTTAGTTTGGTAATTTGCTGTTTAATAAATTCTCTAACTTTTTCAGTTTGGATGCCCAGAACTGGTCGAAGTATTCGAGCCAGGCCTGCAGTTCGTCGAAACCATCTTTTTTGAGCGTGCAATAGCGTTCGCGGCCGATATCCGTGATGGAAATAAAGCCGGCGGTTTCCAATATTTTTATGTGCTTGGAAACGGCGGGGCGGCTCATGTCGAAATTATCAGCCAGGCTGTTGATGGTGAGGTTATCTTCCGACAGCAGCATCAGCATTTTGCGCCGGCTTGGGTCGCCGATAACCTGGAATGCGTCAAGCGTTGGTATGGCCATGTTGTGCAGCGTTTAAAAGTTTTTCGATATTCTGGAATTTTTCGACCCAGCCGTGCAGCAAACCGTTGTAAAAATCCAGGTTCTCCTTTTTCGCAAAACCGCTGTGCTGCAGGAATACCTCGGTGCCGTTATCCCTTGGCACGAATTGCCAGGTAACCACGGATTCGAGCGTGATCTCGCCCCCACCCGGACCGCTTTTCCACGAATAAACCAGCTTTTTAAAGGGTATTATCTCCAATACCCTGCAGTGAAAGATGCCGTCGAAATTGAGGCCGGGCAGGGGCTTTCCCCTAAGCTGAAAATCGCGCCCGACGATGGGTTGAAAATCGTTTTTCATGAGCCATTGCTCTAACAGTTCGGGTTGGATGAAATACTGCCAAACCGTCTCGACCGGGTGAGCATAAAAGAATTGATGTTTGATGTGCTTTGCCATAATGAGTAACTTTGAAGTTACACAAACTTATGGGTAACTTGTGAGTTACGCAAATTTATTTGAAAATAGTTTTCCGGCAGCCTTTTAATGCGTTGTCGGCTCCAAAAAGGGATTATAAAACTGCGCCACTCTTCTTTTTTTGATTTTTATTATTTTATTTTGCAACCGCTTTGCACAAGCAGATCGTTATACCGCCTTTCACAATATGAAGAAATACCTTATCTCTATTACGCCAATTTTAGTATTGGCTTTTGTCCTGCAGTCGTGTGTTACTGCTAAGATCACGTCAAACAAGGAAGCATCTTATACAAGCCAGCCTAAAAAGATATTTATCTTTTTCAACGGTGCCAAGCAATCAAAAGACTTTTCAGCCGGCTTTTTAGTCGGTTTGCAAGCCGGGTTCAAAGAAAAAGGCGTTACAACAAACTATTATGTCCGCGACCCACTGTCGCTTGATACCCAGGAGGACATTAACAAAAAGATAGACGATTTTTCGCCGGATGCTGTAATGCTTATCGAGCAAAAGGTTGTGCATTCGACAAACGGGATGGTCGATGGGGGAAGATTTGAGATCAGCCTGATCGACGGCGCTTCAAGAAAACCCGTGTGGAAGGGTGAATTTGAAGTTTACGGTCAGTTTGGAATTGACGATGCTGTAAATAAAGGCGTAAAGGAAATATTTAAAAAATTTATTGAAGATAAAATCGTAAACCCGTAAACCATTATCCTGGAAATGAAAAGATCTTATTTATACCTGGTTGCTGTTATATTGTTGTCCCAGTCTTGTTCAACAGTCAACATCGCCTCAAACAAAAAGGCAGATTATAACAAGCAGCCAAAGAAAATCTATATCGTGGCAGATTGCAATAAAGATGCCGGCACCTTTTGCAAAAATTTTACCGAAGGTCTGAAAAACAACCTGTCGCTTAAAGGCATTACCTGCGATGCTTACGTGCGTAACCAGCTATCGTTTGAATCAGAAGAAGATATCAATAAAAAAATTGCCGCTTACAACCCTGAGGCTGCATTGATGATACACCAGACACAAACAGGCGGTGGTGCAAATACTTTTGAATTTACGCTGATTGACAAGGATACCCAAAAACCGGTATGGAAATGTGAGCTTGAAGTTTCAATTGATTCCTATACTTCAATGGAAAATGATAATGTGATAAACAAAGCGATCAAGACTGTATTGGAAAAATTGGCCCAGGATAAGATTATTCCAGGCGGGGTATAAACCAAACCGGAATGCACTTGTGTAGAAAGTATACGCACCGGGTTGTCCTCTTACGCGAACCTGACGAATATAAATGTTATGGTTTACGCTAACTTACGTCTCCGGGCAAAGTGTATTGAATTTTAAAATACAGGGTGCGAATATCATCGTTTTCTGTTGGAGAACAACCTTTTGGGTTGGCTCCTAGTGAACGAACGTCGGTCTAAACCTGTCTTTATCAGGCTCAATTCGGCCTTTTTTTGATTTCTATGGATTTTAGCACCAAAAAGCATGCCCGGAAGCGTGTATTGTGCGAAAATCTAAATGACTGATATACAAGAGGATACCTAAACACGTGTTCACGAAATGTGCAAAAATGGGGCACTTTTTCAGATTTTAAATTTTCAATTAATTGATAATTAGCTACTTACAAGCAGGTAACGGTGGCAAAGGGCGGCGGCGTGAACACTTAGTGTAGCGGACGAACGCGGGTTATTTTACTCACCCCGGCGACGCTGCGCTGGTCGACCCTCTCTATCGCGAGCGATAAAGAGGGTTGGGTTTCCTCTAAATCAAGTAAATCTTGTAATCGTGTCTTATTTTAATAGCGAATCCTTCTCCTTTGCAAATGTTTTATACACCATCTTATCCACAAAGGCCGGTACAAATTTGCTGAGCAGTACGGCCAGTTTGCCCTGGCGCGTCATGATGAGGGTGCGGGCGCGGTTTTCTACGCCGTCGGTTATACGTTTGGCTACTTCTTCGGCGGTCATCAGCTTTTCTTCCTCCATGTGGGTTTCGCCCTGCTGGCTGCCGTCTTTGGCCAGGGCCACGTTGCGGATGTTGGATGCCGTGAAACCCGGGCAGGCGGTAAGCACATGCAGGCCGTTGTGCAGGTTCTCGACCCGCAGCACTTCCAGGAAACCGTTCATCGCGAACTTGGAAGCCGAATAACCCGAACGCCCCGGCAGACCCTTATAGCCGGCAACTGATGACACCCCTACTACGCTGCCCTGGGTTTTCAGCAGGTGCGGCAGGGCGTATTTGGTGCAATAGATAGTGCCCCAAAAATTGATATCCATGATGGATTTAAGCACTTTCAGATCAACATCATTAAACAGCGCGCGCATGCTGATACCAGCGTTGTTCACCAGCACATCGATACGGCCAAAAGTGAGTATGGTTTGTTTGATGAGGTAATTACAGTCTTCCTCAACCGCTACGTCGCATTGCACGGCCACAGCCTTGATGTGGTATTTATTGATGAGGCTTTCGGTGAGCTGGCAAAGGGCGACGTAGTTTCGGGCGGCTACTACAAGATGGGCTCCGCGGCTTGCAAACTCAATTGCCAGCGCTTTGCCTATCCCTGATGATGCCCCGGTGATAATGACTACTTTATCATTCAATTTCATACTGCGAAGGGTAAATTTCGCCTATGTCGTGGATGTTGATCACAGGCAGTTTAAACAAAAATTTAGCTGCGAAGATAAACATAGCGCCATAAAAATGGCTCATGCGATCCCAGCTAAATTTGCTGATAACCTTGCCCGGTAACTGAATGATATATGTTTTTGAATAAAAGTAAGTTTTAAAGCCTTGCTGCCGCAGGCGATAAGCCAGGTCGATATTGTGGCCATAGCGTTTGAAACGTTCGTCGAAGAAACCGGTCTTCTCTACTGCCGATCTGCGCAGCAGCATATTATCGGCATAAAGCACGTCTATTTCCGATGTTTCAAATTCTTCTACCCAGTCTGCTTTTCTATGCACGTTTGAAATAGATCTTGGGAAACACGACGCAAGCCCGGCCAGTTTCAGGAACCTTGCCCAGGCATTACTTAAGCTGTGCCTCGACTGTGGTAAATAATCACCCTTGTAATCGACTGCCCGAATGCTTGCTCCGCCTATCAATGGATGCTGATCCATAAAATTGGACAGCTTTTCAAGCACGTTGCTTTCAGTCAGCGAGTAAGGGCTCAACAGCAACTGGTAATTGCCACTGGCGGCGCGGATGGCCTTGTTGTAACATTTCGAAACACCTTCGTACCTGCTGTTGGCGATGATCTGAACTTTGGGAAACTCGAAGGACAGCATTTCGAGGGAACGGTCGGCAGAAGCATTATCAACTACGATAACCTCAAATGGGACATTACTTTTAGCCTTGAACAAGGTGTTCAACGCCAAACGCAGCCCATTGCGCGAATTGTGATTGATAAAGATGACCGATAGTTTCATGCCCTACTTTGACAGTGAATTTTCGTAAGGGACACGGGTTACGATAGAACGTCCTAAAGTAACCTCATCCACGTACTCCAATTCACCCCCAAAAGCTATGCCACGCGCTATGGTTGAGATGTTTATGTTGAAATCTTTTAATTTTTTGTGCAGGTAAAAAATGGTGGTATCGCCCTCCATCGTCGCGCTTAAAGCGAAGATAACCTCTTTAATATCATTTTCCTTAAGGCGTTCAACTAAAGTGTCCACCTGCAGGTCCGAAGGACCTATTCCGTCCATGGGCGATATCAGTCCGCCAAGCACATGGTATACCCCGTTATACTGGTCGGTGTTCTGTATAGCCATTACGTCACGTGTATCTTCTACCACACATATCATCGAATGGTCGCGTTTTGGGGAAGCGCATATCTCGCACACCTGCAGATCGGATATGTTATGGCAAACGCGGCAAAACTGGATCTCGTTACGCAGTTTGCTGATAGCATGGCTAAAGCGCTCCACATCCAATTTTTCCTGGTTAAGCAAATGCAGCACCAGGCGCAAAGCGGTCTTCTGTCCCACCCCCGGCAGTTTGGCAAATTCGGCCACTGCATTTTCCAGCAACTTCGACGAAAAGTTCATGTTGCGAATGTAGTGAATAGTCCGCAAGTCGGAAAGTCCGCATATGTCCGAAAGTTTGGGTTGGAATTTATTTTTTATCCATAAATTGCCCAAGACAAAAACCGTTGTCATTTCGACGAGGTACGAGGAGAAATCTTATAAAGGCAGCCCGAAGAACAAGTTTGGCGTTTAAGATTTCTCACTATCGTTCGAAATGACAGTTTTAATTTTATATTGATCTTCCGGACTTTCCGACTTGTGCGAACTTCCGGACTAAACATAACGCATGTCACCCGCTATCCTGCTAACATTCATTATTGGTTATTTTTTGGTGCTGCTGGTTATCTCGTGGCTCACTTCGCGAAAATCATCGGACAACGATACCTTCTTTGTGGCTAACCGTAATTCCAAATGGTATTTGGTAGCTTTTGGGATGATAGGCACGGCTCTGAGCGGTGTGACGTTTATTTCCGTCCCCGGCAAGGTAGGAGCCCCATCCGGCGACCAGTTTGCTTATTTCCAGTTTGTACTGGGTAACGCAGCAGGGTTTATCATTATAGCGACCGTATTGCTGCCCCTGTATTACCGCATGAAGCTGACTTCCATTTACAGTTATATCGAGCATACTTTAGGGCAATGGAGCTACAAAACGGCTGCCGGCATATTTCTCATCAGCCGGACAATAGGCTCATCGTTCAGGCTTTACCTGGTGGTGATCGTGTTGCAAAAGTTCATTTTTGATACTTATCACGTGCCATTTGCGGTTACCGTGCTGATATGCCTGCTACTGATATGGTCGTACACGTTTAAGGGCGGTTTAAAAACTATTATCATAACTGATAGCCTGCAAACCTTCTTTTTAGTCTCGTCAGTATTCCTGTCCATTTACTTTATCTGCCGCAGCCTCAACATGAACGTTTTTGAAGCCGCCGATGCCATCAAAAACAGCAGCTATTCGAAAATATTTTTTGTGAATGATTTCCTGGGCAGTCACCTGCATTTGAGTAAACAATTCCTTGGAGGCTTATTCATCACCATAGGGATGACGGGGCTTGACCAGGACTTGATGCAAAAGAACCTGAGCATGAGCACGATAAAGGAAGCTCAGAAAAACATGTTCAGTTTTACAGGGGTATTTGTCATCATCAATATATTCTTCCTGAGCGTGGGTGCTTTGCTGTATATCTACGCGGCAAAATATGGCATCAGCGTAGCGAAAACAGACTACTTATACCCTACTATTGCCCTTAAATATTTGGGCGTGATACCGGCAGTAGTTTTTATGCTTGGACTGACGGCTGCTACATTCGCTACTACTGATTCGGCGCTGACCGCGTTAACGACCTCGTTTTGTGTTGATTTTTTAGCGTTCGATAAAAAGAAGGACCTGAACAGCAAGGCCATGGTGAAAACGCGGCATTTGGTACACATCGGCCTTTCGGGATTGATGCTGCTGACCATCGTGATATTCAACTCTATTAACAACGATGCAGTGGTAGGGGCCATATTCAAAGTGGCATCTTATACTTACGGGCCGCTGTTGGGGCTGTATTCCTTCGGCCTGTTTATGGGCAACAGGCAGGTAAACGACAAACTGGCACCATTCATTTGCGTTATATCACCGGTGGTTTGCTACTTTTTAAGCATGCATTCTGCTGAATGGCTTGGAGGATATGTTTTCGACAACGAGCTTATCATTGTGAACGGATTAATTACATTTGTCGGCCTGTTGGCAACCTCGACCAGGAAAGCAACAGTCAATAATTCAGTAATTCAATAAATCAGTAATTGGGCATGACCGGTGAAGAAAAAATAAGACAAGCATTTGAAAATAAGAACTGGCAGGAGATAAAAGTTACCGACTCGTGGCAGATATTTAAGATCATGGCCGAATTTGTGGACGGCTTTGAGAAGCTGGCGAAAATAGGGCCCTGCGTTTCCATATTTGGTTCGGCACGCACGCATAACGATAACAAATACTATAAACTGGCCGAAGACACCGCACGGCTGTTGACCGAACGCGGTTACGGGGTTATATCGGGCGGTGGGCCTGGTATTATGGAAGCGGCCAATAAGGGTGCTTATGAGGCAGGGGGTAAATCAGTAGGCTTGAACATTGAATTACCCTTTGAGCAGTTCCATAACAAGTATATCGACCGTGATAAGCTGCTAGAGTTCGATTACTTTTTCATCCGCAAAGTAATGTTCATGAAGTATTCGCAGGGTTTTATCATACTGCCCGGCGGCTTTGGAACGATGGACGAATCATTCGAAGCAATCACCCTTATCCAAACCGGTAAGATCGCGCGTTTCCCCATTGTATTTGTCGGTGTTGATTACTGGAGCGGATTATTTAACTGGGTGAAAGAAAAAATGCTTGACCAGGAACACACCATAAGTCCCGACGACCTGAACCTGTACCGCGTGGTCGATACCGCCGAAGAAGCAACTGAACATATCTTCCGTTTCTACGATAAGTATGTATTGAAACCGAATTTTTAAGAGCCTGGATAAAACAGGGAAGCCGGTAAATAAGTTACCGGCTTTCCAGTTTATAACCTATTTCCCGCGGTTTGATTTCGCCGGTTCAACTTTAGCAAGTTCCGGGTTACCGGTTAGCGTTATCATATTCGTAACCTCATCCAGCACTTTCTCCGGTGAACCGGAATAACCCACATACTTGAAGCGTATGTTGCCGGTTTTATCTATCAGGAACTTTGTAGGTATACCATTTACCTTATAGGCACTTACAATTTTGGCTTGCCGGCCTTCATCGTTCTGTTCGTCCATAAGCACATGGAAAGTGTATTTGTTGTCGGCGATAAATTTCTTAACGCCTGGTTCATAATCTTTGCCGTTTTCCCAGGTGTCGATAAATAAAAACTTCACATTTGGGTCGTTCTTGTATTTATTTACGGCCATCTGCATTCCGGGGAACGATGCTTTACATGGCCCGCACCAGGTTGCCCAAAAATCGATTATAACAACTTTCCCTTTCAAATCGGCAAGCGATACTGTTTTTCCATCAAAATCCTTTAAAGCAAACGCAGGCGCCGGTTCATTGATCATAGTTTTGGCCAGGTCGCTCAATATTTTTGCCCTGGCCTTATTTTCCATTGGCGCCACATAGGCGTCAAACCCTTTATCGTTTCCCTTTAAAGCTATGTAGTCTTTTTTTAACTCCGTTTTGTAAACGTCAGAATATTGCCCCAGGCTATAACCATGCTCAATAACCTCCATGGCTTTAGCGTATTGCCCGGCGCCTCCCAATATCTCTGCGTAATGTTCTATCGAGTTTTCTTCGTCGCTGGTACGGTCGTATACCGTTTTCATATACGGCAGGGCTTCTGTCGACTTATTTTCTTTCCATAAAATGTACGCATAGGTATCGGCAAACATATTATAACTATTTTCATAATTTTTCCTGGCCTGTTTAGCAGAAGTATATGCCGAAGCAGGAGGATTTTCCAGACATTTGGTAATGATATCTACTGCTTGTTTGGATATTTTCTCGGCATCAGCCATATGCTTGCCTGCAACAGCCCAGTCCCAGGCTACGTTGTTTAAATAGCCCGCCACTTCCATTTTGTTCTTCACCATAGCTTCATATTTGTAATAGCCGGCCATGTCTCCCGTCTTTAAGTGGGCCCCGGCAACAATGGCGGTTGCTTCATCATGCGAAGTAGACGGTTCTGCTGCATTCTCCGGGAATTTAGTTATGTAGACATTGTACAGGGAGTCGTTCTTTTTAAGGTCTTTTTCCATATACAATTTGGTTACTGCATTTTGCCTGGCAATGGTACCTGTTGGAAATTTATCAGTTATCTTGTTAGCTAATGCTTCTGCTTGGTGGCCCTGTCCCAAATCGTAATACAGTTTTAACGCAGTCATCAGATCTTTTTCATCATTACTTTTCTCCAGTTGCACAATTTCGTTCAATATCTCCTGCTTATACTCAGGCTTTTTGCCAACCAGGCCATAATAATTACTTTCATATTGGCGCTTGCCTGCCGGATGTAAAGCAAATTCTTTTTTAAACAACTCGATGCCGACATCAACATCAGTTTTGATTTGGGCGAAATGATTTCCCAGCCCGCTTGAAATCACATAGCCAACAGTAGCATAGGCACCCTCACAAGGCTGGCCGTCCTTGTAAACGGGATAAATATATCCTTTGCCGTTATTCGCGTCGATTTTTCCTCCAGCCTCAATTTTTATAAAGAAAGCTTTAGCTGTGGGCGGAATATCTAATTCACCTTTTAAAAAATTACCATCAGGCTTCAGATCAATATCCATTGCCGGATCATCTTTGTTGTCCAGGTAAAACACAGTTGCCTCTATGTTTTTCTGACCTTCGATAACAGTGCCGGTTGGGTCGTAGGTAAAGTTAACCTTCTCACCGGCGGCAGGTTGTTGGGATGTTAATTTGAGATGCGCGCCTGTTTGCGCAAAAAGCGTTTGTGCGACAATTACTGCAGGAAACCATAATAACAGTTTGAGATTTTTCATGATCGACAGGTTTATAAGATGCTAAGTTTCGGCGGAAGGGGGAACCGTATAACTAAAATAATAGTCAAGGTAATAAACGTTTGTCTTAAAACAATATTTTTCGATGCTTATTTTTCTAAAAATGTGCAGTTTAATAAAAATCAGAACTGGGGTCACAATTTTTTTATACTTAAAAACATATATTAGCCCCGCAACTTAAAAAGACTAATGATTTTAAACATCCGGTCGTGTAAGGTGTTTTCTATTCTCAAACATGGATCAAACGCCTAAGTTAAAACGCTCCGCAGCGCTTGGATTTATTTTCGTCACCATTTTCGTGGATATGCTGGGGCTGGGCATTATTATACCTGTGCTCCCCAAACTGCTGGAAACACTCGGACACTTCAGTAATTCCGAAGCCTCTGAATACAACGGGCTGCTTACCGGAACTTATGCTTCCATGCAGTTCCTTTTCTCGCCGTTTATGGGCAACCTGAGCGACCGTTATGGCCGCCGGCCCGTGTTACTGGCATCGCTTTTTGGGTTTGGGATCGATTACCTGTTCATGGCGTTTGCCCCTACCTTAGGCTGGCTTTTTGTAGGCCGTTTTATTGCAGGGCTTACCGGCGCCACTACCTCGACCGCTACGGCCTACATAGCCGACATCAGCGAGGGCGATAAGCGTTCGTCAAACTTCGGGCTGGTAGGCGCAGCATCCGGCTTAGGGTTTATCGTAGGCATTTCGGCAGGGGCGCTGCTGGGCGCTATTAATATCAAGTTCCCCTTTATGGCGGCAGCAGCGCTGGCGCTGATCAATGCAGCTTACGGCTATTTTGTTTTACCTGAATCGCTGGATAAGCATCATCGCCGCAAGTTCGAATTAAAGAGGGCCAACCCGGTTGGTGCACTAAGAACCATCGGCCGCTATGGGTCGTTCGCCGGGTTGCTGGTGGCGTTTACCCTGGTTTATATTGCGCAAAAAGCAGTTGAATATATCCTGTCATTTTTTGTTTACGAGAAATTCAACTGGCAGTTATACAGCGTAGGCATTCTCGGGTTTTTCATCGGCGTGTTACTGGTAGGTATACAGGGCGGACTTATCCGGTGGCTGATACCAAAATTCGGACTGAAAATGAACATCATTGGAGGGCTTCTATCGTATGCGCTCGGCCTTACCCTGCTGGCTTTTTCAAGCTACGGATGGCAGGTGTATGTATATCTTATTCCATACTGTCTTGGCGGCGTGTCGGGTCCTGCTTTGCAGGGGCTCATCAGCAACAAGGTGAGTAAAACCGAACAGGGCGAATTACAGGGCATATTGAATAGTATTTCGAGCCTGAGCATTGTAATTGGCCCTTTGCTGATGAGCTACGTATTCAGGTATTTTACGGCGAAGAACTCGCTGGTATATTTCCCGGGCGCGCCCTATATACTCGGAGCCGTTTTAATGCTGATAAGCGTTTGGCTTGCAGCTGTGAATTTCAGAAAAAACCCATCAATCCAGCCCGCTGACGCCGCCTGAGATCACAAATTTCATCATATCAGCAGCGCTCTTATCAATAGGCTTTACTTTTTCTGACGGTATGATGATCACCTGGCCGGCGAAAGAATAAGACCAGGGAAAATAAACGGCTACATCACCCGGCAAACCTAATTTGGAAAGGTCTTTTTGAACCAGGAAGCCGATTTTCTTTACCCCAAACTCATTGATCTCGACCAGTACGGGCTCGCTGAATTTCTTCTCCTCCCCTACGAATGCTTCAGTAAGGTCTTTTATGGACGAATACAGGAATTTGAACAGTGGCAGGCGGTCTATCCAGCGGTTTAACCAGCGCTTTATCGGGTCGGTTATTACGTTGGTGACCAGGATGCCTGCGATGAGTATGATAATGACAACGTTCAATATACCCAGGCCGGGTATATAAATAGGTCGCCCCTTGGCATCTGTCAGGAAAAACCCGCTGAGGTTAAGGGCGCTGTCTATTCCGGATACTGCCCAAAAGATCAGGAAAATTGCGGCGCCGACAGGCACAACGATAATTAATCCTTTAACAAAGTAATTAAGCAGTGCTCCGAATATTTTTCTCATAGCGGCAGGTAATTATTCGTAAAAATACACTCTTTTTACCCGCTGCGAAACATTGGTCAATATTTCATAAGGGATGGTGCCTATTTCCTGCGCCAGCTCTTCGATCCTCAGTTCCTCATTAAAAACAATTACCTCATCGCCTTCGCGCACATCGATATTGCTTACATCCAGCGTGCACATATCCATCGAAATATTGCCAACAGTTGGCGCATATTCGCCATTTACCAGCATTTTGCCTACCCCATTTCCGAAAGCTCTTAAGTATCCATCGGCATAGCCTATGCGCACCGTAGCTATTTTTCCGCCATTTGCCAGCTTACCGTTGCGGTTATAGCCAATGGTATCATTTGCCTGAACTTTCCTTACCTGCGATACGCTTGTTTTCAGCGTCGCAACGGGCTGTAAACCGCCTGCACCCTGCGGAAGGGCCGTATCTATCCCGTAAAGGCCAATACCCAGCCGCACCATATCGAATTGTGCCTGTGGCCAGCGCGTAATGCCCGATGTATTGGCGATATGCTTAATAAACTTATATCCCAATGCGCGCTCAATTTTTTTGTAGGCCCGCTCAAATGTGCTGATCTGTTTTTGGGTAAATTCATCATGCTCTTCGGCATCGCTGGCTACCAGGTGCGAGAATACCGATTGCACCCTTATGTATTTGTTTTCCTCGAGGAGGTCGCAAAGTATGTCGATATCATGCTCCTCGAAGCCAAGCCGGTGCATACCCGTGTCGATCTTGATATGTACAGGGAAATTACTGAGGCCGGTTGTTTGTGCGTATCTCACAAATTCGTCCAGCAGTTCAAAGCTGAATATCTCGGGTTCCAGTTTATTTTCGACCAGTTTATCAAAAGCTGATGATTCTGGATTAAGCACCATCACCGGGAGGGTAATTCCACCAGTACGCAACGCCACACCCTCATCAATATAAGCTACCGCCAGGTAATCGACCTTATTATATTGCAGCATATTGGCTACTTCAAACGTGCCGCTGCCATAGGAAAAGGCCTTAACCATGGCCATCACCTTTACTCCCGGCTTTAGCTTTGCGCGGTAAAAGTTCAGGTTGTTTAAAAGAGCATTCAGGCTGATCTCTAATATCGTTTCATGCGCCTTCAGCGCCAACGCCTGGCTGATGCGTTCAAATTCAAAGCTCCGCGATCCCTTTATCAGGATGGTCTCATTATCAAGCTTCAGCTCCTTCAATCGCTGAAGCAAGGTGTTTGTATCCGGATAAAAGTATTTTTCGGGAACGTTGAAGCTATCCCTGTACCTGTCCAAAGCCTCGCCGACCCCGATAAATTTATTGATACCCTTCGTTTCGATCATGTCTGCAACCTGGCGGTACAATATATCGTCCTGCAAACCCGACTGGTATATATCCGATAATATCAAAGTTCTTTTTGGATGCTGGTTCTGCTGGTTCAAAAAATTAAGGGCTATCTCCAGCGACTGCACATCCGAGTTATAGGAATCGTCAATTACCGAACAATTATTGATACCATTCTTCAGTTCGAGCCGCATGCTTACCTGGTTCAGGCGCTCTATCCTGTCGTCAGCCGCCGCGGGGCTGTAGCCCATCGCCAGCATAGTGGCCCAGCAAACTATGGCGTTCTCTACCGAGGCCTCGTCCATAAATGGGATCAGGCATTCTATCTCCTTCTCCCTGAAAATGGCCCGTAAATAAAAGTTGCGCCTGATAACGGTTTCGGTAAATACGTATAGGTCGGCCTGCTTAAATTTAGTGCTCCAGGTAAACCTTTCTTTTACAGGAATATCTTTTTCGTAACCGGTCAGCTGATCATAGTTATGTACCAGCAGGCGGGAGTGCCTGAACAGTTTCAGCTTTTCGAGCACCTTCTGCCTCCTGCTTTCAAACCCCTCGTCGTGGGCCGGGCCGATATGAGTCAAAACACCGATAGATGGTTTTATAATAGCCTCCAGCTTATCCATTTCATTCACGGTAGATATGCCCGCCTCGAAGATCCCAAGTTCATCGTTCCCGTTTATTTGCCATACCGAAAGCGGCACACCGATCTGCGAGTTGTAGCTTTTGGGGTTGCGCACCGTATTTTTATCCGGGGTAAGTAACTGGTACAGCCATTCCTTTACGATGGTTTTGCCGTTACTGCCTGTAATGCCTATCACTTCCAGCTTAAAGCGGCTGCGATGGTAAGCGGCTAATTTTTGCAAAGCAGCCAGCACATCATCAACCAGCAGGAAATTGGCCCCTGGCATTTTTATATCGGTGTGATGCTTAACCACAAAATTCCGCACACCTGCCGCGTAAGCTTCGGCAATAAATTCGTGGCCGTTGCGCCGACCGCTTAATGCAAAAAACAATCCCTCTGCCGCGTTGGTTATCCGGCGGCTATCCGTAAGCAATACGCTTATGGTATCTTCCTTTACAATTGTGCCGCCGGCGCCTATAATATCTTTGACTGCTGTTATCGGGTAGTGATTGCTTAGCATGCTACGAATTTGCTTATATTTCTGCCAATAGAAGAATTTTTAACGAATTTTGGTTTTGATGGACCAACCCAAACCCAACAAAATAACCGACGAAAAAGTTGGCCTGGCAAAGGCAGAAAATTATTGCGCCTACCAGGAGCGTTCGCAGCAGGAAGTGCGGGATAAGCTGTACGAATGGGGGCTTTACCCAAACCAGGTTGAAAATATCATTACCCGGCTGATAGAAAATAATTTTCTGAACGAGGCCCGGTTTGCGGTAGCTTATGCTACCGGGAAATTCAGGCAGAAAGGTTGGGGGAAAATTAAGATCAAGCAGGGTTTGAAATTAAAAAAGGTTTCGGAACCGCTGATAAAAAAGGCGCTTAACAGTATCGATGGCGACGACTACTTGCAGATGCTAAACCGGATCATCGAGAAAAAATCGGCAACAATAACTGAAAAACTCCCTTATAAACGCCGTTATAAGCTGCAGCAGTACGCCATGAGCCGGGGGTTTGAGAGCGACCTGATTTCTGATGTTCTGAAAGAAATGGTTGATTAAGCTGATTTGGTGAGTG
Source organism: Mucilaginibacter sp. (assembly GCF_035492695.1). GTDB lineage: Bacteria > Bacteroidota > Bacteroidia > Sphingobacteriales > Sphingobacteriaceae > Mucilaginibacter. The sequence continues at coordinate 51,782 of NZ_DATJJC010000002.1, read as the reverse complement.
GTTGATTTACTTATGAACTTTTTGAAAACGCAACCATCAATAACTAAATCAACCACTTAACAAGGAAAATCAAAATTTTTAAATTTATCATTTGCAGAATAGCCATTTCTCTCTATATTTGCACTCCGCAAGCGCAAAAGTAGTTTAGCGAATATGCGAAAGTAGCTCAGTTGGTAGAGCACGACCTTGCCAAGGTCGGGGTCGCGAGTTCGAATCTCGTCTTTCGCTCCACAATCCCTTCCACCAAAAAGAAGGGATTTGTTTTTAAAAGGTATACTGCCTGCTCGGGTGGTGGAACTGGTAGACACGCCCCGATTTGAATCGGGGTTCCCGTTAAAGGGATGCTGGTTCGATTTACGAACTGAATACAATATCACCAGCTTGGGGTGAATAAAAATTGCAGGCACTGACGACACCTGCTCAGATGGTGGAACTGGTAGACACGCAGGACTTAAAATCCTGTTCCCGTTAAAGGAGTGCGGGTTCGATTCCCGCTCTGAGTACAAACCCGATACAGGCGTATCGGGTTTTGTTATTAAAACCTATTTATGTTTTACACCCATATACTTCAATCTGAAAAGAGCGGCCGATATTACATCGGGCATTCTGCGGATTTGGAAGCAAGGTTACAAAGGCATAATACCGGAAAAGTCAAAGCGACGAAAAATAAAGGCCCATGGGTTTTAAAGCATTATGAACAATACGATACTAAAGGCGAGGCAAATTCACCGGAACTTTATATTAAGTCCATGAAAAGTCGCGTTTATATGGAAAAATTGCTTGCGGGATTTTCCGGGATATAATAATTATAAGATAGACACGCCCCGATTTGAATCGAGGTTCCCGTTAAAGGAGTGCGGGTTCGATTCCCGCTCTGAGTACAAAAGCCTGGTATGAAAATATCGGGCTTTGTTGTTTATGCTATTGTACAATCAAATGCCATTACCCACGTTATTATTCTGAACGGATGCGGAAATATTTTTTCATGCACGGGATAGCTTACCTTTCACCTATTACAATTTATGAACCTGTCACAGTCAACTTTACTTTATAGCGCCATTGTTACTACAATATTTATCAATAGCAATTATCAAAACCGGCCGACAACTGTCCACAATGAAGTTGCTTATAACGACTTCAAAAAGAGCGTAAATAGCTACAAAAACTTATTGATCAACCATCCAACAAAGGATATTGGTAATTATTTGTTCAAACTGATAGACGAGGATATTTATAACTATTGGTCAGGTACACCCTGGGATTTTTATGGCACCACGCAGCAACCTAAAACAGGAAGCATTGCCTGCGGGTACTTTGTAACCAATACCTTAACCGACCTTGGCTTTAAGATCGACCGCATAGGGCTTGCTGAAGTTCGTTCCGGAGATATGATCAAAAAACTCTGCGTGGGGATCAAATCATTCAATAGCCTTAATAAATTGAATCGTTATTTAGCTGAACAGCCTGCTAACTCTATTTTCATTATCGGGCTTGATTTTCATACGGGTTATATTATCAAAAACAGCACCGGATGTTATTTTTTCCATTCCAATTATGTTAAAAAGGAAGGCGTGATAAAGGAAAAAATAAACGTATCCAAAGCGCTAAGCGCCAATAAATTTTTTATGATCGGCAGCTTAACCACAAACAAAAAGCTGTTACGAAAGTGGGTGGCCGGTAAACCTGTGATTTGAGTTGATGGGAAATTGGCCTGAATATGCAATGAAACCCGCCCGGTTAAGCATCTGCGCTTAACGGAAACCTACCGGGCAAATGTCCACACTTGCGAAATTCACTTTTACATGAGCGTAGACGCTCAAAATTGGTGTATTCAAGCGAAAGATGCTTGAACAGGCGTTTTTAGCGGGTATAATAAATTATGCGATAAATTCGCCAGCCATTTAAGGCTGGGTTCGCCACGAATGCCAAGCGTCCAATCCATTAGGGGCTTTGCCGTTTTAATATTTTCAGTTAACCAGCCACGGTAATTAAACAATTTCCGATAAAAATTTTACTTTCCTTTATAAAGTTCTGCTAGTCACAATAATTAAATGTACCTTGCAACCTTAACAAATAAAATAATGGCAACAGGAACAGTAAAATTTTTTAATGAGTCAAAAGGCTTCGGCTTTATTACCCCTGCCAATGGTGGCAAGGAAGTGTTTGTACACGTTACCGGTCTGATCGACAAGATCCGTGAAAACGACCAGGTTAGTTACGATGTAGAAGAAGGTAAAAAAGGTCCGAGCGCGGTTAACGTAAAAAAAGCATAAGCAGAATTGGCAAGATCAACAGAAACATTTAGTAAGAAAGAACGGGAAAAAGCCCGTCAAAAAAAATCCAAGGAAAAAAAGGAAAGAGCCGAAGAACGAAAAGCTAACGCCGGCAAGGGTAAAAGCCTGGAGGATATGATGGCCTATACCGATGAGTATGGGAATATTACTTCAACGCCTCCCGACCCGTCAAGAAGGATAAAGGTTAATGCCGAAGATATACAGGTTGGCGTTGCCCGGCAGGAAGACTTGCCACCCGGCACCATGAGAAATGGCGTGGTAAGTTTCTTTAACGAGTCGAAGGGCTACGGTTTTATCAAGGATCTGCAAACGCAGGAAAGTATTTTTGTGCACATTAACGCTTTAACCGAGCCGTTGAAGGAAAACAATATGGTCACTTTTGAAACCGAACAGGGTCAAAAAGGATTGTCTGCCATTAATGTAAAAAAGAAATAGCAAAAGCTGATTCAAAAATATTTAGAAGCCGGTTGGAAACGACCGGCTTTTGTTATTTTGCGGCCCGATACAGCCTGGATTATGCCAACCCACATCTTCAAAAAAAGCAGTTTTGCTTTGCTATTTATTGTACTTTCCATTTCCTCGCGGGCGCAAAACACCGGCGTCTCGTTCACCTCGTCCGACAAAAACTTAGAACGGGCCTTTGCCTGGGCCAAAGATATGGCCATGCACTATAAAGGCGACAGCACCGACCCGGCTGGCCCCTGGTATGAAGCGGCATTACCATCGCGGTATGCCTTTTGCATGCGCGATGTTTCCCATCAATGCATCGGGGCCGAAATATTGGGATTAAGCCGGGAAAACTGTAATATGTTTGGCCTTTTCGCCAAAAACATATCGGCTTCGAAAGACTGGTGTTCCTATTGGGAAATTAACAAATGGGGCAAAGCCGCTCCCGAAGATTACCGTAACGACCGCGAATTCTGGTACAACCTCCCGGCCAATTTTGATGTTTTATATGCATCCTGGCGCCTTTATTTATGGACGGGCGATAAGCGTTATATAAACGATGCGGCCTTTGTTAATTTTCAGCAAAAAACAGTTAAAAATTACATAGACCGGTGGGTGCTTGCTGCCGACTCGCTGCTGACAAGGCCCATCCATCCAAACAAGGATATCCCTTTAAACGAAAAGGATGCGTTCAGCACCTGCCGTGGACTTCCGTCTTATTCCGAAGGCATACCCAATCTTAAAACAGGCATCGACCTGGTTGCCGGGCTGTACCGCGGTCTGCTTACCTATTCGGACATCCTTGCCTGTAAAGGCATGAAAAAGGAAGCTGCTTATTATGCAGCGAAAGCCGAAACCTACCGCAGCCACATTGAAAATGATTGGTGGGATGCACGGGCCGGGCAATACAATACCCTGTATGGCGACAATGGCAAATTTGCAAAGGACCCAAGCGAAACGTTCCTGGTTTGGTTTGATGCTTTACAGGATACGGCGCGCTTGAAAAAAACGGTGGCACACATGACTGCCAACTATGCGAATATTGAGAACACCTCCTATTACCCTTACCTGTTTTATAAAAACGGGCGGTGGAACGAAGCAAGAAAATGCATCCTTTACCTTTCGGACCCTGCCACGCCACGCCGCGAGTACCCTGAAGTATCGTTTAGCGTGATCGAAGGTATTGTCCACGGCTTGATGGGTGTTACGCCTGATGCGCGATCGGGCACTATCAGTACCGTGTTCAGAGTAAACGGCCCCGGATCGGCAGTCATTAAACATTTGCGAGTTTTGAACAGCGCTATCGATCTGAGCCACCTTAATAAGCAACGATCTGTATTGAGTAATCATGGCAAACGGGCCATTAAATGGAAAGCAATGTTTTACGGCAATTACCGTAAAGCGTACGCCAACAGCGTATTATACCAGGTGAAAAATGAAACCGATGAAATGGGAAATAAAGCATCCTATGTCATCATAGTGGTTAAACCGGGAATGACGGTGAATGTGAGGATGGAATGACACGCCTATCTGATTTCGCATCATTAGCTATTCGAAAAAGTATATATTAGTGTTTTGGTATTAAGAGACAAACCCTAAGCTTGCGTGAATCGACTCCCCTTATATTTCCTTCTAATGCAAGGTATTGTTTTACTTGCAAATTGTACCAATGGTAATAAGACAGGCAAAAATGTTCAATCAAAAAAACCAGATAGCGTCGGCGTAGCTATCAACCTCCCGATTTCTAAAGCAAACGATGATAGTATACAACTAACCAAGCTGGTTAGGGCAATGTATAAGTGGCATGAAACAGATACCACGCGTGCCGGCGGTTTCAGCCCGGTGAAGAAAAACCCGCGGGATACATTCTATTCGGGCATTGATTTGAATGCAAATAATAATGCAGTAACGAAACTACAAGCAACCGGTTTGTTCGCGAACGACTTTTTGGACGACTATCGCAAAATTGCCGAACGTATGGACAAAGAGCTGCATGACGGCTCGTCGTCATGGGCTGAGGGAGAGCTTCCCTCATTTGAAGATGATGTTGATGAATGGTGCAATTGCCAAGACTATCCTGATAATTATTGGGAAAAATTGACGCTTACCAATATCAGATTAAACAAATCTGAAGCTACCTTTAAATGGACCTGGGGTGACGGCTTCTATTATAAAACAAAAGCAAAAAAAGAAAACAACGTTTGGAAAATCAGTTACTTAGAAGGGTTTGACATGAGTTATTATAATTGGGAACGGGCTACTAAGCATCAGTAATAATCAGTTCTTTGAAAATCGCGAAAACTTAATTGAGCTGTTGGCCTGGATGTACCGGTATCTTTCCGGGCGAGTATCGCACACACTTTACACTAAGTCAAAAAAACAAATTCATAAATTCACAAAAAACAAATACACCAAGGGGTAAAAACTGGCTTGTTCCGGACTGATCCTGTCTCAAAACGGGCCAATTTTGACCAGAAAGGCATTTGATGTATTTCAGCGATTATTTTCGATAAGAAGATATCAGTATACAACTTACTGTATATCAGTCAGTAATTTTAGTCCTGTTCACGGAAAGTGTAAAAATGGGCCACTTTTAGTACTTAGTGTGTTGAAATATATCCTGTATAACAGCTTTTTAAAGCTTAATATTGTTTGGCAAGCGGCGTTTGCGTGAACATGGCTTATGGAGCTATACACACTAAGAATGATGCCGATAACCAGCCGTCTTATGATAGAGGCCAAGCCATTTGTTATATTACGAATTTTACTTACATTCAGTGTTTTATAAGCAACAGGATGGAAAGCATTCGCCACAAACGCTGGGTTAAAGGCAGCCATTTCGTTATCACGCTGAGCTTCCTGGCATTATCATTCAGCGGGTTTGTTATCCTGATGTCGCACCCGAGGCTATATTGGGGCGAAGTTGGGAACGACCTCACCCCTGCCCTGTTCGAATTGCCTATCAGCCGCAACTATCATCATGGCGGCTGGGAAAAAAGCGAACCTTTTTTTAAGACGGCCAATTCGCCGGTAAGCGCCGGCCGGACTTATGATATTTTCAATCAAAACGGCTGGGGTCGCAGTACACATTTTCTCGCTGCGTGGTTCCTGGTGATAACGGGTGTTATCTATTTACTGGCGGGTTTCTTCAGCGGGCATTTCAGGCGCAACATCTGGCCGCGCATCAAAGAGCTTAAACCCGGTTTGCTCTGGCATGATCTTACAGATCACTTTCGCAAACATATTTCTGCTGAAAACCGGTCGCAATACGGCCTGTTGCAGCGATGCACCTATTTTGGTGTGATCTTCTTCCTGCTGCCCTTGATAGCGCTAACAGGCATGACGATGTCGCCCGCGATAACCGCCGGGTATCCGTTCCTTACAAAAATGTTTTTCGGGGTGCAATCTGCACGTACTATTCATTTTTTTGCTTCCGTTGCACTGATATTATTCCTGCTGGTGCATATAATTATGGTGGTGCGGTCGGGATTCAAACGAAATATATTGGCAATTACAATTGGGAAACAAAATGGGAAAAAGACTGATCAACAGGCGTAAAGCGATCTATGCCGGGCTAACCTCCGTTGGTGGCATGCTGCTGACCGGCTGTTTCAAAAAACCGCTGCCGCCAACGTACGGCAACATCCTGTGCATGGGCGATGCGTTTACCTATATAGCCCAACGTACGCTGCTGCCTGGCCAGTCGCTGGCTAAGGAATACCAAAAGAGCGACATATCTTCTTTTCCTGCTACGGGAACTATTAATCCTGCCAACCCGGAGATCAAGTTCTCCTATAACAAGCATTACCACGCCCTGCAGCAAAATAATTTTAAGGATTTTGTACTCTCTGTTGAAGGCAAAGTGTCCAAACCGGGGAAATATAGTATTGATGACCTTAAAAAGCTGGGGCAACGCACGCAAATTACCCGTCATACCTGCGAAGAAGGCTGGAACGCTATTGCCGAGTGGAGCGGGGTGCCGTTGAGTGCCGTGTTACAGCACGCCGGCATTTTGCCCGCGGCTTGCTGCGTAAGCTTGTACGGCTACGATAACTATGCTGAAAGTATCGACATGCTCGACGCTTTTCATCCGCAAACGATATTGGCCCACAGCATGAATGGCGAAGACCTTCCCGTTCAGCATGGCGCGCCGCTAAGGCTTAGAGTGGAAACCCAAATTGGCTATAAGAGCGTTAAGTATGTGCATCGCATTGTAGTAACCGATAAGTTTGTGGATGCCAATGGCGATATACAGGCGGGTTGGTCGTGGTATACGGGTATTTGATATTTCTTTAAAATAAGCACCCTCCGCGGTAGCTTCTATGCCTATTTACAACATATACAGTTCATTCCTGAACCTTTTTGCAAGCAACCCGGTTGCTTTTTTGGTGTCAATATCCACTACAATAACCCCGGCCTGACCGTAAGTTTGATATGCCAAACAGGTGCCGTCGTGTGATACGACCGAACTGGCTGATTCCGGGTAACGGAAGCCATAATTTACGCCGGCAAAATAGATGGTATTTTCCATAGCCCGCATCATCATTGCTTTTTCGTAGTAGGGGTTGTCTTTATGCCCCCATTCTTTAAGTTCGGGGCCGGCAGAATCACTGCCTGTACAATGCGGATGAAAAACAATTTTCGCCCCGCGCTGTGCCGCCCACCGGACAGATTCGGGATATCGGAAACCTTCATGGCATATTGTAACGCCGAACTTTATACCGTTCACTTCAAAAATATGGCGCGTAGTACCGGCTGTCCAAATACTATCTTCAGTAGGGTCAAGCTGATTTTTTGCCTGGTAACCTAAAACTTCGCCTGTATTGGAAACTACTTTCGCAACATTCAAAAGTTTATCGCCTTCGTACCAATCCATAGGGATGATAACCGCGATATTATTTTCAGCCGCTACCGTGCAAATTTTATTTAATGCTGAACTCAATTGTTCAGCCGAACATTTTTCAGCTTTAAAACCCATGCCCGGGTAACCAGGAACATAAGATTCAGGGAAGCAAACAATCTCAGCCTGTTGGCTTGCCGCGTCTTTCATCAGCAGTTCAACCTGGTACAAGCTATCTTTTAATGATTTAGGAAAGGGCGGCGAAGCCAAAGCAATTTTCATATTAAGGGAATACCGATTGAATGGTATGAACAAATTTACGCGTTTAATGCTTCGCGCTCAAATTTGTTGCGACGGATTGTTTATCTTAGAATAACCAATTATTACCTCATTCGGAATATTATCGTGGTAAAACCCAAGTTGACTGATCAGGAAGAAGTAACCGCCCTCCTTCAAAAACTGGAACCCGGCTTGGGGGAGATCATCCAGGAATTAAGACAGATCATCCTCGCAGCTGACCCTGAAGTCGGCGAGCGGATAAAATGGAACAATCCCAGCTTTTACTATACCGGCGACATGAAGCCCTTCGACCCAAAAGAATATAAACGCGAGATAATTGTTTTCAATTTATTCAAGGGCCGCATTATGCTGGTTTTCCCAAGCGGCGCAAAGGTGAACGATACCACCGGCTTTTTAGAAGGGGATTATAAAGATGGGCGGCGCACACATGTTTTTAAAGAGATGGCCGATGTAAAGGCAAATGAAAAAATGCTACAGCAAATTGTACAGCAATGGCTTAAATTGATCGACAAATAGCACCATGAAAAGAAAAAAATTCATACACATGAGCGCGGCTTTGGCAGCTGCACCTTTTTTAGCACCTTTGAGCAGTATGGCATTTTCGGACAAACAGGAGCGCTTAAAAAATTGGGCGGGCAACCTTACTTATGGCACCGGCAATGTGCAATATCCAAAAACTGTTGCCGAAGTTCAGCAACTGGTTGAGAAGCTTCCTAAAATGAAAGCATTAGGAACGCGTCATTGTTTCAATCAAATTGCTGACAGCAAAGATGATCTTGTTTGTACACGTGACATGAATAAAGTGGTCGCGCTGGACACTAAAATGCATACCGTGACAGTTGAAAGCGGCATCAAATACGGCGAACTTGCACCTTATTTGCAAAAACAAGGTTTTGCGCTGCATAACCTTGCATCGCTGCCGCACATATCCGTGGCGGGATCAATAACCACCGCAACGCATGGCTCTGGTATCAAAAACGGCAATTTAGCTTCGGCAGTTACAGCCTTGGAGATTGTTAAAGCAGACGGCAGCATTGCCCATCTGTCAAAAGAAAAAGATGGTGACAAATTTAATGCTGCTGTAGTTGGCTTAGGCGCTTTGGGTGTGATAACGAAAGTGACCCTGAAAATTGAGCCCACCTACCAGGTGGCGCAGCGCGTTTTCCTGAAGCTTCCGATGGTTCAACTAAAACAGCATTTTGAACCGATCATGTCTGCCGGATATAGCGTGAGCCTGTTTACTGACTGGCAAAACGACAGTATCAACGAAGTTTGGATAAAAAGCAAAATAGGAACTGATAAAGAGCAAAACCAGCCGGAGTTTTACGGTGCAAAGGCTGCGACAAAAAATCTTCACCCAATTATCGATCATCCGGCAGAAAGCTGTACAGACCAGATGGGCGTGCCTGGCCCCTGGTACGAGCGCCTGCCTCATTTTAAAATGGGTTTTACCCCCAGCAGTGGCAAGGAGCTGCAATCTGAATATTTTGTGCCGCTAAAGCATGCCGTGGAGGCTATCGGGGCCGTGTCGCGGCTGGCTAAACAGATCGGGCCGCACCTGTTCATCACCGAGATTAGAACGATAGCTGCGGACGATCTTTGGATGAGTCCCTGTCATAACCAAACTTCGGTTACTATTCATTTTACATGGAAACAGGAGACTGAAGCGGTGATGAAATTACTGCCTCTGATTGAAAAAGAACTTGCACCTTTTAACCCGCGCCCTCATTGGGGCAAAATATTTACGATAGCGCCAAAAGTGTTACAATCGCGGTACGAGAAATTGGACGACTTCAAAAAACTCGCAGCCGAATATGACCCGCATGGCAAATTCAGAAATGCATTTTTAGAATACAACTTATATAGTTAGCGCTACTTCGTCATTTTCACCGGTAGTATATGCCCGTCTTTGTCAAAAAACAGCCGATCGATGCATACCGCACGATGATTTGCTCCGGTTTCGCCAAGCGGGCGCCGATGATAAACGATGTAGTATTTGTCGTCGCTTGCCGAATGGATCACGGAATGGTGCCCCGCCCCGGTTGCTATCGCCGGGTCCTGCTGCAATACTGTAGCCAGCCGTTTGAATGGCCCGAGCGGCGATTTTGACATAGCATAAGCTACCTTATAATCCGGCCCTCCCCAGCCCCCTTCCGACCACATGAAGTAGTAATAGCCGTTGCGATATAGCATATATGGTCCCTCTACATAACCTTCCGGCGTTATTTCTTTATACAACTTACCATCTGCAAAAGGTTCGATACCCGTAAAATCATTTTTCAGCTTTACAACGTTGCAATGTCCCCAACCACCATAGTACATATAGTAAGAGCCGTCTTTATCTTTAAAAACAAACTGGTCGATGGGCTGCGCTCCGTTTACAATATCACTGATCAAAGGCTTGCCCAAAAGGTCTTTGTATGGGCCTTCAGGCTTATCCGCAACAGCTACTCCAATGCCCCCAACTTCGCCCTGGTGAACGTCATTCGCACCGAAAAAGAAATAATATTTACCATCTTTTTCTAATACTGCCGGTGCCCACATAGCGCGTTTTGCCCATTTCACACTGGCCGTGTCCAATACATCATGATGTTTTTCCCAATGTTTCAGATCTTTCGATGAAAAGGCATCAAAAAACACCTGTTTATTATAAGCGTCTGAATAGGTGGGGAATACCCAGTAGGTATCGCCATATTTGGTGCCCTCAGGGTCGGCATACCAGCCCTGGATTATCGGGTTATCCTGTGAAAAGGCTGCGACCGACATGGTCATCAGCAAACTAAAAAAAGCAAAAACACGTTTCATAAATGCAAATCTATAATAAAAACGGTCGCCGCGAATTCGCTGCGCCGATTAACTTAAAATTTTCAAAACCTACGTGTTTGAGAATATTTTTAACTTGAAGGAAACTTTATTAGTCTTTATGGGTTACCATTAAAATAATCACCAAAACAATGAAAAAATTTACCTTGCTATCATTTATGGCAGTTGTGTTTTTTGCGGCATGTAAGAAGGACAACATTAACGGGAACGGCGGCGATAGTTCGCGTAAAATTGATACGCTGCAGGGAACCATTACCGCGGATCAGACATTGGACGCCAGCAAAGACTATTTTTTAAAAGGACAGGTTTATGTTAAAAATAACGCAACCTTAACCATACCGGCGGGCATTACGGTACGTGTGCAAAAAAATGACGCGGCGGCCGACAAAAGCGTGTTGGTAATTACCCAGGGTTCGAAACTATTTATTAACGGAACTGCTGACAAGCCGGTGGTATTTACATCAGCAGCAGCAACGCCGGCACCAGGCGATTGGGGAGCGATCATTTTGTTGGGCAAAGCACCTACTAATACCGTTACCGGAAATGTTATGGGGCTGAATGTTTCGGACGATACAAAATATGGAGGCAGCGATGCCGGAGACAATTCGGGTTCGATCACCTACCTCAGGCTCGAATACACAGGGGGTATTAACCCGCCGGCCGAAGATGAATGGGTAGTTGATAAAGCAAGCGGGTTGCTGCTGGCCAGTGTGGGTTCGGCCACCAAGATCGACAATGTGATGGTTAAGTACTCGAACGACGATAGCTTCCAGTTTGTAGGCGGAACGGTAAATGCCACACACCTCATCAGCTATAATGCCGGCGATGATGATTTTGACTTTGACCTGGGCTATACGGGCAGCCTTCAATTTTTGATCGGTTACCGTACGCACGCTTCGTCCCAGGCCCTTCGCGCCAACGGTTTCGAAAGCTACAACGATGAAGTTCCTACGACCAACACACCATTGACCCGCCCTGTTGTATCCAACATGACCATTATTGGGCCGGAGGGTATTGATGCGACTAAGACCAATATTAACATGGGGGTTTACATGCGTAAAGGAACACGTTTGGCAATCAGGAATTCGGTAGTTGCCGAATATTCGGAAGGTGCATTTATGACCTGCCCACGGACAAGACCGGTGATATTGGCCGACGATAATGCTGAGTTCAGGAGTAACCTGGTACAATCAGATACGCTTGCCCGCACATTTGCCTGGGACCAGGGTGCAGTAATAGCGGTACCCGACCCGGAAATGACAATCTTTGAAACCAACAGCGTTAATAAAAATACCGTTATCACCGCATCAGCAGATATGAAACTCACAGCTATGTATGCCACAGGCGCGCCTGACCTTACACCAGCCGATGGTTCCCCGGCACTGAGTGGTTCTGATTTTACCGGAACCGATTTCTCGAGCGCGTTCTTTGTTCAGACAGCTTATCGCGGAGCGGTAGGCACCAGCAACTGGGCAGCTCAGAGCGCCTGGGCTGATTGGAAATAGCACATCAGTAATCCATAATAACCCACGCCGGCCGTTGAAAGACGACCGGCTTTTTTGTTCGCTTTAATTGCGATGCGGCGTTGGAGCGAGCATGCTAAACCAATTTTAATTTTTCAACAGGCAAACTGAAACGGAAAATGGCCCCTTTCCCCACTTCACCTTCGGCCCATACCTTACCTCCGTGTTTGGTTACCACGCGGTGAACGATGGCCAACCCAACCCCGGTACCTTCAAAATCTTCGGATGAATGAAGACGTTGAAATACGCCGAACAACTTATCTGCATACCGCATATCGAACCCGGCGCCATTATCAGCAACAGAATAAACGATCTCATCTTTCTTTCTTTCAGAACTGATCTTTATTATAGGAACTGGTGTGTTGGCTGAATATTTTATCGCATTTGATAACAGGTTCACCCATACCTGGTTTATCAGGTTGCGATCCGCTATTGCTGGCTGAAGTTCGCTGATCTCTATTTTCGCTTTACAATCCTGATCTTTGCTTAAGTCGGCCCGTACATCTTCCACCAGCGATAACATGTCGATCATTGACCGGTTTATCTCCTTTTTCCCTACTTTCGAAAACGCAAGCATATTATTGATCAGCGTATCCATTTTCCTGGCATTATCCTGCACCACATTAAGCAGGCGTTTTCCTTCATTATCAAAGCTACCCGCGTAATCCTCTTCCAAAATCCTGGCGTATCCATTTACCGCCCTAAGCGGGGCGCGCAGGTCGTGCGAAATGGAATAGGAAAAAGCCTCCAGTTCCTCGGTACGCTGTTTTACCCTTATCTCCAGGTCCTGGTTCAATTTAATATTTTCTTCTTCCGCCAATTTGCGCCCGGTTATATCCGCGCGGATAGCTACATACTGGTAAGGCTTTCCATGCTCGTCCAGAAAAGGTACTATTGTGGTATCAACCCAATAATAGCTGCCATCTTTAGCTCTGTTTTTTAATTCGCCCGTCCAAATCTTACCGTTGGCAATGGTAACCCAAAGCTTGCGGATAAAATCCTTTGAATGAAAGCCTGAATTAATGATTCGGTGATCCCGCCCGATCAATTCTTCCCTGCTATATTTTGATATTTTACAAAAATTATCATTGGCATGCTGAATGATACCTTTTTGATTGGTTATAGCAACTATAGACGATTCGTCAAGTGCGTATTTATAGTCGGATATTTCTTTTAAGCTTTTTTTAAGATGATCTTCTGTTTCCTTACGCGATGTAATATCCGAGCGGATAGCAACATACTGATATGGCTTACCTTTTTCATCAAGGAACGGAACTATAGTTGTATCAACCCAGTAATAGGTTCCATCTTTTGCTTTGTTCCTTAATTCGCCCCGCCAGATATTGCCCTTTGCTATGGTTACCCACAAGTTACGGATAAATTCCCCGGGATGAAACCCGGAGTTAATAATACGGTGGTCCTGGCCTATCAGCTCCTCTCTGCTGTATTTCGATATATTACAAAAATTATCGTTTACATGCTGTATTATACCTTTCTGATCAGTTACTGCGACTATGCAAGACGAATCGAGCGCAAACTTGTAATCCAAAATAACCTTGTTTACGCTCTCCAACTCTACGGTACGTTCAGCAACTTTTTGTTCGAGTTCTTGATTAAGTTTTTGTATTTCCTCCGACCTTTTTACTATCTCAACCTCCATTTCCACCGCGCGGGCACGCAGATCATCCGTCATTTTTTCCTTTTCTGACTGTTCTTTCTGAAGGCTAACAAAATTTGTAACATCTTCTACCCGGTGAATAATAAAAATAACCCGTCCGTCCGGGCCAAGTACCGGTTTATTATACGGGCTCCAGTACCTTTCCTCAAAACTTCCGTCAGGCCGCCTTATATCGTATTTCTGTATGGCCATTATATGTGCTGTCTTGTTTTGAAGTACCGAATTGAGGGAGGCCCTCAGATTAGACACGCCGTCCGCTTTAATATCATTGGGGTTATCAGGAAATACCTCGAATAAATGCTTACCTACAATGTCTTCGCGTTTCGTCATGGTTGCATTTGCGTAAGCATCGCTCACAGCGTAGATGATCAGATTGGGCGATAGGACAAGATTCAGACCCGGAGCGGATTCAAAAAGAACCTTAAAAATAGTTTCGCCAGGCGAAGTTGAAACGGTTTGGGCAGTCATTTTTATAAGTTGCTCGCTATCAGCTATAATAAACCGATCAGTTGAACATGGATAATAAAATGAAGTTAAGGAGTTTAAAAGACAAAAAAAACGGGTGTTTTAACGGTATTTTAACCAATATTTTAAATGAGGCGCCCATCGCTTAATAGCTCCGGTTTTGAGGGATTAAAGTATTTTAATTTCAAATTCCTTATCTTTCCCAATTTATTACTGTAAAATATGTACGATATCTGCTGTGTAGGGCACATTACATTAGACAAAGTAGTTACAACGCGTGCGGAATTGCATATGGCGGGGGGAACTGCGTTCTACTTCTCATCAGCCCTGCAAAACCTTGATGCAAATTATTTACTGATCACATCGGTAGCCGAAAGCGAAATGCATTATGTTGATGAATTGCGGGAAAAAGGCATTGAAATATGGGCCTACCCAAGCAGTCATACCGTTTATTTTGAGAACATTTATGCCGAAGACCAGGACCACCGCACGCAAAATGTTTTACAGCAGGCCGACCCGTTCAGCATTCAGCAAATGAATGGAGTTGAGGCTAAAATATATCACCTGGGCCCGCTGCTGGCAGATGACATTTCTACTGATTTTATCAGATCGTTAGCCGGCAAAGGGAAAATTTCGCTGGATGCACAGGGATACCTGCGCAAGGTCGAAAATCAAAAGGTATACCCGGTGGGCTGGTCCGAAAAGCAGGAAGCTTTGCAATATATAGATATACTGAAAGCAGACGAGGCGGAAATGGCCGTACTAACAGGCGAAAGCGGCATTAAAAAAGGCGCCTTGATATTAGCTGGCTGGGGGGTGAAAGAAATTGTTATTACCAACGGCAGTATGGGGTCGACCATTTATAGCGACGGTGTATTTTATAATATCCCTGCCTACAGGCCCGAAGTAGTGGAAGATGCAACAGGCTGTGGCGATACTTATATGGCAGGCTACCTGTATTGCAGAACGAAAGGCATGGACATACAGCAATCAGGAGAATTCGCCGCGGCAATGGCAAGTTTAAAGATGGAGTCGCCAGGACCGTTCACCGGTACTGAACAAGAAATAATTGACCGTTTGGTTAAAACCAAATAGTGCAAAAATCAGTAAAAGGTTAAACGTGTTACCTAATATTTAACTATTTTTAACCAACCGTATATTCGTATATGAAAAAACTTTGTACCCTGTTCCTGATCTTCTTCAGCTATCACGCTTTCGCCCAGCAGGACTCGCTCAAGACTTACAATGCTAACCGCGTTAGGATAACTTCCACCGGCATGGAAGTGTTGGGAGCCTGGGGAATTGCAAATACAGGCGTGAGCGCTATCGGCTGGACATCATCCACCGATCCGCAGACCAGGTATTTTTACCAAATGAATGTAATATGGGGCAGCGTCGACTTTGTAACCGCTGTTTTAGGTTATACAGGCACACAAAAATACAAAAACAAAAAGTTGAGCGCGGCCGAAACCCTGGAGGCGCAAAAAAGGATAGAAAAGATATTCTTCGTCAACGGCTGTCTTGATGTCGCTTATATAGGTACCGGGCTTTACCTGAAGCTTACCGGCGATTCGCGCAATTCGCCCATTATGAAGGGATATGGCGAATCGATATTGCTGCAGGGCGGTTTTTTGCTGCTGTTTGACGGGCTGATGTACCACGCCGAAAAGACCAATGGCACCAAACTTGCAAATTTCCTCGAAAAGCACCCGATCACCTTCGACGGACGAAGAGTTGGCATGGTTTTTCATTTGTAAGAACCAACCGGCTATTGTAACAATCCCACTATAATTTTATACAGGCGATCAATCGGTTATATTTGATCTTATAAACCGCTTTTGATCATGAATTGCAAGTATGTATACCTGGCATTTATTACATGCCTTATTTCTGCTCCGTGCCTGGCACAAACTGCCGCAGGCGGTACCACTACCGTTACCGAATGGCAATATGGCAAGAACAGTGCCGTATCACTTACTTACGACGATGCGTCGCGCCACCAGTTTACACGTGCGCTGCCCGTTATGGAACGGCTAAAGCTGCCAGCAACTTTCTTTGTCATCACCGGCCCAATAACAGGTTCAAAGTACCAGGGGCGTTTTATCGGAAGGCCCGTAGCTGATATTATAAAAGAGTCGGCTACTATACCCACAAGCGATCAGAATTTTCTGGAGCGATGCTCGGCAGCGGGCTATCTCGGGTACAAGGGCACTATCTCCTACCATACCCGTGCCGGCGGCATGTATGATTCGGGCAGGAAGGATAAGGCATTCAAACTGATGGATTCGCTATATGCAAAGGTACGCCACGGTGATTTCCCGAAGGGCTATGGGCCCTGCCCTGAATATACACAGGCGCTTGGATCGAGCTGGGACGATTTCAGGAAAGATGCCGCCAAAGGTTACGAAATAGCAAGCCATTCTATTACCCATGCTACGATGCCCGGAATGGACGAAGCGAATATTAAGTACGAACTGGAAAAAAGCAAAGAAGAGATACTGAAACAAATGGGTGCGAAATATACATTTTCGGCCGAGGTGCCCTACGGCTACGAGAACGAAAGAGTAATGCAGGTAGCTTACAAAATATATCCGTCGTTACGCAACCGGATGCCGGAGCCGTGGTTAAAGGAAATAGACCGGTCGAGCCGGAAAACGCCGGGACCAAACGATAAGGACTATGTACAATGGCAGCGTGGTGCAACAACCAAAACACCACTGCCGTTAATGAAATCGTGGGTAGACACCGCTTACAACCGTAATGACACGTGGCTGGTGCTGGTGTTTCATGGTGTGGACAGCCTGGGCTACGAAGCGCTCAATAGCAGCCTGCTCGATCAGTATTTTCAATATATCAAAAGCAAACAGGATAAACTTTGGGTGGCAACGTTTGGCGACGCTACGCGCTACATGCGCGAGCGTGAGGCAGCTAAAGTAACCTCATCAGAAAATAATGGAAAAATAAAGGTAACGCTGACGCATGCGCTTGATAAAACGCAATACTATCTCCCCCTCACGCTTAAGACTTATGTACCTGCCGATTGGAAATGGGTGCATATTGAACAGGGAAAGCATTCGAATACAATAAAGCCGAAAAAGGATGAAAAAGGCAGTTATGTGCTTTACCAGGCAGATGTGAATAATAACGGCATTACACTATCGGCCAGGTAAATGGTCACTCTTTCAATGCGAAACCGACGGGCAGATTATACTGTACCCTAACCGCCATACCATATTGATAACCGGGACTCCAATTCGGTGACTCTTGCAACGCACGTACCGCCTCTTCGTCGCAGCCGGAACCGATGCCCCGTAATACCTTTATATTGGTTAAAGTTCCGTCTTTTTCGATAATAAAAGAAAGAAACACCTTGCCCTCTACTCCATTTTTCTTTGCGATCTTAGGGTAATGGATGTTACGCGACAAATAGGTATAAAATTTGTCCAGTCCGCCCGGATAGTTGGGTTGTATTTCAGCTTCTTTAAACTCGTGTACCACGCCTGACTTTTCAAAACTTTTACCAGTGGTCCCCTTGTTGTCCTTGTATAGGCACACATACGTTACTGAGTCGTTTACCGCGCCACGCCACTCGCCCTCGCGAATGCCATTCACGACCGGCCCTTCGCCCAATACCAGTTTAAATTTTCTATCAAACATAATGGCCGTACCGTTGCCATTGGATGTTAATACTTTGCCTGTCGAATCGCGTAATTCGATTATCTCAAATCGTTTTCGTTCGGTGTTATAAAAATCTGAATGATATAATCTGCCGTTGGGGTAGTTGTAGGTTTGAGTGCCTTTCAGGGTATCTTTTGAATAACTCCTGGTACTTTGAATATTACCGTTAGGGTAATAACTTATAAACTCGCCCTGTCTTTTCAGGTTATAAGCGGTTGTTATCGACATACCTGTCATCATCAGCTTCCCATTAGGATAATAGTCTTTCACTATATATAACCCCTTACTCGCACTATCGATTCCGGTCGAAATTACACGCACAAATTCTGCACTGTCCTTTTCTGCAATCGGCAGCCCTCTTTTGAAATAATAGGTAGCTGCCGCATTTTTTAAGATAGAGTCGGCCTTTTGACCAAAAGCAATTCCCGAAACAAAAAGGGCAATAAAAAGTGTAAAGGTCCTGGTTATCATTATGTGTTAAATATAGCCTATCCGCAGGGTTTTAACAATAATAAATTGCGGGTATTCATATTCATCTACAAGATAAACTAATAATATAATGATTTTCATAGCGGTTAAGTAATCAAATTATTACATGGCAATATTATGCCACTAAAAACAATTTTTCAGTTATATACTTTAAAATGAAATCATTACCCGGGCACAGGGTAAACCGATCTGCTTATGCCATCGAAAAAAATATTTATTATAATCATATTATTTGCAGCAAAAGCAGGCGTGCTATTTGCGCAGGACAGCACATTGGTTGGTAAGCCGCTGCGCTGGTCTTTGGCACAGTGTATAGAGTATGCCAAAAAGAACAATATCCAGATCAACTCGCTGCGCTTAAGCAAGCTGACTGCACAACAGGAATACCTGCTGTCAAAGGCCTCGCGGCTGCCGAACCTCACGGGCCAGGCTTCGCAGAATTTTATCCACCAGGACAAGCAGGGAAACGTTGCTATTGTAAATGGCAACAGTGTGGTAACCGGTGGCGGTTCCGGCATTACTTCTTCGGGTCAATATTCGGTTAACTCCAATGTTACCCTTTTTAACGGGGGGTACATTAATAACGATATTATTCAAAAGAATCTGCAGGTCGAATCGGCAAACCTGAATATCATCCAGCAGGAAAATGATATCACCCTGCAAATAACCCAGGCTTACCTGACTGTATTGCTTGACAAGGAAAATATCATCTCAGATACTTCGGTGGTCAATACATCAACTGCCCAGGTAAAGCTGGAACAGCAGCGCTTCAACGTGGGTAGTGTGGCACGTAAGGACCTGATACAGTTGCAGGCGCAAAATTCAACCGATAAGTACAACCTGACATCGGCCATCAATACGGAAAGAACTGATCTGCTGACATTAAAACAATTACTGCTGCTTCCAACAAATGCCGATTTTGATATTGCCAAACCAGATACCGTAGTATTTAACACCAGCCTGGCTCCATTGCAGGCTGCGCAGGATACGGCATTTAAAAACCGACCTGAAATAAAGAATGGCCAGTTAGGCTTACAAATAGCGCAATATGATGTAAAAAAAGCAAAAGCCGGTTATTTGCCAACGCTTAGCGCAGGTGCAGGGTTAGGGTCGCAATACACCAGTGGCAACGGCTACTTTTCGCAACTCGGCAGTAATTTTTACCAACAACTGGGGGTTACACTATCGGTACCCATTTTTACCAGGCGGCAGGTAAAGACACAGGTGGAGGAAGCAAAGATCAATGCAGACCAGGCACAATTGAATTTCGACAATACCAAGGTAGTGCTATCGCAAAATGTCGAGCGTGCATATATTAACGTTCAGAATGCACAGAGCCAGTACGACGCTGCGCAGGAACAATACAAATTCAACCAGGAAAGTTACCGTATCGCCAATGAGCAGCTGAAGATCGGCGCCTCGAACACGGTCGATTTCCTATTGCAAAAAACGCTGTTCGTGCAGGCGCAGCAGGCAGTTATCCAGGCCAAATACAACTTACTATTAACACAAAAGATATATGACTTTTACAGGGGCATACCTGTCACCTTATAATCAACGGCTATCATGAAACGCAGCTATAAAAGGATCATAATTATTTTAATCATCGTTATTGCGGCAGCGCTGGTATGGATATTCTTCTTCCATAAAATCGGGGAGCCTGTAAAACTGGTGAGCGAAAAGCCTACCCGCGGCTATATTGCGCAAAGCGTTACCGCCACCGGCAGAATAGAACCGGAGGATACGGTAACAGTGGGTTCGCAGGTATCGGGTATTATCAAAAACCTTTATGTGGATTTTAATTCGCAGGTTAAGAAAGGTCAATTACTGGCCGAATTGGATAAATCGCTGTTGCAGGCGACGGTCGACCAGATCAAGGGTAACCTTCAAAATGCGCAGAGCCAGCTGGTTTTCCAAAAAAACAATTTCGACCGGCAAAGCCAGTTGTACAAGGTGGACGCGATAAGCAAGGCCGATTACGATAGCGCGGTAAATACTTACGCAGCTGCCAAAGCCAGTGTGGAAAGCGTAAAGGCGCAGCTGCGGTCGGCGGAAAAAAACCTCTCCTATGCCGACATCTATTCGCCTATCGATGGGGTTATACTTAACAGGAATATCAGTGTGGGGCAAACTGTAGCAGCGAGTTTTAACACCCCTACCCTGTTCATCATAGCCAAGGATATAACAAAAATGGAAGTACAGGCTAATGTAGATGAGGCAGATATTGGCGATGTAAAACCGGGCGACAGGTCCAGCTTTACGGTAGACGCCTTTATAAACGACCAGTTTGGGGGTACGGTTAAGGAAATAAGGCTACATCCCTCGGTATCGGCCAACGTGGTAACTTATACAACGGTTATCAATGCGCCAAATAATGACATGAAACTAAAGCCGGGAATGACAGCCAATATTATTATTTATACTAAAGAAGTAAACAACGCACTATTAATACCCGCTAAGGCACTCGCTTTTATACCAGATTCATCCCTGATGAAGGATTACCAGATAGTAGGCAGGGTAGCCCGTAAAGGCAAACGAAACACCGGCGGCGGTACCGCCGGCAATCCGGCAGCAAACCAGGTATCACATACGGCGAAAAGCCGCAAGGATACCACGGGCGTGCCAAAACAACATGCATTGGTATGGGTGGTGCAGGGCAAAAAGCTGGTACAAAAAAGGATACAAATTGGCCTGAATGACAACACGCAGGTTGAGGTGTTATCGGGATTGACCGCTGCGGACAGCGTGGCCACCGGGATAAGCGGTGGCGGAATAGCGGGTGCAAACGCATCAGCTTCGCCTGGTGGCAGTCCGTTCCTGCCACAACGCAGGCGCGGCGGAGGAGGCCGAAGCCGATGAGCAAGAAAATATTGGAAATAAAAGAACTGCGGCGCGATTTTGTCATGGGCAGCGAAACCGTACACGCCTTGCGCGGCATATCATTCGATGTAAATGCAGGCGAATTTGTGACCATTATGGGCAGCAGCGGGTCGGGTAAAACTACTTTGCTGAATATACTCGGGTGCCTCGATAAGCCTTCCATCGGAAATTATTTCCTCGACGGGGTTGACGTGAAACAATTATCGCGCGATGAATTGGCGCAGTTGCGTAATCACAAAATAGGTTTTGTTTTCCAGGCATATAACCTGCTACCGCGAACAACCGCACTTGAAAACGTGGAGCTCCCGCTTTTGTATAATAAGGAAGTAAGTGCAGCCGAACGCCGGGAACGGGCCATTCATGCACTGGAATCAGTAAAGTTGGCCGACAGGCACGATCATACTCCCAGCCAGTTGTCGGGCGGGCAGCAGCAGCGGGTAGCCATAGCGCGGGCTTTGGTAAACGAGCCGGTAATGATACTGGCGGATGAGGCTACAGGTAACCTGGATAGCCGCACCTCGTATGAAATAATGGCGCTGATGCAGGAACTGAATGAAAAGCAGGGGAAAACCATTGTTTTTGTAACGCACGAGCCTGACATCGCTTCATTCAGCAACCGGACGATACAACTGCGCGACGGACATATTCAGAAGGATACAAGGAACGAGAACAAACGGTCGGCCAAAGAAGTATTGGAGAGTTTGCCGGTTACGGAAGACTATTGATAATTATTGAATTAATAATTTATTGAATTAGTGATTTGAGAGGCATAAGGAACTATGAGTTTAATTAACCTGATAAGAATAGCATTAAAGGCACTACAGCGAAATAAGCTGAGGGCCTTTCTGACCATGCTTGGAATTATCATCGGTGTTGGTTCTGTTATTGCTATGGTTGCTATAGGACAGGGATCAAAACAAAGCATACACGATCAATTATCCAACATGGGCACCAATATGATAACCGTGCAGCCCGCAAGCAACCTGAATGGCGGTGTACGTATTGCCGGCAGCAGTTTCCAAACGCTTACCATCAAAGACATTACGGCGTTGAAAGCAAATGCACAATATATTTCGGAGATATCACCCGCGGTAACTTCTCGCGGACAGGCTATTTATGGCGCGCTTAACTGGCCTACACAAATGTCTGGGGTGGCGCCTGAATACCTGGATATACGCAAGCTGACCTTAAAGGACGGTATCGCATTTACAGAAAACGACGTCAGAACCGCCGCAAAGGTATGCCTTATAGGGCAAACCGTTGTGGATAACCTGTTTCCCAATGGCGAGAACCCTATAGGTAAAGTGATCCGCTTTGGCAGGATACCATTCCAGGTTATCGGAATATTAAGCCCGAAAGGATTTAATGCTTTTGGGCAAGACCAGGATGATATTCTGATAGCGCCTTATACAACCGTGCAGAAGCGCATATTGGCCACTATTTATTACAGCAATATATACACTTCAGCAGCAAATGAAAATGTTACTGATGCCGCAGTAGCAGAAATGACACAAATACTTCGCGACTCGCACCGCCTCACAGCCGCCGAGGATAACGATTTTACTATCCGCACCCAGCAGGAACTTATTGCGACTCTAAGTTCGACAAGCGGGCTGCTTACCGTTTTGCTTACTGTAGTAGCCGGGATTTCGCTCGTAATTGGCGGAATCGGCATCATGAACATCATGTACGTTTCAGTAACTGAACGAACGAAAGAGATAGGCTTGCGCATGTCCATCGGTGCGCGAGGCAAGGATATTTTGATGCAGTTTTTGATGGAAGCAGTGCTGATAAGTATAACCGGGGGTATTATCGGGGTATTATTAGGTATCGCGTCCTCGCAGATCGTAACGTTAACGCTAAAATGGCCAACGATTATTTCAGAATCATCAGTATTGCTTTCGTTTTGTGTTTGCGCAGTAACAGGCATATTTTTTGGTTACTATCCTGCACAAAAAGCGTCCAGACTTGACCCGATCGAGGCTTTGAGGTACGAATAAAGGTCATAAAAAAAGACTTGCGGAGTTTTAAAAACTTCGCAAGTCTTGCTGCATTAATTAATTGTAAATTATCACTTAAAAATATCGTCCGATAACCCGGTATTCGCGGTCGCGCTGGTAAGTTTATAAACTATAGGCGCGCCTACAATATTGTTCGATTCGGAGAATGGTATCTTAACGCCCGTATTAATATCGCGATAGTCTTTAAACGTCATGTGGGTAGCATTAGGTGCATCTGCATATTGCTGTACCTTAAGGCCCGACTTCTGATCATAAAAATATTTCACACTTAAGCCATCCGGCCCTTTCACCGTAAGTAAATAGGTAAGGGCTCCGTCAACAACGCTGTACTTGTCGTCCAGCGTCATCGTATAGCCTGGTTTATCAAAATCAAGCTCAGGGAACAACTTATATCTTGCTTTAACAGCAGACTTTTCAGTTGTAATTTTTTGCGCACGCCCCTGCTGCACATATTTGATGCTGTCGCCATCGATCATAATATGTAAAAGAGCCAGGTTGTTGAACTGGGGGACCGTAACTTCATGCAAAAACTTACCGGGCATTTTATACCGGTTAACCCTTATCACTTTTATGCCCTGTACTTCACCTTCCGCATTGGTTGTCAGGTCTTTAATATCTTTCACCCTTTGTTCGCCGCCTACCGCATCAAAATACGACTTAACTATAGCAGCAGCCGTAACGTTTTTGTCCATCGCAACACCGCTAAGGGCATTGTTCTCCGGGTCGACGTCCGGCAGGACATGATCCGGATCGATCAATGCATAAACGATCTTTGACGTTGATTTATAAGTAAATGTCCAGGTACCACCGCGCTGCCATATCTCGGCAGGTAAATTTACCCGTGATGTTTTTCCGTTCTCTTCCTTTACCTCTATAGTTACGGGAAGGGCCATCTCTTCTTTATTCTCAATAGTGATCAATGCGCCTTTGGCCGGGTCGTTATCCACGTAATCTATTGATTTCAAGGCCTGATCGTCCTTCCAGGTGGTCATAAACCACTCGTTCCAAAACCAGCTCAGGTCCTCACCTGCTGCATTATCCATCGAATGAAAAAAGTCAAATGGTGTAGGGTGCTTAAATGCCCAGCGTTTGATGTAAGTGCGGAAAGCATAATCGAACCGTTCTTCGCCCAATATCTGCTCACGCAGTATTGTCAGGCCCATAGCCGGTTTCTCATAAGCTGCATAACCAAGGTAATTTGCCTGTATTACGTCCGGCACGTTCATAATAGCATCAGCGTCGGCCGCGAACATAGCCGGAGCAGTTTTTTCTGCATCCTCCGGCTGGTAGTATTCACCGTTGTTAAATACTTTAGTATCTACCTTGTTGATAAAGGTGTTGAAGCCCTCGTCCATCCACGCGTATTTACGCTCGTTAGAGCCGACGATCATCGGGAACCAGTTATGGCCAAATTCATGGTTGGTTACTTCCCATAGCCCGCCTGAACGGCTTTTTGAACTACAGAACACAATGCCCGGATACTCCATACCGCCAACAATACCGGCAACGTTGGTAGCAACCGGGTATGTATATTCATACCACTCCTTCGAATAAAGCTCGATACAGCCTTTCACGTATTCGGTACTGCGGCTATAAGCTTCCATACCCTTGCTTTCGATAGGATATATGGACTGGGCAAGCGCCTTTTTGCCGCTCGGCAGGTTAATGCGCGCGGCATCCCACAAAAATGCTTTTGATGCAGCCCATGCCACATCGCGCGAATTTTTGCAGAAGAAGTGCCAGGTTAGATTAGCTTTCTGTGGGTGAAAAGAGGCATCGTTCAGATCAACGGAATCCCTTATCATTACCGTTTTATCGCTGCCTTTAGCCACGGCCAAACGCGCTATCACTTTAGGGGTTAGCACTTCCTTAGCGTTCAGCAATTCGCCCGAGCCTGCAACTACGAGGTTGGACGGCGCGGTAACAGTGTAATCAAAGTCGCCATACTCCAGGTAAAACTCGGAGGCGCCCATGTATGGGATAGTATTCCATCCCGAAACATCGTCATAAACCTCCATACGAGGGTACCATTGGGCAATCTCATATAGCCAGCCATTTTTGGTTTTTTGGCGGCCCATACGGTCGGTTCCGTATTCTGGTACATCAAAAGCATAATCGATCCTGATCCTGATAACAGATCCACCGGCTTTTAAGGCGTCTTTCAGCTTTATTTGAAGCCTGGTGTCGGTCACAATATAATCCACCTTTTCAGTTTTCTCGCCTTTTTTATCTTTGGTTACAATATAAACTCCCTGTATTTCATCCCCATTGGTAAAACTCTTGTTATTGAACCTGCCCGATTCTACCGGGCTGGTGGCTTCGCCCCGCGAATTTTCCTTGTAAATATTCTGGTCGACCTGCAGCCATAAAAAACCCAGGGCATCCGGGCTGTTATTGGTATAGGTGATGAGCGTTGTGCCGCTAACGCGGTGTTTAGCAGTGTCCAGTGTTACATTCAGTTTATAATCGGCACGGTTTTGCCAGTATTTTGCGCCGGGCGCACCCGCAGCCGTACGGTACTCGTCGTTTTTACCGAAGTAAAACAAAGGGTTAAAAACTTTATGCTGGTCGTATTTGCCGGCATCCTTGTTGTCGTTTTGTGCCTGGCCAACCAATGCGCAGCCGCACAACAGGAGTGATAAGGCGATCTTATTCCGTTTCATATTTTTTGAGAAGATTTTTAATTGAAGGGCAAGATAAAAATTTTAGTCGGAAAGTCCGAAAGTCTGCATAAGTCCGAAAGTATTTCTGATTCTTTCGGACTTATGCAGACTTCCGGTCTTTGCGGACTTTCGGACTGTAGCCAATCAACTTAATTTTATATTTTTGCGGTTGATTTGGAAAAACTCCTCGTCACAGTAAATGGACATATCAGTAGTAGTACCTCTTTATAACGAAGTAGAATCGTTGCCCGAGCTGACATCGTGGATAAGCAAAGTGATGTTTGATAATGGCTTTACGTACGAGATCATCCTGGTGGATGACGGAAGCAACGACGGTTCATGGGATATGATCCTGAAATTACAGGCAAACAACCCTTTTATAAAAGGCATCAGGTTCCGCCGCAATTATGGTAAGTCGGCTGCGCTTAATGTGGGTTTTGAGGCTGCTAACGGCAATGTAGTGATCACTATGGATGCCGACCTGCAGGACAGTCCAGATGAAATACCAGCATTGTATCGCCGTATTACGGAGGATAAATACGACCTGGTATCGGGATGGAAAGCCAAACGCTACGATCCTATTACCAAAACAATACCGACCAGGCTTTTTAACTCGGTCACCCGCCGGATGTCGGGCATAAAAAACCTGCACGATTTTAACTGCGGATTGAAAGCTTACCGTAAAACTGTAGTTAAAAACATAGAGGTGTATGGCGAAATGCACCGTTATATCCCCGTGATAGCCAAATGGGCTGGTTTCACAAAGATCGGCGAACAAATAGTGGAGCATCGTGCCCGCAAATACGGCAAAACCAAGTTTGGGATGAGTCGCTTTGTAAATGGATTTCTCGATCTGCTTTCGATATTTTTTGTGGGAAAATTCGGCAAAAGACCCATGCATTTCTTTGGCACACTGGGCACTCTCAGTTTCCTTACAGGTTTGATCATTGCCATCTGGTTATTGTGGCAAAAGCTTTATGACATATCGCACCACATCAAAATAACCCGTGATGTTACAGAACAGCCTTTATTTTATATCGCCATCGTAGCAATTATCATAGGTTCACAAATGTTTTTGACCGGTTTTATAGCCGAACTGGTTTCGCGCAACTCGCACGAACGCAATCATTACCAGGTTGAAGAGAGGATTTGATGTGCGGATGAATATGTCAATGTTGACATCAACTCATAACTTTCAATTTACTTGATCAAAAAAACTAAGCAATTAGCATATTTGCACATCTGCACATCTACTAATTTGCACATCTGAAATGCTATTCTCCATCATCATCCCATTATACAACCGACCGCAGGAAATCAAGGAATTGCTGGAAACACTTACACGGCAAACTTATAAGCAGTTTGAAGTACTGGTAATAGAGGATGGCTCAAAGGATGATGCGGAGGAGATCGTCAAAAGCTTTTCCGGCAAATTAGATGTCCATTATTTTAAGAAACATAACGAGGGACAGGGCTTTACCCGGAACTTTGGTTTCGAACGCGCCAAAGGCGATTATTTTGTCATTTTCGATTCGGATTGCCTGATACCGGAGAATTATCTTGAAGTTGTTAACCAACACCTGCAAACCAATTGGCTGGATGCCTATGGAGGACCGGATGATGCACACTCTTCTTTCACCCCGGTACAAAAGGCTATCAGCTACAGCATGACCTCTCCTTTCACCACAGGTGGCATCAGGGGTAATAAAAAAGGTATCGGGCAATTTCATCCGCGCAGCTTTAACATGGGCGTATCGCGCAAGGTTTGGGAAACTGTGGGAGGCTTTATCATCACCCGATCGGGCGAAGATATTGAATACAGCATACGCATCCATTCCGCAGGCTTCAAGATAGGCCTGATACCCGATGCCAAAGTATACCATAAACGGCGCACCAATTTTTTGCAGTTTTATAAGCAGCTTCACTTTTTTGGCCGGGCGCGTATCAATGTTTACAAATTCTTCCCGCAGGAGCTAAAATGGGTTCACTTCTTCCCCGCCCTTTTTTCGCTGGGCATTGCGGTCACTTTGATTTTAAATGTTTTCTATTTGCCGCTGGGCATTGCCTTTGATATTATCTACGTCATATTCACTTTGTTGATATTTTTTCATGGGTGGTTGAAAAACAAAACGTTAAAAGTTGCATTTTTGAGCGTCATTGCTGCCTTTACTCAACTGATAGCCTACGGATTAGGATTTATGCAGGATTTTTGGAAGCGTGTTATATTAAAAAGATCATAGCTGAGTATGTACCATCCCTTCTCTGTCTCAGACACCTTAAAAACTGCCTGGTATCTTCTGAGAAAGAATTTTTCAGTTATTTCTATTTTTGCGCTGCTCGGTTTTTTGGGTGTAGTTGCACTTGCCTTTATTATTTATGTTTTTCTGAACGGGAACCTGGCAACGTCAATTGGAATAGTCGTGTTGCTTATCGGCGTCAGCTTTATTTTTTTAGGGTTTGTTAAGCTGATCTTTCAGCTTATCGATAAAGAGTACTATGATTTTGAGTTTAGTGATATTGTACCAACGATCCGTATGCAATACAGTTATTTGCTGTTGCTTATTATGGTGAGCACACTTTCGGTATTGCTTACCAATGCGATAAAAGCATTGGATGAGGGATGGACACAGAATATATTGGGCATTGTAGTTGGTGGCTTTTTCCAGTTCTTTTTCCTTTTCTATTTTCCTATCTGCGCATGTTTCATTGTAGATGATTCGTCTGGTGCATTCGAATCAGTTATCCAGAGCTTCCAGTTGATAAGAGGCAATTTTTTAAAATACCTGCTGTTATTTGTCATTATAGAGGCTATGGTATTCATAGGTTCTATTACGCTGGTAGGAATGCTGTTTGTAATTCCTTTCGTAAACATTATACTTGTTGTTGCCTACCGTAAACTCATTTACAGTCACCAGGACGTGGACGACGACCTGGCCGAAACAAAATAATTATGGGTTTAAAAGCTGCATTGAGCCGGGTTTTTGCGTCGTGGGTGAGCAGGGATATCGACCGCGTCCGCGTCGACTCCGTTGCGCTGCAACAAAAGACTTTTGACTATCTTATTACTCAGGCAAAAGATACTGTCTTTGGTAAGGATCATCATTTCGGCAGCATCAAAAATTATGAGGACTTTAAAAAAAATGTTCCCGTAAGGGACTATGAGGATCTGCGCTCTTATATCGACCGCATAACAGCAGGCGAAGAAAACATTCTTTGGCCGGGCAAACCTGAATACCTGGCTAAAACGTCGGGCACTACCTCTGGCGTTAAATATATCCCCATTACAAAAGAAAGCATGCCCGAACATATAAAAGCTGCCCGGAATGCGTTGCTCAATTATATTCATGAAACCGGGAAGTCTGATTTTGTGAACGGCAAAATGATATTCCTGCAGGGCAGCCCGGTGATGCAGAAGAAAGCGGGAATTTCTGTCGGCAGGCTATCGGGCATAGTGGCTAACTTGGTTCCAAAATACCTGCAAAAGAACAGGCTGCCAAGTTTCGAGATCAACTGCATCGAGGATTGGGAGCAAAAGGTAGATGCCATTGTAGAAGAAACACTGCAAGAGGATATGACCCTCATATCCGGCATACCGCCCTGGTGCCAGATGTATTTTGACCGGTTGAGTGCAAAAACGGGAGGTAAAAAGGTCAAAGACATATTCCCCAACTTTAAGCTATTTGTTTATGGCGGCGTAAATTACGAGCCATACCGCGCACGGATAGAGGAAAGTATCGGCTTTGGTATTGATTCCATCGAGACCTACCCTGCTTCGGAAGGATTTATCGCATTCCAGGATTCGCAAAAAGATAAAAGCCTGCTTTTGCTCACCGATGCGGGCATGTTTTATGAATTTATACCTGCAGACGAGTTTTTTAACGACAATCCTGACCGGCTGTGGCTGGAAGAAATAGAATTGAACAAAAACTATGCATTAATATTGAACACCACTGCCGGGTTGTGGGGATATAGTATTGGCGATACGATCAAATTTGTATCTAAAAACCCCTACCGTATTTTGGTTACCGGGCGCATCAAGCATTATATCTCTGCCTTTGGCGAGCATGTGATAGGCGAAGAAGTCGAACAGGCACTAATGAGCGTTGCCAATGAAGAAGGTGTAGATGTAGTGGAGTTCACGGTAGCGCCACAGGTAAATCCGCCGAAAGGCGAACTGCCCTACCATGAGTGGTTCATCGAGTTTGGCAAAAAACCTGCGGATATGAAGGCGTTTGCATTAAAAGTGGATAAGGCCCTGCAAAAGAAAAATATTTATTATTTTGACCTTGCAGAAGGTAACATTTTGCAACCTTTGATCATCCAAAGCCTTCAAAAAGACGCATTTATTAATTACATGCGTGCGCAGGGTAAATTGGGCGGACAGAATAAGGTTCCGAGACTTTCTAATGACAGGAAGATAGCGGAAGAACTGAAACAATACATTATTTAAACACTTGTTATTGCGAGAGATAGCGCGGCAATCACTTCGGATGCACAGCTAAGGGATTTTCGTCGTCCCTCCCCGCAATGACAACTTGATTTATGGCCATCAAAAACATAGCAATATTAGGTTCTACCGGCAGCATTGGTACGCAGGCCATGGAAGTGATCGGCGAAAACCCAACGCTGTTCCGCGCCTATGTACTTACCGCACAAAACAATGCAGAACTATTGATACAACAGGCCTTAACATTCAGGCCTGCTTATGCCATTATTTGTAACGAAAAGTATTACGAACGCGTCAAAGATGCGTTGCTTGGGACTGAGGTAAAGGTTTTATCAGGTATCGAAGCTGTAAAGGAAATAGTTACCGATACGGAAATAGATATGGTGCTGACGGCCATGGTTGGTTTTGCCGGATTAGAGCCTACTATTAATGCGATAAAGGCAGGGAAGGACATCGCGTTAGCAAATAAAGAAACGCTGGTTGTTGCAGGGGAGTTGATCACAGGATTAGCCAGGGAAAATAAGATCAACATATTACCGGTTGATTCGGAACATTCGGCCATTTTCCAGTGTCTTGAGGGTGAAGAGGGTAATACAATAGAAAAACTGATACTGACCGCCTCGGGCGGGCCGTTCAGGGGGCGTAACCTGGAGTTTTTGGGTGATGTTACGCCGCAAGCAGCTTTAAAGCACCCAAATTGGGTTATGGGTTCGAAGATCACCATCGATTCGGCCTCGCTGATGAATAAGGGTTTGGAGGTGATAGAAGCCAAGTGGCTTTTTGATATTGAGCCGGAAAAGATAGAGGTGGTGGTGCACCCGCAGTCAATTGTGCACTCGATGGTACAGTTTCACGATGGGTCGATAAAGGCGCAAATGGGTTTGCCGGATATGAAGCTGCCCATACAATACGCGCTTGCTTACCCCGGCCGTATCAGGAACAATTTCAAACGGTTCGACTTTATGCAATACCCGAGCCTGACCTTTGAAAAGCCTGACATAAAGACATTCCGCAACCTGGGATTAGCTTTTGAGGCGATAAAACAGGGCGGAAACATGCCTTGCATTGTCAATGCGGCCAATGAAATAGCCGTGGCCGGGTTTTTGAAAGGCGCAATAGGCTTCCTGGCGATGAGCGACATAATTGAAGCGTGCATGAAGCGGATTGATTTTAAAACCGATCCATCGCTAAGCGACTATTTGAATACTGATAAGGAAACGCGCATATTTGCGCAAAATTTAATAGATAAAATACCGTTAAGGACTTTTACAAATTGATATAAATAAAGGATGAGCATAGTGATAATGGTGGGGCAGCTGCTGCTGGGCCTTTCAATTTTGGTTATTTTACATGAGCTTGGACACTTTTTGGCGGCGCGTGCGTTTGGCATTAAGGTCGAAAAATTTTACCTGTTTTTTGATGCATGGGGCGTTAGCCTGGTCAAATTCAATTATAAAGGTGTAGAATACGGAGTGGGCTGGCTTCCACTGGGCGGCTATGTTAAAATAGCGGGCATGATAGACGAGTCGATGGATAAGGAGCAGATGGCAGGCCCGCCGCAACCCTGGGAATTCCGCTCGAAACCGGCATGGCAGCGTTTGATCGTTATGCTTGGGGGCATCACCGTAAATATATTCGTCGGTATATTTATTTTCTGGATGCTGACGATCAAATATGGTGATACTTATATCCCGATGAGCAGTGCGAAATATGGCATAGTGCCGGGGTCTATCGGAAAGAAAATTGGGCTTAAAGCGGGAGACCAGGTTATATCAATCAACGGAAAGCCCGTAAAGCATTTCGAGGAGTTGACTAACCCAAAAGTATTTCTTGACAATACTGTACTGAACATCCAGCGTGGCACAGAGCGATTGAACATTACGGTGCCGGGAGATATATTGAACGATATATCGGCAAAAGGGCAGGCAGGCATCGAAGATTTTATCAGCATGTTGCCCCGTAGTAAGTTTAGCGTTGATTCTGTTATCGGCAATGCAAAAAAAGCCGGGCTGCAAAAGGGAGATAGTATTACAGCAGTTGATGGACAGAAAGTAGTCTTCTTTGACCAATTTCGCGACAAACTGGATTCGAACAAAAATAAGAAGGTAATATTAACAGTGGTACGTGCGAATAACACGATGCAACTGCCAATCGTGGTTGACAAAGACGGCCGCGTAGGTTTTTACAGGCCGATAAAAGAATTGTTTCCGAAGGAAGACACCCTGAATTACAGCTTTTTCGCTTCATTACCGGTCGGAGCGTCAAAGGCCTGGACAAACTTTACCAATAATGCGAAGGGCCTGAAAAAAATATTTACCGGCAAAGTGAAAGCACAGAATGCCGTTTCGAGTCCAATAGGTATTGCCAAATTATATGGAGGTTACTTTGACTGGTATAAATTCTGGAGTTTAACTGGTTTTATCTCGATGGTGCTTGCACTGATGAACCTGTTGCCAATACCTGCGCTGGATGGCGGGCATGCGGTGTTCCTGATCATAGAAATGATCAAAGGCAAACCCTTAAGCGATAAGTTCCTGGAGAAGGCACAGATCGTCGGGTTTGTGCTGCTGATAGGCTTAATGGTTTTTGCCTTCGGCAATGATATTTTAAAGAGCTTTCATAAATAAGTAAAATATCCACTAACAAAAAAGACGCCGCGGTTATTTCACGGCGTCTTTTTTTATGAGTTTTATCTCACATTAAACTGTTGGGTCGGCAGGAGGCTCGGGGTCGTAAGCTGAACGTTCCTTTTTAAAGATAGCCGCGCCCACCAGGGCAACAGCAATACCGATGATGGTATCTATTATAGCCAAGACAAATGCTCCAATTATCGGCCCTAACTTGATGGTATAACCTATCGCCTTGTCAATATCTTCGCTCGACATCCCTTTGGCTTCCATCTGTGCACGTGCTTGCTCTGCAGCCTTTTGCATGATCTCAGGACTTAAAAAGGCCAGGTATACATATGTGAACAGTGCCAGTAAAATGCTGGTGAACACGGCATACCTAAAGCCAGCAGAAAAGCCTTCTCCAAAGGTTAGATAGCCAGACTGCTGGTCCCTGAATTCCTTTTGTGTCAGTATTAAAAAGATGATAAAAGGCAGATACCCTAAGTACTTTAACGGCGAGTTAGGATCGGTACTTACGAACTGTATAATGTAGGTAAGTACAATTGACACAAGGAGGTTAATAAGCGCCCATTTAGTTGCAACTTTTGTGGGATTTGGTTTTAGCTGTTCCATTTTATCGTGTTTTAGGTTTATATGAACGACCCTAATATACCAATTACTGCCATATCAAAGCCCTTATCAACAGCATTTTTTGCGATCTCGTCCCTGTCGGCGGCTGACGGCGCTGTATTTTGGAAAAAACACATCATCGGGTAAAATATTTCCTTTATCTCCGAATCGGCAGGCAAAAGCTGCGCCACGCGGCCAATTTCAGCCACCGGGCTTTCCATCAGTACTTGGTTTACGATCACCGGTTCGTAAATGCGGTGCTCGTCCTGGAACTCGTCCTCATCAACCAGTAAAAACTCTTTCAGGTAATCTTCCAGTTCGGGCTCAATGTCCTCGTCTTCGCATTCATTTAAATATAGCAGCAAGTTCAGCAACTCCGTACCGCGGTCGAGTGTTTGCTCTTCGATCTTTTCCCACTCCTTGGTTTCCAAGTAATCATCTTCGAGCTTTTTTACATCCTCACTAAAGAAATTGATCAGCAAGAGGTCAAAGAACACCTCGCGCATAGCTTCGAACTGAGGGTTTTCATCAAAAACCTCGTCAAGCATATCAACTTTTCGCATAAAATCTTCCGGCGAAGAAAATACTTCGAAAAAATTGCGGCTCAATTTGGTAGCGTCAAAATCATTGTATTTTGAATAAGCGGCCAGGGCTGCCTGTATGGCTGACTCAATTTTTGGGTCGATCATTGTTTTAGGATTTAAATAGCTTGTTGTTATTTATAGTTAACAAAATTGAACCCTTAAGTTTTTGCCCCATGAAGGGAGAATTATATGATTTTGATCGATTATTCGTCTTATCAAACGTCCATTCCGCACTTTCATCAAAAATAACCAGGTTAGCTTCGCTGCCTTCGGCTATCACCGGCACATCCAAACCCAATATCTTTCGCGGGTTAATGGCCATCTTCTCAATAATGGCATCTACAGACAGCCCAGCCGCCAGCGCAATAGAAAAGGCTGTTTGTAAGGCTATCATCCCAAATTCAGCTACCTCGAACTCTACATTTTTAAATTCCACTTCGTGCGGTGTATGCTGCGAGGTAATGGCATCAATGGTGCCGTCTTTTAGGCCCGCAAGCAGCGCCTTCACATCTTTTTTGGTACGCAGCGGCGGCTTTACTTTATACTGGCTATCAAAGCCCATCAGGGCTTCATCAGTAAGCAGCAGGTGGTGTACCGCAACATCGCAGGTTACAGGCAAGTCTTTTTTCTTCGCTTCTTTGATCAGCGAAACTGACCGTTCGGTGGATATGGTTGTGAAATGTATTTTTGAACCTGTGTATTCGGCCAGGTAAAGGTCGCGGGCCACCATCAGTTCCTCAGCCAGCGAAGGGATCCCCTTCATACCCAGCAGCGTGCTTACTTCGCCTTCGTGCACTTTGGCCTTACCTGCTATTGCGGTATCCTCGGGGTAGGATAGCACCAGCGCCTCAAAACCCTTGGTGTAAAGCAGTGCACGCTCCATCAGGCCCGCATCCTGTACCGGGCGGTTGCCATCTGTAAACGCCTTTGCACCGCTTTGGTACATATCGTACATCTCGGCCAGGTCCTTGCCTTCCCTTTTGTGCGATATTGCGCCCAGGGGATACACATCTACAAGATTGTTTTTAGCCCTATTCATTAAATATTCGATCTCGGCCTTGGAATGTACCGGGGGTTGTGTGTTAGGCATAAGGGCGATGCCGGTAAACCCGCCCGACGCCGCAGCCTGGGTACCGGTTTTCAGATCCTCTTTGGTTTCGAGGCCAAGTTCGCCGATATTACAATTGAGGTCAAAAAAACCCGGTGAAAGATGTTTTCCCCGGGCGTCAAAAGTTTCAACGTCTGCACTGATCTTTTTGGCGATCCTCACGATCTGCCCTTTTTCGATCAATACATCGGCAACTTGCTGGTAAAAGGGTGAACCCGGGTCGGAGATGGTCGCGGATTTAATAAGCAAATTCATTTGCGCTGTTTTGGGATGGAATATACTTTGACTTACGCTGTTTGCGGAAACCGCTGTTTACCAGGGTTATAATACCTGACAAGTAATATTTCCGCAGCCAGAAAGATCAATGCCAAAATTATACAAAGTTTCCATAATTGCAGGCCAAAATTTATTTCGGCCACCTGGCCCTTTAACGAGGCTTGTCCCGGCTGCAAAACACTGCCAGCCTGCGGGAATAAAGCTTTCAGATCGGATGAGGCTAAATAGCTCATGTCCGACTCGCTTCGGTTATTATTAAACGCCAGCACGGCAATGGTACTATCCTGCTTTTTCAAATCGTAATTGCCGGCCTCCTGCAATTGATCCGATATAAATAAAACGGTGCCTCCCCCCTGCTGCCGTGCATCGGGAATTATGGACTGATCGCCCTTTGTCAACTTCAGCAATTGTTTTTCACTCAGCTGCACCGGCGGCACAGCAATACTTTCATCACTCCCTAATGTATAGAACAGGGGCTGATCGTGTCCGCTTAAAAGGGCTATGCGAAACATGATAGGCACAAATAGCGCATGACGCTGCAGGTTGCTGTAATCGTTGTCCAACGGAACCGCCGACACATACACTTTGCCTTTACCGTTGCTAAAGCCCGACCAGAACGGCTGTCCGCCAGGCAATTGCATCAGGCTTTCGCCCCTTGCGGTTGAGCTTAACTGGTAGTACTTATTCGCAGAAGGCAAGTCCGGATTTTGGGGGAAGTTCTCGAAGATATTTTTGAATACCGGGTTTTGCAGATTGATGGCCGAAATTTTCACCTGCCCTTCTACCAATTTGTCAGGCCAGGCCGCATTTACGGATTGCAGAAAGGCTTTGTTGTTAACTAAATCTGCATCAGCGGCCGGGAACATCGCCAGCGTACCGCCTTTTGACACATAAGCTTTTAATTGCTGTGCCAACCCTGTTGACAGTGTTTTCACATCGGAGATAATGATAAGCGGGTAAGTGTTCAGCGCGGCGTAGTCAACGTTTCCGTCTGTAACTCTTTTTGCGGCGAAAAAGGGGTCGGTATCAAAAACAGCTTTCAAAAAAGGATTTACCGTGCCGCCATCGATCAAAAGGATTGGCAACTGCTGCGTCACATTAAAGGTGAAATAGAACTGGTTGTCAAAGGTGACCGGGTTATCCTGCAGTTGTATCTCGCCCTGTTGCCAGCCGCTTTGCAAGCCTGAGAAGGACAGGGTATCTATTTGTACCGAACGGGCATCGACAGAAAAGCTACCCAATGCTTTCTGAGTGCCTTTGATGACAAGTTTCAGCGGGATCTTTTCCGCCTTCTCACCCGCATAGTTGTGCAGCTTCACAACCAGCTTTTCGCCATCGCCGGGGCGATGTACCGCAGCAAGCAGCCAAACCGAGTCGACCGCCACATTGGGCAATTCGCTTGCCTTTAGCTGAACAAGACTGTAATGAACCGAACTATCAGTTTTAACCGTCTTATCGCCCGATATATTTTTTTGAAAGTCGGATATGATATAAGCCGAACGAACGGCGCCGTGTTGCTCGTCAAGCAAATTTTGCTGCCTGTCCACCACCTGCTGCAAGCCCCGGCTTTCAGGGCTGATCTTTACGGCATCCACCGCGTCGTTAAACTCGTCGCGGCTTAATAAACGCTGGTGTTTCCCTTCAAAATCCTGCGTTAACAACTGAAACCTGTCATTTATACTATATGCCGACGCGATCTCCTTGGCGCGGCGTTTGGCTTCGTCGATAAGGCTGCCTTCGCGGTTGAGCGCCTGCATGGAGTAAGAATTATCGACAAAGATGCTGACCACATGCTGCTTTCCGGCATTCGCTACATTTTTACCCGGAATAAATGGCCTGGCAAAAGCCAATACCAGGAATAAAAGTGCCAATAGACGCGAGGCAAGTATGAGTCGTTCTTTCAGGTTTCGGCGGGATGCCTGCTGTTCCTGAACCTCTTTTAAAAACTGCACATTGCTGAAATATACCTTTTGATACCTGCGGAAATTAAACAGGTGTATGATAACCGGTATAGCAAGGGTAACGAGTGCAAAAAGGAAGGCCGGATATAGGAATTGCATTTATTAATGTGCGAATGTGCAGATATGCAAATGTGCAAATGCATATCAAATAAAACAAACGATACAGGTATTCTATTTATTTCACATGGAATGGCATATCGGTTGTTCGGGGTTTCATTATAAGGATTGGCGCGGGAAGTTTTATCCAGAGAAAATGGCCATTAAAAACTGGTTTGGCTATTACTGTGAACATTTTAAAACAATAGAGTTGAATGTCACTTTTTACCGTTTTCCGCAATTGTCCTTTTTGCAAAACTGGTATAATAAAGCACCTGCCGACTTTCGTTTTTCGGTAAAGGCCCCGAAAGCTATTACCCATTTCAAACAGTTTCACGACACCGCACGGATGATATCCGATTTTTATGGAACTATAAACGATGGGTTACAGGAAAAATTGGGACCGGTACTATTCCAGTTGCCACCAAGGTTTAGTTATAATGAAGAACGGCTGGATCGTATTATCAAAAGTCTAAACCCATCGTTTAACAATGTAACAGAGTTCAGGCATGAAAGCTGGTGGCGTAAGGATGTTTATCAAACTTTAGCCGAACATAACATCACCTTTTGCGGGCAAAGCCATCCTTTGCTGCCGGATGATGTGATCAAAAATACGCCGTCGGTTTATTACCGGTTTCACGGTGTGCCGGTTTTGTATCGTTCGCCGTACTCAAAAGATTTTTTGCAGAAAGTTGTTGAGGCGGTTAAGGGCGACAAAAAAGAAAGAGAGGGCTGGTTTTATTTTAACAATGACTATGATGCCGTTGGGGTTTGGAACGCGAAAGAGATGACGGAGATGATTGGTTGAACTCTATTGAGTCACCATAATCCGTTTGCCCTTCGGCACATCTGCCGGTAAGTACGAAATTCAATGTATCCGTCACGAATGATGCTTTTTCTTCTTTTTCCCCGACTTTTCAGTGGTTTTCTTCTTCGACGATTTTTTCTCTGATTTGGAAGAATTGTTTTTCTTTTGATCGGAGTTGGTTTTTGCAGCAACCGGAGTCGGGCTATTGGATTTATTATCTGCCGAATCCTTGCTTAACTGTTTTACAGTGAAGTCGTTATTGCGCAAGCCGTATTCCAGTACGCGTTTTGCGCCGGTAGCTTTGGCATCGTTTCCGGTGCCGTCGAAGATGGGGAATTCGCGCATGAATTTTCCTTCTTTGATATAAAAGTTGTCGGCCCCCTTATAACCCTTTCTCTGCGATTTGGTTAGCTTCGGAAAATCAAGCTTATTGGCTCTACTGCCACTAAATTCGAAGGCGTAAATAGTGGCGTAGTTGGTACTGTCGGTGCCGCGTGCGTGTATCAGTATCTCGGGGTTACCATCGAGGTCCATATCTGAATTATAAACGTCGACAATAGTTCCATCAATATCACCGGTAGTGGTTGTGTATTTTTTACCTGATGAATCGGAGTGCAGGATCAGGAACGAACCTGCGGTGGCCGATCCTCTG
Organism: Mucilaginibacter sp.; assembly: GCF_035492695.1. Taxonomy (GTDB): domain Bacteria; phylum Bacteroidota; class Bacteroidia; order Sphingobacteriales; family Sphingobacteriaceae; genus Mucilaginibacter. The sequence continues at coordinate 12,510 of NZ_DATJJC010000002.1, read as the reverse complement.
CCCCAGGTTAATATATCATAATCCTGGCCAGGCGAAACCTCGACCAGCTTATGGTAGCGAAAAGGCGCAACATAATCGGGCTTTTTGGCGGGCACAGGCGGCGTTTCCGCTTTTTGGTCTTGATGGGTGCAGCCGGCGGCTATCAGCAAAAAACCTGTTAACCCCGATAAGCAGAACTTTGCAGTCATATTATATTTTAGTTAAACATCGATTCGGGAGACAACTCACTTTTGGGTTTACCGGGCATGGTCATGTATACCTTCAACACCCTAACCGAACCTATGTCAAAATATTTCAAAGTAAATTTATGATAGCCTTTTTGCAATGCTACGGCGCCACCCTGTTCCATTAACGGATGCTTTCCATCGTTGTTTACAATTGGCTGATCGTCGATGGTTAAGACCGAGCCATCGTCCGATTTGGTCGAGAACTGGTAGACACCGTCGGTATCTATACGCAAATATCCATTATATATTACGCCGAATGACGGTTTATTCTTTCGCAATTCTGCAATATTAAAGTTTTTGGCCACGCCGCTGTCAATAACTGCCGCGTCTTTAAATTCGCCCGTGTTGTCAAACGTGCCCTGAAGTAATTGATATTTCAACCCCTGCGTTGTACCCTGGTAAGCCACAGGCGCCAGGGCCGCTTTGTTATACATCACCGAGTGCGTGACACGGCTGCGTTTTCCTGAAGGAGTGATAACGATCGTTTCCAGGTCGCGGTATTGGCCTGCCGGCACATCGTAAGTCATTGGCATTCGATATTCCATATCTGTTTCGCGCGGAGCGTAGCCATCTATCGTATAAAATACTTTGGCACCGGCTACGGATGGTTTTAATTGAACGCTCATTTGTGAACCAAATGTAACCGTATCGCAAGCGCCTATAGCTGCGGGAACCCGGTAGTCATAATTATTCCTATCTAAAAAGGCTAACTGTGCCGGAAGTCGCACCTCAGAGAAATCCTTAAAGTTTTTATTCGCAAGCGGTGTCCAGGCTACTTCGGCCAGCGCAAGCGCCCTGGGGAAGTACATATATTCTACCTTCGACTCTGTCGGGATATATTCTGTCCATAGGTTGGCCTGTACGCCTTCAATATACTTTTGCTGATCGGGCGTCAGCGCGGCGGGTGTAGGATTGTAGCTGTAGGTTTTGCTCAATGGCGTAAAACCACCGATACCTACCGGTTCGCCGGTCTTCGCCTGCGCATGGTCGAGGTATAAACCACCACTCCCAGGTGTCATGATCACATTATGATTTTGTTTTGCTGCCGCGATACCGCCTGCTTCGCCGCGCCAGCTCATTACTGTAGCGTTTGGCGATAATCCGCCTTCTAATATTTCGTCCCAGCCTATGATACTGCGGCCTTTGGAATTCACAAATTTTTCCACCCGCTGGATGAAGTAACTTTGCAGTTCTTCCTCATTCTTCAGCTTCAACTTTTTGATCAGTTTTTGGCAGAAGGCAGAATTTTTCCACGCATCCTTGGGTACCTCATCGCCGCCGATGTGGATGTATTTGCTGGGAAACAGGTCCATCACCTCTGTCAACACATCCTGTAAAAAATCAAAAGTTTTATCCGACGGGCAATAAACGTCCTTTACCACGCCCCAGGTTTCATAGGTTTTATACGCCTTGGACGGATCACAGCTTAACTCGGGGTAAGCAGCCAGTGCAGCCATGCAATGACCGGGCATTTCTATTTCCGGAACGATATTGATATAGCGGTCGGCGGCATATTTTACCACATCGCGAATCTGATCTTGTGTATAATAACCGCCATAAGGGGTGTTATCAAATTGCTGCGGGGTGCGGTCGTGATAATTACCGATAACAGTTTGTGCGCGCTGGCTGCCTATTTCAGTCAGTCTCGGATACTTTTTGATCTCGATACGCCAGCCCTGGTCGTCGGTCAAATGCCAATGAAAATTGTTCAGCTTGTAATAGGCCATTACATCGATCATCTTCTTAACGAACTCGACTGAAAAGAAATGGCGGCAAACATCCAGCATCAAACCGCGGTAACCAAAACGCGGATAGTCTTCTATCGTCGCGCAAGGTATTTTGATGGAGGCGGTCCTTTCGGCAGGTATCAATTGCAATACGGTTTGAATGCCGTAAAACAAGCCTGCGCCTTTCCCGGCAATAATGATCTGCTGCGGGGTGATGGTTAAACGATAGCCCTGTTCGGGCAGGCCTTCAGTCCCTTTTGCGGTAAGTACTATGCTGTTGGCTGCGCTGCCCGCATCGCCTATTTTAAGCTGTGTGCGCAAGTTAAGCCTGTTTTGAATATAATCGGTAAAAAAGCTTACCGCTTTGGTATTACTATCTGCATACAATACCGTTTCCTGGCTCAGCACAAACTGGCCGGTAGCTTTCTTTACCGAAACAGGTGCGGGAACAATACCCATATTCGGGTCGTTATCCTGCGCATTGGCGGTTATATTAGTAAATGCGAGAGAGGTTAGGAACAGGGCAAAAATAGTTTTATACATAGCGGGCTACCAGTTTTTTAATCAAGGTGGTGAAGTTAACGGATTTTGAAAAAATAGTGTTTCATCTATTGTAAAAAAAGCGAAACAAAAAAGCCACCCGTGCAATGCGAGTGGCTTGTCGCTTATTTCTTTTCAGGCTTTGCTTCTTCCTGCTTTTTCAGCTTGTGCGGCCGGCTTTTACCGAACGAACCCATTGCAATTTTACCTTTCCTTGATTTCTTATCACCTTTTCCCATAGTTTAATGTTTTTTATAAAATTACAAACTATATGTTCCAAAACCTAATTATGCGGGAATAGCATGTTCCTTCGCAGCTAAATAACGCTCGGCATCTATAGCAGCCATGCAACCGGTACCTGCCGCGGTTACCGCCTGGCGGTAAACATGGTCCTGTGCATCGCCGCAGGCAAAAACACCTTCGATATTGGTTTTGCTTGAACCGGGTTGGGTAATAATGTAGCCATTCTCGTCCATATCTATCCAGCCTTTGAAAATCTCGGTGTTAGGATGGTGACCGATAGCCACAAAGAAACCGGTTACATCCAATACTTTTTCTTCGTTAGTTTTGTTGTTAAACACTTTCACACCTGTCACTACCTGGCCGTCGCCGATGATCTCTTTTGCTTCGGTATTGTAGATCACCTCGATATTGTGTGTATGCATTACCCGGTGCATCATGGCCTTGGAGGCGCGGAATTCGTCGCGCCTTACCAGCATATATACCTTTTTACACAATTTAGCTAAGTAGGTGGCTTCTTCGGCAGCGGTATCGCCGGCACCAACGATGGCTACATCGTGACCACGGAAAAAGAAACCATCGCACACGGCACAAGCCGATACGCCGAAACCATTATATTTTTGTTCGGACTCCAAACCCAGCCACTTGGCCGAGGCACCCGTTGAAATGATCACGGTGTCAGCCAGGATGGTTTTTGTATCGTCAATAACTACCTTATGCGGTGTGCTAGAAAAATCAACTGAACTTACATAGCCGAAACGGATATCGGTGCCCAGGCGTGCAGCCTGCTTTTCGAAATTCTCCATCATAGCAGGGCCCATTATCCCATCAGGGTAACCGGGGTAATTTTCCACTTCGGTAGTTTGGGTAAGCTGTCCGCCAGCAAGCAGGCCAGTATATAAAACAGGCTTCAGATCGGCGCGGGAGGCATAAATGGCCGCTGTATAACCCGCGGGACCAGAACCTATGATCAGGCATTTTACGTGTTCGTTCTCTTGTGACATCAGAATTTAAAAATGAGTACAAATTTACTAAAAAAGCAGATTTTATTAGTCAGGCAGCCGTAAAGTTCTGCACAGCACACATAGTTGTAAACACTATTTGCCTGTGTTTGCTTTCAACACGCGGATAAAGTTGCCACCTAATATTTTATCAATATCAGCTTCGCTGTAGTGCAGCTTTAATAGTTCGTCAGTTATCTTCGGATAATCGGTTACGTCGTTCATACCCAAAGGATAGGATTCGGCGCCGTCGAAATCTGAACCTATACCCACGTGATCGACCCCAATCAGCTTTGCAATATAATCGATATGTTTTATCAACAGGCTCAGCGGCGGGCGAATCTTGTCCGACGCGGCCTGGTAGATCACGTCCAGCCTTATCTTGGCCAGGTCGGCGTCGTGGTATATTTTTTCAAGTGAGTCGAGCTCGGCACGGTGGTCGCGCAAAAACTGGCTCTCCTTGTGCATGTACTCGCTGTCCACAAAACCACTGTAAAAATTCACAAATACTACGCCGCCATTTTTGGCCAGCGCCTTTAGCTGTGCGTCCTTCATATTACGCTGGTTTGGGCAAAGCGTGTAGGCGCAGCTATGGGAGGCGATAACCGGCTTGCTGGTTGTGGCGATAACATCGTAAAAAGTTTGTTCGCCTACATGCGATACATCCACCATCACACCCAAGTCGTTCAGGTGACGAACGATCTGCTTGCCATAATCGCTTAAACCTACGTGCCCGGCGCGTTTGAGTGAATCCATATGATGCGTCTCATCAGCGGCTGAGGTGGACCACGATGTGCTGTTGTTCCACGTTAAAGTCAAATACTTCATGCCGCGTTTGGCAAGGGCATCAATGTAATCCATCCTGTCTTCTATCATGTGGCCGCCTTCTACGCCTATCATGGCAGCAAACTGACCTTTAGCTACGGCAGATTGCAGTTCATAAGCATTGCGCACCAGTACCGCTTTTCCTTTACTACGGCCTATGAGCGCATATAGCGAGTCGATCTCGCGGTTGGCCATTTTGAAGGCCCTGCCTTTGCCATATTCGCCACCGCACCAAATAGAAAACACCTGCACATCCAATCCGCCTTCCTTAGCACGCGGCAAGTCGAGGTTGCCGGTGGATTGCCTTTTGGTCAGGTCGGCCTTCGTGATAAGTTCGTTGGATAAAGCATCGTTGTGGGTATCCACCAGGATAGCTTTTTGGTGTATCTGTTTGGCGTTTTGGGCAGATGCCGTTAAGGTTAGCAGCAGCGGCAGCAGCAGTGGCAGTTTTTTCATGGTGAAAACTATCGATTTTATATTGATCCGTTAACACCAAAATCATACAATTGGTGCGTTTTTAAATTGATTTTAATTTGCCAAAAATAGCTTCCACCATCAAAAACGAAATGAAAGGTGTCGTCAAAATAAGGCTTTTCGTTCTTTTCATAGTCCCAGTAAGAATATATAAAAATTACTTTTTCGTTTCTTTCATTAAGGAATCCGAAATATTGTCTTGCATATTTTTCCAAATGCTTGTACACTATCGGCCCTCGCCAATATTTGGGTGAACCTAATTTTTTATTTACCTTCCTTAAGTTCGCCTGAAGTAAAGTTTCACTCAAAAGAATATCGGAAGTATCTGCTGAAAATCTTTGATATTTATCAAGAACATCTCTATTAGAAACATTATCATCTTCCGCATAAATCACTCCTGAGAACCTTATTGGACTCAAATATTGATGAGAGTATTCTTTAGAAAAAATTACGCCAATAAAATTATTACCGGTGATATGTGTACAAGCGTCAGTAACTTTTTCAACTTTTAGTATTTTTTGCCCATAGACAGCTATATGAAGCAGCAGAAAAGAAAGCAACAACAATTTTTTCATAAGCGGAAAGATAGAAATTTAATTTAAACGTGATAATGACCCGATTCGTAAATGAAAAGGCCTACAGCAAAAACAAGCAGGCACATCCCGGCAATGATAAGCGTGGTGTACAGCAAGGCCCCTTCAGCCTTTTTGCCTGAGCGTATCAAACGCATACGTTCTCGCTGGCGGGTAATGCCGATCATAATAAAAAGCAGCCCTCCTATTGCAGTGATCAATTCACGATAGATGTGGTGATGCATACACGGGTATTGAATGAAGGAATGAAGTTAACGAATTTGAACCGTGGTTAAGCGGATCAAAAAGATTTTGGGATAAATACTCACTTTTAAGCACTATATCAACCCCAATCACCAGTTAACTGATTACTAATCTACGTCTGTATTATCCCCACATTAAATTGCTTCTCTATCGGTGCATGGTTTGCTGCTTCAATGCCCATCGATATTACTTTTCGGGTCTCGAGGGGATCGATAATACCATCAACCCAAAGCCGGGCCGCAGCATAATATGGCGTGGTTTGGGAATTGTAACGATCTGTTATTTGTTTTAGCAGTTCGGCTTCCTTTTTGGGGTCTACCACCTCGCCTTTTGCTTTCATCGCTGATTCCTGTATTTGCAGCAAGGTTTTGGCCGCTTGCGAACCACCCATAACCGCTATTTTGGCCGAGGGCCAGGCGTAGATGAGACGTGGATCATAAGCTTTGCCGCACATGGCATAGTTGCCTGCGCCGTAGGAGTTACCAATAACAATAGTAAATTTCGGCACAACGGAATTGGAAACCGCATTCACCATTTTGGCGCCGTCCTTAATGATACCGCCCTGCTCGGAGCGGCTGCCGACCATAAAGCCGGTAACATCCTGCAGGAAAACTAAGGGTATTTTCTTCTGATTGCAATTCATAATAAACCTGGTGGCTTTATCCGCCGAATCGGAATAGATCACCCCGCCAAACTGCATCTCGCCTTTTTTCGATTTCAGTACCTTGCGCTGGTTAGCCACAATACCCACCGCCCAGCCATCCACACGGCCGAGACCACAGATGATAGATTGACCGTAGCCTGTTTTATATTCTTCAAATTGCGAATCATCCAGCAGGCGAAGGATAATATCGTGCATATCATAAGGCTTGTCGCGGGTATCGGGCAATATGCCATAGATATCCTTTTCATCCAGCTTTGGGGCCGCAGATTTGATGCGGTCAAAACCCGCTTCCGGGGAATGGCCGGTCATGCTCATGATATTGCGGATAGAATCGAGACAGGCCTTATCATTGGGTTGCTTGTAATCGGTTACCCCCGATATTTCGCAATGTGTGGTGGCGCCGCCAAGTGTTTCGTTGTCCACGTCCTCTCCAATGGCCGATTTGACGAGATACGATCCCGCCAGGAAAACTGAACCCGTACCTTCAACAATCATGGCTTCGTCGCTCATGATGGGCAGATAGGCCCCGCCCGCCACGCAGGAACCCATAATAGCGGCTATCTGGACAATACCCATGCTGCTCATGATGGCATTGTTTCGAAAAATGCGGCCGAAGTGCTCTTTATCCGGGAATATTTCGTCCTGCATGGGCAGGTAAACCCCGGCCGAATCGACGAGGTAAATAATAGGCAGTTTATTTTCTATGGATATTTCCTGTGCCCTTAAATTCTTTTTAGCGGTGATGGGGAACCAGGCACCGGCCTTTACGGTAGCATCGTTGGCCACAATTACGCATTGCCTGCCCGAAACATAACCGATACCACATACTACACCGCCCGAAGGGCAGCCACCGTGCTCGGCATACATACCATCGGCTACCAACGCACCTACCTCAAGCCATGGTTTATCATTGTCTATCAGATAAGCAACACGCTCGCGGGCAAGCATTTTGCCTTTTTCCTTTTGTTTAGCCGCTGCTTTTTCCCCGCCACCTTCATAAACCTTTTTCAGGCGCGTGTTCAGCTCAAAAACAAGCTGTTTATTTATATCTTCATTTTTATTGAATTCGAGGTCCATGGGGTTAGTGATTAGTTAACTGGTGATTAGTTAACTGGTATAATGATATGCTAAATAACATTCTTTTTCTTTAGGAAACAACTAACCACTGATCGACCGATCACTGGTTAACTAAATCCTGGCCTTCTTTTTACAGGTGAGATCGATTTTACAATAGTTTGTCCGCTAATTGGCTTTTTCTGTGGTTTCATTCTTGCTATTGAATTCTGATAGGCAGAATCAAGCAATTGTATTATGTACGCTGCGGGGAAATCATCTTTTTCCCTAACCTGCAGGTAGCGGTATTGATTGCCATTGCCGATTAAAACCTTTTGCGGATCGGGGAAGTCCACACCGCGATTGAAGCCAAAATTCACATGATCGCTTGCAACCGCTATGCTGCAAAAAACATCCCCCGCCTTGTCCGTAGGCGACCAGCCAAAAGCTACCGCGTTGTAGTTATCGTAGATCAATTCGTTGGTTTGCGGATACAGGTCCCATACAAATTCGCGCAGCCATAGCGCCGCGGCCTTTACCTTGTCGGGGTAAGGCAGCAGAAACTTCACAAGGTCGTTTACTTCTTCTTTTGGCATCGGTTTCAGTACAAAATCAGCAAAATTAATATCGTTAGTTGTAAATTTAACAAATTGATCTGTTCAGTATGTCAAATGTCAATATAAAAAGGATCTATGATCCTTACTCAGAATCCGACGGTTACCGTATATTGATTGACCGCCTGTGGCCACGCGGAATAAAAAAAGAAAATGCGCATATAAATAAATGGATGAAAGAGGTGGCGCCATCTACCGAATTAAGGAAACGATTTAATCACCAGCCCGAAAAATGGGCGCAATTTGTACCGGCTTATCTCGCTGAATTAAATAGATCGCCTGCCATCGGCGAGCTTTTATCGGATACCCGCAAGCACGATACAGTAACTTTGTTATTTGCTGCCAGCGACACCGAACACAACCACGCCCTGGTATTGCAACAATTTGTGAACCAGCACCTATGATTCGTCCCGCCGCTATTTTTGTACACCATATTATTAAATATTTGTAAACTTAATGAGCCATGCCATCGTATAAAGGAATTGCAAATTGATGGCTGTATTGAAATATTTTATATCGTTATTATTGATGCTTGCGGTAACCAGCGGTTTCGCCGCAGGTGAACAATTAAATGACACGTCGACCGTAAACCGGCTAAACAAACTTGCCGCTGCGCGCTTCTCATCCGACCCGGATACTACATTTTATTACGCCAACCAGGCAATAAACATAGCCCGGGAAATAAACTACGAAACCGGCATTGCCGACGGGTTGGTGCAGGCAGGCCATGTGGATTACGTAAGGGGCAAGTCGGAGTCGGCTGTCAAATGTTTTGATGAGGCGATCGCTATCTATAAGAAATTAAACAATAACGCGGGTTTAGCAGCGTGTTACCTGCAGTATGGGCGCATGTGCAATATCCTGGCTGATTATTCGCAAGCGCTGAAATACCTGAACATGGCGCTGGCCATTAATAAGCAGGCAAATGATGAGTACGCCTTAACCGATAGTTACAAGAATATCGGCATCGTTTATTTTAGCCAGGGAAAACTGTCTGAGGCGCTTGACTATTATTACAAAGGTCTTTTTATAGCCGTGAAGAACCATTATCGTGAGTTTTCGGCTGATCTGTATAACGATATCGGGGTAATACTACAGAATATGGAGGTGTATCCCAATGCACTTGAATATTACAAAAAATCGCTTGCTATGTACGAGGGAACCGATCATTTACAGGTATTGGGAATTTTGAACGAAAACATAGGCGAGGTTTTAGTTGCCCAGCATAATTATGAAAAAGCAATCGTTTATCTTAACAAAGCAAATAACATAGCAAAGAAACAAAGCGACCAGGACGGCCTGAGTTCCGTATATACCGATCTTGGTTTGTGTTATGCTTACAAAAAGGATTTTCCAAAAGCGCTAAGCTACCTGGACACCTCGTTGCGTATAGCCGAGAAATATAAAATAGTATACAACCAGGCTTATGCCATTATAGGGTTTGCAACGGTATACAACATGCAAAAGGATTACCGGACGGCCTATCCTTACGCGGTTAAAGGGCAGCAGATAGGCGTCAAACTGGGCAACTTGTCCATCAGGGTAAACGCTGCATTGGAACTTAATAAAACGCTGGCGGGCCTGGGCAGAATAAACGACGCCTATAAGGCACTGAATGAGTATCTTGATCTGAAAACTAAGCTGAAGGACAACGAAAGCATACAAAAACTTACCTCTTACAATTTCGAACTTAGCTTTGCTGTTAAACAGCGTTTGCTGGCCGAACAGCAGCACGAAAAAGATCTGCTGTACAAACAAAATTCGCGCGCACAGCGACTTACTATTATGATCTTCCTGGTTGTGATCATGGCAATGGTAGTTATCACAGGCATCTATTATAACGAAAAGCGGAAACAGCAGCGGGTAAGTTCGGTACTTGCACACAAGAACTCCGAAATATTACAACAAAAAGCCGACATGGATACCCAGGCGGCTAAGCTTAATGACCTGAACATCTTAAAAGACAGGCTGATAGCTATACTTGCGCATGATCTGCGGGCTCCGCTGAGCACCTTGCGGGGACTGTTTGGCTTACTGCAGGACGATTCGATCTCGCATGAAGAAATGCTGAGCATGATACCTGATGTATTGAAAAAACTGGATTACACATCTGATTTCCTCGATACGCTGTTATTTTGGATCAACAGCCAGATGGAGAACTTTGACCGTGCCGCAAAATGCTTCCCGGTGAAAGAAATTGTAGCGCGCGAAACTGAACATTATTATGAACAGGCGCAGGGCAAAGGGATAACGCTGATAGACAGCGTTCCGCAGGAACTGAATGCCTGTGCCGACCCGGATTCGGTAAGGATAGTGGTGCGTAACCTGATCACCAATGCTATCAAATTCTCGCGAGATAAGGATGTGATCGAAGTTTCGGCAAAACGCGACGGGGATAACGTCCTCATCAGCATCAAAGACACCGGTGAGGGAATGACGGCCGAACAATCCAAAAAACTTTTCAAAAGCAAGGTAAACAGCAAAACCGGTACGCACAATGAATCGGGCACAGGTATGGGGCTATTATTTTGCAAGGACCTTATCGAAAAAAGCAACGGCACCATTTGGGTGACCAGCAAACCAGGAAAGGGTAGCAACTTCTTTTTTACGCTGCCATCAGCTGATGCAGCGAATACTGTAAGCCAGCAAACTAAAGAGCAAGCGATTGCAGGCTAATAACAAGTAAATAAAAAGAGCCGAAAACGGGATTCGAACCTGCGACCTATTCATTACGAATGAATTGCTCTACCAGCTGAGCTATTTCGGCAATAAGGTTACCACTCCTTGTTCAAAGTATGGCAACTTCTGCGACAAATATATAAAATTGCCCGTACGCAAGTGTCAAAATATATAACTCCATTTTCAAAACGAAAATGATATTATTGTTATTTTACCTCGTATTTATACACCTGTCTGCCCAAATCACCATCGTCATCAATACCTTCTATCACCACCCGGTAAGTTCCTTTTACATCCGGCGTAAAATATTCAAGCGATGCATTGCCATCTTTATCGGTAAGCATATTGGGGTTCCAGTAAATGGTAGTGCGGGCACTCTCGGGGCTATCGGCTTTTGGTGCGTATTTTGGCTGGTAAAAAGCTTTGGTTTTGTGAAAGCCACCATACTTTATGGTTACAATACCATTAGGCGGCGTTTGGCTAAAGTAGGCGGTGCCTACATTGCCGTGTTTCATGGTTATCACTAAGGCGCCACCAGGCGCATTTGAACCGTAAATGGCTAAATATGCTCCGCTCCTCAATACTTCAATACTATATACATCGTTGGGATTTATGTCATTCAGAGATGCATTATCTGCATCCAACGTGATCCCATCAATAATAATGGACATATTTGGAGATTTGCCAAGACTTTTACTACGCAAATTGCGGGCGTGTCCATCTGTAGTAAAAGTTACGCCTAACAATTTTCCGTTCAGGCAGTCGGCCAGATCAATACAATTTCCCAGTTGATCATACATAATCACCTGGTTCGCACGGCCGGCTCCATTCAGGTTAGAAGAAAATTGCAGGTCAGGCTCCTTCTTCTTTTTTAAACCTTTTATCGTAACAGTGTTCAAGGTCTTGCCATTCCTGTAGATATAATCTTTTTGCTCCTGCTGATATAGTTTGTATTGTTGCTGTGCTTTTAGGGTATCGGTATTAGCAATTGTTTCTATGTTGTTCGTGGGTTCTAACCCCGGGTAATCCGGTGGTATGGCTTTGATCAGTACATTGCTGCCTTTGTTGGCCTTCCGTGCCCGTAGTACCAGCGTGGTGGTATCGCTGATGTACAGGTTGTTGAAAGTGAAGTGTCCTTTTTCATCGGCCGTGGTGTCCCTGAATATCTTTTCCTTGATAGCGGCAAGGGTAACTTTGCCGTTAGGTACCGGTTTACCGCCGGGGGCGGTCAGGATGCCGCTGATCTCCTGGCTCCGTTCGGGTTGATATTTGATTGTTGTATTGCTGGCGGTATCCGGTATTTGTTTCCATTCATATCTGCGGTAGCCCTGGGTCAGCATCAGGTTGTCTAAAGCTGCTCTGGTTTGTTCATTGGTATTGGTAAAATAATAGTTGGGCTGTTCGATATAGCCCTTTAGTTCCGAGGTGAGCAGCAGGTTGTTGATGATGGTGCTTTCTTCGTTTTCATCGGGCTGTACTTTGCTTTCGCTGATGACGGCTACTGAAAAGGTGCCTTGTTTGCCTTTATTGTTTTGATCGGTTGCGGTGATATTGAGTGTGGTCCTGTGAGCGGTGGTTTGGATTGGGCTTATGCCGAGTTTAAGCTCGTTTTCCTTATTATAGATAAAAG
>NZ_DATJJC010000001.1:0-5416 GCF_035492695.1 Mucilaginibacter sp. | reverse complement strand
GCCGCGTGAGGTGACTACGAACCAGATAGCATTAGCTATTCGTGATGAGGTGGTGGCTTTAGAGCAAGCCGGTTTAGGTATTATTCAGATTGACGAGGCAGCTATTCGCGAGGGTTTGCCGCTGCGCAAAGCAAAACGACCACATTACCTGGATTGGGCGGTGAAAGCCTTCCGGGTAACGGCAAGTGGCGTTGAGGACAAAACACAGATCCATACCCATATGTGCTATAGCGAGTTTAATGATATCATTGAACACATTGCTGCAATGGACGCTGATGTAATCACCATAGAAACCTCACGTTCGCAAATGGAGTTGCTGCATGCCTTTGCTCATTTTGAATATCCTAATGAGATTGGCCCGGGTGTATACGATATCCACTCGCCGCGTGTGCCAACGACGGAAGAAATGGTCTCGCTATTAGCAAAAGCTGCCGATTTACTGCCGACGCAAAATCTTTGGGTAAATCCTGACTGTGGGTTAAAAACCCGCAAGTGGCCCGAAACCAAAGCAGCGTTAGAAAACATGGTAGCAGCCGCCCGCCAGGCGCGCGAACAAATAAGCGTTGAAGGCATTATTTAGCAGATAAAACTGCGGGCGCTATTGCCCGCAGTTATTATTTATATAATTTTACACCACAAACTATTACAGAGAAGATATTAGAAGCGTTTAGCTTCGGGGAAATTTTAATATTTTATGTTCTTAAATAAGATCCAGTCCGGCGAGTCCGGCATTTTGATATATGGTATTACGCCGCCTAAGTCAGAAACAAGCATCGAGCGCGTTACTGAAATAGCCGAAAGAACCATCGCCAGGCTTATTCCTTTAGATATTGACGCGCTTATTGTTTATGACGTGCAGGATGAAGCAGCGCGTACCTCAGAAGAGCGCCCCTTCCCTTTTTTAAAGGCATTGGACCCATTTGAGTTTGCGAGCCAATATCTGCAGGATTTAAAAGTTCCGAAGATCATTTATCGACCGGCGGGTAAGTTTTCAAAGGATGAGCTTTCTGATTGGCTGGATCACTTGCATCAGCTTAACTTTTATCCGGTATTTGTGGGCGTCCCCGCGCCCGACTTTCCGGTTAAAACCAGTTTGCCTGAAGCTTATCGACTTTGGAGCAAGCACAAAGACACATCGGCAATTGGTGCGGTTACCATTCCTGAAAGACATGCCGTGTTAAAGGACGAAGACAAGCGCATACTGGACAAAGTGGCCTGTGGTGTTTCTTATTTCATCTCACAATGCGTTTTTAATATTGCGTATGCCAAACAGGTTATTGAAGACCTTAGCAACACCTGCAACAAAGAAAATGCGCCATTCCCGACCATCATATTTACGCTTACAGCCTGCGGCTCAGCAAAAACACTGACCTTTATGGAGTGGCTGGGCATTCACATCCCTGAAGATATGAAAGAAGAGCTGCGAAACGCCGAAAACATGCTTGAAAAATCTGTTAATATTTGCATGGATATCGCAACACACCTCACCGCGTTCTGCTCAGAGCGTGGTATACCTTTTGGGTTCAACATTGAAAGCGTAGCCATCAGAAAAGACGAGATCGAGGCATCGGTTAACATGGTCAATCAAATTGGCGCCATGCTGGTTGAAAAGGGTATTCGTAAGCTAAATTCGGTATCGGTTGGACAGTAGATGATGCGTGTGATCCACGTGAATAAAGTGTATCAGTTTGGATCTTGGATCACCCATAAAATACAACACATTTTAAATCAATTACTTACTAACATAATCCACAAAAAGTGGATCACTTTGGATCACCTTTTTCTGACTTTTACGTCTGTTTTTGGATCACTTAGTAAATTTCACAAAACCGCTCCCGCAAGCGTCGCGCTTGTAATCAAGTAAGTCTTGGTGTTAACTACGCCTCTTATTTTCATAAATCTTTCGAACACTCAAGAGGTAAAGGTTGACGGCACAGGTATATACAAGATTTTGATTATCTTCAGCACCGCAAAATCATACATAAACCATTTACTCAATGAACTTCAGCTACAAAACCATTCTCCCTGTTGTTTTATTATTTTCGTGCTTAAGCAGCCGTGCCCAGGAAGCCAAATTGCCAACGCCATGGACAGAAGCCGCCCGACATGCTGAAACACCATTGTCAGAATACCCGCGCCCGCAACTGGAACGCGACAACTGGCTGTGCCTAAACGGCAAATGGGATTACATCGGCGGCAAAACCGCTCCCGATGCGTTACATCCGCAAACAGCGGCATCATTCAATGGGGTGAAAGAAAAGATTTTGGTGCCCTATTGCCCGGAATCTTACTTATCAGGTATTCAGCGGGCACAGGAGATCAATATGTGGTACCGCCGCACGTTTGAGGTTCCTGCCGGTTGGAAGGGCAAACATATTATCCTGAACTTTGGCGCTGTCGACCATGACGCTACCGTATTTGTAAACGGCAAAAAAGCGGGTACTCACTCTGGTGGCTATGATTCTTTTAGCTTCGATATTACCGCTTTCCTGACCAAAGGTACAAACACGCTAACCATTGCGGCTCATGACCTCAACGATGGCACAACCCCTTCAGGCAAAAACGGACCGCGGGGCGATTATACTTTTTCATCGGGCATCTGGCAAACCGTATGGCTGGAACCGGTTAGCGCTAATTATATTAAAAACATCCGCTTACTGCCTGATGTTGACGGCCACCGACTAAAAGTTTTGGTAAACAGTAATGGTAATGGTAAAGTGGAGGCTGTTGCATTTAACGGCAAAAAAGTAGCGGGTGAGGCTAAGTCGGCAGCCGGTTCTTCATTTTACATTCCGATCGATAAGCCTGAGCTATGGTCGCCTGACAATCCGTTTTTGTACGATTTGAAACTGACGCTTTATAACGCCGATGGCAGTGTGGCCGACGAGGTGAAAAGCTATTTCGGCATGCGCGATATTAAACTGGGCAAACTGAACGGGGTAAATCGCCCGCTGGTAAATGGCAAATTTATCATGCAGCTTGGTCTGCTGGATCAGGGTTACTGGCCCGATGGCGTATTGACCGAACCCACCGAGGAAGCCCTGAAGTTTGATATTCAATTTACCAAAAAAGCCGGCTTTAACCTCATCAGGAAACACATGAAAACAGAGCCGCAACGCTTTTATTACTGGTGCGATAAAATGGGACTATTTGTTTGGCAGGATATGCCGGCTGCCTGGTACCAAAATGAGGATACTACCCGCCACCGCAGTATGTTCCGTAAGGAGTTGAAGGCTATCATGGACGATCATTATAACTCGCCATCCATTATTACATGGGTACCATTTAACGAAAACTGGGGCGCCTTCGACGTAAAAGAGATCACCGATTGGGTTAAAAAATATGACCCGTCGCGATTGGTAAATGGCAACTCTGGCTTTAACAATAACCCCGGTTACCAAAAAGCTTATGGCGACCCTAAAAACGGCGATTACGTCGACACCCATATTTATATCGGCCCCAACGGCGCTTCAAAGCCTGACAGCACCAGGGCAGCCTCATTGGGCGAGTTTGGCGGTGTCGGTTTATTTGTGATGGGACATATGTGGCCGGTTGAAAACAATGCGTACGACTACCAACCCACCAAAAACGCACTTACAGACCGCTATGTGCTGCTGCTGCAGCGTGTAGACCAGCTTATGAAATATCGTGGGTTAAGCGTAGCCATCTACACCCAAACCACCGATGTGGAGCACGAAGTAAACGGCCTTCTTACCTATGACCGCGCCGTCGAAAAAATGGACCCGCAACGCGTAAAAGAAATTAACGATGCGGTGATGAAGGACAGTTATGAGATGAATAAAGCGAGGAAGTGAAATTTGGAATAATCATTTAGCTTGTGGTCGGTGTTATCACCGCACCACTTAACTCACTGGTGCGGTGATAACACCGACCAGAGGCCGAAACGCGGAAAAGAGATCAACGATGACGTGATGAAGGACAGTTATGAGATGAATAAAGCGAGGAAGTGAAATTTCGAATAATCATCCATCATATACTAACAAAAAATCCCCCAAACCATTTGGGGGATTTTTTATTTATCCTGCTGCTAACATAAGCTTTATTTAAACGGATGTTTATTTAGCCGCCAAGGCTTGTCCTTCAAAAGAAATACCGTCCCAGCCATGTGCCATAAACTGGCGTATGTTTTGGTGGTCTGTGCCTTCAGGTGTGTTTAAAACAGCTTTGTAATGTTCGGCAAATAAGTATAGCGTATCGCCTTTGCTCAGGTGGTTCAGCTTCGCGAACGAAAACACCTTGGCGCTGCCCTGGTTTTGGGTAGCTTCATTATAGGCCTCGCCATTTCTGAAAGCGGTTGGAGTATGCTGATATCGGGCCTCGATAAATTCAATCACGTCTTTGAATGATATTAATTCGGCTTTTAGTTTATTAAGTAACACGTCTGTTTGTTCGGTCATCTGCAAAATATTTGGTTAAGTCTAACTGTAAAACTACAACAAGTATCGTATCAGCCACTCAAATAAATAAAATTTCGAGCAATATCGACCAAAACCACAACACAATATACTGATAAACAAAACAATAGCATCTTATTTAAAATCATTCTAAAAATATTTGGCTCATAAAGTTTTTTGCCTTTACTTTGTCGCTGTTTAGAATCAATCTAATTAAATATAATAATGAAAAAACTATATCTACTTTTCCTTACACTTTTCTTTATACCCACGGCATTTGCACAGCAACAGCATGGTAGCCTGAGCGGGGTTATTACCGCAACAAATGGCGAACCTGTTGCTTATGTATCCGTTACGCTTAAAGGTACTTCATACGGCGCATCAACTACTGATAAGGGCCACTTCAGCATCAATCGTATTATTCCGGGCACATATACCATTAGCGTAACAGCCGTAAACATCATTTCGCAAGAAAAAGAAGTAACTATTGCTGTCGGTAAAAATACCGTTGCCAACTTTGTACTTAACATCAACAATGCCCAATTGGAAGAAGTGAAGGTTAACGCCCGTACCAATGGGATTAAGATGGATAACCCATCGCAATCGCTGCGTTTGCAGGAGCCATTGTTAGAGGTACCTCAAAATATCCAGGTTATTTCAGGTCAGTCGCTTAAAGAGCAACAGATCACCGGCATGAGCGACGGCGTTATCCGTAACATAAGCGGTGCCATACGGTCAGAGCACTGGGGCGACCTGTATGCCAACATCAAAATGCGCGGATCGCAGGTACAGGCTTTTCGCAACGGCTTTAATGTTGTTAGTTCGTACTGGGGTCCGCTTACTGAAGATATGAGTTTTGTTGACCATATTGAGTTTGTAAAAGGTCCGGCTGGTTTTATGCTTTCAAACGGCGATCCGAGCGGTTTGTACAATGTAGTCACCAAAAAGCCTACCGGTCAAAACAAAGGCGAGTTTAGCTATACTGTAGGCAGCTTCAACCT